>NZ_DATCML010000003.1:0-3314 GCF_036563385.1 Phenylobacterium sp.
GGATCTCCAACCGCACGGTCGGCGCAGGCATGCTGCACTTCGCGCTCCGCCGCAGCCAGAACATCCACTGGCAGGCGCTGGACGTGCACAAGGCCGCCCGCTCGGCGGCCAAGGGCCAGAAGGCGCGCGTGGTCTGGTTCACCGGCCTCTCGGGCGCGGGCAAGTCGACCATCGCCAACCTGGTGGAAAAGCGCCTGCACGCCGAGGGCCGCCACACCTACCTGCTGGACGGCGACAACGTCCGCCACGGCCTCAACAAGGACCTCGGCTTCACCGAGGAGGACCGGGTCGAGAACATCCGCCGCGTCGCCGAGGTGGCCAAGCTGATGGTCGACGCCGGCCTGATCGTGCTGGTGAGCTTCATCTCGCCGTTCCGGGCGGAGCGGCGCATGGCCCGCGAACTGCTGGAGGACCGCGAGTTCGTCGAGGTGTTCGTCGACACCCCGCTGGCCGAGGCCGAGAAGCGCGACGTGAAAGGCCTCTACAAGAAGGCCCGCGCCGGCGAGCTCAAGAACTTCACCGGCATCGACAGCCCGTACGAACCGCCAGAGACCCCCGAGATCCGCATCGACACCACGGCGCTGACCCCGGAGGAGGCGGCTGAACGGATCTGCGCCCGCCTCACGGCGGCGGCCAAGGACAACTGACATCTCCGCTGGGCGGGGTCGCACGCGATAGGTGACTCCCGTGGCCCACGAGGCTGCGGGCTGACTGCGTGCGGGTCCTAGAGCAGGAGCGCCACTCCGGCGGCCGCAGCGGCCCAGAAGATTGCACAGGCTACGAGCACAATAACCAAGCCGCTGCGCCTGCCATGTCTGGACGGGGCGTCGGGAAGTTCAGGCGTGGGTGCAGGCCTAACCATGCTCCACCGCTCCGGAGTTCCGCGCAGTGTGTCGGCAGCGGCGTCATGCCGGCCCGGCGTGCTGGCCAATGGTCTCCGTCCACCCACACTCTGCGCCGACTGCAAGGGCGTCGCTAGAGCGCACCACCACGAGATTGACGACCGCGGGCTGATCCGGGCGGTAAGTGGATCATGAAGTGCCAAATGCCACTCTTTCGCTGGTCGTTCAGCACTTTACCGAATGAAGTTACCCGAAATCGCCCGCTCGTTGCGCGGATGTTAGTGCGGAGTTGCTCCAGGCGCCTACGGTCCGGATGACGGTTGCGGGGCGGATGAGCGCCCGATCGGTAGGTCTGGGGTAGATGACGCACGGGGCGGATGAGCGGGCTGGCGCCTTGGAGAGAGCACTCGGCAAGCTTCGGCGATCCGCTGGCCTCGACGGAGCCACGGCGGAGGCGCTACGCGGGATTGTCGGCCCGATCGAGCACTGTCCTGCGGGCAGGGCCCTGAGTCCGGCCGCGACGGAGCCCCGTGCAAAATGGGTGCTCAGCGGCTGGGCCTGCGAGATGCGTGTGCTGCCGGATGGCCGGCGACAGATCTACTTGCTCGCCCTGCCCGGAGACGTGGTCCTAGCCCGTCCACAGGATGTTGGCGCTCATTGCTCGCTGGTGGCGCTCTCCGCCCTTGAATGCGTCGATGTCGCGCAACTGCTGAATCGCGTCCGGCAGGCGGATCGCGAAGACGTCGCCCAGGCCATGAACCAAGCGCTGCACCAGATGCAGGAGCGCCGCTACGACGCGGTCGTCAGGCTCGGGCGGCGCACGGCGATGCAGCGCGTGGCCGACCTGCTGCTTGAACTTCACGACAGGGTGCACGAGCTTGGCCTGGTGGGGTCCGACGGATTCCGCCTGCCGCTCACCCAGGAGCATTTCGCGGACGCGCTTGGCTTGAGCGTCGTCCATGTCAATCGCAGCCTCAGAACCTTGCGGCGAAACAAGCTCGTGAACTTCCGTTTCGGACGCGCAAGCGGCTTTGACCGGGCCGGGCTAATCGCCTTCAGCCAATCGTCACTTGAACGAGGTCCGGTGGCGCTTGCGGATGGTGACGGAGTTCATTGCTCCGACCCAGCCCCTCGCGGCGAATTGATTGGGCTCGATCGCGCCAGCTGAACGGCGCCGCCTGGGCTCAAATACGGCGCTGAGCCTCCATTCCGCCTTGTCGCTGGCGCGCTCAGCCCTCGTGTTCCCAGGCTTCATCTGAAGTCGTGAAGAGGCCTTCGAGGCCTGCCTTCTTACACGCCACGAGCTCGCCTTGCGGGTGTGAGGCGGGGAGCCAGAAATCGCCGGCTCCAGCGACTTGGCCTCCCTGCAGGATCCCGCCGGACAAGACCACAAACTCGTCGATACGACCCGCAACGGCCCCTGGCATCCGCGCGCCGGCTGCCGCCCGGACCATGAACACGAGTTCGCCGAGGCCGCTAACCTCCCTGACCGGCGACATTTCGAACCCGGGCGAGACGGTGCGCCAGGCTTTGGCGGCCGGCGGGACCCAGGCGGAGGGCGGAGAGCTCCCCCATCGGAGAATCGTTTCTGCGCACTTGGCGCACTGCGCCACGTGTCTGGCGACGAGCAGAGCCGTGCCGGGGGAGCAATCGCCCAGCGCGTAGCCGGCGAGCCTCTCTGATGTCGGATGGTGCGCCAGGGGCGCCGCCACCGCAGGTATCGCCGACTTCAACTGGGACCGTTGTGCTGACACTTGTGCTTGCTCCGCGCCGCAGCATCTTTTTTGTCTCGGAGCCCCTGAAGCTGACATGAACGGGAAAAGCCGCCGTTGGCAACGGGGCGGTTCGCAGTTCAGTGCGGTTCGGAGCTTGGCTCGCTAGGTCAGCCAGAACAGATCCAGGCTGAGGGGGTACTTGTTGGAGAGGGTGGCGAACTGCACGGCGTCGGCGGCGTCGCCTCCGTTGCGGTCCAGGTAGAGGGCCCCCGTGGTTGTGACGTAGTGCAACGCCGCCACGCCCTCGGTGCTGGCCCCGAGGCCGTTGACGAACAGCACCTGTCCGTCGGTGACGCCGAGCCCGAGCAGATCCAGACCGAACCTGTCGTTCCCGCTGAAGTCGGTGACGACGTCTATGCTTCCGTCGAGGCTTTCGAACCGGAACACGTCCAGGCCCGAGCTGCCGGTCAGGTTATCTGCGCCCGCGCCGCCCACCAGGGTGTCGTTGTGGTTGTTGCCCTTGAGGATGTCGTCACCGGCGCCGCCGCGAACGAGGTCGTCCTGATCGCCGCCGGACACGGTGTCGGCCCCCTCGTCGCCCTCCAGCACGTCGGCGCCGGCGTTGCCGAAGATCTTGTCGTTTCCGGAGAGGCCCTGGACCGTATCGCCCGCGGCGCCGCCGTTCAGCAGGTCGTCGCCGCTCGTGCCGCGCAGGGTGAAGGAGTCGTCGTTGCTGATCGCGCCGATGGCCGTCGCC
>NZ_DATCML010000012.1:0-510833 GCF_036563385.1 Phenylobacterium sp.
CGTGCAGGCCCCCAGCCGACGGGGATTCGGCTCCCGGCTACTTGAGCGGGGGCTCGCGAGCGAGCTCAATGGCAGCGTTGAAATGACGTTCCCGTCTGATGGAGTGCGCTGCCGGATCAGCGCTCCGTTGGATGCAGCGCAACCAGGCGGCGCTCTCTAGCTGCGCGACAGCCCCAGGGACTCCTCGCAAGAATGCGCACGGCGCCCAATCCGTAAGCGGACCGTCCGAACGTCAGCTAAGGGTCGAAAGCGGACGTTAGCCTTCCTCCGAGGAGCGGACGTTCGGAGCTCGCCCGATAGCGGACCTTCGGAAGTCAGCGAGGCCGCCCAAGACACCCTGCCCCTCGACAGCGCGTTCATGGCGCAGGCCCGGGGAGAACGATCCTTCAGCCTTCGCAAGGCTGAAAAACCTTGACGCGACGTCCCAGGTATGTTCTCGTTTTGTTCATGGCGCTCGACCCTACCGCCGCCGAGGACCGTCACAGCCAGATGCTCGCGCAGCTGGCCGCCATGACGTTCACCCTGGCGCGGGACCTGTCGAACCGCGCCCTGGAGGCGGAGAGCAACGACGAGGCGGTGAAGCTCGCCGCCGCCTTCCACCAGGTCTCCCGCGGGCTGCGCCAGACGCTGGCGCTCGAGATGAAGGTCATCCGCTTCAAGGCCGAGCTCGCCAAGGAAGCCGCCAGCGCCGACTACGCGCTGCTCAAGGAAGCCCAGGAGGCGGTCCGCAAGCGCGAGGCCGAGCGCGTCGCACGCCGCCGGGCGCTCCGCAGCCGCATCGACGACGCCTTCTGGACTGAGGACGAGGGCCCCGACTGGTTCGTGCGACCCGAGAACGCGCCGGAGCCGCCCCCGCGCCCGCGGCCCGGCGATCCCTTCTGGACGAAGCTCACGGAGTTCATCGACGCGGCCGAGGCCGAGCCCGACTTCCTGACCCGCGACTTCGACATCATGGTCATCGAAGCCTGCGAAGCCATCGGCCTCGACCCCAACCTCCTCTACGAAATCCGCACCCGCTCAGAGGCCGCCGACCCAGAGCCCGAACCCGAGCCCACGGACTCCAGCTAACCCCCCTTTCCGCTGATCCCGGCGAAAGCCGTCACCCAAGCCGAGTCCGCACCCGCGCTGTCCCCCACCTGTCATCCCGGTTTCGCGGAGCGAAGACCGGGACCTCCAGCTCCGCGTCGGCCGTCTTCACCCCACCGCCCCCGCCGCACCCCACGCTCAACCCGCCGCGTCCAGGGGTCCCGGTCTTCGGCTGCGCCGAAACCGGATGACAGCCGCGAGGCGATGGGTCGCCATGCGCCAGCGCCAGCGCCGCGCCGTTCCGTGTGGCCCGTGTCTTCCGTGGTTCCCTCCGCCCCCCTCCCCCCACCCAGGATTTGACTTTCGCGGGCGCCGCCCGGATACCCCGCCCATGATCCCCCGCTACGCTCGCCCCGAGGCCGCCCGCATCTGGGACCCCCAGACGCGCTTCAAGATCATGTTCGAGATCGAGGCCCACGCCGCCGACAAGATGGCCGAGCTGGGGGTGATCCCGGCCGAGGCCGCCCGGGTGATCTGGGAGAAGGGCCGCGACGCGGTCTGGGACGCCGAGCGCATCGACGAGATCGAGCGCGAGGTGAAGCACGACGTCATCGCCTTCCTCACCCACGTGACAGAGATCGTCGGCCCCGACGCGCGCTTCCTGCATCAGGGGATGACCAGCTCGGACGTCAACGACACCACCCTCGCCGTCCAGCTCAGCCGCGCCACCGACCTGCTGATCGAGGACGTCGACCTCGTGCTGGCCGCCCTCAAGCGCCGGGCCCTCGAGCACCGGATGACCCCCACCGTCGGCCGCAGCCACGGGATCCACGCCGAGCCCACCACCTTCGGCCTGAAGCTCGCCGGCCACTACGCCGAGTTCCAGCGCGCCAAGGAGCGGCTGGCCATGGCGAAGTTCGAGATCGCCACCTGCGCCATCTCCGGCGCCGTGGGCACCTTCGCCAACGTCGCCCCCGAGGTGGAGGCCCACGTGGCCGAGCAGATGGGCCTCGCCGTGGAGCCCGTCTCCACGCAGGTCATCCCCCGCGACCGGCACGCCGCCTACTTCGCGGCCCTGGCGGTCGTCGCCTCGTCCATCGAGCGGCTGGCCGTCGAGATCCGCCACCTCCAGCGCACCGAGGTGCTCGAGGCCGAGGAGTTCTTCGACGTCGGCCAGAAGGGCTCGTCGGCCATGCCGCACAAGCGCAACCCGATCCTCACCGAGAACCTGACCGGCCTCGCCCGCCTCGTCCGCTCGGCCGTCGTTCCGGCCATGGAAAACGTCGCCCTCTGGCACGAGCGGGACATCAGCCACTCCTCGGTGGAGCGCGGCATCTGCCCGGACGCCACCGTCCACCTCGACTTCGCCCTGCGTCGCCTGGCCAATGTCATCGAGCGCCTGGTGGTCTACCCCGAGAACATGGCGAAGAACCTGGATCGCCTCGGCGGCCTGGTGCACTCCCAGCGCGTCCTCCTGGCGCTCACCCAGAAGGGCCTCAGCCGCGAGGCGAGCTACGCCGCCGTGCAGCGCAACGCCATGCGGGTGTGGCGCGGAGAGGGCAATTTCCTGGACTTCCTCGACGCCGACCCCGAGGTGACCCTCACCCGCGAGGAGCTCTCCGAGCTCTTCGATCCCGGCTACCACTTCAAGAACGTCGACCGCATCTTCGCCCGGGTGTTCGGCGAGCAACCCTAGCGCCGCTCAGGGGTTTTCGGCTTGGCTGGCGCGGGGGCGTTCGGCGCTCGACCGAAGGCGGAGAGGAACCCTGACCGGCTTGGTGCGGCCACGGCATGACTTCCTGCTGGGCGGCGGCGAGATGGGCGAGCGCCTGCGCGCCCACGACTGGTCGACCTCCCCCCTGGGCCCGCCCGAGGCATGGCCGCAGTCGCTCAGGACCTCGGTCTCAATCCTGCTGAACTCGGGCCACCCGATGTTCGTCGCCTGGGGCCCGGAGCTCGGCTTCCTCTACAACGACGCCTATGCGGTGATCCTGGGCGACAAGCACCCGGCCGCCCTTGGCCGGCGCTTCGAGGAGATCTGGGCCGACATCTGGGCCGACATCCTGCCCCTGGTCGAGACGGCGCTCTCCGGCGAAGCCACCTGGTCGGAGGACCTCCTGCTCAGGATGTTCCGGCACGGCTACTGGGAAGACACCTGGTGGACCTTTTCCTACAGCCCGGTGCGCGACGAGAGCGGCGCCGTGGGCGGCATGTTCTGCGCCTGTACCGAGACCACCGCCAAGGTGCTGGGCGAGCGCCGCCTCAAATTCCAGCTGGCCATCGCCGAGCGCCTCCGCCCCCTCACGGACCCGCGCGCCATCAAGGCCGCGGCGGCAAGCCTGCTGGGCGAGACCCTGGGCGCCGGTCGCGTGGGCTTCGCCGAGATGGAGGCCGACGAGAGCTGGCTCACGGTCGAGGACGACTGGGCGGTCGGCGACATGGCGCCCTTCCTGGGCCGCTTCCGGCTCGAGGATTTCGGCCCTGGCCTCGCCGAGCGCCTTCGCGCCGGCCAGGTGCTGCGCATCGACGACGTGCAGACCGACCCGCTCACCGCCGAACACGCCGCCAGTTTCGCCGCCCTGGGCATCGGCGCCGTCCTTGCGATGCCCCTGGTGAAGGAGGGCCGGGTGGTCACGGTTCTGTCGGCGCACATGGCCGCGCCCCGCGCGTGGACCGACGACGACCAGGCCATGGCGCAGGAGCTGGTGGAGCGGACCTGGAGCGGCGTGCAGCGGGCCCGCGCCGAGAACCGCCTGCGCGAGAACGAGGAGCGCCTGCGGCTGGTCCAGGCCGCCGGCGGGGTGGGCTCGTTCGACTGGGACATGCGCACCGGGACAATCCACCGGTCCCCGGAGTACCTGCAGCTGCAGGGCCTGCCCCCCGACCAAGGCGAGGCGGGCAGCTACACCGACGACTGGCTGAGCCGCGTCCACCCGGAGGACCGGGACCGGGTCTGGCAGGGCTTCCTGGACGACCGCGCCCGCACCGGCCCGTTCGCCCGCGAGTACCGCATCGTGCGCGCCTCGGACGGCGAGGTGCGCTGGATCCACAACCGCGGCCGCATCGACGCCGACCCGCAGGGCCGCGCCGTGCGCCTGCTCTCGGTGCAGACAGACATCACCGACCGCAAGCGCGACGAGACGCGCCACCGCCTGCTGCTCAACGAGCTGAACCATCGGGTGAAGAACACCCTGGCCACGATCCAGTCGATCGCCGCCCAGACCCTGCGCAACGCCGCTTCGCTCGCCCAGGCCCAGGCCGACTTCGAGAACCGCCTGCTGGCGCTGTCCCGCACCCACGACATCCTCACGCGCCGCACCTGGGAGGGCGCGACGGCGGCCGAGATCGCGGAGGGCGCCATCCAGCCCTACGGACCCGAGCGCTTCCGGTGCGAAGGCCCGACCGTCGACTTGCCGCCGCAGACGGCGCTCTCCATCGCCATGGCCCTGCACGAGCTTGGGACCAACGCCGCCAAGTACGGCGCGTTGTCGGCGCCGGGCGGCCGGGTGGAGATCGGCTGGACGGCCGAGACGGCGGGGCTGCGGCTCACCTGGCGCGAGCGGGGCGGCCCGCCCGTGGCGCCGCCCACCCGCCGCGGCTTCGGCAGCCGCCTCCTCGAGCGCGGCCTCGCGCGCGAGCTTGGGGGCGGCGTGCGCCTGACCTTCGACCCCCAGGGCGTCGTCTGCGAGATCTTCGCCCCGCTCCCGGACGACGCGGCGGACGGCTGAGGCTCCCTCGCCAGCTTGACGGCCCCAGCGTAACCCGGCGTCACCTCCGCCCAACGGAGGACGTCTCATGGACATGCAAGCGATCCTGGCGGCGCAGAAGGCCGCGCACCTGCGGGACGGGCCGCCGAGCGCCGAGCAGCGCATCGCGCGCATCGACCGCTGCATCGAGCTCCTGGTGGACCACCGCGCGGCCATCGAGGCGGCGATCAATACGGACTTCGGCTCCCGCTCGCGGGAGGCGACCGCCTTCACCGACATCGCCGGCTCCATCGGCCCGCTGAAGCACGCCAAGGCCAACCTGCGCCGCTGGATGAAGCCCGAGAAGCGCAAGACCACCCCCGCGATCCTCGGACTGTTCGGGGCCAAGGCCGAGGTCCGCTACCAGCCGAAGGGCGTGGTGGGGGTGATCAGCCCCTGGAACTTCCCGGTGAACCTCACCTTCGCGCCCCTGGCCGGCATCCTCGCGGCCGGCAACCGGGCGATGATCAAGCCTTCGGAGTACACCCCGGCCACCTCCGAACTGCTGAAGACCATGTTCGCCAAGGCCTTCTCCGAGGAGGAGATCGCCGTGGTCACCGGCGGCCCGGAGATCGGCGAGTCCTTCGCCCACCTGCCCTTCGACCACCTCATCTTCACCGGGGCCACGAGCATCGCGCGCCACGTCATGCGGGCGGCGGCCGAGAACCTCGTGCCCCTGACCCTCGAGCTCGGGGGGAAAAGCCCGGTGATCCTCGGCCGCTCGGCCGACCTGGACGTGGCCGCCGCTCGGGTGATGAACGGCAAGACCCTGAACGCCGGCCAGATCTGCCTCGCGCCCGACTACGTGCTGGCCCCGCACGACAGGATGGACGCCTTCGTCGCCTCCGCCCGCGCCTCGGTGGAGAAGATGTTCCCCACCATCAAGGACAACCCGGACTACACCTCCATCGTCGCCCAGCGGCACTACGACCGCATCACGGGCTACATCGACGACGCCCGCGCCAAGGGCGCGCAGATCGTCGAGCTGAAGCCAGAGCACGAGGACCTCAGCCAGCAGGAGCATCGCAAGATCGCGCCCACGCTGATCCTGGAGCCGACCGACGACATGAAGGTGATGCAGGAGGAGATCTTCGGCCCGGTCCTGCCGGTGAAGAGCTACCGCAGCGTGGACGAGGCCATCGCCTACGTGAACGCCCGCGACCGGCCGCTCGGCCTCTACTACTTCGGCGACGACGCCGGCGAGCGCGAGAAGGTGCTCACCGCCACCACGGCGGGCGGGGTCACGGTCAACGACGTGATCATGCACGTGGCCCAGGAAGAGCTGCCGTTCGGCGGCGTGGGCCCGTCGGGCATGGGCAGCTACCACGGCGCCGATGGCTTCCGGGAGTTCAGCCACCGCAAGGCGGTGTTCAGCCAGATCAAGAAGGACATCGGCCCGCTGCAGGCGCTCCGCCCGCCCTACGGGCCTGGCATCCGGAAGTACCTGGAAGGCGCGATCAAGGCGTAAGGCCGCCGGGCGGCGCGCCGGGCTCAGCTCTCGGCGCGGACGCTCTCGCGGGCCTGGGCCATCAGCTCGGCCATCTTCATGCGGACCTCGCCCTCGCTGACCGCGACGCCGGCGCCCTTGAGGTCCTCGAACACCTTGCGCAGCACGTCGTCGTCCGCGGGCTGCTCCAGGTCCGACTTCACGACCGCGTTGGCGTATTCCTCGACCCGCGCCGCCTGCAGGCCCATGAGGCCCGCGGCCCACTGCCCAAGCATGCGGTTGCGGCGGGCGGTGGCCTTGAATTCCTGTTCCTGATCGAGCGCGAACTTTCTTTCGAAGCCCCGTTCACGATCGTCAAAGGTGGTCATGTCGTCCCCGAAAGCGGCGCGGAAGCGGGCGACCACATATCCCGTGAGGCTCCGGCCCGCAATCGAAAGCGCGGGCGTTCGGCCAGTTTGCGCCGCGCCGCCGCATCCGCTAATTTCCCGACGCCTCAAATTGAGCGAGAGGCCGAGTCGGCCCGCGCGCGCACGGATCAGCCGCGCGCGTTTTTCGTTTCGCCGACCGGTACGCGCCTCGCACGGAGAAGGCTTGAGAATGACCCGGCGTAAGAAGATCTACGAGGGCAAGGCCAAGATCCTCTACGAAGGTCCCGAGCCCGGCACTCTGATCCAGTACTTCAAGGACGACACCACCGCGTTCGATGCGACCAAGAAGGCCGTGCTCGAAGGCAAGGGGGTGATCAACAACCGCATCAGTGAGTACATCATGACGCGGTTGAACTCGATCGGCGTCCAGAACCACTTCATCAAGCGGCTGAACCTGCGCGAGCAGCTGATCCGGGAGGTGGAGATCATCCCGCTCGAGGTGGTCTGCCGCAACGTGGCGGCGGGCTCGCTGTCCAAGCGATTCGGCCTGCCCGAGGGCCAGGCCCTGCCCCGCTCGATCATCGAGTTCTACCTGAAGGACGACAAGCTCCACGACCCGATGGTCGCCGAGGAGCACATCACCGCGTTCAACTGGGCCTCGACCCAGGAGATCGACGACATGATGGCGCTCACCCTGCGGGTGAACGACTTCCTGACCGGCATGTTCGGCGCCGTCGGCATCACCCTTGTGGACTTCAAGATCGAGTTCGGCCGCATCTGGGAGAACGACTTCTCCCGCATCATCCTGGCCGACGAAATCAGCCCTGACAGCTGCCGGCTGTGGGACACCGCCACCAACGAGAAGCTCGACAAGGACCGGTTCCGCCGGGACCTCGGCAACGTCATCGAGAGCTACACCGAGGTTGCGCGCCGGCTCGGCATCATGAAGGAGATGCCCACCGTGATTCAGGGGGGGCTCCACTAGTGCGCGCCAAGGTCCACGTGTTCCTCAAGCCGGGCGTCCTCGACGTCCAGGGCAAGGCGGTCGAACAGGCCCTGCATGGCCTCGGCTGGGGCGGCGTCGAGCACGTCCGGGTCGGCAAGACCATCGAGTTCGACCTGCAGGGCTCCGACCGGGTGGCCGCCGAGGCCGAGGTCAAGGCCATGTGCGAGAAGCTGCTCGCCAACACGGTAATCGAAAGCTACCGCGTGGAGCTGGCGTGAGGGCTTCGCCCCTCGCGCTCCTTCCCCTCTTCGCCCTGGCCGCCTGCGCGGAGCCCGCCCCGCCCGCGGCCCCGCCGCTGGCGCTGGACTGCGCGCGGCCCTTTGACCAGCTCGTCGCCGCCATCACCGCCCAGCCGCTGAGCAAGGCGCCCGGCGACCCGGCCGAGCCCTACGACTACTATTCCACCCCCGACGGCAAGGCGTCCTACCTGGTCACCCGGCCCGGCGCGCCCGGGCACCCGGCGGTCATGATGCAGCAGGTGCGGGGCGGCGACGTGGTCACCACAGGCTGCCCCTATGGCGACAAGCTTGGCTATGACCAGCTTCATGCCTATCTCGACAGTCTGAAGTCGTGGAGGCGCCAATGACCGGATACCACCTCGCCCAGATCAACGTGGGCCGCTTCCGGGCGCCCACCGACGATCCGATGATCAAGGACTTCATGGACAACCTCGATCGCATCAATGCGATCGCCGACGCCGCCCCCGGTTTCGTCTGGCGCCTGAAGGGAGAGGGCAACAACGCCACCGACATCCGGCCCAACGACCAGGACCCGCTGTTCGCCATCAACATGAGCGTCTGGGAAAGCGTGCAGGCGCTGGGCGCCTTCGTCTACCGCTCCGATCACCTGCCGATCATGCGCCGCCGGGGCGAGTGGTTCGAGAAGATGGAGCTGTTCATGTGCCTCTGGTGGGCGCCCAAGGGCCACGTGCCGACCGTGGACGAAGGCCTCGCGCGTCTTGAGGTCCTGCGCCGGCGCGGCCCCACGGCGGAGGCCTTCACCTTCCGCGACGTCTTCCCGGCCCCCGACGCGATTCAGGCGCCCGCGCCCGTCCTCGATGAGTGCGCCTGACCCCACGCGGAAGCCGCCAGAACCGAGTTGCACGCCGCGGGGCGGCTCGCCAAGTGACCGCCTCCCCCCGCCGCCCGAACAGTGCTAAGGCCCGCGCCATGAAAGCCGCCGTCGTCGTTTTCCCCGGCTCCAACTGTGACCGGGACTGCAAGGTCGCCATCGAACGCTCCACCGGCGCGGAGGTGTCGATGGTCTGGCACGGGGACACCGAGTTGCCGAAAGGCCTCGACCTGATCGTCCTGCCGGGCGGCTTCTCCTACGGAGACTACCTGCGTTGCGGCGCGATGGCCTCCTTGTCGCCGGTGATGGCCGAGGTGAAGGCCGCCGCCGAGCGCGGCGTGGCCACTGTGGGCATCTGCAACGGTTTCCAGATCCTCTGCGAGGTGGGCCTGCTGCCGGGCGCCCTGCTGCGCAACGAGGGCCTGAAGTACGTCTGCAAGCCCATTGAGCTCGAGGTGACCAACGCCCAGACCCGCTTCACCGCGGGCTACCAGGGCCGCCGCCAGGTCGCGATGACCGTCGGGAACGGCGAGGGCAATTTCTTCGCCGACGACGCTGTCCTCGACCGCATCGAAGGCGAGGGACAGGTGGTCTTCCGCTACCTCGACAACCCCAACGGCTCGGCCCGGGACATCGCCGGCATCGTCAACGCCAAGGGCAATGTGCTGGGCATGATGCCCCACCCGGACCGGGCCTTCGAAGCCGAGCTCGGGTCCGCCGACGGCGCGATCCTCTTCCAGAGCGCCCTGGCCAGCGCTTGAGCTTGGGGCTGCGGCCCCGCTAGGGTCCGGCCATGAAGCAAGCCCTCTTCGCCGCCGCGGCGGCGGTCCTCGTCCTCTCCGCGCCGGCCCAGGCCCAGACCCCGCCCATGACGCCGGATATCCCGGCGACCTTCCGCGCCCCCACCGACCGCTACGACTACGAGCGGCGCGAGGTGATGATCCCCATGCGCGACGGGGTGCGCCTCTACACGGTGATGATCGTGCCCAAGGGGGTCAGGGACGCGCCCATCCTGCTGACCCGCACGCCCTATAACGCCAAGAAGTCCACCGAGCGGAACGCCTCGCCACAGGCTGTCGCCGCCGGAACCCAGATGGACGAGGCCTTCCTCGCCGACGGCTATATCCGCGTCTACCAGGACGTCCGCGGCAAGTACGGCTCGGAAGGCGACTACGTGCTCACCCGTCCGGTCCGCGGGCCGCTCAACAACACGAACATCGACCACGCCACCGACGCCTATGACACCATCGAATGGCTGGTGAAGAATGTGAAGGAGTCCAACGGCCGAGTCGGCATGATCGGCTCCTCCTATCCGGGCTTCACCACCGCCATGGCACTGACCGATCCCCACCCGGCGCTCAAGGCGGCCGTGCCTCAGAGCCCGATGGTCGATGGCTGGATGGGCGACGATTGGTTCCAGAACGGCGCCTTCCGCCAGACCATGCTGGACTGGTTCGCCAACCAGATGACCGTGCGGGGGATGGGCGACGATCTCGCCCGGGTCGGGCTCGACGACTACGACAACTTCCTGCGCGCCGGCTCGGCCGGCGAGTTCGCGCGGCAGAACGGCCTCGACCAGCTCCCGGCCTTCCGCAAGATGACCGAGCACCCGGCTTACGACTCCTTCTGGCAGGAGCAGGCCCTCGACAGGACCCTCGCCAAGCGGCCGCTGAAGGTGCCGACGCTCTGGGTGGGCGCCCTGTTCGACCAGGAGGACATCTACGGCGCGCTGCACGCCTACAAGGCGACGGAGGCCAAGGACGCCAACAATGACATGAACTTCCTGGCGCTGGGCCCCTGGCGCCACTCGGGGGTCAACTACGAGCAGCGCCAGCTGGGCGCCATCAAGCTGCCCGGCGACACCGCCACCGACTTTCGCCGACGCGTGCTGAAGCCGTTCCTCGACGAGCACCTGAAGACGAGCGGCGCGAAAGCCAACATCGCCCCGGTGACCATCTTCCAGACCGGCACGATGCAGTGGCGCAGCTATCCCAAGTGGCCGCTGGCCTGCGAGAGCGGTTGTCCGGCGAAGATGCAGCCGCTCTACCTTCAGCCCGGCTTCAAGGTGGGCTTCGAGCGGCCGGCCGGCGGGAAGGGCTTCGACGAATACGTCTCCGACCCGGCCAAGCCGATATCCTACGTGCCCCGCCCGGTGCGGGCTGATCAGAACGAGCAGTGGCGCTTCTGGCTGGTCTCCGACCAGCGACATGCCGCCACCCGGCCCGACGTCCTGACCTACGTCTCCGAGCCGCTCACCGCCCCTCTGCAGATCTCGGGCGAGCCGGTGGTCAACCTGTTCGCCTCCACCAGCGGCACGGACTCCGACTGGGTGGTGAAGCTCATCGACGTGCAGCCGGACTTCGTGCCGTCCGACCTCGACATGAGCGGCTACCAGATGCCGGTGGCGCTGGAGATCTTCCGCGGGCGCTACCGCGACAGCCTGGAGAAGCCCACGGCCATTCCGGCCGGCAAGGTCCAGAAGTACAGGTTCGAGCTGCCCACCACGAACCACGTCTTCCTGCCGGGCCACCGGATCATGGTGCAGGTGCAGTCGAGCCTCTTCCCGCTCTACGACCGCAATCCGCAGACCTTCGTGCCGAACATCTTCTTCGCCAAGCCGTCCGACTACCGCAAGGCGACCCAGCGGGTGTGGCGCGCCGGCGCCCAGGCCAGCGCCATCGAGCTGCCGGTGGTGGCCCAGCCCTAGCCGGTCTCGTGGGGCGGGCCCACATGTGCTAGGAGCCCGCCCCCTTCCGTTTCTGCCGCCGCGTTGTATCGAGGCGTTCTCAAGGATCGCCGACGATGCCGTTTCCTCAGACCCACCCTGCCCTTTCCCGTGCGCTTGAAGCCCAGGGGTACGCCGAGCCCACGCCGGTCCAGGCCGCCGTGCTGGAGGCTCCGTCCGACCGCGACCTGCTGGTCTCCGCCCAGACCGGCTCGGGCAAGACCGTCGCCTTCGGGCTGGCGGCCGCGCACCAGCTGCTCGGCGACGCCGAAGCCTTTGGCCCGGCGGAAGAGCCCTTCGCCCTGGTCATCGCCCCGACCCGCGAGCTCGCCCTGCAGGTCGCCCGCGAGCTCGGCTGGCTGTACGAGCCCGCGGGCGCCAAGATCGTCACCTGCGTGGGCGGCATGGACGCCCGGCGCGAGCAGCGCGCGCTGGCCGCCGGCAGCCACATCGTGGTCGGCACCCCCGGTCGCCTGCGCGACCACCTCGAACGCGGCAACCTGATCCTCAAGGACCTGCGCGTCGCCGTCCTCGACGAGGCGGACGAGATGCTCGACATGGGCTTCCGAGAGGACCTGGAGGAGATCCTCGACTCCACGCCGACCGATCGGCGCACCCTGCTGTTCTCGGCGACCCTGCCCAAGGACATCGTGGCGCTGGCCCGCCGCTACCAGCGCGAGGCGCACCGCATCGACACGGTCCGCCGCGACGAGGCCCACGGCGACATCGAGTACCGCGCCGTGCGCGTGGCCCCCACTGAGCTGGAGAACGCCGTCGTCAACCTGCTGCGCTGGTTCGAGGCCCCGGGCGCGCTGATCTTCTGCTCGACGCGGGAGTCCGTGCGGCACCTCTATGGCGCCTTGCGCGAGCGCGGCTTCGCCGCCGTCCAACTTTCCGGCGAGCTGTCGCAGAAGGAGCGCGCCGACGCCCTGCAGTCCCTGCGGGACGGCCACGCCCGGGCCTGCGTGGCGACCGACGTCGCCGCACGCGGCCTCGACCTGCCCGACCTCGGGCTGGTGATCCACGCCGAGCTGCCGATTAACAAGGCCGCCCTGCTCCACCGCTCCGGCCGCACCGGCCGCGCCGGCAGGAAAGGCACGTCCGTCCTGCTCGTGCCGCACAACCGCCGGCGCAAGGCCGAGCAGCTGCTGGCCTCGGCCGGGGTCGACGCAGAGTGGTCCGGCCCGCCGACCGCCGACGAGGTCCGGGCCCGCGACGAGGCGCGGCTGCTGGCCGATCCCGCGCTGACCGAGGCGCCCGCGCCCGAGGACCTGGAGCTGGCCCGCCGCCTCGTGGAGGAACGCGGGGCGGAGGCGATCGCCGCGGCCCTGATCCGCACCTGGCGCGCCCGCCTGCCGGAGCCGGAGGAGATCCTCGACGCCCCGCCGGAGCGCGACCGCGCCGAGCGGCCGGCGCGGCCGGAGCCGGTCAGCTACGGCGTGGATGACGCCGCCTGGTTCCGGGTCAGCCTCGGCCGCCGCAACAATGCGGACCCCAAGTGGCTGATCCCCCTGATCTGCCGCCTGGGCCACGTCACCAAGCAGGACATCGGCCAGATCCGCATCTTCGACCGCGAGACCAAGTTCCAGATCGCCCGTGGCGTCGACGCCCGCTTCCGGGAGGCGGTGGCCCAGGCCACCGACGACCGCGACCTGCGGATCGAGCCGGCCGGCGAGCCCGGCCCGCAGGAGCGGCGCGGGCCCGGCGGCCCCCGCCGCGGGCCGCCACGCAAGGCGCCCGGCGGCGGCAAGTCCAACGACGGCGGCCCCCGCGGAAAGCCGCCCCGCCGTTAGGCTCCGCCGGCCACCTGCATCGACCTGCGCCGCGTTGCGCCGGGATCGAACCCTCGGTACGGTCCCGCCGCTTAAGCGGACACCGCGGGCGAGGGGAAGAGGACAGGATGAGCACGACGACGGCGGCCTCGAGCGAGGGCCACATCACCGGTTTTGGGTCGAAGGGCTACCGCAGCTATGTGCTGACCGCCCTGCTGGTGATCTACATCCTGAACTTCGTGGACCGCGGCCTGCTCTCGGTCGTCGCCCCTCAGATGAAGCCCGAGCTGGGCATCTCCGACACCGCATTCGGCCTGCTCACCGGCTTCGGCTTCGCCCTGCTCTACACCGTCGTCGGCATCCCGCTGGCGCAGTTCGCCGAGACCCGGCACCGGGTCTGGATCATGACCGTGTGCGTGGCGCTCTGGTCCCTGATGACCGCGCTCTGCGGCCTCGCGGCGGAAATCACCATCGGTTCGATCACCATCGGCGCCTTCTGGATCCTGCTCGCCTGCCGCGTCGGCGTGGGCATCGGCGAGGCCGGCTGCACGCCCCCCGCCAACTCCCTCATCGCCGACTACTACCCGCCGAAGAGCCGCTCGACCGCGCTGGGCTACTACGCCATGGGCGTGACGCTCGGCGGCCTGCTCGCCAACCTGATCGGCGGCCCGGTGACCGACGCCTACGGCTGGCGTGCGGCCTTCTTCATCCTTGGGATCCCCGGGATCCTCGTGGCGGTCGTCCTGAAGCTCACCGTGAAGGAGCCGCCGCGGGGCTACACCGATCCGCCGGGCACGGTGAGGCGGGTGAACCCGAAGTTCTCCGACGCCATGAAGGAACTCGCGGCCAAGCCGTCGTTCTGGACGATGACCGTCGCCGCCACGATCGCCGCCTTCTGCGGCTACGGCATCTCGTCCTTCCAGTCCCTGTTCCTGAACCGCAGCTTCGGCCTGACGGCCGGCGAAGCCGCCCTGATGATCAACACGCCCGTGGCCTTGGCCGCCGCCGTCGGCACCGTGGCGACCGGCTGGCTGGCCGAGAAGCTCGGCGGCCGTCATCCCAACGCCATCGCCTGGCTGGCCGGCATCGGCCTTACGCTCAGCGTGCCGTTCTACTTCGTGGCCTTCACCACCCATAACCTGTGGCTCTGCCTGGTCGGCCTCGCGCTAGGCAGCGGCATCAAGTACGGCTACCTCGCCGCCCAGTACACGATCGGCCAGGGCGTGGTCTCCGCACAGTTCCGCGCGGTCGCCACCGCCATCCTGCTCTTCGTGGTCAACCTGCTGGGCTACGGCCTGGGCCCGCTGTTCATCGGCGCCCTCAGCGACCTCATCTTCAACCTGCAGGTGGCCGACCTCGGCGCGGCCGACCTCACCCGCAAGAGCTGCGAAGGCGCGGCCCGCGCCGCGCTGGCCGCGGCGCAGCAACAGGTCTGCGCCATCGCCCACCCCCAGAGCCTGCAACGCTCCCTGCTGATCACCGCGGCGCTCTACGCCGTGGGCGGCGCGTTCTTCTTCCTGACCTGCCGCTGGCTGAAGAAGGACATGGTGGCGAAGTAGCAAAGTCGCGTCGCAGGTCGCGGCGGCAGGAGGCGGGGCGCCTAGGGTGCGCCGCCTCCGCGGGCGAGCGGCCTGTCAAGCGCTGCCGAAGCTGGCCGCGACGCCCGGACGCAGCGCCCAAATGTCAGCCTCACGCGGAGCGCTTAGCGGACTAACTGTCGGGCGCGCCAAGGAGGCTCCATTGGAACGCATCCCTCACTCTCCCTTCGACAGCTTCTTCATGGGCGGCTTCGACTGCGCCACCCAGCGGCGCCGGGACGGCGCGCGGGTGGACTCGCTGATCGCCCAGGGCCACGACCGCTTCGCCGGCCAGGACTACGCCGCGGTCGCCGGCCACGGGTTGACCACCGTCCGCGATGGACTGCGCTGGCACCTGATCGAGGGCGTGCGCGGCGAGTATGACTGGTCGAGCTGGCGGCCCATGCTGCGCGCCGCGCACGAGGCCGGCGTCCAGGTCGTCTGGGACCTCTGGCACTACGGGCATCCCGACTGGCTGGACATCTGGTCGCCCGACTTCGTGGAGCGCATGGCCGCCTTCGCCGAGGCGGCCGCCCGGGTCCGCGCCGAGATCTCGGATGAGGTCCCTCTGTGGTGCCCGATGAACGAGATCTCCTACTTCGCCTACATGGCCGGCGACCAGGCCGAGTGGGCGCCCTACGCCCGCGGCCGCGGGCCCGAGCTCAAGCGCCAGCTGGTGCGCGCCGCCGTCGCGGCGACCGACGCCGTCCGGCGCGTGGACCCGCGGGCCCGAATCCTGTGGTGCGAGCCCTGCGTTCACATCGTTCCGCAGTCCATGCACCCGGACGACGTCGCCGAGGCCCGCATCGTTGCGGAAGCCCAGTGGGAAGCCTTCGACATGCTCTCCGGCCGGCGCGATCCGGAGCTCGGCGGCCATCCGGCGGTGCTCGATATCGTCGGGCTGAACTTCTACTCGCACAACCAGTGGACGCCCGCGGGCAACTTCGTGCCGCTGGGCCACCACTCCTGGCGGCCGTTCTCCACCATGCTGACGGACATCGCCAGCCGCTACGGCCGGCCGGTGATCGTCGCCGAGACGGGCGCCGAGGGATCCGCCCGGGCCGCCTGGATCCACTACGTGGCCGCCGAGGTGGAGGAGGCCCGGGAGTCCGGCGTTCCCGTTCAGGGGATCTGCCTCTATCCGGTCGCCAACTATCCGGGGTGGAACGACGGGAGGCTGTGCCCGACCGGCCTGCTCGGCGCGCCCGAGGCGGACGGCCGCCGCCCCGTGCACATGCCGCTGGCGCGCGAGCTCGCCCGGCTGCAACGCGACCTCGAGGAGCCGCGCCGTCCGCCGGTCATGCTGGCGGCCGAATAGGCGGGCCGGGGCCCGCTCTGGCGGGCCTCAGAACTCTTCCCAGCTGTCCGTCGCGCTAGCCGCGCTCGGGGCCGGCTTGCGCGCCGCGCCGCCACCGCCCACCGTCCTCATCGCGGTGACCGTGCGTTGGGCGCTCGGCGCTGCGGGTTCGGCGGCCCGCGCGCCCGCCTGAGGCGCCCCGGAGACCCGGAACCGGGCCACCGACCTGTCGAGCACGTCGGCCTCGTTGCTGAGCCCGTGGCTCGCGGCGGTGGACTCCTCCACCATGGCGGCGTTCTGCTGGGTGAGCTGGTCCATCTGGTTGACCGCGTTGTTCACCTCGGCGATGCCCCTCGACTGCTCGTGAGCGCCGGCGGCGATCTCCGACACCAGGCCGTCGATCTGGGCCACCCGCTCAACGATGCGTTCGATGAACGAGCCGGTACGGTCGACCAGTTCGACGCCGCGGCCCACATGCTCCGAGGACGCCGAGATCAGGGTCTTGATCTCCTTCGCCGCCTCGGCCGACCGCTGCGCCAGCGCGCGCACTTCCATGGCCACCACTGCGAAGCCCTTGCCTGCCTCACCAGCGCGGGCGGCTTCGACGCCGGCGTTCAGGGCCAGCAGGTTCGTCTGGAAGGCGATCTCGTCGATCACCCCGATGATGCTGCCGATTTCCCCCGCCGAGCGCTCGATCTCGCTCATGGCGGCGACCGCCTCCTTAACGACCGTGCCGCTCGACTGGGCGTCGGAGCGGGCGTCCTGCACCACCTTGGCGCATTCGGTCGCCCCTTCCGCCGACTTGCGGACCGTCGCGGTGATCTCGTCCAGGGCGGCCGCCGTCTCTTCGAGGTTGGCGGCCTGCTGCTCGGTGCGGCGCGACAGGTGGTCGGCGGCGGTCGCGATTTCGCCCGAGCCCGAGCGGATTCCGCGGACGTTGCCGAGCACCACCGCCATGGCGGTCTCGAGTTGGGTCATCGCCTCGTTGAAGTCGACCTTCAGCTTCTCGTACTGCTCCGGGAAGGCGAGATCGATCCGGTGCGTCAGGTCGCCCGCGGACAGCCGCTCCAGCCCATTGCCGAGGGCAGCCACGACGCCGGCCAGTTCCTGGGCGGCTCGCGCCTTGGCCGCCTCGTTGCGGGCGCGCTCTTCGTCTGCGGCCTTGCGCTGCTCGGCGGTCAGGCCCTCCAGGCGCAGCTTCTCGATCCCCGCCTCCTTGAACACCATCACGGCGTCGGACATCAGGCCGAGCTCGTCCTTACGGCCGCGGGCGGGAACCTCAGCGGTGAAATCCCCCGAGGCGAGCTGCCGCATGGCGTCCGTCAGCGCGGTCACAGGACGGGCGATGGCGCGGGTCAGCAGCATGCCCAGCGCACTGGCGATCAGGACCGCCAGGGCGATGCACGCGCCAAGGGTGATGAACGCTTGGCTGGTGACCTTGTCCTGCTTGGCGTCCAAGGCGTCGCGCTGCTTGCCCTTCTGTTCGAAGAGGGCCTCGATGCCGTCTTCCGCGGGGGTGATCAGTTCGTCGGCCAGCCCGTCCGGGCCGACCATGTCGACGGCCTGTTGGCGGGTGATCGGGTCGGCGGCCAGCACCTGGCCCGCCTCTACGACTTCGGCGTGCCACTTGTCGGCGGCGGCCAGCACGTCGGCGACCACCTTCTCGCTCTCGGCCTCGCCCTTCACCAGCTCGCCGGCCGCGGCCATCCGCTTCTTGAAGTTGCCGCGGTGCTTCTCGATCCGCTCCAGGTAGTACGGGTTCGCCGAGAGCAGGAAGCCGCGGTAGCTGTTCTCCTGGCGGGCCAGGTAGAACTTGGCCTCCTCCAGCCTGGCGACCACCTCGTCGGCCTGCTTCGCCTCCTCGCGCGTCTCGCGAAGGCTGTTGAGCGTGAGGTAGGTCGAGCCGCCCATGCCAATCATCGTCAGCACGACGGCGGCGAAGCCGACGGTCAGCTTGCGAGAGATGCGGAGGTTGTCCATGAACATAGCGGGCTAACTATTCTTGCCTAAGTGGACGTTCACCGTCCCATTACTGAGCCATTCCCGAAGAAGGCGTTACTGCGCGGCAATAACTTACGTTGATCAGCGGTAGCGTACGCATACTGACGATCATCTTCAGTTGACGATCGCGAGGCCGGCCACGCCGCTGGGCGGCCTTCCCCCTATCGCGCGCTGGAGAGAGTCCGGCTAGAAGGCGCGCCATGAGCGCCGCCCCGGAAAAAACCCTTCGCCAGACCGCCGCCGAGTTCGGCCTCAAGGGCGAGGAATACGACCTGATCGTCCGCCGCCTCGGCCGCGAGCCGAACCTCGTGGAGCTGGGCGTCTTCTCGGTGATGTGGTCCGAGCACTGCTCATACAAGTCCTCGCGGAAGCACCTGGGCAAGTTCCCCACCAAGGGGCCGGCCGTGATCCAGGGGCCGGGCGAGAACGCGGGCGTGGTCGACATCGGCGACGGGCAGGCCTGCGTCTTCAAGATGGAGAGCCACAACCATCCGTCCTACATCGAGCCCTACCAGGGCGCGGCGACGGGCGTGGGCGGCATCATGCGCGACGTCTTCACCATGGGCGCGCGGCCGGTGGCGCTGCTGAACGCCCTGCGGTTCGGCTCGCCCGATCACCCCAAGACGAAGCGGCTGGTGGCGGGCGTGGTCTCGGGCATCGGCGGCTACGGCAACTGCGTGGGCGTGCCGACCGTCGCGGGCGAGACCAACTTCCACCGCGGCTACGACGGCAACATCCTCGTCAACGCCATGTGCGTGGGCCTGGCCGACGCCGACAAGATCTTCTACTCGGCCGCCCCGGCGCCAGGCCTGTCGGTGGTCTATTTCGGCTCAAAGACCGGGCGCGACGGCATCCATGGCGCGACCATGGCCTCCGCCGAATTCGACGACGCCTCGGAGGAGAAGCGTCCGACCGTGCAGGTCGGCGACCCCTTCGCCGAAAAGCTGTTGATCGAGGCCACCCTCGAGCTGATGGCCTCGGGCGCGGTGGCCGCCATCCAGGACATGGGCGCGGCCGGCCTCACCTCCTCGTCTGTCGAGATGGCCGGCAAGGGCTCCGTCGGCATCGAGCTCGACCTCGACCAGGTGCCCCAGCGCGAAGACAACATGTCGGCCTACGAGATGATGCTCTCGGAAAGCCAGGAGCGCATGCTGGCGATCCTCAAGCCGGGGCGCGAGCAGGACGGCCATCGCATCTTCGAGAAGTGGGGCCTGGACGCCGCGGTGATCGGGAAGACCACCGAGACCGGCCACCTGGTGCTGAGGCACCGCGGCGAAGTGGTCGCCGACGTGCCGCTCGCCCCCCTGTTCGATGACGCCCCGCTCTACGATCGGCCTTGGGTCGCGCCCCAGCCGCAGCCGAAGCTCACCGCCGCCGACGTGCCCGCCCCCGCCGACTGGAAGGCGGCCGTCCTGCAGCTGATGGGCGCGCCGGACATGGCCTCCAAGCGCTGGATCTGGGAGCAGTACGACCGCCACGTGATGGCCGACACCCTGGAGGACAGCGCCACGGGCGCGGACGCCGGAATCGTACGGGTTCACGGGACGGACAAGGCGCTGGCCGTGACCTCCGACGTCACCCCGCGCTACGTGCAGGCCGATCCTTATGAGGGCGGCAAGCAGGCGGTGGCGGAGGCCTGGCGCAACCTGACGGCGGTGGGCGCGAACCCGATCGCCATCACCGACAACCTGAACTTCGGCAATCCCGAGCGCCCCGAGATCATGGGCCAGATCGTGCGCGCCATCGACGGCATGGCCGAAGCCTGCGCCGCGCTGGAGTTCCCGGTCGTTTCAGGGAACGTCAGCCTCTACAACGAGACCAATGGCCAGGCCATTCCGCCCACCCCCACCGTCGGCGGCGTCGGCCTGCTGAAGGACTGCCGCAAGCGAGCGGACTTCTCCAACCTCAAAGCCGGCGACAGCCTGGTCCTGGTGGGCGAGACCGAGGGCTGGCTCGGGGCCTCCATGTACCTGCGCGAGGTGCTCGGTCGCGAGGAGGGCGCGCCGCCGCCGGTCGATCTTGCCGTCGAGAAGCGTAACGGCGACTTCGTGCGCGGGTTGATCCAGCGCGGCGAGGCGGCCACCGTCCACGACCTCGCCGACGGGGGACTGCTGGCCGCCGCGGCCGAGATCGCCCTGGCGTCAGGCGTGGGCGTCAGCCTCGATGTCGCCGACCACGCCCAGCTGTTCGGAGAGGACCAGGCCCGCTACCTGCTCGGCGTCGGCGACCCCGAAGCCGTCCTGGCCGCCGCCCAGGCCGCGGGCGTGCCCGCCGCCGTGGTGGGCCGCGCTGGGGGCGAAGCGCTCACCGTCACCGGCGTGCTCGACCTGCCGCTGTCCGAGCTGCGCGCGGCCCACGAAGGCTGGATGCCACGGTTCATGGGAAGCTGATGAGTGAGCGGCCGCACCTCGCCGCGGCCCTGGCGCTGGTCGGCCAGCCCGGCTCACGCCAGGCTATCCCGACGCCGGCCGCCGTCCTCGACCTCGACGCCTTTGAAGCGAACCTCGCCCTGATGGCCGAACGGGCGCGCGCCGCTGGCCTGGCGCTGCGTCCGCACGCCAAGTCGCACAAATCCGCCTGGATCGCGCGGCGACAGATGGAAGGCGGCGCCGTCGGCGTCTGTTGCGCGAAGCTGGCCGAAGCTGAAGCCCTGGCGGCTGCGGGGATAGGGGCGATCCTCGTCACCTCGCCCATCGCAGGGCAGGCGAACGCCGCGCGCGCCGCGCGCCTCGCCGGCGAGTTGCAAGACTTCCGGATCGTCGTCGACCACGCCGACGGCGTCGCCGAGCTCGCGGCGACCGGGCAGGCCATGCAGGTGCTGATCGACGTGGACGTGGGCCTCGGCCGCACCGGCGTCCACAGCGCCGATCAGGCGGCGGATGTCGCCCGCGCCATCCTGCGCCATCCACGGCTGCGCCTGCTTGGGGTGCAGGGCTACGGCGGCCACTGGCAGCACATGCAAGGGGCGAACGCCCGGGCCGCCGCGGTGGCCGACGGCATGGCCAGGCTCTCGGCCGCCATCGCCGCTATCCGTGAGGCTGGCGGACAGGTCGAGGTGGTCACGGGCGGCGGCACGGGCACCTTCGCCGCCGATATGGCCCAGGGCGTGCTCACCGAGGTCCAGCCGGGCTCGTACGCCTTCATGGACCGCGAGTACCGCGACGCGCTCGGCGCCGATCCCGACGGCGCCTTCCGCCAGGCGTTGTGCGTCGCCACGACAGTGATCAGCGCCAATCATCCCAAGTGGGTGACCGTCGACGCGGGCCTGAAGGCGCTCTCCACCGATGGCCCCGCGCCCGTTCCGGCGACACCGGGCTTCGAGACGGCGAGCTTCCGCTTCTTCGGCGACGAGCACGGCATGCTGAGCCGGCCCGAGGGGCGCCAGGTCGGTCGCGGCGAGCGGACCGACCTCGTCCCGGGCCACATCGATCCGACGATCGACCGCCACGACGTCCTCTGGCTGGTCCGCGGCGACGTGCTGGAGGGCATGATCCCGGTGGAGGGCCGCGGCGCCAGCCAGTAGGCTGCCAGCCATGGCTGACACCACGAACCGCTACTGGACGCTTGCTGACGGCCCCGTGCCGCCCTGGCCGGAAGACGACACCTTCGAGATGCGCGAGGCGCCGATCCCCACGCCGGGCGAAGGCCAAGCGCTGACCCGCACGATCTATGTCTCGCTGGACCCCTACCAATGGGGCTACAAGCGCCGCCGCGTGGAGCCGGCGGGCGCGCCCTGCCACGCGCGCACCGTGGCCCAGGTCCTGGAGAGCCGGATCCCGGGCCTGGCGCCCGGCGACTTCGTGTTCAACACCAACGGCTGGGCCGAGTACGGCCTGATGGGAGAAGGCGTGCCGCGGCCGGGCTATATGGTCCCGCGCAAGCTCGACCCGTCACAAGGCCGGATCTCCCATGCGGTCGGCGTGCTGGGGATGCTCGGCCTCACCGCGTACGCCGGCATGATCCTGCAGTGCGATCCCAAGCCAGGTGAGACGGCGGTGGTCTCGGCCGCATCCGGCGGCGTCGGGCAGATCGCCGGACAACTGGCCAGGCTCCGTGGCGTGCGGGTCGTCGGCGTTGCCGGCCGCGACGAGAAGTGTCGATTCGTCGTGGACGAGCTTGGCTTCGACGCCTGCGTTTCTCACCTCAGCCCCACTTTCGCCGAGGACCTGGCCGCGGCGTGTCCGCAGGGGGTGGACGTCTACTTCGAGAACGTCGGCGGTGCGGTGTTCGACGCCGTGCTGCCGCTGTTCCGCCCCGGGGCGCGAATGACCATCTGCGGCTTGATCGCCCACTACGGCGACACGGGCGGCGACGCCCGCGCGGCGGAGGCCGCCCGCGCCGAGGCGCGGGGCGTGGCGGTCAGCGACCTCTTCGTCGGCGACTATGTGGAAAGCCACCACGACGCCTTCCTCGCGGACATGGCGCCTTGGGTCGCCGAGAGGAAGGTCCGCTACCTCGAGGACATCCGGGCGGGTCTGGAAACGATCCCCGCGACTTTCGCCGAGATGCTGCGCGGCGGCAACTTCGGCAAGATGCTGGTGCGGGTCTCCGAGGATCCCACCTTGGCGACAGCCTGAGAGCCGCAGGCCAACATTCCACCGGCGACGAAACGAAACGTCCCACCTCCCGATTGATGCGGCGAGCCGCGCAACGCGCGTCATCAACCGCCAGGGAGACCGAGCCATGCCCGATAAGCATCCGAACACCGTCCGCTGGGGCGGCCCGGGAGCCAGCCACGAGGATCGCACCAAGCCCATGCCGCCGAAGCCCCCGGCGCAACCCGAGGGCGCCGCCAGCACCAATCCCCGCGTCAGCCAGTCTTCCGGCGGCGGCGGCGAGCGGGATGAGAAGCACAGCCACGTGGACGCGCTGCGAAGCTCCAAGTCGCACACCACCGGAACGCCCAGCCCCACGTCCAGCAAGGACTGGCGACCCAACCGTTCCCAGCACGACCGCGAGGCCGACATGGCGGCGCGCGAGGCGGTCGGCGAGCCCCGCAGCTTCCGCAACGGGGCGCCTGAGGACGCCGGCTCGCCCGATGCGCCGGACGCCGGGCATGGGACCCCGGTGCGGGTCACCTACGAGGGCGACCTGGACGACGCGGCCGGTGTCTCCGGCGAAGCGGAGCAGCGTGTCCGCCGCGCGATCGCCCGTTTCGACCGCGACCTCTCGGAGGTGCAGATCTTCCTTTCCGACCAGACGCCGGTCGGCAGCCCAGGCGCGAAGACCTGCACCATCCAGGCCATGCCACACCGCGGCGACACCGTGGCCGTGACCGAGTCCGCGGGCGAGCTCGACAAGGCCGTCATGGCCGCGTCGCGCGAGTTGGCCCAGCGGCTGTCCGACATGCTCGGCTACGGCGGCGGCAAGCCGGACGCGGCCGGGGAGGCCGCGCCGCAGGCCTGACGCCGCCGGGCGTCCTCAGAGGCTGCCCTGCACTCGATAGAGGCGGGCGTAGGCGCCGCCCGCCGCCAGGAGGTCGTGGTGGGTCCCCTCCTCCACGATCCCCTGTTCGGCGAGCACGATGATCCTGTCGGCCCGCTGCACGGTGCTCAGCCGGTGGGCGATGACGATGGTCGTCCGCCCGCTGGCGAGGCGGCCGAGCGCCTGCTGCACCGCCCGCTCGCTGTCGTTGTCGAGCGCGCTGGTCGCCTCGTCGAAGATCAGGATCGCTGGGTCCTTGAGGAAGGCTCGGGCGATGGTCAGCCGCTGCTTCTGGCCGCCGGACAGCTTCACCCCGCGCTGACCAATGTCGGTGTCGTAGCCGTTCGGCAGGGCCATGATGAAGTCGTGGGCGTTGGCCGCCTTCGCCGCCGCCACGACCTCTTCCCAGCTGGCGTCCGGCCGGCCGTAGAGCAGGTTCTCGGCCACCGTGCCGGCGAACAGGTACACGTCCTGCTGCACCAGACCGATGTGGCCTCGCAGCGAGGAGAGCTGCACGTCACGCACGTCGCCCCCGTCGATGGTGATCGCGCCCGCTGTCACGTCGTAGAAGCGGGGGATCAGAGCGCAGAGCGTGCTCTTGCCGGCGCCCGAGGGGCCGACGATCGCAACGAACTCGCCTGGCCGGATGTGCAGGTCGAGCCCCCGCAGCACGTGGCGCTCGCCCTCGCCGTATCGGAAGCTTACGTCATGGAAGGCGATGTCGCCCCGCGGCCGGGACAGGGCCGCCGCGCCCGGCCAGTCGCGGACGTCCGGCTCCACCTCGAGGATCTCCATGACGCGGGTGAAGCCGGTGTAGCCCTGCTGCCAGAGGCGCGCGAAGTTCGCCAGCCGCTGGATCGGGTCGACCAGGACCGCCACGCAGAGCAGAAAGGTCAGGAGGTCGGCCACGCTCAGCCCCGCCTGCGCCACACGAACAGCGCCGGCGACGATGACGATCACCGTCAGCAGTTGTCCGAAGACCGACAGCCCGACCGAAAAGAACGCCTCGCTCCGGTAACCTGAGCGGCGGCTTTCCAGGAAGCGGCGGTTCTCAGCTTCGAACCGGTCGACTTCCAGCGCCTCGTTCGCGAAGGCCTGCACCACCCGCACGCCGCCGAGGGCGTCCTCGACGCGCTCGTTGATGATGGCGATCTGGGCGCGGCTGGCCTTCAGCGCCACCATCATGCGGCGGTTGAAGACCAGCGCATAGGCCGTGGCCAGCGGGATGGACACCAGCAGCAGCAGCGTGAGCGGCAGGTCGATCATGGCCAGAATGGCCGCCGCGCCGCCCAACTTCAGGACGGCTATGGCCAGGTCCTCAGGGCCATGATGGTAGAGTTCCCCCAGGTTGTGGAGGTCGTGGGTGATGCGGCTCATGAGCTGACCCACCCGCTGTCGGTCGTGGAAACTGAACGACAGTTTCTGGCAGTGGGCGAAGACCTCGTGACGGAGGCGGGCCTCCATCTTCGCGCCCATCACGTGGCCCTGGTAGTCGACGAAGAGGCCGCTGACGGCCTGCACCCCCAGCACCGCAAGCATCAGCCCGCCCATCGCCCAGACCTGTCCGAGCGCGTCGGCGCCGTCAGGGATGGTGGTGAGCCGCTTCGTCACGTAGTTGGCGCAGAGCGGCAGGAGGAGCGCCGTGCCCGACACCAGCATGGCGCAGGCCAGGTCCGCGGCCAGCAGGGGCAGGTGCGGGCGGTAATAGCTCAGGAACCGCCGCAGGCGGGCGCGGCGGAGCTTCGCCGGGGCGGCGGCGGAGGCGGGCGAGATTTCCCCGGCCGGGCGGCCTGCGGGGGTGAAAGCCCCCGGGCGCGGCTTCGGGTGAGGGTCGCTAGCCGGCGCGTCTGCGCGCGCCTGCGCCCTCCGGATCTGGGAAAGCATGCAGCTTCATGTCCTGTGGGTGGGCTGGGTTGAGCTTGGACATGAAGGTTCTCATCCCGCCCTCCTTGGTCGGACGCTGCATGGAGCCGGGATACTGGCGTTCGGCGAGGCCGCGCGCAAGCCCGGGATCCTAGGCGAGGCCGCGTTTCAGAAGCTCCAGCCCCGCGGCTGCAAAGGCACGCATGTTCGCAGAGCGGTCGCTGCTGGCGGTCTCGATGGTCAGCACGTGCTCGATGGGACCAGAGATGGCGACGCAGGTGTGCCCGGGCGCATCGCCATAACCGTTCCCCGTCGGTCCCGCCGCCCCGGTCTCGCTGAGCCCCCAGGTCGCGCCGAACCGCTCCCGCGCCGTACGCGCCAGCAGCAGGGCGTAAGGCTCGCTGGCCGAGCGCATGCCGGCCAGCGCCTCGCGCGGGATGTCCATCAGCAGGACGCGGGCCTTGGGCGTGTAGACCACCGCCCCGCCCAGGAAGTACTTCGACGCGCCTGGCACAGCGAGCAGCGCCGCCGAGATCAGTCCACCGGACGAGCTCTCGGCCACAGACACCGTTTCGCCCCGCGTCTTGAGGGCCTCGCCCACCTCGGCCGCCAGCCGCTCGAGTTCCTCGTCCATCCCTGCCCCCTTGGCGCGCGCTGCAATCGGCGCCCATGATGGCCGCCATTTCCAAGAAGACCAATTTTCCCGGGAGGATTTCCATGGACGCCCAATCGCAGTGGACGGGGCTGGACGCCGGCCGGCTCGAGCAGATCACCGAGCACCTCGAGCGGAACTATATCGCGCCCGGCAAGATCGCCGGCTGCCAGGTGACCGTCGCGCGGCACGGCCACATCGCCTACGCCCGCAGCTTCGGCCAGATGGACCGCGAGCGCGGCAAGGCCATGGCCGACGACACCATCTTCCGCATCTATTCGATGACCAAGCCCATCGTCTCAGTGGCGCTGATGATGCTGTACGAGCGCGGCTACTTCCAGCTGAACGACCCCGTCAGCCGCTACGTCCCCTCGTGGAAGAACCACCGGGTCTGGGTTTCGGGGTCCGGCGACGACATGGTGACCGAGGCGCCGAACCGGCCCGTCAGCTTCCGCGACGTGCTCTCCCACACCGCCGGCTTCACCTATGGCGGCGGCCTGCCTGGCGTCGGCGTGCAGCACCCGATCGACCACATCTACCGCGCGTTGAAGATCCGCTCCTTCGACGCGGCCGACACCATGCAGGGCTTCCTCGACAAGCTCGGGCAGGTGCCGCTGCGCTACCAGCCCGGCACGGCCTGGATGTACTCCCTGGCCACCGACGTCTGCGGCGCCCTGGTGGAGGTCATCTCGGGCAAGCCGCTCGCCCAGTTCCTCGAGGACGAGATCTTCCAGCCGCTGGGCATGAAGGACACCGCCTTCTGGGTCCCCGAGGGCAAGACCGAACGGCTGGCGGCCAACTACCAGCGCGGACCCGACAAGCAGCTGAAGCTGATCGACGACCCGGCCAACAGCAACTTCACCCGTGAGCCGGGCTTCAAGTCCGGGGGCGGCGGTCTCGTCGGCACCAGCGCCGACTACCTGCGGTTCTGCGAGATGCTGCGCCGCGGCGGCGAGCTGGACGGCGCGCGGATCCTCGGGCCGCGCACCATCGAGCTGATGCACATGAACCACCTGCCGGGCGGCCGCGAGCTGACGGAGCTGGCCATCGGCGGTTTCTCCGAGACGGCGTACGACGGGGTGGGCTTCGGCCTGGGCTTCGCCTCCACCCTGGACCAGGTCCGTTCGGGCGGCCTGGGCGTGGGCGACTTCTACTGGGGCGGCGCGGCCTCGACCATCTTCTGGGTCGATCCGAAGGAGGACCTCTCCGTGGTCTTCATGACCCAGCTGATGCCGTCCGGCACCTTCAACTTCCGCGGCCAGCTGAAGAGCATCATCTACTCAGCGATCATCGACTGACGTGGCCGGCCTGCTGGTCAACATCGATGTGCCTGATCGGGCGGCGGCCGAGCGCTTCTATGTCGAGGCGTTCGGCCTGACGCCCCTCCGCCGGTTCGGGAACAACGGCGTCGAGCTCGCCGGCTGGCCAGTGCGGCTCTACCTGCTCCAGAAGGCGGAGGGCACGACCGGCGCGGGCGCGGACCCGCGCCGGTATGCCCGCCACTGGTGCCCTGTGCACCTTGACGTCGTGGTCGACGATATTGACGCGGCGCTGGCCCAGGCGACTGCCGCCGGCGCCACCGTCGAGACCGGGATCCGTACCGACAGCTGGGGGCGGATCGTCACCCTGGCCGACCCGTTCGGCCATGGAATCTGCCTCGTCCAGTTCCTGAACCGCGGCTACGACGAGATCGCCACCCCCGCCTGAGGAACCGGGTTCGGCGAGCGGGAACAATCGCGAAGCTACACTGGTTCGGCGCCAGCAAAGCCTGGGAAGGCCCAGCTGGCGTCAAATGACGCTGTCCGGGCCGCTCTTGGGCGACCTTGGAGAGCTGACCGATGAAGACCGTCCTGACCCTGGCGGGTGTCGCCGCCGCCTCGCTGATGGCCACCGCCTGCGCCACCGTCGACCACTCCGCCGCCCGGGCTGAAGCCGCCCAGACGCTGGCGAACGCCCAGAGCCTGGACTTCCACGTGCACGAGACCGTCGGCCGTACCGCCGTCGCGTGGGGTGACCGCTATACAGCCGCCAACCTCTTCGAGCGCGCGGTGGACAAGGAAGCCACCGTCACCGGCTGGTTCAACCTGGCCGCCACCTATGAGCAGACCGGCCGCCCCGCCCAGGCCATCCCGCTCTACCAGCGGGTGGCTCAGCACGGCCAGTTTCTGTGGGGGGTGACCAGCGTTGACCAGCGCAACCGCGGCGCCCCTCTGGAGCGCTTCAACCTGGCCGACGAGGCGACCGCCCGCCTCGCGCGTCTGCGCGAGCGTCGGCAGTTCGCATCGAACGCCTTTGCCGCGACCGAGCTCGGCACGCCGGCCGCCGCGACCGTGGGCGCCCCGACCCGCGCGCGCCTGTCGGACGCCGAGGCGATGGCGCGCGACGCCGCTGCGAACCCTTGAGTCCAAGCGCCGCCGCCGCCTCCGCGCGGCGGCGGCCTGCTGGTCTCTGGACCTTCGGACGAGGCGCGCTTAAGTCCAGCCCATGCCCATGAGCCAACCCGACCTGGAAGCCGCCCTCAAGGAAGGCTTCCCCGACGCCCAGATCGAGGTCACGGACCTCGCCGGTGATGGCGACCACTACCGCGCGCGCATCGTCTCGGCGGCGTTCAAGGGCCTGCCACGTGTTCGTCAGCACCAGCTGGTCTACGCCGCGCTCAAGGGGCGGATGGGCGGCGAGCTGCACGCGCTGGCCCTGGAGACCTCCGCGCCGGCTTGACCCGCAGGGGTCCCGTCCCTAGCTCTTGCCCACTGATTTCCCTCGCCGAAAGGGCGATGCCATGACCGACGCCGCCACCAGCAACCCCGTGCACGACTGGATCGCCACCTCGGTGGCCGAGAACCCGGTGATCCTGTTCATGAAGGGGGAGCCGGAGCAGCCCCGGTGCGGCTTCTCCGCCGTGGTGGTGCAGATCCTCGACCACCTGGGCGTCGATTTCGTGGGCGTCGACGTGCTGCAGAGCGAGCCTCTGCGCGAAGGGATCAAGACCTTCAGCGACTGGCCCACCATCCCGCAGCTCTACGTCAAAGGCGAGTTCGTCGGCGGCGCTGACATCGTGCGCGAGATGTTCCAGACCGGGGAGCTGAAGAGCTTCCTGGAAGAACAGGGCGTCCTGGCTCAGTAAGGCGCCGTCCGGCGCTTGACGAAACTGCTGGAGCCGCCTGCGGGCCGGCAGGTCTTCTCGCGCCCGTTCGAACCCAAGCCCGAGCACATCGACGCCAACGGCCACGTCAACAACGTGGTCTACCTGGGCTGGGCCCAGGAGCTGGCGATCGCCCACTGGGACAGCCTCGCCCCGCCGGAGGAACGCGCCAGATGGGCCTGGATCGCGCTCCGTCACGAGGTCGACTACCGCCGCGCCCTGCTGCCGGGGGAGACCGCGCTGGGCCGCACCTGGGTCGCCGAGACCTCTGAAGGTCCGCGCTTCGACCGCTACGTCCGCATCGACGGCCCCGACGGCGCCATGTGCGCCCAGGCCGTCACCACATGGGTGCTGATTGAGCAGGCCACCGGCCGGCCAAGGCGCGTGCCGGCGTGGATGCTGGAGAGGTTCTGCTGAGCAAGCGCGGCGCGGCCGGTCGGCGCGTGCTCACAGTGGCGGGATCAGCACGCGCAGCGCCTGCGCGCGCTCCAGGTCCTTAGGCCGGCCGAAAAGCTCGAGGATATCGATCTGCTCCGCCAACTCTGGGGTGAAGAGCCCGCCCACCGCCGTTCGGGTGCGCGGTACGAGCGGGCGCCAGCCCTGCAGGCTCAGCACCTGGAAGCCGCCCATCACGTCCACCGGCATGGACGCCCCGGACCACTGGAAATAGACCTCCGAACGGAAGCGCGGACTGGGCGACGGCGGTCTTGGCGCGACGCCCCAGCGGGCGGCGAGCCGGCGCGCGTCGTCTGGCGAGACCAGGAGGTCCACATCCGCGACATCCAGGCCCCTCAATCCGTGCAGCGCCATGGCCGCGCTGCCGATGATCCACCAGTCGTCCCGCAATCCCTCCGCTGCCTGGGCGACGGGGGTGAGGGTGGCGGAGAGCTCGGGGTTCACGGCGCACCGATCGGGTTGACGATCGCCACCCGCGCCCGGGGCGGCAGCCCGAGCTCCTCCCACCGGAAGAGCAGTTCAGCACGCCCGCCCGCAGGCGCGCGGCAAGGATCCAGCCTGCGTCGGGCGAAGGCCAGCGCGACGCCGCCAGGCCGCGGTTCGGCGTAGAAGGTCCAGTCCGCGCGCCCGGTGCAGCCCTGAGACGCCACGATCAGGCGCAGCCCCCGCCTGTCGGCGACCACATCGTACAGTGGCTCCAGTTCGGCCAGCGTCTCGCCCGGCGTCCACGGCAGCAGGGTCGGGGGGACCGTGGCGCAGCCGGCTGACGCCAGCCCGGCGAGCAGGAAGAGCCGGCGATTCATCGCCGCCAATGGGCCACAGGACGGTCCAAAGCAAAAGGCCCCGGATCGCTCCGGGGCCCCCGCGTTTCTTGCTCTTGGTCGGCGTCTTAGGACGCGTAGAACTCGACCACGAGGTTGGGCTCCATCTTCACCGGGTATGGCACTTCGGCCAGTTCCGGGGCGCGGACGAAGGTGGCGGCCATGCCCTTGCCGTCGACGGTGATGTAGTCGGGGGTGTCACGCTCGGAGGACTGCAGGGCCTCCAGCACCAGGGCCATGTTGCGCGAGCGCTCGCGCACCGAAACCACGTCGCCCGGCTTCACGCGGTAGGACGGGATGTTCACGCGCTTGCCGTTCACCAGCACGTGGCCGTGATTGACGAACTGGCGCGCGGCGAACGGGGTCGGCACGAACTTGGAGCGATAGACCACCGCGTCCAGGCGGCTTTCCAGCAGCGCGATCAGGTTCTCCGAGGTGTTGCCCTTGCGGCGGGCGGCTTCCTGGTAGATCCGCGAGAACTGCTTCTCGGTCAGGTTGCCGTAGTAGCCCTTCAGCTTCTGCTTGGCGCGCAGCTGGAGGCCGAAGTCCGACACCTTGCTCTTGCGGCGCTGGCCGTGCTGGCCGGGGCCGTAGGCGCGGGTGTTGATCGGAGACTTCGGGCGGCCCCAGATGTTTTCGCCCATCCGGCGGTCGAGCTTGTACTTGGCGCTATGGCGCTTGGACATAAGTCACTCTTCATCTGACCCGAGCCGGCGCCCTCGATATGAGGGCGCGATTGCAACGGCGGCTTCGCGTCGACCCGTCATAGGTTCCGGCGCCGGCCGGGCGGGCCCGGCGGCTGGAAGGGCGCGTATATGCTGGGCGGGCCTGCGGGAGTCAAGACGGCCGCCTTCCCGTTAAGCCTACCAACTGAAAAACCATGCCTTTTGGGCAATGGCTTAACCGTGCCGGTCGCAAGGGAGGAGACGGTGCGGACAAGAACCGGCGTTCCGAAGCCGGCGCTCCGCTGAACGACAGACCGAGAAGCGTGATGGCCGGGCAGGACAAGAACATCGACAACACCCCGCAGGCGAAGGACGACGTCGCGGCGGCCACCGAGAACGTGAGCCTGACCCTCGACGTCATGGCCAACGACCTCGGCGGCAAGGCCAAGTCGCTTTACTCGCTGAACCAGGCCGACCCCGGCAAGCCCGCGACCAGCGGCGTGACCGCGGCGGGCGCGCGGGTGAGTCTCGAAGGCGGGAAGGTGGTCTATCTGGCGGACAGCGCGCGGGCCAATGCCCTGGGCGCCGGCCAGACCCTGACCGATACCTTCACCTACACCATCCAGATGGGCAACGGCGCCTTGAGCGTGGCGACCGTCACCGTCACCCTGACCGGGACCAACGACGGCCCCGTGGCCGTGGCCGATCTTGCAAGCGGCGGCGAGAACCAGCGGCTACTGATCGACGCCCTGGCCAACGACACCGACGTGGACGCCGGCGCGACGAAAACCCTGGTGTCGGTGAGCGCGCCGAAGGGCGCCGCCTCCATCGTGGACGGCAAGATCGCGTTCGATCCGGGCGCGGCCTTCGACGGTTTGGCCGCCGGCCAGACGGAGACCGTGACGCTCACCTACGTGATGAAGGACGACAAGGGCGCGACCGCGACGTCCAGCGTGGTGGTCACCGTCACCGGGACCAACGACGCGCCCGTCGCGGTGGCGGACACCGCCGCCGGCGGTGAGAACCAGACGCTGGTCATCGACGCTCTGGCCAACGACACCGACGTGGACGCCGGGGCGACCAAGACTCTGGTATCGGTGAGCGCGCCCAAGGGCTCCGCCTCCATCGTGGACGGCAAGATCGCGTTCGAGCCGGGCGCCGCCTTTGATGGCCTGGCCGCCGGCCAGACCGAGACCGTGACGCTCACCTACGTCATGATGGACGACAAGGGCGCGACCGCGACGTCGCGCGTGGTGGTCACCGTCACCGGGACCAACGACGCACCCGTCGCGGTGGCGGACACCGCCGCCGGCGGTGAGAACCAGACGCTGGTCATCGACGCTCTGGCCAACGACACCGACGTGGACGCCGGCGCGACCCGGACCCTCGTCTCGGTCAGCGCGGCGAAGGGCTCCGCCTCCATCGTGGACGGCAAGATCGCGTTCGAGCCGGGCGCCGCCTTTGATGGCCTGGCCCCCGGCCAGACCGAGACCGTGACGCTCACCTACGTAATGAAGGACGAGAACGGCGCGACCGCGACGTCCAGCGTGGTGGTCACCGTCACCGGGACCAACGACGCGCCCGTGGCCGTGGCGGACACCGCTACGACCGGCGAGAACCAGGCGCTGGTCATCGACGCCCTGGCCAATGACACCGACGTGGACGCCGGCGCGACCCGGACCCTCGTCTCGGTAAGCGCGCCGAAGGGCGCCGCCTCAATCGTGGACGGCAAGATCGCGTTCGATCCCGGCGCGGCCTTCGACGGCCTGGCCGAGGGGCAGACCGAGCAGCTCAGCCTCACCTATTTGATGAGGGACGAGCACGGCGCGACCTCGACCGCCAACGTCCTGGTGACGGTGACAGGCACGAATGACGCGCCGTTGGCCGCCGCCGACAGCCTGCAGGCGTTCGAGGACGCCGCAATCCTGATCACCGCGGCCGATCTGACCGGCAACGACGCGGACGTGGACAGCCCAGCCTCGGCGCTGCGCATTGCCAGCGTGACCAGCGGGGTCGGCGGAACGGCAGTGCTGAACGCCGACGGGACCGTCACCTTCACGCCGGCGACCAACTTCAACGGCCCCGCGAGCTTCACCTACACCCTGACCGACGGCAGCCGCGAGAGCGCGCCGCCCACCGTCAGCGTCGACGTGCGGGCGGTGAACGACGCGCCAACGGCCGTCGCGGACACCGGCGCGACCGGGGAGAACCAGGTCGTCGTCCTCGACGTGCTGGCCAATGACACGGACGTGGACGGAACGGCCCGGACTCTCGTCTCGGCCCAGGCGCCCAAGGGCTCGGTCAGCATCGTCGACGGCAAGCTGGTGTTCGATCCAGGCACGGCCTTCGAGCGCCTGGCCGCCGGTCAGAGCGAGGACGTGACGCTCACCTACACCATCGCCGACGAGGGCGGGCTCACCGCACTCGGCGCCGCGGTGGTCACCATCACCGCCGCCAACGATGCGCCGCTCGCCGCGCCCGACGCTGCCGCAACCGGCGAGAACCAGGCCGTCAGCGTCGACGTGCTGGTCAACGACGTCGATGCCGACGCGGGGGCCGTGAAGACTCTGGTCTCCGTCACCACGCCCAAGGGCGCGGCCGCGGTCGCCGACGGAAAGGTGCTGTTCACCCCCGGCGCCGCCTTCGACGGGCTCTCGGCCGGGCAGACCGAGGACGTGACGCTGACCTATGTGATGCGCGACGACCAGGGCGCGACGTCCACCTCGACCCTGGTGGTGCGGGTCACAGGCGCCAACGACGCCCCGGTGATCGTCCAGCCGATGGCAGCCATGTCGGCGAACAGCATCACCGAGCGGCCCGACCGCTCGGCGGACGAGAACACCTACGTGCACACCCTGGGCGGGACCGTGGCCTTCAAGGACCCGGATCTCGCCGACCTGCACACCGCCACCGTGACGCCCGCAGGCGCGGGGTACATCGGCCAGCTGACGCTAGGCGCGGTGGACCAGGCCGGGGATCGCGTGGGCTGGACCTTCAAGGCCTCCGACAGCGCGCTCGACGGTCTCGCCGCCGGCGAGACGCGGACCCAGACCTACAGCATCACCGTCTCTGACGGACGCGGCGGAACGGCCACCCAGACGGTGAGCGTCACCCTGAAGGGCTCGGCCGACGTGATCGGCGCGCCCGTGCCCCAACAGCCCGACGCGCTTGCGTTCATCGGGTCCACCTACCGCGTGCTGAGCGGGGTGACCGACTCGAACGGTGACGGCGTGCTGGACACCGCCCGCGTCACCGCCGCTCGCACCATCCTGAGCGGCTTCGCCGCCAGGGGCGGCGACGTGGGCGACCTGGACGGCGACGGCGACCTGGACGCGGTGGTCAGCAACTGGAGCGGCCGCAGCGCGGTGCTGACCAACCGCGGCGACACCAACGCGGACGGCCAGCCGGACTTCGGCGTCTCCTATCTGGCGCTGGCGAGCGACGGCGTGAACCAGTGGCAGGACGTGGTCCTGGCCGACGTGAACGGCGACGGACGCCTGGACATCGTCGAGGGCGGCCGCACGGCCGACCGGCTGCACCTGAACCTCGGGGACGTGAACGGCGACGGGACCACCGACTTCGCCATGCGCCTGCTGACTAGCCCGTCGACCTCCTACAGCTACGGGGTGGACGTGGCGGACCTGAATGGCGACGGTCGGAAGGACATCCTGCTGACCACCTACGGGGCGGCCGCCGGCCAGACCACCCTGGCAGTGCTGCTGAACCTCGGCGACGCCAACGGCGACGGCACGCCCGAATTCCGCGCCTCCACCCTGTCGACGGTGGACACCACCCTGGCCGGGGTCGACGTGGCCGACATGAACGGTGACGGGGTCATGGACATCGCCGTAGCCGCCCACACGGGCGGCTCCTACGTCCTGCAGGGCCGTGGGGACATCAACGGCGACGGCACGCCGGACTTCTACAACTCCGGCACGCTGGCCTCTTCGGGGTACATGGAAACCGGCTTTGTCGACATCGACGGCGACGGAGACCTGGACGTGCTGTTCGCCGACCGCGGCGGCGGCTCCACCCTGGCCATCAACCTCGGCGACACGAACGGCGACGGCGTGGCCAACTTCCGGGTGGTGGGCCTGACCCACGGCGGCGACGGCCTCACGGTCTCGGACTTCGATCGTGACGGCGACGCCGACCTGCTGTTCTCCGACGGCTGGGTCGCCACCAACCGCGGCGACCTCAATGGGGACGGCGCGCCAGACTTCGCCTACGCCCAGCTGGTCTCGTTGACCGGCGCCTGGGACGTGGCGGCGGGGGACTTCCTGATCTAGCGCGGGGGTCCAACGGGAGCGCAGGCGGGGCTGCCTGCGCCGCCCTCACCCTGGCCCTCTCCCGCCGAGCGGGAGAGGGAACGCGGCCTTACCGCTTCTTTCCGGCGGTCAGCTCGCGCACCAGGCCGTTCAGTCCGTAGACCTTGGACAGGGCCTCGGTGGCGGCGGCGGTGGAGACCACCACCGTGCGGTTGATGCGGCCGTCGTAGCCGTAGGCGCCGCCCAGCGAGTGGATGTTGCCGTCGAACGCTGCGCCGAGGACCTCGCCGCGCGCATTCACCACCGGCGACCCCGAGTTGCCGCCGATGATGTCGTTGGTGGTGACGAAGTTATAGACGATCGACTTGTCGAGCTTGCCCTCGGCCTTGGCCCAGCGCGGCGCCAGGGCGAAAGGCTCGGCGCCCGTGGCTCGTTCGTAGAGGCCGCCGATCGTCGTGAACCAGGGCAGGGTCTGGCCCCGGTGGGTCCAGCCCGTCACCTTTCCGTACGACAGGCGCAGGGTGAAGGTCGCGTCCGGATAGACCTGGTCGCCGTAGACCGCGAAACGGGCGCGAGCAATCCGCTCGGCGGCGCGGTCGGTGGGGCCGGCGACCTCGGCGTCCCACGCCTGGCGGATCTCGCGGGCGGCGGGATCGAGCCGCAGCGCCAGCTGGATCATAGGATCGGTGGAGGCCTCGACGGCGGCCAGGCCGCCTTCCCACAGGCGCCGACGCTCGGCCGCGTCTGCGAGCTTGGAGCCCGCGACCACCCGCTCCGCCAGCCCCTCGGGGCTCTCCTTGCCGAGCAGCAGCTTCACCGCCGGATCGTCGACGGTCAGGTACTCGCGCGTCTTGAGCAGCCAGTGCTCCAGGTAGAGCTGCTCCAGCGGAGCATCGACCGGCTTCACGTCCAGCAGGGTCTTTTCCAGCAGCGGCAGGCGGGTGTCGGCATAGGCCGGCAGGCGCTCGGCCGAGGGCTTCGTCCGCTCGCGGGCGGCGCGGACCAGCTCTCGGGCGTAGTTGAACAGCACCGAGCCGCCGCCGGCGGCGGTCTCCAGTTGGCGGTAGCGGACGAAGTGCGTCGCCGCCGCCGTCTGGGCGCGGGCGATCTCGCCCCAGGGGTCGCCGATCTCGGCGGCGAGGGCCGCGTTGGCGGCGACCTTGCTGCGCAGCTCGGCCTCGCCCTGGCGCTTGGCCTGCAGGAAGGCCGGATCGTTCAGCGCGAATTGCCGGCCGAAAAAGACCTTGTAGGAGTTCTCCAGGCCGGTGACGGGGTCGGTGGCGATCCGCTTGTGCTCGGCGTTCTCGCCGGCGAACTGCAGCAGCCGGCCGCGCAGCTCGGCCCGCTGCAGCTGGCCGACCGGGATGATCAGGTCGCGTTGGGTTTCCAGCTGGGCCACCGTGAGCATGCGGTCGGTGGAGCCCGGATTGCCGGAGACGAAGGTCACCTCCCCTTCCTTGGGCGCGCGTGCGGCCCAGGTCAGGTGCTGCGGCGTGGCCGCTGGGTGCCCGTTCTCGTAGAGCCGCAGGAAGCCCATATCGAGGTTGAAGCGCGGGAAGTTGAAGTTGTCCGGGTCGCCGCCGAAGAAGGCGGTGGCGTACTCCGGCGAGAACACCAGCCGGACGTCTGAATACTTGCGGTACTTGTAGAGCTTGAACTGGCCGCCGCGGTAGAGGCTGACGACCTGGCAGCGGAGCGTGGCGTCCCCGCCGCAGCCGGCCTTCTCGATCTCGGCCATGGCCGCGTCGCGGGCGCGGACGAAGTCCTGGCCAGCCTTGCCGGCGGTCGCACGGCGGACCTGGTCCGTGACGTCGCTGATCTGGGTGAGGATCTCGGCCTGCATGCCGGGGCAGGCGCGCTCCTCCTCGCGTGTGGCGGTAAGGAAGCCGTCCTTCACATAGTCCGCCTGAGCGGTGGAGAGATCCTGGACGCACTCGATCACGCAGTGTGCGTTGGTGAGCACCAGCCCCTGCGGCGAGACCGTGGAGGCCGAGCAGCCGGTGGTCAGCCGCACCGAGGCGCCCCGCACGCGATCGAGCCAGGCCTGGTCGACGGTCACGCCATAGGTCTCGCGCACCTTCGCCGACGGGAAGTTGTCGTAGGTCCACATGCCTTCGTCAGCGGACACGGGGCCTGCGGCGAGGCCGAGGACCGCGGCTACGGCGGTGGTGGAGGCAAGGCGCATCGGATCATCCCCTTCTCGGGCCTCAGGAGCCCGGACCGGCCGTTTGTATCCGATGAAACCGGTCCGGCAATCCTGGTCGGGATTAGTCAGCGGCCTTGGGCGCGCCTGCCGGTCTGTCGAGCGTCGGCCATCTCACGCCGAGCTGGTCGAGGTAGGTCGGGTGTTTGGCCGGGTCGTAGTAGAACTGGCGCATCGCGGGACGGAATTGCGCCATCACCTCGGCGTTCATCGTGGCGGCCGGCTTGTCGTTCGGGCCGATCATCGGGACGTACTTCTCGGACTTGGTCTGCACGTCGGTGAAGTAGGCCTTCGCCGCCGCGCGAAGCTTTGGCTGGGTCAGCAGGTCGAGCGTGGTCATGGCCACCACCTTGGAGCCCGCCACCACGCCCTTGTGGGCGATCGGCGTGGCCATGGAGATGGCGTTCGCCCAGTTGTGGCCCGGCAGGCCGGGGATGTTCGACGGGTAGCGGACGGTGATGGTCGGCGCGACCCAGGAGACGTCGCCGATATCGTCCGAGCCGCCGCTCTCGGGGTTCTCCTTGGGCGGCTCCAGCTTGTCGAGCTTGGTGTCCAGCCCCTCCGTCTTCTCCGCCTTGACGTTCTTCTGCACGGCCTTGGCGAAGGCCTGCTCCTCCGCGGTCCACTTCGGCAGGCCCACCTGCAGGATGTTGGCGTAGGCCGCCTCGGCGACGGGCTTGTTGAAGTGACGGGGCGCGGCCGTGCCCAGCACGCGGCGCTCCACGGTGGTGTCCGTCATCAGGGCCGCGCCGTCGGCGATCTTGTTGCCGATCGCGTAGAGGTCGCTGATCCGCTGGAAGTCTTGCTCGCGGAAATAGTACCAGACGCTGGCCCGCTCCGGCACGACGTTGGGCTGGTCGCCGCCGTCGCGGATCACATAGTGCGAGCGCTGCGCCGGGCGGATGTGCTCCCGGCGGAACTCCCAGCCGGCGTTCATCAGCGAGACGGCGTCCAGCGCCGAGCGGCCCATCCACGGCTTGCCCGCCGAGTGCGCCGTGCCGCCCTTGAAGGTGTACTCCACCGACACAAGGCCGGTGCCCATGGGCTTACCCCAGCTGGTGCCCAGGTTGTCGCCCACATGGGTGAAGATCACCGCGTCCACGTCCTTGAAGACGCCGTCCCGCACCATGTAGGCCTTCCCGGCGACAAGCTCCTCGGCGACGCCCGGCCAGAGCATCAGCGTCCCGGCGATGCCCTCCTTCTGCATGATGTCCTTCACGGCCAGCGCAGCGACCACGTTCAGCGCCTGGCCAGAGTTGTGGCCCTCGCCATGGCCGGGCGCGCCCTCCACCAGCGGCTGGCGCCAAGGGATGCCGGGCGTCTGCGAGGCCTTGGGGATGCCGTCGATGTCGGAGCCGAGCGCAATCACCGGGCCGCCCGTCTTGTTGGTCCAGGTAGCCACCCAGCCGGTGGGAAGGCCTGAAACCCCGCGGGTCACCTTGAAGCCGTTCTTCTCCAGGATCTCGGTCACGTAACGGGAGGTCTCCACCTCCTGAAAGCCCAGCTCGCCGAAGGAGAAGATGCTGTCGTTCATCTCCTGGGCGAGCTTGGCGCGGGCCTCGACGCCGGCGATCGCCTGCTTCTTCAGCGCCGGCAGCGGCGCCGCCTGCGCGGCCGTGGCGAACAGGATCGCGGCGAACGCGAGCGGCATGGACCTGGACATGGAGACTCCCCCGGAACTCGAGGCGGCGACGCTGGACGAGAGGCGGGGCCGTTGTCCAGCGCAACTCGCGCATCGCGGGGATACGCCGGGTGCGGCGTCCGGCGCGCGGTCAACTGTCGCATACCTCATTTGGGAGATGGCGCGGACGGCGCAGCATGAGCTCCTGCCGCCCAAGTGGGGGAGTTTCACATGACGGTATGGAGACAGGGCGCTGCGGCGGCCGCGGTGCTGGTGACGGTGGCGACGGCGCCGGGGGCCACGCTCGCCCAGAGTTCCACGCAGCGGACGGTGAGCGTGCCCTTCGCCGCGCCGGGCTCCGGCGACGGCTACGTCAGTGGGTCGGTGGGGGTGACCTATTCCTTCATCGCCTGCATGGGCGAAGCGCACATCGCCTACAGCCTAAACGAGGGCTCGGCGACGGCGGCCAGTTCATACCGCCTGGGCGGCAAGACCTACCCGGCGACGGGCGCGCCGCCGCAGCCGAGCTCGATCCGATTCGCCGGCACGGTGTATCGAGGACCGGGCGCAGTGGGCTCGTTCGCCGATGGCCTCGCGGGCAAGGCGCTGGGCATGGGCTGCTTCTCGGGTCAGACGCAGAAGTTCGGCATGATCGCCGACCTCGTTGGTCCAAAGGCGACAGCGGCGCAGGTGGAGGCCTACCTCAACAGCCTGCGGGTGGTGGTTCAGCCCGCCAATGTGCTGCGCAGCGCCGCGGTCGAGAGCGCCATCCGGGGCGACCTCCGCCGCCAGGAAGCGGCCGCGGCCGAGGCCCGCCGCAAGGCGGAGCAGGCGCAGGCGGACCAGGCCAAGGCCGAGCAAGCCAAGGCGCAACAGGCGGCCCGCCAGACGGCCGCGGCCGCCCCGCCGGCCAGCGGCTCGCAACAGGTGGCGCGCGCGCCCTCGACGGCCGCCGGCGGACGTCTGCAGCCCGGAGCGTCGGCTCCTGCCGGCAGCACGCCGGCCGCGCCGCCGCGGCTCAGCGACAACGAGCGGATCGCCCGGGCCATCGCCTCCGACAAGGTGCTGGCCGACCAGCGACTGGCGGAGCAGCAAAAGGCCTTCGCACGCCAGCAGCAGGCGCTCGCCGACCAGCAGCGGCGTCAGACCGAGACCATGATCGCGGTCGCGCCCGCCGCCCTCGAGGTCGCCGGAGGTATCTATGGGGCGCTGGAGGCCTTCGACGCCCGCTGGAAGGCCAACGCCTACAACGTCGCGCAGGCGCGCCTGGCCGGCAAATGCGTGCTGCCGAGCGGCCTTCCGACACCCAAGGACGGCGACCTGCAGCTGGGTGTGGAAATCACCGCCAAGCTGAACAAGAACGACTGCGGCTGGCGGCCGGCCAACCGCTTCAAGGCCTTCAAGCTGGAGGTGCCCGAGCCGACGCGGGTGCAGTTCACCATCAAGCCGGCGGCCTGGCGGATCTTCACCAGCTTCCAGATCAATGTGCAGGACCTCGACAAGACGTCGCTGATGTTCCTGGGCTGGCAGGAGTGGGGCGGCTTGCAGAAGGTGAACAGCAAGTCGGTGACCCTGAAGCCCGGCGTCTACATCGTCACCGTGTCGAACGGGGTCGAGGACATTTTCGCGGACTTCAAGCTGCGCGCAGACGCCATCGGGCCGAACGGGCAGCCGCTGCCCGCCAGGGCCACGCAGGCCGAAGCGGTCCCCGTCTCGACCGGCGGCCGCTGACGTCTTCGCGGGCGCTCAGCGGCGGCGCGGAGGCAGCACGTCGGTGAAGAGGGGGTGCGCCTTCCAGGCGGGCTCCAGCGGCGGCGCGTCCGGCGCGGGCGTGTGCGGCGACACCGTCAGCGCGTCGGCGGTCGGAATGTAGCGGCCGCAGTTCGGGAAGATGTCCGACGGCGTGACCTCGACGATCAGCTGGGCGCCGGGCGTGGCGGCGAGCTCCGGATGATCGTCGAACACCCGGGCCGTCCCATTGACTCGGATGCGCCAGGGTTCGGGGCCCATGGCCACGAACAGCAGCGCGACGTGAGGGTTCGCCTGGATGTTCCCCAGGCTGCGGAACATGCCGTTCCCATCGTAGTCCGGGAACACCAGCCGGTCAGGAGCCACCACGCGCGCAAAGCCGGGCGGACCGCCCTTGAAGGAAGCGTCAGGGCGGCCGTCCGGGTCGGCGGTGGCCAGGACGAAGAAGCTCTGCGCCGCAATGAATGCGGCGTCCTGGTCGGTGAAGCGGTCGTGCCGGGTGCGCTCGGCGAGCCGGTCCGCGAGCGCACGGCTGCCGAAGCTGTCCTGCAGCCGGCGCTGGTCGGGATGGTAGAAGGGCGCGCTCATCAATCGATGCTGCCCCGGCGCTGGCGCGGCGTCGAGCGTCGCCTGGTGCGCGTCGCCGTTACCGGTTCCCCCCGATCATGTCGCCGATCTCGCCCAGCAGCGAGCCTTCGCCGCGGTTCTGCCCGCCTGTCCCGGCAGCGGCGAGCATCCGGCCCGCCAGCCTGGAGAAGGGCAAGGACTGGATCCAGACCTTGCCGGGGCCGGTGAGCCTGGCGAAGAACAAGCCCTCGCCGCCGAAAAAGACGCTCTTCACGCCGCCGGCCATCACGAGGTCGAAGTCGACGCTCGGCGTGTATGCGGCCAGGCAGCCGGTGTCCACGTGGATCTCCTCGCCCGCGGCCAGCTCGCGCTCTACCACCGTGCCGCCCATTTGGACGAAGACCCAGCCGTCGCCGTCCAGGCGCTGCATGATGAACCCTTCGCCGCCGAACAGGCCGGTCATCACCCGACGCTGGAACTGGAGGCCGATCGAGACCCCGCGGGCCGCGGCGAGGAAGGCGTCCTTCTGGCAGATCAGCGTGCCGCCGACGTCGGCCAGGTGCAGCGGGAGGATGGCGCCCGGCGTCGGCGAAGCGAAGGCCACCTTGGCCTTGCCCGAGCCGTTGTGAGTGAAGACGGTCGTGAACAGGCTCTCGCCGGTGATGAGCCGCTTGCCGGCCCCCAGCAGCTTGCCCATGAAGCCCTGCCCCTGGCCGCCGGAGCCGTCGCCGAACACCGTGGTCATGCCGACGCTGGCGTCCTTCCAGACAAGGGCCCCGGCCTCGGCGATGGCGCTCTCGCCGGGGTCCAGTTCGATCTCGACGAACTGCAGCTCCTGGCCCTTGATCTCGAATTCGATGTCGTCGGCCAGCGCCGACGTCCGGTGATGGCTCCAGGGACCCTGGCTCATGGGGAAGGCTCCTTCGAATGGCGTTGGGGTCAGGCGGGCTCGGAGCCGTGGAAGAGACGCCACTTCCACTGCCCCTGATGCAGCTCGAAGACCGCGGTGAGGCGGTAGGGGCGGCGCTGTTCAGGGCCGGAGCCGCGCAGGACCGCGTGCCCCTCGGCGTGCAGCCAGGCCACCGGGCCATGCACCGCCACCTCCACCTCGCGCCAGTCGTAGGCGAGGATGGCGGCCCGTTCGAAGAGGGCGCGGAAGTGCGCCTCAAGGCCCATCCGGCCGCGGGCGACCTCGCCGATCTCCGAACCCACCAGCAGGGTCTCGGCGTCAGGCATGAACTCCTCGAGGATCGTGAGGTCGCGGGCCGCCAGGCGGTTGTTCAGCCGCACCAGGGCTTGCCGCACCCCACGCTCGGCCCCTTTGCGCGGCGGGGCCGCCGCCCGGGGCCCGAACCCCAGCACCAGCAGAAGAGCGGCGAATGCGGCGAAGAGGCGGGTCACGGCGCCCATGGTCTACTCCTGAACCCTTGCGGGGCGGCGATACTTCCCTTGCTCGTCGCCGCGGGCAAGCCTCAGGCGCCGGTGCGGGCCGAAAGCGCGCGCGCCGCAGCCTGCGCCTCGGCCCACCACCGGCGGACGAGATCCCCCGCCGGCGCCGCTTCGGCAAGGGTCACCGCCTGCCCCGCCCACAGCGACATCAGGCCGGTCTCACCCGATTTTTCGGCCGCCGCGCGCAGGGGCTGGGTGAGGCGGTTCTGGACCGGGTAGGCGGGGAGCTCGTCCTCGATCGCCCGCATCTCGCGCATGAACCGGTTCTCCAGTCCCCGGGCGTAGCGACCGGAGAAGGCGCGCGTCAGCCGGGTGGGATCGTCGCCGGCCTGGACGATCGCCTGCCGCCATGGCGCGTTGGTGATCGCCTCGTCGGCCAGGAGAAAGGCGGTGCCCATCTGGACGGCTGACGCGCCGAGCGCCAGGGCGGCGGCCACGCCGCGGCCGTCCATGATGCCGCCGGCGGCGATCACCGGCAGGTTGACCGCGGCGCGGATGGTGGCGACCAGGGCCATTGTCCCGATCAGGCTGTCGTCGATCTCGGCCAGGAAATTGCCGCGGTGCCCCCCCGCCTCCATCCCCTGGGCGCAGATACCATCGGCGCCCAGCTCAGCCCAGGCGCGGGCTTCCGCGACCGTGTTGGCCGTGCCGATGACATAGCTGCCGGCCCGGTGCAGGGCGTCCACCGCGTCGGGTGGGATGGTGTCGAAGGCGAACGAAGCGATCGGCGGGGCCGCGGCGACGAGCGCCGCCAGCTGGGCGTCGAAGTCATGAGAGAAGCGGTTCGGGTGGGCCGGCGGCTCGAGGCCGAGTTCAGCGTACCATGGGGCGAGCCGAGCCAGGGCGGCGTCGAGCTCGGCCGCGTCGGGCGCGGCGCGGGGCGCCACCAGCAGGTTGACGGCGAATGGCCGATCGGTGGCCGTGCGGATGCTGTCCACTGCGGGGCCGATTTCGTCCGGCGCCGCGCCCGCGGCGGCCAGAGAGCCGAGGGCGCCGGCTCGGCTGACGGCGATCGCCAGCGCGTCGAAGGTGGCGCCAGCCATCGGCGCTTGGATGATCGGTATCGGCAGGTCGTCGAAGAGGGCCTGCAGGCTCATGTCTCCGGGTCCTCCCTCCGGCGGGCAAGCTTCTCCAGCACCTTCCCGCGCCCGCGGGACAGCGCGGTGATCACCCCGCGCAGCGTGCGCACCTCCTGGTCGGTGAAGCGGGCGCGGCCAAGAGCGGTGCGCAGGTTCTGGACCATCGAGGGCGTCTTCTCGGGCGGATGGAAGAAGCCGGCCGTGGTGAGTTCGCGCTCCAGGTGCTCGTAGAGGCCCATCAGGGCCGCGCCGTCGGCGGGCGGCGCGGCCTCGCGGAACTTGGGCGGCGGCGCGTCGTCCAGCGTGGTGCGCCACTCATAGGCGTTGATCGCCACGGCCTGGGCCAGGTTCAGGCTGTGGAAGCGCGGGTCGATGGGGATGGTGACCACGGCATGGCAGAGCGCGATGTCCTGTGTCTCGAGGCCCGCCCGCTCGCCACCAAACAGCAGCCCGACCCGCTGCCCTTCGCCTGCTGCCTCGGCCAGCTGGCGCGCCGCCTGCCGGGGCGTGATCACCGGCAGCTGCAGCTCCCGGGGCCTTGCGGTGGTGGCGTAGACCAGCTGCAGATCCGCGATCGCGCCCGCCACGTCCTCGTAGACCCGGGCCCCGTTCAGGGGCCAGTCGGCGCCGGACGCCGAGGCCCAGGCGCGCTCCTGCGGCCAGCCGTCTCTGGGATTCACCAGGCGCAGCTCGGAAAGGCCGAAGTTGGCCATGACGCGGGCTGTCGCGCCGATATTCTCCGCCAGCTGCGGTGCGTTCAGGATGACGACAGGTTGGGACGTGGACGTTTCGCTCATCGCGCGCGTTGTCGTTCCAAGGAGGCCCCCCTGGCAACCCTACCCCGACGCCGGTTCATCGCCGCCACGCTCGCGCTGGGCGTCGCCGCCTGCGAACAGCCCATGCCGCTCACGGCGTCGACCACGCCCAAGCTGGACATGGTGCGCCTCAATGAGGGCGTCGCAGGCCTGGCCGCGCGGGCGGCGCCCGGCGTGCTGGGCGTCGGGCTGATGAACCTGGAGAGCGGCGAGCACTTCACCTTCAACGGCGACCGCCGGTTCCCCATGCAGAGCGTCTTCAAGGCGCCGCTCGGGGCTGCGGCCCTGGCCGAGGTGGACGCCGGACGCCTGGCGCTCGACGAGGCGGAGATCATAGACGCGCAGGACCTGTCGCCGGGCTGGTCTCCGCTCGCCGAGGCTTGGCCCGCGCGCCGCGACTACACCCTGGGCGAGCTGCTCACCGCCACGGTCGCGGACAGCGATAACACGGCCGCGGACGTTCTGATGCGGCGGATCGGCGGCCCGGGCGCGGTGACGGCCTGGCTGAGCACCAAGCGGCTGTCGGAGATCCGTGTCGACCGCTATGAGCGCGAGCTGCAGCCGGAGGTGTATGGCATGGCCTCGTTCCGGCCTGCCTGGAAAGGCCGCGGCTTCGACCAGGCGCGAAGCACCGTCCCGGAGGCGACGCGACGGGCGGCGATGGCCGCCTACATGCGTGACCCACGCGACACCGCCACACCGCGCGCCATGCTGGACTTCCTGCTTCGGCTCGACCGGTACGAACTGCTCAGCCCGGTCGCCACGCGGCGCATGATCGAGATGATGCTGGCGACCAGCCGCGGGAACGACAGGCTGAAGGCCGGCCTGCCGCCCGGCGCGCGCTTCGCCCACCGGCCGGGGACTTCCGGCGCTGACCTTGGGCTGACCACCGCCTTCAATGACGTCGGGATCATCACCTTGCCGGACCGGCGCAGCTACGCGGTGGCCGCCTTCCTGTCGGGCGCGACGCTATCGGCCGAGGGGCAGGCCGGGCTCTTCGCCGAACTCGGTCGGCTGGTGATCGCGTCCGTCGGCTGACGCGCCGCAGCCCTTTGCCTTTGCGTCGGCGGCGGGGGCGGCTATACGGCCCGGCACATCTGGAAGTTCCCCCCCTCGGAGCGCCCCGCCACATGGCCAAAATCAAAGTCGCCAACCCCGTCGTCGATCTGGACGGGGACGAGATGACCCGCATCATCTGGAAGCTGATCAAGGACAAGCTGATCTTCCCGTTCCTGGATCTCCAGATCGACTACTACGACCTCGGGATGGAGCACCGCGACGCCACCGACGACAAGGTGACGGTCGAGGCCGCCGAGGCCATCAAGCGGCACGGCGTGGGCATCAAGTGCGCGACCATCACCCCGGACGAGGCGCGGGTGAAGGAATTCAATCTCAAGAAGATGTGGAAGTCGCCGAACGGCACGATCCGCAACATCCTGGGCGGGGTCGTCTTCCGCGAGCCGATCATCTGCAAGAACGTGCCGCGCCTGATCCCCGGCTGGACCCAGCCGATCATCGTCGGCCGCCACGCTTTCGGCGACCAGTACAAGGCCACCGACTTCAAAGTCCCGGGTCCGGGCAAGTTGAAGATCAGCTGGGAAGGCGAGAACGGCGAGAAGATCGAGCACGAGGTGTTCGACTTCCCGAGCGGCGGCGTCGCCATGGGCATGTACAACCTCGACGAGTCGATCCGCGAGTTCGCCCACGCCTGCTTCGCCTACGGCCTGAACCGCAACTACCCGGTCTACCTGTCGACGAAGAACACCATCCTCAAGGCCTATGACGGCCGCTTCAAGGACATCTTCGCTGAGATCTACGAAGCCGAGTACGCCGAGCAGTACAAGGCCGCCGGCCTGACCTATGAGCACCGCCTGATCGACGACATGGTCGCCTCGGCGCTGAAGTGGTCGGGCGCCTTTATCTGGGCCTGCAAGAACTACGACGGCGACGTGCAGTCGGACCAGGTCGCCCAGGGCTTCGGCTCGCTCGGCCTGATGACCTCAGTGCTGGTCACGCCGGACGGCAAGACGCTGGAGGCCGAGGCCGCCCACGGCACCGTCACCCGCCACTACCGCCAGCATCAGCGTGGCGAGAGCACGTCCACCAACTCCATCGCCTCGATCTTCGCCTGGACCCGCGGCCTGTCGCACCGAGCGAAGCTGGACGGCAACGAGGAACTCGCCCGCTTCGCCAGGACCCTGGAAGAGGTCTGCGTCGCCACCGTCGAGAGCGGCTCGATGACCAAGGACCTCGCCCTGCTAGTGGGGGACACCCAAGGCTGGCTGACCACCGAGGGCTTCATCGACAAGGTGGCGGTCAACCTGGAGAAGGCGCTCGGCCAGGCGGCCTAGACCCTTCCCAAGCAGACGATGCAAGGGCGGCTGGGACGACCCAGCCGCCCTTTTCTTTGGCGCCTGCGTTCTTGTTTTGTTTCTCGCCTAACGTTAGTCTTGAGCGGGCAAGGACGGAGGCGGACGATGAGCATCGGCTATGTGACGATCGGGGCGCACGACGTGACGGCGGCGCAGCCCTTCTTCGACGCTACTCTGGGCGCGCTGGGCTGGCGGCGCAGCAATCCCATGGAGGGCTGGGCCTTCTACGGGCCAGAGGGCGGGGAAGCTGTCCTGGGCGTCTGCCGACCCTATGACGGAGAGCCGCCGAGGGCCGGCAACGGGATCATGGTGGCGTTCCGGGGGCAGTCCAAGGAACAGGTTCAGGCGGTCCACGCCGCGGCGCTGGCGGCCGGCGGCAGCGACGAGGGCGCGCCCGGCTACCGCTCGGCCGATGGCCTTGAGGGCGGGTTTTATGCCGCCTACTTTCGCGACCCCGTGGGCAACAAGTTCTGCGTCTTCCTGATGGACTGACGCGGCGCCTCTGCTCTCCTGGAGAGCCCACGCCGCGCCGGCTCAGGCGCCTTCGAGGACCTTCTTCAAGGCGCTCAACCCCTCGGCGGCCTTGGAGCCGTCGGGGGCGCCGCCCTGGGCGAAGTCAGGACGGCCGCCGGCGCCCTGCCCGCCCATGGCCTGCACCGCCGCCTTGGCGAGCTCCACGGCGTTGAAGCGGCCCTGGGCCTGGCCGGTGACGGCGACGGTCACCGCCGCCTTGCCCTCGGCCGAGCCCACCAGGGCGATCACCCCGTCGGGCAGCTGCTTCTTGAACTCCTCGGCGATGGGCCGAAGGTCCTTGCCGCCGACGCCTTCCATGACGCGGGCCATGACCTTGATCCCACCGATCTCCTCCGGCCCGGCCGCAGCCCCGCCCCCGCCGCCGCCCATGGCCAGCTGGCGCTTGGCGTCGGCCAGCTCCTTCTCGAGCTTGCGAGCCTGCGCCTGCAGGGCCTCGACGCGCGCGCCGACCTCGGCCACCGGCACTTTGAACTGCTCGGCCAGAGACTTGGATACCGAGGCCTGGTCCAGGAGGTAGCGGCGGGCGGCTTCGCCGGTGAGGGCCTCGATCCGGCGGACGCCGGCGGCGACGCCCTGTTCGGACACCACCTTGAAGAGGGCGATGTCGCCCGTCCGCGACACGTGGGTGCCGCCGCAGAGCTCCACCGAATAGTCGCCGTCGCCTTCCAGGGCCTTGCCCAGGGTGAGCACGCGAACGGTGTCGCCGTACTTCTCGCCGAACAGGGCCATGGCGCCGGCCTCGATAGCCTCCTGGGCGGCCATGTTCTTGGTTTCGGCCGGCAGGTTCTGGCGCACCACGGCGTTCACCTCGGCCTCGATGCGGTCGATCTCCTCGGCCGTCAGCGGCTGGCCGTGGCTGAAGTCGAAGCGGATGCGTTCGCCGTCGACCATCTGGCCCTTCTGGGTCACGTGCCGGCCGAGCACGTTGCGGAGCGCCGCGTGCAGCAGGTGGGTGGCCGAGTGGTTGGCGCGCGTGGAGGCGCGACGCTCGGCGTCCACCGCCAGGCGCACCCGAGCGCCGGGTGCCAGGGCGCCTTCAGTGATCTCGAGGATGTGGACGTGCAGGTCGCCCGCCTGCTTCTGGACGTCGAGCACGCGGCCGCGGCCGCCCTCCCACTCGGCCTCGCCCTGGTCGCCCGCCTGGCCGCCGCTTTCGGCGTAGAAGGGCGTGCGGTCGAAGAGCGCCTGGACCGTCTGGCCGGCCCCCGCCTGATCGGCCTCCTGCCCGTCGGCCACCAGCACCAGCAGCTCGGCCGTGCCCTCGGTGGTGTCGTAGCCGATGAAGTCGGTGCGCCCCAGGCGGTCGCGGATGGCGAACCACTCGGCGGCCGCCGCCACCTGGCCCGAGCCGGCCCAGTTCTCGCGCGCCATCTCGCGCTGGCGCGCCATGGCCTGATCGAAGCCGACCAGGTCGACGGTGAGGCCGCGCGCGCGGACCGCGTCCTGGGTCAGGTCGAGGGGGAAGCCGTAGGTGTCGTAGAGCTTGAAGGCAGTCTCGCCCGGCAGGACGTCGCCGTCCTTGAGGCCGGCGGTGGCCTCGTCGAGCAGCACCATGCCGCGGCCGAGGGTGCGACGGAACCGCTCCTCCTCTTGCCGCAGGGTGTCGACGATGGCGGGCTCGGCGCGGCGCAGCTCGGGATAGGCGTCGCCCATCTCGGACACCAGGGTCGGAGCCAGGCGGTGCATCAGCGGCTCGTCGGCGCCCAGCAGGTGGGCGTGGCGCATGGCGCGGCGCATGATCCGGCGCAGGACGTAGCCCCGGCCCTCGTTCGAGGGCGTCACACCGTCGGCGATCAGGAAGCTCATGGAGCGCAGGTGGTCGGCGATCACCCGGTGCGAGGGCTGGGCCTCGCCCTGCGCCTTCACCCCGGTGGCCTCCTCGGACGCGGCGATCAGGGTGCGGAACAGGTCGGTCTCATAGTTGGACTTCACGCCCTGCAGGATGGCGGAGACCCGCTCCAGCCCCATGCCGGTGTCGATCTGCGGTTTCGGCAGCGGCCGCTCCGTGCCGTCGGCGAAGCGCTCGAACTGCATGAAGACGAGGTTCCAGAACTCCAGGAACCGGTCGCCGTCCTCGTCCGGGCTGCCGGGAGGGCCGCCGGCCAGCTCGGGGCCCTGGTCGATGAAGATCTCCGAGCACGGGCCGCAGGGGCCGGTGTCGCCCATGGACCAGAAGTTGTCCGAGGTGGCGATGCGGATGATCCGGTCGTCGGAGAAGCCGGCGATCTTCTTCCAGAGGTTCGCGGCCTCGTCGTCGGTGTGGAAGACGGTGACCAGCAGCTTGTCCGCCGGCAGGCCGAACTCCTTGTGGACCAGGGTCCAGGCGGCCTCGATCGCGCCTTCCTTGAAGTAGTCGCCGAAGGAGAAATTCCCCAGCATCTCGAAGAAGGTGTGGTGGCGCGCGGTGTAGCCGACGTTGTCCAGGTCGTTGTGCTTGCCGCCGGCGCGGACGCACTTCTGCGACGAGGCCGCGGTGGGCCAGGGCGAGGTCTCGGCGCCGGTGAAGTAGTTCTTGAACGGCACCATGCCGGCGTTGACGAACAGCAGGGTCGGATCGTTCTGCGGCACCAGGGGAGCCGAGGCGACGACCTGGTGACCCCGCTTTCCGAAGAAGTCGAGGAAGTGGGTCCGGATCTCGTTCAGGGTCGCCATAGTCGTTCCGATAACGGGTGTGGTCGCAAAAGCCTCCCCTATCTGGGGTGCGGCGTGGGTTTACGAAACTCGGGCCCCGCCGCAAAGAAAAAGGACGCCTGGAGGGGCGGGCCCCCAGGCGTCCTGGTCTCGCCCGGCGTCAGCCCCGCGTGGGGTTGGCCGGTGGGCGTGGGTTGGCGGGTACGCCGACCGGCTCGCAGAGCCGCCGGGCGAGAGACCTATTCGTCGCCGTCCTCGGGACCGCCGACGAGCAGCTCCTCCTCGATGGTCGCCTTGGCGCCGCGCACGGCGCGCTCGATGTCGGCGGCGATGTCGGGGTTCTGCTTCAGGAACTCGCGGACATTGTCGCGGCCCTGGCCGATGCGCTGGGAGTTGTAGGAGAACCAGGAGCCCGACTTCTCGACCACCCCGGCCTTGACGCCAAGGTCGATGATCTCGCCCAGCTTGGAGATCCCCTCCCCGTACATGATGTCGAACTCCACCTCACGGAACGGGGGGGCGACCTTGTTCTTCACCACCTTCACACGGACGTTGTTGCCGACGATCTCGTCGCGGATCTTCACCGAGCCGGTGCGGCGGATGTCGAGGCGGACCGAGGCGTAGAACTTCAGCGCGTTGCCGCCCGTGGTGGTCTCGGGCGAGCCGTACATGACGCCGATCTTCATGCGGATCTGGTTGATGAAGATGACCAGGGTCTTGGCCTTGGAGATCGAGGCGGTGAGCTTGCGCAGCGCCTGGCTCATCAGGCGGGCCTGCAGGCCGGGCAGGCTGTCGCCCATCTCGCCTTCGATTTCGGCCCGGGGCGTCAGCGCCGCCACCGAGTCGATCACGATCACGTCGATGGCGCCGGAGCGCACCAGGGTGTCGGTGATCTCGAGCGCCTGCTCGCCGGTGTCGGGCTGGGAGACCAGCAGGTCGTCCAGGTTCACGCCCAGCTTGTGGGCGTAGGACGGGTCGAGCGCATGCTCGGCGTCCACGAAGGCGGCGGTGCCGCCGGCCTTCTGCACCTCGGACACCACGTGCAGGGCGAGCGTCGTCTTGCCGGAAGATTCCGGCCCGTAGATCTCGATGATCCGGCCGCGTGGCAGCCCGCCGATGCCGAGCGCCAGGTCCAGGCCCAGCGAGCCGGTGGACACGGACTCGATCTCCACGACCTTGCCCTTGTCGCCCAGCTTCATCACCGAGCCCTTGCCGAAGGCCCGATCGATCTGCGCAAGCGCCGCCTCGAGGGCCCGCTGCTTGTCTCCGTCTTCTTTCGCCACGAGCTTCAACGCCGATTGAGCCATTGATCCAACCCCTTCTATCCCACGATTCCGCCAACCCGGCTGGCGTTCGACTCGCGGCTGAGGACAAAAGCTGTACCGCTTTCGTTCTCTGTTCGCAAGATGTTCCGGCCCGTCCTGGGCTGCGGAGCGCTCTTGCGCCGCGCCGCAGGACCATCCCGCGGCCTGGGTGTTGTGGACCCCGGGTGCGTCAGAAACGGACGTGGAGTTCTCAGGGCGTGCGCAGGGGCTGGCCAGAGCCGTCGGCTCCGGCCTGTCTTCCCGGTCGATGCAAGCTGGGCCAAGCTCAGCCGACGGAGCCGCCCATGCCGTACGCTGACCTGATCCTGGCGCTTGCGCCGCTCGCCGACGATACGAAGGCGCTCGGCGTCGGCGAGCCCTGCTGAAGCCGGCGTGGGTCGCGCTCAGCCAAAGGCCAGGGCGACGCGGCGAAGAGCGGCCTTGCTCCTGCTCGCCGCCCTCTCGCTGCACAACCTCGAGGAGGCGCTGACCTACGCCGGCTCCCGGCCGCGGGCCGCGGCCCTGATCGGATGGTTCCAGCCGGGCCTGGAGGCGCCGGAGCCAGCCAGTTTCCACGCGGCCCTGCTGCTGGTCAGCCTTGGCGCCGCCGTCCTGCTGTTGTGGGCGGCGCATACGCAGGCCGAGCGCGCAGGCTGGCTGGCCGTGCGCGCGACCGCGCTGGTGCTGCTCGTCAACGTCTTCGTGCCTCACGTGCCCGCAGCCATCGCCTTCGGCGGCTATGCGCCCGGGGTGGTGACGGCGCTGGCGGTCAACCTACCCCTTGGGCTCTGGCTCCTGACGCGGCCGCGGCCACGGCCGTAGCGTCCGGCGCAGCGCCCCTTGTGGACGAAGCGGTGCTAGGCTGGCCTGCGATGCGCAACGCGCGGCAGGAGGTTGGGATGACCGCCTATCTGGTGCTCGACCTGACCGTCCAAGACGCGGCGGGGTTCCTGCCCTACGTGAAGCGCATTCCGTTGTTCATCGCCAGGCACGGCGGGCGCTACCTGGTCCGCGGCGCGGCCCCGAGCGTCATCGAGGGCGACTGGGCGCCGGAGCGGCTGGTGATCCTGGAGTTCCCCACACGGGCGGCGGCGCAGGGCTTCCTCGCCGATCCCAAGGCCCAGAAGCTGTTCGCCCTGCGCCACCGAACCACCGTCAGCCGGCTTGTCCTGGTGGACGGCGCCGAGTGACCAAGTCCCCCGGGCGGATCGTCGGACAGCCGCGCGCCTCGCCCCGCAGCGCCAGCGGCTGGGCCAACCCCCGCACCTCGGCGCGCCAGGCGGGGAGGACCAGCATGATGGCGATGGCCTCCAGCTCGGATGCCACGCCCAGCAGGAACACCGGCCAGAGCAGCGATCCGCCATGGCCGGCCAGCAGCATGTGGCTGAGCAGCGCCCAGAGGCCGAGGCCGAACAGCTTGGACGTCAGGTGATGCGGCGAGGCCTCCCGCCGGAAGCGGGCGAAGCTGACCAGGTGGGCGGCCGCCTTGAGCCCAGCGAGGGCGGCGATGAAGGGCCAGGTGGCGGCCGGCAGGCCCGGGTGAAGGACCAGCGCGGTCGCCGCGACGCAGATCCAGAGACCAGGTCGGTGCGGCTGTCGAAGGTGCGAAGCTCGGCGGTGGCGACGCCGAGCCGCCGGGCGATCACCCCGTCGAAGATGTCGGAGAGCACGCCCAGGCCGAGCAGGACCACGGCGGCCGCGCGCGCCTCGTGGTCGAAGGCCGCGGCGAGGGCGAGCATGGCCAGGCCCGCAGCCAGGCGGAACCAGATGAGCAGCCGGGGAACGGCCTGGACGGGCATGCCGCGAGGGTAGCACGGCGGCGGGCCATGGTGGCGAGGCGGGCCGTGCACTGTGTCCCGATCACCGCCTGCCGTTGAAGATCATCTGCCCGCGGCCGTCGCCGCTTCAGCAGCCAAACGCCGACGACGCACCGCCACCATCGCGGCCGAGCCCGCGACGAGCGCGATCATCGCTACCCCCAGCCATCGCGTTCCGCTACGCCGTCGCGTGGAAGGGTGTTCGCCGGCTCCCAATCCGGGCGTCCGCTCCAGGACATGAGCCGCTCGTCCCAAGGCGTCGCTGAGGGTGGACAGCGCTCCGACATCGGCCCGACCGCCCCGATAGGCCAAGGCGTCGAGCACGTCTCGGACACGATCGATGATCGACAGCGGGAGCGCCGACAGAACATTGCCCGGTGGCCGCCGAGCGACGAACGGATGGGCGCGGGTCGGAGCCACCCGCCTGACCGCCTCCCAGGTGAAGCCCAGCCGGCGCAGCTGCCCCGGCGTGAGCTTGCGCTGCAGGCGGGGCAACAGCACGTCCTCCTCGTCACGCACGTCCTGACGAAGCAGAGCCACCACCTGCGTGAGGGCGACGTCCCAGTCAGTTGAACCAGGAGCCAGCGACTCCAGCCTCATAACGAGTTCGTTGATCTCCTGATGCTCCCGCTCGACCTGCAGCGTAAGTGGCTCGCCATCCGGCAAGACGCGGCGGATCGTCGGCCAGAGGACGGACTCCTCTGCGAAGGCGTGTGGGAAGACGAGGCGGTAGATCCGCAGCAAGACCCTCTTCTGATCGGCAGCCGGCGCCCGGCTCAGTTGCTCCAGCAGCTCGTCCAACCTGACATGGTCACGCTTCTGCCGGCTGAGGACGCTGCTACGCCCACCCAACTGCGCAAGACCTTGGTCCGCCAACGATGTCATGGCCGCTCCTTACATGGTCCCGCTAGGCGCGAGGCAACGAAGCAGACGCTGGCCGTGGGACCGGATGGGAAGCCCGCCCAAACCGGCATGTTCCGCTCGCGCGCCTTTGTTAACCCCGCACGCGTTGAACCCACGTCCTCCGCCCGGCTCATCCGCAGGGGCGCGGCCGATGGGACCCGCGCGGTGTAAGCTCTGGCCGACCTCTCCACCGAAGCGAACCTTCCGAGGGTCCGCTACCGACCCTTAGCTGACGCTCAGAGCGCCTGATCCGGTAAGAAGCGGGCAATGGCATGAACGGGCCAACCAGACATTTCCGACAAGCGCAGCACGCCTTCACCTGCCGCGGCGAACGTCGGCTAAGGGTGGGCAGCGGACCTATGGCGGCAGGACGCGCAGAGACCGAGCCTCATCCAGGCAAACCGTCCACCTGCGGAATGTCTTCAAGTCCTCGGTCCCAGCTCGCCCGGCTCTCCACCATGATGTGAGCACTGGGTCGGAGATCGATCGCGCTGTCGAGGCTGCCCGCCGGCACCACCAGCAGCCCGCCGTTCATCTGAAGTGACGGCACCGCCGAGCCGCAGATCGAGCAAAAGCTCTTCTCATGTCGGGTCGAGGGGACGTTGAACGTCCGGACGTGGGATTGGCCGGACAGCCACTCGATTTTGGCGCTGACCGAAAACAGGTTGGCTGCATGGGCGGACCCCGTGTCCTTCTGACACCGAGTGCAGTGACACAGAAAGAAGTGCTCGAACTCGCCGACGACCTCGAAGCGGACTTCGCCGCAGAGGCAGGACCCCAGGTGCTTGCTTGTCACGTCGCTCCTGCCCCCTGACCCGCCCGTCGCTGCGCCGCGCTGAAGCATTGGTACCGAAGGTGAGCTCTGCGGTGAAGCCGATGAGCCTCCAAGGCGACGCCTCACGATGGGGTGGAGATCCGTTGAACCGCCCGTCCGCTTGTGCGCTTAAGGCCGGGATGGGCAGCTCGGTCCAGGCGAAGACGTGAAAGACTGAGGTCAGATCTACGCTCGGGTGGTCAGGACCGTGGGCGCCAGCTTCGGACTTCGTGGTTCTCAGCTCGGCGAGCCGCCTCTTCCAGCTCTTGCGCCTCGTCGTTCAGCCGAGCCTTGTCGGGCAGCAAGCTCAGGTGCTTGGCGACATCCCGGAGGGCGGCGGCGCGCTGGCGTAAGACGGCGGCTCGTTGCACCTGATCTACCTACCCATTCACTCGAACTGGAGTGGCGACCTGAAACGTCGCGACGCGGCGGCCGCGGCACCAAAGTTCCGCAGCGGCGCCGCGCCTCACCTCCTCGGCGTGACGTATGGCCACCACATCGGAAGACGCATCGAACTCGATGCTCGGCGAGCGGATGCGCCCGCCAGGGGTCAAGAAGATCCGGTAGCCGTTCATTGGAGCCCCCTCCGTGTTGAACCCAACAGCAGACCCACCCGACTTCGGTGGGTTCGCAAGATCGTGCACCGCGCGCTCGTGAAATCTGAAAATGTTGGCGGTTCCTCGCGACAACCATGAAGCCGACCAGGCTCGGATCGGCTACATCATCTGAGCAACCAGAGGCGCTTTGTGCGACATACCGCCCGCACACTCCTTTGGGACGCGGTCGCTGATCCCTAAAGGAACATCGAGCTCGGGCGAGCTGTGCAGACGCTACTGTCCGGCTGGCCTGTCGTCCGAGGCCAAAACCGTGATGCAGGGCGCAGGCGGGGCCCGACGCAACAGCCTTCCAAGGTGATATGGCCGTCCCCGACGAGGCCCAGGCGGTGTTGTCCGCTTCGACCCACAGCGGAAGGGGAGACTCAGCTCTGCTGCAGGTCCTCCAGCAGCGAGCGCGCACCCACGCCGAGGGGGCGATTGCGCTGATGGACGGCGTAGATCTGGAGCGCGCCTGGCAGGATCGAGGGATCCTCGATGGGCAACTGCAACAAGTCACCGTTGCGCAGATGCCGTTCGACCAGATGTCGCGGCATGGTCGCCCACCCGAAACCCGCCCGCAGGAAGTCGAGGCGACTGCTCAGGTCGACGAAACGCCACACGCGTGGGCTCACGACGCTGTAACTCGGTCCGGCCTGGTTGGTCGGATCGGTCAACACCAGCTGGACATGCTCCGCCAAGACCTCTCTCGACATCGGCCGCGTCTCGCTCGCGAGAGGGTGGGCAGGCGAAACCACCGGCGTGAGCTCGATCGACGTGATCGGGTAGGCCTGAAGCTCCTGCGCTGCGGGTGGAAACAGCATGCACAGACCTAAGACCGCCGACCCGTCCCGGGCACGTCGTTCGGCGCCGCCAAGTGCTTCCGTAAAGAGCGTCACGGCCAGGTCGGGGAAGCGCCGTTGCAGCGCGCCGAGGGCTTGGATCACCGGCTCGATCGGAACCATGCTGTCCACGGCGAACGTAAGCTCGGGCTCCAAGCCGCCGGCGATGGCGCTCGCTGTTCGCTCGAAGAGCTCGGCCTGCCTCAGCACCTGGCGCGCTTGGGCGACAAGGGCGCGACCCGCTTCCGTCAGGATCGGCGCACGGGCGGAGCGATCGAACAGCTGAACACCCTGGAGCGCCTCGAGCGACTGCACGGCGTGACTGATAGCCGACTGCGCCCGCTGCAATCGCCGACCCGCGGCCGAGAAACTGCCGGTTTCCTCGATAGTGACCAGGACTCTGAGCTGATCGAGCGTGACCGTTCCAAGCATGTGCTATCTACCGTGCAGATGGATCTGATCGATCTTTTATCTCTCCCGAGCGGGAGGTGGCGAGCCTATCTAAGCGCCTCGGATCGCCCGGAGGACGAAAATGGCCCGTCTACCGACCTATTTCATCAGCCATGGCGGGGGCCCGTGGCCCTACCTCGATGGCCCCTTCCGCCGAATGTTCGATCAGCTCGAGCAGTCGCTGGTCGACATCCGCCGAGAGCTGGCCGACGCGCCGCGCGCGGTGCTCGTGATCACGGGGCACTGGGAGGAGCGGGGCTTCGCCATCTCGTCGGCCGAGCGGCCTGGGATGGTCTACGACTACTCGGGCTTCCCGCCTCACACCTACCAAATCAAGTACCAGGCGCCGGGCTCGCCGGAGCTTGCGGAACGTGTTCGACAGCTGCTGGCGGCGGGCGGCCTTGTGGCTCGCCTGGATCCGGAGCGGGGCTACGACCACGGCACCTTCAGCATCATGAAGCCGCTGTATCCCGAGGAGACCATTCCGCTGGTCCAGCTGTCGATCGATCTGAGCTACGACCCGGAACTCCACCTTCAGCTCGGCCGGCTGCTGGCGCCGCTGCGGGAGGAAGGGGTCCTGATCATCGGCAGCGGGCTCAGCTACCATAACCTCAGCGAGATGCGCGGCGAGGCCGGCTTCGAGCCGTCGAGGCGCTTCGACGCCTGGCTCCAGGAAACCCTTCTGGGATCGACCGCGGACGTTCGAACCGAACGCCTTGTGCGCTGGGAGCAGGCGCCTTGCGCGCGGGCGGCGCACCCGCAGGAGGACCATCTCATCCCGCTGATGGCCGTGGTTGGCGCCGCGGAGCACGAGCCTGCGGCGCTCGTCTACCACCAGAAGGACTTCAGCGGCGGAATCACCGCCTCGAGCTTCCGCTTCGGCGAAACGCCAGCGGCGGCGTGACATCGCGTTCAGGAGAAACAAATGTCCAAGCTTGATCACTGGTCGCCGCGGGTTCTCTCGCTGCTGCGGATCATCACGGCCCTGCTGTTCATCGAGCACGCGACGATGAAGTTCTTCGCCTTTCCCGCGGCCATGCCCGGGCCGGGCGGGCCTCTTCCGCCGATCATCGTGGCCGCGGGCGTCATCGAACTGCTCGGCGGCGGCCTAATCGCACTGGGACTCTTCACCCGCCCTGCAGCGTTCATCGCGTCCGGAACGATGGCCGCCGCCTACTTCATGGCGCACGCGACCCAAGGCTTCTGGCCCGCGCTCAACCACGGCGAGGCCGCGATCATGTTCTGCTTCATCTTCCTCTACCTGGTGTTCGCCGGCCCTGGATCCTGGAGCCTGGACGCGCTCCGGGGTCGAAACAAAGCCCACATCTGAGGCGATCAGCTCGCCTCGCCCCTCCCCCAGCCGCTCGGAGATCCAAGTTGAACAACCTCGGCCTCGCCATCGCCCTCGGGCTTACCTTGTCGGCGGCGTCGCTGGCGCCAGCTACGGCCCAACAGCCGGCGACCGCGTCGGCCGTCAAAGCCGGAACCTACAAGCTGGAGCCTCACCACACGCAGGTGCTGTGGTCGGTGGACCATTTCGGATTCTCGCGCCTGTCCGGCATGGTCGGCGGCATGAGCGGCGAGCTTCAGCTCGATCCCGCCCGCCCCTCGGCTGCGAAGCTGCAGGTGGAGATCCCGCTGTCCGGCCTGTCGGTGACCTCGAGCGACTTCGCCAAGCACCTGCAGACGCCTGACCTGTTCGACGTGGCCAAGTTCCCGACCGCGCGGTTCGTCTCCCGGACTGTCGTCGTGCGTGGGCAGCAGGCGACCATCACGGGCGACCTGACGCTGCGCGGGGTGACGAAGCCCGTCGTCCTGGACGCGAAGTTCTACGGCGCTGGCGCGAATCCGATGAGCAAGGCCGAGACGGTCGGCTTCTCCGCCAAGGGCAAACTCAAGCGCAGTGACTTCGGCTTGGGCTATGCCGTCCCAGCCGTCTCTGATGTCGTGGACCTCGAGATCGCAGCTGTGTTCGAGGCTGCGCGCTAGACGCCGGGCGGAAGTCGGAAGCCGCCAACGGTCTGGGCGGCTTCTACCCGGGCCCACCTGGCGATCCGCCCGAGTTGACGCTTGAACGGCCGAGCTTCGGGCGCGGCGACCCGATCCGGCCAAGGCCGCGGCTTGAGTCGGCTCACGACCCTTTGTGGCCATCTTCTCGGCGTATGGGGAGCCATGCTCCGCTCGCCACATGCACAGCCTGGCCTTGGCGCCTCGGGCGCCGTTCGTCGCACAGCGAGGGCGCTTGTGGCGCTCGCCGCGCTCGCTTGGCCCGTCGGGGTCACGGCGGCGCCGGTGGCGGCGCCCGAGCCGAAGATCGTGCTGGCCTTCTTCATGGATGGGACGGTGTTGAGGGGCGGTCGACCGGTCGACGAGGCGCGCCTCAGGGCCGACCTCGCGGCATTGAAGAAGGGCGATGACATCCTTCTTTGCCTGCAAGGCATGAACGACAACGTCAGCGACGCCTTCGACCGCTACGTGCTGCGCAACCGCGGCGAGTACGACGCCAGGATCCAGACGCAAGGCCGCTGCCCACCCGATCCGGCGACGGAGGGCAGGCCCGCCGGGCGTTGATCCGCGTCATGGGGTGCTGGCCGCGGCCCGGCGCGGCTGGCTGCTCGTCCTTGGCCGACGTCCGCTAGCAGGCGTGGACATTCGCCCGGGCCAGCTGCACCGTCAAATCGGCCGCTCGGCCGACTTCGCTCCGCAATGACCTGGGCCACAGCTGGATGATTTCCCCTGCCGCGGCCAGGCGGCCGATCCCGATGTTCGCCGGCCTGTCTCTGGCTGCGGTGGCGCTCGGCGCCGTGGTGTGCGCGACGAGCGGCGTGCCGGCAGGGCTTTGGGCGCGGAACCTCGGGGCCTGGGTCGTGGGCCTGCTCGCGGCTGTCTGGCTCGCGTCGCGGGCTGGTCCGCGGGCGGCCTACGCGGCCGCCGCCCTCGCCTTGCTCGGCCTCTGCGCCTCGCTCTTCAGTCCAGGACTCGAGGGCGTGCATCGCTGGCTGAGCGCCGGCCCCGTCCGGATCAACGCGGCGATGCTGTTGTCGCCGTCCCTGATTGTCGCAACGGCCGTGCTCACATCGCGCGGCGGGTGGGGGTGGCTGCCAGCCCTCCTTGGGCTCGGCGTCGTGGCCCTGCAGCCTGACGCGTCGCAGGCGACGGCCCTGGCGCTGGCGGTCTGCGCCCTGGCCGCAGCGCGGACAGCGGATCCCCTGGCGCCGAGGGGCGCCCTCGCGGCGGCGGCGACCGCGATCGCCGGCTGGACCTGGACGCGCCCCGATCCCCTGGAGCCCGTCCCCGAGGTCGAGGGCATCATCCTGCTCGCCAACAGCCAGTCTCTCTGGCTGGCCGCCGCCTGCGTGGCGCTCCTCGCGGCCATCGCCGTGGCGCCGATCCTCGCCACGCGCGGACGTCGCCCTGACGGTGTCGCCGCGGCGGGCGCCGCGCTGTCGGCGCTCTTCGCGGGCTGGGTGGCCGCGCCGGCCCTGGGCGCGTTCCCGGTCCCGATGGTCGGCGTCGGCCTCAGTCCAATCCTGGGCGCCTGGCTCGGGATGGGCCTCCTGGCCGCGCTCGACCGTGGCGAAGCAAGACCGGCCGTCTGACCTTTATCGCGATCTTCGCGGCCCCCGCCCGCCGAGGGGCGCCCATCGGCCGCGGACGCGAGAAACGCTTCGTTAGCCGCCCTGTGGGTAAGTGGCGGATCGGCATGGGAAAGAGGCAGATGCGGGCCGGCCGCGACTTTGCATTGATCGCCCAGGCCCGGGCGCGGGAGCGGTTCACCCGGATGGGCGCCGCCACCGTGGTGGCGGGCATAGGCTATGCGCTGGCGCCGTCCGTCTGGCCGTGGATCTGGCTGGCGGCCGTGGCCCTGGCCCAGATCCCCGACGCCCTGGCCTTCGGCCCCTTCCGGGGCGGCGAGGAAGTCGACCCCACCCCGCGCCAGCGGCTGTTCTGCGCCCTGGCCACCGCGCTGAGCACCGGCCTCTATCCGCTGATCTCCATCCACCTGTGGCTGCACGGCGGGACGCCGGGCCAGGTGGTGACCATCATCCTGCTGGCCTCGAGCCTGGTGCACGTGGGCATCCACATGCACCACGATCGCACCATCCTGGCGGTGGCGCTCACCCCATTCGTGCTGCACTGGTTTGCCCTGCCGCTGGTGAGCATGCGCGAAATGGGCGTGGTGGGCGCGATCTCCATGGTGCTGGCCGGCGCCCTATTCCTGGCGCACATCGGGATCGCCATCCGCAACGGCTGGCTGAACACCGAGGCGCTGCGCGACGCGCGCGACGAGGCCGACGCCGCCAACCGGGCCAAGAGCGCCTTCCTGGCGACCATGACCCACGAGATCCGCACGCCGCTGAACGGCATCCTGGGCATGGCCCAGGCGATGGCCGCCGAGCCCCTGCCCGAGGTGCAGAAGCAGCGGCTGGGCGTGGTGCAGCAGTCGGGCGCGGCCCTGCTGGCGATCCTCAACGACGTGCTGGACCTGTCGAAGATCGAGGCCGGCAAGCTGCAGATCGAGACCGTCGCCTTCGACCTGGCCGAGGTGCTCACCCAGGCGGCCCAGGCCTATGCCGGCACGGCCGAGGCCAAGGGCCTGAAGCTGGCGCTGGAGATCGCCCCCGAGGCGGACGGCCGCTACCTGGGCGACCCGACCCGGATTCGGCAGATCGCCTACAACTTCCTCTCAAACGCGGTGAAGTTCACCGAGACTGGCGGCGTGCGGCTGGCCGTGCGTCCGGTGGGCGAGCGCATCGAGATCAGCGTTAGCGACACGGGGCCGGGCCTGACGTCCGAACAGCTGGCCCGGCTCTTCAAGCCCTACGCCCAGGCCGAGGCGTCCAACTTCCGCACCCACGGCGGCACGGGGCTCGGCCTGGCCATCTGCCGCCAGCTGGCGGGGCTGATGGGCGGGGAGGTGCGGGTGGAGAGCACGCCCGGCGAGGGCTCCACCTTCACCCTGGCGCTGCCGCTGGCGGCCGCAGGCGAGGACGCTGCCCCGGCGGAGGCGCCCGAGGCCGCGGCCGACGATGTTGCGGACCAGGAGATCCGTGTGCTGGCCGCGGACGACAACGCCACCAACCGCCTGGTCCTGCAAACCCTGCTCGCCCAGGCCGGGATCACGCCCACCATGGTGGAGGACGGCGCCCAGGCGCTGGCCGCCTGGCGCGCGCAGCCTTGGGACGTGGTGCTGCTGGACGTGCAGATGCCGGTGATGGACGGGATCGACGCGGCCCGGGCGATCCGCGCCGAGGAGGCGGCCGGCGGACGGCCGCGGACGCCCATCGTGGCGCTCACCGCCAACGTGATGACCCACCAGCTGGCCAGCTATCGCGAGGCCGGCATGGACGACTGCGTGGCCAAGCCCATCGAGGCCGCGCGGCTCTATGCGGCCCTGGCCCAGGCCGTGGCCGGCGCGGCGCAGGACGCCGCCCCCGCCTCCCCCGCCGCCTCCGCCGCGTAAGCGGCCGGAACCCTTCCCCCGGCTTGGGCGTAAGCGCCCCTATACCAACCGGGATAGGGAAACATGCGCGACGACAACGTGTACCGCCTGATGGAGATCGTGGGCTCTTCGGAGACCTCCATCGAGGACGCCATCCAGACCGCCATCGCCCGCGCCAGCGAGAGCATGCGGCACATCCGCTGGTTCCAGGTCGTGGAGACCCGCGGCCACGTGGAGGAGGGTCGGGTCGCGCACTATCAGGTGACGATCAAGGTCGGCTTCACGGTCGAGGACTAAGGGCGTGCCGCTCGCCGCCCAGCCGCTCGGCGACATGGTCGAGGCGGTGGCGGCGGACGCGCCGGCGCCGGGTTCAGGCGCCGCGGCGGCCGTCGCCCTGGCGCTGGCCGCCGCCTGCGCGGCCAAGGCCTTCACCATCACCGCACGGCGGCTCGGCGGCGACGCCGGGCTGGCGGCGGCTGCAGAGGAGGCCCGCGGCCTCGCCGACGAGGCCCTGGCGGCCGGCGACCGCGACGCCGCGGGTTTCGAGGCTTTCGTCGCCAAGGCGCCGGGCGCGGCCGGCGAGCTGGTGGAGGCGTCCGACGCCCTGGGTCGGGTCGCCGAGCGGCTGGCGGCGCTCTGCCGGGCGCAGGACGCGGCGGTGCGCGGCAGCCTCGAGGCCGACATCGACGCCGCGCTCAGCCTCGCGGCCGCTGCGGCGGCCATCGGCGCCGTGAACCGGGCGCAGGCGGAAAAGGCGGGCTGAGCCCGCCCGCCGCCCCCGCCCGCCGGCGCCTTAACCTAGGCTGTGGCGGCGGCTTCCTTGGCCTCACGCGCCAGCACGTGTGGCGGGACCTCGAGGCGCGAGGGCGTCACCGGCTGGCCGGTCGCCTCGGCGACGAGCTCGGCCGTGCGGGTCTCGATGGCGTCTTCCAGGCGGGCCATGAACTCGGCCTTGTCGAGGCCGAGCGGAATCGGCGGCAGGAACTCGAGGATCGCCGTGCCGGCGTGCTTCGCGAACTTCTGCTGCGGCCAGTAGAGGCCGAGGTTGGTGGCGGCCGGGACCACGACCATCTCGAAGTCCTGGGCCATGTGGTAGACGCCGGTCCGGTAGCGATAGCGGGCGCCGACCGGGGCCAGCGCGCCTTCCGGATAGATCAGGATCTTGCGGCCCTCCTCGCGGGCCTTGGCGGCGGCGGCGGAGAGCGCGGCGCGCGCCTCGGGGCCGCCGCAGCTGTCGACCACGATGGCGCCGAGCTTCTGAAGGATGCCCTTGAAGAGCGGGAAGCGCTCGAGGTGGTCGCCGGTGACGAAGGCCAGGTCCTCGAACTGCGAGTAGCAGAGGAAGCCGTCGCCCCAGGACTGGTGCTTGGCGGCGATGATGAAGGCGCCTTGCGGCAGGTGCTCGCGGCCGCGGACCTCCAGCTGGATGCCGGCGAAGACCCGCATGGCCCAGACCATCCGGCGGGCGTAGCGGGCGATCACCCGGCGCACGGCGCCGCGGCCGGGCCGGAGCGCGGCGACGGCGGCGGCGAGGACGTGGGGAATGGAGATGGCGTAGTAGGCGACGGCGAAGGCGAAGGCGCGCATCGGGTCCAGGTCGTGACGCCGCGAAGACGCGCGGCCTCGTGACCCCAAGGCTAAGGCAAGGCCGGCGGCCCGCCTAGCGCCCGCGACCGCAGGCCGCTACGAGAGCGGCATGGCTGAAACCGCTCACATCTTCGTCACCGGCTCCACCCGCGGCATCGGCAGGGCGATCGTCGAGGCTCTGGAGTCGAAGGGCGCGCGCGTGGTCGGCCACGGCAGCCGCGAAGCCGCCGGCGTGCTGGGGGCCGACCTCTCCGACCCGGCGGCCGCCGACGCCCTGTGGGACCGGGCGCTGGCCGCCCTCGACGGCCGCATCGACGCGCTGGTGAACAACGCGGGCGTGTTCGAGCCGGTCGCGGTGGACGCGCCGCTCGACGACTGGCAGGCGGGCTGGGCCCGGACGATGCAGATCAACCTGCAGGCCTCCGCCGACCTCAGCCGCCGCGCGGTGCTGCACTTCCGCGAGCGCGGGCGCGGCGGACGCATCGTCAACATCGCCAGCCGCGCCGCCTACCGCGGGGACAGCCCGGCCCACTGGCACTATGCGGCCTCCAAGGCCGGAATGGTGGGCATGACCAAGTCGATCGCCCGGGGCTACGCCCGCGAGGAGATCCTGGCCTTCGCCGTCTGTCCCGGCTTCACCATGACCGGCATGGCCGAGGACTACCTGGCGAGCCGTGGCGGCGACAAGCTGCTGGCCGACATCCCGCTGGGGCGGGTGGCGACGCCGCAGGAGGTGGCCAGCGCCGCCGCCTACCTGGCGCTCGAGGCGCCGCCCTCGATGACCGGCGCGGTGATCGACATCAACGGCGCCAGCTATGTGAGGTGAGGCGAGCCTGGCTCCCAAGCGGACGGGAGGTCCCTAGCCCGCCAGCGCTCTTTCGGTCGCCTCGATCTCGTCCTTGATCCAGTCGTGGCCGGTGGTGACCAGGACGCCCTCGATCGCCGAGATGTGGGCGCGAAGGCGCTCGCGGATCTCGGGGGCGACGTCCGGCTGGGTGGCGACCCAGCGGGCGATCTGGTGGACGGCGAAGGCCGAGTGCAGGGCCAGGCGGTCGCGATCCTCGTCAGAGAGCTTCATGCGGGGGCTCCTCGTGCTCCGACAGCCTAACGCGCAGACCCGGCGATCCGCCGCACGCGCCGGCAGCGCTGGCTATCGCCGGCGCGCCCCCATATGATGCTCGTGCGCCGTCGGGCGTGCGCCGCCAGCCAAGCGGTCGAGCAGAACCGACGCGGCGCCCCATCGAGACAGCAATGTCGCTCCTTTTCGCCGGCTCCGCGCTCTGCGTGGTCGCCGCGCTGGCGCTTCCGGCAGTTTTCTTCCTCCGCCGCGCCCTGGCCGGCCAATGAGACCGACCCTGCTCCTGCGCGACGAGCACCGGAGCTGCACCTTCCACGTCCGCGAGCGCGCGGGCGTGTGGGAGGTGACCCGTGACCACGTCTTCCATGGCGACTACCTGAGCCGGGCGCCAGCGGTCCGCAGCGCCTGCTCGGCGGCCCGCTCCTTCGAGGCGGCGGGCGGCCGCGCGCGGGTGCTCGTCGCCCCCGGAGACCAGCAGATCAACCATCAGGACGTGACCTCCAGGTCCTGAACCCCGGCCGGAGGCCGCACCTATGACCGACCCGCAAAAGACCCCCTTCTTCTCGCCGCGCAACGTCCCGCTGTGGGCCGGCGCAGCCCTCGTGGCGGCCGTCATGGCGATGGTCTGGTGGATGTGATGGCCCAGCGCAGCCCCGACGAACTGGAGCGCGAGAACGCCTATCTCAAGCTGCGCGTGCAGCAGCTGACGGCCGACGTCGCGGACATCACCGCCGAGAACGATCGCCTGCGGCAGGAGCGCGAGCGCCTGCACGGACGGGTCCAGGCCCGGGCGCCCAATCCGCTCGGCGGAGGGCAGTAGCCTTGGACGTGCTGCCTCTCGTCCTGCTCACCGGCCCGCTGGCGATCTTCGTCGGCTGGACGATCTTCCAGCGTTGGCAGGACCGGCGCTTAGAGGCCGCGGCGGCCGTCGCCCTGCCTCCCCCCGGCGACCCCGGCCTCTAGTAGCGCTGCTCCACCGGGGCCCGGTTCCATTTGGGCGGCGGCGGGACATAGGCGCGGAAGGCGTCCAGCGCCTGGGCCGTGTCGTCCGCGTAGACCAGCATGTCGGCGTAGGTCTGGGTGGTGAAGCCGTGGTCGGCCATGTTCTGCACGAGCGCGCGCATCGGCTCGTAATAGCCGTTCACATTGACGAAGCCGCAGGGCTTGGCGTGGAAGCCGAGCAGGGCCCAGGTCCACTGCTCGAAGATCTCCTCGAAGGTGCCGGGACCGCCCGGCAGGCAGAGGAAGCCGTCGGCGAGCTCGGCCATCTTCCACTTCCGCTCGTGCATGGAATTGACCACGTGCAGCTCGGTCAGCCCGGTGTGGCCGATCTCCTGGCTCACCAGATCAGCGGGCATGACGCCCACCACCTTGCCGCCGGCGGCCAGGGCGGCGTCGGCCACGGCGCCCATCAGCCCCACTCGCCCGCCGCCATAGACCAGCGTCAGCCCCTGCTGCGCGATCAGCGTTCCGGCGCGCACGGCTTCGTCGAGAAAGGCGGGGTCGGTCCCGGCGGCCGAACCGCAATAGATACAAATGCTTTGCACGATAAGAGCCTGCTGGAGGGGCTTTGCGGAGGGGGGACGCTGATAAGCCGATTGTCCGCTTCTGTCACGGAGCGGCTATCCGCGGGCGTTTTCCACCGTTACATAGCGAGTACGGCTCGTCACAAGCGGCGGCCGGACGTCGCCGGTTGGGCGGCGGAAGACTTCTATCTCGGTTAGGTCACGCGAATGGCGAGCGGCACGGTCAAGTGGTTCAACACCGCTAAGGGCTTCGGATTTATTCAACCTGACGATGGCGGCTCCGACGTCTTCGTCCACATCTCGGCAGTCGAGCAGGCGGGTCTCCGCGGCCTGAACGAAGGCGATCAGGTCCAGTACGAACTGGAGCAGGATCGCCGTTCGGGCAAGCTCTCGGCGGGCCAACTGGTCGTCACCGGCCAGGGCGCCCCGGTTTCCCGCGGCGGCGGCGGCGGCGGCGGCTTTGACCGTCCGCGCGGCGGCGGCTTCGGCGGCGGCGGCGGCGGCGGTTTCGACCGTCCGCGCGGCGGCGGCGGCGGCGGCTTCGGCGGCGGCGGCGGTCGTCCGGCGGGCCAGGTCTCCGGTTCGGGCGACGGCACGGTGAAGTGGTTCAACCCGACCAAGGGTTTCGGCTTCATCCAGCCCAACGACGGCGGCCAGGACGTGTTCGTCCACATCTCGGCGGTCGAACAGGCCGGTCTGCGCGGCCTGAACGAAGGCCAGACGGTCTCCTACGACCTCGAACAGGACCGCCGCTCGGGCAAGACCTCGGCGACGAACCTGCGCGTCACGGGCTGAGGCCCCGACGCGTCGACGACGTCGACAGGCCCGCGGCGAACGCGGGCCTGTCACGTTGCGGCTCGGCAAGCTGAGCTGAACCCGGCGTCCCCCAAGGCGTTCGGCCCCGACACGAGGGGCGAGATCGCTTTGGAGGACCTCCGGTGCGCAAGACGCTGATCGTGATGCTGGCCGGCGCCGTGGCGCTGCCCGCCGCTGTGGCGGCCCAGACGCCGGTGACGGCCCCCGTCCCAGCCCCCGCCACGCCCGCGTCTCCGCCCTCCGAGGCGGCCCCCCTGCCCCTGGCTGAACCTGAGGACGCGCCGCCCGAGGCTGCGCCCCCTACGGCTGCGCCTGTCCCGCCGGCGGAGCCGCCGCCCGGCCCACAGCCGGGCGACCCTGCGCCGCCCCCGCCGGCTGCGCAGACCGCCGAGAAGAAGAAGAAGCCGGACGTCGCCAAGGCCGCGGGCGGCACGGTCGGTGGTCTTGTCGGCAGCACGGTGGGCAGCGCCGGCGGCCCGCTGGGGAGCATCGCCGGCAGCATGGTCGGCAACACCCTCGGCAAGGGCACGGTCGGGGTCGTGAAGAAGGTGTTCGGCGGGGGCAAGAAGAAGGACAAGGCCGAGGCGAGGCAGGCGGAGGCCGCGCCGGCGGCGGGCGGACCTGTGGCGACCGAGGTGAGCGCGACGGAGGCGGCGCCCGCCCCGGCCGATCCCGTTGCGGCTGCGACGGCCGGAACTGCGGCCCCGAACTGATCTCCACGCCATTCTTCCGCTCGTCCCTGGCGAAAGCCGGGATCCAAGCAGGTGAAGACCTCCGCAATGCCGGTTTGACCGAGAGTCCGCTTCGGTCCCGGCTTTCGCCGGGATGAGCGGCGTGAGGGGACACCTGTTCACCGCGCGTAAACCACACCCGCAGTTGCGATAGCTAAACCTTAAGATGTGAGCCGGTAGCCTGCTAAGGAACCGAGTGGGCAGAGGCGTGAGATGAGCGACGACATTGCCGCCAGCCGACGCGACCTGGTCGCCCGGGTGGCGACCCTGGAGCTGCTGGTGTCGGATCTCATCGACCTTCTGTGGTCGGTGGCCCCGAACGAGATGGAGCGGCTGGCCAATGAGGCGGCCCGCGACCTGGACATCCAGAACACCCGCATCCTGGCCGCCGCCGAGCACCAGCGGGAACGGCTGTTCACCGTGCTCACCGAGCGCAAGCGCAAGCTAAAGCACCGCCGGCGGCTGGGCCGCGAGGCCGAGCCCCAGCCGCTGAGCGCCTGACACAGGATCCCTCCCCGTTCCGCAACCACGGGGAGGCTCGAGGGGCGCCGGCCAAGCTCCCCGCCCGACCGGCGCCCCTCGTCTTTACCGCCACGGCTCAGGCGGCGAACAGGTCCTCGAAGTTGCGCCGGTAGAACCGGTCCCTGGTCTCCTCGTCGAAGCCCCCGAAGGTGGCCTCGAACCGTTCGATGGGATTGCGGGTGCCCTCCGGGTGCGGGAAGTCCGAGGAGAACAGGAACAGCTCCTTGCCGCCTTCGCGGATGATCGTGCCGGCGTCCTCGGTGGCGAACGGGGTGAAGCGCACGGCCCGACGGATGAACTCCGACGGCGGCATGGAGAGGCCGCCGATCACCGGGTCGGTCTTGCGCCAGCCCTTCCAGGCCTGATCGAGCCGGCGGAGCATGTCGGGGACCCAGCCCGCGCCCAGCTCGATGACCCCGCCGCGCAGCCTTGGGAAGCGCTCGAAGACCCCGTCCAGGGCCAGGGCCGCGAGGAAGTTCTGGGGCGCGAAGGACAGGGCGAAGAAGTCCTTGGCCCGCAGGTTCTCGCCGCCGCCCAGCCAGTCCTTCGGCCGGGGGTGGCCGTTCTTGTGATAGGCGGGCGGCAGCACCGGGGCGGTGGCCCCCACGTGCAGCATGAAGGGCGCGCCCGCCTCGGCGAGCCTGGCCCAGACGCGGTCGAGGTCCGGGTGGCCCGGGGAGACCTCGCCAGCGGGCGCCGCCGGTATCCAGATGGCGCCGCAGCCGGCCTTCAGCGCGAAGTCGATCTCGGCCTCCGCCCGGGCCGGGTCGTCCAGCGGAACCACGCCCACGGCGATCAACCGGGCGTCGCGGGCGCACCATTCGGCGATGCCGCGGTTCAGGGCGCGCGCGCCGCCATACTTCACCTCGAGTTCGGGCGAGGGCATGAACTGGGAACCGGCGAAGGTGGTGAACACCAGCTGGCGGGAGAAGCCCAGGTCGTCGAGGGCGCGTACGCGCTCGCCGGGATCCATGGCGCCGAAGGCGGCCCAGCCCTTGGGTCCTTCCACCACGTTGCTGGCGATCTCGGCTGTCGCGGCGGCGTCCCTCTGCCGGGCCAGCGCCTTTTCGATGGCCTTGGCCGCGCCCGAGCCGCCCGCCTCCAGCCGCATGCTGATCAGGCGGTCGCGGATCGAAGGCTCCGCATAGGACGGAAGCCAGTCCAGGCTCTCCATGATGTGGCTGTCGGCATCGTGGATCACACGTCCCTGGGCGTAGGGCATCTTCGAACCTCCCGTATGTTTTTGCCGTCGGGAGCATGATCCGGATAACGATGATCGGCAACCGCGGGTTAATCCGCGCCGGCTAGGCTCGACGCCTATCTGCGTCCGGAGTCCGCGCCGAAAGTGTCCATCCCCGTCCCGCGGCTGCTCGGTTTCGCCTTCGCGAACGCCGACCTCCTGGTGGAGGTGGGCGCCGACAAGCGCATCGCCTTCGCCATGGGCGCGAGCGAGGTGGTGTCGGGGGCCGCCGAGGGCGACCTGAAGGGCCGCGCCTGGGACGACTTCATCCATCCCGACGACCTGCCGATGGTCGACGCCCTGTTCGAGGGGCTGGAAGACGGCTCGCGGGCCGGCCCGGTGGTGGCCTGCCTGACCAAGGCCAAGGACAGGCCGCAGCGAGCAGTCTCGATCTGCGCCTTCCGCCTGCCTGGCAACGGCGGCGCGGTCTCTTGCGCGCTCTCCCGCGCCGCGCCGGACGCGGCCCCCAAGGCCGGCGGGCTGCAGGACCGCGACGCCTTCGAGGCCGCGGCGGTGGAGCTGCTCCGCGCCGCGAAGGCCTCGGGCGCCGACCTCGAACTGGCCATGCTGGACATGGAGGGGCTGGAAGCCGCCCGGAAAGGCGCCTCGCCCGCCGCGCGCGAGGCCCTGGACCGCACCCTTTCCGGCGCCCTGCGCGCCGAGGCCTACGGCGGGGCCGCGGCCACGGCGCTCGGCGACGAGCGCTTCGCCCTGGTCCGCTCGCGCGGCGAGGCGATGAGCGCCCTCGTGCGGCGCGTGACCAAGCTGGTCAACGCCGGCTCGCCCAAGCCGATCACCCCCAAGGCGGAGGCCGTGCCGCTGAGCGGCGATGGCGACCGCCAGGCGGTCCGCGCGCTGCGCTACTGCCTCGACACCTTCCTGAAGGAAGGCCCGGGCGGGGCGCTTCCCGCCGACCTCGGCGACGCGCTCAGCCGCTCCATGGAGAAGACCCTGGACGAGGTCGGCGCGCTGGGCGCGGCGATCCGCAACAAGGACTTCCACCTCGTCTACCAGCCGGTGGTCTCGCTGCAGACCGGCGGCCTGCACCACTACGAGGCGCTGGTGCGCTTCGGCGACCAGGGCAGCCCCTTCCCGCTGATCCGCATGGCCGAGGAGATGGACCTGATCGAGGCCCTCGATCTGGCCATCCTGGAACGCGCGCTGGAGGTGCTGTCGAAGCGCCCGGGTCTCAGGCTGGCGGTCAACGTCTCGGGGCGCACCATCGCCAGCAGCGACTTCATCGAGAGCGCCACGCGCGCCCTGCACGCCTTCCCCAAGGCCCGCGGCCGGGTGCTGTTCGAACTCACCGAGAGCGCGGCGCTCGAGGACCTCAAGCTGGCGGACCGCCACCTGACGGCGCTGCGCAACGAGGGCTGCGAAATCTGCCTCGACGACTTCGGCGCCGGCGCGGCGTCGCTGGCCTACCTGCAGCAGCTGAAGCTAGACGTGCTGAAGATCGACGGGCGCTACATCCGCGACCTGCAGCGCGGCGGCCGCGAGGCGACCTTCGTCAAGCACCTGGTGTCCATGTGCCAGGAGCTGAAGATCCGCACCATCGCCGAGATGGTGGAGACCGAGGCCGCCGAGACCGCGGTGCGCGAGGCGGGCGTCGACTACGCCCAGGGCTGGCTGTACGGCGCCGCCTCCGACGACCTCGACTGGGCCCCCGGCAAGGCCGCCGCCTGAGCTCTGCGCCGGGTCGGGTGGGGAACCACGGAAGACACGGAATACACAGAAGGCTCGCAGTACTCTGCACCGTGGGCTGATCGCCCGCCTTCGGCGGGCATCCGAGCACGTCGGGTCATCCTGCCCGCCATTCCGTGTGGTCCGTGTATTCCGTGGTCCTTCAGCCGCAGCGATCACCCGGCCGTGAAGCGCGGAGCGCTAGGCTAGCGACGTTCTCGGGCGTAGCGTTTTTTCCAGGAGGCGGCGAAGGCCAGCCTGTCCCTGGTCCCAGACCGCCATAGCCGCGCCGTGGAGGCGTCCCGTCCCTCGGCGCCTGAGGTGATGGGAGGACCAGACCATGCCAATCCAGACCCAGGGGTCGGTTCGGGCGCTCGCGCTCGTCGGCCCCACGAGCGCGGGCAAAACGACCCTGATGGAGGCCCTGCTGCTGGCCACCGGCGCGACGCACGCCCGGGCCGGCGGCGGCGGCGAGATGGTCGGCGACTCCAGTCCCGAGGCGCGGGCCCGCGGCCATTCGGTGGAGCTGAACCTCGCCGGCTTCGAGTTCATGGGCGACCGCTTCGCGATCATCGACTGCCCGGGGTCGCTGGAATTCTGCGGCGACGTCGACGCCGCCCTGCCGGCGGCCGACCTGGCCATCGTGGTGGCCGAGCCCGATCCGGCCAAGGCCCAGCTGCTGCAGCCGACGCTGCGCGAGCTGGAGCGGCTGGGCGTGCCGCACGCCCTGTTCATCAACAAGATGGACCAGGCTCGTGGCTCCCTGCAGGAGCTGCTGGACGCGCTGGCGCCGGTGAGCGCCGCGCCGCTGGTCGCCCGCCAGATCCCCACCTGGGAGGGCGAGCACGTCACCGGCTTCATCGACCTGGCCCTGGAGCGGGCCTTCGTCTACCGCCCCGGCGAGCCGGCGCAGGTGGAGATCCCCGAGGATCTGAAGGACGCCGAGGCCGAGGCGCGCTTCCACATGCTGGAGCAGATCGCCGACTTCGACGACGAGCTGCTGGAGCAGCTGCTCTCGGACGTGACGCCCAGCCGGGACGCCGTCTTCGCCGACCTGGTGCGCGAGATGCAGGACGGGCTGATCGTGCCGGTCTTCTTCGGCTCCGCGTCCAACGGCTTCGGCGTGCAGCGGCTGCTGAAGGCGCTCCGCCACGAGGCGCCGCTCCCGGACCGCGCGGCCGAGCGCCTGGGCGTGGAAAAGGGCGCCTATGTCCTGAAGGCGGCCTATGCCGGCCAGTCCGGCAAGCTGGCCTACGCCCGCGTCTTCGGCCAGAAGCTGGACGACGGGGCCGAGCTGGTGCTGCCGGGCGGGGAGCGCTGCCGGGCGGCAGGTCTGTTCGCCGTGCAGGGCGCCAACCTGAAGAAGACACCCCAGGCGGCGGTGGGCGATGTGGTGGCGGTGGGCAAGGTGGAGCAGGCGGCGGCGGGTCAGATCCTGTCGCTCACGGGAGAGCCTCAGCTCCTGAAGCAGGCCGTGCGGCCTAGGCGGCCGCTGTTCGCCGTGGCGCTGGCGGCCAAGAACCGCAAGGACGACGTGCGGCTGTCTGGAGCGCTCTCCAAGCTGATCGAGGAGGACCCCGGCCTGTCGCTGACCCACGACGCGGAGGCTCGCCAGGTGCTGCTCGCCGGCCAGGGCGAGGGCCATCTGCGCCTGGCCCTGGAGCGGCTGAAGCGGCGCTTCGGCGTGGAGATCGACACCGCCGATCCGAAGACCGCCTACCGCGAGACCATCCAGCGGGGCGTGACGCACCGGGCGCGCCACAAGAAGCAGTCCGGCGGCCATGGCCAGTTCGCCGACGTGACCATCGAGGTCCGACCCCTGCCGCGGGGCTCAGGCTTCCAGTTCGCGTCGAAGATCGTCGGCGGGGCGGTGCCCAAGCAGTGGGTGCCCGCGGTCGAGCAGGGGGTGCGCGACGGGCTGGCGCGGGGGCCGCTGGGCTTCCCCGTGACAGACCTGGAGGTGACCTTGACGGACGGCCAGACCCACAGCGTCGACTCCTCGGAAATGGCGTTCCGCACCGTCGGGCGGGTGGCCATCGAGGAGGCGCTGAAGGCCTGCGGCTCAGTGCTGCTGGAGCCGATCGAGAAGCTGACGGTCTACTCGCCCTCGCCCAGCGCCTCGAACGTGACCTCGGCCCTCACGGCCCGGCGCGGCCAGATCCTGGGCCTTGCGCCGCGCGAGGACTGGCGGGGCTGGGAGCGCATCGAGGCCTACCTGCCGCAGAGCGAGCGCCAGCACCTCATCGCCGAGCTCCGCGGCCTGACGCAGGGCCTGGGCGCCTTTGAAGCCGACTTCGACCACATGAGCGAGCTGACCGGACGACTGGCGGAAGAGGCCAGCCGCGGCGCGCAAAGGGCCGAGCCGGCCTGAGCCTGCCTCCCCTGCGAGGCGGGGGAGGGGGACCGCTTGCCGAGGTCAGCGCCAGCTGACCGAAGAGCGAGGGGTGGAGGGGGCGAGCGGCCGCGCCGCGTGCGGCTCGCCCCCTCCACCATCGGCTCTTCGGCTGCGCCTCGGCCGATGGTCCCCCTCCCCCGTTCGCTGCCGCTCACCGGGGAGGTAGGATGCCCCATGCCCCAGCGCCTGGCCCTCACCGCCCTGCTCGTCCGCGACTATGACGAGGCGATCGGCTTCTATGTGGGCAAGCTCGGCTTCGAGCTCGTCGAAGACACCCACATGGGCGGCGGCAAGCGCTGGGTGGTGGTGCGCCCGGCGGGGTCGGAGGCGGGCCTGCTGCTGGCGCGGGCGAGCGGCGAGCAGGCGCGAGCCGTGGGCGACCAGGCGGGCGGCCGCGTCTTCCTGTTCCTGGAGACCGACGACTTCGACCGCGACCATGCCCGCATGGCCGCGGCCGGCGTGCGGTTCCTGGAGGCGCCGCGACGGGAGCCCTACGGGACCGTCGCGGTCTTCGAGGACCTCTACGGCACGAAGTGGGACCTCATTCAGCCGGCTCGGGCTGCTGCCGCGCGGCGATGAGGCCGTCGTCGATCTCGGCCGCGCGCACCGCGGCGGGGCGAGCGGTGTGGCGGGCTGCGTAGGCCTCGAACGCCGGGCGCTTCTCGATCGTGCCGAACTGCATCCCCCAGGCCAGGTGCGAGGCCACGTAGAGGTCGGCGGCGGTGAAGCGGCCGCCCGCGATGAACTCATGGTCCTGCAGATAGGCCTCGAGGGTGTTCAGCACCCGGTCCATGTTGCCGAAGCCGAGGAAGGCCTCCTGGTCGCCCTGCGGCTCAAGGCCGAGCGCCTTGGCGCCCACCGCCTGCTCGATGGGGCCCGCGGCGAAGAACAGCCAGCGGTAGTAGGGCCCGCGGTCGCGGCTGCCCGGCGGGGGGGCGAGGCCGGCGTCCGGGAAGGCGTCGGCGAGGTAGGCGCAGATGGCGCCCGCCTCGGTCACCACGGTGTCGCCGTGCTTGATGGTGGGCACCTTGCCCATGGGATTCACGGCCAGGAAGGCGGGGTCCTTGTTGGCCCAGTCCACCAGCACGGTCTCGTAGGGCTGGCCGACTTCCTCGAGCATCCAGCGGATGATCCGGCCGCGGGACATGGGGTTGGTGTAGAACACGAGGTCGGACATGGGGATCTCCTGAGCTGCGGTTTCGCCAACCGACGGTCATTTAAACCCGGGCTGCTGACAGCCCAATGTCAGCAGCGTGTGATCGGCCTCATGCTTCCGCTCACCCCGGCTTTCGCCGGGGTGAGCGGATCTTGATCAGGCCTGCTGCGCCACCCACTCGCTCACGTGCCGCTCCAGGACCGTCAGCGGCATGGCGCCGGAGAGCAGGACGTGGTCGTGGTAGGCCTTGAGGTCGAACCTGCGCCCAAGCTTCGCCTTGGCCTCCTCGCGCAGCCTGGCCCAGACGGTGTGGCCGACCTTGTACGAGTTGGCCTGGCCCGGGCTGGAGAAGTAGCGCTCCACCTCGCGCTGGGCGCGGCTCGGCGTGTTGCCGATGGTGTCGACCATGTACTGGGTGGCCTGCGCGCGGGTCCACCGCTTGGCGTGGATGCCCGTGTCGGTGACCAGCCGCGCGGCGCGGAACAGCAGGGACTGCAGGTAGCCGGCCTGCCCCAGCGGATCGCCTTCGTAGGCGCCCATCTCGTCGGCCAGCTGTTCGGAATAGAGCGCCCAGCCCTCGGAGAAGGCCGAGAAGCCGAAGCCGGTCCGCCGCAGGATCGGGATGCGGGTGCTCTCCTGGGCCAGCGCGATCTGCAGGTGGTGGCCCGGCACGGTCTCGTGGACGGCCAGGGTCTTCAGGTTATAGCGCGGCCAGTCCGAGGTCTCCTTCAGGTTGATGTAGAAGGCCGCCGGGCGCGAGCCGTCCAGCGAGGCGGACTGGTAGTAGCCGTTGGCGGCGCCGTCCTGGATGAACACCGGCACCCGGCGCACCTCGACCTTCGACTTGGGCAGGGTGGCGAAGGCGCGGGGGAGCAGGGCGTAGAGGTCGGCCACGTCCTTGTTCAGGTCGGCCAGCATGCGGGCGCGGCCCTCGTCGGTGGCCGGATAGACCTGCTTGGGATCGTTGTTCAGGGCGACGAGGCGCTGGCTGATCGAGCCCTGCGTCAGGCCCTGGCTCTTCAGGATGCCGTCCAGCCGGGCGGAGATCTCGGCCACCTGCTGGCGGCCCATCTGGTGGACCTCCTCGGGCGTGTAGTTGGTGGTGGTGGAGGCCTTCACGCAGTCGGCGTAGTAGGCGTCGCCGTCCGGAAGGGCCCAGACGCCGGTGTCGGGCTTCGCCCTCGCGCGCACGGCCTGCATGCCGGCCATCTGCCGGTCCAGCGCCGGGAACACCTCGGCGGCCACGATCTTCTCGGCGCGGCCCGCCCAATCGCCGGAGAGCTTGGCCGCCTGCGCCTTCTTGGCGAGCGAGGTGACCATGATGGTGCGCGCCGCCGGCTGGTCGCGCAGCGCCTTCATCTGGCCGATGGCCAGGTCGCAGACGAAGTCCGGCGGGACCACCCCCTGGGCCACGTCGATCCGCTGGCGCTCCAGGTCAACGTCCAGGGCCTTGGCGAACTGCGACAGGCGCGACAGCCAGGCCTCGGCGTCGGCGGCGGTCTCCACCTTGTGCTGGCTGTCCATGAAGTCGGGGACGTTGGCGTAGGCGCCGCCACGCTGGCTGATGACGTAGGGCTGGAAGTTGCCGCCCACGTTGCCGAACTTCCAACGCTCGCCCGCCGCCACCGCCCGCTCCTGCTGGTAGGTGACCACGTCCAGGTCGACCTTGGACCCGGCCGACAGCTTGGCGCGATCGATGGCCTTCAGCTCGGCCAGCCACTTGCGCGAGCGCTCCAGCCGCCGGGCCTTGGCGGCCAGGCTGTCGTCGTCGAGCTTGGACTTCAGGTGGGCGCGCGCGCCCTTGTCGAGGCCGAGCTGGGTGGCGAACTCGGGGCTGTCGTCCACCAGGGTCTCGAACATGCGGTCGAGCTGGGCGCGGAGCCTGGCGTCCTCGCCGCCCGCTTGGGCGAGGGCCGGCGTGGCGGCCGCGAGGGCGCCGGCGGCGGAGGTGGCGAGGAAGCTGCGGCGGTCGATGCGGGTCATGGGTGCTCTCAAGCCTTGGAAGCGGCGATGTGACGGTCGACGACGCCCTCGAGAACCGTGAGCGGCATAGCGCCCCCGAGGAGGACGGCGTCGTGGAACTTGCGCAGGTCGAAGCGCGGGCCGAGCGCGGCCTTGGCCTTCTCGCGCAGGCGCAGCCAGGTGAGCTTGCCCACCATGTAGCTGCAGGCCTGAGCCGGGCGGACGCAGTAGCGCTCGATCTCGGTGGTGGCGGAGGAGACCGGGCTGCCGTCGATGGCGACCATGGTCTCGATGGCCTTCTCGCGGCTCCAGCGCTTGGCGTGGAGGCCGGTGTCGACCACAAGGCGCGCGGCGCGGAACAACGCGGCCTGAAGCATGCCGAGCTCGCCCAGCGGGTCGCCCTCGTACATGCCCATCTCCAGCGCCAGCTGCTCGGAATAGAGCGCCCAGCCCTCCGCGAACGCCGGGAAGCCGGCGGTCCGGCGCAGCATGGGCGCGTCGCCCTCCTGCTGCAGAGTGCGCTGCAGGTGATGGCCCGGAATGCTCTCGTGGTAGGTCAGCGTCTTCAGCGTCCAGGTGGGGTTCTCGGCGCTGTCGCGCAGATTGATCCAGTAGATGCCGGGCCGCGAGCCATCGAGGGCGGGGCGATTGTAGTAGCCGCCTGGGGCGCCGGCCTCGATGAACTTGGGCACCCGGCGGATCTCCACCGGCGCCTTGGGGAGCTGGCCAAAGGCCTCCGGCAGCCGCGGACGGATGGCGTCGACGTACTTGTTGAGGTCGGCGATCAGCCGCTCCTTGGCCTCGTCGGTGTTGGGGTAGAGGTACTTCGGCTCCTTGAAGAGCGCGGCGATCCGCTCGCCCACGGTCCCCTTTGAGTAGCCCTGGGCCTTCAGGATAGTGTCGGCGCGCGCCGACAGCGACTTCGCCGTTTCCAGCCCGAGCTGGTGGACCTCGTCCGCGCTGAGCGTCGTCGTGGTCATGTTCTTGAGCGCGTGCCGGTAGAAGGCCTCGCCTTCCGGCAGGCGCCAGCAGCCCGCCTCGTGCGTCGCTTTCGGCTGCAGGCCTTCGAACAGGGCGATCTGCCGATCCAGCGCGGGGACCACCTTGCCGCTGTAGATGCCGGCGGCCCGCGCCTCCCACTCGCCCGCGAGGCCCTTCTCCTTCGCTCGGTCGGCCACGGAGCGGACAAGCGGCGAGGTCGCCGGGTCGACCTTCAGCGCCCGCATCTGGGTCAGCGCCTTGGCGATGATGAAGTCCGGCGGGACGACGCCCCGGCCGGCGTCGGCGCGCGCGCGCTCAGTCTCCTGGTCCATCACCTGGGCGTAGGCTTCCAGGCGCGACAGGTAGGCGTCGGCGTCGGCGCGGGTCTCGATGGTGTGCTGCGTGCCCAGGAAGTCAGGCTTGTCCCGATAGGCGCCGTTCAGCTGGGAGACGACGTAGGGCTCCTGGCCGAAGGCGTCGCCGTAGCCGAACCGGGTCCCCTCGGCGTTGGTGCGGGCGGTGAAGAGCACCGTCTCCCAGTCCGAGCGGCTGCGGGGCGACAGCTTGGCGCCGTCGATGGCCTCGAGCCGCTTCAGCTGGGCGGCGTTGCGCGCCCGGTCCTCGGCGATGTCGGCGGCCGACGATCCGTCGAGCTTGGACTTGGCGGCCGCGCGGGCGCCCTTGTCGAGGCCTAGCCGCGTCACCGCCTCGGGCGAGGCCGCGAGGTTCTCCTCGTAGATGGCGTCGAGCAGGACGCGCAGCTTCTGGTCCTCGCCGGAGGCCTGGGCGAGCGCAGGCCCCGACAGGGCGGCGGCGGCGGTGGTCGTCAGGAATGCGCGGCGGTCGATGGCCGTCATCTTCAGGCCCTCCAATCTGAAAAGGGGTGCGGCGTCAGGCGCGGGCGGCGGCGATGTACTGGTCGATGCGGGCTTCCAGCACGGTCAGCGGCATGGAGCCGGACAGCAGCACCGCGTCGTGGAAGGCGCGGGGGTCGTACCGCGTCCCGAGCGCGGCCTTGGCCTTCTCCCGCAGGCGCAGGAGGGTCACCTTGCCGACCATGTAGCTGCACGCCTGGCCCGGCCAGACCGAGTAACGCTCGATCTCCTGGGCCGAAAGCGAGGGCGGGTCCCCGTCGATTTCCGAAAGGGTGGCGATCGCCTTCTCGCGGCTCCAGCGCAGGTGGTGGATGCCGGTGTCGGTGACGAGGCGCCCGGAGCGCAGAAGGGCGTCGTGGATGTAGCCCAGCTCCCCCAGCGTATCGCCCTCGTAGAAGCCCATCTCCTGGGCCACCTGCTCGGTGTAGAGCGCCCAGCCCTCGACGTAGGCGCCGTAGGTCATCACCCGCCGGATCATGGGCAGGTCTGCCTCGCGCTGGATCGAGAGCTGCATGTGGTGGCCCGGCACGCCCTCGTGGATGGTGGTCGTGGGCATGAACCAATAGGGGGCTTCCGCCGTATCCCGCAGGTTGATCCAGTAGATGCCCGGGCGCGAGCCATCGAGACTGCCCTCGCTGTAGTGGGTCGAGGCGCCCTGCTCGGTCTCCTTGGGGATGCGCCGGATCTCGAGCTTGGCCTTGTGCAGGGTGGCGAACTGCTCGGGCAGCCGCGCCTCCATCTTCGCCACCAGCTTGTTCAGCTCGGCGATCAGCTGCGCCTTGCCGGCGTCGGTGTTCGGATAGACGCCCTTCCTGGACTTGTAGAGCTGGTCGTAGCGGCGGCCGACCCCGCCCTTGGTGTAGCCGATCTTGCGGAACAGGACGTCGGCCCGGGCGTGCAGCTCGCGGGTCACCTCCAGGCCCAGCTGGTGGACCTCCTGCGGGGTCATGTTGGAGGTGGTCTGGCCGCGCAGGGCGAGCGCATAGTAGGCCTCGCCATCTGGCAGCTTCCAGACGCCCGCGTCGTGGGTGGCGCGCGGCAGCAGGCTCTCCAGGAGAGCGATCTGCCGGTCGATGGCCGGGACCACGACGGCTTCGTAGACGCGGCCCGCTTCGCCCCGCCAGTCGCCGGGGATGCCCTTGGCGGTGGTGCGGTCGGTGAGGTTGCGGATCAGGGCGGCCTTGTCGGCGGGGGCGCGCAGCACCTTCATCTGGGCGATGGCGCCCTTGATGGCGTAGTCCGGCGGGATGACGCCCAGGCCTGCGTCATGGCGCACCCGCTCCACCTCCTGGTTCAGCACCCGGGCGAAGGCTTCCATGCGGGCGACATAGGCCTCGGCGTCCTCGCGCGTCTCGACGGTGTGCTGGGCCGAGAGGAAGTCGGGCACGTCCGACCAAGCGCCGCCGATCTGCGACAGCACATAGGGGGAGCCCGCCCCCTCCCCGCCGAACCGGAAGCGGGCGTTGGCCTCGGCGTCCACCTCCATGCCGTAGAGCATGCTGTCGTAGTTGACGGCGGACATGCCGCTGAGCTGCGAGCGGTCGATGGTCTTCAGGCGGACCAGCATCTCGGCGTTGCGGCGGCGACGCCGGTCGACGGCCTCCAGGGAGGCGTCGTGCAGCTGGGACTTGGCGGCGGCGCGCTCGCCCTTGTCGAGGCCCAGCGAGGTGACGAGCTCAGGCCTCTCCTTCAGCGCCTCTTCGAACAGGTCGTCCAGGAAGCTCGCCAGCTGCTGCTCGGCGCTGGGCGGCGCGGGCGGCGGCGGGGCGGCGGCTACGGGCGGGGCCGGCGGCGGCTCCGCCGTCGCGCAGCCCGTGAGCGCGAGGCCTGCGCCGGCGGACAGCAGGAGATTGCGGCGGCTCAGCATGAGCGTCCCCCGGTGTTACATCTGTGACCCGAAGGCTTAAGGGTCGCAGGCGCCCGGCGGCAAGGCGCCGGCAAGGTCGGCCTTGTTAATTTCCGGTAATGCGCAAGGATCGGCCCCCGCGTGCTGGTCCCCCGCGGCGAGATCGGCTCATATGCGGCCGCATTCGCGCAAGGATTCCAGACCGATGTTCACCGCGCCGCGTTACGCCCTCGCCGCCGCCCTCGCCCTCACCCTCACCGGCGCCGCACAGGCCCAGGAGCGCGGCGCTGGACCAGAGCAGAGGGTGCAGCGGCTGGTCGCCAGCGCCCCGTTCAAGGCGGCCGTGGCCAAGCTCGACCAGGACCATGCGCGGACCGTCGAGGACACCATCAAGCTGACCGAGATCCCGGCGCCGCCCTTCAAGGAGGAGGCCCGCGCCCGCGCCTACATGGAGATGCTGAAGGCGCATGGGCTGTCAGACGTGGAGATGGACGCGGAGGGCAACGTCATGGGCCTGCGCCGCGGGACAGGGCCCGCCGGCGGCAAGGTCGTGGTGCTGGCGGCCCACCTGGACACGGTGTTCCCGGAAGGCACCAACGTGAAGGTCCGCCGCGAGGGGACCAAGCTGCACGCGCCCGGCGTCGGCGACGACACCCATTCCCTTGCCGTGCTGCTGGCCTACATCCGCGCCTTGGACGCGGCGAAGATCCGCACGAAGTCGGACATCCTCTTTGTCGGCAATGTCGGCGAGGAGGGGCCCGGCGACCTGCGCGGGGTGCGCCACATCTTCACCAAGGGCAAGTACAAGGACCGCATCGCAGCCTTCTTCTCCATGGACGGGACCTCCCCCGAGCGGGTGACCTTCGGGGCGGTGGGCTCCCGGCGCTACCGTGTCACCTTCAAGGGTCCGGGCGGCCACAGCTACGGCGCGTTCGGCACGGTGAACCCCATGGCGGCCATGGGGACCGCGGTCGTCGAGATGAACAAGATCGTCACGCCCACCCAGCCGAAGACCACCTATGCGACGAGCGTTGTGGGCGGCGGCACCTCGGTGAACTCGATCCCGGAGTCGATCTGGCTTGAGGTGGACATGCGGTCGGAGTCAAAGGACGAGCTGGCCAAGGTGGACGCCCGGTTCCAGCAGATCGTCAAGGACGCCGTCGCCGCCGAGAACAAGGCGCGCAACACCCGGTTCGGCGAGATCAGCGCCGACGTTAAGCTGATCGGGGACCGGCCGACGGGCGCCACCCGCGAGGACGCCGAGATCGTTCGCGCGACCAAGGCCGCGGTGCAGGCCGCCGGCTACACGCCGGTCCTCGGCGCCAGCTCCACGGACAGCAACATCCCGATCAGCCTGGGCATCCCGGCGGTGACCATCGGCTCCGGCGGCTCGGGCGGCCGCGCACACGCGCCCGACGAGTGGATCGACGTGGAGAAGACCGCCTCGGTCCGTGGTCAGGCCGTCGGCCTCGCCGCCGTCCTGGCCATGGCCGGGGTGTGACGCCGAGCGTCGCCGTCGTCGGCGGCGGCCCGGCGGGGCTGATGGCCGCCGAGGTTCTGGCCGGGGCTGGCCTCGCGGTGACGGTCTTCGACCGCATGCCCTCCCTCGCCCGCAAGTTCCTGATGGCCGGGCGCGGCGGGCTGAACCTGACCCACTCGGAGGACCTGGAGAGCTTCCTCGGCCGCTACGACGGGGCCGCTGTGGACCGCCTTCGGCCGATCATCGCGGCTTTTCCGCCCGCCGCCCTGGTCGCCTGGGCCGAGGGCCTGGGCCAGCCGACCTTCGTGGGCTCGTCCGGCCGGGTGTTCCCGAAGTCGCTGAAAGCCTCGCCCCTGCTGCGCGCCTGGCTGCAGCGGCTGGCGAGTCTTGGGGTGGAGGTGCGCCTGCGGCACGAGTGGCGCGGCTGGGACACCGACGGCGCGCTGCGTCTCGAGACGCCCGAGGGCGGGACGGCGGTACGCGCCGACGCGGTGGTCCTGGCCTTGGGCGGCGCCAGCTGGCCGAGGCTCGGCTCGGACGGCGCCTGGGCGGCCTGGATCGAAGACGTCGCCCCCTTCCGCCCGGCCAACGTCGGCGCGGACATCGCCTGGAGCGCGGTGTTCCGCGACCGCTTCGAAGGCCAGCCGCTGAAGAACGTGGCGCTTCGCGTGGGCGGGCACGCCAGCCGCGGCGACGCGGTGGTCACCCGCTATGGCCTGGAAGGCGGGGCGGTCTACGCCATCTCGGCGGCGCTGCGCGACGCGGCGCCGGCGACGCTGCAGATCGACCTGCGCCCGGACCAGACGATCCAGCGCCTCACCGACCGCCTCGCCCGACCGCGGAAGGGCGAGAGCCTGGCCAACCACCTGCGCAAGGCGCTCAGCCTGTCGCCCGTGGAGGTCAACCTGTTGCGCGAGGCGGCCGGCAAGGACCTGCCCGCCGAGCCCGGCCCGCTGGCCCGGTTGATCAAGGCCTGCCCGCTGCCGGTCACCGGGGTCGAGGGCCTCGCCCGCGCCATCTCGAGCGCAGGCGGCCTGCGCCTCGAGGCCGTGGACGAGCGGCTCATGCTGAAGGCCCGCCCGGGCGTGTTCGCCGCCGGCGAGATGCTGGACTGGGAAGCCCCCACGGGCGGCTATCTCCTGCAGGCCAGCTTCGCCACCGGCGTCGCGGCGGCGGAGGGGGTGAAGGCGTTCCTGAGCCGCTAGCCGGCGGCCAGCTCTGCTTCCCTCGCCTGCTCGGCCATGGCCGGCCAGGGATCCACGGTGACCCGGCGCATGTGGCGGCGCTGGCCGGGGTAGTCGTTCAGGGCGAAGTGCCAGACAGAGCGGTTGTCCCAGAAGGCCACCGAGCCCTCGCGCCAGCTGAAGCGGCAGGTGAAGCCTTCGTACCGGCAGTGGTTGAAGAGGTAGTCGAGCAGCGCCTTGCTCTCGCTGGTCTTCCATCCGTCGATGCGCAGGGTGAAGGCCGGGTTCACGTAGAGCGCCTTGCGGCCGCTCTCCGGGTGGGTGAGCACCACCGGGTGGACGTACTCGCCCACGTAGCCGTCGGCCTCCGCCACCTGCATGCCCGCCCGCTTCTGGGCCGAGTGGCCCTGGGCGGAATATTCGCGGCTCGCCGAGTGAACGGCGGAGAGCGTCTCCAGCGTCGCCTTCAGGCCCGGCGAGAGGGCATCGTAGGCCGCAGCCTGGCTGGCGAACAGGGTGTCGCCGCCGAACTCCGGCACCTCGACGGCGTAGAGGATCGAGCCGATCGCCGGCGTCTCCAGGAAGCTCATGTCCGAGTGCCAGCCGCCGCCGAAGTTCACCTTGTCCTGCGGCTCCTTGATGATCTCCATCACCTCGGGCTGATCGGCCATGCCTTGAACGAACGGGTGGATGTTCAGCGGCCCGAAGCGGCGGCCGAAGGCGACCTGCTGGGCCGGCGTGAGATCCTGGTCGCGGAAGAAGACCACCTGGTGCTCCACGAGCGCCTTGCGGATCGCCGTGACGGTCTCGTCGGGTAGGTCCCGCGACAGGTCGACGCCGGAAATCTCGGCGCCGAGCGCGCCGGCCACGCGGCGGATCTTCAGGGACTGTGACATCGGAGGCTCCGTTCAGGCGCCGCACCTTCCGCCCGGCGGGCGGGGGAGGCAAGCGAGCGCCCCTCACGAGCCTTGCAGGAGGGCTAACCGCAGGGCGGCTCCGGTGGTAGCGTTTTGGCGGGAGGACCTGCGCCATGGACGTCGCCACCCACCGCTTCGACGCGGACGCGCACGCCGCGCGCGTCCGCGAGCAGGGCTATACCGTCATCGAGGATTTCCTGGACGCGGCCACGGTGGCCCGCGTTCGGGACGGGCTCGCGCCCTACCTCGGCGCGCACCATGGGCGGAACGACTTCGAGGGGTTCAGGACGGAGCGGGTCTACACCCTGGTGGCGCGCGACAAGGTGTTCGAGGAGGTCACCGAGGATCCGCGCCTGATGGCGCTGCTCTCGCGCTTCCTGCAGCCGGGGTTCCTGCTGACCGCCAGCCAGGCGATCTGCATCTATCCGGGCGAGACGGCGCAGGACCTACACCAGGACGATGGCTTCTACCGCCAGCCGCGGCCGCGGCCGGCGATCAGCTACACGGTCATCGTGGCGGTGGACGATTTCACGGCGGAGAACGGCGGGACGGAGATCATCCCGGGCAGCCACCTCTGGGGCGACCCCGGCGCGCCCGGGCGGCCGAACGACCCCGAGGCGCTCCAGGCCATGATGGTCCCCATGGTGATGCCGTCCGGCGCGGCGGTGGTGTTCGCGGGCACCCTGCTCCACCGCGGCGGCGCGAACCGCAGCCCAAGGCCGAGACTCGCCTTCACCAACCAGTATTGCGAGCCGTGGGCGCGCACGCAGGAGAATTTCTACCTGGGGATCCCGCGCGAGCAGGCCGCCGCCATGTCTCCCCGGCTGCAGCAGCTGCTGGGCTACGACATATGGCCGCCGTTCATGGGCCAGGTGACCGGATCGCATCCAGCCAAGGCCCTGGAGCCGGGCTGGGCGCCGCCGGTGGTGGCGCAGCGGCCGCCGGCCTGAGCCTCAGAAAGGCACCACGTCGCCGCCGGCTGCCGCGGGACCGGGGCCGAGCCTGGCCAGCACGGCCGCGCCGGCGGCCGTGATGTCCCAGCCCTGCCGGCTGCGCCGGGCGAGGCCGAGGTCGGTCAGGCGACGGGCGTCGGCGATATTGATGAAGGGAGCCACAACCCCGTCCCGCTTGTGAGCGAGGTTGCGGAGCGCGCCGACTTCGGCGTCGGTGAGATCGTCCATGCGGCGCAGCTCCTCAGGCGGGCCCGGAGGACCCGCAGCCAGGCGGAACGCCGGCGCTCAGCGCCGGCGGTATTGCGGCCGCGGCGGGCCGCCGCCGACCCGTGCGCCTTCGGGCTTGTGCCGGAAGGTGATCCGTCCGCGATCCATGTCGTAGGGCGTCATCTCGACCGTCACGCGGTCGCCGACCATCGAGCGGATGCGGTTCTTCTTCATCTTGCCGGCCGTGTAGGCCAGGATTTCGTGGTCGTTCTCGAGGCGCACGCGGAAACGGCCCTCCGGCAGCAGTTCGGTGATGAGGCCGTCGAACTCGACCAGCTCTTCTTTCGCCAAAGGGGCGTCCTTTCGTTCGTTGTTCCTAGACGCTGCTACTTCCGCGCCTTACGGGCGGCATAGCGGGCATCGCGCTTGGCCTTGGCTTCAGCCTTGGTCAACGCTTTTCGTTCCTTGCGCTCGCCTCGCTTAAGATCAAGCGCATTGGCTTCCGCGGCGAGCACGGCCTCCGCGGCCGCAGCGATCGCGTCGGCGGCGGCCTGTTTGCGGGCCAGCCTGGCCTCGGTCCGCTCCTCGCGGACGCGGCTCAGTTCGGCGGCGCGGTCCGCGGCCCGCTCGCCGATCCGGGGATCGGTGACGGTAGGCCGCGGCTTGAACTTGTCCAGCAGCGCCTTGCGGGCGTCCGCCTGCGCCTGCATGCGGTCGTTGAAACCGTCCTTCAGGGCGTTCCTCATGCGGCGCCGCCCGGCACGGTGGTGACGGCGGCCCCGTGGAAGACCAAGCGCTCGCGGGCGCGGCGCTCCTCGGCTTCAGCCAGTTGCGTCCACACCGCGGCGGCCGCTTCGTGCTGTTCGCGCATGCGATCGAGCTGGCAGGCGCCGGCGGCGGCCGTGGCCGCATCGGCGCGGACGCGGTACTCGACGGCGCGGGCGTCGGATTTCTGGGTCGACATGGTTCCTCCGGAGGCGCTGGGGCGGGATCGCCCCCGTAGCGAAGTCTCGGAGGCGGCCCTGGGGGCCGCCTCCGAACGTCGCTTAGGCCGCCTGGAGGTTGCCAGCCGACATCTTGCCGCTGCGCTGGTCACGCTGCAGCTCGAAGCCGAGCTTCTGGCCCTCGTGCAGGCCGCCGAGGCCCGCGCGTTCCACGGCCGAGATGTGCACGAACACATCGTTGCCGCCGTCGTCAGGCTGGATGAAGCCGAAGCCCTTGGTGGCGTTGAACCACTTCACGGTGCCGTTTTGCATTGTCGTCCCTTTCCGGACACGAGTTCTCGCACCCACTGTGGGTGGTGAGATCAAATTTTCGGGTAGGGTCGTAAGGCGTTTCTGGACACAGCCACCAAGGTGGAGACCAGATCGGCAGCGAGCCGGTTCGAGATTTGATTAAAACAAGATAGGCCAAATCGGGCGATTTTCAAGGTTTATCTCGCGAGATAGTTGCGGACGCCTGTTTTCATTCACCTTTCCAGATGCTTCGTCTCTCGCCGCAGCCTAGCTCAGTGTCCGCCGCCACAGGCTGAACAGCCGCTCCCAGTGCCGCTCGGCGGCGGCCTTGTCGTAGACCGCGCGCTGCGGGAAGGCGAAGCCGTGGTGTGTGCCCGGATAGAGCTCCACCTCCGCGCGCGTGTCGGAGTCCTTCAGGGCGGCGTCCAGGGCCTCCACCATCTCCGGCGGGGCGTAGGCGTCCGTCTCGGCGCAGGCGAAGTAGAACTCGGCCTTCGATCGCTGAGCGGCCAGGTGGGGGCTGTCGTCCTGGTCGGTGACCAGGCGCACGCCATAGATGGAGGCCGCGGCCGCCACCCGCGGGTTGCGGGCGGCGTAGTTCACCGCGTACTGGCCGCTCATGCAGTAGCCCAGGGTCGCCATTCGGCCCGGGCTGGCCGCCGCGTCGCGGTCGGCGAAGTCCATCAGGGCGTCAGCGTCCTCCATCACCCCGGCGATGGTCAACGAGCCCATCAGGTCGAACATGCGCGCCCTGGCCTCGGCCTCGGGCAGCGGCGGCAGGTCGGCCAGCTCCAGCACGCCGCGCCGGTAGTAGAGGTTGGGCAGCATCACGTAGTAGCCGACGGCGGCGATCCGCCGGGCCATGTCGCGCAGCTCCTCGCGGATCGCCGGGGCGTCCATGAAGAACAGGACCACCGGGTACGGCCCCTCGCGCTCCGGGTGGACGATGAAGGTGGTGGCGGCGCCGTCCCGGGTGGGGAGGTCGAGGGTCTGCTCGATCATGCCTCAGACCAGCTCCGCCGGTTGGACGGAGAGCTCCTTCAGGAGCGGCTCGGCGTAGTCGATGCGGCCGGTCATGGTCTTGGGATCGCCCGAGGCGAGACGGTAGACGGCTTCCGCGATGTACTCGATGGGCTGCACGCGGTCCTTGGTCTGCTCGTTGATCAGGCCGTGCACCGCGACGCCGGGGGTGTCCACCAGGCCGGGCGAGACCACGTTCACCGCAACGTTGTCCTCGTAGACTTCCGAGGCGAGGCCGGTTGTGAAGCGCTCCAGCGCCGCCTTGCACATGCCGTAGACGGTGCCGCCACGGCCCCTGGCGAACGGCAACTTCGGATGGATGCCGGCCGGCGAGGAGATGTTCACGATCCAGCCCTGCTTGCGCTCGCGCATGCCGGGCAGCACCAGCTGGGCCAGGTGGAAGGGCGCCCAGACCTGAACCTCCATCATCAGCTTGAAGCGCTTCTCCGGGAAGGTCTCCACCGGGATGAAGAAGGTGACCGCGGCGTTGTTCACCAGGATGTCCACAGGGCCGTAGGCCTCCGCGGCCTGGGCCACCAGCTGTTCCCGGTCTTCGGCCGAGGAGAGGTCGGCCCTGATGAAGGTGGCTTCGCCGCCCGCCCGGCGGATGCGGTCCACGGTGTCATGCAGGGTGCCGGGCAGCTTGCTGTCGCCGCTCTCAGCGGTGCGGGCCGAGCAGACCACCCGGGCCCCTTCCATGGCCAGCCGGGCGGCGATGGCTTCGCCGATGCCGCGGCTGGCGCCAGTGACCAGCGCCGTCTTCCCCCGCAGCGTTCCGTTCGGATTGATCCGAGCCTCACCCATCGCGTCCTCCCAAATGGCTTTTGTTCTAATGGGCCAGACGCTCGCCCCTGCGGGCGACGGACGCAAGAGGGCTCAAAGCGGGGAGTCAGGCGGCGGCGGGTGCGAACCCCTTGCGTGTCATGGTTCCCCAGCTCGGCGGGGTGGTGAAGTGGCGCAGCGTGCCTTCGATCCGCCAGAGCGTGTTGAGCTGCCGATAGCCGAAGTTCTCCAGCACCGCAGCGGCGGCCAGAGCGACCAGGCTGCGGGTGCGCGGGAAGCGGCGCAGCTCGGCCTCCTCGAGGGAAAGGGTGAAAAGGCTGATGGCGACCCCGAACGAGATCGCCAGCGCCAGGTAGGCCAGGGCATGGTCGGTGGAGAGCGCCCCCAACGCCCAGAACAGCAGGAGCAGGCTCCAGCCCGCCAGTTCCAGGATCGGCCCCATGACGTCTACCAGCAGAATGCGGCCGAGCCCCAGCAGGCCGATCCGGCCGTAGCGGCGGTGGAACAGCATGGGCCAATGGGCGGCGAAGGTCTCGAGCGCGCCACGCTGCCAGCGCACGCGCTGACGCCGCAGCACAGCGAGGTCCTCCGGCGCCTCGGTCCAGCACAGGGGCTCAGGGATGAACACCACCCGGCCCTGCCGATGGCCGTCCTGCAGGTGGCGGCGCAGGCGGACGACCAGCTCCAGGTCCTCGCCGAGCGTCGTGGTGCTGTAGCCGCCGATCTCCACCAGGACGTCACGCCGGAACAGGCCGAAGGCGCCGGAGATCAGGGTCAGCGCGCCCAGCTGGCTCCAGGCCAGCCGGGCCGACATGAAGGCGCGCAGGTACTCCACCGTCTGCAGCAGGGCGAGCGGATTGCGCGGCGTGTCCACCTCCACCCGTCCCTCGGGCGTGACCCGACAGCCGTTCACAGGCCGGATGGTGGCGCCCACGGCGACCACCTCGTCAGGATGGTCGATGAAGGGCTGGGCCGCGCGCAGCAGGGCGTCGGGCTCGAGCACGCAGTCGGCGTCGATCACGCACACCAGCTCGCCGTCGGCCTCGGCGAGGCCGGCGTTCAGGGCGTCGCCCTTGCCGCCGTTGAGCTTGCTGAGCACCCGCAGCCTGCCCTCGGCACGGGCGCCGAAGCGGCGCGCGCCGCAGGCGGTGCGGCCTCGCCGTTCGCGCAGGCCGAACGCCTCCACCAGGCAGCCGAGCGTGGCGTCGGTCGAGCCGTCGTCCACCACCAGCACCTCGAAGTCGGGATAGTCCAAGGCGAGCAGCGAGCGGACGCTGGTGATGATCGTCGCAGCCTCGTTGTGCGCCGGGACGAGGATGGAGATGCGCGGCGCGGCCGCCGCATAGCGCCGGCGCAGGATGGCCGTTTCGGTGACGGGCGGGCGGCGCGCGATGACGAAGGCGGCGAGCAGCAACTGCCAGACGTAGCTGACGCTCTGGGTCACCCCAGCCAGGACCACCAGGGCCTCCAGCCCCCGGGCGACGAACAGGGCCGCCGGAGCCGCCTGGACGAGCAGCTCGCTCATGCGGCCACGCGGGGCCGCGTGGCCCGGCGGGCGCGGCGCCCGGCCGGGCAGGCCGCCCGGTCGATGGCCTGCTGCAGGGCGGCGCGGGTCCGGAGGGTGAGCTTGCCCGAGTGCGCCAGGCGGGCGGCCGTTTCCGGCCGGCCGCGGACCAGCACCTCGAGAAGGGCGATCAGCCGGCGCGAGGCGACCACGTCGTCGTGGTCAAGGCTGCGCAGCACCGCCCCGAGCGGCAGCGGCCGCCCGAACTCCTCCAGAGCCTGAAGGGCGGCGATCCGCGCCTCGCCTCGCCCGTAGAACCAGATCCGGCGCAGCACCCGGGCGGTCTCCGGGCCGGGCAAGGCGCCCAGGGCGTCGATGGCGACCAGGCGCGCCGGCCCGCGAGCGCGTTCGGCGCGCCGGCGCAGCACCTCGGCGAGGCCGGCGGACTCCACCGCGCTGGCCAGACGGGCGGCGGCCGGGCCGCCGACGCGCCGGGTGGCAAGCGCCTCCGCGAGCACGGCGGGCCGTCGCCGCAACGCCGCGACAGCCTCGGCGGCCGACGCCCGGCCGGTCTCCATGGCGTCGAGCAGGGCCTCGGCCTCGGCGCGCTGCGCGGCGCGACGGGTCTCGCTGCGGGCGTGCAGGCCGTGCCAGGCCAGCAGCACCCCGAACCACGCCAGGGACAGCGCCGCCAGGCCTGCGGAGGCCAAGGCCGCCGCGACGGGATCGAACATGCTGCGCAGCTTTCTGCCGTGGGTCTCGGGCCAAGCTGTACCGCAGCGGACTTAATCCCGGAAAAACAGGAACTTACCGAGTGGTTACAAGACCCGCCACCGGAGGATTAGAGGGACCGCGGCGGGTCTTCCGGAGGTTGTGCGCCACCCAGCACGTCGCCGCGCCCTTGCGGCGACGCCCGGACCGCGCTTCCCTCGGCGCCAGGAGGACAGGCGGATGCGGATACCGGACGCCAAGCTGGCCGAGGTCTGGGACCGCGGCTTCACGGTCGTGGAGGGGTTTCTGGATCGCGAGACGCTCTCGGCGGCGCAGGACGCCCTGTGGGAGATCTATCCGACGCCGGCGGCCTACTTCGCCGATCCCGGCGCCTACGCGAAGTTCACCCGCAGCCAGTTCGCCGGCCTGCGTTTCTTCCCCTACCCGTCCTGGGCGCTGAACCGGGTGGCGGTCTACCCCGACCTGATCGACGCGGCCGAGCGGTTCTGCGGCACGACGGAGATCGACTGCTACAAGATCGAGCTCTGGGCCAAGTACGCCGGCGCCGTCGACTACGACCAGCACCACCACCGCGACTACGAGAACCACACCATCGTGGTCCCGCGCGCCGACCAGACCATGGCGCAGATGACCTGCTTCATCCTGCTGTCGGACGTGACCGAGCTGGACGGCCCCACCAAGGTCGTGCCCGTGGACAAGACCCGCCACATCCCGATCGGCGTGAGCCAGACGACAATGGGCGACTTCTTCGACGACGAGATCGCCGTCACCGGACCGGCCGGCTCGATGCTGATCTACCGCACCGACGTCTTTCACCGCGGCTCCAACTTCAAGGCCGAAGGCCGCTCGCGCTTCGTCATGCCCATCGACTTCAAGCCGCGGGGCTGGCGCTGGCAGGGCAAGCTCGCCTGGCCCGACCAGTCGCTGCGGCCCGGCTGGAAGGAGGCGATGGTGAAGATGACGCCGCGCCAGCGCGACCTGTTCGGCTGGCCGCCGCCGGGCGACCCCTACTGGAACGAACAGACCTTGTGCGACGTCGCGCTCCGCTATCCCGGCATCGACCTGAGCCCCTATGGCGCGGCGGCCCCAGTCAGCGCCGCGGCGGCGGGCTGACCTTCCGCACCACCAGCTCGTCGACCTCCAGGCGGCCGATGCGCAGCCGCCGGATGGCCATCTTGCCGACCGCCAGCCGCCCGACGGCGATCGCGCCGAACGCCAGCGCCCCCACGGCAAGCGCGCCCAGCGCCGCCGCCCCCAGGGCGCCGGTTCCCACCGCCTCGCCGGCCTTGACCCTGACCGGGAGGCGACCCCGCCCCTTAAGCTGGAGATCGCTGCTCATCGGCTCCTCCACTCGCGTTCATCCCGCGCGCCGAGGGCGGCGCGCACCTCGGCGAGGACCGGCGCCCAGTCGCCGGCGGACCGCTGGCGGAATAGTCGCACCGAGGGGTACCACGGGCTGTCCGCCCGATCGCGCAGCCAGCGCCAGTCCACGTCGGTCGGCAGCAGCACCCAGCACGGCTTGCCCATGGCCCCGGCCAAGTGGGCCACGCTGGTGTCGACGGTGATCACCAGGCCCAGGCCATCGATGATCCGGGCGGTGTCCTCCATGTCCTTCGCGCCGCTGTCCTCAGGCTGAAGGCTGACCACGCCCGGCAACGCGCGCAGCGCCGCTTCCGTCTCTGCGTCCAGGGAGCGGATCGCGTGCTTGGGATGGTTCGGATTGCCACGGGTGGCGAGCCCTATGCCCGCCCCACCGGCGGCGGCGGGAAGATAAGGTGCGGGGGGGATGGTTTCGAGCGTCGTTCCCAACAGGCGCGGCAAGCCGCCAGCCATCACCCAGGCGTCATGGCGCGGCACCGTCGGCCGCCCCTCGGCCGGTACAATGGTGACGCCCAGCGGCGCGAACAGCCGGGCCAGCGCCGGGTTGCAGACGAGGGTGACGTCGAGTCCTCGCGCCTTGAGCACAGGCGCGTAGCGGGCGAACTGGATCTGGTCGCCCAGGCCCTGCTCGTGCCAGATCAGCAGGGAGCGCACCGGCTCGCCCTGCCACTCAGGGAAGGAGAGACTCGGCTTGGGCCAGGCGCCCGGGCGGGCGAACCGGCTCTCGAACAGAGGCCAGCCCTCGGCGTAGCGGCCGTCCTTCAGCAGCAGCAAGGCGAGGTTGAGCTGGGCGACGGGGTCCTGCGGGTTCGCCTCCAGCGCCGCGCGATAGACGGCTTCGGCCTCCCGCCCGCGCCCCTGCTCGTCCAGCAGCAGCCCAAGGTTCCGAAAGGCCTCCGGAACGGGCGCCGCCTTCAGGATCGCTCGATAGACCGCCTCCGCCTCCGCCACCCGTCCCGCCCGCCCGGCCGCGACCCCGCGGGCGAACGCCTCGGCGAGGCTCATGGTCTTGGGCGCAGGCTTGGACACGGGCGGCGTACTCGGCGGCTAGAGGGTTGAGGATGTTTGCGGCGGCGCTCCTGCAAGCGCAAGTCGGCGCAACGCGTCCGCTCCCTCTCTCCCTGTCCGCGGGAGGAAATACCAAGACCGCGCGCGCCGCAGGAACACGAGCGTCGGCTCTCCCCGCCTACGCCGCCTTCTGGAGTTCCTGCTTCACCCGTTCGGCGAGCGTCTTGATGTCGATCGGCTTGGGAAGGAAGGAGACGTTCGTCTCGCCTTCCAGGAGGTCGGAGAACTCGCTCTCGGCGTAGCCGGAGATGAACATCACCGGGGCGGCGCCCAGGTAGCCGCGGGCCTGTTTCAGCAGGTCCGGGCCCTGCATGCCGGGCATGACCACATCGGAGATCATCAGGTCGATCTGGCCGGCGTGCTCCTCGGCGAGCTCCAGGGCCTCCTCGCCGGAGGCCGCCTCGATCACCTCGTAGCCACGGGCGCGCAGCAGCTTGGCGGCGACGCCGCGCACCGCGTCCTCGTCCTCGACGAACAGGATCCGGCCGGCGCCCGACAGGTCGCGGGCCACCGGCCGCTTCGGCTGGACCGGGGCCGCAGGCGGGGAGACGGCCGAGGGCACGTGGATCGGCAGGAAGATGCGGAAGGCGGCGCCCTCGCCGGGTCGGCTGTCGATGCTGATCCAGCCGTCCGACTGCTTGACGATGCCGTAGACGGTGGCGAGGCCCAGGCCCGTCCCCTCGCCCACCGGCTTGGTGGTGAAGAAGGGCTCGAAGATCTTCTCCATGATCTCGGGCGCGATGCCGGGGCCGTCGTCCGAGACCTCGATGAGCGCCTGGTCGCCCTGGGCGCCCGGATAGCCGAGCTGGTTCGCCTGCTCCTGGGTGAGCCGCGCGGTACGGATCTTCACCTGGCCGCCGCCGTGGGCGCGCACGGCGTCGCGCGCATTGACCGCGAGGTTCATCACCGCGGTTTCGAGCTGGCCGCGGTCGGCCTTCACCTGCGGCAGGTTGCGGCCGTAGTCGGTGACCAGCTTCACATCCTCATAGAGCACCCGGCGCAGCAGGACCTCGAACTCGCTGATCAGCTCGCCAAGGTCGAGCACCTCGCGCTGGACGGTCTGCTTGCGCGAGAAGGCCAGCAGCTTGCGGACCAGATCGGCGGCGCGGGTGGAGGTCTGGCGGATCTCGTTCAGGCCCTCGTAGGAGGGGTCGCCGACCGGGTGGCGCGAGGCCAGCACGTCAAGCTGCATGAAGATGGCGGTGAGCAGGTTGTTGAAGTCGTGCGCCACGCCGCCGGCCAGCTGGCCGATGGCCTGCATCTTCTGGCTCTGAGCTAGCTGCAGCTCGATCTGCTTCTGCTCGGAGACGTCCACCAGGTAGGCGACCCAGCGGCCCTCGGACTTCGCCAGGTAGAGGTGGGCGATGCGGACGGGGTCGTGGGCCAGGCGCACTTCCAGCGCGCCCACCTGGTTGCCCGCGGCCAGCCGTTGGGCGGCGTCAGCGCGCGAGGCCGGGTCGATCAGCTGGCCGAAGGGCTGGCCGACATCGCCCCCGCCGGCCACGGCCTTCAGGGCCGGATTGGCCTCCAGGATCTTCGCCTCGAACGGATCCTCGCCGTCCAGCAAGGCCGCGCCGAATGGCGAGGCCGCGGCGAAGGCGTCCAGCACCTTGGGCGGCGGGCTCCTGGCGGTGGAGACGGCGTGAATCACCTCCAGGGCGGCGGCCGGCAGCGCGAGCGACGGCGCGGGACCCGGCAGGCGGACCAGGAAGCGACGCGGCCCCAGGGGCGATACCGTCAGCTCCAGATCGGTCCCGTTGTTGCGGATCGAGGCCCGGCCGGTCTCCCCTTTGCGGGCGGCGGCGAGCGCGGCGAACAGGCTGGCGGCCGAGGCGCCCGACTTCGGCAGGCGCGTGGCCGGGCCCATGGCCTGCTTCCAGGCGGCGTTGCAGGCCTGCAGCCGACCGTCGGCGCTGGCGATCGCCGCCGGTTCCGAGAGCGCCTCGATCAGCTTGTCGGCGGCGGGCTCGGCCTCGGCGGTGGGATCCACGGCGCTGCGCAGCACGAAAAGGCCCAGACAGGCCACGCCCGCCAGTCCGATCAGCAGCAGCAGGCCGGCGAGCGTCGCCGGCCCGGCGTTCAGCGCCGGCGTGGCGGCTAGCGCCACGGCGAGCAGGAAGAACGCCACGGCGGCGGCGGTGAGCGGGTCGAACCCGCGGCGCTTCGGCTGGCGCTCGGCCATGGCGCGCGGCGTCTCCGGTCGGTGGGCGGGGAACTCTATCGAATCACTCATGCCAATCTTCTCACAGCCCCCGGATTGTCACAGGCCCTCATAGGGGCCTCGCCCGGCGCTCGGCCTTCTTTCCGCCGTTCAGGATGAAGCCGATGATTTTCGCCACGGCCTCGTAATGCGCGGGCGGGATCGTCTCCTCGATGTCCACCGCCGCGTAGAGGGCCCGCGCCAGCGGCGGGTCTTCGATGACCGGCACGCCCGCCTCCTCCGCGATAGCGCGGATCTTGAGCGCGAGGCTGTCCAGGCCCTTGGCCACGCACTGCGGCGCGTCGTCCTCGCCCTGCACATACTTCAGCGCCACGGCGTAGTGGGTGGGGTTCATCACCACCACGGTGGCCTTGGGCACCGCCTGCATCATCCGCTGGCGGGCGCGGGTGAAGCGGATCTGCTTCTGGCGCGCCTTCACGTGCGGATCGCCCTCGGTCTGCTTGAAGTCCTCCTTCAGCTCCTCCTTGGACATGCGCATCCGGACCATGAAGCGCTGCTTCTGCCAGAACCAGTCGGCCCCAGAGACCAGCAGCAGCAGGCCGCAGACCGCGAACACCAGCCGGCGCAGGATGTCGACGGTCATCGGCAGGATCATCGCCGGCTCCATGTTGGCCAGGCGCATCATCGGCATCAGGTGCGGCTTCAGCACCCACCAGACGAGGAAGCTGACGATGATGATCTTCACCACGCCCTTGAAGAACTGCATCAGGGCGTCCAGCCCGAAGAGCCGCTTCAGGCCCTGCATGGGCGAGAGCTTCTTGAAGTCCATCTTCAGCTTGTCGGGCGTGAACATCAGCCCCGTCTGGACGAGGTTGCCCGCCGCGCCCGCGAAGGCGGCGGCCAGCATCACGCCGACGATGATCGGGGCCGCCGCCAGCGCCGCGCGCCACGCAAGGCCCGCACCCGAGCCGGTGGAAACGTTGATCCCATCCGGGTCGGCGATGAACGGCAGGAGGTCCATCGCCAGGTTGCGGGACAGCCCGCCGCCAGCGATCGCCAGCAAGCCGACCACCGCGAAGAACGAGAGGAACTGCGGCAGGTCCGAGGTCTTGGGCACATCGCCCTTGGCCCGCGCCTGCTCGAGCTTTCGCGGGGTAGGCTCTTCTGTTTTCGATGCGCCGTCGTTCTCTTCAGCCATGCCTCACCCGAAGCGGCTCAGGAGATCGCGGTAGCGATCGGTCCAGACGACGCCCATCACCCCCAGCGAGAGCGCGAAGACGGAAAGCCCCGCCAGCACCATGACTGGCGTGGCGACGAAGAACACCTGGAACTGCGGCATCACCCGCCCGACCACGCCGATGGCGATGTTCAGAACCAGGGAGAAGACCAGCACCGGGGCCGAGAGCTGTAGGCCTAGCGCGAAGGACTTGCCCACGGTTTCGATAGCCAGCTGGCCGGCGTCGCCCACCATCACCTGACGGGCGAAGGGGAAGAGGTCGTAGGACCTGACGATCGCGCCGATGAACAGGTGGTGCAGGCCAGTGGTCATCACCAGCAGGATGCCGATCAGGCCCAGGAAGGTGCCCAGGGTGGTGGACGGCTGCGCCTGCATCGGGTTGGCGGTCTGCGAGAAGGCCAGGGTGGTCTGGATGGAGATGATCTCGCCCGCCGCCGCGAGGGACGACATGAACAGCCGCAGGATGCCGCCGATGATCAGGCCGATGGCGGTCTCCTTGATCACCGCGCCGGCCACGCCGCTGACCGCGCCCGGGATGGGCGGCACGCTGGGCCCGATCACCGGGAACAGGGCCAGCGCCATGACGAAGGCGAGGGCCAGCCGGATGCGCGCGGGGATGAACGCCTCGCCGATGCCGGGGATCAGCATGACGATGGCGGCCAGCCGGGCGAAGAGCAGGCCTGCGGCGTAGACCTGCTGGGCTGTGGCGTAGGATTCCATGGCGGCGGCCTGTCGGCCTGCCTCACATGGCCGAGATGCGGGCCGCGATGTGCCGCATGAAGCCGCTCATCAGGGCGCCCATGAGCGGCAGGAAGACCAGCAGGGAGACGAAGATCGCCACGATCTTCGGGGCGAACACCAGGGTCTGCTCCTGGATCTGGGTCAGCGCCTGCAGCAGGCCCACGCCCACACCCACGACGAGGCCCACGATCAGCACCGGCGCGCAGAGCTGGATGGTCAGCCAGATGGCGTCGCGCCCGACGTCCAGAACCTCGGCGCCGTTCATGGGAACCTCGTGGAAAGCTTACGGAATCGGCGCCGCGCGCCGACCCGTGCAGACTGGTCCCGCATGGTTAACGAAGGGCTAAATGGTTAACGGCGGAGGCGGAGGGGGGCCGGCCTCACCGCCGCAGCTGCGCCCCAAGCGCCCGGGCCGCCTGCGCGGGGCTCGCCTTCTCCGCATCCCGGTCGACGCTGTAGTTCGCCGCCCGCATGGCCTCCACGGGGATCGCCCCCACGAGCGGCCGCAGCGTGCTCAGCAGCTGGTCGTCGCCCGCCCGTTCTGGCGCGACCAGGATCACCGCGTCGTAGGGCGGAATCGCGCCCTTGGGATCCTCCAGCACCACCAGGCCATCGGCGGCGATCCGGCCGTCGGAGGAGAAGGCGCTGATCACGTCGGCCTCGCCGCCGGCCAGGGCGCGGTACATGAAGGTCGGCTGGTAGGAACGCGCGCGTCCGAACTTCAGCCCGTAGGCGGTCTCCACGGCCTTCCACTCCGGCCGGGACAGGAACTCGAGGTCCGAGCCCAAGGTGAGCTGCGGCGCGACCCGAGCGAGGTCGTCCAGGGTCCGCACGCCCAGGGCCTGCGCCCGGTCCGGGCGCATGACGAAGGCGTAGGCGTTCTCGAACCCCAGCGAGCCCAGCACCACCACCCCGTCACGGCGCTTCAGCTCGGCGGTGAGGCTGGCGAGCACCGCCGCGCGGCCGGGGTTGTCGGTGCGCCCCAGGACATTGGTCCACAGCGTTCCCGAGTAGTCGACGTAAACGTCGAGTTCGGAGGCTGCGAGCGCCGAGTAGGCGATGGAAGAGCCGAGGTTGTCGCGCCGGCTGACCTCCGCCCCGGCACCCTCGAGCCGGCCGGCGACGAGCTCGGCCAGGATGTACTGCTCGGAGAAGTTTTTCGCGCCGACCACATAGGCCGCCGCCTTGCCGAGCCCGGCCAGGGGGGCCAGCGCCAGGGCAGTCCCGACGGCCAGTCCCGCCAGGCCCGCCAGCACGCGCCGGCGGCTTCGACGCCGCAGGCCCGCCTCAACGAGGCCCAGCAGCTGGTCGGCGGCCATCGCCAGCAGGGCCGCGGCCGCGCAGCCGAAGAGGACGAACACCCAGTTCTCGGTCTGCAGGCCGGCGAAGATGTAGTTGCCGAGGCTGGTCTGCCCTACAGGGGTCGACAGCGTCGCTGCCCCGATCGTCCAGACGGCGGCGGTGCGGACCCCCGCCATGATCACAGGCGCGGCCAGGGGCAGCTCGACCTCCAGGAGCTTCTGGCGCGAGGTCATGCCGACCCCGTCGGCGGCCTCACGCACCGCCGGGTCGACGCCCAGGACGCCGGCCGCGCCGTTCCTGAGCACCGGCAGCATGGAATAGAGCGTCAGCGCCAACAGGGAAGGCAGGAAACCCAGCGCCGAGAACCCATGGCCGAACAGCGAGCGGCTCAGCGCCGAGAGCCCCAGCAGCAGGGGATAGAACAGGGCCAACAGCGCCAGGCTGGGGATGGTCTGCACGAGGCTGGCGAAGGCCAGCACGGGCCAGCGCAGCCTCGGACTGCGGGCCGCGCCCACCGCCAACGGCAGGCTGACGGCGACGCCCAGCACCAGCGCGCTGGCCGACAGCAGCACGTGCGAGTCCAGGTATTGCGGCAGGAGGGCGAAGGCTTCGGAGAACTGAGGGCTCACGCGCCGAGCCTCCGGGCCAGCCGCTCCGCCTGGCGGCGCGGCGCCTCCAGCAGGGCGCGGACGTCCGGGTCGCGCGTCTCCGCCAGCAGGGCGGCGGGCGCTCCGTCGGCGAGAACCCGACCGGCCTTCAGCACGACAATGCGGTCGGCGAGCAGCACCGCCTCGGCCATGTCGTGGGTGACCATCACGGTGGTCAGCCCGAGCCGGTCGTGCAGGGCGCGCACGTCGGCCCCCAGCTGGTCGCGCGTCAGGGGATCCAGCGCCCCGAACGGCTCGTCCATCAGCAGCAGCGCGGGCTCGGCCGCCAGCGCCCGGCCGACTCCGACGCGCTGGCGCTGTCCGCCGGAGAGCGAATCGGGCGTGCGGCCGCCGACCTCCGCCGGCAGGGCCACCAGCTCCAGCAGCTCGGCCGTGCGGGCGGCGATCCGCTCGGCGCCCCAGCCCAGCAGGCGCGGCGTCATCGCGATGTTCTCGGCCACGGTCAGGTGCGGGAACAGGCCCACTTCCTGAAAGACGTAGCCGATCCCGCGGCGCAGGACGTGCGGCGGGACCGCGGCGACGTCCTGGCCGCCCACTCGGACCGCGCCCTCATCGTGCGCCACCAGCCGGTTGATGGTCTTGAGCAGCGTGGTCTTGCCCGAGCCCGAGCCCCCCACCAGGGCCACGAACTCGCCCGCCTGGACGCTCAGCGACACGCCCGACAGCGCCGCGTGCGCGCCATAGCGCTTGCCCACGCCCGACAGCTCGATCACCGCCCCCGCCATGGAAAAGGCCTAACACGGTTGCTAGGCTTCGCCCTCCCCCCACGCGTTAGGAGTTCCCGATGACCGTTCTGAAGCTGCTCGGCGCCGCGGCCGCCGCGAGCCTCCTCCTGGCCGGCGCCACCCAGGCCCAGGCCCCGGCGCCCACCACCGCCGAGCTGAAGAACGCCGCCGGCGAGACCATCGGCAAGGTCACCCTGACCGCCGCGCCCAAGGGCGTGCTGATGCGGGTGGAGGCCAAGGGCCTGACCCCCGGCTGGCACGGCCTGCACTTCCACGAGAAGGCCGACTGCTCGAAGTCCGACTTCACCTCGGCGGGCGGCCACACCCATCCGGGCGGCGAGCGGGTGCACGGGCTGCTGAACCCCAAGGCCAACGAGACGGGCGACCTGCCGAACCTCTATGTGGACAGCCACGGGACGGGGATGGCCGAGGTGTTCTCCAGCCTGATCACCCTGCCCCAGCTGAAGGACAAGGACGGCTCGGCGGTCCTGATCCACGCCAATGCCGATGACCAGCTCAGCCAGCCCATCGGCGGCGCCGGCGCGCGCGTCGCCTGCGCCGCGGTGAGGTGACCGCGCAGCGAGTCATCCCGGCGAAAGACGGAATCTAATCTGCGGCTCGGCTTGGATCCGGCTTTCGCCGAGATGAGTCGCTACGCGCTCAAATCGGCATCCGCATGATTTCCTGGTAGGCGCTGATCACCTGGTCGCGGACCGCCATCACCGTCTCCAGGCTGGCCTCGGCGGCGGAGATGGCGGTGACCACATCCACCAGCTCGGCCCGGCCGGCCACCTGGGCCGCCATCTGGCCTTCCGCATGCTTCGAGGCCTTGATGGCGTCGGTCATGGCGGTCTTCAGGATGTCCCCGAAGCCGCCGCCGACGCCGCCCACCTCGCCCGCGCCCATCCCGGGGTCGATCCCGGCGCTCTTCTGGACGGCGGCGTAGGCCTTGGCGGCGGAAAGCGCGTTGATCACCGGTCAGCTCCTACTTCTTCAGGAGGTCGAGGGTGCGCGATTCCATGGCCCGCGCGGTCTCGATGACGTTGAGGTTGGCCTCGTAGGCGCGCTGCGCCTCCTTCATGTCGAGCGCCTCGATCAGCGAATCGACATTGGGCAGCTTCACGTAGCCGTTGGCGTCGGCCCCGGGCGCGCCTGGGTCGTACTCGGTCTTGAACGGCTTCTGGTCCGGCTGAACGCCGGTCATCTTCACGCCCTGGGCGCCCGACACCCGCGTCGGCTCGAACACCGGCGCCTGCCGGCGGTAGGGGTCGCCGCCCGGCGTGCGCGAGGTGGAATTGGCGTTGGCCAGGTTTTCGGCGATCACCCGCATGCGGGCCTGCTGGGCGCGCATGGCCGAGGCGGCCACCGCCTGGGCGACACCGGAGAGGGAACGCGGGGCCATGGGACGCTACTCCTTCGCAGCCTTGCTCAGCGGCCCGGCGAGCGGGCGGCCATGCGCAGCAGGTTCATGGACTTCTGGTAGAAGGTGATGGCGGCGTCGTAGCTCATCCGCGCGTCCGTCATCTTCAGCATCTCGTCCTCGAGGGACACGGCGTTGCCGTCGAGGGTGGTTTCGGTGACCTCGCCCTTGGTCTGCTTGTAGCCGCGGGCCTGGGCTGCGCTGCTCGGCGACAGCAGGTGCCCGGGGTGGGTCACCGCCTGCACACCGGCCGGCCGCAGGCCCGGGGCAGCGGCCGCCTTGGGCGGGGCCTGGAAACTGAAGGGCTTGAGGTCCTTGGGCGCGAATCCCGGCGTGTCGGAATTGGCCACGTTCTGGGCGATCAGCTTCTGCCGCTCGGACAGGTAGCCGAGCCGGCCACGCAGCATCGAGAAGAGCGGGATGTCGCCGATGTCCATGCCGAACATGGTGAATAAACAGGGTTAATCAGCGATTAAGGGATTCACCCCCGAATGCCGCTCAGAACCCTCTAAGTGGCAGAAGCTGCATGGATTTTCCCGCCCTCCTCCGGGCCGTTTTCGCACTCGCCCTGACCCTTGGCCTGATCGGCCTGGGCGCGGTGATGCTACGCCGCTTCGGCCCCGACGCGCTGGCCCGGCTCGCCAAGCCCAAGGCCGAGCGCCGGCTCGCGATCGTCGAGAACCTGGTGCTCGATCCCACCCGCCGGCTGGTGCTGGTGTCCTGCGATGGCCAGGAGATGCTGCTGCTGCTGGGCGAAGGCCGGGTGCTGGCGGAAGGCGTCGCCGTCGGCCCGCCGAAGGACGCCGCCTGATGCGGGAGCTACTTCAGGCGATCCGCGCCCTGCCCGCCGACGAGTGGCGCCGCGCGCTCGGTCTCGCCGCCGTCACCACCGCCCTGTTCCTGATCTTCCCGGCCGCCGCCATGGCCCAGGCGCTGAACGTCGACCTCGGCACCGGGGCGGGCCTGACCGAGCGCGTCGTTCAGCTGATGGGGCTGCTGACGGTCCTGTCGCTGGCCCCGTCCATCGTCATCATGACCACCAGCTTCGTGCGGATCGTGGTGGTGCTGTCCCTGCTGCGCACGGCGCTCGGCCTGCAGCAGAGCCCGCCGAACTCGGTGATCATCTCCCTGGCCCTGTTCCTCACCGCCATCGTCATGGGCCCGACGCTGGAGCGCTCCTACCAGGAGGGCATCAAGCCGCTGATGGACCAGCAGATCGAGCTGCCCCAGGCGTTCGACGCGGCCGGCGGACCGGTGAAGGCCTTCATGCTCAGCCAGGTGGACCGCGACGACCTCGCCCTCTTCGTCCGCCTGTCCCGCATCGAGCGGCCGCCGACGCTTCAGGACACCCCGCTGCGCGTGGTCACCCCGGCCTTCATGATCAGCGAGCTGAAGCGCGCCTTCGAGATCGGCTTCCTGCTGTTCGTCCCTTTCCTGGTGATCGACCTGGTGGTGGCCAGCGTGCTCATGAGCATGGGCATGATGATGCTCCCGCCGGTGACCATCAGCCTCCCCTTCAAGCTGATCTTCTTCGTCCTGGTCGACGGCTGGCGCCTCGTCTGCGGCTCCCTGGTCGAAAGCTTCCAGCGCGGCGCCGGGGCGGGATAGGGCGTGGCGGCCCGCACGGAATCCTGACGTCACGGTGGCCGCTGCCGCCACCACGGTGGCGACAGGCCGGTGCTAATGTCCCGCAGTTGAAGATGGGAGGATGGGCCGATGCTCACCGGACGTTGCCACTGCGGGGCGGTCACATACGAGATGCCCGAGCAAACCATTCACCGCGCCCTTTGCCACTGCACGGACTGCCGGCGCTCGGCGGGGGCGCCGATGGTCGCCTGGGCGATGGTCCCCGCGGACCAGATCAAGATCAACGGCGCCACCCGGGTCTATGCGTCCTCGGAGCACGGACGACGCCACTTCTGCGAGGTGTGCGGCACAGGCTTGTTCTACACCAACGAAGAGATCTTCCCGGGCCTGGTCGACGTGCAATCGGCGACGCTCGATGACCCCGGCGCGATCCAACCCACGGCGCAGATCCAGGTCGCCGAACGCATCGGGTGGATGGCCAGCCTGCACGAACTCCCCACGTTCGAGCGATATCCCAGCTGACCCGCCCCATCGGGCGGCCGACAGCTTGGTCGCTGACGGCGCTGATCGGGCGCGACGGAACAAGGGCGGCGCAGACGCGTAGGCGACGGGCATGAACCGTCTCGCCGCCGCCTTCTACACGCTCGCCAGCCTGGTGCTGATGGCTTTCGCCGCCGTGCTTGTCGCCACCGGCCCGGTGTCGCTCATCAGCGCGCTCATGCAGGGCAAGCCGTTCGTCACCGCCATGGTGAACTCCCTCGGCTATCTGATCCTCTCGCTCGCTGTGTTCGACGTGGCGCGCTACGTCTACGACGAGGAGGTGCGACGCGGCCGCGAGATGCGCAAGGCGGCCGAGACGCGCCGGAGCATCACCAAGTTCATCACAGTCATCATCATCGCCGTGCTCATGGACGCCCTGGTGGCGCTGTCGAAGGCCGGCCAGAGCAGCCTCGACCAGCTCGTCTACCCCGTCGTGCTCATCCTGGGCGGGGTGGCCCTGCTCCTTGGGCTCGGAATCTTCCAGCGGCTGAGCGCAACGGTCGAAGAGAAGGTCGGCGCGGCCGACGACGCGGACGAGGCGGAACACGAGGGCTGACGCAAGTTCCGCCCGATCTTGGTCTCCTTCGCGGCTCCCACAGGACCAGACCGACGCCTCAGAGGTCCGGCGTCTCCTCCGCCGCCCGGCGCATCTCGCGGCGGCTGATCGCCGCCAGCTCGGCGCCGTCCAGCCCCCCGTCCCGGTTCTTGTCCAGCTCGCCGAAGCGCGCGCCCATGGCGTCCTTCAGCCGGCCGCGCAGCTCGGCCAGCTGCACCTTGCCGTCGATGTTGTCGTCCAGGGCGCCGATCATGCCCGAGGCGAACAGCGCCTGCTGCAGGTCGTTGCGCACGTTGTCCACCGTCTCGTCGGCCCAGCGGTAGTTGAGCCGGAAGTACATCATCTCGTCGGGCGTCTGCTCGCCCCAGGTGACGTTGCGCTTCGGGTCGGGGTTGGCCGGGTTGTGGGGCGAGTTGTCGTAGACCCAGGTCGCGATCAGCTTGGTCCCCTTCTTCACGAGGATCGGCTCGACCGGGTCGTAGTCGCGCTGCCAGTTGAAGTCGTACTTCGGCAGGGAGAGCAGCATGGTCTCCTTGCCGTCGGGGGTGCGGGCCTTCAGCTCCACATGGGCGCCTCGGTAGTGGGCGTGCGGGTAGAGGGTGTAGATGTAGGCGTCGGCCGGGAAGGTCATGTAGGCCACCTCGCGGTGCCGCTGCGCGCCAGCCGGGATCATCAAGGCGAAGTCGCCGATGACCACCGAGCGCTTGATGTACTTCGGCGGCGTCTTCAGCGTGTAGAAGCCCACCTGCGTCCGGTCGGTCGTGGCCTTGCCCGTCGTCGTGTAGTGCATCTGGAAGTTCAGCAGCCCGCCCGCCGGCACCGGCGCCCCGGCGCCGTCGGCGATCACCTGGGCTTCGGCCCCCGGGGTGTAGGAGCCCACTGATCCGCCTGGGATCTTGGAGCGCGGCCGGCTTGAGTCCGGCACGTGATTGGACACCACGTGGTGCAGAACGGTGCGGTCGCCCGGCCGGATCGAGATCGCCTTCAGCCAGGCGTCCTCCTTGAAGGGGTTTGGCACCCGCATGTTCTGGTACTCGACGAGGCCGCTGGCCGGCACCTGGAAGGCGGGCAGGTCGACCACCACGTCGGGCTTGCCGAGGTAGGGGGGCCACTCCGGCGCGGTCTTGCCGGCGTTGGCCAGCAGCGGGTCGGCGCCCTCGCCGCGCGGCGCGCCGGCCTCGATCCAGTGAACCAGCGTCTTGGTCTGTTCGGCGGTCAGGCCCTGGTCGTTCTTGAACCGGCCGATGTGCGGGTCGGCGAAGTAGGGCGGCATGCGCCGCGTCCGCACCGTCTCGCGGATCATCGGCGAGAAGCCCTTCACCACCTCGTAGCTGTCCATGGCGAAGGGGCCGATGCCGCCCGCGATATGGCAGCCGGCGCACTTCTGCTGGAGGATCGGCGCCACGTCGCGGGCATACGAGATCTTGGAGAATTCGGCAGCGCGCGCCCGGTCAGGGAACGCGATGGCCCTGCCGCCGGTGACCGCCACCCGCGCCTGGGCGGGCGCCTTGCCGGCCAGCACGGCGTCGAGCGCCGCGCCCGCCCGGTCGACCGGGCCGTGATAGGCCACGCCCCAGGTCTTCGGATTGATCACGAAGACCTCGCCCTCGCGCCGGACGCCGAGCTGCTCGCCCACCAGCTGTTGCTCGTCCATCAGGATGGGGATGGTGTAGCCGCGCGCCGCGGCTTCCGCGGCGGCCGTCTCGCGAGACTGGCCGAGGTTCGAGTTGACCATAAAGAACAGCACGCCGCGGTCCTTGTAGGCGGCCTGCAGCGCCTCCAGCCGCGCGGCTGCCTCGCGAGACGCAGCCGAGCCGTTCGTCTGGCTCATCAGCACGATCGCCGGGGCGTAGTGGTAGTAGTAGAGCCGGTGCGCCAACCGCGTCTGGTCGGTCAACTGGAAATCGTCCACCTGGGCAGGCACGGCGGCCGCCGCAGCGGCGGGCGCGCCCGCCTGCCCCGCCTGGGCCGCCAGGCCGCCGAGCGCCGCCGCCAAGGCCACCGCGCCCGTGATCGCCAGCCGCTTCATCCGCCGTCCTCCCGTTCTTGGGGCACGGAATAACAGCGGTTTTGTTCGCGATTATTGCAGGCTCAACCGCGGGCTGCAGGCGCGGCGGCAGCCGCCTGCCGCGCTGGAGCTGGGGCGGCGGCGGGACGCCCGCCCGTGGGAGACGGCCGGGAACGGAAACGGTCCTTCATACGCGCCACCCAGCCGGCGAAGGCCTCGTTGTCCGCGGCGATCCGCCCGAAATCCGCGGCGCTGACGCGGCCGGTGGGCACCCCGGTTAGCGCCACCCTGAGCGCCTCCGGGTTATGCGCCTGGTCGTAGAAGCCGCGGTACTGTCCCTCCAGCCGAGCGAGCGCCGCCTCGTCGCCGGCCAGGCTGTAGGCCACGCCGGCGCGGAGCAGCTTGCCTTCCTCCTCGCTGGACAGCGGCTCGGGCCGCTTCCAACGGTCGCCGAGCGCCTTCTCGAACAGCGGGCCGGCGGCGGCCCAGTCCTTCTGCTTCCAGGTGATCTCCGCGCGCAGCTCCTGCGCTTCGCGCGTGCTGTCCCGCTCGATGATCTCCAGCGCCCCATCGTAGCGGCCGACCCCCGCCCAGGCGCGGGCCTCGATCAGCCGTCGCTCGGCGTTCAGCGCCGACGGCAGGATGGTGGTGCGTGACGAGTTGATGGCCTGCAGCGCCTGCTCGGGCTTGCGGTCCATCAGGTAGATGAGGGCGAGGTCGGTGGCCACCTGCGCCCGAGCGACACCGTCGAGGCGGTTATCGGCCTGGTACTTGAGGAGCTCGGCGGCCTGGCCCAGCAGGTCCACGTCCACCAGGCGCCGCACCAGCTTGCGGACCATCAGGTCGCCGTCGGCGCCGATCGGGGTCAGCTCCTTGAAGTCGTAGAACAGGGCCAGCGCCTGGATCGGCTCCAGCCCGTCGGCGAGGCCGTCCAGGAACAGGCCCCGGAACGCGCCCGCGAGGTCGGCCTGCAACTGCACCGCCTCCGGCAGGTCGGGCAGGCGCATGCCGGCCGAGCGCAGCGCCTCCAGCGCCTCGCGGTAACGCCCCTGGCTCAGGTAGAGCTGGCCCAGCGCCCGGATGGTTTCGAGTTCGGTGGCGTCGCCGCGCCAGCGGTAGCGCAGGCCGTCGAAGGTCTGGGCGGCCTGCACCGGCGTGATCTTGCCGGTCTCCACCTGGATCTGGGTGGCGCGCAGCAGGGCCGGCGAGGCCAGGGACTCCAGCGGCGCCCGGGTGATCGCCAGGTAGATCCGCAGCGCGCGTTCGCGGTCGCCCTGCATCTCGACGATCCGGGCCTGCACCAGTCTCGTGGCCAGCTCCTCCAGGCTGTCGGTCTTGTCGGCGAGCGCCAGCTTGATGCGCGCCTCGGCCCCCGCATAGTCGCCCATCGCCAGGGCCGCCTGGGCGTCGCCGCGCGCGAAGCGCGCCTTCCAGACGGGGGAGAACAGAGAGAAGGCCTCCAGGCCCCTGGAGAACTGGGCCCGCGCCTCGGGCCAGTGCGCCTGCTGGGCGGCGATGTAGCTGCGCCACAGGGACGCCGACGCATCTTCCGAGAGCACCGGCGCGGAGAAATCCGCCTCGGCCTCCCTGTAGCGCCGCGCCATCACACGAGCGATGCCGCGCAAGCCGCGGAACTCGGCGTTGTCCGCGAGTTCCGGGTGCGCCTTCAGGGCGGCGTTCAATACGCCGATGGCTTCGAAGGACAGCTCCGAGCCCACCAGGAAGCGGGCGAGCGCGAGCTGCGCGGCCACCGGCGCGGCCTTGTCCTTGCTGGCCGCCTCCTCGGTCGCGGCGGCGAACAGGGCGTTGTAGCGCGCGAGGAAACCGTGTTCGCCGGTCTTCCCCCAGTCCGGGTCGATCAGGCCGGGCATGGCGGCGCGGCGTGGGGCGCCGAGAAGCTCAGATTCCCGGGCCTTCACCGCCCAGTCGGAGGACAGGGTGAGGCCTTTGTCGCGACCGATGTCCACCAGATCGCCGGCGCGCGACACCTGCAGGTCGTCGGCGTGCGGCTCGATGGCGAGACCCTGCACCGAGGGCAGCAGGGCCATCTGCACGAAGTCGCGCCGCGTCGGGATCCCCTTGGCGGGCCCGAGCGCGGTGACGACCCTCAACTCGTCGCCAGCTCCGGGGTCGGGGAGCCGGATGACGCGGGTGGCGCCGGCGACGGCCGCGCGCAGCAGCGGCGGGCCCTGCACCGCGTCGCGGGTGACCTTGACCACCGCCGGCGCGGCCTGATCGCCGTTGCCTATGGCGATCGTCCAGGCGGTCCCCTCGGCCTTGGCGGCGACCGGGACGCTGCGCGGGACCTCCATGCGCACCGCGGCGTAATCCGAGCCCCGGAAGGTCTCCATGCCGGCGACCTGTGGCACGCCCAGCGGCGCTCGTGAAACGTCCAGGCGGGCGGGGGCGTCGAACACCACCCACACCGACCCGCCGCGCCGGAAGACCGCGGCGCCGGCCGGGTTGGCCCAGTCGAAGGTCAGCAGCACCTGGCCGTTGACCACCTTGGCCTGCATGGGGACCACGCCGCCAGGCGGGATCGGGTTGGGCCGCGGCGGCTCGGGCTCGACTGGCGGCGGCGCGGCCTCGGTGACGGCGTTCTCGGGCTCAGGCGGCGGCGCCGGCTTCTCGAAGACGTTGACGAAGGTGGCCCCATCGGCCGTGCCGATCTTGGCGTCGGCGCCTTGCGCCAGCAGCAGGGCGACTTCCAGCCGGCCGCCCACGTGGCGCTTCTCCGCCCCCTCGATCCACCTGGGCGGCGACGTGCGCAGGCGCGCGATGTCCGGGTCGGCGTCCCGGCTGAAGGTGAGGATCAGCCGCTGCCCGTCGCGGCGGGTGGTGGCGCGCGCGCCGCCCGCCCAGTGGAACTCGATGCGCGAGAACCCTTCGGCCTGGGCGACCCGCACGTCGAGCGGCCCGCGGGCGGCGAAGCGTTCGCTGGCGCCCGGCGCAGCGCCCGTGGGCGCGGCCACGCCTGCGATGCAGGCGGCCGCCACCCCGGTGCGGAGGGCCCGGCGCAGGCTCATCGGATCAGCCGGCCTTCGCCTGCGGCGCAGCCGGGGCGGGCGGCGCGGCGGCCGCCTTGCGCGGCGCAGGCGTCTGGCCCTTGGCCGGCGGCGTCGTCGCGGCCTGCTGGGCGGGCGGCGCGGCGGTTGGACCCGGGTCGGCGGCCGCGGCGGCGGCCCGCGCGGCGGCGGCCTTGGCGTCCGTGAACCGCTTGGCCAGGGCTTCCGTGAGCTTCTTGGCCTCGGCCGGCGGCATCTGGGCCAGGATGGCCGACAGGGCGCGCGGCTTCATCTTCGCCGCCACCGGGATGCGCACCGAGTCGTCGAGCAGCACCATCCGCGGCGCGGCGTCCTTGGCCTTCATGCCCTCGAACACCGTCACCAGCCGGTCGATCTCGGCGGCCTCCTTGGTGTCGGCCAGCTGCAGCAGGCCCTGGACCTCGCCCTTGAGGCCGTTCAGGGCCCGGACCTTGGCGTCCAGCTTGGCCTCGGCCGCCGCCAGCAGGGCGAGCTGGGTGTCCATGGCGTTCTCGCGCTGGTCGAGTTCGCCGCGGCGGGCGCCGAGGCTCTGCAGCACCTGCAACTCGGCGGGCGACAAGCCGGCCTGCTTGGCAAGCTCCGCGGCGGTGGGCGCACAGGCCGCGCCGCGGGCGGCCGCCTGGGCGGCGGCGTCCTTGGCGGCGCCCACGGGCGCCTTCTCGCCGTCCGGCTTGTGCTCGGCCTTTCCGCCCTTGGCGGTTTCCTCAGCGAAGGCCCGGGCGCCGGAGACCAGCTCGGGCAGGCCTCGCGCGCCCGCCAGGGCGTTCACGGCAAGGACGCCGCCCATGGCGACGCCCAGAAGCGGCAGGATGCGGGGGATGTTGTTCATCGCCGGGCCCCCCGCACGTCCGTCAGGCTGAGGGGTTCGTCGTCGAACAGCTCGTCGTCGAAGCTGGCGCGGGGTCGCGGGGCCGGCGCCTCGCGCACGAGCCGCTCGGGACGCTTGCGCGCCTCGCGGGCCGCGGCGAGCAGGGCGCCCAACCGGCGCTCCTGGGCGCGTTCGTCGTCCCGGTCGTCCTCGATCTCACGGCGCCGCGTGGGCGTTGCCGGAGCCTGCTCGATCAGCCGCTCCAGCTTGTGGACCAGGTCGCGGCCCTTCTGGATGCGATCGCCGAGGGCGTCGGTGGCCTCGTCGGTGGCGGCGCGCAGGTCGGCGAGCCCCTGCTCCGCGCGCTCGGCGGCGGCGTTCAGCTCGCGCACGGCGCGCGCGAAGCCGTCATGGCTGTCACGCAGCGCCTGCAAGCGTTTGTTCAGCCGCCACCCCATGGCGAGCGCCGCCGCCAGCAGGCCGGCGAGCATCAGGTTCAGGCCGATCGCGATGATGCTCATCAGATCCTCTGGACGGCTTGCCGCGCGGTGGGCGTCAGGGGCGCCTCCACACGGACGGCGATGTGGCTGTTGCGGCGGCCCATGCGGCCGCGCGTGAGCGGGATGGACCCGGCCCTGAGCTCGATCAGGCTGTCGGGCGTGGCGTTGAGCATGATGGTGTCGCCGACCTTCAGGTCCAGGACCTGCTTGAGCGGGACCTCCTGCTCGTCGAGCACAGCGCGGACCTCCGTGGTGGTGGTCCAGAGCTCAGTGGCCAGGTGGCTTTCCCAGATGTTGTCGCGGCCGAACTTCTCGCCCATGAACTGCTGCAGCAGCATTTTCCGGATGGGCTCGAGGGTCGCGTAGGGCAGCAAGAGCTCGATTCGCCCGCCGCGGTCTTCCATGTCGATGCGCAGCTTCACCAGGATGGCGGCGTTGGCCGGCCGCGCGATGGCGGCGAAGCGCGGGTTGGTCTCCAGCCGGTCGAGGGTGAAGCTCACCGGCGTCAGCGGCTCGAAGGCCTCCTTGGCGTCGGCCAGCACCACCTCGACCATCCGCTGCACCAGCACGCGCTCGATGGTGGTGTAGGGCCGGCCCTCGATACGCATGGCCGCCGTGCCGCGCCGGCCGCCCAGCAGCACGTCGACGATCGAGTAGATCAGGTTCGAATCGACGGTGAGCAGGCCGTAGTTGTTCAGCTCCTCCGCCCGGAACACGGACAGGATCGCCGGCAGCGGGATGGAGTTCAGGTAGTCGCCGAAACGGATCGAGGAGATGTTGTCGAGGCTGACCTCGACGTTGTCGGACGTGAAGTTCCGCAGCGAGGTGGTCATCAACCGCACCAGGCGGTCGAAGACGATCTCCAGCATCGGAAGGCGCTCGTACGAGACCAGCGCCGAGTTGATGATCGCCCGGATGCCGGTGCGTTCCGAGCCGTCGTCGTCCGACAGGTCGAAGCCAAGGAGGCTGTCGATCTCGTCCTGGTTCAGGATCCGCTCGGACGCGTTGCTGGCGTCGCCGCCCTCCCCTTGGGCGGCGTTCCATTCGTTGGCGTTGAGATCGTTCTCTTCGGACATGGGCAGCTTGCGAACCGGCGCGCCTTGGGCGCGTCAGTTGATCAGCATCTCCTCGATGAGCACGGCGTTCGCCTTCGAGGGCGCGATCACCAGGTTGACCCGCCGCAGGATCTCCATCCGCAGCTGGTAGGAACCCTGGCTGCCCTGCAGGTCCTCGGGGCGCAGCTCGCGCAGGAAGGTCTGGAACATGTCCTGCAGCCTCGGCATGTTCGGGTCGAGGTGCTCGACAGTCTCCTCGTCCGGCAGCTCGAGGGTAAGCTTCAGCTTCAGGAAGGTGGACCGCCCCTCGGCGGTCTGCATGTTCACCACCACGTCGGGCATGGTGTAGAAGATCACGCCATCGGGGCCTTCGCGGACCTGGGCGCCGCCGCCCTCGCCCTCCTTGCCGCCGTGGCCCTTCTCTTCCTTCCCCTTCTTTTCCTTCTTCTTGTCCTTGCCCTTCTCGGCGTGCGCCTCGTCGGGCTTCGGCTTCATCAGGAAGAAGGCCGCGCCGCCCCCGCCGCCCAGCACGAGCACCGCGGCGGCGGCCGCGATGATCAGCACCTTGAGCGGCGGCTTCTTCTTGCCGCCGCCTTCGGCGTCGCCGTCGGCGCCGTCTTCTTGGGCTTCCTTGACCTTATCGTCGGCCACGCGCGCGTTCCTTAGAATCTAGCCTCCTCTCCATCGCCCCGGTTTGGTTAAGAAGCGGTTTTTAACGGACCTTAACGACGGCAAATCGGGCCCGGCAGAAATCGCCGGGCGCCGCCCGTTAACCATCTTAACTCCTGGATTTCCTGAGATTTTCGACTGGCCCGATGCTTGCAGCGAAGGCCGGCGAGAGTTGAGCTTGGGTTCAGGCAGACCTTAATGGAAAACGCATCCTACGTCGGACTGTCCCGCCAGATCGTGCTTCGGCGCGAGCTGGACATCATCGCCAACAACATCGCCAACGCCGACACCGCCGGCTTCAAGGTCGAGTCGCTTCTGCAGCGCGCCGAACCGAAGGCGCCGGCCTTCACCCTGCAGGGCCCGAAGCCGGTAAAGTTCGTCGTGGCTGACGGCGTCGCGCGCGACTTCGGCCAGGGCGCGCTGCGCAAGACCGACGCTCCGCTCGACATCGCCATCGAAGGCCAGGGCTTCTTCCGCGTCCAGAGCGCGGAAGGCGAGCGCTACACCCGCGACGGCCGCTTCCGGACCGACGAGCTCGGCCGGCTGTCGACCCAGGGCGGATCGCCCGTGCTCGACGAGGGCGGCGGCGAGATCACCATCGACCCGGAGCTTGGTCCCGTGCTGGTCGCCGAGGACGGCACGATCAGCCAGGGCGGCGAGCGGATCGGCAAGCTCGCCGTGGTCACCTTCGACGACCTCTCCGTGCTCGAGAAGCGCGGCGACAACCTCTACCAGAACACCTCCAACGGCGTGCCTCAGGCCGTCGCCGGCGCCCGCGTGCGCCAGGGGACGCTGGAAGGCTCGAACGTCCGGCCGATCCTCGAGATCACCCGGATGATCGAGGTGCAGCGGGCCTACGAGTCGATGGCCCGCATGATGGATTCCACCGCCGACCTCTCGCGCCGCGCCGTCGAGCGCATGGGCCGGGTGAGCTAAGGGAGTAACGGACGATGCAGGCCCTCCGCACCGCCGCCACCGGCATGGCTGCCCAGCAGCTGAACGTCGAGGTCATCTCGAACAACATCGCCAACATGAACACGGTGGCGTTCAAGCGTCAGCGCGCCGAGTTCCAGGACCTGCTCTACCAGACCTTCGAGCAGGCGGGCGCGCAGTCCTCGGACCAGGGCACCATCGTGCCGACCGGCGTGCAGATCGGCGCGGGCGTGAAGGCCGGCGCCGTCTATCGCATCCCGACCCAGGGGACGATGACCCGCACCGAGAACGATTTCGACCTGGCGATCGACGGGCGCGGCTACTTCCAGGTGCTGCTGCCCACGGGCGAGACCGCCTACACGCGGGCCGGCAACCTGGCGGTGAACGACCAAGGCCAGCTGGTGACGCAGCAGGGCTACCAGATCCAACCCGGCATCGCGATCCCGAACGACGCCACCGAAATCTCCATCTCTCTCGCCGGCCAGGTCCAGGTGACCCAGCCCGGCCAGACGGCGCCCACCATCGTCGGCACCCTGGAGCTCGCCACCTTCGTCAATGAGGGCGGGCTGAGCCAGAAGGGGGGCAACCTGCTGATGGAGACCGCCGCCTCCGGCCCGGCGATCACCGGCACGCCCGGCAGCCAGGGCATCGGCCAGCTGCTGCAGGGCTACACGGAAGCTTCGAACGTGGACGCGGTGTCGGAGATCACCGCCCTGATCGTCGCCCAGCGGGCCTACGAGATGAACTCCAAGGTCATCTCCACCGCCGACAACATGCTGGGCGTGGCCAACCAGGTGAAGTCGTAAGGCCATGACCCGCGTCTCGCGCGCCCTCCCCTTCGCCCTGGCCGCCCTGCTCGCCGCCGGCCCGGCGCTCGCCGCCCAGCCGGTGACCCTGAAGGCCGACACCAGCGACGCCGATGGGATGGTGACCCTGGGGGACCTGTTCGACGGCGCGGGCGCCGCCGGCTCGGTGCGGATCGCCGCCCGGCCAGGCGCGACCGTGTCGCTGGACGCCCGCATCGTCCAGTCGCTCGCCTGGCGCGCGGGCCTCGAGTGGCCGAACGCCGAGGGCGTGAAGCGCATCCTGGTCCGTGGGCCGCAAGCCGGCGCCGCCAACGCGGCCAACGCCGCCACGCCCCGCGGCAACGTTGAGGTGCTGACCTACGCCCGCAGCCTGGCGGCCGGAGAGCTGGTGCAGGCGGAAGACCTCGTCTGGGCCAAGATGGCCGCCGCCCCCGCCGACGCCCCGGCCGACGCCGACCAGGTGATCGGCCTCGCGGCCAAGCGTCCGCTGCGCGCCGGCGCAGCCGTTTCGGCCCGCGACGTCGCCGCCGCCCAGGTGGTGAAGCCCGGCGAGCTGATCACCGTCGCCTACGAGGACGCCGGCATCTCGCTAGCCCTGCAGGCCAAGACGCTCTCGGGCGGCGCCGCCGGCGACCTGATCAACGTCCAGAACACGCTCTCGAAGAAGATCATCCAGGCCGTCGTGATCGGCCCGGGCCAGGCCGTCGTCGGCCCCGCCGCCGACCAGCTCAAGGCCGCCCGCTCCACCCGCATCGCGCTCCGCTAGAGGAAGCCCACAGTCATGCGTCTCGCCCCCGTCGCCCTCGCCGCCGCCCTGCTGCCGCTGGCCGCCTGCTCCACCGTCACCGAGGCGGTGAAGGGCCCCGAGCTGGCCCCTGTCGGCTACCCCGCCGCCCTCGTGCCGCAGCACCAGGTGGTGCTCCCCGCGGTGCCGGCCCAGCCGGCCAGCGCCAACTCCCTGTGGCGAAGCGGCGCCCGCGCCTTCTTCATCGACCAGCGCGCCAACAAGATCGGCGACATCCTCACGGTCAACATCGACATCGACGACAGCGCCAAGACCATCAACTCGACCACGGCGTCGAGGACCAGCGGCGTCACGGCCGGCGTGCCGCACCTGCTGGGCCTGGAGTCCAGCATCGGCCGCCTGCTGCCGCCCGGCACCCCTGCGATCGACCCGGCCCAGCTGATCGAGACGGCGTCCAAGACCGCCAGCACCGGCAACGGCGCGGTGAACCGCGCCGAGAAGATTTCCCTGACCATCGCCGCGGTGGTCAGCGCCGTCCTGCCCAACGGCAACCTGGTCATCCAGGGCACCCAGGAAGTGCGCACCAACGCCGAGGTGCGCCAGCTGACGGTCGCCGGGATCGTCCGACCGGAAGACATCTCCAGCGCGAACACCATCCGCCACACGCAGATCGCCGAGGCGCGCATCAGCTACGCCGGCCGCGGCGACATCAGCCGCGTGCAGAAGACCCCCGCGGGCCAGTCGCTGGTGGAGCGCTTCTCCCCGTTCTGACGGCGGCAAAATATTCCGCGCGGGTGACGCAGGTCACCGCAACGGCGGCGCAGATGTGGCGTTAACCCCCTCAGAAGGGGTCGTCCATGCGCCGCCGCGCCGCTCTCAGCTTCCTTGCCGCCTGCACGCTCAGCGCCTGCGCCCACGAGATGACTCCCTCCGCCATGCCCGGCATGGCCTGGTCGCTGCACCAGGTGGAGGGCGAAGGCGCCAAGCTCGCCTACGGCCAGCCCTACACCGACAACGTGGTGCTGATGATGAGCTGCGCGCCCGGCTCGGGCACGGTGCTGGTCTCGGCCAACGCCCCGGCCGGTGCGCGTCCCGAGCTCACCCTGGCCTCCGGCAGCCGCAGCGCCCGCTACCGGGCCGAGATCGGGCCGTCGATGGGCGAAGGCGCGGTCGTCGAGGCGAGCGCCCCGGCGAGCGACGCTGTCCTGCGCCGGTTTGCCGACAGCGGCGAGCTGGCGGTGGCGGTCAACGGCCGCAGCACCCCTGTGCCCGGCGATCCCGCCAAGGCGCGCCAGTTCCTGGCGACCTGCGCCGGCTAGCCCCGTTTCGGCGCCGCCGAAACGTCAAGACAGCTGAACGTCGGCCGCCGGGGCCCTACGCGCGCCGCCCGGCCACCGAGGCGTTGTCCACGCCCAGCGCCGAGAGCGCGCCGCGCAGGATGCCCTCGGCGTCAAGGCCGGCCTGGGCGTACATGGCCTCTGGCTTGTCCTGGTCCTGGAACACGTCGGGCAGGACCAGCGTGCGCACCTTCAGGCCGCGGTCGAGGGCGCCATGCTGGGCCAGCGCCTGCAGGACGAACGAGCCGAAGCCGCCCATGGCGCCTTCTTCGACGGTGATCAGCGCCTCGTGCTCGCGGGCCAGCCGCAGCAGCAGGTCGAGGTCCAGCGGCTTGGCGAACCGGGCGTCGGCCACGGTGGCGGGAAGGCCGCGGGCGGCGAGCAGGTCCGCCGCCTTGAGGCTCTCGGCGAGTCGGGTGCCGAACGACAGGATGGCGACGGCCGTCCCCTCGCGCACGATGCGGCCCTTGCCGATCTCCCAGGGAGCGGCGAGGTCCGGGATATCGACGCCGAGGCCCTCGCCCCGCGGATAGCGGAAAGCGCTCGGCCGGTCCTCCACCGCCACAGCCGTGGCGACCGCATGGGCCAGCTCGGCCTCATCGGACGGCGCCATCAGCACCATGCCGGGCAGCGCCCCCATGAAGCCGATGTCGAAGGAGCCCGCGTGGGTGGGGCCGTCGGCGCCGACCAGGCCGGCCCGGTCCATGGCGAATCGCACCGGCAGACCCTGGATGGCGACGTCGTGGACCACCTGGTCGTAACCGCGCTGCAGGAAGGTCGAGTAGATCGCACAGAACGGCTTCATGCCGTCGGCGGCCAGGCCTGCGGCGAAGGTCACCGCGTGCTGCTCGGCGATGCCCACGTCGTAGGTGCGTTCCGGGAAGCGCTGGCCGAACAGGTCGAGGCCGGTGCCCGAGGGCATGGCCGCAGTGATGGCCACGATCTTGGGATCGCGCTCGGCGTGCTTCACCAGCTCCTGGGCGAACACCTTGGTGTACTGCGGAGCCGCCGCCTGGGCCTTGGCCTGGGCTCCGGTGACCACGTCGAACTTGACCACGCCGTGGTATTTGTCGGCCGCGTTCTCGGCCGGCGCATAGCCCTTGCCCTTCTGGGTCACCACGTGGACCAGCACCGGCTTGTCCACGATGTTGCGGGCGTTCTGCAGGACATGGACCAGGGCGTCCATGTCGTGGCCGTCGATGGGGCCCACGTAGTAGAAGCCCAGCTCCTCGAAGAAGGTCCCGCCGGTGACCATGCCCCGGGCGTATTCCTCGGCCTTGCGCGCCGCTTCCTGCAGCGGCCGCGGGAACGCCTTGCTGACCGCCTTGCCGAGGTTTCGCAGCGAGCGGTAGCCGCCGCCCGACACAAGCCGGGCCATGTAGGCGCTCATGCCGCCCACCGGGGGCGCGATGGACATATCGTTGTCGTTGAGGATGACGGTCAGCTGCCGGGTGGTCTCGGCGGCGTTGTTCATCGCCTCGTAAGCCATGCCGGCGCTCATCGAGCCGTCGCCGATGACCGCCACCACCCGGTTGTCCCGGCCCTCCCGGTCGCGGGCGGCGCAGAAGCCGAGCGCTGCGGAGATCGAGGTGGCGGCGTGGGCCGCGCCGAACGGGTCGTACTCGCTCTCGGCCCGCTTGGTGAAGCCCGACAGGCCGCCGCCCTGGCGCAGGGTCCGGATCCGGTCCCGTCGGCCAGTGAGGATTTTGTGGGGATAGGCCTGGTGGCCGACGTCCCAGATGAGGATGTCCCGCGGCGTCTCGTAGACGTGGTGCAGGGCCACCGTCAGCTCTACGACGCCGAGGCCGGCGCCCAGGTGGCCGCCGGTCTGCGAGACCGCGTCGATGGTCTCGGCGCGGAGCTCGTCAGCCAGCTGGCGGAGCTGCGGGATGCTCATCGGCCGCGTGTCGGCGGGCGAGGCGACGGTGTCGAGCAGGGGCGTGACGGGGGGCATGGGAACGCGGGTATGCCTCGGAAACTAGTGGCGGCGCTCTAGCACGAAATCCACGCTGGCCCGCAGGAATTCGGCCTGAGCGCCGAACGGTTCCAGATGATCTTTCGTCTGTTTTCGAAGCAGGCCCAGCCGTTCGCGCGCTGCGTCCACCCCAAGAAGCGTGACGAAGTTGGCCTTGCCCTTGGCGGCGTCCTTGCCGGCCGCCTTGCCCATCTGGTCGGGGTCGCCCTCGGCGTCGAGCAGGTCGTCGACGATCTGGTAGGCGAGACCGAGGTCGTGGGCGAAGGCCAGCAGCGCGTGCCGCTCGGCCTCCTTGGCGCGGGCCATGACCAGCGGCAGCTCGAAGGCGCAGGCGATCAGGGCCCCGGTCTTCAGCCGCTGCATCCGGGCCACGCCGCCGAGATCGTCGCGAACGCCCAGGATGTCGATCATCTGGCCGCCGCACATCCCCTGGGCGCCTGAAGCGCGGGCGAGCCTGGCGACCAGTTCGGCCCGGATGGCCCCGTCGTGGTGGGTGTCCGGATGGGCCAGGATCTCGAAGGCTGCGGTCTGAAGCGCGTCGCCGGCGAGCACGGCGGTCGCCTCGTCATAGGCCCGGTGCACGGTTGGCCGTCCGCGGCGCATGTCGTCGTCGTCCATGCACGGCAGGTCGTCGTGGATCAGGCTGTAGGCCTGGATGCACTCTAGAGCGCAGGCGGTGCGCAGGACCGAACGCTCGGGCAGTTCGAACATCCGGCCGGTCTCGAGTGCGAAGTAGGTCCGCAAACGCTTGCCGGGGCCGAGAGCCGCGTAACGCATGGCTTCGGTGAGGCGCGACTCCGGGCCGTCGGCGCGCGGCAGGAGTTCGTCGAGGGCGACGGTGACGAGGTCCGCGGCCTCGGCGACACGCCTGGCGAGGTCGACCATCAGCTGAACTCGGCCGGCTCGACCGCTTGCGGGCCTCCCTGGGCGCCGCCGGCGCCCATGACGATCTTCTCCACGCGCAGGCGCGCGGCTTCGAGCCGCGTTTCGCAATGGGCCTTCAGCGCCGCGCCGCGTTCGTACATGCGGATGGAGTCCTCCAGGGGCGCCTGGCCGGACTCCAGGCGGGCCACGATCTGCTCCAGCTCGGCCAGCGCCTGCTCGAACGACAGGCCAGCGATGTCGGCGGCTTCGGACATGTCACCTTCCCGGAGGCGCCCACGTGCGGAGGGGCGCGAGAACCGGATCACCGTTAAGACGCTGGCCGGCCCTGCACAACCGTCATTGGGCCGCACATCCGTCATTGGACTGTAACCGGCCGGCGCGATAGGTGCGAGCGACGTCGGGGAGTGTCTACATGTCCGTCAGCCGCCGCAGCTTCCTGGCGCTCGCCGCCACTTCCGCCGCCTTTGGCGGCCTTTCGCGGGCCATGGCGCAGCCGATCGGCGGCTACAGGAACGAGATCGCGGGCTACGGGCCCCTGGTCCCCGATCCTGCCGGCCTCTTCGACCTGCCGCCGGGCTTCTCCTACAAGATCGTCTCGCGCGCAGGCCAGCCGATGGACGACGGCTTCCTCACCCCGGGTAAGGCCGACGGCATGGCCGCCTTTCCCGACCCGAGCGACCCGAACCGCACCATCCTGGTTCGCAACCATGAGCAGCGGCCGTCGGAGCCCGACCGGTCCGCCTTCGGCAAGGACGGCGCGCTCGCCGCCCGGATGCCGGCGGGCAAGGCGTACGACCTGACGGCCAAGGGGCTGCCGATGGACGGGGGGACGACCACCCTCGTGTGGGACGCCAAGCAGCAGCGGCTGGTGACCCATCACCTGAGCCTCATCGGCACCACGGTGAACTGCGCCGGCGGCCGCACGCCGCAGCGCACCTGGCTCTCCTGTGAGGAAACCGAGATCAAGGCGGGGCAAGGCGGCGCCAAGGACCACGGCTGGGTCTTCGAGGTGCCGGCCGACCTGCGCGGTTTGGCCGAGCCGGTTCCGATCACAGGCATGGGCCGCTTCAAGCACGAGGCCACGGCGACCGACCCGCGCACCGGCATCGTGTATCTCACCGAGGACTTCGCCGACGGCTTCTGCCTCTTCTACCGCTATCTCCCGAACGACCCCGCCAAGCTGCACGCCGGCGGGCGCCTCCAGGCGCTCGGCTTCCGGGACGCCAAGGACGCGGACCCCCGCAACTGGGACGGCCGCTTCTGGAAGGTGGGGGACAGGCGCAAGGTGGCGTGGATCGACCTCGAGGGGGTCGACAACCCGCACAACGACCTGCGACATCGCGGCCACGGCAGGGGAGCGGCCTACTTCGCGCGCGGCGAGGGCATCTTCTTCGGCGACGGCGAACTCTATTTCACCTGCACCACCGGCGGCCCGAACAAGGACGGCCAGGTGATGCGCTATCGCCCGAGCCCTCAGGAAGGCAAGCCGGGCGAAAAGGACCGCCCGGGCGAGATCCAGCTGTTCCTGGAGACCGGCGACAGCGAGGTGATGTCCATGCCCGACAACATCTCCATCGCGCCGAACGGCCACCTGTTCGTCTGCGAGGACAAGTACCGCGGCCACAACATGCTGAAGGCGATCACGCCGAAGGGGCAGGTCTATACGATCGGCCGCAACGCCACGCCGCCGGCGGTGGCGGGGGCGCCGAACACCGAGCTCGCGGGCGTGTGCTTTTCGCCGGACGGCTCAACCTGCTTCCTGAACATCTACTTCCCGGGGACGACCATCGCTATCACCGGGCCCTGGGCTTCGCTGAAGGCCTAAAGGCCGGGGGCCCTGCCCTCCACGTGGCGGACGCGCGCCAGCGCCTCACGCCATTCGTCGGCGTAGTCGCAGTCCTCATAGCCCGCGAAGTAGGGGCCGCCGCGCGTGTAGTGGGCGACCTTGGCGGCGGGGTTATGATCGTACTCGCCGACCAGCCAGTTCCATTCCAGCGGCAACGCGCCGATCTCGTCCTCACCCTGCAGCCAGCGGAACTGGTGGAGGTCGGCCCCGGACGCGCTGGCGACGTACTCGGGCGTGAGCGCGCGGCAACGGGCGTTGTTCAGCAGCATGACGCTGGACCAGTTCTTCTTCGCGTACCGCGACTGCGTGTGGTTCAGGAATTTCACCTGATCCTTGGGCACGTAGTCGTGCTGGCAGACCATGACCGCGTATCGGTCATCGGCGAGCGCAAACAGGTCTGCGAAGTCGGCCCGCGCGAGCATGTCGCAGTCCATGAACAGCGACCAGCCCTGGTAGCCCGAGAGGAAGGGCGTGAGGAATCGCGAGAACGAGAACTCGGTGGACTGTTCGGCAAGCATCGGCCGGTGGAAGACGGCTCGCAGCGCCGCGAGGTTGATCGGCGTGAAGCGCACCGGGCGCGAGCAGCGGTCCATGATGCTCTGGCAGAGCACATGGTAGGCAAGGACCTCCTGCCGGTCGTAGCCGATGTAGACGTCAAGGACAGGCGACAAAGCTCGCTCCGTAAATCGATCAGGCCACGCCCCGGTCGGGGGCGGCGCGCCGGGCGTCAGCGGACGCGTTCGAAGCGGCGCATTGACCAGTATTTGTAGCCCTCGCTCCAGGCGCACCGCCAGCCGATGCGCTTCAGCGAGCGGCCGATCATGAAGTTGAAGAAGCCGTGCGCCAGCACCACGACATCCTCCCCGTCCTGCGCCAGCTTGGCCAACATGGCGGCGGCCTCGTCGGCCCGGCGCTCAGCCTCGCGCCGGGTCTCCTGGCCGTCGTGGTGGTTGAAGAACCACCACCAGACGCGCGCCCAGAAGCCCCACATCTTCGGCGACATCCGCACCCAGCTCGGCCACCGTGGCGGCGGCAGCGGCGCCTCGATCAGCATCTCATAACGCGTGAATTCACGCCCGCGGGCCAAGGCCTCGGCGCTCTCGATCGAGCGCAGCCGGGTCGAGGCCACGAGGGTCCCGCAGGTCTCGACGAAACGGAGGAGGCTATCCGGCGGCGTCTGGCCGGGCAGCAGACCCAGCACTTCGTAGCTCGCCCAGAACGTCCGGTACTCGTCCGCGTTCAGCCGCACCTTGCGCGACAGCGCCGGTTCCCCGTGACGGGCGAGGATGATGGCGCCCGTTCGGGCGCGGTCGGTCGCGACGGGAACCTCGGCGGTCAAGACGCTGGCCATTCGATCCGGTCGGCGCCGGAATTCCTACCCACGCGCCGCGTTCCTCACCCCTCGGACAGGGCCCGTACGTGCGCAAGCGACGACTGCCCCAGAGCCTGCAGGTCGTACCCGCCCTCGAGCGAGGACACAACCCGGCCCTTGGCGCGGCGTCGCGCCACCTCGAGGATGGCCCGCGTCGCCCAGGCGAAGTCGGCCTCCTCCAGGTTCTGGCCCGACTCGCCGATGGGGTCGCGCCGGTGGGCGTCGAACCCGGCCGAGACGATGATCAGGTCCGGCGCGAAGTCGTCCAGCCGCGGCATCAGCGATTCGAAAGCCTTGCGCCAGACTTCGGGTGACGCGTTCGGCGGGGCCACGGCGTTGGCGATGTTGCCGGGCGCGTCCTCCGACGGGTGCCCGGTGCCCGGCCACATCGGCCACTGCTGAATGGAGGCCAGGAACAGCCCCTCCCGGCCTGCGAAGGCCGCCTGGGTGCCGTTGCCGTGGTGGATATCGAAGTCCACGACCGCGACGCGCTCCAGACCGGCGGCCTGGGCCGCCCGCGCGGCGACGGCCACATTGGAAAAGACGCAGAAGCCCATCGGCGTGGCGGGCTCGGCGTGGTGGCCGGGCGGGCGCACGGCGCAGAAGGCCCGGCCGGTCTTGCCCGACGCCACGTCGCGCACCGCGCTGACCACCGCCCCGGCCGCGCGGCGGGCGGCCGCCACGCTGCCGGCCGACATGTAGGTGTCCGGGTCAAGCTCCACGACGCCCTCGCCGGGGTTCAGCGCCAGGATCTGCTCGATGTAGGCGGCAGGATGGACCAGGGCGAGGTCCGCCTCCTCTGCGAGGGGCGCCTCGCGCGCCTCGAGATCGAGGTCCGATGCGTCCTCGAGGGCCGCGATCACCGAGCGCAGGCGCTCGGGCCGCTCCGGGTGCCATTCGCCCGGCCGGTGGTCGAACATGTCGGTATGGGTGTAGAGGGCGAGGGTCATTGTCCCATCCTAATCGAAGTCTCCGCCCAGCGATGCCCGAAGCCACGATCCGTCGCGCCGGCCCCCAGGACGCCGAGGTTCTCGCCGAGATCGGCGCCCGAACCTTCAGCGACACCTTCGCCCATCTCTATCCGCCGGAGGACCTGCGCACCTTCCTCGCCGAGGCCTACGACCTGGAGCGCACCCGCGCCAACTTGACGGACCCGGCCAGGGCGGCCTGGCTCGTGGAAGCGGAGGGGCGTGCGGTGGGCTACGCCGAGGCCGGCCCCTGTGGCCTGCCGCATCCGGAGGTCACGCCCGCCTGCGGCGAGCTCAAGCGCTTCTACCTGGTCAAGGAATGGCAAGGCGGCGGCCTCGGCGGCCGCTTGTTTGCGGAGGTCATCGGCTGGCTGCAGGCGGCCGGCCCTCGCGACGTCTGGATCGGCGTCTGGTCGGAGAACTTCGGCGCCCAGCGCTTCTACGCCCGGCATGGGTTCGACAAGGTCGGTGAGTACGGCTTCGAAGTGGGACAAACAGTCGACCGCGAGTTCATCCTGCGCCGGAGTGGGGTCAGTTTTTCTACTCAGGGGCGCAGCGATGCCCGGGCTCAACACGATTTTGCCTGAATTCATAAGCTTGGCAGCGATTATTGCCGCGATTTAACGAACGACGCTCTTGGCGAGCGGCCCCAGTTTTGGGAACCTCCGTCGCAATCGGCAAGGTTTGCTGGGAGCGTCGGGATGCTGAGGATCGGCTATGTGAGGCTGAGGGACGAGACCTCGGCCGGCGAGACCGCCATGCTGAAGGCCATGGGCTGTCACGTGGTGCGTGCAGAAGAACCGATCCCGCCCGGCGTCGACGAATTCGCCGTCCTCGACTCCATTCTCGATTTCATAGGCCCTGGCGACCAGCTGGTGGTCACCAGACTGGACCACCTCGGCCGCGGCGGCCGCAACGTCTTGGAGGTGGTGGAACGACTGGAGCAGCGTGGCGCCATCCTGTTTGTCACCGAGCCTGAGCTCTCCACCGAAGGCAACGGCGGCCGCGCCCTGAAGGCGGCGCTGCAGGCGGTCGCCGCGCTGGAGCCGCCAGGGCTGGTCCGCCGCCGCCGTCCCGCCGCCGCCGAAGAAATTCGCGAGCTGCAGCAGGCCGGGATTGGGCCGGTGGAGATCGCCCGTCGGCTCGGCGTCTCGCGCATGACCGTCTGGCGCAAGCTGCGGGCCGTCGAAGCCTGAACGCTCTCAAGCTTCGCCGTTCATCGCAGCGTCAGCTTGGCCATGGCTCCTGGGGCGCAGATACAGCCAAGCCTGAAGAGCAGATCGATGTCCCTCCGCCCCCTCGCCGTCGCCGCCGCGGCGCTTTCCCTCGCCGCCTGCGCCACCGCCACCACCGGGACCGCGCCCCTGCCCATGGCGCCGGAGATCGCCGCCCGCAGCCACATCAACGTGGTGCGAATGACGAGCGACTGGGTCAGCGGCAATGCAGACTTCTCCGACACCTTCACCGACTCCGTGCACGAGAACCTCAGCGCCTGCGCCCGCGGCCCGGAGAAGCTCGACCTGCGCCTGCACGTGTCCCGGACCCATCGGGAAGATCGCCTCGTCCAGCTCCTGAGCGGCGGGGGCGAGCACGAGATCGCCGGGGTCGCCGAGTTCGTGGATCCGGCGAATGGCGCGGTGGTCGGCCGCTATCCCATCCATGTGGCGGTGGACGCCGGCGGGCCGATCGAGGCGATCTTCGCCGACCGGCAGCTGATGATCAGCGACGCCTTCGCCACCGAACTCTGCCGGCAGGCGTTCGGGCAAGGATGAAGGCCCTTTCGATCCTGGTGGCCCTTGCCGTGGCCGGCTGCGCCAGCCTCCCCGCGCCGAGACCTACGGCGGCGAACGGAGCATGGACGCTGCAGGCTTCGGCCACGGCCGGCTCGGCGCTGGTCTGGACCGACTCGCGCGGCGAGGGCTTGAGGATCGCCTGCCGTCGCAATCCGGCCGACCTGTGGCTCGCCACGCCGCGGCTGAAGGGGACGCCGGGCGCCGTCTGGCTGGCGACTGGCGGGGACACCTTCCAACTGACCGCCGAAGGGGTCGCGCCGGTGCTCAGCGCGGTCGGCCCTGTGCCCGAGACCCTGCCGTCTGCGATCACAGCGGGTGGCGGCCTTGGCGTGCGTCAGGGACCGCGCGCCCTCGCCTTCCCCTCTCCCGACCCGAAGACTGCGACCGCCTTCGCGATCGCCTGCCGCGGACCGCTCCGGTAAGTCGCGCGCTGGACAACCCGAACCCGCGGCCCCATCCTTCGCGTTCAAACAGTCGTTCGACGCGCGAGACCCGGCATGTTCATGCGCTTCTTCACCGAGCTGCGGCAGGCCCGCGTGCCGGTCACCCTCAAAGAGTACCTCATGCTCATGGAGGGGCTCGACAAGGGGGTGATCGACCGGTCGGTTGACGACTTCTACTACCTGTCCCGCGCCGCCCTGGTGAAGGACGAGAAGAATATCGACAAGTTCGACCAGGTGTTCGGCCACGTGTTCAAGGGGCTGGAGCGGGTCGAGGACGGCATCACCGCCGACATTCCGGCCGAGTGGCTGAAGAAGATCTCCGAGAAGTTCCTCACCGAGGAGGAGAAGGCGCAGATCGAAGCCATGGGCGGCTTCGACAAGCTCATGGAGGCGCTTGCCGAGCGCCTGAAGGAGCAGAAGGAGCGTCACGAGGGCGGCAACAAGGCCATCGGCACCGGCGGCACCTCGCCTTTTGGCACCCATGGCTATCACCCCGAGGGCATCCGCATCGGCCAGGAAAAGGGCCGGCACGGTAAGGCGATCAAGGTCTGGGACAAGCGCGAGTACAAGAACCTGGACGACCAGGTCGAGCTCGGCACCCGCAACATCAAGGTCGCCCTGCGGCGCCTCCGAAAGTGGGTCCGCGACGGCGCCGCCGAAGAGCTGGACATGGACGGCACCATCCGCGGTACGGCGGAGAAGGGCTACCTTGACATCCACATGCGCCCAGAGCGCCGAAACAAGATCAGCGTCCTGATCTTCTTCGACATCGGCGGCTCCATGGATTCGCACATCAAGGTCTGCGAGGAGCTGTTCAGCGCCGCGCGCGCCGAGTTCAAGAACATGGAGTTCTACTACTTCCACAACTGCCTTTACGAGGCCGTGTGGAAGGACAATCGCCGCCGGCACGCCGAGAAGATCCCGACCTGGGACGTGCTCCACAAGTTCCCGCACGACTACAAGGTGATCTTCGTGGGCGACGCGACCATGAGCCCCTACGAGATCACCTATCCGGGCGGCTCGGTGGAGCACTGGAACGAGGAGGCCGGCGCCATCTGGCTCGACCGGGTCAGCCAGATCTACGAGCACGTGGTCTGGCTGAACCCTACGGCCGAGCGCCACTGGGACTACACGCCGTCGATCGGCGTCATCAAGCAGCTGGTGAACGACCGTATGTTCCCGCTCACCCTCGACGGGCTGGAAAAGGCGATGAAGGAGCTCGCTCGCTGAGGTTGCGGCGTTTGTGACGGTTCCCAAACGGTCTAGTCTCGTGGAAAGACTGCAGGGATTCGCATGACCGATCCCCTCCTCCACGATCCCGCCGCCACCGACGAGGCGCAGGCCGCCACCAAACAGGCGGTGTTCAACGCCGCCGAGCGGCTGTTCGCCCTGCACGGCTTCCAGAACGTCTCGGTGCGCGACATCACCGCCGAGGCGGGCGTCAACCTAGCGTCGGTGAACTATCACTTCGGCTCCAAGGACGCCCTGCTCTTCGAGATCTTCCGCCGCCGCACCAGCGAGTTGAACCGCGAGCGGGCGCGGATGCTGCACGAGGCGAACGACCGCCACCACGGCAAGCCGCCGGTTCGCGACATCCTGGAGGCCTACTTCGCCCCGCCGCTTCGCTGGGCCGCTCCGGACAACGACCGCCGGATCTCGGTGCAGTTCATCATCCGGGCCCGATCCGAAGGCACGGAGCAGATGCGCGAGGCGCTGCGCAACGACGTCAGCCACCTGGAACGCTTCGCTGGCGCCCTCATCGCGGCGCGCCCCGACCTGCCCCGTGAGGAAGTCTACTGGCGGCTGCACTTCTGCCTGGGCATGGTGCACAACAACCGCTTCGCTGAGTTCGACCGGCTGCATCACCTCTCCGGGGGCATCACCCGCGAGGCCGACGTTCAGGCCCTCCTGCAGCGCATGCTGGACTTCGCCGAAGCCGGCTTCCTCGCCTAGGTGCGGCGGCTCGTCCTCAGCGCGAGCGCCCTCCGCTTCTTCGACTCCTTCCTGCTGATCGTCCCGTTCTACACGGTGATGTTCGCCGAGCGCGGCCTGACGCCGACCCAGATCGGCGTGGTGCTGGCGTCCTGGTCCGTCATGGGGCTGCTGCTGGAAGTGCCTTGCGGGGTGCTGGCCGACCGGACCTCCCGGCGCGGCCTGCTGGCCGTGGCCCAGCTGGTCCGCTGCGCAGGCTTCTTCGTCTGGCTCGCCTTCCCGAACTTCTGGGGCTTCCTCCTCGGGCTGATGCTGTGGGGCCTGAAGAGCGCCACCTTCAATGGGGCCTTCGAGGCCGTCATCTACGACGAACTGAAGGCCCTCGGGCGCGAGGCCGAGTACGCGCGGGTGATGGGCCGCGCCCAGGCCGGCAGGGCGGCCGGGGTGCTCGGCGCCTCCCTCGCCGCCGCGCCCGTGGCCGCGCGAGGCTACGAGGTGCTGATCCTGGCCAGCGCCGCCGCCGGCGTCTTCGCCGTGGTCGCCGCGCTCAGCCTTCCCAAGGCCCCGAAGGCCGCGGTCGCCGCGCGCTGGGGTTACTTCAGCCACCTGCGTGAGGGCGTGGCGCAGGCCGCCAGCCTGCCCGGCGTGCCGCACCTGCTGCTGTTCATCGCCGCCATGCAGGCGGTGGTGATGTCCTGCGCCGACTACTGGCCGCTGTTCGCCCGCGACGTGGGCCTGCCCAAGCCGGGCATCGCCCTGTTCATGGCGGCGGTGGGGGCGGTGGGGGCCACCTCCGCCGTGCTCGCCCACCGGGCGGGGCGCCTGCCGATGGGCGCGCTCTACCTGCTGCTGATCCTGGGCGGCGGCTTCATGCTGGCCGGAGCCCTGACCTACGAGCGCTGGTCGGTGGTTCTGCCCATGGCGTTCGTCGGCCTCTATTGGCTGGTGGACGTGAACGCCGACGCCCGGTTTCAGCACGCCCTGCGGCCGGAGACCCGCGCCACAGTCGCATCGGTCAAGGGCCTCGCCATGCAGGGCGCCACCGCCCTGCTCATGCTCGGATGGGGCGTCCTCGCCGACGTCACCGCCTACCGGGTGACCTTCGGGGCGGCCGGCGTGGCCGCCATGCTCGTGGGCGCCGGCTTCGGCGCAGCGGCCTTCCTCCGCCGGCCGATTGCGGCTAGAGCGCAGCCATGAAGATCGTCACCGATGCGCGGACCTTCCGCGCCGATCGCGCCTGGGGCGCCCGCGACCTGGCCGAGATCGAAGGCGCGACCGTGCGCCTCCACTGGACCGACCAGCCCTACCGCTGGCACGTCAACGACGGGGCCGAGGTCTTCCTCGTGCTCGAGGGCGAGGTGGAGATGCGCTACCGGCAGGGCGGCCAGGAGAAGGCGGTGCGGCTCGGGCCGGCCGACATGTTCATCGCCGAGGTTGGCGACGAGCACGTCGCCCACCCGCAGGGTGAGGCGCGGATCCTCGTCGTGGAGCGCAAGGGCTCGGTCTAGTCCTCGGCGGCGCCCGCCTCGGCCTGGCCCGGCGGGCGGATGTTGTAGGCCGCGAGCGCCGAGCGGCAGTCCTCCTTTTCGCGGGCGTACCAGGCGCTGCTGTTCAGCCCGTCGCGGGCGTCGCCGTAGGCGATCGCCACCATTTTCGCCTTGACGCACATGCCCAGCATGTCGCCGCGTTGCCGCGCCTGTTCGTAGTCGCCCAGCGCCGCCTGCACCCGCGTCTGATGGGCCTTCTGGGCGTAGCCGCCGGAGACCTGGGCGCAACCCGCGAGGGAGATGGCGAGGAAGAGGAGAGGCAGCTTCATGGCGGGGCGCTCCAGGTATACCGCGGAGCTTAGCTCAGAAGCCCTCCTGGACCACCACGGCGGTGACCGGCGCCCGGCGGAACAGGACGCCGCGGTAGCGGACGCCGCCCTCCTCCTCGGCGGTCTCGCCCTGCGCCAGGGCGAGGAACTCCTCCCACCGGTCCTCAGGCATCAGCAGGACGAGGTCGTGCAGATCCGGGGCGTAGGCCTCGATCTCGCGATCGGCCTCCTCGCGGATGTCGCGGACGTCGGACTTGGCGGGGTCAGTCTGATCGAGATGGCTGGGATGGGGCTGTTCCATTGGGGTCCTTTCAGGCGGCGAGGCTCCAGGCGAACTTCAGGTCCTCGACGAACATGCGGTAGCCCTTGGCCTTGGCCTCGGCGTCGGGCACGCGGAGCAGGTAGGAGGGGTGGTAGGTGACGACGCCCTGCGCCTGGTCGGGCAGCTGGAGCGCCTGCTGCCGGAACTTGGCCACCGGCATGGTCTTGCCGAACACCGACAGGCTGGCCGAGCCGCCCAGGGCGACGATCACCCGCGGCCGGACGATCCGGCGCTCATTGTCCAGCCACCAGCGGCAGGCGGAGATCTCGCCCGCGTCCGGGTTCCTGTGGATGCGGCGCTTGCCGCGCAGCTCGTGCTTGAAGTGCTTGACGGCGTTGGTGACGAAGGTCTCGCCGCGGGGCACGCCCGCTTCGGCCAGAGCCTTGTCCAGCACCTGGCCGGCTGGTCCGACGAAGGGCTTGCCGGCCAGGTCCTCGTGGTCGCCGGGCTGCTCGCCGACGAACATCAGCCGCGCCTTCTGAGGGCCCTCGCCGCCCACGCCCTGGGTGCCGCACTTCCAGAGGTCGCAGCGGCGGCAGGCCTGCACGCCGGCCCAGACCTCCTCGAGGGTGGTGGGCGCCACGCCGTCATAGGGGGCGTCGCGGCTGGCCCGCTGGGCCGCGCGGACAATGCGGCGGCTGGGTTCTGAGGGGGCCTGGGTGACCATGGCTTCCGTCTGGGCCTCGGCGCGGGCGATCAGCTCCGGAATGAGCCGGGCTTCCGGCAGGTTCCGCCAATAGCGCTTGGGCATCTCCTTCTGCATCTGGGCGGTCTTCAGCCGGGCCGGGTTGAAGATCGAGGCGTAGTAGGTCTTCCAGTAGTCCTCGAGCGCGTCTTCGCGAGGCGCGTCGGCGGGGTCGGCGCCCGGGGTGAAGCTCAACTGGCGCGTGTCCCAATGGGCGCATAGGTCTGGACCCAAGATGGAAAAGCGCATGTTCGCGAACCGGCGCGCGAAGAACGGCGCGGTCATCTCGACCACGCGGTGCGCCGGCTCGAACCAGGCGACGTAGATCTCGCCTTCGTCGTCGTGCACCTGCCGAAAGCGGACGAAGGCCTTCATCTTGTGGGCGGCCTGGCTCACCTGCTTGGCGAAGCTGCGGGCCTGGACGACATCCGGGTCGGAGGCGATGCGCAGCAGGTTCGGCTCGCGCTGCAGGCGCCACAGCAGGCGGTAGAGCAGGGCAAAGCGGGCGTCCGACCGGTGCAGGATGACCGTGTCGGCAAGTTCCAGGAAGTCGCGTGGCACCGTGAAAGGCGCAACCCCGGGCTGCGGCGCGGGCGCAGCCTCGCCGAACAGGTCGCCCTCCCCGTCGACGGTCCACAGCGTGTCCTCCGGAGCCACGCCGCGGGTCCGCAGGGCGCGGGCCGCGTCGCGCCATCCAGCGACATCCGTCTCGCTGGCGAGGCGGACGACCTGCATCAGAAGAGGCTCAGCTGCTGGGGCGCGGGCTCGGGCGCGACCCGCTGGCGGAGGTTCGCGCTGTCGGTGAGCGCGCCTGGCCGCCAGTCCGCGGTGACGATGAACGGCTTCAGCTTCTCGAGGCCGCGGGACAGCCGCCGCACGTCTTCCAGGGTGAGCTGCTTGAAGCGGCGCACGTCGATCAGCCGGTCGACGGCCTTGACGCCCAGGCCGGGCACCCGGAGCAGGCGCTCGCGGTCGGCCACGTTGACGTCCACCGGGAACTCGCCGCGGTTCTTCAGCGCCCAGGCGAGCTTCGGGTCGATGGCGAGGTCGAGATCCTCCCCCTCCCCAATGATCTCGGCTCGCTCGAAGCCGTAGAAGCGCATCAGCCAATCGGCCTGGTAGAGCCGGTGCTCGCGAACCAGCGGCGGCCGAATGACCGGAAGCTTGGCGGTGGAGTCCGGGATTGGCGAGAAGGCCGAGTAGTAGACCCGGCGCAGGCGGTAGGCGCCGTAGAGCGTCTCGCTGCGCTTGAGGATCTCGCCGTCACTGGCGGCGTCCGCGCCCACGATCATCTGGGTGGACTGGCCGGCTGGGGCGAACTTCGGCGCCTTTGCCTTGATCGCCTTGTCCTTGCCGGCTTCCACGCCTAGGCGGACCGCGCCCATAGCCTTTTTGATGCCGACGACGTCCTTCTCCGGCGCGAACCGCTCGAGGCTCTCGTCCTTCGGCAGCTCGATGTTGATCGACACCCGGTCGGCGTAGAGGCCGGCCTCGTTGACCAGGGCCGGCGAGGCCTCGGGGATGACCTTCAGGTGGATATAGCCGCGGAAGTCGTGGACCTCGCGCAGCGTCTTCGCCACCAGGACCAACTGCTCCATGGTGTAGTCGGCGTCGCGGATGATCCCCGACGAGAGGAACAGCCCCTCGATGTAGTTGCGCTTGTAGAAGCCGAGGGTCAGGTCGACGACCTCGTCCACCGAAAACCGCGCCCGCGGTGTGTTCGAACTGACCCGGTTCACGCAGTAGGCGCAGTCGTAGATGCAGAAGTTGGTCAGCAGGATCTTGAGCAGGCTAATGCAGCGCCCGTCCGGCGCATAGGCGTGACAGATGCCCATGCCTTCGGTTGAGCCCACCCCCTTGCCGCCGCGAGAGTCGCGCTTGCTGCTGCCCGAGGAGGCGCAGGACGCATCGTATTTCGCCGCGTCGGAGAGGATGGCCAGCTTGCGCTTGAGGTCGAGGACGGCCATGGACCCAATGTAGGGTTCCACCTTTGTTCTGTCCACTGCGGCCGAATGGAACCCGGGGCCAAACAGGCGGTTCCGGCAGGCATGACCCGCCTCTCCATCCGGCACGAGACGCTCTACACCTATGAGCGTCCGGTGAGCTTCGCGCCGCACCGGCTGCTGGTGCGGCCGCGGGACAGCCACGCCATCCGGGTCGTGGATGCCCTGCTGACCGTTTCCCCGCCCGGCGAGATGCGCTGGATGTACGACGCGCTCGGCAACTCGGTGTGCAGCTTCACCCCTCAGGGCGAGAGCACGTCGCTGTCGATCGTCAGCGAGCTGGTGATCGAGCGCTATCCGGCTCCGCTGGCCAAGCTGCAGGTGGCCGATCCGCAGACCGCCAACCCGATCGTCTACGCGCCCGCTGACCGCGCCGTGCTGGCCCCCTTCATCGAGCCCGTGACGGAGGACCCCGACGGCGCCCTGCTGGAGTGGCTGCGGGCGCGGGCCGGCGGGACCTATGAGCCGGCGCTGAACTTCCTGCTGCGGCTCAACCGGACAATCCACGCCGAGTTCGAGTACCAGTGGCGCGACATCGGCGGCGCGCAGGAGCCCAGCCACACCGTGCAGCTGGGCTCAGGCACCTGCCGCGACTTCGCCTGGCTGATGGTGGAGGCGCTGCGGAGGCTGGGCTATGCGGCCCGCTTCGTCACCGGCTACCTCTACTCCCCCGGCCATGACGGCGTCCGCGGGGCCGGCGCGACCCACGCCTGGTGCGAGGTCTTCCTGCCGGAGCTGGGCTGGACCGAGTTTGACCCTACCAATGCGCTGGCCGAAAGCGCCGACCTGATCCCGGTGGCCGTGGCCCGCACTCCGGCCGAGGCCGCGCCGATCTCCGGCGCGATCTTTGGCGACGGCGGGGAGTCGAACCTCACCGTCGAGGTCGATGTACGCCCGGCCGACCCCCTTCCCGCCGCGGCCTGAGCGATCCGGTCGGGTCGAGGCGGGGCCTTAGGTCCTTCCCGGCCAAGCCGATTAGCCAATGATCGGTTCCGCCCGGCGTTGACGGGCTAGTGCAGAGGCATGGCGCCGAGGTTCGCCAGCGGCAAACGACACACGTTGCTGCGTGGTCTGTCGGCGCCGAGCATCGAAAGCTGAACCATGAACGTTTTCGCCCTCTTCATGTCCGCCCTGGCCGTACTGTTCGGTCAGAGCGACAACCAGGAGGCTCGCCGGGCTCCGCCGCCGTCGCACAGTGCGCCGTCGGGCCAGCCTCACGGCGCGCCAGCACCCGGCTTGGTCGCGAGCGCTCCCGCGGCTCTCGCAACGCTGGGGGCGCTGGGCCTGATCGGAGCCGCCAGGCTGCGTCGCCGCAAGCCCCCCCTCGGATGACAAGGACTAGCTGATCAAGGGCGGCGTTCTCGCTCCCCACTGGCGGCTCATGAGGGCCTGCGGCCTCGCCAGTAGTTGCTCCAGCTCGCTGTGGCGGCGACGTTGCAGCCAGGCGGCTCCGCGATCACAAGCATCTCCCGCATTCGGCTGTCGTCGCTCAGCCCTATGGACGCCAGCAGCGGACGCCACAGGCGCCGCATAAATACGGCGCGCCGATCCGGCCGCTCGCCGACCCAGTCGCTGTAGGCGTAGATGGTGCGCCCGCCGGGCGCGGCGAGGTTCAGGAGCGCCGCGCGCGGCGTGAAGCTCGGCGGCACGACCGCAACCCTCAAGGGTTCCGGGCAACCCTCGACCCGCAGCTCGTAGATGGGCTCGCTCGCGAGAACGACTTGCGGGGCGGCCGACGCCGGGAACGTCGAGGTGAGCCGTCGAGCGATCTCGGAGCCGGGTTGGAGACCCGCCGGGCGCGCCTGCCAGGCGTTCGCAGCGGCCGCGACGAGCAGCAGGGCGGCCAGACCGCGGAAGATCCAGCTCATCGTCTGCCGGCCAGGCGGGTGCCGATCGCGCTGATGAGCACGGCGGCCGTCGACGCGAGAGCGCCGTAGATCCCCACGCCCGCGCCGTCGTGCCAGAACAGATACGACGAATAGGACTGCGCCATCGCGAAGATCCGGCCGACGTTCAGCAGGATCTGCACCGCACAGATCAGGCAGATGACCCACAGATCCCCGCGGCGCCATTCGGCCCGCTCAAGCCGGCTCACGCTGACGTAGCACAGGAGCGCGAGGGACACGTTGCTGAAGCTGGAGCAGCCTTCCTCCACCACGATGCTGAACGTCGAGCTCGTCGCGATGATGTTGCCGGTCCACGTCGCCCCTGGAACGAACAGCTGCGTCGCCCAACCGACGAGCGTCGCATCGACCTTCACGATCTCCGGCCCGATCGCCGCGAAGAGCACCTTGCTCCACAGCTGGTGCCCGGCGAGGGCCAGCAACACGGCGCCCGCCGCTCGCGCGTGAACGTCACGCGAGGCGAGGACCATCAGCGAGAGCAGGGTGAGCGCGACGCCGGCGGAGTGCTCCGGACCAAAGGCCGCCAGCACGGTCGCGGCGAAAGCCCCGCCAAGGGTGAGCGGATCGGCGGCCACGGGGGCGGAACGGGTGAGGCGCATGGCGGCGGCGAAGAAGGCCAGACCGTCGAACAGGGCGAAGCGCTCTGCGCCTTCGTACCGGAAATAGTTGCGCACCAGGAAGCTGATCGCCGCTGCGGCGAGCGCCCACAGAAGCGCCTCGCGACGGTCAAGGCCGCCACGTGGAGCAACACCCGGCGGGAGAGTGACATCCGCCGCGTGGCGCCTGTCGGTGGGCTCGCTCATCGCTAAAGCATACAGCAAAGACCTGCAGCCGCATCGTGAGGCGATGGTCCCGCCTTCGCCGGGGCAGGCGACGGCCGCCGTGTTTGCGCTGGCGACCTGCGTTTCGCGGCTTCCCGGGCCCGCGCGGACTCTGTTAGACCGGTCTCATTGATTTTGACGTTTTCGTAAAAGGGGGCCGCGGGGCGGGCTTCAGTCGGCGCGCGGCGATTTCATTTTGGACGCCAAGGCTGACGCGCCGGACGTCGCGCCCGCGGACTCGCAAGGGTCGGGCGATGACGACCTTCCCGCCCGAGAGGCGGCCTACGAGAAGTTCGTCTGGGACAACCTGAGGCGCAACTACCTCGGCAACTACCTGCACGGCATGCTCGGAATGACCGGCTTCCGGCTGGTCAACGCCCCCACCTTCCTGCCCGCCTACCTGTTCGCCATCTCAGGATCGAACGCCATCGTCGGCCTCGGCCTGGCGCTGCAGCAGGTGGGCGGGGTGATCTCGCCGATCTTTGGCGCCACCAAGATCGAGCACCGCACCAAGGTGATGCCGGCGGCCCTGTGGATGGGCGGCCTGGCGCGGATGGCGATCCTGGGGATCGCGCTGGCGGGCTGGTTCCTGCCCAACGACCCGATCCGCTACAGCCTGGGTCCGCTGGGCGAGTGGATCACCCGCCCCCGCGTGGCCGCGATCCTGGGCTTCATGCTGATGTTCGGCATCTTCATGGGCGCCCAGCGAGTGGTGTTCTCGATGCTCATGGCCAAGGTGATCCCGATCAGCCGGCGCGGCCGCCTGCAGGCCTGGCGCAACGCCACCGGGGGGTTGATCGCCGCGGCGCTGGCCTATTTCGCCGGACGTTGGTTCATCGACGCGAACCTGTTCGGCAACGGCTATTCGACAACCTTCGTCTTCGCCTTTTTCCTGACCAGCGCCGGCCTCTGGGCGCTGCAGCTCCTGTTGAAGGAGCCTGAGCCGCCGACCACCCGGGAGCAGGGCCGCTTTCGCGACCGCATCCACGACTTCCCGCGGCTGATCCGCCAGGACAAGAGCTACGGCGCCTTCGTGCTGACCCAGATGCTGGCGACCTCGGCGCGGATCGCCACCCCGTTCTACATCATCTACGTGGGCTCGAAGATCGGCCTCGACGGCAAGACGCTGGGCCTGCTGTCGCTGGCCTACCTCGGGGCCGACACCGTCTCGAACCTGGTCTGGGGCTACCTCGGCGACAAGACCGGCTTCCGGCTGGTGCTGCTGGTCTCGCTGCTGGGCTGGATCGCAGCCACGGTTCTGCTGATGTCGCTGCACGACATCGGGCCGATCTTCATCGCCTTCTGCGGCCTGGGCGCAGCGCAGTCCGGCTACATGATGGCCGCCCAGACCATGATCCTGGAGTTCGGCAGCCGCGACGAGTTGCCCATGCGGATCGCGGTCTCGGCCACGGCCGAGAGCATCACCGCCACGGCGGGACCGCTGATCGGCGGGCTCATGGCCGAGGCGCTGGGCTACAACGTGGTGTTCGGCGCCTCGCTGGGCTTCCTGGCGCTGGCTCTCCTGCTGCTGCTGGTCGCGGTGAAGGAGCCCCGGACGGCCCGACTGCAGGCGCTCTGACGAGAGAAAGTTCGCGGCGCCGTGTCGGGACGGGCGTAGGCTCCGCGTCCTTGGGGCGAGCTAACCGCCGCAAAGACGCACAGGAGCGAACGCCATGCGGATGATCTTCGTGAATCTGCCAGTGAAGGACCTCGAGGCCTCGCGCCGCTTCTACGCCGGACTGGGCTTAGTCCAGAACCCGCAGTTCTCCGACGAGACGGCCATCTCGATGGTGATCGAGGAGAACATCGTGGCGATGCTGCTCACCGAGGAGAAGTTCAAGAGCTTCATCACGGGCGAGATCGCCGACACGTCCAAGGGCAAGGAGGCGCTGATCTGCCTCTCCGCCGACAGCCGCGCCGAGGTGGACGGCTTCCTTTCGAAGGCGCTCGCCAACGGCGGCAAGCCGTGGATGCCCGCCCAGGACCACGGCGTGATGTATGGCGTCAGCTTCCAGGATCCCGACGGGCACGTCTGGGAAGTCATGTGGATGGACCCCGCCATCGTGCAGCCTGGCCCGGGCGTGCCGGAACGCGAGTTGGCGTAACCCTCTTCCGCTCGTCCCGGCGAAAGCCGGGACCCAAGCCCACGTCGCCGCCCTCCCCCGGCCGATGTGCAGGCCCCAGGTCGCTTGGGCCCCGGCTTTCGCCGGGGTGAGCGGGTTTGTTTTTGGCTTAGGAGGCCCTCCTCTCCCGCGCCTGCGGCGCGGGAGAGGCGGTCAGGCCGCGGCCTTCTTCTCCGCGGCCCCGGCGATGCGGGCGCGGGCGATCTCGTTGGCGACCTCGTGGGTGGGGCGCTTTTCCTGGCGGGCGCGGTCGAGGACCTCGTCCAGGGTGTCCATCAGACGGCCGAGCTTGGCCTCCACCCAGGCCGCGTCGAAGGCCTCGCCGCGCTCCAGAGCGCGGATCTCGCCGGCGACGTTGATGATGCCGCCGCCGTTGATCACGTAGTCGGGGGCGTAGAGCCGCCCCTGGGCGAAGAGCTCGCGCCCGATCTCGGGCGAGGCCAGCTGGTTGTTGGCGCCGCCGGCGATGATCGGCGCGGAGATCCGCTGCAGCGTCTCCTCGTTGATGGCGCCGCCCAGCGCGCAGGGCGCGAACACGTCGGCCTGGGCGTCGAAGATGGCGGCGGCGGGCACGACCTTCGCGCCGGTGCGGGCGGCGACCTCGCGCACCGCCGCCTCGTTGACGTCGGCGATCACCAGCTTGGCGCCCGCCGCATGCAGCTTGTCGGCCAGGTAGGCGCCCACGTGGCCGACGCCCTGGATCGCCACGGTCACGCCGTCCAGGTCGCGGCTTAATCCGCGGCGGACGCACAGCCGGATGCCGCGGAAGATGCCCTCGGCGGTCACCGGGCTGGGGTCGCCCGAGGCGGCCGGATGGCCTTCCAGGCCGGCCACGTAGCGGGTGTGCCTGCGGGCGTGGGTCAGGTCGGCCGGCGAGACGCCGACGTCCTCCGCCGTCCAGTAACGGCCGCCGACCCGCTCGACGGCGCGGCCGAAGGCTTCGAACAGCGCGGGGGTCTTCTGGGTCCGGCTGTCGCCGATGATCACAGCCTTGCCGCCGCCCAGCTCCAGGTCGGCCATGGCGTTCTTGTAGGACATGGCCCGGGACAGGCGCAGCGCGTCCTCCAGGGCAAGCTCGGCGGTGGGGTAGGGCCACATGCGGCAGCCGCCGGCGGCGGGTCCCCGGGCCGTGGAGTGCACGGCGATGATGGTCCGAAGGCCGGTTCTTTCGTCGAAGAACGAATGGACGCCTTCGTGGCCCTCGAAGGCCGGGGAATCGAACAAGGTCATGCCGCCTGCAACGCCCTCTGACGGGAAAGGTTTGCGCCAGCCTCTACGCCCCTCTCCGCCATGTCACAACCCCGCGGCCCGGCGCGCGCCGACCTGCGGCTGCGGCGCGCCCGGGATCGGCGGCGCGCCGGAAGGCAGCGGCGCCTGCGGGTCGCGGACGAAGGCCAGGATGTCGCGCCACACCAGCGGGCCCTGCAGGTCGCGGGTCAGCAGGTGGTAGCCGTTCTCGTACCAGGCGCTCCGGTCCGCCGGCCTCAGCTGGCGGGCGGCGCGCTTGTGCGCCTTGGTGGGGATGATCTGGTCGTGCCTGCCGGCGAGGTAGAGGGTGGGCGCCCTGGTCCGGCCGATGCTCTCGGCGCCTTCGTCCATCAGCTGCACGAGGCCGTAGAGGGTGTCGGAGCGCGCGCCCCACACCATCAGCGGGTCGCGGCCCATGCGGATCAGCTCGGCGCGGTTGTCGCTGGCGACGATCTTCTCCGAGAGCCAACGCGGCGGGGTATAGACCTTGCCCGGGGTGACGTTGGCGGCGAACCACAGCGCCGTCTTGTAGGGCAGCGGCTGGCTGTCCCAGCCCCAGACCGCCGGCGCCAGCAGCACCAGCCGGTCGGCGGCGGGCGGCCGGTCCGAGGCGAAGGCCTTGGCGGCCACGGCGCCGCCCATGCTCTCGCCCGCCACGGCGATGATGGCGGTCGGATGCCGGGCGCGGGCGAGCGCCACCACGGTGCGCAGGTCCTCGACCAGGACCTCGTCGTCGGCCCAGATGCCCCGACCCGGCGAGCGCCCGAAGCCGCGCTGGTCGTAGGCGTAGGTGGTCACACCCTGTTCCGCCCACCAGGGCGCCGCCAGGTGAAAGGCGGCGCCGTAGTCGTTCATGCCGTGGACGCCGACGATCACCGCCCAGGGCTCGCCGGCCGCCTCCCATCGGCTGAGGCCCAGCCGAGCGCCGTCGAAGGTGGTGATGCTGTCGGCGGCCAGCGCCGGGCCTGGGAAACCGGCGGGCGGGCGGCCGGCCTGCTGGATCGCCATGGGCGCGCAGGCGGCCAGGCTGAGCGCGGCGAGGAGAACGGCGAGCAGTCGGGTCATGGCTGGAGGATCTGGCGAACCCTGTCCTTCAGGTAAGGCGTAACTTCGGCGTCGAACCAGGGGTTTCGCTTCAGCCAGTGGGTGTTGCGCCAGGACGGGTGCGGCAGGGGCAGGCGGTCCGGCAGATAGCTCCGCCAGTTGCGCACCGTCTCCCACATCGGGCCGCGGGTCCCCAGCGCCCAGGCCTGCGCGTGGCCGCCCACCAGCAGGGTGAGCTCCACATTCGGCAGCTCGGAGAGCAGGCGGCGGCGCCAGAGGTTGGCGCAGCGCGGCGGCGGCGGGTAGTCGCCGCCCTTGGGGTCGGTGCCGGGAAAGCAAAAGGCCATGGCCGCCGTGCCCAGGCGTTCGTCGCCGTAGAAGGTGGCGCGGTCGACGCCCAGCCAGTCGCGCAGGCGGTCCCCGGACGCGTCGTCGAACGGGAGGCCGCTCTCGTGCACCTTGCGGCCCGGCGCCTGGCCGCAGATCAGCAGGCGGGTCTGGCGGGAGACGCGCACCACCGGCCGCGGTTCGTGGGCCAGGTCCGCGGCGCAGGCCCGGCAGCCGCGGATCTCCGCCAGCAGGGTGTCGAGGGGCATGCCTCGTACTTAGGCCCCCGGCCGGCGGAGGCAATGCGGCGGAGCGCGCGCCTTCTCTCCCACGCCGGAGGCGCGGGAGAGGAAAGCCTCACGCGCTCTCGCGGGCCTTCACGATCTGGCGCTCCTGCTCGATCAGCTTGGCGAAGGACGGGCGGGCGAGGATCGACTCCACGTAGCCGTAGGCCTTCGGGTGCGTCGTCGGGTTCAGCAGGCACTTGCCGTGCTCGAGGGTGGCGAAGGGGCTGGCGACGGCGATGTCGGCGAGGGTGAAGCGGTCCTCCACCAGATAGCCGGCCGCGGGAACCACCTTCTCCAGGTAGTCGGCCACCTTGGGGAACTCGACCCGCTCGGCCTCGTCGGCGGCGGCGAGGTCGCCGTCACGGCCCAGCAGCTTGGGCGCCACGAAGCGGTTGAAGAACACCTTGCCCGCGCAGGCGCCCACGATGGTGTCGCCAAACTCCTCGAACCAGATCGTCGTGGCGCGGGCCTTGGGCTCCGTGGGGATCAGGTTCGGCTCGGGCTGGATGGCGTCGAGGTAGGTGACGATGGCGGTGGAGTCGGCCAGGCTGAAGTCGCCGTGCGTCATGGCGGGGATCTTGCCGAACGGGCTGGCCGCCTTGAACTCGGGCGGCCCCATCGGGCCGAACGCCTGCACCAGCTCGAAGTCGATCCCCTTCTCCACGGCGAAGACGACCGTCTTGCGCACGAACGGCGACAGGGTGCCGCCGTAGATCTTGATGGTCATGGCTCTTCTCCCTCTTGCGTCTCCGCCGCCGGCGCGTCGTCGCCGCCCGGCAGGCGCATGCGCCAGACGCCCTTGAACTTCTCCGGATCGGCCGGCTTGCCGTGCCGGGTGATCACCAGCTTGCCCTGGCGGGCGAGGCCGACGGCCACCGGCTTCACCTTGCCAAGTTCGCGCCGCCAGCCGGCCGCGTCCACCGCCTTGGCGACATCCTCGGGCGAGATCGACTTGCCGGGCGCGAGCTTGCCCAGCAGGTCGAAGATGGCCGCCTCGACCTGAGCCGACATCAGCCGCCCCGCTTGAGGGTCTCGCGGGCGATGACCACCTGCTGGATTTGGCTGGTGCCCTCGTAGATCCGGAAGATGCGCACGTCGCGGTAGAAGCGCTCGACGCCGTATTCGCCGATGTAGCCGGCGCCGCCGAAGATCTGCACGGCGCGGTCGGCGACGCGGCCGACCATCTCGGAGGCGAAGTACTTGGCGGCCGCCGCCTCCATGGTGACGCTCTGCCCGGCGTCGCGCTTGCGGGCGGTCTCCATGGTCAGGGCCTTGGCGGCCAGGACCTCGGTCTTGCAGTCAGCGATCATGCCCTGCAGCAGCTGGAAGTTGGAGAGCGCCTGGCCGAACTGCTTGCGCTCGGTCATGTAGGCGACGCTGTCGGCGATCAGCCGCTCGGCGACGCCCACGCAGACCGCGGAGATGTGCAGGCGCCCACGGTCGAGCACCTGCATGGCCACCTTGAACCCCTCGCCCTCGCGGCCCAGGCGGTTCTCGACCGGCACCCGGACGTTGTCGAAGTAGACGTCGCAGATGTGGGCGCCCTGCTGGCCCATCTTCTTCTCGGGCTTGCCGACGCTGAGGCCGGGCAGGTCGCGCTCCACCAGGAAGGCCGAGACGCCGCCGGCGCCGGCCTTGTCCGGGTCCGAGCGGGCCATGACGGTGAAGAGGTGGGCCTTGTTGGCGTTGGTGATGTAGCGCTTGGCGCCGTTCAGGACGTAGTGGTCGCCGTCGCGGAGGGCGCGGGTCTGGACATTGGCGCTGTCGGAGCCGGCCTCCGGCTCGGTCAGGGCGAAGGAGGTGATGATCTCGCCCGAGGCGATGCCCGGCAGGTACTTCTGCTTCTGCTCGTCGGTGCCGAACATCACCAGGCCCTGGGAGCCGATGCCGACGTTGGTGCCGAAGGCCGAGCGGAAGGCGGGGCTGGTGCGGCCGAGCTCCACGGCCACCAGGCACTCGTCCTCCATGGAGAGGTCGAGGCCGCCGTACTGTTCGGGGATCGACAGGCCGAAGAGGCCGAGGCCCTTCATCTCCTCGACGACGTCGTCGGGCATGGCGTCCTGCTCGGCCACCTGCGCTTCCAGCGGGCGCAGGCGCTCGGTGACGAACCGGCGGACGGTGTCGATGAGCTGGTCGCGGGTCTCGAGGTCGAGCGCCATGGTGTCAGGTCCCCCAAGGTCTATTTGCAGCTTGCGTCGTCGTTGGGCTTGCCCGTGAAGCGGGCCAGGCCCACCGCCACGATGGGCGCGGGCCAGGTGTAGGTCTTGGTCTGCCCGGCCGGGACGGCGCAGATGTTCACCGGCATGGGCGAGAGCTTCTGGCCGCGCAGCACGAGGGCGATGGCGCGGAAGTCGAGCGGCTCGGCGCGGCCGTTCCACACCTTCAGCACGGTGGCGCGCTTCTCGGCCGAGCCGTCGAGGGCGGCGGCCACCAGCCCCTCGCCCGGGGCCTCGAACGTTTCCTTCACCTGGCCGGCCGGATGGGCGGCGGCGAGCTTGCCGTCCTCCACCTTCTCGATGAACGCGCGGCCGTTGTCGCCGACGGTGAAGATGGCGCGCTGGCCGAGGATCACCTGCAGGGTCTCGCCGTCGACCGTGGTCTTCGGCGTGAAGGCCAGGCTTTGGGCGGCGGCCTTGGCCGGGGGGGAGGCCTTGGGCGCGGCGGCGCCCTTGGGCGGAGGCGCGGCCTGGGCGGCGACGGCGGCGGCGAGGACGAGGGACAGCATGGGGACGCTCACTTGGCCAAGGGCGGCTGGCCCGCCGGATAGCAGACCACCTCGTTCGTGTCGCGGAAGCGGAAGTCCGAGAGGCGCACGCCTTCGGCCGGCGTCGTCCACTGCTCGTAGCTGGCCAGCAACGGCAGCGCCGTGCAGGCGGGGGCGACCTCGCCCGCCGCCCCGAGCAGCCGCGCGCGGTAGTCGAACGCCTGGCTGAGGCCGCTCTCGATCTTCAGCCGCAGTTGGCCGCCCTCTCGCCCGGCCGCCAACACCACCGCCCCGGCCGGCGGATCCGGAAAGGCGCCCTGCCCTGGCTTCGGCGGATTGGCCGCCGTCAGGGGCGCAGCCTCCGCCTTCACGAGCTGCGGTGGACCGGCGGCGGTGAAGCGCAGCGTCACCCGTTCGCCGGCATAGAGCTCCACCGCCCCGTCGGCGGCGATGCGCGAGCGCGGCTCGGCGGCCGCAGCCCCTGCGCCGCAGAGGACGACGGCCAGCGCCGCCGCCAGGCTCACGGCGCGGCGCATGCTCAGGCCCTGGCCAGCGCCATGGCCGAGCCCTGGCCGACGCCGACGCACATGGTGGCGAGCGCGCGCTCCCCGCCGCGCTCCTTGAGCGCGCGGGCGGCGGTCAGCGCCAGGCGCGCGCCGGAGGCTCCCAGCGGGTGGCCGATGGCGATGGCGCCGCCGTGCGGGTTCACGTGCTCGGCGTCGTCGGCGAGGCCCCAGGCCCGCGTGCAGGCCAGGGCCTGGGCGGCGAAGGCCTCGTTCAGCTCGATGACGTCGAAGTCGCGGGCGCTGATGCCAAGCCGCGCGGTGAGGCGGTCGACGGCGGGCACCGGGCCCACGCCCATCACCCGCGGGGCGACGCCGCCGGAGGCGCCGCCCTCGATGCGCGCCAGGGGCTCCAGGCCGTACTTCTTCACGGCCTCCTCCGAGGCCAGCAGCAGGGCCGCGGCGCCGTCGTTGACGCCCGAGGCGTTGCCCGCGGTGACCGTGCCGTCGGCGCGGACGATGGGCTTCAGGCCCTTGAGCGCGTCCAGGGTCGTGTCCGGCCGGGGATGCTCGTCCTGCGCCACGACCACGTCGCCCTTGCGGTCCTTGATGGTGACCGGGGCGATCTCGCGGTCGAAGAAGCCGCGCTCGCGGGCCTTGCCGACCCGCTGTTGGCTGCGGTGGGCGAAGGCGTCCTGGTCGTCGCGGGCGATCTGGTAGTCGGTGGCCACGTTCTCGGCGGTCTCCGGCATGGAATCGACGCCGAAGTCCTTCTGCATCTTCGGGTTCACGAAACGCCAGCCGATGGTGGTGTCGAAGATCTCCGCCTGGCGGGAGAAGGCGCTGTCGGCCTTGCCCATGACGAAGGGCGAGCGGGTCATGCTCTCCACCCCGCCGGTGACGACGAGGTCGGCCTCGCCCGTGGCGATCATCCGGGCGCCGGCGATGGTGGCGTCCAGGCCTGAGGCGCAGAGGCGGTTGACGGTAAGCCCCGGCGTCCGCTGCGGCATGCCCGCCAGCAGAAGCGCCATGCGGGCGACGTTGCGGTTGTCTTCGCCGGCCTGGTTCACGCAGCCGTAGACCACCTCGTCCACCGCCTCCCAGTCGACGGAGGGCAGGCGCTCCATCAGAACCCGCAGCGGGTGGGCGGCCAGGTCGTCGGCCCGGACCTTGGCCAGGGCGCCGCCGTAGCGGCCGATGGGGGTGCGCACGCCCGTGCAGAGATAGACGGTCCGGCCTTGCATGGGCTCGCTCCTGATGGTTCCAAGCGGGCCGGCAAACTAGTGTTTGAAATCCGCGCGGGCAAACGCTTCCCGCGTGGTCAGGAGGGGCGATGGACGGCGGGCAGGACGAAGGGGACTACATCTCGAAGCTCCGGACGGTGACCGAGGGCGAGTGGGCCGGCTGGAGCTACTATCCGGGCGGCGACCCGTACGAGGACCTGGCCGGGCCCTTCTACTTCCAGGAGCGGGACGGCCGGCGGGTCTGCGCCTTCAGGGCGGAGCGGAAGCACATGAACGGCGGGATGTTCATGCACGGCGGCTGCATGATGACCTTCGCCGACTTCTGCCTGTTCGTGATCGCCGGCGAGGCCCTGCAGGAGAGCCGCGCGGTCACCGCCACCTTCAACGGCGAGTTCGTGGGCTCGGCGGCGATCGGCGACATCGTGGAATGCACCGGCGAGGTGGTGAAGGCCGGCCGCAGCATGGTGTTCGTGCGCGGGGTGATCGTGAACGCCAGCCAGGGCGGCGAGCCGATGATGAGCTTCTCCTCGGTGCTGAAGAAGGTCGGGCCGCGGCGGGGCAGCTAGGCCGCCGCGCGCCCTCTGCGAGACAAGCGGCGCGGGCGCGGCTAGCATCGGCGGATGACCGAGGCCGTCTGCCACTGCGGGATCGTTCGCCTCTCGGCGCCCATGCCGAGCGAGGTGACGATCTGCAACTGCTCCATCTGCCGGCGCAGCGGGGCGCGATGGGCGTACTACCAGCCGAACGACGTGCGCCTGCCGCCCACGGGCTCCACCCAGCCCTATGTCTGGGGCGATCGCATGCTGGCCTTCCATCGCTGCAAGAGCTGCGGCTGCCTCACCCACTGGCAAAGCCTGGACGGCAAGCTGAAGAAGATGGGCGTCAACGCGCGGATGATGGACGGTCTGGACTGGTCCACGGTGAAGATCCGCCACTTCGACGGCGCCGCCACCTGGGCCTACCTCGACGCGCAGAAGGTCGGCGACCCAGGCTGACCGGCCAGGTCGCCGCCGAAGCCGCGAGAGGTTAGGCCGCGGCCTTGGGCATCCCCGCCTGAGCGGCCGGGCGGGCGCGCATGGCGTCAGCCCACCGGTTCACATGGGCCAGGTCCTGCGGCGGCTTCAGCTTGATCATCCGCCCGAAGTCGATGCCCACGAAGGCGACGATGTCGGCGATGGTGATCCGCTCCCCCGCCAGCCACTCGCTCTCGGCGAGGCGCCGGTCGAGCACCTTGAGCGCCTTCAGCCCCTGTTCCTTGTTGTAGTCGGCGACCGCGGGGTTCTGCTGCTCCAGCACGGCGAGCGCCGGGTGCGAGTGGCGCACGCCGAGCATGAAGGGCGTCGCCACCAGCATCTCGGCGCGGCGCAGCCACATCTCGATCAGCGCCGTCTCTTCGGCTGTGCGGCCGAACATGTTCGGCTCGGGATAGCGGCTTTCGAGGTAGCGGCAGATGGCGACGCTCTCGGTGAAGCAGGTCCCGTCGTCCAGCTCGAGCATGGGGACGTTGGCCAGGCCGGCCTTCTGCAGGTACTCGGGCTGCTTGTGGGTGCCCTCAAGCAGGTTGAGGGTGATCACCTCGACGTCCTCGATCCCCTTCTCGGCCATGAACCAGCGCACCCGGCGCGGGTTGGGGGCGAGCGGCGTGTCGTAGAGCTTCATGGCGCTGTTCCTCCCATCGTTACGCGGGAAAAAGCGCACGGTCGGTCACCGCGGTCAAGCTCGGCTCAGCCGAACAGCGCCCGGGGCAGCAGGCCAACGACCGAGGCGGTGAGGCAGGTGGCCAGAAAGCCGGCGAACATCGCCTTCCACACCATGCCGACGATCTCGTTCCGCCGCTCCGGCACGAGCACGGAGTAGCCCGCCAGATTGATCCCGACGGAGGCCACGTTGGCGAAGCCGCAGAGCGCGTAGGTCATCAGAACGCGGGTGCGCTCGCTCATCTCGCCCACCGGCACGGCCCCCAGGTTGATGAAGGCGGTGAACTCGGTCAGCACCAGCTTCACGCCGAGCAGGGAGCCCGCCTGCAGGGCGTCTTCCCACGGCACCCCGATCGCCCAGGCGAGCGGCGCGAACAGCACGCCGAGGATCCGTTCCACCGAGAGCGGCGCCCCCAGCACGTCGGGGAACAGGCCGAGCACGCCGTTCAGCATGGCCACCAGGGCGACGAAGACGATCAGGGTGGCGGCGACGTTCAGGACGATCTGCAGGCCGTCGCCCGTGCCCTTGATCAGGGCGTCCACCGAGCTCTCGTAACGCTTGGCTTGGGCGGGATCGAGGTCCTGCGGCTGCTCGGCGGCCGGATTGCGCGGCACGATGATGCGCGCCAGCAGCACGCCGGCCGGCGCCGAAACAATGGACGCCGTCAGCACGTGGGCGGCGGCGTTCGGCAGCACATCGCGCAGGATGGTGGCGTAGGCGACCATGGTGGAGCCTGAGACGCAGGCCATGCCCACGGCGATCAGCAGGAACAGCTCCGAACGCGACAGGCTGGGCAGGTAGCTGCGGATGAAGATCGGCCCTTCCACCTGGCCCATGAAGATGGTCGTGGCGGTGGCGAGCGCGGGCGCGCCGCGCAGGCCCATGGTGCGTTCGAACAGCAGCCCGAAGGCCTGGGTCACCCACTTCAGGATGCGCCAGTGCCAAAGCAGGGCGGCCAGGGCGCAGACCACCAGGATCACCGGCAGGACCCGGAAGGCGAAGACGAACAGGCCCGACGGATTGACCAGCTCGTACGGCTGGTTCGGGGTGCCGGCCAGGAAGCCGAACACGAAGCTGACGCCGGCCTGGGTGGAGTTGGCGAGGCCGTCCACCACCGTGCCGACGCCAGCCAGGCCGGCGCGCAGAGCCGGCAGGCCGAAGAGCGCCAGCACCAGCAGCGCCTGGAGCAGGATCGCGCCGATCGCCAGCTTCCAGGGGAAGCGCTTGCGGTCTTCGGAGAGGCCCCAGCAGGCAAGCAGCACGAGCGCGACGCCCGCCAGGCTCTGGACGTTCTCCGGTCCGATCATCGTGCGCCTTGGCCCCCTCCCCGCCCGAGTCGGGCGGCCCAAGGATCGATAAAGGGCGCCAGACGGAGGCGAGCGCAAGCCGGGCGGAGGGAGAGCGTTAGCGCGCGGCCTCGAGCATGCGGGCGTTCAGTCGCTGGAGCACGCTGCGCAGCTCGCCGAGCTCGGCGGCGCTCATCGGGATACGGCGCGCGACTTCCTGGCGCACGCCAGCCACGGCGTCGCGAAGCTTCCGCCCCTTGTCCGTGAGATCGACCCAGACGCGTCGCTCGTCGGCCTGGTCGCGGGAGCGCTTCAACAGTCCCTCGGCCTCCATGCGCTTGACGAGCGGGGTGATCGCGCCGGTGTCCATGCACAGCGCGCGCCGGAGGTCGCCCATGGTGGCGCGCGGCAGTTCCCAGAGCACCAGCAGGACGAGGTACTGCGGGTGGGTGAGCCCCAGGGGCTTCAGCAGCTCGCGGTAGATGCGGGTGATCTGGCTGTCGCAGATCTGCACCGCGAGGCAGAGCTGACGGTCGAGCTGGAGGTCGTCATAGGCCTCCGGCGAGAGGGAAACGGGTACGGCGTTCATGTTCGCGGGTTCCGGGCGTGCATGCCGCATTGCAACCCGGAGGCGTGAATAAGCCCCTAAAGCATCGAGTCCGATCCTATCGAGGAATAAAATATCTCACCCGATACAACATTCCTTAAGCCTGCTGCGTCAGAACGCCACGCACTGCGGTCGAAGAACCGCGATGTCAGGCTGTGTGGGTGAAGATGTTCAAAGCCAATCGTGAGCGCCGGCAGGCGCAGGCCGACCATGTGGCCGAACTGGAAGCCAAGGTCGCGGCGATCATGCGCTCGCAGGCGGTTATCGAGTTCGAGCTCGACGGGACCATCCTGGCCGCCAACGAGAACTTCCTGGCCACCTTGGGCTACACGGCCGAGGAGGTGGTCGGCCGGCATCACAGCCTCTTCGTCGACCCCGACTATGCGGCGGGCCCCGAATACCGCGCCTTCTGGTCGCGGCTGGCGCGGGGCGAATTCTTTACCGACAAGTACCTCCGCTACGGCAAGGGCGGTCGGGAGGTCTGGATCCAGGCCAGCTACAACCCGATGCTCGGCCCCGACGGCAAGCCCTACAAGGTGATCAAGTTCGCCAGCGACGTGACCGCGGTGGAGGCTGAGCGCGCCGCCAACGAGGCGCAGCGCGGCGAGGCCGCGGAGCGGCTGGAGGCGGTGATGAGCCGGCTCGCCGAAGGCCTCGAAGCCCTGGCCGACGGCGACCTGACCGTCCGGCTGCAGGGCGAGTTTCCGCCGGAATATGCACGTGTGCAGGGCGATTTTAACGCGGCGATCACGCGTCTGGCGCAGGTTGTCGGCGTGATTATCGGAACGACCAGCAGCATCGGGGCGGCGACCGGCGAGATCGGCCAGGCGGCCGACGACCTCTCCAAGCGCACCGAGCAACAGGCGGCGAGCCTTGAGCAGACGGCCGCGGCGCTGGACGAGATCACCGCCACCGTGCGCAAGACCGCCGAGGGCGCGAACCACGCCCGCGACGTTGTGCAGGCCGCCCGTGAGGACGCCGAGCGCTCCGGCGAGGTGGTGCGCCAGGCCGTCGAAGCCATGAGCGGCATCGAGAAGTCCTCCGCCCAGATCGGCCAGATCATCGGGGTGATCGACGAGATCGCCTTCCAGACCAACCTGCTGGCGCTCAACGCCGGGGTGGAAGCCGCCCGGGCCGGCGACGCGGGCCGCGGCTTCGCCGTGGTCGCCTCCGAGGTGCGGGCCCTGGCCCAGCGTTCGGCCGACGCCGCCAAGGAGATCAAGGGCCTGATCTCGGCCTCTGGGCATCAGGTTGGCGTGGGCGTCGACCTCGTGGGCCGCACCGGCGAAGCGCTCGAGCGCATCGTCGCCCAGGTGGCTGACATCACCGGCGTGGTCACCGAGATCGCCGCCTCCGCGGCCGAGCAGGCCACCGGCCTCGCCGAGGTGAACACCGCAGTCAACCAGATGGACCAGGTCACCCAGCAGAACGCGGCCATGGTCGAGCAGACCACCGCCGCCAGCCACAGCCTGGCGCAGGAAACCGCCCAACTCAGCCAACTGATCGGCCGCTTCAAGGTCGATGAGGCCCACGCCGGTCGCCCAAGCCCTGCTCCGGCTCCTGCCGCAGCCCAGAGGCCGGCGCCCGCGCGCGCCAGCCTGCCGCAACTGCGCCGCGCCAGCGCCGGCGGCGCGGCGCTCAAGCTCCAGCCCGCCGGCTGGGAAGAATTCTGATGGAGGCTTCAGCCTTGACCCCCACCTCCCCCGCCGAGTTGATCTCGGTCCGCATCGGTGAACAGCTGTTCGCCCTGGACATCATGTCGGTCCGTGAGATCCGCGGCTGGACCGCCTCCACGCCCCTGCCCCACGCGCCGGAATATGTGCTGGGAATGATCAACCTGCGCGGCGCCGTGCTGCCGGTCGTCGACCTGGCGGGCCTGCTCGGCCTGGCGCGGATCGAGCCGGACGCCTCGTCCGTGGTCGTGGTCGCCGACCTCGCCGGACGCCCGGTCGGCCTGCTTGTGGACGCGGTGTGCGACATTGTCACGGTGGCCGACGGCGAGATGAAGCCGCCGCCGGAGCTGGGCTCGGATTACCGAGGCTTCGTGACCGGGGTGATCACCGGCGCCGACGGCATCGTCACCGTGCTGAACCTCGACGGCACAATCCCCCAGACGGCGCTCGACGCCGCCGCCTGATCCGCCGGGGCGGGCGCCGCGCGCCGGCCCACGGCTACCGGCGCCCCTAAGACGGCGCGCAACCTCAAGCCTGAGCACGCGGCGTGCAGGCAAGCCCCGCGCGAACAACTCCGGCCGCCTCTTCCTCCCTGAACGTAATCTTTCGGAAACCACGACTCACGACTTGTGAGCTGTGGGACGGCCCATTGTTGTTCGGGTTGGGGGGATTTTTCATATCATGCTTAGTAATTCGAAGATTTCGATGAAATTGGCGGCCGCCTTTGGGGCCGTTATAGTCATGGTGATCGCGGCCAATGGCGTGATCTTCTGGAAGGTCACCGAGGCCCAGAAGTTTGCGGGCCTCGTGGAGTTCGGCCACGCGCGCGCCGCGGACATCGAGATCGTCGAGCGCGGCCTGGCCCAGCAGGTGGCCGCCACGCGGGGCTTCGTGCTCGCCCAGGACGGCGCGTTCCGCTCCAACTACCAGCAGCAGGGGGTGGCGATGGACGCCGCGCTCGAGCGGTTCATCACCGAGCACAAGGTCGCCGAGCAGCGCGAGCGCGGCAAGCAGTTGCGTACGCACCTGGCGGCGTGGCGGACGGAACATGCGGAGCGCCCGATGGCGCTGGCTGTCGATCCGGCCACCCGCGGCGAGGCGGCCGCCATGGTCGCCATGAACTCCCTCGAGACTCTCGAGGCCGAGATCAAAGCGGTGAAGGAAACCCAGCAGGAATTGCTCGCCGAGCGTCGCGTCGGCCAGACCGAAGCCATCGCCGCCGCCAATCTGGTGATGATCCTGGGCGCGCTCGCGGCCGCCGGCTTCGCCGCCGCCATGGCCTGGATGCTGTCGCGGCTGGTGGCCCGCCCGGTGGTGCAGATGACCGCGGCCATGCGTCGGCTGGCCGACGGCGACAACACCGTCGAGGTGCCGGGGGTCGGCCGCGGCGACGAGATCGGCGAGATGGCCGGGGCGGTGCAGACCTTCAAGGACGCCGCCATCGAGAAGCTGCGCCTGGAGGGCACGACGGCCGAGCAGGCCAAGGCCGCCGAGGAGGAGCGCCGCCGCCAGGAAGCCGCCAAGGCGCAGGCCGCCCGTGAGCAGCAGCAGGTGGTCGACGGCGTCGCCGGCGGGCTCGAGCGGCTCGCCGCCGGGGACCTGATGTTCCGGCTGAACGAGCCGTTCGCCCAGGAGTACGAGAAGCTGCGGGCCGACTTCAACGGCGCCATGGACCAGCTGCAGGACACCCTGCGCACGGTGGCCGCCAACGTCCGGGGCATGCGCTCGGGCACCGAGGAGATCAGCCAGGCGGCCGACGACCTTTCCAAGCGCACGGAGCAGCAGGCCGCGAGCCTCGAGGAGACCGCCGCGGCGCTCGACGAGATCACCGCCACGGTGCGCAAGACCGCCGAGGGCGCCAACCATGCGCGCGAGGTGGTCAACACCGCCCGCTCGGACGCCGAGCGCTCGGGCGAGGTGGTCCGCCACGCCGTCGAGGCGATGAGCGAGATCGAGAAGTCCTCGTCGCAGATCAGCCAGATCATCGGCGTGATCGACGAGATCGCGTTCCAGACCAACCTGCTGGCCCTGAACGCCGGGGTGGAAGCCGCCCGCGCCGGCGACGCCGGCAAGGGGTTCGCCGTCGTGGCCTCGGAAGTCCGGGCGCTGGCCCAGCGCTCGGCCGACGCGGCCAAGGAGATCAAGACCCTGATCAGCGCGTCCACCGAGCAGGTGGGCCAGGGCGTCGCCCTGGTGGGCGAGACCGGCGAGGCGCTCAACCGCATCGTCGCCCAGGTGGCCGACATCACCAGCGTGGTGGGCGAGATCGCCGCCTCGGCCCAGGAGCAGGCCACCGGCCTGCACCAGGTGAACACCGCGGTGAACCAGATGGACCAGGTCACCCAGCAGAACGCCGCCATGGTCGAGCAGTCCACCGCCGCCAGCCACAGCGTCGCCCAGGAGGCCGAGGAGCTGACCCGGCTGATCGGCCGCTTCCGGCTGGGGCAGGACGCGGCGGCCGGCAAGGCGCCGGCGCCTGCGCGCCGGACCTCGGGCTCGGCCCCGGCCCAGGCCCCACGGGCCGCGCTGAAGACAGTCTCAACCCACGCCGGGGGCGGCGGGGCCCTGCGCAAGTCCGAAGCGGCGGCGGGCGTCGACAGCTGGGAGGAATTCTGATGAGCGGCGAACCGGGCGCCGGCGCGCGCGAGCTGATCACCATCGAGGTGGGCGGCCAGCTCTTCGCCCTGAACATCATGATCGTGCGCGAAATCCGCGGCTGGACGACGTCCACGCCCCTGCCGCACGCACCGGTCTACGTGCTGGGCCTCATCAACCTGCGCGGAACGGTGCTGCCGGTGCTGGACCTCTCGGCTCGCGTGGGCCTGCCCGCGCGCAGCCCCGAGGCGTCCTCGGTGGTCGTGGTGGCCGAGCTGACCGGCCGCCCGGTGGGACTGCTGGTGGACGCGGTCTGCGACATCATCACGGTCGAAGCCTCGCAGATCCAGCCGGCCCCGGACCTGGGCTCCGGCGGCAGCCAGTTCGTTCGCGGGGTGATCACCCTGGAGGACCAGATCGTCACGCTGCTGGACCTGGACGGCGCCCTGCCGGAGACGGCGATCGCCGCCTGACCCCACGCCGGGCGCGGCCAACCTGCGCCCGGCTCCTCCCCCGAGCATTACGAAGGTTTAATCGGCCGCCCCGCATCCGCCGGGGCGCGCCGCGGCCTCCTTACGGTCAAGATCCGCCCACAACCCTAGGGCGGCTCGCCGGAGGGGGACGATGTCGCTGGCGCTCGCCACGCTGCTCTACGAATGGCGCCGCTACACCGCGGCCATGGTCGCCCTGGCCTTCTCGGGCCTGCTGATCCTGGCGCAGATCGGCATGTTCACCGGCCTGGTGCGCGGCATCACCGCCACCATCGACCGCAGCCGCGCCGACATCATGGTGCTGGGTCCCAAGTCGGACAGCCTCATCAACAGCGGCCCGGGTTCCGGCGTGCCCATGCGCGTAAGGCCGCAGCTCTACATGCATCCGGAGGTGGTCGAGGTCGCCCCGCTCATGGGCAACGGCGCGATGTGGGCGAACGTCCCGGAACCGGGGAAAAAGCGGAAAACCGACTTCGTGCAGATCTGGACCGTGGACCCGCGGCCGGGATCCGTCAGCCTCCCCACCGACTACAGCGAACAGACGCGCCGCGCCCTGCTCGAGCCCATGGCGATCGCTGTCGACAAATCCAGCCTCAAGAAGCTGGGGGTGGGGCTGAACGACAGCGCCACGATCAATGGCAAGACGGTCAAGGTGCGGGCGCTCCTCGAAGGCTACGCCAGCATGGACCAGACGAGCGTCGTCATGTCCAACGACAGCTACCGACTGCTCGGCCTCAGCCGGCGCGGAAGCGACAACGCGCCGATGCTGGTGCGGATCAAGGATCCCGCGCGCGCCGATGGGGTGCGCGACAAGCTGAACGCGGGCGCGAAGGGCGCCTACCGGGCGTTCACCCGCCAGGAGCTCTCCAAGGCCAACGAAGCCGCCATCCTGAAGGAGCAGATCATCGGGGTGTTCCTGACCTTCTCGGTGGTGCTCGGCTTCCTGATCGGCATCGGCATCACCTCTCAGACGCTGCGCGGCGCGATCCTGGCGTCCATCAAGGAGTTCGCCAGCCTGCGGGCGCTCGGCGTGTCCCTGAGTTCGCTCAGCCTGATCGTGATGGAGCTTTCGTTCTGGGTGGGCGTGGCCGGGCTGGGGGTCACCGCGGTCCTGACGCTCGGCGTCTACCTGCTGGCCAACAACAGCGGGCTGCCCATGGGCTTCCCCCTGCCGTGGCTGGTGGGCGTCACGATCATGCTGCTGGCGATCGCCATGGCCTCGGGGCTGCTCGCCCTGGGCATCCTCAAGAAGAGCCAACCTGCGGACCTGCTGAGATGAGCGCCTCCGAAACCGCCATCGCCGCCCACGGGCTCTACAAGCGCTTCAAGACGGGCCGGACGCACATCGAGGTGCTGAAGCGGGTCGACTTCGACGCCCTGCATGGCGACGTCACCATGGTCATGGGCCCCTCCGGCTCCGGCAAGTCGACCTTGGTCGCCACCCTGTCCGGGCTGCTGAAGCCCGACGAAGGCCAGGTCACCGCGCTTTCGCAGGACATCTGGAAGCTCTCCGGCGGCCGGCGCGATCGCTTCCGCCTCGACCACTGCGGCTTCATCTTCCAGGGGTTCAACCTGTTCCCGGCGCTCACGGCGCGACAGCAGGTGGAGATCATCCTCAAGTACCAGGGCTACGCCCCCGGCGAGGCGCGCCGCAAGGCCGCCGACGCGCTGACCGAGGTGGGCCTGGAGATGCGCATGAACATGCGGCCCTCCGAGCTCTCCGGCGGCGAGAAACAGCGCGTGGCCATCGCCCGGGCGCTCGCCAAGGACCCGCGCCTGCTGTTCGCCGACGAGCCCACCAGCGCGCTGGACGGCGAGAATGGCCAGGTCGTCATCAAGCTGCTGCAGCGGGCCGCGAGGCAGCACGGCGCCGCGGTGATCTGCGTCACCCACGACCCGCGCCTGGAGGCCTACGCCGACCGGGTGATCCACCTGGAGGACGGGCGGATCCTGTCCGACCACCGCCCGGGCGGCGCCGACCCCGCCCGGGCTCCCGCCCAACCCGACCACGCCCAAGCCCACGTCGTCCGAGCCTGAGGACCGCCTAGATGTTCGCCCTGTTCCGCAACCGCATCGTCTGGATCGTCGCGCTCCTGGTCGTCCTGGGCGGCGGCGCCGGCCTCTACTTCAACAGCCAGGCCCAGGCGAAGAAGGCCGAGGCCGCCAAGGCCGAAGCCGCCAAGGCCAAGCAGGAGACGCCCTACGCCGCGGTGGCCAACGGCAAGGCCGACGTGGAGGGCGGGATCATCCAGGTCGCCGCCCGCCGCGCCGGCGTGGTCCGCGAGGTGCTGGTTCAGGAGGGCGAGATGGTCCGGCGTGGCCAGGTGCTCGCCCGGCTGGAGGACGACGAGCCCCGCCTCGCCGCCCAGCGGGCCCAGGCCGAGGTCGCCCAGGCCCGCGCGGCCCTGGCCCTGCTGGAGGTGCAGCTGACGTCGGCGCAGCGCGAGGAACGCCGGCTCGCGGGGTTGTCGGCCTCCAACTTCGTGGCCGCGCAGAAACTCGACCAGTCCCGCGACGCGGTGCGCGAGGCGCATGCGCGAATCGCCGCCCAGCTCGCCCTGATCGCGACGGCCGAGGCCCGCCTCGCCGAGACCCGGTACGATCAGGAGCTGTCGGTCATCCGCGCCCCGGCCGACGGGCGGATCGTGCGTCGCTACGCCAACCCGGGCGCCGGCGCCTCCACCCTGAACGTGTCCAACATGTTCGACCTGGAGCCGCAGGCCGGCCGCATCGTCCGCGCGGAGATCGCCGAGAACGCCCTGCCCTACGTGACCATCGGACAGACCGTGCAGATGTCGCCGGAGGCGGACCCGACCAAGGCCTACCCAGGCCGCGTCCTCCGCCGAGCGGCGGTGTTCGGCGCCCGCAAGCTGCAGTCCGACGATCCCACCGAACGGACCGACGACCGCGTTGTGGAGGTGGTCGTCGCGGCCGACGGCGCCCCGTTCCTGATCGGCCAGCGGGTGCTGGTGAAGTTCATGGACCAGAAGCAGGCGAGCGCCGCTTCGCGTCCAGCCGGCTAGTCTCCGCGGCGTCAGCTTGACGGTCCCGTCGCCGCGCCGCACAAGGCGCGCCGACTTCGAACAGCTGTTCCAGAGGGGACCTTCACATGGCGGACATCCGCTTCGACGGCAAAGTGGCCATCGTCACCGGCGCAGGCGGCGGCCTCGGCCGCCAGTACGCCCTGGAGCTCGCCCGGCGCGGGGCCAAGGTCGTGGTCAACGACCTCGGCGGCTCCATGGACGGCTCCGGCGGCGGCTCGGACGCTGCCAATGCGGTCGTCGAGGAGATCAAGGGCTTCGGCGGCGAGGCGATCGCCAACGGCTCGTCCGTGACCGACGACGCCGGCGTCCAGCGCATGGTCAAGGACGCCATGGACGCCTGGGGCCGCATCGACATCCTCGTCGCCAACGCCGGCATCCTGCGCGACAAGACCTTCGCCAAGATGGAGATCGGCGACTTCCAGGTGGTGGTGGACGTCCACCTGTTCGGCACGGTGAAGCCCGCCAAGGCCGTCTGGGAGATCATGCGCGAGCAGAACTACGGGCGGATCGTGGTCACTACCTCGTCGTCGGGCCTGTACGGCAACTTCGGCCAGTCCAACTACGGCGCGGCCAAGCTCGGCCTGATCGGCTTCATGAACACGCTGAAGCTCGAGGGCCAGAAGAACAACATCCACGTCAACGCCATCAGCCCGGTGGCCGCCACGCGGATGACCGAGAACCTGATGCCGCCGGCCATCCTGGAGCAGCTGAAGCCCGAGTACGTCACGCCGGGCGTGGTGTTCCTCTGCTCGGAAGAGGCCCCGACCGGCGCCATCCTGACCGCCGGCGCGGGCGCCTTCGCCCTGTCGCGCATCGTCGAGACCGAGGGCGTCTACCTGGGCGGCGGGGCGACCGTCGAGCAGGTTCGCGACGCCTGGGGCCAGATCGCCGACGAAACCGGCGCCAAGGCCTACCTGAACGGCGGCGAGCAGACCCAGAAGTTCTTCCGCAAGATGCAGGGCGGCTGAGTCCGCCCACAACGGGGTCTGACAGACGGGCGGCCATGCGGCCGCCCGTTTCGTATTTGTAATCGGAAAGCGCTTGCCGAAGGGCAGGTGAACGCGCGTAACTTTCGAAGGCGCCCGGAGAGGCGTCGGTGCGGAGGAGCAGATCCAGGTGGCCCAGGGCAACAAGGCCGCGCCGAGCGGCGCACTTTCCCTTCCGGCTGTGCTGACCTTCGCGAGCGCCAGCATTCCGGTTGGGGCCCTGGTCCTCGCAGCCACGGTCCACCTGCCCCGCTATTTCGCCGCCGAGCTGGGCCTGTCCCTGGCCCTCGTCGGCACCGTTTTCGCCCTCGTCCGCTTCATCGACATCCCGGTGGACGCGCTGATGGGCCTGGCGATGGACCGCACGCGGACCCGGTTCGGCCGATACCGCGTCTGGATGGCGCTGGGCGCCCCGGTGCTGATGCTCGGCTTCTACATGCTCCTGATCTCGCCGGAAGGCGTGGGCGCGGCCTACCTCGGGTGGTGGCTGCTGGTGATGTACGTCGGCTACTCCGGCATCTACCTCTCGCACCTCGCCTGGGCAGGACGGCTGGCGGCGACCTACTCCGAGCGTTCCCGGGTGTTCGGCGCCATCACCGGCCTCGGCGTGATCGGCGCCATCGCGGTGCTGCTGATCCCCGTGGTGATGACCCAGGCGGGCGCGAGCGACGCCGAAGGCGTCCAGGCCATGATCTGGTTCATCATCGCCAGCGCGGGCGCCACCTGCCTGCTGGTGGTGGCGAGCTCTCCCGAGCGCATCGCCCCGGACCACAGCACCCGGTTCGGCCTCAAGGACTACGCGGCCCTGTTCAGCCGCGGGAACGTCATCCGCCTGCTGGCCGCCGACCTTCTGGTGACGCTCGGACCCGGCTGGATGGCGGCGCTCTACCTGTTCTACTTCAAGGACAGCCGCGGCTTCGACACCGCCGCGGCGAACCTTCTGCTGCTGATCTATGTGGTGGCCGGCTTCGCCGGCGCGCCGCTGGCCGCCTGGCTCGCCAACCGGCTGAGCAAGCACCGCGCCCTGATGGTCAACACGAGCATCTACTCGCTGGGCCTGATCGTCGTGCCCTTCCTGCCGCCGGGGAACTTCCTGGCCTTCGCCCCGGTGATGTTCCTGGTGGGGGCCATGGCCGCTGGCTTCACAGTGATGATCCGGGCGATCTGCGCCGACATCGCCGACGAACTGCGCCTGGACAGCGGTCGCGAGTGGATGGGGCTGATGTACGCCGGCATCACCGCCACGTCGAAGCTGGCCACGGCCGGCGCCATCTTCCTCACCTTCAATGTGCTGGCCGCGGTCGGCTACGTGGCCCAGGCCGGCTCGGTGAACACTCCCGAGGCGATCCGCGGGCTGGAGATTGCCTATATCGTGGGGCCGATCGTGTTCGTGATGGCCGCGGGGGCCTGCTTCATCGGCTACAAGCTCAGCGCCGAGCGGCACGCGGAGATCCGACGAAAGCTGGAGGAACGCGACACCCTCCTCGACCCGGCGGCCAGCCTGGAGTCTTTGACGGGCGAGGATCTCGCCCCGGCGAACCGCCCGTCGTGACGGCCGCCGCCGCCGCCAGCGCCCGGCGCTTGCCGCTCCGGACCGCCCTCGCCTTCGCCGCCACCAGCCTGCCCCTGCAGGCGCTGACCCTGGCCGTCGCGGTGCACCTGCCCGCCTATTTCGCGGCCAACATCGGGGTGCCGCTGGCCGTGGTGGCCGCGGCGTTCGGGACGGTCCGGCTGATCGACGTGCCCATCGAGGTGGCGCTCGGCCTCGGCATGGACCGCACCAAGACCCGCTTCGGCCGTTACCGCTTGTGGACCCTCGTGGGCGCGCCCTTCCTGATGCTGGGCCTCTACATGCTGCTGACCGCCGGGCGCGGCGTGGGCTCCGGCTACCTGATCACCTGGCTGCTGGTGATGTACCTGGGCGTCTCGATCCTGATGCTTTCGCATCACGCCTGGGCGGCCACCCTGGCCAAGTCCTACGAAGACCGCGCCCGGCTGTTCGGCATCATGGCCGCCGTGGGCGTGCTGGGCGCAGTCACCGTCCTGGCGATCCCCATCGTCATGGAGCAGCTGGGCTATGGTGAGGCGCAGGGCGTCCGGGCGATGGGCTGGTACCTGATCGTGCTGGCGCCCATCGCCGTGGCCATCGTGGTGCTGGGCACGCCCGAGACCATCGCCCGGGAGGTCCCGGGGCAGCGCTTCCGGCTGCGCGACTACCTGGAGATCGTCACCGACCGGAACATGTCGCGCATCCTGCTGGTGGACCTGATGGTCTCCCTGGGGCCCGGCTGGATGGCGGCGCTCTACATCCTCTACAGCCGCGACTACATGCACTTCACGTCCGGCGAGGCCAACATCCTGCTGCTGGCCTACATCGTAGCCGGGATCGTCGGGGCGCCGGCGCTGGCGTGGGTCGCGACCAAGATCAGCAAGCATCGGACGGTGATGCTGATCGCCGCCGGCTACTCTCTGCTGCTGATCACCCTGCCCTTCCTGCCGAAGGGCAATGTGCTGACCTCGCTGCCCACCCTGTTCTTCACCGGCTTCCTGGCCCAGGGCTTCAATGTCCTGACGCGCGCGATGACAGCCGACGTCGCCGACGAGATGCGGCTGAAGCAGGGCAAGGAGCGCAGCGGCCTGCTCTACGCCATGACCACGCTCACCTCGAAGATCGCGGGCGGCGTCGCGATTTTCCTGACGTTCGGCGTCTTGTCGCGCATGGGTTACGACCCGCAGCTTGGCCAACGCAACACACCCGAGGCGATCCAGGCCCTGATGCTGTCCTTCGTGGTCGGGCCGGTGGTCTTCGTGATGCTGGGGGCCGCCTGCCTGGTGGGCTACCGCCTGACCGCCGCCCGCGCCGCCGAGGTGCGCCGCCAGCTGGACGAGCGCGACGCAACGCTCGACCCTTCGGGCGCCCTGGTGAGCCTGACCGGAGAGGAGCGCGAAGCGCCCCGTCCGGCATGACCTGAGATCACGAGAAAGCCCGGCGCCCACGGCGACACGGCCATGAGGGAGGAGACCAGAGTGACCGAGTCCCAGTCCCGACCATCCCCCGGAGGCGTTCCGCTCTCCACGGTGCTCGCGTTCTCCGCCACCAGCGTGCCCATCGCGGCGCTCGCCATGGCCATCACCGTGCACATGCCGGCCTATTTCGCCGCCAGCATCGGCGTGCCGCTCACGGCGGTGGCGGCGGCCTTCTTCACCTGCCGGATGATCGACATTCCCGTCGAGCCCGCCCTCGGCCTGGCGATGGACCGGACCCGCAGCCGGTTCGGGCGCTATCGGCTTTGGACCATTGTCGGCGCGCCCCTGCTGATGGCCGGCCTCTACATGCTGCTGCAGGCCAGGTCGGGGGTGGGAACCGGCTACCTGATCGTCTGGCTGATGGTCATGTACCTGGGGCTCTCGGTGCTCGTCCTGTCGCACGCCGCCTGGGGCGCGCGCCTGGCGACCGGCTACGCGGAACGTGCGCGGGTGTTCGGCATCATGGGCGGTGTTGGCGTGCTCGGCGCCATCGGCGTGCTGCTGGTGCCGATCGTCATGCAAGCGAGGGGCTACGCCGACCACGAGGGCGTGCGGGCGATGATCTGGGCGATCATCGGGCTCACGCCGCTGGCGGTCCTGCTGGTGGTCTGGCGGACGCCGGAAACCATCGCACCGGAGACCGGCGGCCACAGGTTCCGGGTCCGCGATTACGCCGAGCTGATCACCCACGGCAGCATGGCCAGGATCTTGCTCGCCGATCTCTGCCTCTCCCTGGGCCCGGGGTGGATGGCGGCGCTGTTCCTGTTCTTCTGCCGAGACCGCATGGGTTTCACCACGGCCGAGGCCAACATGCTGCTCGGCGTCTACATTCTGGCCGGCCTTGTGGGCGCGCCGGTGACCGGAGCCGTGGCCGCAAGGATCGGCAAGCATCGGGCGGCCATGCTCTCCAGCGCCATCTACTCGGCCGCGCTGGTCACCCTGCTGTTCCTGCCTCGGGGCAACGTCTGGGCGTCCATGCCGACCCAGTTCGTGGCCGGCTTCGTGGCGGCGGGGTTCACCGCGCTGATCCGGGCCATGGTCGCCGACGTCGCCGACGACATCCGGCTGCGCCAGGGCAAGGAGCGGGCTGGGGTGCTCTACTCGCTGATCACTTCGACCAGCAAGCTGGCGCTCGCCTCGGCGGTGATCATCACCTACCCGCTGCTCGCTCGTCTGGGCTACGACCCCAAGCTCGGGCGGGCCAACACGCCCGAGGCGATCCAGGGCCTGACGCTCGCCTTCACCGCCGGGCCGATCGTCTTCCTGGCGCTCGGGGCGTTCTGCTTTGTGGGCTACAAGCTCACCGCCGAACGGGCGAACGAGATCCGGCGCGAACTGGAGGCGCGTGACGCCGCCCTCTATGCCGAGGCCGAGCCGATCGAGGCGCTGACCGGCGCCGGGTCTTCGCCGCTCACCGCGCCAGCTGCTCGGCCATCCTGAAGAACGCCTGGGCGGCCGGGCTCTGCGGATGGGTGGCCACCAGCGGCCGTCCCTCGTCTCCGCCCTGCCGCAGGGCGATGTCGATCGGCACCTCGGCCAGAAGCGGCACGCCCAGCCGTTCGGCCTCGGCCTTGCCGCCCCCCTCGCCAAAGATCGGGATGCGCGCGCCCGTGGCCGGATCCGGGAAGAAGGCCATGTTCTCCACCACCCCCAGCACCGGCGTGCCGGTCTTGGAGAACATGGTGGCGGCGCGCCGCGCGTCGATCAGGGCGATCTCCTGCGGCGTGGAGACGATCACCACCCCGTCCAGCTTCAGCCGCTGCACCAGCGTCAGCTGGATGTCGCCGGTGCCCGGCGGCAGGTCCACCACCAGAACGTCCAGGGGCTCGGCCTCCGAGCCCCAGTTTGAGCCCATCAGGGTCCGCAGGGCCGACGAGGCCATCGGTCCGCGCCAGATGTTGGCGGCCCCATCCTCGACGATGAAGCCGATGGACATGACCTGGACGCCGTAGGCCTCCAGCGGGTTCAGCTTCTTGTCCGCGCCAAACGTCGGCTCGTCGCTGACGCCCAGCATCTGGGGCGCCGAGGGTCCGTAGATGTCGGCGTCGAGCAGGCCGGCGCGATAGCCGAGCCCGGCCAGGGCGACGGCCAGGTTCACGGAGACGGTGGACTTGCCCACCCCGCCCTTGCCGCTGGCCACGGCGATGACCTTCTTCACGTGCGCCGGGCGTTCGGCTTCCGGCATGTGGCCGAGCCTGGCCTGCGGGTCCTCGCTCACCTGGGCGCGGCGGCGGGGCGCCGTCTGCAGCGGGGGCGGAGCCGGGCCGTCGGCGGTCAGCACCACCTGGGCGGTGGCCACGCCGGGCACGTCGGCCAGCGCCCGCTCCGCGGCCTCGCGCACCGGGCCGTAGAGGGCGATGTCGGCGGGCGCCACCTCCAGCATAAAAGCCGCGCGGTCCCCGCGCAGCACCAGGCCGCGCACCAGCCCCGCCGCGCTCAGCCCCTGGCCAGATTTGGGGTCGCGCACGGTGTCCAGCGCCGCCAGGATTTGGGCCCGTTCAGGGGCTGCCCGTTCGTTCATGACGCCCTTTGGCTTGCTTTGGCCGGGAAGGGGTCTCATATCCGGCTGACTGCGCCGGTTTACAAGCCCACGGGGGCTTGCCCGACACGGCCGCGCCTGGACGAAGACAAAAACAACCTTGACCAAGACGCGACCCGGCTGATGCCCTGGAACGACAACGCCAACCCCGGGCCGTGGGGCTCGCCGGGTGACGACAACGACCGTCGCGACACGCCGCCCAAACGCCCGCAGGGCGGCGGCCCGCGTGGCCCGCAGCGGCCCGGCGGTCCCGACCTCAACCAGAGCTTCGAACAGCTCCAGCGCCGGTTCGGCCGCTTCTTCGGCGGACCCGGCGGCGGTCTACGCCCCGGCGCCATCGCCGCGGTGGCGGGCGTCGCCTTTGGCCTATGGGCGCTGTCCGGGATCTACGTGGTCCAGCCGCAGGAGGAAGCGGTGGTGACCACCTTCGGCGCCTACACACGCAACGAAGCGCCCGGCCTGCGCTATCACCTTCCCTTCCCGATCGAGCGGGTGGTGAAGGTGCCGGTCACCAGCCTGCAGCGCGTCGACATCGGCGGAGCCGGCGAGAGCGATGTCCCGCAGGAGAGCCTGATGCTCACCGGCGATGAGAACATCGTGGACATCGACTTCAGCGTCACCTGGCGTGTCTCGGACGCTGATCAGTTCGTGTTCCGCCTGCGTGACCCCGAAGCCTCCGTGAAGGCGGTGGCTGAAAGCGCCATGCGCGAAGTGGTGGGCCGCATGCCGCTCGACGCGGTCTTCGGCCAACGCGGCCAGGTGCAGGCGCAGACCGCCGAGCTGATGCAGCGGACCCTGGACCAGTGGGGCGCCGGTGTTCGCATCGTGGAAGTGCAGATCCGCAACGCCAACCCGCCGCAGCAGGCCCTGGCCGCGTTCCGCGACGTGAGCAGCGCCGAACAGGATCAGGCCTCGGCGGTCAACGAGGCGCGCACCTACGCGAACCGTGTGGTCAACGAGGCCCGCGGTGACGCGGCGCGCATCATCCAGTCGGCGCAGGGCTATCGCGAGCAGTCGGTGCGCGAGGCGCTTGGCGACGCCGCCCGCTTCAACTCCATCTATACCGAATACCGCCGCGCGCCGGGCGTCACCCGCGACCGGCTCTACATCGAGACCATGCAGCGCGTGCTCGCGCGTTCGAACAAGGTGATCGTCGACGGCGACGGCGCCTCAGCTCCGATCATCCTGCCGCCGGACATCTTCCGCCCCCGCAGCCAGGCCGCGCCGCCCGCCGCGTCCGCGCCCGAGCCAGAGGTGGACGTCCGACCGCGCGCGAGGGCCGCCCAATGATCCGTAGCCGCTTCACCCTGTACGTCGTCTTGGCGGTGGCTGCGCTGGTGCTGCTGAGCCAGACCCTGTTCGTGGTCGATCAACGCGAGCAGGCGATCGTGGTCCGCTTCGGCGAACCGGTGCGGGTGGTCAATGCGCCTGGCACCCAGGGGGCCGGGCTGAACGCCAAGGCTCCGTTCCTCGAGAACGTCATCAAGTTCGACCGGCGCAACATCGCGCTCGAGAGCCAACAGGAGGAGATTCTCACCTCCGACCGGCAGCGGCTCGTGGTCGACGCCTTCGTGCGTTACCGCATCTCCGATCCGCTGAGCTTCTACCGGACCCTGCGTGACGAACGGACCGCAGAGGACCGGATCGAGCGGCTGGTGAACTCCTCGCTGCGCCAGGTCCTGGGCTCGGCGACCCAGCAGGACATCATCGCTGGCCGTCGTGGCCAGTTGATGCAGCTGACCCGCCGCGACGTCGCCCAGCGGTCGCAGGCCTCGCGCTTCGGCATCGAGGTGATCGACGTCCGGATCCGGCGGGCCGACTTCCCGCAGGCCAACGAGGAGTACGTCTACCGGCGCATGCAGACCGACCGGCAGCAGGAAGCCGCCCGGATCCGCGCCGTGGGCGAGCAGCAGAAGCGCGAGCTGATGGCCGCCGCCGACCGCGAGGTGACCATCACGCTCGCCCAGGCCCAGGAGCTCGGCGAGACCACCCGCGGCGAGGGCGACGCCCAGCGCACGCGGATCCTCGCCCAGGCCTTTGGCAAGGACCCCAGCTTCGCGGCCTTCTACCGCTCCATGCAGGCCTACGAGGCGAGCCTCGGCCAGGGCGACACCACCATGGTGCTCTCGCCGGACAGCGCCTTCTTCCGCTACTTCGAGCAGGGGCCGTCCGGCGGCCGGCGGTGAGCCGCCCGGTTCCCGCCAGCCTCGTCCGGCCGGACCTGCGCTACATGGCCTCGTTCGTCGAGGCCATGCGCGAGGGCTACAGCCGCGACAACCTGCGCCCGGAGACGGCGGACACCATCGCCGCCATCGCGGCCGAGCCGGAAGCCTTCGTCCGCCAGCAGCTGAACCCGCCGACGACCATCGTCCTGCCGGACGGCAGCCTCGGCGACCGCGTGCCCGAATCCCAGCTCTGGTGCGTGGACGGCGACGCCTTCCTGGGCTCCGTGGGCGTGCGTCACCGGCTGAACCCGATGCTGGAGGCCTGGGGCGGCCACATCGGCTACGCCGTGCGGCCCTCGGCCCGCGGCCGCGGCCTGGCCAGCGCCATGCTGGCCGGCGGCCTGGACTGGGCTCGCGCGAACCTGCCGCTGGAGCGGGTGATGCTCACCGTGAACGAAAACAACCCCGCCTCGATCCGCGTCATCGAGAAGAATGGCGGCGTGCTGCGCGACACCGTCCCTCACCCGTGGGTCCCTGGTGACGCCGGACGCCGTTACTGGATCGCGCTCCGCGACACTTGACCCAGCGGATTACAGGCGTAGTCTCACCCTCAGGTTACGGATGTAATCTGGGAGAACCTCCATGCTGCGCCCCTGCCTTCTCGGCCTCGCGCTCCTGGTCGCCGCCCCCGCCGCGGCGGCCAGCGAGCCCCTGCGGCCGGTGACCGCCCGCATCTGGCACGCCGACCTGGACCTCCGAACGGAAGAGGGCGCCCAGGTCCTGCTCAGGCGCATCGCGGTCTCCGCCCGGGAGATGTGCCAGCACATCGAGAGCCCGCTCTGGCCCCGCGCCTCGGGCCACGCCCGCCGCTGCCGGCGGCGGGTCGTCGAGAAGGCCGTGCATGACCTCGACGCCCGCCAGGTCTCCCGGACCTACGCCCAGCTGGTGGCCCGCGGCGGCCTGGCCGAGCTGATCCGCTAGCCGGCGGCCTGCAGCAGCTCGCGCACCTCGTGCAGGTCGCGAGCGATACGGACGCAGAGCGCGTGCATCTCCTCGGTGGGATGCAGCAGGTCGGGGACCATGATGGTCATCATCCCCGCCCCGGCGGCCGCCCGGACCCCGTTGTGGCTGTCCTCCAGCGCGAGGCAGTCCTCCGGCGCCACGCCGAGCGCCGCAGCCGCGGTGAGGTAGGGCGACGGATCGGGCTTCGGCTTCGGATAGTCGCCGTTCGCAAGGACCGCGTGGAAGCGGTCCAGCAGGCCGTGGGCGCTCATGTGGTGCTCCACGTCGTGGCGGCGCGAGGAGGTGGCGATCGCCCGCGGAAGGCCCAGCCGGTCCAGCTCGTCGAGGATCTCCGTGACGCCGGCCTTCAGCGCCACCTCGGCCTCAGCGATCTCGTAGAACTTGCGGGTCGATTGCTCGCGCAGGGCGTCGGTGTCGAAATCCTGGCCGAAGTGCTCGCGCAGCACCACGGCGCTGCCCGCCCAGGCGTGGCCGATCATCCGGTGCAGCACCTCGGTCGGCAGCTCGAACCCCATCTCGGCGGCGGTGAGCGTCAGGGCCTCGCAGTAGACGGCCTCGGTGTCCACCAGCAGCCCGTCCATGTCGAAGACGACGGCCTTCACCGGGCGCGGCAGGCTCATCGCCTCAGTCCCTCACGAACTGGTCGGCGGCGTAGCCCTGGAAGTAGAGCACGGCGGTGAGGTCGGCATGGTCCACCTTGGCCCGGGCCTCGGCGGCCACCACCGGCTTGGCGCGGTAGGCGACGCCCAGGCCGGCAGCCTTGATCATGGCCAGGTCGTTGGCGCCGTCGCCGATGGCCACCGCGTCGGCGGCGGTGAGCCCCAGGGCCGCCGCCTCCTCGTTCAGCGCGGCGAGCTTGGCTTCGCGGCCGAGGATCGGCTCGCCCACCGTGCCGTCCAGGGCGCCGCCCGCCTCGCCCAGGGTGTTGGCGCGATCGGCCTGGAAGCCGGCCGCCTGCGCCACCCGCGCCGTGAAGAAGGTGAAGCCGCCCGAGACGAGGACGCAGCGGGCGCCGTTCGCCGCCATGGTCCTGACCAAAGTCCGCGCCCCCGGATTGAGCCTGACCCGTTCGTCATAGGCCTGCTGCAGGGCGGCCGTGGACAGCCCCTTCAGCTTGCCCACCCGCTCGCGCAACGCGCCCTCGAACTCGAGCTCGCCTCGCATGGCCCGCTCGGTAATCTCGGCGATCTCGGCCTTCTTGCCCGCGTAGTCGGCGAGCTCGTCCAGGCATTCGACGTTGATGATGGTGGAGTCCATGTCGGCCACCAGCAGGCGCTTCTTGCGGCCAAGGGCGGGCTGCACGCACCAGTCCACCGGCACGCCCGCCAGGTCCTCGGCGAGCTCCGCACGGAAGGCCTCAGGGTCGGCGACCTCGAGGATGAAGTCCTCGGCGAAGGTGTCGCTGTCGGCCAGGAACCGGTTGTCGATGACGCTTGCCTTCGCCAGCGCTTTCAGATTGGGCAGGTGGGCCGCCGAGCTGGGCGGGACGACGTAGGTGAAGGCGATCTGCATGGAGCCCCGCATCTGGCTGATCGCCGGGCCCACGGCAAGCGGCAAGTCGGCGCTGGCCCTGCGCCTGGCCGAGGCCACCGGCGCCGAGATCGTCAACGCCGACTCCATGCAGATCTATCGCGACCTGCGGGTGCTGAGCGCGCGGCCATCCCGCGAGGAGGAGGCGCGCGCGCCGCACCACCTGTTCGGCACGGTGGATGCGGCTGATGGCTGGTCCGTGGGTCGCTGGCTGCGGGCGGCCACGGCGGTGCTGGACCAGATCCGCGGCCGCGGGCGGAGCGTCGTCGTGGTCGGCGGGACGGGGCTCTACTTCAAGGCGCTTACCGAAGGCCTGGCCGAGATCCCGCAGGTCGGTCCCGAAGTCCGCGCCCAGGCCGCGGCCGACTATGACCTCATGGGCGAAAGCGCCTTCCGCGGCCGCCTGGGCGTCCACGATCCCGCCGCCGCCGCCCGCATCGCACCGGGCGACCGCCAGCGTCTGTGCCGGGCCTGGGAGGTCTATGCCGCCACGGGCGCGCCGCTCAGCGATTGGCAGCGCACGGGGCAGCCCGCGCTGCCCGACGGCGCCTGGACGGCGGTGGCGCTCGAGCCGCCACGGGAGGCGCTCTACGCCCGCTGCGACGCCCGCCTGGAGGCGATGGTGGCGCAGGGCGCCGTGGACGAGGTGGCCGCCCTGCTCGCCCGCGACCTGGATTCCGACCTGCCGGCCATGAAGGCGGTGGGCGTGCGGGAGTTCGCCGCCCACGTCCGCGGCGAAATCCCCCTGGCGGAGGCGGTCGCGCGCGCCCAGATGGAGACCCGCCGCTATGCGAAGCGCCAGACCACCTGGATGCGCGGCCAGATGGCCGGCTGGCCGCGCGTCACGGCGCTGCACGCCGACGAACAGTGGAGGCAGTTTATTGCGCTAGAGCCCCGCTTGACGGCCCTTTAGGAGCATGCGAAAGCCGTGAACAAGCAGTTTGGAAGAACGCACGTGCGCACCATTCTCGTACTCGTAAGGCGACCGGTAACGGACTGACGACACGTCAGGACCGATCGGTCGCACTCAACCAGGCCCCCTTGAGGGCCTTTTTTATTGCCCCTACGCCCCGAAGGCTTTCCGCCATGACCGCCCACCAGACCATCGAAGCCCAGCAGGACACCATCTCCGGCGCCGAGATCGTCGTGCGCGCCCTCGTGGACCAGGGCGTGGAGGTGCTGTTCGGCTACCCCGGCGGCGCGGTGCTGCCGATCTACGACGCGCTGTTCAACGAGCCCCGCCTGACCCACGTCCTGGTCCGTCACGAACAGGGCGCGACCCACGCCGCCGAGGGCTATGCCCGCTCCACCGGGAAACCCGGCGTCGTCCTCGTCACCTCCGGCCCGGGCGCCACGAACGCGGTCACCGGCATCGTCGACGCCCTGATGGACTCCATCCCGATGGTCGTCATCACCGGCCAGGTGGCCACCCACCTGATCGGCACCGACGCCTTCCAGGAATGCGACACCATCGGGATCACGCGCCCCTGCACCAAGCACAACTACCTGGTGAAGGACGTGGCCGACCTGCCGCGGATCATCCACGAGGCCTTCCACATCGCCACCTCCGGCCGGCCTGGCCCGGTGGTCATCGACATCCCGAAGGACGTGCAGTTCTCGAAAGGCGCCTACCAGGGCCCGAACGAGGTGAAGCACAGCCACAACTATTCGCCCCGCGTGAAGGGCGATCCGTCCCGCATCGCCGAGGCGGCCGCCATGCTGGCCAACGCCCGGCGGCCGATCCTCTACACCGGCGGCGGCGTCATCAACGCCGGTCCGCGGGCGTCCGAGCTCCTGCGCGAACTGGCCGAGCTGACCGGCGCGCCGGTGACCTCCACCCTGATGGGGCTGGGCGCCTTCCCGGCTTCGGACCGCAAGTGGCTGGGCATGGTCGGCATGCATGGCTCCTTCGAGGCCAACAACGCCATGCACGACTGCGACGTGATGGTGGCCATCGGCGCGCGCTTCGACGACCGGGTGACCGGGCGCCTCGACGCCTTCGCGCCCACCTCGCGGAAGATCCACATCGACATCGACGCCAGCTCGATCGGCAAGAACGTGCGCGCCGACGTGGGCATCGTCGGCGACGCCGCCTCTGTGCTGGAGGACCTGATCGCCGTCTGGAAGCAACGCAAGCTGAAGATGGACCCGGCTGCCATGGGCGAGTGGTGGCGGCAGGTGGAGGCGTGGCGCGCCCGCGACTGCTTCCGCTTCCGGCAGGACGACAAGCTGATCAAGCCGCAGTACGCCATCCAGCGGCTCTATGAGCTGACCAAGGACCGCGACGTCTACGTCACCACCGAGGTCGGCCAGCACCAGATGTGGGCGGCGCAGTTCTACCACTTCGACGAGCCGAACCGCTGGATGACCTCCGGCGGCCTGGGCACCATGGGCTACGGCCTGCCGGCCGCCGTGGGCGTTCAGATGGCCCACCCCGACAGCCTGGTTATCGACATCGCCGGCGACGCCAGTGTCCAGATGACCATGCAGGAGATGTCCACGGCCGTGCAGTACAGCCTGCCGATCAAGATCTTCATCCTGAACAACGAATGGATGGGCATGGTCCGCCAGTGGCAGCAGCTGCTGCACGGGGAGCGCTATTCGCATTCCTACTCGGCCTCCCTGCCCGACTTCGTGAAGCTGGCGGAGGCCTACGGCTGCGTGGGCATCCGCGCCGAGCGGCCGGACGAGCTGGACGACGCCATCCTGAAGATGATCTCCAGCGACAAGCCGGTGATCTTCGACTGCCGGGTGACCAAGGAAGAGAACTGCTTCCCGATGATCCCGTCCGGCAAGGCGCACAACGAGATGATCATGGCCGAGGAAGCGCGCGACCTCGGCTCGATCATCGACGACGCCGGCAAGCGGCTGGTCTGAGGGCTCAGGGCCGCGTCAGGAGATCCTGCGCGGCCTCCAGCTCGGCGTCGCGGCCCTCGCACAGGGCCGCGCGGGACGGTGCGGCCGCCACGTCCGGCTCGACGGCCTTGTCGCCCAGGTCCTCGCCCTTCGGCCCCCAGAGGCCGTGCACCGGCACGGTCAGGGTCCAGCCGCCCTCGAGCGGGAAGCTCTCGCCGCTGAGCAGGGCCGCGGCCGTGCGGCGGCCCATGAAGGTCGCCCGGCCGGTCCAGCGCATGGCCCAGCCGAACCCCTCGGCGGCGCTGCCCGTCTCCGGCCCGATCAGCACCACCACCTTGCCCGAATAGGTCACGCCCGGGACGGCCTCCGTGTGGAACACCGCGGCTCCGCCGTTGTCGCTCACCGCCTTGAACACCGCCGCGGTCGTGTAGGCGCCGACCACCTTCGGACCCGCCTCGATGTCTCTTAAGGTTGGAGCGCGGCCGATCCCCTTCAGGGATTGGCGCGTGTAAAGGGCCACGGCCGGCCCCGGCTTGCCGAAATAGCTCGCCAGGCGCAGGGCCGAGATGTTGCCGCCGCTCGAGTTGCGCAGGTCGATGATGAGGCCCCGCGTCTTGCCGAGCTCGGCCATCGCCTGGTCCGCCAGTTCGGCCGCGCCGTCGTCGAACCGGTCGATCCGGATGTACCCGAGGCTCACGCCAGGCTCCGGCGACAGCTGCGACCAGGTCCAGCCCGGGTGGGCGGGCGGCCAGAACGCCGCCTCGCGCCGGACCGAGAGCCTGCGCCGCTTGCCGTCGCAGCCGATCACCTGGACGTCAGCCCGCGTGCCCGGCGGCCCGGCCAGCGCCGCCGGCTCGCCCACCAGCTGGTCGCCGACCCTGAGGCCCTGCCGCCGCGCGTCCGACAGCGGCGCCACCTCCACCACCGTCTGCCGCCCCTCCACCGGTTCGAACCGGGCCCCGAGCCCGATCCGGCGGCCCGGCGATTTGGCGGGGGCCGAGAGGTAGAGGTGCGACACCCGCAGCTCCGCGAGCATCTGCTTGATCAGCTGCTGGAAGGCCGCGTCGTCCTGCACGCCTGCCAGGCGGGCGCGATAGCGGCGGCCGGTCTCGGCCCAGTCCACGCCGCGCATGGACGGGTCATAGAAGTTCTCGTTCACCGTCGACCAGACCGCCTCGAACAGGGCGTCGTAGCGGCCCGCAGCGGTCACCTCGCCGGGCGCGAAGGCGAGCGCTGCCGCGAGCAGCAGACCGGGAAACTGGCGCATGGAACCCCCACAGTTTCCCACATAGTGTCATGGCGGCGCTCGTTTGGATGCAGGCGGACCGATTTTCCGCCGCGCCCGGAGGCCGTAACCTCGCGCGATCTCCCACCGACTCGGCTTCCACGTGTCTCGGACCACCCCCGCCACCCTCGCCCTGGACCGCGCCGGCGTGGCCTATGAGCTCGCCACCTACGACTACGATCCCAAGGCGGAACGCGTGGGCCTGCAGGCGGCCGACGCGCTGGGCGCCCCGCCGGGCGAGGTGCTGAAGACGTTGATGGTCAAGGTCGACGGGCGGCCGGCCTGTGTGGTCCTTGCCTCAGATCGCGAAGTCTCGATGAAGAAGCTGGCCGCCGCGCTTGGCGGAAAGTCCGCCGAGATGATGAAGCCCGCCGACGCCGAACGGCTGACCGGCTACCGCGTCGGCGGAGTGAGCCCCTTCGGCCAGAAGCGCGCCGTGCCGACGATCGTGGACGCCCCGGCCGCCGCCCTGCCCCAGGCCTATGTGAACGGCGGCCAGCGCGGCCTGCAGGTCAGGCTGGCGCCCGCCGACCTCGTGCGCCTCGCCGGCGCGCAGGTGGCGCCGGTGACCTGAGTCACAGGCGCCCGGTGCGCCGCACCCTAATCATGATCGCGCGAAGCCCTGGGGAGGGCTTCAGGCAAGCGGTCGGGATCCCCTCGCGTATCTGAGGCCTCGGCGGCTCTTGAAGAGGGGGCGCAGACACATGACCACCGGCAGCTACTGCTATTTCCGGAACGGCTACGAGTTCCTGGAGCATCCGTTCGGCGACCGCGGCCGCATGGCCTACCGCCGCGACCGTAGCGAACTCGAAGCCTGGACCCACAATGGGTCAGGCCTCTCGCGGCTCTGGTTCATGCAGGACTATGGTCCGGTGGAAGGCGGACACACCTCCAGACGCATGGTGACCCTGGCTGCGGTGGACACCGCCGTCCCCGGCATGCCGGACAACCCGGACAAGTATGCCTACTGGGCGCACGCGCCCCTGCTGCTGGGCGCCTTCGACACGGGCGAGGTGCGGCTGACGGGGACCGGGCCCGACCTGATGGACGAGGCCAACGTCTGCTGGGTGGCCGAGAGCCTGATGCTGCCGCTGCCGAACGGCCAGGGGACGGGCGTGGCCATGCGCTTCGAGTCCTGGGCCTTTCGCGGCCGGCGCCTCGGCCACGAGCGAGCCGCCACCGTTTCCGGCCTGCCGCCGAAGCCGGTCACCGACGGCCGGCTGATGATCCACGCCGACGACCTGCCGGGCGCCGCCAGGGACTGCCTGTGGTGGCTGGAGCCGGCGCACGCGCCGGCCGGGCAAGGCGTGCGGGAGTACGCCTGAGCTAGTGGCGGGCGCCGACCCGCGCCATGACGTCGGGCGGGATGTGGTAGCGCTGGATAAGCTCGTCGTGGTCGCAGACGTCGCACGCCTCGTGCTGGACGATCAGCCGCCAGGTGGCGTCGGCGGCCTCGTCGAGGAGCCGAGCGCGCTCGTCCGGCGTGTCGTGGGAGCGGTGACGTTCCAGGGCGGCGAGCGCGGCTTGCAGGTCGCGCTCGCATCGGCTCACCGAGCCATCGAGCCCTTCCAGCAGCTGGAACTTGAGGAGGGCGTCGCCGGAGTCCACGTGCTGGGGCTCATTGACGTTCCGCGGCATCCGAAGTGGGGACATGGCCTTACCCCTGTGGACGGTCCGGCCAGGATACCACCGTTACGCGTTCCGCGACGCCCCTCGCGAGGATTTGAGCGGGCGGCCTCTCAGCGCGCGCCGACGCGGTTCAGCACTTCACGGGGGATGTCGAACTGCCGGACGATCGCGGCGCGGTCGCGCAGGCCCATCACCTCGCGCTGGACGAAGAAGCTCCACACCGCGTCGGCCGCCGCCTTGAGCGCATGGGCGCGCCCTTCGCCGCCCGGATGCTCGCGGAGCGCCGCCAGCGCCGCCTCCATCTTCCGGCCCGAGCGGCCGAGCGAAGAGGCCTGCTCCTCGAGCAGTTCATAGCGCAGCACCGTCTCGCCGGTCTCGACGCCGAGGCGGCTGCTCAGGCTCTGGGGCATGCGGAGGGACGACATCGGCCCCATGTTGGAGCGCCTGCAGGCGCTGACAAGCGACGCTGTTTGCCTTGACGTTCCCGACATGTTGATGTTCGCCTATTGTTCCGGAGGCGTCGCGATGATTGCGGATCTGCAGGCGGCTTGGTTGAAGTGGCAGACACCGCGCCTTGTGCGTCGGCACGGTTTCCGATCCGTCGCGGTCGGCGAATATGAGAGCCCAGAACCGAACTGGGCGTACACGGTCGGCTTCTGGGAGAGTGTTCAAGCTCCTGAAGTGATCGTCTTCGATGTGACTGTGGAAGCGGCGGCGTCGTTGCTCTGGTCCGCCTATTCCGATCTCAAATCAGGCGAGCTCACGCTGCGGGATGGCCAGGCCTGGGAGGGCTTCGAAGGCTTCCTTTCCGTCTGGCGGCGCGTCCACCCGAGCCGCATCGATGACACCGACAACTGGTTCGCTCTTGCGCGCTGGTATCGAGGCAAGAAGACACGCCGGGAGGATCTCCAGGCGTTGCAGCTCGTGTTGCCTGACGCAGCCGGCGCCTTCCCCTGGGAGCCTGCCTACGACGAGCGCCTTCGTCACCTGCAGCCGGCGCTTTACCTGCCCGCCGCGGTGTGACACGTCCTCGACACCTGCCGGGGAGCCCGCCCATGTCCGACGTCCAGCCCGCGTCCGTCTACGACCTCGCCCATGACGAGGAGCCGGAGAGCCTGGCGACCTTCGCCGTCCTCGTGGACAACGAGCCGGGCGTGCTGCACCGGCTGGTCGGGCTGTTCGCGGCGCGCGGCTACAATATCGAGAGCCTCACGGTCGCCGAGACCGACCGCAAGGCGCACACCTCGCGGGTTACCATCGTCACCCGCGGCACCCCCCACGTGCTGGCCCAGATCGAGGCCCAGCTGCAGAAGATGGTGTCGACCCGCCATGTGCAGGACATCACCCGCGACCCCAATGGCCTGGAACGGGAGCTCGCCCTGGTGAAGGTTCGCGGCGTCGGGCCCGAGCGGGTCGAGGCCCTGCGCGTCTCCGACATCTTCCGGGCCCGGGTGATCGACACCACCCACGAGAGCTTCGTCTTCGAGGTGACCGGCGCGCCCTCCAAGATCGACAGCTTCGTCGACCTGATGCGGCCGCTGGGCCTGGTGGAGGTCTCGCGCACCGGCGTGCTGTCCATCCAGCGGGGCGCCGAGGCCTTCTGAGGAAACTCAGCCGGGCGCGCGCGTTTTGACGGCGTGGTCCGCGTCGCCCTCACAGCCCTCCTGATCGCCGCCATGGCCGCGCCGGCAAGCGCCCAGCTGCTGCCGCTGCCGTTCCCGCGGCGGACACCGCAGGGCCAGGTCCCTGTCGCCCCGCCGCCCGCCAACCTGCCCGCCTCCGAGGCGGAGATCTGGCCCTTCCCGCCGCCCGACCCGAACAGCTGGTGGACCGAGAAGTGGCCCAAGCCTCCCGAGGCGGCCGATCCCCTGGGCGGACGGCGGCTCGGCCGCAGCGAACGCACTGTCGCCATCGACAACGGCGTCGACGCCTCCACCTACCGCCTTTGGGGCCTGCCGCCGCTGCAGTGGCAGGTGCTGCGCGGGAACGAGATGATCCTCGAGGTTTGGGTGCGGCCCTCGCAGAGCGTCCGCCAGAGCGTGGTGCGGGTGACCGTGCGCCGCGACGGCGAGAGCTTCGTGCAGGCCCGTGCGGGCCTCGCCTGCTGCGAGGCCGGAATCATCCGGCGGGTGGGCTTCGACCGCGAACTGCCGGACGGGTCCGCCGCCGGCTTCCTGGCGCTGCGCAGCCACGCCATGTGGGCCTCGCCGCGCGAGGTGCGGGTCCAGGAGGAAGGCGCCTCGGAGGCGGTGTGCGTCGAAGGCACCTCCTACGACCTCACCCTGGTGGTCCCGGGCCGCTCGGTGCACCTGCGCCGCGCCTGCGACGCCGCCGAGATCGGCCAGGCGGCCGACGCCCTGGAGCCCGTCCTGCGCGCCGCCCTCGGGCACGAGCCGCGCTTCGACGTCATCTTCCCGCGCGGCGCGGATTTCTCGTCCGCCCGGCGGATGTACGAGGCCCTGATCCGTGACGGCGGCCGGCTGAAGCCCGATCCGAACGCCCGGCCGCAGGCGCCCGCCTTCGAGCCCGCGCCGGACGTTGGCGAGACGGCGCCGTGAGGATCGAGTGGGTCCCCACCCGCGCCTGGGGCGCCGCCTCGGGCGACATGGCCGTCACCGTCGGCGACTGGACCCGCACCTGGCTCGACGGCTCGCGCACCTTGACCGGGAACTACGTGACCGTCTGGCGAAAGACCAAGGACGGCTGGAAGGGGCTGGTCGACATCGGCGAGGTGGACGAGGCGCCTAGGCCGCCTGCGCCGCCTGCGCCGCCTGCGCCGCCAGCTGCGCCATGACCTTCGGTTTCACGACGGCGCGGATCGTCAGGTACTGCACGGCGAAGAGCGCCAGCTTGGAGCTGATCGGGAACACCGCCTTGTAGAGCGGCCAGTGCTCGGCGAACCAGATCGCCACCACCAGGTTTGCCGCGGCGGTGAGCGCCATCAGCCCGGCCCAGACATAGCCGAAGGCGATCATCAGCCCCTCACCGTGGCCGGCCGCGACCGGCGGCAGGTAGCGGAGCATCCAGCCGCGCTTCAGCATCACCGCCGCGAGCGCCAGGTAGATCAGGCTGGGCTTGGCCATCAGGAAGCGGACGTCTTGGGTGAAGAAGCTGGCGGCGCCGAAAACCAGCACAAGGCCAAGGCTCGCCCACTGCAGCGGAGCGACCGGGCGGCGCATCACCAGCATGACGCCGACGTGCAGCACGCCGAACGCGACGGCGCACACGGTGGCCGCGGCGGGCGAGGCGCCGGCGACCAGCAGGACGGCGAAGAAGACGCTCGAGGCCAGGTCGTTGGCCAGCGGGCGGGCGGCGTAGAGGAGGTTGCGCATCGGGAAAACTCCTGTGAAATCCGATGCGTGCAGCGTAGGGGCGCGGCCTCTCCGGAGCCCAATCCGCTGGCGAAGCCTGCACGGCGGCTCACGAAAACGCCTCCGCCATCCGCGCTTCGCGAACGGCGAAACGGCGCGACACCCTTCAAATCGCCGGATCGGTCGCCTATATTCCAAGGCGTCGGGTTCGCCCGACTATGGGGATAAACGCGCACGTAATAAGCGGACTGGACCCGGGTGCGATTCCCGGCGGCTCCACCAAAAACCTTCCGGGTTATCGCCGGATCGCTGCGGGGCCGATCAGCATCGACAGACGTGTAAAGGTGTTGCTTTCTCCCGGCCTGACCCACCGCTTCGGGTCTTTAAACTAAATGCGAACGATAACTTCGCTGAGGAAGTCCGCCTGGCCGCGTAATGCGGTCCGGTGAACATCCGACCTAAGCCCTAGGGGTTCAGATCCTTAGGCGGGGCCCGAGGGGCGCCTGGCAACAGAAGCCCCTCACCTTCCCTCTGAAGAGGCGCCTCTCATTCCCAAGTCGGGGACCGGGGAGCCTGGCGACACAATCCCTCCACCTTCCCTTTTTCCGCAATGGTGTGGCGTTCCAGGGGCTTGCGCGCCTTGCGCGAAACGGCCCAGACGCTACCTTTCGCACCTGCGTAAAGTTTCGGAGCCCCCATGGCCCAGGACCCGCCGGCCCAGGACCTGATGCACTATGAAGCCTTGGCCCAGGACGCGCTCCGCGGCGTGGTCAAGGCCGCGCTGCGCCGGGCGGCCTCGCCCGAGGGGCTGCCCGGCTCGCACCATTTCTACATCACCTTCAAGACCGATGCGGCGGGCGTCTCCGGCCCGCCTGACCTGCTCGGCAAGTACCCGGACGAGATGACCATCGTCCTGCAGCACCAGTACTGGGACCTCGCCCCCGGCGAGACCTTCTTCTCGGTCACGCTGCAGTTCGGCGGCCAGCCCAAGCGGCTGTCGATCCCCTACGCCGCGGTCACCCGCTTCTACGACCCCTCGGTGCAGTTCCTGCTGCAGTTCGAGGCGCCGCCGGCGGCCCCGGCCGAGGCCAAGCCGCTCGCTGTCGCGCCCGCCCCTGCCCCGGTCGAGACCCCGCCCGAAGGACCGGCGGAAGGCGGGCCCAAGGTCGTCTCCCTCGACCAGTTCCGGAAGAAGTGACCTCAGGATGAGCGAGACCACGGCGCCCGAGCCGCTGACCGACGACGCGATCCTGCAGCGTTTCCTGCGCACCAAGAACCAGCCCACAGGGTCCCAGACGCTGGGCTTCCGGATGGTGGCGGTGAGCCAGGCCGACAAGTCGGTGGAGGTGGAGTTCGACGCCAAGGCGGAACTGCTGCTCAACCCCATGAAGCAGATCCAGGGCGGCTATCTCTGCGCCATGCTGGACGAGTGCATGAGCGTCGCCTGCATGGTCGCCTCGGGCATGACCGCCGTCGCGCCGACCCTGGAGATGAAGACCAGCTTCTTCCGCCCCGGCCTGCCCGGGAAGATCCGCGGCGTGGGCAAGGTGGTGAAGTGGGGCCGCCAAGTCGCCTTCACCGAGGGCGAGTTGTACGATCCCGAGGGCCGGCTCCTGGCCAAGGCCACGGGCACGGCGATCCCCACCCCGTTCGCCAACTACAAGAAATGACCCGCGGGCTGGCCCGGCTGGTCGCGCTTCTGGGAGCCCTGTGGCTCTCTCAGGCCGCGCCAGCCACCGCCGGCCCCTTCTCCGACTGGGCCGCCGTGGTGGTGGCCGGCGACTGGCACGCCCACAACGGCGGCCCGACCGAAGCCTTCGACAACGCCCGCCGCGACGTCGCCCAGACGCTCGGACGGCTGGGCTTCCGGCCCGAGAACCTGCGCCAGTTCTCGGTGCGCCCGGAGCGCTACGCCGACACCCGGCCGGGCAAGTCGCAGCTCGACGGCATCTACGCGGGCCTTGCGGAGGTCGCCGAGCGCGCCGGCGGCGGCTGCCTCGTCTACCTGACCTCCCACGGTTCGCCGCAAGGCGTGCTGGTCGACCAGCAGGTGCTGGCGCCCGGCGTCCTTGGCCAGATGGTCGATCGCGCCTGCGGCCAGCGGCCCACCGTGGTGGTGATCTCGGCCTGCTTCTCGGGCGTCTTCGTCCCCGCCCTCGCAGCCCCGAACCGGATGATCCTGACCGCGGCCCGGCGCGACCGCAGCTCCTTCGGCTGCGGCGAGACCGACCGCTATCCTTATTTCGACGACTGCTTCCTGCAATCGGCCCCCCGCGCCGCCGAGTTCGCCGCCCTCGGGCGGAAGGTGCAGGCCTGCGTGGCCGAACGCGAGGTGAAGGAGGGCATGAAGCCCCCCTCCGAGCCGCAGCTCTACATCGGGCCGCAGCTGCGGCCGCTGCTTCCGCTCTACCCCTTCGGCGCCGAGTTGGTGCGACGAAACTGACCTGTTTCCGCGGCTTTGAGGGACTCACTTTGCGCCCTACACCAAGGGGGAGTCCCACGACATAGCCGAGGCGTTGCCCTTGAAGCGGTCCATCGTCCAAGCCGCCGTCGCCAGCGTGGCGATGCTCCTTGCCGCCTCGGCCGCGACCGCCCAGGATCCGCCGAGCGCGCCGGCCGCACCGGCGGTCGACCTGCCCGACGCGCCGGTGCCCTACACCAAGATCCGCCCGCCCCGGCCGAGGCCCGCCGCCAAGGCTGCGCCCCGCCCGGCCGCAGCGGCGAGCGCGAACGCCGCGGCCGCGCCGGCCGCCGGCCTGCCGACGGGGCCCGCCGTGGCGGGCGCCGTGCCGGTGCTCGCCGGCCAGCCTACCAACGTCGCCGGCGCCCGGCTTTCGGCCGGCCAGCCGCTGCCGGCGGCCGAGCTCGAGGCCTTCGTCGACGGCATGGTGAAGGACGCCATGGCCCGCGAGCACATCGCCGGCGTGACCGTCAGCGTGGTGCAGAACGGCCAGGTGGTGCTCAAGAAGGGCTATGGCTTCGCGGACCTGGCGCCGCGCAAGCCGGTGGATCCCGACCGCACGCTCTTCCGGGTCGGCTCGATCTCCAAGACCTTCACCTGGATCGCCCTGATGAAGGAAGTCGAGGCCGGCCGGGTGCGCCTGGACGCCCCGGTGAACCTCTACCTCCCCGAGAAGGTGCGGGTGCGCGACGACGGCTACCAGCGCGACGTGGCGGTCTGGAACCTCATGGACCATTCGCCAGGCTTCGAGGACCGGGCCCTGGGCCACCTGTTCGAGAACGACGCCGATCGCGTGCGGCCGCTCGACCTCTACCTGCGCCAGGAGCGACCGGGCCGGGTGTTCGCCCCCGGCGTGGTCTCCAGCTACTCCAACTATGGCGCGGCCCTGGCCGGCCAGGCGGTGTCCTATGTCACCGGCAAGCCCTTCGAGCGGCTGGTGGAGGACGAGATTTTCACGCCGCTTGGCATGAACCGCACCACCTTCCGCGAGCCCCGCCCGCTGAAGCGCGGCTTGCCCGAGCCGATGCCGGCAGCCCTGGCCGCCGACGTCTCAGACGGATACCGCTGGGTGAACGGCGGTTTCGAGCGGCGCGGCTTCGAGTACATCGGCCAGATCGCGCCGGCCGGCTCGGTGTCCTCCACGGCGGGCGACATGGCCCGCTACATGATCACCCTGCTGAACGGCGGCCAGCTGAACGGCGTCTCGATCTACGGCCCGCGCGCGGCGAAGGCCTTCCGCACCCCGCTGCGGCCGACCGCCCAGGGGATCAACGGCTGGGCCCACGGCTTCATGATCTATGACCTGCCGGGCGGCTACCGCGGCTTCGGCCACGGCGGCGACACCATCTTCTTCCACTCGAACCTGGTGACCATCCCGGCGCTGAACCTGGGGATTTTCATCTCCACCAACACCGAGACCGGCGCCCAGTTGGCGGGGCGTTTCCCAGACCGGGTGGTGCGGGAGTTCTACGCCGCGCCGCACACCTTCCCGCGGGCCGGCTCGCCCGAGCTGGCGCGCGATGCGGGCGCCTTCACCGGCTACTACCTCGGCACCCGCCGGGCCTACGGGGGGCTGGAAGGCTTCGTCGGCGCGCTGATCTCCGGCGTGAAAGTCGGCGTCACCCCCGAGGGGCGGCTGACCACCAGCGGCGAGGCTGGCGTCCGCACTTGGGTCCCGGAGGGTCCGCTGTCGGCCGGCCGCTTCGTGGCCACTGACGGCGACCAGCGGCTGGCCTTCAACATGCGGGACGGCAAGGCGGTCTCCTACATCCCCAGCTTCGGCGGGGTGCGCATGGAACGGGCGCCGTTCTGGCGTCAGCCGGGCCTCCTGGCGCTGCTGGCCGGCCTCACGGCGGCGGCGGCCGTGGCCACCCTCGTGGGCATCTTCCTGCGCAACCGGCGGGAGTTCCGGGAGAACGCCGTGCAGAGCCGCGCCGCGCTCGTGCAGAACATCCAGGCGGGGCTTTGGCTGGTGTCGCTCGCGCTCCTGGGCGTCTGGGCGACCAAGACGGCGGACATCTCCCAGATCATCTACCGCTGGCCTGGCGCGCTGATGATCACCGCCTCGGCCTGCGCCCTGGTGGCCGCCGCCCTGACCCTGGCCACGCTCGTCGCGGTGCCGGCGATCTGGCGCGGCGGGCGGCGCGTGGACTCGTGGACGCCGCTGCGGAAGCTGCTCTTCACCATCACGGTGCTGATCTATTCCGCCTTCTCCGTGGTGCTCGGCCTGTGGGGCGCGCTGAGCCCCTGGAGCGGCTGAGAAAGGTTAACCCCTTAGCCTGCGAAGCGCCCGTCGCCGACCCCGGCGGCGGGCGTTTTCCTTTGCAAGATCAAGCAGCTGGACAAGTCGCCGCAGGCCGCGCCGCGGCAGCCCCGAGCCCCCAATCTTAAAGCCCCGTTTACCAAGGCCCCGGTAATTCTTGCCTACTGGCGGGCGGGGCTGATTTGCGCGCCTCGTGTGAGTTGGGGGAAGGACGCGCTTGAACCAGGTGCTGGCGGCGCTTCAGCGATTCGGGATCGGCAGGCTTGCCGCGATCCTCGGCATCGGGGCCGGCGTGGCCGCGGTGCTCGTGGCCGTGATGATGAACCTGGGCGAGCCCAAGGCCCTGCTCTATTCGAACCTGGACCTCAAGGAAGCCGGCTCGATCACCGCCGCCCTGGACCAGGCCGGCGTCAAGTACGAGGTCAAGGGCGACGGCTCGACCATCCTCGTTCCGCGCGACGAAGTCGCCTCCACCCGCCTGATGCTGTCGTCGAAGGGCCTCCCGACGGCGGGCTCGGTGGGTTACGAGATCTTCGACGAAGCCAATGCGCTCGGCCAGACCGACTTCGTTCAGCAGCTGAACCGCCAGCGGGCGCTCGAAGGCGAACTCGCCCGCACCATCCGCAGCCTCGACGGCATCACCTCCGCCCGCGTGCATCTCGTGCTGCCCAAGCGCCAGCTGTTCGAGGACGAGGCTGAACAGCCGTCGGCGGCCGTGAACATCGCCGTCGGCGGCCGCGAGCCGAGCGCCGAGCAGGTCCGGGCGATCCAGAATCTGGTGGCGGGGGCGGTGCCGAACCTGAAGCCCGACCGCGTGACCGTGGTCGACCAGCACGCCAAGACCCTGTCCGGCGGTGACACCGGCATGGCCGCGGAGGCCGACGGACGCAAGACCGAGGTCGAACAGCGCATCGCCAAGCAGGTGAAGCAGCTGGTGGAGGGCGTCGTCGGCGCCGGCAAGGCGCGCGTCAACGTCACCGCCGACCTGGAGCTGGCGCGAGTGACCGTCCAGCAGGAGACCTTCGACCCCGACGGTCAGGTGATCCGTTCGGAATCGACCACCGACGAGAACGCCCGCGAGAACGAGCCGGAGACAAACGGCGAGGTCTCCGCGGCGGCCAACATCCCGGGCGCGGGCGCCAACGGCTCGGGCATGAACTCCTCGGCCAGCGGCCGCCAGGAATCGACCACCAACTACGAGATCTCCAAGACCGTGCGCACCGAGGTGCAGGAGCCCGGCCAGGTGAAGCGCCTGTCCGTGGCCGTAGCGGTCGACGGCGCCACGGCTGCGGGCCAGAACGGCCGCCCCGGCGCCTACACGCCGCGTACCGCCGAGGAGATGCAGCGCATCGAGCAGCTGGTGCGCACGGCGGTCGGCTTCAACCAGGAGCGCGGCGACCAGGTCAGCGTCATCAACGTCCGGTTCCCTGCCGACGAGAACCCGTCGGGCGTCGAGTCCGCCAACCCGCTGATGGGCTTCGACAAGAACGACATCATGCGTGGCGCGGAACTCGGCGTCCTGGCGATCGTCGCCCTGCTGATGATGATGTTCATCGTGCGGCCCCTGATGCGCGGCGCGATCGGCGGCGGCTCGGCCGGCGGCCGCATGCCGGCGCTCACGGGGCCGAACGTCACCCAGATCACCACCACCGCCGACGGGCAGGCGATGCAGATCGGGGCCGACGGTCAGATGATGATGCTGCCGCCGCCCGGCGAGCTCGACCAGAAGATCGACATGGCCCGGATCGAAGGCCAGGTGAAGGCGAGCTCCATCAAGCGCGTCTCGGAATTCGTCGAAAAGCACCCTGAGGAGTCGGTCTCGATCCTCCGCGGCTGGCTGCACGAGAGCGCGTAATGGCTAAGGGTAAAGCCATCGAGACCGCCAGCAGCCTGTCGGGGCCTGAGAAGGCCGCGGTGGTCCTGCTCGCCCTCGGCGAGGAGCACGCCCACGTCTGGAAGCAGCTCGACGAGGACGAGATCAAGGAGATCTCCCAGGCGATGGCCGGCCTGGGCAGCGTCTCGTCCCAGGCCGTCGAGGACCTGCTGGTCGAGTTCGTATCCGGGGTCACCGGCGCGGGCTCCCTGATGGGCTCTTTCGAACAGACCCAGAAGCTGCTCGCCTCGATCATGCCGCCAGACAAGGTCGACGCCCTCATGGAGGAGATCCGCGGCCCCGCGGGTCGGACCATGTGGGACAAGCTGGGTAACGTGAACGAGAGCGTCCTGGCCAACTACCTGAAGAACGAATACCCGCAGACCGTCGCGGTGGTGCTGTCGAAGATCAAGTCGGACCACGCCGCCCGGGTGCTGGCCGCCCTGCCCGAGGACTTCGCCCTGGAGTGCGTGCAGCGGATGCTCCGCATGGAGCCGGTGCAGCGCGAGATTCTCGACAAGATCGAGCAGACGCTCCGCACCGAGTTCATGTCGAACCTGGCCCGCACCTCGAAGCGCGACAGCCACGAGATGATGGCCGACATCTTCAACGCCTTCGACCGCCAGACCGAGGCCCGCTTCATCACCGCCCTGGAAGAGCGCAACCGCGAGTCCGCCGAGCGGATCCGCGCCCTGATGTTCGTCTTCGAGGACCTGTCGAAGCTCGATCCCGGCGGCGTCCAGACCCTGCTGCGGGCCGTCGACAAGGACCAGCTGGGCCTGGCCCTCAAGGGCGCCTCGGACACCCTGCGCGAGATGTTCTTCTCCAACATGTCCGAGCGCGCCGCCAAGATCATGCGCGAGGACATGGAAACCATGGGCCCCGTCCGCCTGCGCGACGTGGACCAGGCCCAGATGGCCATGGTGCAGGTCGCCAAGGACCTGGCCGCCAAGGGCGAGATCATGCTGGCCGGCTCCGGCGGCGAAGACGAGCTGGTGTACTGATGACCGGTCTGCAGAAATTCGCCTTCGACACGGAGTTCGACTCCGCCGGCGGGGTCGCTTTCCAGGCCCCGCGGCCGAAGACGCACTTCACGCCGGAAGAGGTCGAGCAAATCCGCGCGGACGCCTACGCCCAAGGGGAACGCGCGGGCCTGCAAAGCGTCAACGCCGCCCAGGCGCGGGCCATGGCTGAGGTCGCCGCCGCCTGCCGGCAGGCGCTGCCGACCCTCGCCCAGGTGGCCCACGAACATCGGCTCGGCTCGGCGCAGCTGGCTCTCGCCTGCGGCCGGGCGATCGCCGACGCGGCCCTGACGCGCTTCCCCGAGGCGCCGCTGCAGGCGGCCTTGGAGTCGCTAGCGCGCGAGCTCGAGGCGGCGCCGCGGCTGGTGATCTCGGTGGCGCCGGGCCTGGCCGACTACGTGCAGGAGAAGGTCGGCAACACGGTCGCGGCCACCGGCTTCGTGGGGGCGCTGACCGTCCGCACCGACGGCTCACTCGCGCCTTACGCCTTCACCCTCGACTTCGGCGACGGCGCAGCCGCCTTCGACCCGCAGGCGGCCGCCGAACGGGTGTCGGCGGCCCTCGAGGCGGCGCTCGCCGCCGAGGGCCTGCACGCCGAGCCCCTGATCCCCGGAACCTGAGACGCGAAGCGAAGCCATGTCCGAGAACGACCTGAAGCTCGACGAATTCGCCCCCGGCGAAGGGCCCCTGGCGGAGACCTTCTCCGGCGAGGAGAAGACCGCCACCGACCTGGCGCCCGTGTTCGACGTGCCGGTGAGCATCTCCGCTGTGCTCGGCCGCGCCAGCCTCTCGGTGGCCCAGTTGCTCGAACTGAACCAGGGCTCGGTGCTCGAGCTCGACCGCAAGGTCGGCGAAGCCATCGACATCTATGTGAACAACCGCCTGGTGGCGCGGGGCGAGGTCGTCATCGTCGACGAGCGCCTGGGCGTGACCATGACCGAAATCATCAAGGACGGCGACGCCGCGGCCTGACGGCCACGCGTCGACTGAAGGAGACCAACCATGCGGCTTCTGGTCGTTGGCAGACTGAACGGACAGCTCTCCACCGCCGTCAAAATGGCGATGAGCGCGGGCGCCAAGGTCAGCCATGTGGAGAGCATCACCCAGGCCACGCACGCCTTGCGGGCCGGCCAGGGCGCCGACCTCCTCATGGTGGACTACGAACTCGATATCGCCGCCCTGATCGCGGCGAACGAGGCCGAGCGGATCCGGGTGCCGGTGGTGGCCTGCGGCATCGGCGCCGACGCCGTCGGCGCGGCCGCCGCGATCAAGGCCGGCGCCAAGGAGTTCATCCCGCTGCCGCCGGACGCCGAGCTGATCGCTGCGGTTCTCGCAGCCGTGTCGGACGACAACCGCCCGATGGTGGTCAACGACCCGGCCATGCGCGCCGTGCTCGCGCTGGCCGACCAGGTCTCCGGCTCGGACGCCTCGATCCTGATCACCGGCGAAAGCGGGGTCGGTAAGGAGGTGATCGCCCGCTACGTGCACCAGAAGTCGCGCCGGGCGCAGAAGCCGTTCATCTCGGTGAACTGCGCGGCGATCCCGGAAAACCTCCTGGAAAGCGAGCTGTTCGGCCACGAGAAAGGGGCCTTCACGGGCGCGGTGGCCCGCCGGATCGGCAAGTTCGAGGAGGCCAACGGCGGCACCCTGCTGCTGGACGAAATCTCCGAGATGGACGCCCGCCTGCAGGCCAAGCTGCTGCGCGCCATCCAGGAGCGCGAGATCGATCGGGTGGGCGGCGCCAAGCCGGTGAAGGTCGACATCCGCATTCTCGCGACCTCGAACCGCGACCTGGCTCAGGCGGTGAAGGAAGGCACGTTCCGCGAGGACCTGCTGTATCGCCTGAACGTCGTGAACCTGAAGATCCCGTCGCTTCGGGATCGCCCGGCCGATGTGATCGCGCTCGCCGAGCACTTCATCAAGAAATACAGCGCCGCCAACGGCGTCCCGGACCGCCCGCTGTCGGCCGAGGCCCGCCGGCGGCTGACCCTGCATCGCTGGCCCGGCAACGTGCGCGAGCTGGAGAACGCCATGCACCGCGCGGTGCTCCTGTCCTCCGGGCCGGAAATCGACGAGCTGGCGATCCGCCTGCCCGACGGCCAGCCGCTGTCGGCGTCCGATCCCGGCGTGCGCGCCGCCCAGGCCGCCTCGGTGGCCGCCGAGACCGCCAGCCGCGCTTTCGTCGGTCAGACCGTGGCCGAAATGGAGCAGCGGCTGATCATCGACACGCTGGAGCATTGCCTGGGCAATCGGACGCATGCCGCCAACATCCTCGGCATCTCCATCCGCACCCTGCGCAACAAGCTGAAGGAGTACACCGAGGCCGGCGTGCCCGTACCTGCGCCCCAGATGGGCGCGAGCGCGGCATAGCGGAATCGCGGCAGAGGACTCCGCAGCGCCCCGCTTCCGCGGGGCCAGGCGGTTGAACCATGGCGGACACGGGAACCACAGGACTGGCCGGACAGCGGATCACGCCCCGCGACGTGTGGGGCTGGGTCGCGCGCGGCGAGGTGGCGCTGGCGCTCGGCGTCGCCGCCGTCATCGTCATCCTGATCCTGCCCGTCCCGGCCTTCCTGCTGGACGCCTTCCTGGCGATCTCGATCGCCAGCTCGGTGCTGATCCTAATGACGGCGCTGATGATGAAGCGCCCGCTGGACTTCACCGCCTTCCCCACCGTCCTGCTGGTGACGACGCTCTACCGGCTAGGCCTGAACATCGCCTCCACCCGCCTGATCCTCGGCCACGGACACGAGGGGGCGCACGGGGCGGGCCAGATCATCCAGGCGTTCGGCAACCTGATGATGGCGGGCAACTTCGTCATTGGGGTGATCGTCTTCGCCATCCTGGTGCTGGTGAACTTCGTCGTCATCACCAAGGGTTCGGGCCGGATCGCCGAAGTGGCGGCCCGCTTCACCCTCGACTCCATGCCCGGCAAGCAGATGGCGATCGATGCCGACCTGTCGGCGGGCCTGATCGACGAGGCCGAGGCCCGCAAGCGGCGCCGCGAACTGGAGCAGGAGAGCACCTTCTTCGGGGCCATGGACGGCGCCTCGAAGTTCGTGAAGGGCGACGCCATCGCCGGCCTGGTGATCGTCGCCATCAACATCATCGGCGGCATTCTGATCGGAGTGGTCCAGCACAAGGTGCCGATCGGCGAGGCCTTTTCGACCTACACCATCATGACCATCGGCGACGGCCTGGTCTCCCAGATCCCGGCGCTGATCATCTCGGTGGCCGCGGGCTTCCTGGTGTCCAAGGCCGGCGTCGAGGGGGCCGCCGACAAGGCCCTGGTGGCGCAGCTGGCCATGAACCCGATCAGCCTGGGCATGGTGGCCGCCTCCTCCGGCGTGATCGCCCTGATCCCGGGCATGCCGATCATCCCCTTCGCCCTCATCTCGATCAGCACCGGCGCTCTGGCCTGGCGACGATCGCAGAAGGCCGCAGAGCCGCCGCCGGTGGAGATCTCCCAGGCTCCGGCGGAAGAGCAGGAGGAGCCGATCGGCCAGACCCTGGCCATCGACGAAATCAAGATCGAGCTCGGCTACGCCCTCCTCGGCCTGATCAACGACCTCGAGGGCCGGCGGCTGACCGACCAGATCAAGGCGCTCCGGCGCACGCTCGCGGCCGACTTCGGGTTCGTGATGCCCAGCGTGCGGATCCTCGACAACATGCGCCTGCCTTCCCAGGGCTACTGCATCCGGATCAAGGAGATGGAGGCCGGTCAGGGCGAGGTCCGCCTGGGCCAGCTGATGGCCATGGATCCGCGGGGCGGCCAGGTGGAACTGCCCGGCGAGCACATGCGCGAGCCCGCGTTCGGCCTGCCGGCCACCTGGATCGACGAAAGCCTGCGGGAGGAAGCGACCTTCCGCGGCTACACCATCGTGGACCCGGCCACGGTGCTCACCACGCACCTGACCGAGATCCTCAAGGAGAACATGCCGGACCTGCTCTCCTATGCGGAGGTGCAGAAGCTCATCAAGGAACTCCCGGCCGAGCAGAAGAAGCTGGCCGACGACCTGATCCCCTCGGTGGTCACCGCCACCACTGTCCAGCGTGTCCTGCAGGCCCTGTTGCGCGAGCGCATCTCGATCCGGGACCTTCCCTCCATCCTGGAGGGCATCGGCGAGGCCGCGCCGCACACGGCCTCAGTGACCAACCTGGTGGAGCAGGTGCGCTCGCGGCTGGCGCGCCAGATCTGCTTCGCCTATCGCGGCGACGACGGCTCGCTGCCGATCGTCACCCTCAGCCCCGAGTGGGAATACGCCTTCGCCGACGCCCTGGTGGGCCAGGGCGAGGAGAAGCAGCTGGCGCTGCCCCCCTCGCGGCTCCAGGACTTCATCCGCGGCGTGCGCGACACCTTCGAACGGGCGGCGCTGTCCGGCGAGAGCCCGGTGCTGCTGACCAGCCCGACGATCCGGCCCTATGTCCGCTCGATCATCGAGCGCTTCCGCGGCCAGACGCCGGTGATGAGCCAGAACGAGATCCACCCCCGCGCCCGGCTCAAGACGGTCGGCACGATCTGACGGACCAAGCGTCGCGCCCGGCCCCGACGCTCCGGCGTTGCGACCGTCGCTCGCGGCTGGTAGCGGTTCGGCAAGCAAGGAGCGCGAAAAGGCTCCGGTGAGTCTTGGGATCAGGATGCGGCGACCTCTCAACAGACCTCAGGGCACCGGAGCAGCCGTCCTTTGGGACCTGCTCACCTTCGAGAAGCTGATGACCAACCAGGTCATCCACCTGATCTACTGGGCGGGCCTCGGCGTAATCGCGCTGGGCGCCTTCGGCTCGATCGGCGCGGCGGTCGGGGTGGCGATCCGCGAGAACAGCATCTTCGGCGTCCTGCTCGCGATCCCGGTGCTGGTCGGCGGCCTGCTGGTGATCGGCGCGCTCGCCCTGCTCTGGCGCTCGTTCTGCGAGTTCTACGTGGCGATCTTCAAGATCAGCGAGGACCTGAGCGTTCTTCGCCAGGACGTGGAAGCCGAGCGCGCCCGCATGGGCCAACCGCGGCCCTGAGGCTCTAGCCGGCCGCCTTGCGCAGGCCCAGCTCGTCCATTTGGGCCGCCTCGAACTTCGCCTGCTTCTTCAGCGCCCCCAGGCGCATCTGCTCGGCGATGTGCTCGTACTTCTTCTGCTCTTCGAACGCCTGGGCGAGCGCGTCGCGAGCGCCGGCCTCTTCGGCGGTGACGATCTCGATCTGCGCCAGGACGTGGCCCTTGCGCACCTTCAGCGCCTCGAGGAACCGGTGCAGGTCGCCGGCCGTCGAGGGGTGGCACTGGGCGATCTCGGCCTCCCCCTGCGCCACCAGCATGGCGTACTGCATCTCGTGCGCCCGCTTGCGGTCGCCGATCTCGGCCAGCCGCTTCTGCAGGGTCTCGACCTCGAAGCCGGACAACTTGATGAGGGATTGGGCCCAGTTGCTCATCAGGCTTCACTCAGGATCTGCGAGAGCGCCGCGAACGACGACTCCAGGCTCGTCGCCTCGTCGGGCGACTGGGACAGAAAGGCTTCGAGCGACGGGTTGAGCTGGATCGCCCTGTCGACGTCGGGGTCCGCCCCCTGCCGATAGGCCCCGATGCGGATCAGCTCCTCCATGTTGGAGTAGGCCGACAGCGAGCGCCGCGCCGCCGTGACGATCTCCCGCTCGTGCGGATGCTGGCACCCGGGCATCGTCCGGCTGATCGACTTCAGCACATTGATCGCCGGGAAGCGGCCCCGCTCGGCGATGGCGCGCTCCATGACGATGTGCCCGTCCAGGATGCCCCGCACGGCGTCGGCGATCGGCTCGTTGTGGTCGTCCCCGTCCACCAGCACGGTGAAGAGGCCGGTGATCGGCCCCGCCTGGGTTCCGTCCGGCCGGATCGGCCCCGGCCCGGCGCGCTCCAGCAGCTTGGGCAGCTCGGTGAAGCAGGTGGGGGTGTAGCCCTTGGTGGTCGGCGGCTCGCCGGCGGCCAGGCCGATCTCACGCTGGGCCATGGCGAAGCGGGTGACGGAGTCCATCAGGCACAGGACCTCCAGGCCCTGGTCGCGGAAGAACTCCGAGATCGCCAGCGTCATGTAGGCCGCCTGCCTGCGCTTCAGCGCGGGCTCGTCGGACGTGGCGACGACCACCACCGCCCGGCGCAGGCCCTCCTCGCCCAGGGTCTCCTCGATGAACTCGCGCACCTCGCGGCCCCGCTCGCCGATCAGCCCGACCACGACGGCGTCGCAGTCGGCGTTCTTGGCCAGCATCGACAGCAGCACCGACTTGCCCACGCCGGAGCCGGCGAACACGCCCAGGCGCTGGCCCCGGCAGCAGGTGGTGAAGACGTTCATCGAGCGGACGCCCAGGTCCAGCCGCTCGCCGACCCGGGCGCGGGCGTGGGCCGGCGGCGGCGGGGCCTTCAGCGGATAGGGGGCCAGGCCCTGAGGCAACGGCCCCAGGCCGTCGATCGGCTCGCCGAAGGCGTCCACGATCCGCCCGAGCCACGACTTGGTCGGCCGCACCGCCGAGCCCTGCGGCTCGATGCGGATCTCCGCGCCGGGCGCCACGCCCTCTACGGGGCCGAAAGGCATCAGCAGGGCGCGGGTCTCGCGAAAGCCCACCACCTCGGCGGACAGCGGCGTCTCGCCGTGGCGCACGATCTCGGCGCGGGCGCCGACCGCCAGCCGCGAAAGGCCGCCGCGCGCCTCGATAAGCAGGCCGTTCACAGCGGCCACGCGGCCGGAGACGGTCAGGGGATCCAGCCGCTCGACCGCGGCCACCAGGCTCTGCACGCAACACCCTCGACTTGAGGGCCCGAGGGTCGGTGCTTCGCTGTTAAGAGGCCGTGAAGATTTTGCCCACCGGCCAAAGCTCACCCCCTAAGGGGGTGGCGACCTAGCGCCGCGGGCCGGCGGCGCGCGTCAGGGCGGCGGGCAGCAGCGCGCCGCGCCGTTGCCGCGCATGGATCTCAGGCGAGAGGACCCGTTTGCTTCCATGGCTAAGCTTTCGAAGCAGTATCGGGGAGCCCAGCCCTTCGGGTCGGTGTCCACTCACAAAAGATTCAACCGGCCTGCGACCCGTGGTCCGGACAGCGCCGCTTGTCGCGGAATCTCAAATCAGATTAACGATTCAACTCAGACGGACAGCAATCCATTAACCAGTCTTAAATTAACTCGCTGGCAGGTTTAACGGCGAGGTTCGGGGCGGATTCAGTGAATCCGAGGGCTGAGCGGGGACGCAGTAGGAGAGCAGAATGCGCGTACTGTTGATCGAGGACGACAGCGCCACCGCGCAAAGCATCGAATTGATGCTGAAGTCGGAAGGGTTCAACGTCTATACGACCGACCTAGGTGAGGAAGGCGTCGATCTGGGGAAGATCTACGACTACGACCTGATCCTGCTCGACCTGAATCTGCCCGACATGAGCGGAATGGACGTGCTGCGCACGCTGCGCGTCGGCAAGATCAACACGCCGATCATGATCCTGTCGGGCACGGCCGAGATCGACACGAAGGTGAAGACCTTCTCCGGCGGCGCCGACGACTACATGACCAAGCCGTTCCACAAGGACGAGTTGGTCGCCCGCATCCACGCCGTGGTCCGCCGCTCCAAGGGCCACGCCCAGTCGGTGATCAAGACCGGCGACATCACCGTCAACCTGGACGCCAAGACCGTGGAAGTGAACGGCATCCGCGTCCACCTGACGGGCAAGGAATACCAGATGCTGGAGCTTCTCTCCCTGCGCAAGGGCACGACCCTGACCAAGGAGATGTTCCTGAACCACCTTTACGGCGGCATGGACGAGCCCGAGCTGAAGATCATCGACGTCTTCATCTGCAAGCTGCGCAAGAAGCTGGCGGCCGCCGCCGACGGCAAGCACCACATCGAGACCGTCTGGGGCCGTGGCTACGTGCTGCGCGACCCGCAGGAGGCCGTGGCCGCCGCGTAAAGGCGGCCCGATCATCGAGGAGAGCGGGGACGCCCGCCGGTCCGCCGGCGGGCGTTTTCATTTGCGCCGCCCACCGCTAGCGTCACCTCAACGACCGCCTGGGAGGACGGCATGGGACGGGTTCTGGCGCTGCTCTCCGCGCTCATCGCCGCAGCGCTGCTGGCCTGGTTGAACGAACGCCCGCCCGAGCCGAAGCCCGCGACCGCCGCCGCCGTAGACTTCTCCGCCCACCGCGCCATGGCCGACGTGACGGCGATCGCCCGCGAGCCGCACCCCATGGGCAGCCCGGCCAACACGCGGGTCCGCGACCACCTCGTCGGGCGCATGGCGGGCCTTGGCCTGTCGCCCCAGGTCCGGCGTGATGACGCGCTCTACGTCCGCCCGCCCCCGCCGTCGGCCGGCGGGAGCCCAGGGACCGAAACGCCGTCGGCGTATCCCCCGTCGATCGTCGGAGGGACCGTCGAGAACATCATTGGCGTCTTGCCGGGCCGCGACCGCAGCCTGCCGGCCGTGGCGCTGATGGCCCACTATGACAGCACGCCCGACTCCCCAGGCGCCGCGGACGACGCCGCGGGCGTCGCCGCCGCACTGGAGATCGTCCGCGCCATCCGCAGCGCGGGCCAGCCGGTGCGCGACGTCATGGTGGTGTTCACCGATGGCGAGGAAAGCGGCCTGCTGGGCGCGCGCGCCTTCTTCGCCCGCGATCCGCAGGCCCGCCGTATTGGCCTCCTCCTCAACATGGAAAGCCGCGGCATGGCCGGCCGCGTGCAGATGTTCCAGACCAGCCGCGACAACGGCGAGCTCATACGCCTGCTGCAGCGGACGGCGCAGCGCCCCTCGTCCTCGTCGCTGTCGGTCTTCGTGTACGAGCTGATGCCGAACGACACGGACCTGACCATCTCAAACGCGGCCAAGGTTCCCGGCCTGAATTACGCCTTCGTCGGCCGGCAGTTCGACTACCACTCGCCCACCGCGACCGCGGCGAACATGGACCGCGGCACGCTGCAGGACCTCGGCGATCAGGTGCTCGCCACCAGCCGGGCCGCGGCCTTCGATCCCGCCCTTCCCGCCCCCGCGCCCAGTGCGGTCTACAGCCAGCTGTTTGGCGACATCATCGTGGCCTACCCCACCTGGGGCGGCTGGCTGGTGCTCGCCACGGCCGCAGCGCTGATCGCGCTCGGCTTCGTGCGGGCGAGGCGGCTTGAGCCCTTCTCGCTGGTTGACGTCGCCCGCGGCGCCGGGGCCACGCTCTCGACCGTTCTCGGCGCGGCCGCGGTGCTGCATTTCGCCAGGCGCGCCACGGGCGCCGGCTTCGGCTTCATGGAGCAGCGGATCCTGCTGGCTCAGGTCAGCCGCTGGGAAGCGGCGGCTGTCCTGCTCGCCCTCGGCTTTCTGTTGTGGTCGGCCTGCGAGCTGGCGCGCGGCCGGCGGAATATCGCGCTGATCCCCCTGGCCGCCGGCGTCGGCAGCTCTCTATTCGGCGGCTTCGATCTCGCGGGCCTGGCTCTTGGGCTCGCCGCGGCCCTGGCCGCCGCCATCAGCTACGGGCGGCCCGTCAGCCGTCCGGCGGCCTGGAGCGGCGTGCTGGCCGCAAGCCTCGCCGCCGCGGTCCTGGCGCAGGCCCTCGCCCCCGCCACGGCCTACGCCTTGGCCTGGCCGCTGCTCCTGGCCGGCTTGGGCGCGGCCGCCACCGCCATGGCGGTGCGGCGGGGCCTGGCGGCCTACGCGCTTCTGGCGCTGCTGGCGGCGCTGGGCCTCGCCTGGATCGCCGGCACGGCCCACATCCTGTTCCTCGGCCTCGACATGCCCGAGCTGCTGGCGATCCCCGTCTGGCTCGCCGCCATCCTGGTCTGGCCGCTGGGCCAGTCGGTCGAGGGCGCGCCGCCCGCCCGGCTGGTCGGCCCCCTGGCCATGGGGCTCGGGCTCGTCCTGCTCGTCGCCGTGCGCCTGAACACGCCCTGGACCGAGCGCCACCCCCAGGCGACCCAGGTCTACTACCACCTCGACCAGGACGCCGGCCGCGGGTGGCGGGTGGCCTTCCTGGACCGCACGCCCTGGGTGGAACAGGCGCTGGCCGGCGGCGGCCCGATCGCCAGCCGCCGCCACTGGCTGTTCCGCGACCCTCATGACGCCGCGCCGGACCGCGCCGCAGCCATCGCGCCGCCCGAGGTTGCGGTCGCCCGCCAAGCCGACGGCGCCGCCCTGCTGAGCTTTATCCCGCCGCCAGGCGCTCGCACCTTCGTGCTGCGCGTGCGCCCGAAGGCCGACGTGCAGCTCACCCAGGTCGGCAGCCTGCCGCAGACCGTCACCCTGCCCGCCGGACAGTGGTCCCGGATCAGCTGGGAGGGGGCGCCCCAGGGGCTGAAGCTGCGGCTCGCCCCCTCGGCATCCGGCGGCGTGGACCTGCGCTACTCCATCGGCCTGGACAGCTGGCCGGCGGGCATCGCCCCCTTGCCGCCGCGCCCCGCCACTCAGATGCCCTTCGACACCTCCGACACCACCATCGTCACCGGCACGCGCCGGCTGGCTTGGTGATCGCCGCGGCTTTGGTTAAGGGGTGAGCCCCATGAGCGACGTCGTGATCTACCACAACCCCGCCTGCGGGACCTCGCGCAACACGCTGGCCCTGCTGCGCGAGAAGGGGATCGAGCCTACCGTGGTCGAGTACCTCAAGGCGGGCTGGACCCGGGACCAGTTGCAGGCCTTGCTTCAGAAGATGGACGCCTCCGCCCATGAGATCCTGCGCGTGAAGGGCACCAAGGCCGACGAGCTCGGCCTCACCGACCCCGCCGCCTCGGACGACGCCCTGATCGCGGCGATGATCCTCGATCCCGTCCTGGTGAATCGCCCTATCGTGGTCACTCCCAAGGGCGCGGCCCTGTGCCGGCCTGCGGAACTCGTTCTGGGCTTGATCTGACCGACCGTGACAAAACGACCGGGCGCAGCGGGCGCTGCTTTCGGTCATCTTCCCGTCGCCTGCTGGGGGCGGCGCAAGAAATCGGCTTAGCCGTGGCGATGCCTTAACCGTCCATCGCCTAGTACGGGGGCGTGATGCACGAGTTCGACCCGCGACAGTCGTCATTCCGCGTTGCGCCGCAGGTTGCGGCCGGCACCGCGACGGTCCTGGCCCTGTTCGTGGCCTGGAAGGTCATGGACGGACCGTCGACACCCGCCGCCCCGCCCCCGCTCAGCCCCACGGCCGTCGCCGCCCTGCAGCACGCCGCCTTCACCGGCGCCGAGGCGCAGCCGGGCTACGACCGTCCGGAGAGCGTCGAGGTGCGCATCCGTTCCGGCGAGACCCTGGAAGGCGCCATGGCGCGCGCCGGCGTGGCGCCGGACGAGGCCCATCGCGCCGTCGAGGCGCTTGGCCAGGTGATGGACACCACCCGCATCCGCGCCGGCCTCGCCTTCGATGCGGCCGTCGCCAAGCCCCGAGCCGACCGCGGCCCGGCCCGGCTGATCGGCCTTTCGATGCGCACAGGCCCGGCCAGCACGCTCACCCTTTCGCGGACCTTCGACGGCGCCCTGCGCCTTCGCGAGCTGGACGAAAAGATCCGCGACGAGACCACGGTGGCCGACGGCGAGATCCACGGCTCGCTCTACGAGAGCGCTGCAAAGCTGGGGGCGACGCCCGCCATCACGGCCCAGGTGGTCAAGCTGTTCGCCCACAAGCTGGACTTCCAGCGCGACATCAAGGCGGGCGACGAGTTCAAGCTGGTCTTCGGCCGCCAGGTCACCGAAAGCGGCCGCACCATCCAGACCGGCGAGCTGGAGTACGCCGAGCTGAAAGGCGTGCGCTTCTACCGCTTCGAGCGCAGCGACGGGGACGTCCAGTACTTCGACGAGAGCGGCAAGAACATCAAAGGCTTCCTGCTGCGCACGCCGGTGGACGGCGCGCGGATGACCTCCAGCTTCGGCATGCGCCGCCACCCGGTCCTGGGCTACGCCCGCGCCCACCAGGGCGTCGACTTCGGCGCCGGGAGCGGCACGCCCATCCTGGCGGCGGGCGATGGCGTCGTCACCAAGGCCAGCCGCTGGGGCGGCTACGGCAACTGGCTGCAGATCAGCCACAACGGCGGCTGGTCCACCGGCTACGCCCACCTGTCGCGCTACGCCAAGGGCGTGCGGCCGGGCGCGCGCGTGCGCCAGGGCCAGGTGGTCGCTTACGTGGGCACGACCGGTCTCTCCACCGGGCCGCACCTGCACTATGAGGTGTGGCTGAACGGCCGCCGCGTGAACCCCGTGGGCGCCAAGGTTCCCCAGGGCACGGTCCTTGCCGGCGCCGAGCTCGCCCGCTTCCGCGCCAACAAGGCCCGCATCGACGGGCTGCTGGCCCGCGGCCCGGAGACGCGCCAGCTGGCCGACGCCTCCGCCGCCCAGGGCCGCCTGACGCCCTAGCCGGCGCGGCGGCCCCCGTCGCTAGAACCGCTTCCGCACACCGACCCGAAGGGAGCGGCCCACCGGGCTGTTCAGCCCCGCCTCGTAGCCGAGCAGGGTGCGCGAGAAGCCGGGCTCCTCGTCGAACAGGTTCTGGACGGTGAAGGTGACCACCGTCTCCCAGGGCAGGTCCACTTGATAGCTGACGTCGGTCGTCCAGGCCCACGGCACCTTGCGGCCGGTGCCGATGGTGTAGTTCTGGCCGGCGCAGAACGGACCGTAGACGCCAGTGCCCGCGCCTGCCGGGACCGGCGGCGTGCTTGGGTTGTTGTCGGCGCAGGCCGCGCCGCTGGGCAGCACGCCCGCGCTGTTGGCGATGTTGGCGTTGTACTGCGCCAGCTCCTGGTAGTCGCCGAGGTCGTCGTTGATCAGCGAGGAGGTGAAGCGCGTCTGCCAGTTCAGGTTATGCCGGCCGCGTCGGAAGTTGAACGTGAAGGACCCCCGGTCCTTCGCGATCCGCGGGTTGAAGGTCCGGCCGGGGCTGTCGTTCAGCTGTCCCACGCCATCGAAGCCGGGCGCCACTTCGACGCCGCCCACGACGAAGGCGGACTGCTCGTAGCTCAGCACGTGCGACCAGTCCGCCGTCAGCGTGATGTCGCCCCCGAGCACGTCCTGCAGCCGGTAGCTCACCGTCAGGTCGATGCCGTCCGTCTGCAGGTAGCCGGAGTTCACCAGGTAGCGCAGCCCGTTGGACGCGCCGAAGAAGTTGACGTTGCCGCCGACCAGGCCGCCCCCGCCGGCCGGGCTGTTGATCCGCGACTGCCCCTGCACGCACGGCCCGTTGAGCTGCACGAAGGGCCGCCCGCCCAGCGCGTCCTGGGTCTCGGACAGCAGCGGGCTGGAGCAATTGATCAGGGCGGTGATGCCGGTCTGGCCCGCCTGCACCAGGCCCGGAATGATGTTGCCCGTGGTCTGCTCCCGCAGCAGGTCGTCCACCTTGATGTAGTAGTAGTCGATGTTGGCCCGGAGGTCGCCGACCTGCAGGATGGCGCCGACGTTGTAGTTGATCCCCTTCTCGGGCTTCACGTCGAAGTTTGCGTAGTTGTTGCTGACGAACAGCACTGAAGTTCCGCCGAACTCGGCCGGGGCGGCCCCGGTGGTGATGATCGCAGGGCGGTTCCCCGGCGGGTCGATGTTGCTGAACGACTTGCTCACGGTGCCACGCAGGGCCAGCCAGTCCGTCACCTGCCACTTGGTGGAGGCCTGGGGCACGAAGACGTCGTTGTTGCGCGCGCCGCGGTCGGAAAAGAACTTCTCGTACCGGCCGGAGAGGTTGACGATCAGGTTGTCGAAGACGGGCGCCTGGATCTCGGCGAAGGCCGAGGCCACCGGGAACCGCCGGTCCTGGTCGTCGGTGAAGCCGGTGACCCCCGAGCCACGGCTGAAGACGCCAGGGCCCGATCGCGTGGCGCACACCTGCACGCCCGGCGTTGCGCAGGGGTTGATCGACCGCTCGATCAGCGACGACAGGTCGGCCTCTTCCCGGAAATAGCGGTACTGGGAGCCCACCGCGACGGCGATTTCGTCTTCAGCCCACAGCCGCAGGCCGGTCTCGCCGGAGACCAGCACGTCGTAGATCGAATACTCGCCCCGACGTTTCAGGTAGAGCGGCGCATAGAGCCAACGCACCACCTCCGGATTGTTCTGCAGCCCGGCGCCGGGCAGGTAGCCGGTGAAGCTGCCCGTGCCCACGAACAGCGGGTTCGTGGACCCGGTCACCTGGTTCGCCGCCATCGCCGAGGAGAACGGGTTGAAATAGTAGCAGCCGTTCGCGCCGGGCGTGGTTCCGGTGCAGCCCGGCCCGCCGAACCCGTTCAACGCCGCCTGCAGCCGGTCCACGAGGATGTCGTTGAATTTGATCTCGTAGTTCGAAAGGTTGAAGGTTCCGGCCACCGACCAGCGCAGCTTCGTCCCCCAAACCTGCGGCAGGTCGCCCGACACCTCCGCGGTGAAGCGGTAGATGCGGTTTTGGTTCTGCTGCTCCTCCAGCTCGGGCGCGGGCGTCCCGGCGGCCCCGAACGGCCGCCAGAAGCCGCTCGTCAGGCCCACGCGGCCCCCGTTCACGGTCTGGAAGGCCTGGGTCCCCGGCGTGCCCGGGTCCCCGAAGGCGAGCGTTCCGTCCGAGTTGCGCAGGGTCGACAAGAACTGGCGCACCGCCGGGTTGGAGCCCGCGACGCCATAGGCCGAGCCGCCGATGTTCTGGGTGGCGCCCGTCGTGGCGTTGCCGATCGGGAAGACCTGCGGGACGCTCGTGAAGGCGTCCAGCGGGATGTGCGGCACGTTCAGGTCGTAGAACAGGCCTTCGAGGTGCAGGCGGATGCCGCGCTCGAACTCGTAATTGATCTCGGCGTAGGCCTGCCAGGTCTCCTGTTCCTCGATCAGGTTGCTGGTCTGCGAGGTCTGGTAGTAGCAGATCGGCGCTGAGGCCGAGCTGAAGCCGGCGAAGCCGCCCAGGGCCGCGCAGGCCGGATCGCGCACCAGGCCGCTTGCGCCGATCTGGTAGTCGCCGGCGAACCGGTTGCCGCTGGTCGCGGTGGCGCCCGGCGTGATCACCGCGGTCTGGCCCGCTCGCTGGAAGGTGTAGGCGCCCGGCGCGCCGTACGAACTCCAGCCGGTGGGGTTCAGCAGATAGTCCTGCAGGGCGAAGTCGCGGTCGGCCGTGTCCAGCTCGTTGCGACGCTGGTAGCCCACGATGGCCATGGCGTTCCAGCTGTCGCCGACCTTCCCCCAGCTGACGTCCGCGTCGTAGTCGCCCTTGGAGTCCTTGATGAAACGGTAGTTGGCGTTGACCTCCACCCCGTCGAGGTTCCGGCGGGTGATGTAGTTCACCACCCCGCCCACCGCGTCGGCGCCGTAGGTGGTCGCCCCGCCGTCCTTCAGCGTCTCGATCCGCCCGATGGCGGCGTTCGGGACGATGTTGATGTTGTTGAAGCGGCCGACCGAGAACGAATACTGGTCCGGCAGCCGCCGGCCGTTGAACAGCACCACCGTGCGGTTCGAGCCCACGCCGCGCAGGTTGATCGAGGCGGCGCCGACCGCGAAGAGGTTGCTGCGGTTCGACTCGCCGGCGACGCTGCCCACCTCGCTCATGGTTCTCACCAGGTCGAGGTTGGACGGCGTGCCCTGCTGGCGGAGTTCCTCGAGGGTGACCGCCTCCACCGGAATGGACGAGTCCTCCGGCGTGCCCGCGATAAACGAGCCGGTGACCACCACCTCCTCCACGTCCGTCGCCCGGGACGCCGCCTCGCCGCGGCCCTGCGCCTGCGCGCTCCCGCAGGCCAGCGCCAGGATCGCGGCCGCGGTGGTCGCGCAAAGATACTGCTTGTTCGACATGGATCGCCCTCCCCCGCCCCGCTGCGCCATCTGGGTTGCGGCGCATGTCTGGAGCGCTCAGGACGCCATTTTTGGTCACGAATGACGGTTACTGCAAAGCCGAAATATCACGGTTCTTCAGGGTGATCGTTGATCAGTGTGCGGTCGCCGCCTCGCCGCAGTCGTACCCCGTCTTCGGAGCCCGCAAACAAGAACGCCCGGCGCAGGCGCCGGGCGTTCCCGATTCGAAGATGCAGTGTGGATCAGGCGTCGAAGACGATGACCGAGCGGGCGATCTCGCCGCGCTTCATCTCGTCAAAGGCCTCGTTGACCTGGTCGAGCCGCAGCCGGCGCGAGATCATGTCGTCCAGCTTCAGCTTGCCGGCCATGTACATGTCGCACAGCCGCGGCATATCCACCGGGAAGCGGTTGGAGCCCATCAGCGAGCCCTGGATCCGCTTCTCGCCCAGGAAGGCGGCGCCCATCAGGTTGATGGTCTGTCCCACCGGGATCATGCCGATGATGTTGGCGGTGCCGCCGCGGCGCAGCATGTTGAACGACTGCTCGGCGGTCTTGGCGAGGCCTAGCGCCTCAAAGCTGTGCTGCACGCCTCCCTTGGTCATCTCGATGACCGCCTTCACCGGATCCACTTCCGAGGCGTTGACGAAGTCGGTGGCCCCGAAGGCCCGGGCGTAGTTCTCCTTACCCGGCACGATGTCGATGGCGATGATCCGCCCGGCCCCGGCGATCGCGGCGCCGTTGATCGCCGACAGCCCGACGCCGCCGCAGCCGATCACCGCCACGGTGTCGCCCGGCCGGACGTTGGAGGTGTGCATCACCGCGCCCACGCCGGTCATCACCGAGCAGCCGATCAGGGCGGCGCGGTCCAGGGGCATGTCCGGCCGGATGGCCACGCAGGCGTGCTCGTGGATCAGCATCTGCTCGGCGAAGGAGGACAGGTTCAGGTACTGCATCATCGGCCCCTTCGGGGAGGCCAGGCGCGGCTCCTCGTCGGGCCCGCGCTTGGTGTCGGGCGACACGCACAGGCTCAGGTGGCCGGTCACGCAGTGCTCGCAGTGGCCGCAGAAGGCCGACAGGCAGGTGATCACGTGGTCGCCCGGCTTCACCGTGCGCACCTCGGACCCCACCGCCTCGACGACGCCGGCGCTCTCGTGGCCCAGCACCGCCGGCAGCGGGTGGGGATAGGACCCCTCCACGAAGTGCAGGTCAGAGTGGCAGACGCCCGCCGCCACGGTGCGGATCAGCACCTCGTGCGGACCCGGCTTGTTGATCTGCACGTCCTCGATCGAGAGCGGCTTGCCCACTTCGCGCAGCACGGCGGCCTTCATGGCGGATCTCCCCTTGAATGGCGGCCGCCCTCGTCGCGGCCGGTTCGTTCAAGCCTTATCGTCGTTCAGATGCGCGGGCCAAGGAGTTTTCGGAAAACGCCTCGACAGCGGCGGCGCGCCCCCCCATGACAGGCGCTCGATGGCCGCCCGCGACCTGATCGACGAGACCCAGCCGCAGCCGGCGGCGGCGCTGGAGGTGTTCCTCGCCTTTCTTCGCCAGGGCCTCACCGCCTTCGGCGGGCCGGTCGCCCACATCGGCTACTTCCGGCGCGAGTTCGTCGAACAGCGCGGCTGGCTGTCCGAGGCGGCGTTCGCCGACCTGCTGGCGCTCTGCCACTTCCTGCCGGGGCCGGCGTCCAGCCAGCTCGGCATGGCGATCGGCCTGCGCCGGGCCGGCCTGCCGGGCATGCTGGCCGCCTGGCTGGGCTTCACCCTGCCGGCCGGCGCGGCGATGATCCTCTTCGCCTGGCTCGCCCCGACGCTCGGCCACGCCTGGGGGCAGGGCTGGCTGCACGGTCTGAAGATCGCCGCCGCCGCCGTGGTGCTGCAGGCGCTCGTGGCCATGGCCCGCACCCTGGCCGTGGGCCCGGTGCGCGCCGGGATGGCGCTCGGCGCCGCCGCTGGCCTGGTGATGAGCGGCGGGCCGGTGGCCCAGATCTGCGCCCTGGCCGCCGGCGCCGCCTTCGGCGCGGCCTTCCTGCGCGACCTGCCGCCCGCCGAGCCACTCGAGGCGAGGCCCAGCGACGCGCGGGGCCTGCGCCGCGGGGCCGCGGCGATCGCCCTGTTCGCATTCTTGCTCGCCGCCCTGCCCTTCCTGGCTCAGGTGCTGCAGAGCCCGACGCTCGGCCTGGCCAGCGTCTTCTACCGCACCGGCGCCCTGGTGTTCGGCGGCGGCCACGTGGTCCTGCCCCTGCTCGAAAGCGAGATCGTCGGCCGCGGCTGGCTCGACGCCGACACCTTCCTGGCCGGCTACGGCGCGGCGCAGGCGGTCCCGGGGCCGCTGTTCAGCTTCGCCGGCTTCGTGGGCGCGGCCCAGCACGTGGCGGCCGGCGGCTGGGTGGGCGGGCTCGTGGCCCTCGTCGCCATCTTCCTGCCGAGCCTGCTGCTGGTCCCGGGCGTCCTGCCGTTCTGGCAAGACCTGCGCCGGCTGCCCGGCGCGCGAGGGGCGCTCGCCGGCGTCAACGCCGTGGTCGTCGGCCTGTTGGCCGCCGCCCTGTGGGATCCGGCCCTGACCCATGCCATCGTGCGCTGGAGCGACTGGGCGCTGCTGGCGGCCGCCTTCGTCTTCCTGGCCGTCGCCCGGGTCCCGCCCTGGGTGGTGGTGCTGGGCTTCGCCGCCGCCACCGGCCTGTGGACCGCCTGAGCCCTAGGCCACCTGCTGCCGGGCGGGCGCCGCCTGCGGCAGGCCAAAGCCGCCCTGCGGCCGCGGCATCCGCAGCTGCGGCAGCTTCGGCAGGCGGAACGTCCAGGTCTTCTTCTGCGGAATGCAGGACTCCAGCGCCGCAACCAGCTGCTCGGCCGGCCCGTCGTTCAGGAAGTGGTTGGCGCCGGGGGTCCGCACGAAGTTGATCGGCCGCCGCGTCTTCACCTCGCGCGCCAGCCGCTCGGCCACCTCGATGGGCGCGAAGTCGTCCTTGTCGCCGTGGATCATGTGCACCGGGATCTTCAGCCGCTCGAGCGCCCGCTTGGCGTGCACCAGCTGCGGCCGCTGGCCGGAGGCCTCCATGACCGCATGGCGCAGGTCCTTCGGGATCACCTTCAGGGCCTTGGCCCCGGTGTCGAGCAGCCAGCGGGCCGTGGGCCCGGTCTCGCCGAAGAAGCCGGACAGCAGCACCAGCCCGTCCACCCGGCCCGGGTTGTTGTCGGCCATCAGGGTGGCGATGGCCGCGCCGTAGCTCTGGCCGACCAGCAGGAGCTTCTGGCCCGGCGCGGTCCGCAGCAGCGGCGCCAGCGCCTCGGCCTGGGTGCGGATGTCGGTGACCGCATGCGCCGGCTCCGACGCCGCATAGCCCGGCCGGTCCACGACCACCATCTCCCGGTCCTGCGGCAGCTCGGCCATGGTCTCGGCCCAGTACTCGGCCCAGGAGGGCGCCCCGGTGATCACCACGATCTTCCAGGGCGCGGGGCTTTCTCGGGGCGTCTCGAGGGCGGAGATCTTCCAGCCGTGACCCCCGCCTGCATAGAAGCTGGTGCGCCGGATCACGCTGTCCGGATAATCGGCCGACGTTGGCGCGTGCTCGGTGCGCCCCGTCGCGGCGCATTCGATGCAGGCCCAGCCCATGGCGAGCACACCCTTCGGCCGTTTCCGCGGCACTCGCACTCTCCTCAAATCATAATCGTCACCTGGGTTCGCAAACGCACGTTTCAAGGCCGGGTTGCTGGCGCAGGAGCTCAGCTGTCGTGTTCCTCGGCCGGTGCGTCCGGCGGGTCACGGCGCCGCCTCAACCGGCCGGCGTAGGCGAAGAGGACGCCCGCCAGGGGATGGGCGGTCAGCACCCGGAACCGGTAGCCGCAATCCGCCTCGAACGCCCGCGCCCGGATCTCCGGCGCAAGTCCGCGCGGCAGGGACAGCGGCCCAAGCCGCCAGCCCACGAACCGCCAGCGGAAGCCCTGGCTGACGGTCTCGGGCTCGAAGCGGAAGGTGAGCGGACGGAAGCGTTCCTCGAACCGGCCGAGGCCGCCCCCCGCCGCCAGGTGCGAGGCGAACCCTCCCCGCCCGAAGCGCCGCCGCCAGGTCTCGCCCGCATCGCTCGCCGTGATGCGCACCTCGATGGCCGGGTAGGCGCCGGGCTGCGGCAGCCCCAACGCGCGACGCACGAGGGTGGGGAGCAGGCGGCGAGACCCCCGCGCCCGGCCGCGGCCTGCGAACACGCCTCCGCCGGCCGCATGGGCGTCGCGCACGCTCGGCGGCAGCCGGTGGAAGGCCTCGCCCAGCACGCGCGGGAACAGCCCCTCGGCAGGCCCCCAGCTCTCCTGCCCCGTGCGGATCGGCAGGTCGCGAAGCTCGCCGACGATCTCGTCCAGCGAGACGAGGCCCACGCAGGCGCGCGCGCCGCGCGCCGTGATCCGCCCGTCCTTGAGGCCCCGCAGCACCGCCGCGGCCGCCGCCACCGGTGTGGTCGGCCCGGCGTTCGCGTCGGCGGCCAGCCACCAGCGCGCCGCGCGAGGCTCCCCGTCGGCTCCGACACCGTCCGCCAGCACCACCATGCCCCCGCGATCCGAGCCGAACCGCTCCGCCAGGCCCGCCGAGCGCCGCAGCCAAGGCGCGAGCGGCCGCAGGTCGCGCACGAGCCCCAGCCGCACGGGCCAGCTCAGCAGCCACAGCCCCAGATGCAGCGGCGCGAGCTCCAGCCCCGCCAGGAACAGCGCCTCGCGGCGTACGCCCGCCCGCTGCGGGATGATGTCCAGGTCCGGCGTCTCGCAGAGCGAGGCCCAGCGGTCGCCGAGGCGCGGGAAGGCCACGCGCTGCGGGCCGCTCCACCCCGGCTGTGTGGTCCAGCGAGCCCCGCGGAACACCCGTACCGGCTGGCCCACGTAGGAGAGGATGGCCTGCACGACCGACAGCCCACGCGGCGCCCGCGCGCCCGGGGAGATGGCGACGATCACCCGGTCCACCGCCCGCCAGCCGGCGGTGAGGGTGTCCAGCGCGGCGTTGGACAGCGCCGGGGTGGAGCTCGCGCCCGTCACCGCCAGCACGCCGGCGGCCGCAGCCTCCGCGTCGAGCGCGGCCGGCAGGGCGGCGACGAAGTCCCGGCCGTCGGCGATGTCCACGTAGTGGGCGCCGGCCGCGATGGCGGCGCGCGCCAGGGCCAGGTCGCTGGCCTGGAAGGGGCCCGCCGCGTCGACCACCGCCCAGGGGCGCAGCGCCGCCAGCCCGTCCGGCGCCGCCCGGTCGAACACCGCGATCGCCGCCGCGCCGATGTCCGCCTGCAGCCGCTCCAGGGCCGCACGCCCGCGGGCGGCCAGCACCAGCTCCACATCGGGCCAGGCGGCGAGCCGCCGCGCTAGCCGTTCGCCGAAGGCGCCGGTGGCGCCCACCAGCACGATGCGGCGGGTCATGCCCAGCCCGGCGGCGGCTCGAGCAGGAAGCGCGCCCGCACCTGCGGCGAGGGGACCATGCAGCCGGCCTTCTTGCCCATCAGCCGGTACCGGTTGCGCGCCAGCAGGCCGTAGGCGGCGTCGCGCGCCGGCTTCGGGATCGCGCGCAGCAGCCCCGCCCAACTCCACGGCGGCCCCAGGCGGCGCGCCAGCGCCAGCACCGCGTCGGAGGCGTCCAGCGGCTGTCCGCGATCGAAGAACAGGAAGCTGTCGGGGTTCTCCAGGTCCAGGCCGTAACGTTCGGCGATGGCCCGGCCGAACGGCGACTGCAGCGGCGTGAACCGGAGCTCGCCGCGACGGTCGAGACGCAGCGCCAGCTGCACCGACCCCGAGCAGAAGTTGCAGACGCCGTCGAACACCCAGAGCCCGTCGAGCACGTCGGGCGCCGCCGGGTTCACGCCGCCATCCGCGCCTTGAACACCCCGTCCGGCAGCAGGGCCGCACGGCTCGGGTGGATGAAGAAGTAGTCCTTCCAGGGGAGGTCGGGGACGACGTCCGTGCGCTCCTCCAGCCGGTCGCCGTTGAGCGCGAACATCCGGTAGCCCAGGTCGCGGAACAGGCCGACCACCGCCTCGGCCGAGCCGCCGAAGCGGGCCTGCAGCATGGTCGGGTGGATCTCGATCAGCACGTGCGGGCGGTCACGCTCGAGGATGGCGCGCGCTCCGGCCAGCGCCCGCTGCTCGGCGCCCTCGATGTCCATGCGGATGAAGTCCACGGCCGCGACGGCGTGCTCGGCGCAATAGCCGTCCAGCGTCACCACCGGCGTCGGCTGCAGGTCCGCGCCACGATCCTGCAGGTCCGGCCGCGCCGCGCCGTCGGGCGCCTGCTCGGCCACGAAGGCGTAGGCCCGGCCCATGCGGCCGGACATCTTCTTCGGCGTCACCAGCAGGAGTTCGCCGGGCTGGTCGGCGACGGCGGCGTGGACCGGCGTCACTTGCCGGGCGATGCCGTGCCAGGCAAGGCAGGTCTTCAGCACCTGGAAGGTGAAGGCGCTGGGCTCGAACGCATGGATGCGGGCCTTCGGCGCCACCTGGGTCATCACATAGGTGTGGCGTCCGTCGCTGGCGCCCACGTGCAGGCAGGTGGGCGCGCCGGCCAGCAGGTCGGCCAGGTAGGGCGTCTCGGGCTCGTGCTTCGCCCACCTGACGTTCCGCCGCCAGGCGCGGAAGGCGTGAGCCAGCACGCGGAACGAAGCCATCCGATCCCCTCTTCGAGCGCCCCCGCGCCCGAGGCCTTCTTAAGCGGGCTCGCGCACCACCGTCATCATGTAGTTCACGTCATAGTCCGTGGATTGCGACCACCGGCCGCTGATCGGGTTGAACGAGACGCCGTACGGGCCGTCGACGATAACCGGCTCGCCGTCGAGGAAGCCGCGGATCTCATCCGGCTTCAGGAACTTGCGCCAGTCGTGGGTGCCGGCGGGCAGCCAGCGCAGCACATATTCGGCGCCGATCACCGCCAGGGCCAGCGCCTTCGCTGTCCGGTTCAGGGTGGCGACGATCATCAGGCCGCCGGGCTTCAGCAGGCGCGCGCAGCTGCGCAGGTAGTCGCCCGGATCGGCCACGTGCTCGATCACCTCCATGTTGAGGATCACGTCGAACGGCGGCTCGCCCGCCTCCAGCAGGGCTTCGGCCGTGGAGCAGCGGTAGTCGATCGACAGCCCCTGCTCGGCGGCATGGGCGCTGGCCGTGCCGATGTTGCGCTCCGAAGCGTCGACCCCGGTGACTTCGAAGCCCAGCCGGGTCATGGGCTCGGAGAGCAGGCCGCCGCCGCAGCCGATGTCCAGCAGCCGCAGCCCCTCGAACGGCCGGCGCTGCGCCCCGTCCCGCTGGAAGCGATAGAGCGCCTGGTCCCGGATGAAGGCCAGCCGGACGGGATTGAACTTGTGCAGGGGCGCGAACTTGCCCCGGGGGTCCCACCATTCGGCGGCGATGCGCGAGAACCGCTCGACCTCGGCAGGATCGATGCTCGAACGGGCGGATGCGGGGGAAGCCATGCCTCTCCATAGCCCCGCGGGGCGTCGGGATGAAGCGATTGTGCCCGTTGCGGAGCGGAAATCCCGTCGCTAGAAGGGCCGGCGCTTTTCCTAGGGGGGTCCGCAGACCGTGTCGCGGCTGGTGATGAAATTCGGCGGCACGTCGGTGGCGGACCTCGAGCGCATCCGTCGCGTGGCCCGGCTGGTGAACGCCGAGGTGGAGGCCGGCCACAAGGTGGCCGTGGTGGTCTCCGCCATGGCCGGCAAGACCAACGAGCTGGTGGCCTGGACCGACGGCGCGGGAGCCGCGACCGGCAACCTGCCCTCCTCCGATGACGAATACGACGTGGTGGTCGCCTCGGGCGAACAGGTCACCGCGGGGCTGCTGGCCATGACGCTGCGCAACATGGGGGTGATGGCCAAGAGCTGGCTCGGCTGGCAGATCCCGATCATCGCCGACGACGCCCACGGCCGCTCGCGGATCGACGACATCCCGCCTGAGAAGCTCGCCGCCGCCCTGGACGACGGCCAGGTGGCGGTGATCGCCGGCTTCCAGGGCGTGACCCGCGACGGCCGCATCGCCACCCTCGGCCGCGGCGGCTCCGACACCAGCGCCGTGGCCATCGCCGCCGCCCTCAAGGCCGAGCGCTGCGACATCTACACCGACGTGGACGGCGTCTACACCACCGACCCGCGCATCGAGTCCAAGGCCCGCAAGCTCGGCAAGATCTCCTACGAGGAGATGCTCGAGATGGCCTCGCTCGGCGCCAAGGTGCTGCAGACCCGCAGCGTCGAACTCGCCATGGCGCACAACGTGCCGGTGCGGGTGCTTTCGAGTTTCGTCGAGCCGGGCGAAGCCCCCGGACAGGGCACCATCGTCTGCGACGAGGAGGAGATCGTGGAAAAGCGGATCGTGAGCGGCGTCGCCTACAGCCGCGACGAGGCGAAGATCAGCCTCTTCGGCCTGCCGGACCATCCGGGCGTGTCGTCCGAGATCTTCGGCGCGCTGGCCGACGCCAACGTCAACGTGGACATGATCGTCCAGAGCCATGCCCGCACCCAGGACACGGCCAACATGGAGTTCACGGTCGGCAAGCGCGACGCCGCGCGCGCGGTCGAGATCGTCCGCGCCGCCCAGCCGAAGATCGGCTTCGACGACGTGGCGGTGAACGAGGACGTGGCCAAGGTCTCGGTGATCGGGGTGGGCATGCGCAGCCATGCGGGCGTCGCCAAGTCGATGTTCAAGGCGCTCGCCGACAAGGGCGTGAACATCCAGGTGATCTCCACCTCCGAGATCAAGATCAGCGTCCTGATCGACGCCGCCTACACCGAGCTGGCGGTTCGCGCCCTGCACGCGGCCTACGGGCTGGACCAACTCTAGGCGGACGGGTGGGGCATGACGCTCCGCTTCGTCCCCTTATCTGAACTGAGCTCCGGGCAACGGGCGGAAGCGGCCCGCATCCTGCGCGAGGCGCTCGCGCACATGCCGGCGGCCTACAACGACCCTGGCGAGGCCGAGGCCGAGGTCGCGGCCTTCATCGATGACGAGGACCGCGAGGCGATCGCCGCACTGGACGGCGAGGCGGTGCTCGGCTGGATCGGCCTGATCCGGACCTACGACCACGCCTGGGAGCTTCACCCGCTGGTGGTGGACCCTAGGCGGCAGCGCGGCGGCGTCGGGACCGCGCTGACCCTGGCCTTGGAGGCGCGCGCCGCGGCGGCCGGCGTCCTGACCCTCTACCTCGGCGCAGATGACGACTACGGCGGCACCAGCCTCTTCGGGCGCGACCTGTTCCCGGACGTCGCGCGCAAGATCGGCGGCATCCAATCCACGGCGCGCGGCCACGCCCTCAGCTTCTACCAGAAGCTCGGCTACGAGGTCGTCGGGCTGATCCCGGACGCGAACGGCGCCGGCCGGCCCGACATCTTCATGGCGAAGCGGCTGACGCCTCCCCGGTGAGCCGAAAGGCTGCCCAGGCGCCGATCAGCGCCAGGGGAACGACCGCCAGGAACACCCAGACAGAGGCCGCCGTCGCGCTCGGCACGCTGAGCCCGTGGTGGAAGCCCGCCAGGTTGGCCGCGGCGCCGGAGATCGCCGCCCCCGCCGCCGCACCCGTCTGGCGCACAGCGGTGATCGCGGACGAACCGATCGCCCGGTCCTCCTCGCTGAGCGCCGCCATCACCCGCCGGCCCATGAAGCTCCAAGACAGGCCGAAGGCCGCGCCCATCAGCGAGCCGCCGACCAGCACCCACGCGAGCGGCTGGTCGGCCATGGCCCAGGCGAGGATGACCAGGCTCGCCACCAGGCAAAGCGCCCCGATGCGGATCCAGCGAGCGTCCCAGGCCCCGCTGACATGCGCCACCGCCAGCGCCGTGGCCGTCCACGCCAGTGACTCCGCGCCGATCACATAGCCCGCCCAAAGCGGCGACATCCCCCGCAGCGCCTGCAGGATCGGCGGGCCGTAGATGGCGAAGCCCATGGAGGCGGCGGTCAGCCAGAACATCGCCGCGTAACCCGAGCCCACCACCGTGCGCCAGTCGCCGGCCCGGTGCGGCAGGAGCCTCACCCGCGATCGGTGATCGATCCAGAAGACCAGTCCAAGGACCGCGAGCCCCAGCCCGATGACCGCCAGGGACAAGGCCGTGTTCGGCAGCAGGTCCGCGACCGCGATTGCGCTTACGCCCAAGCCGAGCACCCCAAGCTGCAGCCAGGGGATGCCTGGGCCCCCCTGCCCCTTCGCGCCGCCGCCGATCAGGAACGGCGCCACCAGGCTGAACGCCGCCGCCTGCACGGCGAAGACCCAGAAGACGTTGCGCCAGTCGCCGGTCTCCAGCAGCAGGCCGCCCAGCGCCGGGCCGAGCACTGTGGCGATGCCCCACACGCCCGAGACCGAGGCGAACACGCGCGCCAGGTGCCGCTCCGGGAACAGCAGGGCGATAGCCACCATGGCGAAGCCGGAGATCCAGCCGCTGCCCAGCCCCTGCACCAGCCGTCCCCAGAGGAAGACCTCCACACTCGGCGCGAGCGCGCTCATCACGCAGCCTGCGGTCATCACCACCCCGGCCAGGGCCGTGGCCAGCCGCAGGCCGAACAGCTCCGAAAGCCGCCCGGAGCTGGCGCCGGCCAGGATCGCGCCGACCAGGAAGCCGGCGGTCGCCCAGGCGAAATAGGCGTAGCCGCCGAGCTCGGCGCCCACGCTGGGCATGATGGTGGCGGTGACCAGGCCGTCGGCGGCGTTCAGCCAGACGCCCAGGCAGATCAGGGCGAACCGCGGCAGCCGGCCCTCGGCCAGCAGGTCGCCCCAGCTCTTCTCCGGCTCCAGGCCTCGACGCGCCGCCACCTCGTCCTCCTCGACCGCCCACGCGGCGGGGAGCGGCTTTTGCAACGCTCAGCCCACGAAATCCAGCCGCAGCGCGCCTAGCGGGCGCGGCTCGCGCCCGGCGGCGGGGGCTGGAAGTCCGGCGTCCAGTGCACCGCCGTCGAGCCGGTGATGTACCAGCCGATCACCAGGGCGCAGATCAGCGCGCCCGGCGCGTAAGAGCCGGTCCGGCGCCAGGTCCACATCCCGATCGCCCCCACCAGCGCCAGCAGCGGGATGAACTGGATGGCGACGATGGTGTTCAGCGGTTCCGTCGGTGTGGCCAGCACGCCGGTCGCGAACAGGCTGACGTACTGGATGGCGACCAGAAGCACGAAGCCTAGGCTCATGGCGACCTTGCCCGTGACCACCTGGGCCAGGAAGCCGTCGCCGCGGATCGCCAGGTCGCTCACCAGCGCCCGGATCGCCACCAGGAAGAACAGGCTCCAGAGGACCACGTAGGGGACCAGCATCGCCCAGTCCGAACCGGCCAGAGGCTTCAGGCCCAGAACCCAGAACCGGTAGTCCGTCTTGAACGCCGCATCGACCACGACCAGCGACAGATACCCCACCGCCACCGTCGCCAGCGCCAGGGCCGCCGACGCCAGCCAGCGGGTCGTGAACACCGGCCGCCGCTTCCGCAGGGCCGCGACGCCCAGCATGATCAGCGCGTTGACCAGCGCCCAGACCAGCAGCTGGTTCTGGATCCACTGCGGGAACAGCCGCATCGGGAAGAACACCTGCCCGACCTTCATGGCCGGATAGAAGGTCGCCGCGGGGATCAGGGCTGTCAGCGCGAAGGACAGCCACCAGCGCCCGTCCCGCCGCTCGGCCGCCGCCTGGCCAGGCGTCGCGAGCCGGGCGAACAGCGGCGTCCGCAGCAGGATCTCGAACGTCCCCAGCAGCAGGTAGGCGAAGCCCACGAAGGCGACGCCCGTGCCGATCTCCTTCCAGAGCCAGATCTGCTCGCCGGCCGGCGGTCCGCTGGCCTCCCCGTCCAGGGTCTGCTGGAACCAAGCCACCGCCGGCTCCACGCCGCCCTTGGAGAAGTGCTCCCAGGGATGGGTGACCGGCGGGTTGTAGAGCACGCGCGCGGTGCCGTCGGCCACCGAGCCATAGACGCGGCCCTCCACGACGGGCGCCGGCGAGCCGAAGAGCTTCATCAGCCGCGGCGAGCGCGCCACCTCGGAGCCCTTCGGCACCTGCCACATCAGCTGGGCGAACTCGTCGAACTGGCCGAACACGAGCGCGAGGTTGCGCGGGTTCTCCGGCGCCTTGGCCCGCAGCAGCCCCGGCGTCGAGCCCTCCAGCACGATCGAGCGGTAGCCGTCCGGCTGCGCCACCGCGGCCGCCAGGATCGGCCCGCCGCCCATGGAGTGGCCCTCGAGCCCGATGTTGGCGCGGTCCACGAAGGGCAGCGACTGCAGGTAGCGCAGGGCGGCCGGGCCGCCGAAGTCGTTCTGCCCGACCGCGCCCTCCGAGTAGCCGTGGCCGGTCATGTCCATGGCGAGCACCACGAAGCCGCGTCGCGCCAGCTCGATGGCGAACGGGCTCTGCATCTCCCGGGTGTTGATGTAGCCGTGGCTGGCCAGCACCGCCGGCGCGGGATCCCGCGCTGTTGCCCCGGCCGGCACATAGAGCAGGCCGCTCTGGGTGAGGCCGCCGTCGCCGGCGAACCGCACGTCCTCGACCCTGACCCCGCCGCTCGTCTGCACTCGGCTGGCCAGCAGGCTTCCGCCCACGATCAGCACCAGGCCAAGCAGGAACCAGCCCCACGTTCGCAGCATCTGCGCCTCCCCCCGAGACGATGTTCGTTAGGTGGACGATGGGGCGCGCGCCGCCGGGTGTCAAAGTTCCTCGGGGCCGCCCCCTTGGATCATCGTCCCTGCGGGTCCTCGGGAGGGCGACGGCGGTCCGAGCGCACAATCGACGCAACCTCCCTCTTTCCGTCTCCGTCCGGACACGTAAAGCTGTTAGGGGACGCCACGTCAGGGACAGGGAGGACGAGCGCCGCACAATGGCGATTCCAGGGGTGGCCATACGCGGTCAGCGCAGCCTGCTTCGGCAGATTAGGGAGTCGCTCGCCGGCGGCGGCCCGGCGCAGGCGCGCCTGGACATGGTCGTGCGGATCATCGCCCGCTCCATGGTCGCCGAGGTCTGCTCGCTTTACCTGCGCCGCTCCGGCGGCGAGATCGAGCTGTTCGCCACCGAGGGCCTCGACCCGGGCGCCGTCCACGTCACCCGCATGAAGCCGGGCGAGGGCCTGGTGGGCGAGATCATGCGCCTCGGCCGTCCGCTGAACCTGGCCGACGCCCCCGAGCACCCGGCCTTCTCCTACCGGCCCGAGACCGGCGAAGACCCGTACCACGCCTTCCTGGGCGTGCCCCTGCTGCGCGGCGGACGCGCCATCGGCGTGCTGGTGGTCCAGAACCGCACCGAGCGGGTCTACACCGAGGACGAGGTCGAGGACCTGCAGATCATCGCCATGGTCCTGGCCGAGATGGTGGCCGGCGGCGAGCTGATCGCTGAGGAAGAGCTCAAGGGCGTCGAGATCGCGCCCCACCGGCCCGAGCGGATCAAGGGCTCCAAGTTCGCCGACGGCCTGGCCTACGGCGTCGCGGTTCTGCACGAGCCGCCGGTGGCGCCCTCGCAGCTGCTGTCCGACGACGTGGTCGCCGAAGAGGCCCGCCTGAAGGCGGCGATCACCGGGCTGCAGGCGCAGATCGACGACATGCTGGAGGGCCAGCACGGCTTGGTCGAGGCCTCCTACGAGGTGCTCGAGACCTACCGCATGTTCGCCCACGACCGGGGCTGGAACCGGAGCCTTGAGGACGCCGTCCGCAACGGCCTCACCGCCGAGGCGGCGGTCGAGCGCGTCCGCTCCGAGCACCGCGCCCGCCTCGGCCAGGCCCGCGACCCCTATCTGCGCGAGCGACTGCACGACCTCGAGGACCTCAACGACCGCCTGCTGCGCCACCTGGCCGGCGACGGCCACGTCGCTCGCGAACTACCTGAAAACGCTGTGCTAATCGCGCGGAATCTCGGCCCGGCCGACCTCCTGGAGTACGACCGCAAGAAGCTCCGCGGCCTGCTGCTGGAGGAAGGGTCCACCGCCAGCCATGCCGCCATCGTCGCTCGCGCCCTCGACATCCCCTGCGTCGGCCGCCTGCACGGACTGCGCGACAAGGTCAACGAAGGCGACCCGGTGATCGTCGACGCCGAGACCGGCGAGGCCTACCTGCGCCCCCGGCCCGACGTGGTGAAGGCCATCCAGGCCCGGATGGACGTGCGCCGCCAGCAGCGGGCCGAGTTCGCCAAGCTCCGCGACACCCCCGCCTTCACCCGCGACGGCGCCAAGGTCACGCTGCTGATGAACGCGGGCCTGGACGTGGACCTCGACATCCTGGCGGAGACCGGCGCCGAGGGCATCGGCCTGTTCCGCACCGAGTTCCAGTTCATGGTCGCCGAGGAGATGCCGCGCTTCAACGCCCAGGCGGCGCTCTACTCGCGGGTGATGGACGCCGCCGGCGACCGGCCGGTGACCTTCCGCACCCTGGATCTCGGGGGCGACAAGGTGCTGCCCTATCTGGAGGCCGAGCGGGAGGACAACCCGGCGCTTGGCTGGCGCGCGATCCGCATGGGCCTGGATCGCCCGGCGCTGCTGCGCCTGCAGCTGCGGGCGCTGATCGCCGCCGCCCGCGGGCGGCCGCTGCGCATCATGTTTCCTCTGGTGGCCAGCTGCGACGAGTTCCGCGCCGCCCGTGCGCTGGTGGACACCGAGGTCGCCTGGGCGCTCCGTCGCGGCCGGCCCGGCCCCTCCCGGCTTGACGTGGGCGCGATGATCGAGGCGCCGTCGGTCATCTGGCACCTGGACGCCCTGCTGCCGATGACCGACTTCGTCAGCGTCGGCACCAACGATCTCCTGCAGTACATGTTCGCCGCCGACCGCGGGAACCCGCGGGTCGCCGACCGCTTCGACACGCTTTCGCCGCCTTTCCTGCGCGTCATGGAGCAAATCCAGCGCGCGTGCGCCGAGACCGGGACCCCGGTCAGCGTCTGCGGCGAGATGGCCGGTCGTCCGCTGGAGGCCTTCGCCCTGGTGGCGCTAGGCTTCGAGCGGCTCTCCATGCCCCCCGCGGGCGTGGGTCCGGTGAAACAAATGGTGCTTTCCTGCGACCGCGAGGCAGCGCGGCGCGGGGTTTCTGCGTTGTTGAAAAGCGGAGCTGGTTCCGTGCGCAACGAAATCGAAACCCTCGCGCGCAAAATCTACCTGGCGGTCTGAGGAGAACCGGACCTACGTGACCGAACACCGCATTGAGCGCCACCCGCACGCGTGGTACCCGGAGTTCATCTTCCGAACTTCGGTGAGTCCTTGCCTCGCATTCCGCGGCGAGGAACTCGCGGCGGCGAACACTCCCAGCTAGGGCGGGCCATGGCGTTGGATACTGGCCGGATCGTCGACTTCGAATTGGAGCCCGCCACCGGCGGCGATCCTCGACTTGTCGACACCTACGCTCCGACGCTTCATTCCGGCGCGAACATTGGCGAAGCGCTGCGCATGGTGCGCGAATTCCGGGGGCTGTCGCTCGACGATCTGGCGGAGCGGACCCGGGTGCGCCGCGCCTATCTGGCCGCCATCGAGGAGCTTCGGCTGGATCAGCTGCCCTCTCGGCCGTTCACCATCGGCTACATCCGCTCGTACGCCACGGCCCTGGGCCTGGACCCCGAAGAGGCCACCTACCGCTTCAAGGCGGACGAGCCGGTGCTCGATGAGCCGCTACGCGCGCCCGTCGGCGTGCACGATGATCGCGACCCGCGCCTGTCGGCGCTGATCGCCGGCGGCTGCGTCATCGTCGGCGCCATCTTCATGTGGAACATCGCCCAGCGGGCGATGATCGACGCGGCCCCCCCGCCGCCGCTGGCGCCAGAGGCTGTGGTGGCCGAGGCGCTCAAGGCGCAGAAGGACCTCACGCCGATACTCGGCGCCCCCCTGCCCGCCCCGGTCGAGTCCACCACGCCCGCCCTCTACGAGACCCCTGGCCTGTCGAAAGCCGGCGCGGACGGCCGCGGCAACCTCGACCCGCCCGCCATCCTCGGCGTGACCCCGGCCGACTTCGTGGCGCCGGACACCTCCCAGCTGCCGGCCGTCTTCAAGCCTGAGGGCAAGGTGTACGGCGCCGCGCCCAACCAGCCGTCCATGGTGACGCTTAAAGCGCTTCGCTCGGGCGCCTTGATCATCCGTGGCGCCGACGGCTCGGTCTATTTCGCCCGCCAGCTCAGCAAGGGCGAGGCTTACCGGATCCCGGCGGTTGATGGCCTCACGGTGGACGTCTCCGATCCCTACGCCTTCCAGGTGTTCGCCGCCGGCCAGTCCCGCGGCTTCCTGCCCGCGGCCCTCTCCTCGGCCAGCAAGCTCGGGGGCTGAACCTCCCGCCGCGCTTGGGTTCGCGGTGGAAACCCCCTATTTTCACCGTCGATGAGCACCCAGGACCACACCGCCGTTCGCCCCTGGCGCCAGATCCAGCGCCGGCCGTCGCGCAAGATCCGCGTGGGCAGCGTCGAGGTCGGCGGTGACGCGCCGATCAGCGTCCAGTCGATGACCAACACGGTGACCGCCGACGCGGCCGCCACCATCGACCAGATCCGCCAGCTGGAGGAAGCCGGCGCCGACATCGTGCGGGTGTCCTGCCCCGACGAGGACTCCACCGCCGCCTTCCGGACGATCGCCAAGGCCGCCCGGGTCCCGCTCGTGGCGGACATCCACTTCCACTACCGGCGCGGGGTCGAGGCGGCCGAGGCGGGCGCCGCCTGCCTGCGCATCAATCCTGGCAACATCGGCTCACCCGACCGGGTGCGCGAGGTGATCCAGGCGGCCCGGGACAACGGCTGCTCCATGCGCATCGGGGTCAACGCCGGCAGCCTGGAGCGCGACCTTCTGGAGAAGTACGGCGAGCCCTGCCCCGACGCGATGGTCGAGAGCGCGCTCAACCACGCGCGCATCCTGCAGGACAATGACTTCCACGAGTTCAAGATTAGCGTGAAGGCGTCCGACACCTTCATGACGGTGGCGGCCTACCAGCAGCTCGCCGAGGTGATCGACTGCCCGCTGCATCTGGGCGTCACCGAGGCGGGAGCCCTGCGGACGGGCACCGTCAAGTCGGCGATCGGCATCGGCTCCCTCCTCTGGGCCGGGATCGGCGACACTCTGCGGGTCAGCCTGGCGGCCGATCCGGTTGAGGAGGTCAAGGTCGGCTTCGACATCCTCAAGAGCCTCGGCCTTCGGCACCGGGGCGTGAACATCATCGCCTGCCCGTCGTGCGCGCGGCAGGGCTTCAACGTCATCAAAACCGTCGAGGCCCTCGAGCAGCGGCTGGCGCACATCGCCACGCCCCTCTCGCTCTCGATCATCGGCTGTGTCGTGAACGGCCCCGGCGAGGCCCTGATGACCGACCTCGGCTTCACGGGCGGCGGCAAGGGCTCTGGCATGGTCTATGTGGCTGGGCGCCCGGACCACAAGATGGACAACGAGGGGATGGTCGACCACATCGTGGCGCTTGTGGAGGCGCGGGCGGCCGAGATCGACGCGGCCAAGCGGGCGGAAGCTCTCGCCGCGGAATAGGGCGCGGGCCCGCCGCGCCGCCGGAAAATCTTCAAAGTTGACGCCGGCGTCACCCTTGCGCCGGGGCTCTACCTGCGGTTAGTTGGCGCACCTTTCTTGGGAGGGACGACATGTCCGCTGCTGACGGCAACTGGAAGATCACCATCAACACGCCCATGGGCGCGCAGGAAGTGACCGCGAACATCACGACCAGCGGCGACACCTTCACTGGCAAGACCGAAGGCCGCATGGGCTCGCAGGAGATCACCGGCAAGGTGAACGGCGACACCCTCACCTGGAGCTCGAACATTACGAGCCCGATGCCGATGACCCTCGAGTTCGAAGCCAAGGTCGACGGCGACAAGATGACCGGCAACGTGAAGCTGGGCGCCTTCGGCAACGCGCCGCTCTCCGGCGTCCGCGCCTAGGGCTCGACGCCAGACATGAAGAGGCCCGCCGCGGACGCCGCGGCGGGCCTTTTCGTTTTCAGGACGTCTTATTGATTGCCCGGCGTCACGGATTGGGCGGCGTCGCCCACCGCGCCCGCAGCGTTCGAGGCGCTGTCAGCGACGCTCGAGGCGGCGCTGGTCACCGCATCGGTGCGGATCGCGTCATTGCGGCTCTGGCTCAGCAGGAAGAAGGCGACGATCGCCACCAGGGCGAGCACGGCTAGGCCGATGAGCACGCCGCCCATCCCCGAGCCGCGACGTTCCACATAGGTGGTGCCGCCGCCGGCATCGCGCTCGACGACGCGTTCGCTCATGACGCCGTCGCTGCGCTCCGTCATACGTTCGGTAGCCATTTGGGTGTCTCCATGGGTGTCACCTTCGCCGTAACCCCGAAGGCGGGTTCCGCGTTCCCGCGCGGTTTGGCATGAGGCCCGCGGGGCGCTAGAGAAGCGGCCCCGCAAGCCCCGGATCAAAGACCCCCGTGCGACTTCCCCAGGCCAGGCTCGATCAGGTGCTCGACCGCTTTCGCGAGATCGAGGCGCGCATGGGCGCGGCGACCGACGGCGCCGAGATCGTCCGGCTGTCGAAGGAGCACGCCGAGCTGAAGCCGGTGGCCGACGCCGTGACGGCCCTCGAACGCGCCCGCGCAGAGTTGCCCGAGCTTGAAGCCATGGCGGACGGCGATCCCGAGATGGCGGCGCTGGCCCGGGACGAGCTGGAGGCGCTGAAGGATCGGTTGCCGGCGCTGGAACACGAGGTCGCCCTGCTGCTGGCTCCCAAGGACAAGGACGAGAACGCCTCGGCCATCCTGGAGGTCCGAGCCGGCACCGGCGGCGACGAGGCCGCCCTGTTCGCCGGCGACCTCTTCCGCATGTACCAGCGCTACGCCGCCAACCGGGGTTGGCGGGTGGAGGTCGACTCCGTCACCGAAGGTGAGATGGGCGGCTACAAGGAGATCATCGCGTCCATCACCGGCGACGGCGTGTTCGGTCGGCTGAAGTTCGAAAGCGGCGTGCACCGGGTCCAGCGGGTGCCGGCCACCGAAGCCCAGGGCCGCATCCACACCTCGGCCGCCACAGTGGCCATCCTGCCCGAGCCAGAGGACGTGGAGATCGAGATCCGCGACCAGGACCTGCGCATCGACACCTACCGCTCGTCGGGAGCCGGCGGGCAGCACGTCAACAAGACCGACTCCGCCGTCCGCATCACCCACCTGCCGACCGGCATCGTGGTCACGAGTTCCGAGAAGTCGCAGCACCAGAACCGGGCGCGGGCCATGAAGGCCCTCAAGGTCAAGCTCTACGATCAGCAGCGCGAGGCCCTGGACACCGCCCGCGCGGACGCCCGCAAGAGCCAGGTGGGATCGGGCGACCGCTCCGAGCGCATCCGCACCTACAATTACCCTCAGGGGCGGGTGACGGATCACCGCATCAACCTGACCCTCTACAACCTGCCCAAGATCATGGAGGGCGAGGCGCTCGACGACGTGATCGACCCGCTGATCGCCGAAGATCAGGCGGCCCGTCTCGCCGCCCTCGAAGACGAGTTCGCCTAGCGGGGTCGCCGCGGCGGCGGCGGAGGCAGGCTGGGCAAGGGCGGCGGAGGCTCACGCGGGCCTCGCCGCACCAGGTTGTTCACCTGCCGTCGGGTGGTGCCCCACAGAATGCCGACCCCCTTGCGGACCCCGATGAAGCGCAGACCGACGCTGTCGGCCACCACGGCCCCGCGGCTGCCCATGGGCTTGACCTCGCCCACGGTCGTGTCGAGTGCGGTCTGGTGCTCGACCTCGGCGTTGATCTCGGCGCCGAGAAGCACGGCGATGACGGAAAACCAGATCCACACCAGGAAGCCCACGATGGCGCCCAGGGAGCCGTAGGTGACCTGGAAGCGGGCTACGTTGTTGACGTACCAGCTGTAGCCCAGGGATCCGCCCATCCAGGCGGCTGCGGCGAACATCGCGCCCACCGCCACCCATCGCCACTGCGCGGGCCGGCGCGACGGCCCGTAGCGGTAAAGGATGGCGAAGGCGCCCGCCACGAGGCCGTAGAGGGCGAGCCATCGCAGCGGGATCAGCAGCTCCCCCGCCCCGATCTCGTCCAGCGCCAGGGGCGCCGCCACCATCACCGCGGTGACGGCCGCCATGAACAGCAGGGCGGCGAAGGTGAAGCCGTATATGGTCGCGATGCGCAGCAGATAAGGCCGGCGCTCCTTCTCCTCGTAGGTGACGTTCAGCGCGTCCACCAGCACGCGGATGCCCAGGCTCGCGGTCCACAGCGACAAGAGCAAAGAAAGCACGAAGGCGATGGACAGGTCCGCCGGGCGCTGCGTGGCAAGCCGGGTCATCTGTTCGCCCACGATGGAGAGCACGTCGCGCGGCACGAAGGCGGCGAGCTGGTCGAGTTGCCGGCTCACCGTCTCCACGTCCGAGATCAGGCCGTAGAGCGACACGAACACGCCCACGGCCGGCGCAAGCGCCAGCAGCACGTTGAAGGTCACGCCGCCGGCGAGAAAGGCGATGCGGTCATTGCCGCTCTCGCGATAGACACGCCAGACGATGTCCCGCCAACCCTTCCAGGGAATCTCGTACGGCCAGGCCGCCAACCGGCCGCGCCCGGGCTCGATGTCCTCGAAATGCTGGGGCGCGGCGATCTCGGGATTGGACAGGCCCGGCGGCGGCCGCCGGTTGGCGTCCACCCACATGGCCGTCATCGCCGCCAGCCCCAGCCACGGTGCGGCGCCCAGCAGCAGCCGGGTCAGGCCGCCGCCTTTGCGGGGCGGGGTCTCGGATCGCGCGCGTCGCGCCAACGCTGGGCGTCCTCCTGGTCCAAGCGGAGCTTTTTCAACCCCGGGGTGCGGCGGTCGTTCCCCTTGATGCCGCACCATCGTTCCGGCAACAGGCGTCCATGACCGGACATGTCGCCGCCCTCTACCGCCACCCGATCAAGGGATTCACGCCGGAGCAGCTGGCGCACGTGGACGTGGCGCCGGGCCAGGGCCTCCCGTTCGACCGACTCTGGGCGGTCGAGAACGGCCCCTCCGGCTTCGATCCCGCCGCGCCGGCTTTCGTCCCGAAGCAGAAGTTCACCGTCCTGATGTCGATCCCGCGCGTGGCCGCGGCGCGGACGCACTACGAGGACGATACCGGCCTGCTGCACGCCCAGGCCGAGGGCATGCCGGTCTTCTCCGGCCGTTTGGTCGAGGAGGCGGGCCGCCAGGCCTTCGCCGCCTGGCTGTCGAAACTGTTGCCGGACGACGACCTGCGCGGGCCGCTGAGGGTGGTCACGGCTCCGGGGGCCCATCGCTTCACTGATCACCCGCAGGGACAGGTCTCGGTGGTCAACCTCGCCAGCGTCCGCGACCTGTCCCAGAAGATGGGCGTCGAACTCGACCCGCTGCGCTTCCGCGCCAACCTGTACGTGGAGGGCTGGGAGCCGTGGGTGGAGAATGAGTGGACCGGCCGGCCGATGATGCTGGGCTGGGCGCGCGCCGAGGTCTTCAAGCCGATCGTCCGTTGCGCCGCCACCCACGTGCACCCGACCACCGCCGAGCGTGACCTCGACGTCGTCAAGGCGCTCTTCGACAACTACGGCCACATGTTCTGCGGCATCTACCTGAAGGTCACGGCCGGCGGCCGCATCAGTCGCGGCGACGCCGTCACCACCCCGGACGCCGCCCCGGTGGAGACGCCCGAATGGGCCTGACCCTCGTCCAGGCTTGGACGCACGCGAAAAAGACCCTGGAGGCGGCCGGCCTTTCCGGTCCGGTCATCGACGCCCGCCTGCTGGTGGAAGCCGCCGCCGACGCGACCCGGACAGACATCGTAACGGACCCCTACCGTGCGCTCTCCGTCGAGCAGGAAGCACGGCTGTCCGACTACCTCGACCGGCGCATTCGCCGCGAGCCGGTGAGCCATATCCTGGGGCGCAAGGGCTTCTGGAAGATCATGCTCAACGTGAACAGCCACGTGCTCACGCCGCGGCCGGACACCGAGACCATCGTCGACCTGGTGCTGAAACAGACCGAAGAGCATCAGCGCTTCTCGATCCTCGACCTGGGCGTCGGATCTGGCGCCATCCTGCTCGCGATCCTCGCCGAGCGGCCCGCCGCCAAGGGCCTGGGGGTCGACGTCTCGGAGGAGGCGCTGGCGGTGGCGCGCGACAACGCCGCCCACCTGGGCCTCGCCGGCCGTGTGGCCCTGCTGCGCGGCGACTGGGCCGCCGGCCTGGGCGACGAGAGCTTCGACGTTGTGGTCTCCAATCCCCCTTACATCGCGGCCGAGGTGATCGAGACCCTTGAGCCCGAGGTGCGCGACTGGGAGCCGCGGCTGGCCCTCGACGGCGGCCCGGACGGGCTCGACGCCTACCGTGAGCTCGCCCCCGAGATCCTCCGCGTCCTGAAGCCCGGCGGGATCTTCGCCGTCGAGATCGGCTACGACCAGAAGGAGCCGGTCGAGGCGCTGTTCGGAGCGGCGGGCGCGGCCGACGTCCGCACCCTCAAGGACCTGGCCGACCGCCACCGGGTTGTCGCAGGTGCGAAAAAGCCCTTGGAAACGGGCGCTTGAGTCGCTACATCAGATGTCGTCTCCACCCATGAAAGCCGGCTAGGCAGAGGCGCCCTCACAAGAGGACGCGAACCCTCCGGCAGGCGCGACGCTTCTCAAAAAGGCCTCTCGCTGAAGAGCTTCCGGGCGGAAGACGGGGAACTAAGCGTCTTCAACAATCCAACCGGGCCTCGCGCCCGTCCGCTGAAGGCTAGCGCAGAGACCGCCTCAGGGCCGCTCAGGGAAGAGCAAACGGTTATCAAATAATGAGAGATTTCAAGGGTATGAAGCGCCAGCGCGGCCGCAATCGCGGCGGCGGCGGCGGTGGGGGCGGGAAGCCGCAACAGAACGCCAATCGCGCCTTCGATTCGAACGGCCCCGACGGCGTGAAGGTGCGGGGCAACGCGCAGCACGTCTTCGAAAAGTACCAGCAGCTTGCCCGGGACGCGACGTCCGCCGGCGACCGGGTGCTCGCCGAGAACTACCTTCAGCACGCTGAACACTATTTCCGCCTCCTGCGAGCCATGCAGCCGCAGCGGCCCGCCAGCGAGATCCTCGGGCGTGACCAGTTCGCTTCGGGCTTCGACATCGACTTCGAGGACGAAGGCGCCCAGGCTCAGGCCGAGGCGGCCGACGAGGCCGCCGCCGAAAATGGCGGCGACGCCCAGGACGCGGAGGCTCGCGAACGTCGTGACCGCGACGGCCGAGACCGCGACCGAAACCGTGACGACCGCCGGGACGGGCGCGACCGGGATGGCCGTGACCGCGACCGCGGTGAGCGGTTCGAGGGCCGGCGGGACGACCGCGACAGCCGCGACCGTGACAGGGACAGGGACACCCGGGACCGTGGAGAGAACCGCGAGGCGCGCGACGGCGAAGGCCGTGACCGCGATCGTGGCGAGGGCGGCCGCCGCGACCGCTGGCGCGACCGCGACGAGCGCCGCAGCCGTGATCGTGACGATCGCCCGCGCGACGAGCGTCCCCGTGAAGAGCGCTCCCGGGATGAGCGTCCGCGTGACGAGCGTCCTCGCGACGACCGGCCGCGCGGCGACCGTGACGAGCGCCGGGATCGCGACGATCGCGGCGAAGCCCAGCGCGACCCGCTGGCGGTGGTCGAGCCGCAGGCGGCTGCGCCGTTCGCCGCCGACGAGCGTCCCGCACCTGTTCTGCGCGACGCCGAGGGTGGCGAGAGCCACGCGCCCGCCTTCCTGCAGGCCCGCGCCGAGCCCCGGCCGGACGCCTCTGGCGAGGGCGAAACGCCGGCTCGCAAGCCCCGCCGCCGCCGCGCGCCGCGCAGCTTCGAGGCCGGAGACGGCGCGCCGACCAGCAGCGAGTCCGAAGAGGCTTAGGCCCCTTCAACCCAGACAAGGAAAAGCCCGCGGATCGCTCCGCGGGCTTTTTTCGTATCGCCTCAGAAGCGGTAGGCGACGCCCAGCCTGACGTTCCGCCCAGGCAGCGGGGCGATGTCCTTCAGGAAGGAGGCGTGCTCGCGCGCCTGCTCATCCGTGAGGTTGCGGGCGTCCAGGAACACCTTGAACCCGTCGTCCTTGAGCGGGCGCAAGGTCAGCTGCGCGTTCAGCAGGGTGTAGCCGTCAGTGGGCAGTTCGAAGTCCGCCACCCGCTCCTGCTTCGCTACCCGGCGGACCTCCAACAGGCCCGTCCACCAGCCGCCTTCGAACACCCCGCGAGCCGCCGCCGACCACGGCGGGATGCGCGCCGGGGCGCCGAGGTCGGTGTCCCCGCGGACGTAGTCGGCCGAGCCTTCAAGCCGGAAGCTGCGCGCGCCCTCCTCCCAGAGCCGGTAGGACACCTCCGCTTCGAAGCCGTGGAAGTCGGCGTCCGTCTGCTGGTAGCGGAAGATCGGCAGGTGGGTCTCCTCGTCCTCTTCTCCGGTCGGTCGCAGGTCGATGAAGCCCTCATAGCGCACCGCGAACAGGTGCAGGTCGGCGGTCCATCGGGTGCTGTCGTAGTGGATCGTGCCGTCCAGCGACCATGAGACTTCGGCGTCGAGCGTCGCGTCGCCCATCTCATAGCCGCCGGTGGCCGGGTGAGGCCCTTGCGCAAACAGCTCCTCCTGAGCCGGCGCGCGGCTGGTGCGCGACGCCGACAGGCTCAGGAACCAGGCGTCTGCCGGCCGGACGAAGGCGCCCACGGAGCCCGAGATGTTCGTGAAGTCCCGCTCGCCAGCCAGGCTGTCCAACTTCCTCTGATCGACCCGCAGCCCGCCTTCCACCCCCCAAAGATCCCGGTCGTAGCGCTGCAGCACGAAGGCGCCCCACTCCTTGGTGGTCGTGGCTGGCACCAGCGCCTCCTCGCCTTCGGCGTCGAAGTCACGTGAGAGAGCCTGGAACCCCACGGCTCCCTGCCAGCCGCCACGCGTCGGCTGCACCAATTCCAGCCGGCCCTCCCAGCCTTCCGAGAAGAAGCGGGTCGCGGGCGCGCCGTCCTCCAGCTCTACGTGGGTGTAGTCGGCGTAGCCGCCGGCGAAGCGCAGCTTCTCGAACGGGCCGAGGTTGATCTCGTGCTCGCCGCGCAGGTCGTAGCGGGTCTGCTCAAGCTCGATGGCCACCCCCCCGGCGTCGGCTTCGGCCTCGCCCGCGTCGCCCTCGTGTTCGTGGTCGTGTTCGTGCTCGTGCTCGTGCTCGTGTTCGTGTCCCGGCACGCCGTAGGTGGTCTCGGTCCGCTTGGCGGAGAAGCCGAGATAGCCTCGCTCGCCCACCCAGGACAGGCCGGCGCCGTAGGAGGAGAGCTCCGTGGCGCTGTTCTCCACCACCGAGTCCTTCGGGCCGGGCCATTCTTCGCCGTCAGCTTCGAGTTGGCGGCGGGATTCAGGGAAGGTGGGGACCTGGTAGTTCTCCGTCTCGCGCCGGGTGCCATCCAGGCTCAGGACGAAGGCGCCTGCGCCGGCCTTCAACGAACCGGAGACCATCCGGCCGTCGTCCACCGTCGAGCCCGAAGCAAGCACTCGCCCCTTCAGCCCGTCCACCGCGTCCCGGGCGATCCGGTCGTCGATCACGTTGACGACGCCCCCAATCGCCGAGCCGCCGTAGGCCAGGGCGGAGGGACCGCGCAGCACCTCGATCCGCTCCGCCTCCTGCGGGTCCGTGGCCACGGCGTGGTCGGGCGACAGCGCGCTGGCGTCCACCTGCCCTAGGCCATTCGACAGGACCAGGACGCGCGGGCCCGCGAGCCCGCGGATCACCGGGCGGCTGGCGCCCGGACCGAAGAAGGTGGAGCGCACACCGGGAACGCCGGTCAGGACGTCGCCCAGTCCGCCCACGGGGGCGGTGTCCAGGTCCTCGCGCTTCAGGATGTTCACGCTCGTGGTCGCCGAACCGATAGACACGGGATAGGGGGCGGCGGTGACCACCACCTCGGACAGGTCCTTCTCGGCGGCGTCAGCGCCCGCGGAGGTGGAGGCGCAGAGCGCCGTCATGGCGGCGGCGGTAAGCAGGGTGGCTCGCGACATGAACCCCTCCGGAAAGCGGACTAGGTGTTACGAAATAACAGCAGCGTCACCGTTATGAAATAACATAACGCGTCGTCAAGCCCGTTGCGGCGCAGGCATGCCGGGGTTACCTGAATGCCTATGGGCGAAGCATGCCACCACGCGGACGGCGTCCATCCGGGCCTCAAGGGCCAGGCGCTGAAGCGCGCCTTGGGAGCCGCGGAAAGCCGTTGCGCAGACACCCAGGAGCGACTGACGCCGCCGAGGCGCCGGGTTCTGGAACTGCTGCTGGAGTCCGATGGCCCGCTCAAGGCCTATGACCTGATCGCCGCCTATGGCGAGGCCGGCGAGCCCGCCAAGCCGCCCACCGTCTACCGCGCCTTGGAGTTCCTCGAGCGTCTGGGCTTCGCCCATCGGATCGAAAGCCTCAACGCTTATGTCCCCTGCCGGCTGGAGGCCGACGGGCACATGGCGGCCTTCCTGATCTGCGACTGCTGCGGCGCCGCCCAGGAGTTCGAGCCCGACCTGGCCCCGGCCCTGGTCGCGGCGAAAGCGGCCGGCTACGCCGTGCGGAGCGTCACGCTCGAGGCCCGGGGGCGCTGCCCCGCCTGCCCGGAATAGCGCCCGCGAACCCGATCCGCGGGCCGGCGTTCCCTCTGCCCATGCGCAAACAGATCTATCTCGACTGCGACGGCGTGCTCGCCGACTTCGACAAGGGGGCGCAGGCCATCCTGGGCATGCATCCGCGCGCCTTCGAAAAGCGCCACGGCATCGGCCGCTTCTGGCAGAAGCTCGCCACCGCCGAGGGCTTCTTCGAGAACCTCGAGCCGCTGCCCGACGCCTGGGAGCTCTACGAGGCGGTGAAACACCGCGACCCCATCATACTCACCGGCCTGCCGCGCGGGAACTGGGCGGAGCCGCAGAAGCGGCGCTGGGCCGAGAAGCACTTCCCGGGCGTGCCGGTGATCACCACCTCGGCCGCCCTCAAGCACGAGCACCGGCACCCCGGGGACGTTCTGGTCGACGACCGCGACAAGCACCGCCATCTCTGGGAGAACGAGGGCGGGATCTTCATCCATCACAAGACCGCCCGGCAATCCATCGCCGAGCTGAAGGAGAAGGGGTTCATCTAGGCCCCTTCTCTCCGCCACTTCACCAGAAGACGAGCCGCACCACCTGCAGAACCCGCCCGCTCCAGCGGTCCACGAGGACCGCGTCGTAGCCGACGCGCACCCAGTCGTAGCCGGGCGGCGGCATGGGCAGGGCGTAGTTCCACCAGTCCATCAGTCGGTAGGGCTCGTCGTACCAGCCCCGGGGCAGGACCTCGCCCAGGCTCCAGGCATGGACATAGAAGCCGCTCGGCCGCCGCCAGATATGGCCGCGATAGCGGTGCCCGCTGGTGTAGACGGGCGGGTAGCGCCGCCGGTCCCAGCGCGGGTGGTTCGCCGGCGGACCGCGCCGATCGCGATCGCCACCCCAGCGTCGGTCCGCGTCACGATGGTCCCGGTCCCGATGGTCCCAGCCGCCGCCACGATCGCGTCGATCGCCATCGCGGCGGTCCGTGTCGGGGCGATGCCCGTCACGGCGGTCCCCGTCGCGCCGCTCGCCGTCGCGCCGATCGCCGCGGCCGCGGTCCCAGTCCCGGTCGCCTTCGTTCCAGCGGCGCCAGTCGCGGGCTTCCGTGCGATCCTCATGGTCCTGGCGGTCAGCCCCCGTCAGGCCCGAGCTGTCGGCATCCCCCTCGCGGTCCACCCATACGCCGCGCCCTTCCGGACGCACCCGCAGGTCCGCCTCGCGCGGACGCTCGCCCCGGCCGCGACGCTCGCCGTCGCCCCCTCGCCGCCGCTCGGCCCCGGCCCCCCGCGCGCCGGGCGCCACGGGGGCGGATCTCGCCTCCGGCGCCTGTCGCGCCTCGGGCGGCGGTCGCTCAGGACGCTGATAGACGCCGCGGCCCACCGCTCGCGCCCCGCCGTCGCTCGGCCCCACCCGGCCGCGCGGCTCGCGATCCCCGGCCTCCTGCGAGAGCGCCGCCCCGGCGGTCCCGGCCAGCAGCAGCAGGCTGAGCGCTACAGCCTTGGTCTTCATCGTCGTCTTCCCCCGAGGGCCGCGCGCGGCCGGGACATCCTTCGAGGCTGCAGGATCGGCGCCGCCGCATGAACCCGGCTTGAACGGCGAAGCCGCATGCGCCACCTCAGGGCCGGACAGACTTGGAGGCTCCGTGGCGGCCACCCCGAACGACATCCTCGGCTTCTGGCGCAACGCCGGCCCCCAGAAGTGGTACGCCAAGAACCACGCCTTCGACGAGGCCATCCGGCTGAGGTTCGAGCCGGTGCACCACCGGGCGGCCCGCGGCGAGTACGACGCCTGGGCGGCGATGCCCGAGGGCGCGCTCGCGCTGCTGATCCTGCTCGACCAGTTCCCGCGGAACCTCTACCGCGGCTCCGCTCACGCCTGGGCCACGGACCCTAAGGCCCGTGGGATCGCCCGCGCCGCCTGCGAGGCCGGCTTCCATCGACAGGTGGACCCCGAGCTCGCCCAGTTCTTCGTCCTGCCGTTCGAGCACTCGGAGGACCTCGCCGACCAGGACTTCGGCCTAGCCGTCGCCGCCGAGCTCGGCGACCCTGAAATCCTGAAATGGGTGCGCATCCACCGGGACATCATCGCCCGCTTCGGCCGTTTCCCGCACCGCAACCCGCCGCTCGGCCGCGTCACCACGCCGGAGGAACAGGCCTTCCTCGACGACGGCGGCTTCGCCGGCTGAGCCTGTCGCACACGAAAAGGGCGGGAGGGACGTCGCCGTCCGCTCCCGCCCGATCTGAAAGGCTGTGTCGGCCGCGGCTTACTGCGGGTCGGCCTTCACGCCGGCCGCCGGCGGGGCCTTCTCCTCGACCTTCACCGTGCGGCAGGTGCGCTTGGCCAGCCGCGAGCCGCTGATCGGCGGGGACTCTGTGCAGACCTTCTTGGTCTTCACCTCGGACTTGGCGTCCAGGGCGGGGGTGGCGGCCGTGGCGGCGGGGCCGGTCTTCTCGACCGCGGCCTGCGGCGCCGCGGCCATGGCCAGCGCGGCCAGGGCGGAAAGGAGGATCATTCTCTGTACGAACCTAATTCGTTGAACGAAGCGCGGCTTTAGGACACGCCTGCGCTTAACACCAAGTTTCGTGTCGCGGCGTGGGGTGCGACGGATCGACTGTGCATCGCGACGAACGGCGATTCGCGTGGCGGGCCGAATCGGGGCGAACATCGACCTTCGAAAGACCGAAGAGCCCGGCCATGAACGCCCACGTCTCCATCGCCAGCCGCTACCAGGCCGCCGACGACCACCCGGAGCGGCAGTACCTCGACCTGTTGGCCGACATCCTGGCCAATGGCGTGCAGCGCGGCGACCGCACCGGCACCGGCACGCTGGGCGTCTTCGGACGTCAGATGCGGTTCGACCTGTCCAAGGGCTTCCCCCTCCTCACCACCAAGAAGCTGCACCGCAAGTCGATCATCCTGGAGCTGCTGTGGTTCCTGCGTGGCGACACCAACGTCCGCTGGCTGCAGGAGCGAGGCGTCTCCATCTGGGACGAGTGGGCCGACCCCACCGGCGAGCTCGGACCCGTGTACGGCAAGCAGTGGCGCTCGTGGTCCGCGCCCGACGGCCGCGTCATCGATCAGATCGCCGCCGTGGTCGAAGGCCTGAAGACAAACCCGAACAGCCGCCGCCATATCGTCTCGGCCTGGAACCCGGCTGAGGTGGAGGACATGGCGCTGCCGCCCTGCCACTGCCTCTTCCAGTTCTTCGTGGCGGACGGAAAGCTGAGCTGCCAGCTCTACCAGCGCTCGGCCGACGTCTTCCTCGGCGTCCCGTTCAACATCGCCTCCTACGCCCTTCTGACCCTGATGGTGGCCAAGGTGACGGGGCTCGAGCCCGGCGAGTTCGTGCACACGCTCGGCGATGCCCACCTCTACCTGAACCACCTGGACCAGGCGCGCCTGCAGCTCTCCCGCGAGCCTCTGCCGCTGCCGATCATGCACCTGGCTGAGCGGGACGACCTCTTCGCCTTCGAGTACGAGGACTTCCAACTCGAAGGCTACCGTGCCCACCCCTCCATCGCCGCCCCGATCGCGGTCTGATGACGCTCGCCGAGATCAGCGACGCCGCGGCGCAGATCTCGGACATCTACGCCGGCAAGTACGGCATCGCGCGCGACGACGACTGGTTCCTGCTGAAGCTTCAGGAGGAGCTCGGCGAACTCGCCCAGGTCCACCTGCGGCTGTCGTCGCGTGGCCGCGGCGAGGCGAGCGAGCAGCAGCGCGCCGACGAGGCCGCCGACGTGCTCTGCACCCTCCTGCTCTACTGCCGCCGCTTCGGCATCGATCCCGACGCAGCCGTGCGGCGCAAGTGGCTCAGCTGGCTCGAGCCCGCTCACCCGGCGAAAGCCGGGGCCGAAGCTGAGTCGTTGGACTAGCCCGCGCGCGCATCACATCCCAGCAGCGCTTGGGTCCCGGCTTTCGCCGGGATGAGCGGTGGAGGGGGACGTGCGAGTTCGATATTTAGCGAACCTATGTCCCGCATCACCCTCACCGCCGGCCCGATCGCGCGGGATCGGAACGGCGTCATCGGCAAGGACGGCGGCCTGCCCTGGCGGCTGAAGTCGGACCTCGCCATCTTCCGCGCGCTCACCATGGGCAAGCCGGTGATCATGGGCCGCAAGACCTGGGAAAGCCTGCCGAAGAAGCCGCTGGTGGGCCGGACCAACATCGTGCTCACCAAGGACGGCTCTTTCGAGGCCAAGGGCGCGGTGGTGTGCGAGGACTTCTCGGAAGCCGTGCAGATCGCCCGCGAGCAGGCCGAGGAGGACGGCGCCAGCGAGGTCTGCGTGATCGGCGGCGCCTCGCTCTTCGCCCTGGCCGTGCCCCGCGCCGCGCGGCTGTACCTTACCGAGGTCGAGGCCGAGGTGGAGGGCGACGTGCGCCTCCCGCCGATCGACGAGGCCCGTTGGCGCGAGGTCCGGCGCGAGGCTCACCCGGCGTCAGAGTCCGACGAGTTCTCCTTCACCTTCCGAGTGCTGGAGCGCCTATAGTCCTCCGCAAGCAGAGGGAGGACGAGATGGAGTTCGAGCTGGTCGCCGAGGGGCTGCAGTTTCCCGAGGGCCCCATCGCCATGGCCGACGGCTCGGTCATCCTCACGGAGATCCAGGGCCGTCGGCTGACCCGCATCCGGCCGGACGGCTCACGCGAGACGGTGGTGGAGACCGGCGGCGGCCCGAACGGCGCCGCAATCGGCCCGGACGGCGCCATCTGGATTACCAACAACGGCGGATCCTTCGTCTGGATCGAGCGTGACGGCCTGACCATCCCAGGGCCCACCCCGCCGGAGCACGCCGGCGGGATGATCCAGCGCTACGACCTCACCACCGGCGAACTGCGCACGGTCTACGACAGCTGCGACGGCAAGCGGCTGATCGGCCCGAACGACCTGGTCTTCGACCGCCAGGGCGGGTTCTGGTTCACCGACCACGGCTGCTCCACGCCGGACGGCCGCAAGTTCGGGGCGCTCTACTACGCCCGCACCGACGGCTCGCACATCAGCCGCCAGCGCGACCACATCATCTCCCCCAACGGCGTCGGCCTCTCCCCCGACGAGACCGTCGTCTATGTCGCCGACACCCAGCTCGGCCGCCTGTGGGCCTTCGACGTGGCCGAGCCCGGCGTGCTCGCCCCGCCGCCGGGGTTCGCGCCTGGCCGCATCGTCGCCAACCTGCCCGGCTACCAGCTGCTCGACAGCCTGGCCGTGGAGGCCTCCGGCAAGGTCTGCGTCGCCACCATCATCAACGGCGGGATCACCGCCTTCGACCCGGACGGCTCCACCGAGCACTTCGCCTTCCCGGACCTGATCTGCACTAACATCTGCTTCGGCGGCCCCGACATGCAGACCGCCTGGATCACCGCCTCGTCCACCGGCAAGCTGTTCCGCGCCCGCTGGCCCCGCCCGGGCCTCAGGCTCAACTTCAACGGCTGATCGCCTCCTCCCCTTTGAGGAAGGAAGGACGCGGGCCTCAGCCGTCGCCCAGCACGGCTCGGCGCCGGGCGAGGCTCTCTGGCGGCCATTCCTTGGCCATGTCGTAGTAGACCTCGAAGGCCCGGACGTCGTCGGGCAGGCGGACCCATGGCAGCTTCGAGCGGGTGAAGATGTGCACGTCGGGGGCAAGCGCGCCGCGGTCGTCCAGGGTGGTGGCGCGCAGGAAGCTCATCACCTTTCGGTCCCCGTAGTCCGACCAGATCGTCGTGCCGCAGGCCCCGCAGCGGTAGACCAGGTGCGGCCGGCCGCTGTCGGTGGGCATGCCCGTCGGCTTCAGCTCGCCCGACAGCAGCTCGATTCGATCTGTCTCGATCAAGGCATTGATCGCGAACGCGCTGCCCACCTGCCGCTGGCAGCCGCTGCAGTGGCAGCAATGGACGAACATCGGCGCGCTCTTCAGGCGGTATCGCACAGCTCCGCAGGCGCAACCGCCCGTCAGATCCGACATGACGATCCCTTTTTGTTCTCGCTCCAGAACCATGGCCATGGCCGGGAGGGAAGTCCACCCCTTCCCCTCGCCCGGCTTCGGGCGCAAGCTCGGGTGAACGGCGGTCACTCAACGCACCGCCGGGGAGGACAGCCATGGACGACGCCGCCATCGACCTTAAGCGTGCGGCCCGCGACGCCGCCTATGCAATGCCGCTGGAGGAGATCAATCCGGCGGACTCCGAGCTCTTCCGCACCGACACCATGTGGCCCTACTTCGAGCGGCTGCGCGCTGAGGATCCGGTCCACTGGTCGGTCTCACCCGAGGAAGACGTGGGCGGCTATTGGTCCGTCACGCGCTACAACGACATCATGGCCGTGGACACCGACCACGAGGCCTTCTCGTCGGAACCGAGCATCGTCCTTCCGGATCCGGCCGAGGACTTCACCCTGCCGATGTTCATCGCCATGGACCCGCCCAAGCACGACGTGCAGCGGAAGACCGTCAGTCCCATCGTCGCAGGACCCAACCTGGCCCGTCTGGAGCCGATCATCCGCGAGCGGGCGGCGACGATCCTGGACGACTGCCCGATCGGCGAGGAGTTCGACTGGGTGGACAAGGTCTCGATCGAGCTCACCACCATGACGCTCGCCACCCTGTTCGACTTCCCGTGGGAGGACCGCCGCAAGCTGACCCGCTGGTCGGATGTGGCCACCGCCGGGCCGGAGTCGGGCCTGTTCAGCTCGGACGATCCGGAGGTGGTCGAGCAGGAACGTCGCGCCGAACTCTACGAGTGCGTCGACTACTTCATGCGGCTGTGGAACGAGCGGGTGAACGCCCCGCCCAAGCCCGACCTGATCTCCATGCTCGCCCACGGAGAGTCCACGCGGAACATGGACCGCATGGAATACCTGGGGAACCTGATCCTGCTGATCGTCGGCGGCAACGACACCACCCGTAACACCGTCACGGGCTCGGTGCTCGCCCTGCACCAGAACCCGGACCAGGACCGCCGGCTGCGCGAGAACCCGGACCTGCTTCCGGCCATGGTGTCCGAGACGATCCGCTGGCAGACCCCGCTCGCCTACATGCGCCGCACCGCGACCCGGGACGTGGAGCTCGGCGGCAAGACCATCCGCACCGGCGAGAAGGTGGCCATGTGGTACGTCTCGGGAAATCGCGACGAGACGGTGATCGAACGGCCGAACGACTACTGGATCGAGCGGCCCCGGGTTCGCCAGCACCTGTCGTTCGGCTTCGGGATCCACCGCTGCGTCGGCAACCGGCTCGCCGAGCTGCAACTGAAGATCATCTGGGAGGAGATCCTCAAGCGCTTCCCACGCATCGAGGTCACGGGCCCGCCGCGCCGCGTCCCCTCCCCCTTTGTGAAGGGCTATGAATACCTGCCCGTGCTGATCCCGACCCGCACCTGAGGCCGGCGACCACCTACGCCGCGGGCGCGTACCGGAAGTCGTAACGCGGACGCCAGGTCACGCCGCCGTCGCGGCTGAGCGTCGAGGTCTGCCGCACGCTCTCACCCTCCTTCCGCAGCACCATGCGCAGGAGGATGGGGGAGCCATCTCGCGCCTTGCCCTCGGAGCGCAGGTCCAAGGCGCCGTCGGCGCCTACCGACCCTTCAAACAGTCGCACTGCGCCCGTCGAGCCCGCGCCAAACTGCCGCCAGAGGCCACGCTCCGCGTCGAAGGCGTTGAGGCTGCCGCCTGTGAATCCGTCCGTACCGGTGAACTGCTCGCGGATGGCGCAGCCGCCCCACTCAGGCGCCACCACGCTGTCGCCGACCTTCTGGCCGCCCGTCGCGTCGGTCACCGTCCAACGGCCGACCCAGAAGTCCAGCGCCCTGGCCGCCGGCTGCGCGCAAGGCGCGGCCGCCACGACCGCCGCGCCAACGAAACCCAAGAACATCCGCCGCCTCCCACTGCCCAGGTGGTCTTAGGCGACGGGGCGGCTCGTCCCCAGTTACTTCGCCGCAATCCTGGCGAAGCTAGCGGAACAGCCAGTCGTCGGGGCCGATTTGCCCCGGCGCCACGCCCTCCAGCGTGGTGATTAGGAACGGCCAGTCCCCGGTGTTCGGCGCGTCGCGGTCGAAGTAGACCTGTGTCGAGCCGGCGCCGTCGGAGCGGAACGCGAGCGTCCCGTCTGCGAGCGGGTTCGAGCCTGTGTAGCTTGCGTCCTGGAAGATGCCTCTTAGGTCGAGCTTATCCGTTCCCGGGGTGAAGTCGGCGATGCGCCCCGCGTTCCACGGCAGGTCGCCGTAGACGAAGTGGTCGGCCCCGCCCGCCCCGATCAGCCGGTCCGGCGTCTGGCTGGCGATCAGGGTGTCGTCGCCAGCGCCCCCGGTTAGGGTGTCCCCATAGCGGCTGGAGGTCAGCACCACGCCAGGCTGACCCGACGGCGGCGGAGGCTCTCCGCCCCCGTTGCCGCCGCTGGCGCTCAACTGCGTCCAGGTGAGGCCCGCGCTGGGGACCTTCTCCAGGTGCAGGAAGTAGTTAGGCCACTGCGGGCTCGGCCCCGCCGCATCGCGGTCCCAGAGGAGCTTGGAGCCGTTCTGGCCGTCATCGATGATCCAGAGGTGCTTGTCGCCGATGGGATCCGAGCCGCTGTAGCCCGAGGCCTGCAGCATTCCCGAGAGATCGAGCTTGTCCGTGCCGAGCGCGAAGTCGGTGATCCGCGCGGGCGCCCATGGTTCCTTCGCGAAGACGAACCGGTCGGCGCCGCCGGCGCCCGTCAGCACGTCCGCCCCCTGGCTTGCGTTCAGCGTATCGTCGCCGCTGCCGCCCGCCAGCGTCGAGCCCGGGCCGGGCGACGTGTAGATCTGCCCCGAGCCGGTAGACGGCGGCGGCGCATCGTCATTGGTGATCGTCCCGACGGCGCGGACGGCGGCGCCGAGCATCGCGCCCGTGGGCCCGGACAACGAGACCGTGAAGGTCTCGTCGCCCTCTAAGACGGTGTCGCCCGAGACGTTCACCGTCAGCACCTTTTCCGTCTCCCCAGGGCCGAACGTCAGGGTCCCGCGCGGCTCCTGGCCGCCGTGGGCGAAATCGGAGACGTCAGCGCGAACATCGCCCGTGCCGGCCGCCGTCCAGTTCACCTGCGACGTGCCGCTCGTCGGCCCGGTTCGGGTGACGATGAAGTCGAAGGCGGCGCCCCCCGACTGCCCCTCCGGGCGCGCCAGTGTCGGCGTGGAAAAAGCGATCGTCGTCTGCGCGGGTGGCGGCCCGCTCGAGGGCGGGCCGGCGCCGACGGTGGCCCAGGTCAGGCCCTCGTGCGCCACCCCGCTGAGGGTGGTCACCTGATACGGATAGTCCCCGCCGCTCGCAGGACCATTGGCGTCGAACATCACCCGCGTGCCGCCGACGCCGTCCGCTTCGAAGCGGACCCAGCCATCCGCAACCGGATCGGAGCCGGAGTAGCCGTGGGCCTGGAAAATCGCCGAAAGGTCCAGCCGATCCGCGCCAGTCGTGAAGTCGCTAACGCGACCCGCGCCCCAAGGAAGCACGTTGAACTTGAACACGTCGGCGCCGGCGCCTCCGGTGAGCACGTCCTGGCTGCGGCCGCCGACCAGCGTGTCCGCCCCCGCGCCCCCGTTCAGGGTCGAGCCATAGTCGTTCGAGGTCAGGACGTTGCCGAGATTGTTGCCGGTGATCGACTGGGCGAAACGACCGACTGCGAGCACGTTCTCGCTGCCGATCTGAAGAGTGAACGTGGGGTCGGAGGTTTCTACGTTCGCCTCGGGATCCGCCCGCAGGTCGAAGTCCGCCGCATAGCCGCCGTACGGCAGGTCAGCGGAGACAGGATCGCCGCGGAAGGTGAGCAGGTTTCCGGCGAAGTGGGCGTAGAACGGGCCCATGTACTGATCGTAGGTGTAGAATTCACCCGTCTGCAGGTCGCGCACATAGAGACTGCTGCCGGAAGTTGCCTGGAAGCTCACGAAGCGACCGTCCCCGGAGATGCTCGGCTGCCACATGTCGACGCTGAACTGGAAGCCGCCCCCGTCGCGCGAGGCCAGGGTGAGTTGCCCTGTCTGCAGGTCCTTGACGAACACGTCCGCGCGGCCGTTGCTGTCGCCCGCGACGAGGTTGCTGGCCGCGCTAGAGAACACGACGTAGCGGCCGTCCGCCGAGATGTCGGTCCACTCGCTGGCGCCGTTCGCCTCGGCGCCGCCTGGCCCCATCGAGACGCGCGCCAACTCCCCGGTGGCCAAATCCTTGCGGAAGACGTCGCGCACGCCGTTGGTGTCCCCGCCGACCAGGTCGCTGGCGGAGCTGACGAAGGTCACGTACCGGCCGTCATCCGAGATTCGCGCGCGTATGGACGCGCCGTTCGGGACGCCGCCGGTGGCGTTCGTCGAGGTGTAGAGGGTGGTGCGGCTGATGGGGTCGATGACGATGACCTGGTCGGCCGCCGATGAGCTGCCGAGCTTGGCGCTGAAAACCGTCCGCGCGTTGTCAGCCACGTCGGCTTCGCTCACCAGGTAGGCTGGGGAGGCGAGCAGGTTGCTCACCTGATGGAGGCTGCCGTTGGTGATATCACGCAGGTAGATGTCAGCCTCGCCATCCGTTTCGCGGCCGCCGCCCAAGTCGGTGGAGTGGCTGAAGAAGCTCATGTAGCGGCCGCTGGCGGAGAGCTCGCTGTGGAAGGTGTGCCCGTTGCCGGACCACAGGGTCGTCGTCCAGCCGCGCACCAGGTCCTTGAGGACCACGGTGTGGAGACCGTTCACTTCGGCGGTCCAGACGCCGTATCGGCCGTCGGCCGACATGTCGATGCCCGTTGCGGGGTCCTGGAGGCGCCCTGCCGCGTCGTTGGTGAAGTAGGTGAGCTCGCCGTCCTGGCCGGGCGTGGGCATTCGTCGGTTCTCCGGGCGCGCACGACCGTGCGCCGCGGATGCGGCGCTGCGCTGCCGCACGGAAAACCAGACCGGATCTTCGAATGTTCCTAGGGCCGAGCTCCGTCAGCCGACGAAAAGCCAGCCGCCGGTCAGCGAGGACACCTGAACCCCCGCCAGCACCACCTGCGCGCCGCCGGCGATGCTCACCACCACGTCGGCCCCCGACTGGGCCACGGCGTAGGTCGAACCGGCGAGCAGGTTGATGCGGTCGCCCTCGGCGAGGTTGAAGTCGGAGATCCGGTCCATGCCGGCGTCCCCGTGGCTGTGGAAGATGTCCGCGCCTAGACCACCCGAAAGCGTGTCGTCGCCGCGATCCCCGGCCAGCCAGTCGTCGCCCGCGCCGCCGCGGACCACGTCGTCGCCCTGCCCGCCGCGCACGGTGTCCGCCGCGTCGCCACCGTCGCAGGTGTCGTCGCCGAGGTTGCCGTAGACGATGTCGACGCCGGCCTCGCCGAAGAGCTCGTCGTTGTCGCGGCCGCCCACCACCCAGTCGTTGCCCTCGCCGCCAAAGGCCCGATCGTCGCCCATGTTGCCGTTGATGTCGTCGAAAGCCGCTCCGCCGACCAGGGTGTCGCCGCCCTCGTCGCCGCGCAGATAGTCCTGGCCCTCGCCGCCTGAAATGGAGTCGTTCCCCAGTCGGCCGAACAGGCTGTTGGCGGCGGCGTTGCCGCCGATGGTGTCCCCGCCCGCGCTCCCGATGACGTTCTCGATCACCGTGCCATTCGCCGTCGCCACGTTGCGGCTCCAGACGTAGGTGTCGGCCTTGTCGAACTGCTGGGTCAGCCAGCTCAGGTTCTGCGCCCCGTAAACGCCGGCCCAGTGCTGCGCCTGCGCCTGCGCCGACCAATAGGCGATGCTCGAAAACGCGCCGGGCGTCAGGTCGATGATCGAGGCGCGGCTGTGCGCCGAGAGGTCGAAGGTGTCCAAGCCGCCGGTGTCGTAGACCGTTTCCAGGATCGGGGCCGCCTCGTTCCAGCGGTAGGTCGTCTCGCCGGCCGCGGCGGCGGCGTCGGCGCCGTACTTCGACTGGATGGCGACGATGTCGAAGAGCATCGGCGTGGACGGCATCACCAGGGCGCCGTTCTGCTCCAGGCCGGAGCCCGCCGTGCGCACCGTCTTCCAGACGGCGTCTCCGGCGTCGTGGTAGGACATGATCGTGTAGCGTTGGTTGTCGTACTCCGCCGGCAGGGTGACCGATCCTTCGAACGGGTGCTTGAGGCCAAGGGCGTGACCCAGCTCGTGAATCAGGGTGTGGAAGTCGTCGTCGGTCGGCTGGAAGGCGTGCGTCTTGATGCTGTCGTCCAGCCACAGGTCGCCGGCCCAGCTCGGCCCCGCGCCGAAATCCGGCGGCATGTAGGCATAGGCCACTGCGCCGTCGGTGAAGTCGTCCACGTCGGTGAACGCCACGCGGATGACCCCGGGGTTCTGCTGGTCATTGGTCTCCACAAGGCTCGGAGCGATCAGCCGGTCCCAGGCGACGATCGCCTGCCGGAAGGAGATCGCCTGGGCGCTGCTCAGCACGCCGTAGCCGGCGTTGTCCTGCTCGTCGCCGGCCGGGTAGCCCGCCCAGCTGCTGCCGAAGCCCGGGATGCTGTAGGTGATTGTCGACCCCAGCCACTTGGCGGAATCCGCCAGGGCGCCGATGATCTGCTGGTTGGTGACTGGCATGACGGCCCCCGCCGTGAATTTCGGCCAGTCTAGCGGGAAATCCTTCCGGTTCCTGACGAAAACGTCCGCGTCAGAAAATCCACGCGCCGCCCAGCGAGGTCAGCGACACGCCGACCAGCACGATCTGGTGGCCGCCGCCCATGTCGATGATCGTGTCGGCGCCGGCCTGACGGAGGCTGTAGGTCGTGCCTGGGTCGAGCTGCACGCGGTCGCCCTCGGACAGGCTGAAGTCCAGCACACGGTCGATCCCGGCGTCCTGCGAGCCGTGGAAGATGTCCGCGCCGCCGCCGCCGGCGATGGTGTCGTCGCCTCGATCGCCCGACAGCCAGTCGTCGCCGTCACGCCCGAACAGCACGTCGTTGGCCTGGCCGCCGCGGACCAGGTCCGCGCCCGCGCCGCCGTCGCAGGTGTCCTCGCCGAGGTTCCCGTAGACGATGTCGTCGCCGCCCTCGCCGGACAGGCGGTCGTTATCCTTGCCGCCGACCACCCAGTCGTTGCCTTCGCCCCCGAAAGCCACGTCGTCGCCGAGGTTGCCGTGGATGTCATCGAAGGCGCCGCCACCGGCCACGGTGTCGTTCCCGTCTTCGCCGCGCAGATAGTCCTCGCCGTCCCCGCCGGAAATCGAGTCCGCCCCGGCCCGGCCGAAGACCTGGTTGGCGGCCGCGTTGCCGTTGATGGTGTCGCCGCCGGCGGCGCCGATCACGTTCTCGATCACCGTGCCTGGGGCCGTCGCCACGTTGCGGCTCCAGGTGTAGACCTCGGCCTTGGCGAACTGCTGGTTCAGCCAGCCCAGCGACCAAGGGGCCGCCAGAGCGCTCGCCCAGTAGGCCGCCTGCGCCGAGCCCGACCAATAGCCGATGCTCGAGAATTCGCCCGGCGTCAGGTCGACGATCGAGCCACGGCTGTTCGCCGACAAGTCGAAGGTGTCCACGCCGCCGGTGTCGTAGATCGTCTGCAGGATCGGCCGGCTCTCGTCGAAGGTGTAGGTAGACGATCCGACCGCCGCCTCGGCCGCGCCATACTTCGCCTGGATGGCCACCACGTCGAACAGCATGGGCGTGCTCGGCCGCACATAGCTGGCGTCCAGCCCGACCCCCTGCGCGCTCGTGCGGCCGGTCAGCAGCACGCCGTCGACTGGCGGCTCGTAGGCCATGACCGTGTAGCGCAGGTTGTCGTACTCGGCCGGCAGGGCGGCGGCGTCGCCGAACGGGTGGCGCAATCCCAGCGCATGGCCGATCTCGTGCAGCAGGGTCCAGCCGTCGTCGGTGCCCGGGGTGAACCTCGAGCCTTTCAGCGCCTCGTCCAGCCAGATGTCGCCAGCCCGGCCGGAGCCGGCGCCGAGGAAGGTGTAGCCATGGGTGTCGGGCGAGCTGGCGCGATGGTCCTGCAGATCCGAGAAGGCGATGCGGATCTGGCCGGGCGCGGCGTCGCCCACCTCGGTCACGGTCGGGACGATCAGCTGGTCCCAGGCCGCCATCGCCTCCCGGAAGGCCGAAACCTGCACGGGGTTCAGCACGCCGTAGTCGGGGTTCGAGGGCTCGTCTCCGGCGCCGTAGTCGCCCCAGCTCGCGCCCGCGCCAGGCAGGCTGTAGGTCAGCCCGCCCGCCGGCCAGGACTGCGGGTGCGAGAGCGCGTCGATGATCTGCTGTGTCGAGACCGGCAAGGCGTTCCCCAGGGATGACGATCTCGCCTCGGCTACACCCGCATTGCGACCATCGGCGGCGGAGCGCTACCTGAGGCTGCAGGTCAGAGCCCCAGCACCATCTTGGCCATGATGTTGTGCTGGATCTCGTTGGAGCCGGCGTAGATCGAGGTCTTCCGGTAATTGAAGTACATGGGGGCCACCGTGGCCGCATAGTCCGGCCCCGCGCGCGGCGTGTTGGTCCGCCCTTCCAGCTCGGCCCAGGTGTCGCGCACGAACGGCTGGGCGTAGATCCCCGCCGCCTCCAGAGCCAGCTCGGTCATCGCCTGCTGCATCTGGCTGCCCTCCAGCTTCAGCATGGAAGACACCGCCCCCATGGCCTCGCCGTTGGCGCGGCCGGCGAAGACCCGCAGTTCGGTGGCGTTGAGCGCGCCCATCTTGATCTCGACCTCGGCCAGCTTCCGCCGGAAGTCGGGGTCGTCGATCATCCGCTGCCCTCGGCCGTTCTGCTCCAGGCTGGCGATCTTCTTGACCTTGTTCAGCATGTTCGACAGGCCCGGCGCATAGGCGTTGCCGCGCTCGAACTGCAGCAGGTACTTGGCGTAGGTCCAGCCCTCGCCTTCCTCGCCGATCCGGTTGGCCACCGGCACGCGGACGTTGTCGAAGAAGACCTGGTTGATCTCCTGGTCGCCCTCGGGCGGGCCGTCGAGGGTCGGGATCGGCACGATCTGGATCCCGGGGGTGCGCATGTCGAGCAGCAGGAAGGAGATGCCCTTCTGCCGGATCGGCTCGTTGGAGGTCCGGACCAGGCAGAACATCCAGTCGGCCCACTGGGCGTACGTCGTCCACGTCTTCGAGCCGTTCAGGATATAGTGGTCGCCGTCCCGCTCGGCCTTCAGGGCCAGCGAGGCGAGGTCCGATCCGGCCCCCGGTTCGGAGTAGCCCTGGCACCACCACACGTCCGTGGACAGGATCTTCGGCAGGTGCTGCGCCTTCTGCTCGGGCGTGCCGAAGGCCATGATCACCGGCGCGCACATGCGCAGTCCCATGTTCGAGGTGTTGGGCGCGCCGGCCAGCGCCATCTCCATCTCGAAGATGTACTTCTGCGACAGGCTCCAGCCCGTGCCGCCGTGCTCCACCGGCCAGTCGGGCGCGATCCAGCCCTTCTCGTGCAGCCGCTTCAGCCAGCGGACCTGGCCGGCCTTGTCGATATGGCCGTTCTTCGACTGCGCCATGCGCGCCCGCATGTCGTCGTCGTAGGCCTCGGCGATGAAGGCGCGGACCTCGTCCCGGAACGCGAGGTCTTCAGGCGTGAAGTCGAGGTCCATGGCCGCCCTACCCCACGCCGTCGAGGTATTCGATCTCCGGACGGCCGCCGAGCACCCCGGCGAACTTCGGCCCGGCCGCCTTGAAGTGATCGGTTCCACCGTGGTGGGTGAGCGCGTCCTGATCCTTGTAGAGCTCCAGCACCTTGTAGGTGTTCGGCTCTGTCCGGCTCTTGGTGAGCTGGTAGGCGATGTTGCCCGGCTCGTTGGCGCGCACCTGCTGGGCCAGCTCGGTGAAGAAGGTCTCGAACTCCTGGGCCTTGCCCTCCTGGATCCGCAGCGTCGCGATCACCCCAACCGTCATGCCGTCCTCCCAACATCTGTTTGAACCGAGACGGTAGTGGCGGGCCGGAGATGCCGCAAGCTCATCTAGCCTCCCCACTTTCCTTTGAAAGGCAGATCCAAGCCGCAACCGGACGCGCCGCGATGGCCGCGCCTTCTTTGATGGGATGGTGAGTCAGCTTGGGTCCCGGCGTTCGCCGGGATGAGCGGCGTGGAGGCCGCGCCTACGAACGCTCGTTCCAGCCGTAGGCCACCCAGTGGTGGCCGCCGAGGTGGCGGGCTTCGATGAGGCCGTCGGCGCGGGCCTTGGCCCGGGCGGTGCGGCGCGCGCGCATGGCGAGGCCGGCGAAGGCCAGCAGCGCCGAAGCCATGATGGCGATCACCGCCACCGTGGCGGCGAAGAACACCGCAAGCACCGCGCCCACGACCACCGCCGCGGCGGTGGCGAGCGTGCCGCCCACCATCGCGAGACTGCGGAGCGCGGATCCGTGCCGGGCGGCGAACGCTTTCACCATGGCTTCCTCTGTGCCCTCGGGGCGAGGGCTTAAACCGATTATGTCGGCCCCGCGGTTCCCGTCGTCAATAATCTATGAGCGTTAACAACCCGATTTGGGCTTTACGCCGCGCCTTCGAAGGCGAAGCTGCGGCGTTCGCGCATGATCGCGTCGAAGGCCGCGTTGATCGCCGCGGCCTTGGCCTCGGCCACCTCGATGAACTCGCTGGGCAGGCCACGGCCACGCGCCCGGTCGGGGTGGGCCTCGGACAGCACCGCCTTCCAGGCGGCGCGCACCTCCGCGTCGCTGGCGTCGTGCGCCACGCCCAGCACCGCATAGGGATCGCCCTGCTCGGCGCCCAGGTGGGTCGCCTTGATCCGGCGGAAGGTCAGCGGGCTCTGGCCGAACAGCTCCGAAACCCGTTCCAGGTAGGCCAGCTCGTCGGCGGTGACCGCGCCGTCCGACGTCGCCACATAGAACAGGCCGTCCAGCACATCCTCCAGGATCTGCGGGCAATGCCGGTAGCGCTTGGCCAGGCGCCGGGCGTAGCTCTCGAAGCCGCGGGTGGTCTGGCGCGCCAGCTGGTAGAGCCGCCGCACATTGCCCTGGCTGCCGTCCTCCGGCTGGAAGACGTGCGCGAACGCCTCGAACTCGTCGGCGTGGGCGTCACCGTCGGCCTTGGCCAGCTTGGCGCCCAGCGCCGTCACCGCCGTGGAGAAGGCGGGATCCTCGCCGGGCAGGCCGGGCGGGCATTCGGCGCATTCCGCCTCGTCGAGGTTGCGGACCGCCAGCCCTGCGATTTTGCGCCAGAAGCTCATCGGGTTAAGCCCAAGCCTTAAGAGTATGTCGTCGCCGTGACAATCGTTCGGAGAATGAAGTTTTGGACAGGCGGTGGAGTTTCTCGATCGACCGCGGCGGCACCTTCACGGACGTGATCGGCCGCACCTCCGACGGCTTCGAGACCTCGACCAAGCTGCTCTCCGCCTCCCCCGCCTACCCGGACGCCGCTGTGGAAGGCATGCGGCGCGTCCTCGACGTCGCCCCCGGGGCCCCGTTCCCGGCCGACCGGGTGGCGGCCATCAAGATGGGCACCACGGTGGCTACCAACGCCCTGCTCGAACGCGCCGGCGCCCGAACCCTGTTTGTCACCACCGAAGGCTTCGCCGACGTTCTGGTGATCGGCGACCAGGCCCGCCCTGATCTGTTCGCCCTGGTGATCCGGGGGCCCGAGCCGCTCTATGCGGGCGTCATCGAGGCGCGCGAACGCCTTGCCGCCGATGGCGGCGTCGTCACGCCGCTGGACCGCGAGGCGCTCGCCGAGCGCCTGCGCGCCGCGGTGGCGGAGGGCTACACCTCCGCCGCGATCGCCTTCCTGCACGCCGATCTGAACCCCGAGCACGAGCGAGCCGCCGGCGCCCTCGCCCACGAGGCGGGCTTCGCCTTCGTCGCGCTCAGCCACGAGGTCTCTCCCCTGCCGCGGTTCGTGCCCCGAGCGGAGACCACCGTCGCGGACGCCTATCTGACCCCCATCCTGCAGGCCTATGTCCGCCAGGTGGCGGACGCGGTGGCCGGCGCCCCGCTCTACTTCATGACCTCGGCCGGCGGGCTGGTGCGGGCTGAGGCGTTCCGCGGTCGGGACGCCGTGCTCTCCGGCCCCGCGGGCGGGGTGGTCGGCGTGGCGCGGACGGCGCGCCAGGCCGGGCGCGAGGCGGTGCTGGGCTTCGACATGGGGGGCACCTCCACCGACGTCTGTCGCTTCGCTGGCCGGCTGGAGCGCCGCGACACCGCCCGCGTCGCCGGGGCCCGCCTGCGCACGCCCATGCTGGACGTCGAGACGGTGGCGGCCGGCGGCGGCTCGGTGCTGGCCTTCGACGGCATGCGCGCGCGCGCCGGCCCCGCCAGCGCCGGCGCCGTGCCCGGCCCCGCCTGCTACGGCCGCGGCGGCCCGGCGGCCGTCACCGACGCCAACCTGGTGCTGGGCCGGCTCGACCCGCGGTTCTTCCCCAGCGTCTTCGGCCCGGCCGGCGACCGCCCGCTCGATGCGGACGCCGCCCGCGCCCGGCTCGCCGAGCTCGCCCGGGCCATGGGCGCCGAGAGCGTCCAGGCGGCGGCCGAGGGCTTCGTCGCCGTGGCCGTCGAGCAGATGGCCCAGGCGGTGCGCCGGATCTCCACCGAGCGCGGCTTCGATCCGCGGGAGCACGCGCTCACTGCGTTCGGCGGCGCGGCCGGCCAGGTGGCCTGCCAGACCGCCGAAGCTCTCGGCGTCACCGAGGTGCTCTGCCCCCGCTACGGCTCGGTGCTGTCCGCTTGGGGCATCGGCGAGGCCGAGGTCACGGCCCTGCGCCAGGCCGGTCTGGAGCAGCCGCTTTCCGACGACGGCCTCGCCGCAGCCCGTGGCCTGCTGGATCAGGTCGAAGCCGACGCCCGCGCCGCCCTCGCCGAGCAGGGCGCCCAGGCCGGCGCCGTCCGGCGCACTCTTCGCCTGCGCTACGACGGCGCCGACGCCGAGCTCCCCGTCGAAGCCGACGATCCGGCCGCCGCCAAGGCCCAGTTCGAGGCGGCCCACCACCGTCTCTTCGGCTTCGTCGAGCCCGACCGCACCATCCTCATCGCCGCCGTGGAAGCCGAGGCGGTGAGCGCCCCTTCTACCCTTGCCGGAGAAGGTGTTAGCCACAGGCTGACGGATGAGGGGTCCCGCTCCACTCTCACGGCGGAGGCGGCGCCCGATGAGTCCGGCGCGACCCGTCATCCGATCCGCTCCGCGGGCCACCTTCTCCCGCAAGGGGAGAAGGTGTCGATGTACGCCCACGGCGCCTGGCGCGACGCCCCGGTCATCCCCGCCGAGGCCCTCACGAGTATCGACGGGCCGGCCCTGGTGGTCCGCCCGGACACCCAGATCGCGGTCCTTCCGGGCTGGCGCGCCACGGCCGACACCGACGGCCTCATCCGCCTCACCCGCACCTCGGCTGCGGCCCGCCAGCAGATCGCCCTCGACAAGCCCGACCCGGTCACCCTCGAGCTGTTCAACCGGCGCTTCATGGGCGTGGCCGAGGCCATGGGCGCGGCCCTCGAGCGGACGGCGCATTCGGTGAACATCAAGGAGCGGCTCGACTTCTCCTGCGCCCTCTTCGACGTGGACGGCGGCCTGGTGGCCAACGCGCCGCACATGCCCGTCCACCTGGGCTCCATGGGCGCCAGCGTCCGCGCCGTCCGCGACCGCCACCCGCAGCTGCGCCCCGGCGACGCCTTCGCCCTGAACAACCCCTACGCCGGCGGCACCCACTTGCCCGACATCACCGTGGTCATGCCCGTGTTCATGGCCCGGGAGGACGAACAGCCCACCTTCTACGTCGCAGCCCGAGGTCATCACGCCGACGTGGGCGGGGTGCAGCCGGGCTCCATGCCGCCGTTCTCCACGACCATCGACGAGGAGGGCGTGCTGCTCGACGCCCTGCCGATCATGCGCGACGGCCGCTTCCTGGAGGCGGAGGTGCGCGCGGCCCTGGCGGCCGGTCCCTTCCCTGCCCGCGCGCCCGAACGAAATCTCGCCGACCTGAAGGCCCAGATCGCCGCCTGCCAGGCCGGCGGCGCAGCCGTCGCCGAGATGATCCGCGCCCACGGAGGCGAAGCGGTGGCCCGCTACATGGGCTTCGTCCAGCAGAACGCCGCCCAGGCGGTGCGCCGGGCGCTCGGCCGGCTGTCCGACGGCGAAGCCCGCGTGCCGATGGACGGCGGCGGCGAGATCGTGGTGCGCACCTCGGTGGACTCGGCCGCGGGCGAGGCGGTGCTCGACTTCACCGCCAGCGCCGACCAGCTCGCCTCGAACTTCAACGCCCCCTCGGCCATCGTCGACGCGGCGGCGCTCTATGTGTTCCGCACCCTGGTTGACGACGACATCCCGCTGAACGCCGGCTGCCTGGAACCGCTGAAGATCCTCACCCGCGAGGGCTCCATGCTGAGCCCCCGGCCACCCGCCGCGGTGGTGGCCGGCAATGTCGAGACCAGCCAGCATGTGGTCGACGCGCTCTACGCCGCGCTGGGGATCATGGCCAACGCCCAGGGCTCGATGAACAACTTCACCTTCGGCGACGAGCAGCGGCAGTACTACGAGACCCTCTGCGGCGGCGCGGGCGCCACCGCAGACGCCGACGGGGCCAGCGCCGTCCACACCCACATGACCAACTCGCGGCTCACCGACCCCGAGATCCTCGAGCGGCGGTTCCCGGTGCGGGTGGAGCGTTTCGCGATCCGCCACGGCTCGGGCGGCGACGGCGCCCGGCGCGGGGGCGACGGGGCCGTCCGGCGCATCCGTTTTCTGGCGCCCATGGAGGCCGCCCTGCTGTCCTCCCGGCGAGACCACGCGCCCCAGGGCCTGGCCGGCGGGGCGCCCGCCCGGCCCGGGCGGCAGCGTTTGATCGAGGCGACGGGCGCGGCTAGAGAACTTCCCGGCTGCTTCTCCGTTACAGTGAAGCCAGGGGACGTCATCGAGATCGAGACCGCGGGGGGCGGGGGGTTCGGTCGCGCGGCGCCCGAAAATCGCTGAAATTCAGGATGATGACTGACGGTATGACCGCGTTCGCTCTCGCCCTCGCCCTCCTGGCGCAGGACCCTTCGTCGGCCGCCGCTGCGGCTACCGCCCCCGCCGCGCCGGCCGCAGCCGAGGCCGCGCCGACGGGCCACCCCACCGGCGCGCCCAAGGAGGACTACCCGTTCGTGGCCTGGTGCTACGGCGCCCTGCGCGGCTACCTCGACCTGCACGACGAGGTCATCCCGGAAGTCCGCCGCATCGAAGGCGCCTTCCGTCCACCGGGTCGCACCCTGGCCGAGGACATGAAGGTCTACGCCGACCAGCAGGCCTACGGCCGCAAGAAGCTGGTGGAGTTCCAGTCCGCGCTCACCGCCGCCGAGAAGGCCAGCCTGCGCCCGATCAATCAGCAGGGCGCCGCCGCCGTCCGCCAGGGCCGCGGCATCTGGAACCACGGTCCCGACACCAAGAAGGCCACGGTCGCCCAGATGTGGATGAGCTGGGCCCTTCCCGCCAAGTGCGAAAGCGTGGCCAGCAATCTCGAGCAACGCGCCAAGCTCATGGGCGCGACCTTCAAGGTCAACGCCCTGGAGGAGACCCCCGAGGCCGCCGCGCCCGCAGCCGACAGCGCCGCGGCGGACGCTCCGAAATAGCTCCGCTCACCCCGGCGGAAGCCGGGGCCCAAGCCGAGGTCGGATCAAGCCGAAGTCCGCATGGGTCCCGGCTTTCGCCGGGATGAGCGGATGTGTTCAGAGAGGCCGCCCGGCGCGGGCGGCCTCGTATTCCACCACGTCGTGGGCGCAGATCATCTTTACGCCCGCCCCCTGGTCCAGGGACAGCTCGCGCAGGCGCGCCTGGTTCTCCAGCCGGGAGCGCCGGTCGACCTCCATCATGTTCTGGTAGAGCCTGAGGCCTGGCGTGCACTTGCGGTCCGGCCGACGGACCTCGTCGCGGTAGAAGTAGGCGTCGCCGGCGTGCAGCAGCCAGCCGTCGCCGGTGTCCACGGCGATGCCGGCGTGGCCCCAGGTGTGCCCCTTCAGCGGCACCATCAGGATCTCCGGCGGCAGGCCCTCAAGCTGGCGCACCGCCTGGAATCCGAACCAGCCCTCGCCGTCGGGCGCGTAGCGCCGCCAGTTGCGCACCTCATCCAGCTGCATGGGGCGGTAGCGGTTTCGAGGCACGAAGCCCGTGCGCTGGTGAAAGGCCTCCAGCTCCGCCGCCATCACGTGGATGGTGGCGTTCGGGAAGTCCTCGAGCCCGCCGGCGTGGTCGAAGTCCAGGTGGGTCAGCACGATGTGCCGCACGTCCGCCGGCGAATAGCCCAGCGCCTCCACCTGGCGGATCGCCGTCTCCTGCTCGCGCAGCCGGATGTTGAGCATGGCCGCGAACGGCCGGCTGAGCCTCGGGAAGGGGTCGCGCACGTCCTTCAGGCCATAGCCGGTGTCCACCAGCACCAGGCCCTCGTTCGTCTCGATCAGCAGGCAGTGGCAGACCAGGTGGCCTAAGGGTCCGGCGCTTCGCCCGTCGAACAGGCCGCCGCCGAAGGGACAATCCGTCCCGCAGTTGATGTGATGGATCCGCATCCGTCCTCCGGCCGGCGTAACCGCAGCCCAGCGGCGCCGTTCCGGAGCGCGTCATTTGGCGGGCGCGTTCCACCTGCGCCTCTCGATGGCAGCGGAAGCTTAAGCGGCGCGCTATACCGCCGCCATGTGGCCCGCCGCCGTCGCCTATTTCGCCGCCCTCAACGTGGCGACCTTCGTCGCCTTCGGCCTGGACAAGCACTACGCCGTAACGGAGCGCCGCCGCATCCCGGAGCGGACCCTGCTGACCGTGGCCGCGCTCGGCGGGTCGGCAGGCGCCCTGCTCGCTCGCCCGGTGTTCCGCCACAAGACCCGCAAGGAGCCTTTCGGCGGCTGGCTGCGCCTGATCGTCTGGGGCCAGTGCGTGGCTGCCGGCGCCGTCGCGGTCTACCGGTTCATGTAGGCGGCCAGCCGCGCCAGACCCTCGGCGTTCTTCTCCGGCCGCGCGGCAAAGCACCAGCGCAGCCAGCCCTCGCCCTCGTCGCCGAACGCCACGCCGGGCGCCAGGCCGAGCTTCGCCTCTGCGATCAGGTCTTTGGCCAACTGGACGGAGTCCGTGCAGCCGGCGATGCGGAAGAAGGCGTACATCCCCCCGTCCGGCTCGGGCGCGTCGACCCCGGGAATCCGCCGCAGGCCTTCCAGCACCTGGTCCTTGGCGCGGATGAGCTCGTCGCGCAGCTCGGCCACGTGCGCCTCGCCTTTTTCGAGGGCCGTCACCGCCGCCGCCTGCACGAAATCCGGCGCGCAGGAGGTGTTGTACTCCAGCAGCACGCCCACCGCGTCCACCAGGGCCGGCGGCATGACCATCCATCCCAGCCGCCAGCCGGTCATCCGCCAGGCCTTGGAAAAGGAGTTGGTGCTGATCACCCGGTCCTCGTCCGTCGCCAGCTCCAGGAACGAGGGCGCCCGGTCGCGGCCGAAAGTCAGCCGCTCGTAGACGTCGTCGGACACCAGCCAGATGCCGTGCTCGCGGCAGCGCGCCAGGATCGTGCCCCGGTCCTCCGCCGGCAGGGTCCAGCCGGTCGGGTTGTTCGGGGAGTTCAGGAACAGGGCCCGGGTGTCCGGCGTCAGCGCGCTCATCAGCTGGTCCAGGTCGAGCCGCCAGCGGCCTTGGCTCGCCTCCACGGCCACCGTCTCCACCTGCGCCGACAGGATGCGCGGGATCTCCGCCACATTGGGCCACACGGGACCGGTGACCACCACCCGGTCGCCGGGCGAGACCACCGCCTGGGCGGCCACCATCAGGGCGCTGACCCCCGAGGAGGTGATCGCCAGCCGCTCCGAGCCGATGGGGCGGCCGTGCAGCCGGCTGAGGTAGGCCGCCAGCGCGTCCCGCAGCTCCGCCCGCCCGAGATTGTGCGTGTAGTAGGTCCGGCCCGACAGCAGGGCCTCCGCCGCCGCCCGCCGGATCGGCTCCGGCGTGGGCAGGTCCCCCTCGCCGAACCAGAAGGGCAGCACGTCCGCCTGCCCCAGCGCGGCGTTCGCCACCGCCCGGATCTGAGAGCTGCGAAGAGCCTGGACCTCAGGACGCGCGACGGGCGGATGCATGGGGCGGATCTACCCCATCCCCTCTCCCGCAGGGAGAGGGTTTCACCCCAGCTTGCGCGCCTGGGCCAGCGCGCAGCAGGACGCCGATCCGATCGGGCCCTGCTCGTCGTAGAGGAAGCACTCGCCGATCGCCACGCCGTCGGCGGAGCCGTGGTTGATCACCTCGAAGCCCACCCACTCGGTCACCGGCTCGCGGTGCAGGTAAACCGTGATGTCGGAGTTGATGTACTCCAGCCCCTTGTCGCCGGCGTTGGCGAACGGGCTGGCGAAGTCGGCCGCCACCGCCACGCGGCCGAACGGCGTCCAGGGCCGGCCCTCCACCATCTCGCGGACCTCGCTCATCCAGGTGCGGCGCGGCCCGACGGTGCCGAAGGCGCCGGTGATCGGCCGCATGGCCCACATGCCGCCCATGCCGGCCCGGCGGTCCTCCGGCGGCGGGATGTCGGGCGGCCTCGGCGCATCCCAGTTGTCCGGCTTCCAGACCGTGCCCGGCGTCGGCTCGGTCCGTCGGAGCAGCTGGCAGGTGGCCCGCCCGGCGCTCTTGCCGCCCGAGATGAACTCGGCGTCGATCACCTTGATCCGCCGCCCCTCGCGCACCACCCGGGTGGTCACGCTCACCGGCGACATGTCCGGCAGCCGGTACATGTCCACGGTCAGCCGCGCGGGGATGAAGGCCGGGTCGCCGTGCAGCCGCTCGATCTCGTGCCCCAGCAGGCCGATGATCACCCGGCCGTGCAGGGAGTTGGGATCCCAGGGTCCCCGGCAGGCGGGCGTGGGGAGGTAATGCTCCCCGTCGATTCGAAAGAAAGGTTCATTGCTCATGCGGCGGCGACCATGCCGGACCTTCGCGCCGCGGAGCAATCCCTGCGGGATCGTCTCAGCCTAGCCCAGGGCCGGCTTCGCCTCGTCCGCCGGGGCCCCGGCCTCGCGGTCCGTGGCCAGGATCGCGGTCACGGCCATGTCGCCCGTGACGTTGCCCAGCGTGCGGAAGATGTCCGGGATCACCTCGACGGCGATCAGGATCGGCAGCAGCTCCAGCGGCAGGCCCAGCGCCAGGCAGATGGGCCCGGTGCTCATAAAGAACGACACCTGGCCGGGCAGGCCCACCGAGGCCACGCTCATGGCCACGGCGATGATCACCGCCGCCGCCCACTGCATCGGCTGCGGGTCGACGCCGTAGACATTGGCCACGAAGATCGCCACGCCGAGGTTCGCCACCGCGCTGGTCAGCTTGAACACCGACACCGCCAGCGGCAGCACCAGGCCGGTCACCCGGTCCGGGACCTTCAGGGCGTCGCGGCTCTGCTCGATCATGGCCGGCAGGCAGGCGATGGACGACTGGGTGGCGAAGGCCGTCACCTGTACCGGCGCGAGCGCCCGGGCATAGGTCCAGAACGGCACCCGGGCCACCACCACGGCCACGAAGTAGGCGAACAGGGTGATGCCCACCTGGGCCAGCACCACGGCGACGATGTAGTGGCCGATGACGCCGGCGGCGCCGACCCCCGCCCGCAGGCCCACGCCCAGGCCCAGCGCGAAGACCCCGATCGGGGCCGCCCACAGCACCCAGCGGACGATCTCCACCATGGCTTGCGAGATGCTGTCGAAGAACTCGGTCAGCGCCATCCGGCGCCGCTCCGGCAGGCGGGTCACGGCGAAGGCGAAGAAGCCCGCGAACACCACCAGCGGCAGGATGGAGTCCTCCGCCGCGGCCTTGATCGGGTTCGTGGGGGCCAGCGACTTTACAAACTCGCCGAAGTTGGGCGTGGCGGCCACCTCGGGCGGCGGCGGCGGGGCGCTGGCGCTCAGCGCCGCCGCCCCGGTCTCGCTCACCGGGAACAAGGCGTAAAATCCGTAGCCGAAGGCGATCGTCCAGGCGCAGCCCACCAGGACGAAGAACAGGAACCAGGCCAGCGCCTTCACCGCCAGCCGGCCGGTGGCGGCCGCATCAGCGACGCTCGCGATGCCCACCACCAGCACCGAGAACAGCAGCGGCACCACGGTCATCCGCAGGCCGTTCAGCCAGAGGGTGCCCACCGACTCCACGCCGGTCACCACGCTGCGCACGCCATCGCCGCCGTAGGCCGCCGCCGCCGCGCCCAGCCCCAGCCCGGCCACGAGCGCGATCAGCACCCGGACGCTCAGCGATTTCAGCATGTGACGAGGGTCCCCCGGCGACGAAGCGCGGCGAACCTAGCCCATCCCTCCCGCTCAGGGGAGGGATGGGCTTCGGCCTACGGCTTCAGCACCACCTTGATGCAGCGGTCCTGCTTGTCGCGGAAGATCTTGTAGAGGTCCGGGCCCTTGCCCAGCGGCGCCACGTGGGTGACCACGAAGGTGGGGTCGATCTCGCCCTCGTCGATCCGCCGCAGCAGGTCGTCGGCATACCGGCGCACGTGGGTCTGGCCGGTGCGCAGCGTCAGGCCCTTGTTCATCAGGGCGCCCATGGGGATCGCGTTGCTCATGCCCCCGTAGACGCCCGGCACCGACACCCGGCCCGCCGCCTTGCACGCCATGATCGCCTCGCGCAGCGCCACCGGCCGCTCGGTCTCGAGCTTGAAGGCGGTCTGCACCTTGTCGATCAGCTCCAGCACCGCGGTCGGCCCGTGCGCCTCGATGCCCACAGCGTCCACCACCACGTCGGGGCCGTGGCCGTCGGTCATCTCCTTCAGCGTCTGGATGACGTTGATCCCCTTGCGGTTCAGCGGCTCGGCGCCCAGGCCGGCCGCCATCTCCAGCCGCTCGGGCACGTCGTCGATGGCGATGATCCGCTTGGCGCCCAGCACCTTCGCCGACAGCACCGCCATCTGGCCGACGGGGCCCAGGCCCCAGATCGCCACCCTGTCCTCGGGGCCGACGCCGACCTGTTCAATCGCCTGCCAGCCGGTGGGCAGGATGTCGGACAGGAACAGGTACTTCTCGTCCTCGCCGGCCTTGGGCACCTTGATGCAGGTGGTCGCCGCGTAGGGCACCCGCAGGTACTCGGCCTGGCCGCCGGCATAGCCGCCGGTGATGTGCGAATAGCCGAACAGCCCTGCCGTGGTGTCGCCGAAGAAGGTCTTGGCCAGGTCGGCGTTGCGGTTGCTCACCTGGCAGACCGAGAAGTTGCCCTTCCGGCACTGCTCGCACTCGCCGCAGGTGATCTGGAACGGGACCACCACCCGGTCGCCCACGCTCAGGCCGCGCGCGCGGGCCTCGGGACCCACCTCGACCACCTCGCCCATCGGCTCGTGGCCCAGCACGTCGCCCACGCACATGGTCGGCACGAAGCCGTTCATCAGGTGCAGGTCCGAGCCACAGATGCAGGTCGAGCTGATCTTGATGATGGCGTCCTTCGGATCCTCGATGATCGGATCGGGGACTTCCTCGCAGCGCAGGTCCTTCTTGCCCTGCCAGCAGATCGCTTTCATGGGACGCGGCTCCTCAGTCGCAGGTGCGCTTGACGGTGCTCATGCGCACCGCGGTGACGAGGTCGAGGGCGGTCACGGCCAGCACGAGGCCCAGCGCCGCCTTGGCGTTGCCGCTCTTGGGGTTGTCCGACTTCGACAGCGACGACAGGACGGCGATGTCGAAGATGTCGCCCGCCACCCGCGCCCACAGCACCTCGGACCGGGTCGGGTCGCTCATCAGCGACACGCCGCTCCACATCTCGCGGCCGCCGAACAGCGTGGCCACCGTCCCCTTCGAGGCGTCGATGCCCAGCGTCCGCTTCACCGAATTGGGGAACAGCGTGCCCCAGATGCCCAGGCCCACGGCCGTCTGGCCGATCATGAAGGACAGCTGCGGGAAGACCGCCGGCTTGGCCCGCACGCGGTCGGCGAACAGGCTCGCCCGGTGCTGACCGATGGGCAGGTTCATCCGCGGCGGCAGGCCGAAGCTCCTGGGCTCGGCCAGCCGCGAGTGGTTGCCGGGGGAGCCCGATCCGGGCGCGGTCCCTCTGGCGCTGTAGGTGTCAGCTACGCTCATGCGAAAAGGCTCCCGTCTAAGCCCCGACGGCCCGGGAAGGCCTTTCCGCCGCCGAATGTTCCGGGGGCCTCACAATTTAAGGTTTGGGTCGCCGCGGGTGGCCCAGCATGGCTTCGGTCCCCTGCCGGATGGCGGCGTAGCACTCGCAGGACGTGCGCTCGAGGCCCGGCCGGTCGGCCACCGTCACCTTGCCGCGCACATAAGAGATCAGTCCGCGGGCCTGCAGCTCGGAGGCGATGGCGGTGACGGTCGTCCGCTGCACGCCCAGCATGATCGACATGTGCTCCTGGGTCAGCGGCAGGACCGGTGAGTCCAGGCGGTCCTGGGTCAGCAGCAGCCATCGGGCCAGGCGCTGCTCGGCCGGGTGCAGGCTGTTGCAGGCGGTGGACTGCGCCGCCTGCAGGATCGTCGCCTGGGCGTGGTGGACGACGCACCGGGTCAGGTCCCGGTCCGCCATCGCCGCCTCGCGCAGCTGCTCCAGCGGCAGCCGCCAGGCCCGCCCGCTCACCTGCACGACCATCCGCTCGAACGACACCGGCGAGCCCAGGGCGTGCAACAGGCCGTGCCCGCTCTCGCGGCCGATGGTGCGGCTCTCCACCTGGGCCCCGTCGCGCATCACCGTGACGATCGACAGGATGCAGTCCACCGGCAGGTAGACGTCGGAGATCACCTCGCCGGCCTCGTCCAGGACGGTGTTCCGTTCCAGCTCCACCTCGCTCAGGTGCGGCCGCAGCCGCTCGATCTGCTCCGGGGCCAGCGAGTCTAGGAAGTGGTTGTCCCAGGCCATGGCGGCCAAACGCGCGAGGGCCGGCTTGGCTTCAGGGGGAACGTCCCGCCGGCGTCGGAGGTTTGTCCGCCGCTTTAGGACGCTGACGGTGGCTGACGTGAGTGAAGCGTATTCAGAACCTATGGGCGTGAGCGCTGTGGAAGGCGAGGTGGTGGTCCTGGGGCCGAACGGGGTGGCGGTCTCCCTCACCCCGGAGGCGGCCGAGGAATCCGCCCGTCGGCTGACCCGCTGCGCGGCCGAGGCGCGCAGCGGCCGCGCGCCACAATCCCGGGACGAAATGGCCTGACGCCCTATGTCGGAAGTTGAGCAGACGGCGTTCGCGGTCTCACCTATCTCTCCCCCGGACGGGGAGAGATCGTGGGCCACATCGTGCTCTATGCGCTCGACGAGTCGGGCGAGACCCGCTTCACCGAGCAGCTCGGCGAGGCCGACCGCACACGGCTGCGCGAGGTCGCCCGCGAGCGGCTGAAGCAGTACCCGGCCGTGGAGGTCTGGGACGGTCCCATGTGCGTCGTGCGGCTGCGCCGCGCGCCCGCCGCGCACGGCGACGCCTAGGTTCACGCGGTTCCGCCGGATCGATCCTGCGGCTGAGGCGTTTCCCTGTCTCACCTCAAAGGAGAGCCGATGGCGCACGCCCGCAAGCAGCTTCCCGTTTTCCCCGGCGAAGGGGAGCTCCGCTACCGGGGCTTCAAGGGCCAGGTCGAGTACCAGATCCAGGGCGAGCCCGGCTCGCTCCGCTTCGGCCCGGCGCGCCTGCGCGGCGCCCTCACCGCCTCGCCGGAGATCGCCGAGGAAGCCTTCCGGGAAGGCGAGGGTCAGCTGACCCTGGAAAACGGCACGGTCTACCGGCTGACCATGCTGGGCCACACCCCCGGCAGCGGCGCGGTCTATTTCGAGATGCGGATCTAGCCGGCGGCCCGCAGCGGCGGCGCGTAGCGTACCGACAAGGCCGCGCCGCCGTCGCCCACCCGCGCGCTCCGCAACCGCCGGGCCACCTCGTCCAGCGCCAGCTGCTGCTGGCCGAAACGCGCCACTTCCACGCCCTGCTGCTGGACGACCCACGCGCCCGACTGCTCGATAACTTCGAAACTCTGCACTCTACGCCTCTCGGGTGCTACAACCCCCGGAATAGGCCTAAGGCGGTTAACACAACGGGGACGCGCACCCGCCGCGCCCTGGGGCGAGTTGTCGCAGGTCAGGGCGCCGGCCGCGTGGGGACCTCCAGGTCGCAGACAGTGAAGTCCGCCCCCTTCACCGCGCGCGCCGCCGCCACGCGTCGGGCGAAGGCCGGCCCGCGGGTGTCCATCACCTCGAGCTTCGGGCGTTCACCGGCCGGCAGGTCCGCGGCGACCCGCACCCGCAGCATCCGGTCGGGCTCGGCCGGCGGCTCCCCCACGGCCATGGCGCGCACCGCCTCCAGGCCAAAGACCACCCGGCCCCAGACGGCGTACTCGTGGTCCAGCCGGCGCGCCGGCTCGCGCATGAAGAAGATCTCGCTGTTCGCGGTGCCCGGATCGGCCTGCCGCCCCATCCCGACCACGCCGGCGCAATAGGCGCCCCAGGCCCGCAGCCGCCCGTCCGCCCCCCGCGCCGCCTCGCGCTCGGAGGCCGCCGCGAACGGCGTCGCGCCCACGAAACCCTCCTGCCCGTCGTACCGCCGGGCGACCACAGTCGCCCCCGCCTCGGCTGGCAGCCGGAAGCTGAACTCCGGCGGCAGGTCCGGATGGCGCGAGGTCCCGCCGTCGCGATTGTTGGGGTTACCGGTCTGGTCGACGAAGCCCTCGATCACCCGATGGAACAGCAGCCCGTCATAGACGCCCTCGCGGGCCAGCTGCTTCACCCGCGCCACGGCCAGCGGCGCGAACTCCGGCCGCATCTCGACGACGATGCGGCCCTTGGTGGTCTCCACCACCAGGGTGTTGTCCGGATCCAGCGGCCGCCAGTCGGCGGGCGCAGGCGCGGGCGCCTGGGCCTGGGCCTGGGCGGCTCCGGAGAGAAGAACCGCCACGGCGATGACACAGGATCTCCCGAGCACGGCCCCTCCCGCTCCGCCTGTCCACGACAGGTGGAAATGCTTCAATTCCACGGCAGCAGCGGAGCCTGCCGGATCAGCTTGGTCAAGGACCGGCCTTGCAGGCCGGCCGCGCGGCGGCGAGCGCTGCGCGCTCGTCCTTGAGTAAGCTGATCCGGCAGGCAGACTAGCCGCCATGGGATTGAAGCGCCCCTCCCTCCCGAGGCCGCTCAGGAGGAGGACCGTTCGCTGCGCCGGCGAAGGCCGGAGGGAAAGCACGGGTCGGCCCCGCGCTTCGCCCAGCGGTCGGCTGGCGGACGCCCACTCCGCGTCCGCCGCCCCCGTCCTCACCATTTTCGGCAGAGCACGTCGCGCAGCACCGGCGAAGGCCCGGTCACCTGCCCCTCCGGCCCCAGCGCCCGCGGCGCCCGCTCGCTGGAGTCGAAGTGGGCCGCAGGGCCCAGCCCCTGACGCCGGCAGAAGGCGTTGGCGCCGTTCGACCCCGCCGCCAGGTCCATGCCGCGCACCTGCGGCCGCGGGAAGAACACGTTCCGCGCGCCCTCCACGCCGCTGCGGTCGGGCCGCCCGCCGCCGGGGCCCCAGCCGCCGCCCGGCCGGTCGTCGTCGTCTCGGCCCGGCCGACCGCCGCCGCCGCCGCGCCCGATCGGCTCCAGCGAGGTGATCCGCTCGGCCAGGTTCATGGTGTTGAGCTCCGGGACGTCGCCGGTCAGCTCCACGCAACGCCCATCGAGGTTGGCGTGCTCGCACAGCCGCCAGCGACCTTCCAGTCGCAGCGAATGCGCTCGGTCGTTGAAGCCATAGTTAGAGAGATTTCCCACCTGGCCGGTGAGGGTCACGCTGCGGCCGCCGAAGTCCGGGCGGTCGTACAGGGTGGCGCTCGGCCCGCGGCCGCCGCGCGGCTGCGCCTCGGCGGCGCCGGCCAGCAGGCCCGCGGCCACGGCCGCCAGCACCAGGGTCGTCGTCTTGCTCATGGTCCAGCTCCTCAGGTCCTGGCGCCATTGATGGCCAAGCTTGGCTGAACCGGATGTGAAGGCGCAGCAGGGCCGCCGTTCAGGCGGCCCTGCCCGCCGCCGCCTCAGCGCTTCTGGGTGGTGGTTTCGGTCGTGCCCGTGGAATTGGCCGAGGTGCCGGTGGCGCCGCTGGTGGCGGTGCCCGCCGCCGGCATCGCCGAGCCGGTGGCCGCCGTGGAGCCGCCCTGGGCGCCGCCGCCCACCGAGCCGCCCGCCGCCATCTGCTGCTGCACCACCTGGGCCAGCTCCTGCGGCGCGCTCGTGGCCTTGCATTGCGCTTGGCCGCCGGTGGACACCGACAGCACGTTCACCGAGACGCCGCAGACGTTGGCGGCCAGCTGGATCGGCAGCTGGATGTTGATCGGAACGTTGGCCCGGTCGATCTGCAGACGCACCGACAGGTCGTTCAGCACGTCCTGCAGGTTGACGTTCACCAGCGAGGGGATGCCGCCGGTGGACGGGCGGGTGGCCGTGCTCGTGCCCGTGGTGGCGCCGGTGTTCGCGCCCGTGCCGGTGGACGCGCCGGCGGTGGTCGTCGAACCGCCCGAGCCCGAGGCGGGGGCAGCGGCCGTCGTGGTGCCGGTGCCGGCGGCCGCGCTCGGCCCGGTGCTGCCATCGCTCGCGCAGGCGACGGCGAACGGCAGCGCCAGGCTCGCGATGGCGAGCGACTTGATCGTGTTGTGCATGGGGTTCCTCCAGCTGACGCCGCAGCAAACGTGGCCGGAAGGTGAATGGTTCTGAGCGGGCGGTATCTTATCCAATCCGGAAACAATCTTCTCCAAAGGCCTGGCTTTATCCCTCCCGCCGGAAACCTATCTTCCCTCTCGAAACGAGCGCCGCCACATCAACCGAGCGGCGCTCCCGGAGGGATGACGATGATCGAACGCAGACCGTTCGACCGCCTCGGCGGCGCCGACCACGGCTGGCTGAAGGCCCGCCACCACTTCTCGTTCGCGAGCTACCACGACCCGAAGAACATGGGCTGGGGCGCCCTGCGCGTCTGGAACGACGACGAGATCGCCCCGCGCTCCGGCTTCCCGCCCCACCCGCACGCCGACATGGAGATCATCACCTATGTCCGGGACGGGGCGATCACGCACCAGGACAGCCTGGGCAACCAGGGGCGCACGGAGGCGGGCGACGTCCAGGTGATGAGCGCAGGCTCGGGCATCCGCCACGCCGAGTACAACCTCGAGGCCGAAACCACCCGGATCTTCCAGATCTGGATCGAGCCCAAGAGCCGGGGCGGCGCGCCCACCTGGGGCGCCAAGCCCTTCCCCAAGGGCGCGCGCGCCGGGAAGTTCGTCACCCTGGCCTCGGGCCTGCCCGGCGACGACGACGCCCTGCCGATCCGCACGGATGCGCGGGTCGCCGGCGCGACGCTGAAGGCCGGCGAGACGACCGAGTACCCGCTCGGCCCCGGCCGCCACGCCTATCTCGTGCCGGCCGCCGGCGCGGTGGAGGTGAACGGGGTGCGCCTCGACACCCGCGACGGCGCCGCGATCCGCGACGAGGCGGTGCTGCGGGTCACCGCCCTGGAGGACGCCGAGGTCGTTCTCGTCGACGCCCCCTGACCGGCCACGGCCAACCGGCGAAGGGGCGCACCCCACGGGTGCGCCCCTTCTTCTTTGCAGCTTCAGGTTAGATCTGAAGCGCCACTGTTCAGTATTAGCGCGACCGTAGCGTACATTTATACTTGATCGCCTATTCATTGTCTCGCCTGGAACAATAATTGACGAACTCGGTTTGCTGGCCGTCCCAAGAAAGGCGAACCGAACAGTGACAGCGAAAGCGGACTCAAACGTGCCGCTCGCACGCGAGCGGCTGCACGTCGACAAGCGGGTTGTGGAAACCGGACGGGTCACCGTCCGCACCCGGGTGGCCGAAGAGCAGACCTGGGTCCGCGAGGAGCTTGCTCGCGAGGACGTGCAGGTCGAGCGGATCGACATCGGCCGTGAGGTCGACGAGGTCCCGCAGGTCCGCACCGAAGGCGACACCCTCGTCATCCCCATCTACGAGGAAATCGTCGTGGTCGAGAAGCGGCTGGTGCTGCAGCAGGAGATCCGCCTGACGCGTCGCACCGAGACCCGCATCGTGGAGCAGCCCGTCACCGTCCGGCGCCTGGAGCCAGAGGTCGTCCGCCAGGACGTCCCTGGGACGTCAACCCCAGACCCCGAGGACTATCGATGAGAACGATCACCGCCCTTTACGACAGCCGGGCCGAGGCCGAAGCGGCCCGCGAGCAGCTGGTGGCCAGCGGCCTTGCCAGTGGCGACATCACCATCAGCGGCCAGGACAGCGAGGCGAGCTCGTCGTCCAGCGGCGGGGAGCACCGCGGGTTCTTGGCGGGGCTGAAGGACATGTTCATGCCGGACGAGGACCGGCACGCCTACCATGAGGGCATCAGCCGCGGCGGCTACCTGCTGAGCGCGCAGGTGGACGAGACCAGCGTGGACCGCGCCTGCGAAATCCTCGAGGGCTCCAGCGCCGTCGACTTCGAGCAGCGCCAGCAGCAGTGGCGCGACAGCGGCTGGAACGGCCAGTCGGCCTTCTCCGGCGGCGCGACGGGCGCCATGGAGACCGGCGGCGTCCAGGGCGCCGAGCGTGAGGGCGTGATCCCGATCGCGGAGGAGCGGCTCGCCGTCGGCAAGCGCGAGGTCGAGCGCGGCGGCGTCCGGGTCCGCTCCTACGTCCGCGAGACGCCCGTGCACGAGCAGGTGCGCCTGCGCGAGGAACACGTCGAGGTCGAGCGCCGGCCGGTCAACGAGCGTGTCGCCGGCGCCGCCGACGGCATCTTCGAGGAACGCAGCTTCGAAGTCTCCGAACGCGGTGAGGAAGCCGTGGTGGGCAAGGAGACCGTGATCACCGAGGAGCTGCAGGTTCGCAAGGAGGTGGGCGAGCGCGTCGAAGACATCGAGGACACTGTCCGCCACACCGAGGTGGACATCGACGACGGGCGCACCGGCGAAAGCCGCCTCACCGACGACCGCACCACCCCGCGCAGCTACTAGGCTGCCGGCGTCCCTCTCCCTTCGGGGAGGGGGACCGCCGTCGCTTTACCGCGACCGCCTCAGTGGAAGCTCAGCGGCTCCACGACGGCCTCGTCCCACTCGCCGACGTTCTCCTGGATCAGTACGTGGCGCGGCTCGGCGTCCACCTGGGCGAAGGCTCCGGCGGCCGCCAGGGCCTCGGCCTGCGTGGCGTAGTCGCCCAGCTCGCCTTCTTCGTCGTCGGTGAGGACCCAGCGGCCCCGGCGGGCCGTCACGGTCAGGTCGAACATGGCTTTTATTCCCGCCCAGCTGAACGGGGTTATCCCATCTTCTCGGAAGGGTTGCGTCGTGTCGCACCGTCGCAGGTTGTGCGGCAGGGCGCCGCAGACCGGCTAGCTCTCGCGGAAGTAGGGCTCCACCGGCCCGTTCAGCTTGATGGTCAGCTGCTTTCCGCGCCGGTCCTTGGAGTTGCCGACCGCCAGCCGCACCCAGCCCTCCGACACGCAGTACTCGTCGACGTTGGTCTTGTCCTCGCCCTTGAAGCGCACGCCCACGTTCCGGGCGAGCATCTCGGCGTCGTAGTAGGGGCTCTCCGGGTCGGTGGAGAGGCGGTCGGGAGGGGTGTCGCTCATGCCCCCGCCCCTCGCATGGCCGGCGCGCGCGATCAAGCCGTCGGCGACCGCGCGCCGCGGCTGCGGGCCCTGCCCCCACGAAAAAGCCCCTCCCGCTGGGATCGGGAGGGGCTTGGCGCGAGCGGGCCCGGCCAGGATCCGGGGGGAGAGTCCCCGCTCGGCGTCGGTGGGCGGCTAGCGGGCCGCGTAGGTGCTTCGGGCGAGCTGGGCCTGCTGCACCATCGGCAGCTTGGCCACCACCTCTTCCCGGACGCCTTCGCGGCAGCTGGCCGCGCGGCCCAGGGGGCGGACGCCCGTGCGCTGGGCGCTGCAGAAGTTGGTCGCGGCGCGTTCGAGGCGGGCCTCGAAGGCCGCCTTGCCGTGCGGGCTGTTGAGGTCGATGTCGGCCACCTTGACGGCCGCAGGGGCGGCGGTGGCGGCGGTGGAGATGGCGGCGAGCGGCAGGACGGCGAGGGCCAGGGTGGCGACGCCGGCGATGCGGGAAGCGAAGTGGGTCATGTTCAATCCCTCCGGTTTGGCGTCGGCGGTTACTCGCCGGCGGTGAGGAAGGAATACTGACGCGCTTCCTGTAAGTCCCGTGAATAGCGCGTAATGACTTAGATTTAAGAATATTACGCAGAGTTCATGCAGAATATTACAAGCACTTAATCTTCACCGCTTCCCTCTCCCGCTTGCGGGAGAGGGCCAGGGTGAGGGCGGCGCCGGCCTTCCCCCTCGCGCTCCCGTTGGACCCGCGCGCACTACGCCCAACGGGGCGCTGCGGCGGTGCTCGCCCCGCCCTAGCCGCCCCGTGAGCGCCGGTGCAGCCTACGCCGCCTCCACGAACCCCGGCCAGTTGCGCATGTAGTCGACGAAGGCCGGCGACAGGCCCTCGGCCTCGAGGTGCGCCGGCGACACCGGTCGGGCGACCGGCTGGAAGGCCGCGTCGCGGGCCTTTTCCGGGAAGTCGTGGTGCAGGATGGCGGCCCGACCGATCACCGCGAAGTCGTAGCCGCCGGCCAGCAGGGCGGCGGCCTCGGCGGGCGTCATGATCTTGCCGGCCGCGCCGAGCTTCACCGGCCCGCGGTCGAGTTCGCTAAAGTAGCTGGCGAGCTTGCGGCCTTTGAACTCCTCTTCCACCGGCTCCTTGGCCACGTCCCAGAGGCTCATGTCCAGGTAGTCGATCTTGCCCTGCCGCAGGACCTCCTGGGTCACCTCGCGGATCTCGGCCAGCTTCAGCCCGAAGCGCTCGGGCGACAGCCGCAGCCCCAGCTGGAAGTCCGCCCGCGTGCGCGCGCGGATGGCGTCGATGATCTCGAACAGCAGCCGCGCCCGGTTCTCCACCGAGCCGCCCCAGCGGTCCTCGCGGCGGTTCAGTTCCGGCGAGAGGAACTGGGCGATGACGTAGCCGTGGGCCCCGTGGATCTCGACCCCGTCGAAGCCGGCGCGCTCGGCCCGCACCGCCGCCGCGGCGAAGGACTCCACCAGCCCCTCCACCTCCTCGCCGGTGAACGCCCGCGCCCCTGTCTCGGGATCGTCCGAGGGGCAGAGCGGCTCGCCCACCAGGTCCTTGGGGCTGCGGTTGCCCGCATGGTGCAGCTGCACCGAAGAGACGCTGCCATGGCGTCGGATCTCGGCCGCCAGCCGGGTCAGGCCCGCTAGGTGGTCGTCCGCGAAGATCCCCAACTGCCCTGGGAAGCCCTGCCCCTGGGCCGCCACATGGGCCGCGCAGGTCATCGTCAGTCCGAACCCGCCCTGCGCCCGCATGGTCAGCCAGCGGAACTCGTCCTCCGACAGCAGGCCGTTCGGATGGCTCTGCTGGTTGGTCAGCGGGGCCAGCATGAAGCGGTTCTTCCACTGCGGCCCGCGCTGGAACGAGATCGGCTCGAAGAGGTCTTGGACGGACGACATGCGGCTGGCGCTCCCCTGGCGGCTGGCTTCCCGACGTAGAGCCCCGACCCGGCCGCCGCAATGGCGCCGCCGCGTGAACTAGGCCTCCAGCCGCGCGACGGCGTCGCCCATCGCCGCCTCGCCGGCCTCCAGCACCGCCGCGGTGATCCCGCCGTGGCCGCGCACAGCATTGTAGCCTCCCGGCCCCAGCTCCTCCTCCATACGTGAGCAGGGGTGGCACTCGCCCGTCCATTGCAGCACGACCCCGCCGACCCGGAACCGCCGGTCCTTCAGCGCCAGCAGGTTGACGCCGCGGGTGACGATGTTGCGCCGCAGCCGCTCGGGCGCGACGGCGTCCAAGCCCAGGAAGCCGGCGATCGCCGCCAGGTCCTCGGCGGCGATCAGGGTCACGGCCCGCGTCCCCGTCGTGCGGCTGTGATAGCGGTCGCCAGCCAACCCGTTTCCCGGCTCCAGCACCGCGCGGGCAAGCGGCGTCATCGGCGCTCGCCGCCCGGGCCGCGCGCCGATCCAGACCACCTCGCCGGTGCGGAGTGGGCCTGCCAGCAGGCGGCCGAGCGGCGAGGTGGGTGACAGCATGGGGCCTCCGCAGGGGTCTGCGGAGATCTCAACGCCTCAGCGCGGCTTGCGGAACTTCATCACGAACTGGTCGGTCTTGCCGCGGATCGCCGGCTGGAAGACGTTCACCGTCCGCGCGTCGGCGGCGTCGCGCAGCAGCGGGATCTCGCCCTCGTAGCGGAAGCCGGCGGCCTCCACCTCCCGGCGCACGATGGCCTGGTCGATCCGGTGCAGGCTCATGGCCACGTCCAGCGGCGCTCCGGCCGACGCCGAGTGGTCGGCGATCAGGTAGACCCCGCCTGGCTTCAGCGACTTGAACACCTCGGCGTTGACCTTCTGCGCCGTGTCCTTCGGGAACGGGGTCAGGTGCAGGTCGTGGTAATTCTGGACGGTGAACACCAGATCCACCCCGTCGGGCAGGTCCATCTCGCCGAAGGTCGCCTGGATCGGCGTCACATTGGCCCGCTCGGCCGCCACCTTCTTCAGGTTCTCGCCGTAGCTCGCCTGGAACTGCACGAACTCGGTGGGCTGGTAGGCGTAGACCCGACCGTTCGGCCCGACCGCCGCCGACAGCAGCCGTGTGAAGTAGCCGCCGCCCATCACCAGGTCGACCACCTTCTGCCCCGGCTTCACCTCGCCGAAGGCCAGCATCTCGCCCGGCTTGCGCGCCGCGTCGCGCTTCACGTCGGCCTCGGGCCGGGCCTTGTCCGCCAGGGCCGCAGCCACATGCGCCGGGACCTGGGCGGCCACCGCCGCTCCGCCCGCCGCCGTCACCGCCAGCGCGGCCAGGATCGATGCAGCTCGTCTCGTCGCGTTCATCGGACGCCTCCCTTGTTGCAGTTGAACCCGACCCTGCCGCGTCGCGGCCCGGCTTGTCGATCCGCCTTGCGACCCTTGGTCGCTTCCCGCGGCCCCTTCGCAGCGTCGGCGCGCGGGGGCGGCTCGTCTATGGTGGCTCGGCGTGTCAGCGAGGAGTTCTTTCGTTGATCAAGGTCATCCCCCTATCGGCTGTCGCGGCGCTCCTGGCGGCGCCTTCGCTCGCCGCCCCCGCCCTGCCCGCCGCCGCCTGGCTGATCAGCCCCGGCGAGGGGGCCTGCCGCACGGACCTCGAGCTCGCCGGCCGCTCCGGCGCGATCACCCCGGTGCAGCTGGTCTCCGACGGCGAACGGCTCGCCCTGCGCTTTTCCAAGGAGAGCCTGCCTGAGCAGGCCTTCCTCGCCCTGCGCATCGACCAGAAGCGGTTCTCCAACCTGATGACCCGCACCGCCGATCCGGCGGTGGGCGAGATCGCCCTCAGCCCGGAGACCGAAGCCGCCCTGCGCAAAGGGGCCGTCCTCGACATCGCCTGGCTCGGCCTCGAGCCGGTGGGCGCCTCGCTTGCGGGCTCCGAGCAGGGGGTCGCCGACCTCAGGACCTGCGGCGCCCAGGCCGCCCAGCGGCTGCACATCGCCCGCGAGACCCAGGCCGCCGAGGCCCGCCGCCAGGCCGAGGAGAGCCACCGCAAGGCGCTCGCCGACGCCGAGCTGCAGGCCGCCCGCGCCCAGGCCGAGGCCGCCGAGCTGGAGGCTCGCCGGGTCGCCCAGGAGGCCGAAGACCGCCGCGCCGCCGAGGACGCGCGCCGCCAGCAGGCCGCCTACGAGGCCCAGCGCCAGGCCTTTGAGGCGGCCGAGCGCCGGCGGTCCTGGATCGAGGCGCAGGAGGCGCTGGAGCCGGACGCCTACCGCCCCGCCCCGCCGCCCTGGGCCTGGCGCCGCTACTAGCGAATGACCGGCGCGCGCGCGTCGGCCTGGATGCGATCGAGGTTCTTGCGCTCGTCCAGCTGCCGCATCTTGAACTCCTGCTTGTTGTAGCAGCGCTTCTTCGGGATGCGGGTGCCCATCGGGGCCTCGTTCCGGCAGAACGTCTCGTCGTCGTTGCCGACCTTCTTCGCCTTGGTGGGCGTCGCCGCGGCGGCCTCGGCCACCGGCGGGGCGGCCACCGCCGGCTTTGTCGCCTCGGCCGCCGACGGGTCCTGGGCCAGCAGCGCGAGCGCAAGCAGCATCGGGGTCATTCAGGGTCTCCGGGCTGTATCGAAGCGTCACCGTAGTCGCCCACGGTTACGTTTGCCCGCCGCCATTCGACGAACGGCGTCCACCCCGCGACGAACGGCGCCTGCGCAAGGCGCGCAGGCGCCCGCCGCCCTAGAACAGGAAGTCGCCCGCCCCGACGCCCTTGATGTTCATCAGCACGAAGGCGAACTCCGCCTCCGGGTCCGCATCGAGGTTGGCGAGAACCACCGTCACATGTCCCGAGCTCAGGCCCGTGACGTCCCCCGCGAGCTGGAAGCCGAGCGACTTCTGCGCGGCGTTGATGTTGCCGAAGGTCCGCACCGTGATGTCGCTGGCGTCCACCGACAGGCCGCTGAAGTCGAGCTTGTCGCCTGAGCTGAAGTCGACGATCACGTCCAGGCCGACCTCGCCCTTCTTCAGCTGCACCAGGGTGGCGGTGGTCTCGGCCACGAACCGGTCCGATCCGGCACCGCCGATGAGCACGTCCACGCCGTCCGAGCCGCGGAGGGTGTCGGCGCCGGCCCCGCCCTCCAGGACGTCGGTTCCGCCATCGCCGTAGAGGTCGTCGTCGCCCGCGTTCCCCCGCAGCCGATTGTTGGCGGCGTTGCCCTGGATCAGGTCGTTCCCCGAGCCGCCCACGGCGTTCTCGATCGTCGCGCCGTAGGCGATGCCCACGTTGTTCACCAGACGCCCGGCGTTCGGGTCGGCGGCCAGGTTGGCCATGCGGGCGTCATAGGCCGCCTGGCTGAGCGGCGGATAGCCGTCGAGGGCGCGCTGGGCGTTCACCTGCTCCAGGCTGGGCGCATTGGCCAGGGTGACGCCGCCGATGCTCGACAGGTGGCCGGGGCGCAGGTCGATGATCTGGTTGGTGGCGAAGCCCGAGCAGTCGAGGGTGTCGTTGCCGCCCGCATCCCAGATGGCCATCACCGGCGCGGGGGTCTTCACGAAGTCGAACGCGTCGCGCCCGGCGTTCGAGTTGAAGCCATAGGTGGTGTCCCCGGTGCGGGTGGTCATGTCCGCGCCGTACATCTTCTGGATGGCCAGGATGTCATGGACCATGGGCGTCGCCCCGTAGGCGATCGTCCCGCGGAGGTAGTCGTGGTCCTGGATGCCCACTTCGCGCGGGTTCCAGTACGACATGATGGAGTAGTTGCGGATGTCCTGGGCGTACTCGGCGCCGTTGGCGTAGGTCACCGCGAACCCCGGGGCGAAGTTGTAGTTCCCCGGGTGCGACAGGCCCAGCGAATGGCCGAACTCGTGGACCAGGGTGTTGAGCCCGTAGAGCCCCTCGTCGAACTGGAAGTTGGACGCGGTCGTGCCAGTCACCCACACGTCGCCCACGATATTGTAGGCCTGGGCGTTGACGTGGGCGTTCGAACTCACCGTCGCCGCCGGCAGCCGCGCATAGGCCTGCGTTCCGGGCCGGTTCATCACATTGCCGAAGTTGATGTCAGCCTGGTTGACGTCGGTCTCCTTGAACGAGATCGCCACCACGTCGTCCCAGTACTGGATCGCCTCCCGCGCCGCTGCGCGCTGCGCCTCGCTGAACGCCCCGAAACCGAAGTACTCGTTCAGGCCGAAGTACTGGCCGTTCAGCTCATAGACGTAGCCGTTGGTCTCGAGCTGGGCCTGATTGTTGAAGAACCCGTAGGTGATCTCCTTCGCATCGCCGTCGCGCGCGACGCCAGTGACGCCCCAGGCCGTGCCTGACCGGTTCAGGTACTGGGCCGCGTGCTCGGGCGTCCAGATCTCCTTGCCGTAGAAAGTTCCCGTCTGGCCATCCAGGGTTGCGTCGTCGGAGTCGGAGAAGAGTTCCGGATTATACGGCTGGATATCGCTCATGCTGTGTGTCGCCCCGTCAGATGTTGGTTAGGCTTCGGCCTCCCCAGGCCGCCGCCGCGTCGGCCGCCTTCCGGTAACAAGGGGAGCGCACGCCTCCGCCCTCGCGGAGCCCCTGCCTCCCCCGTCCCGAAAAGTAGCAGAGCCCGAGCCTACACGCGGCGCGTGTCCCGTCACCGGGCGCCGGATGAAACATTTTTGTGACTTGCTGTTACGTTCGAAAGAAGCTTGGCGCGCGCCGGCCGACGACCTGCCGCACCCGGCGGGCTAACGGCGCCGCTTGCGGCCGCCGCGCAGCCCCCCATATGCGCCCCGATCGCGCGTCGGGCCCGTCATCCCACCGGCCGACGCGACGGGAGTGCGGCCCTGGCGCCTTCGATGGCCGCCGGGGCCGCTTTCGTTTGGGCGGTCGCGCCGCTCCTCGCCTTTCACGATCCGGAACAAGGCCTTTTCCACCGCCGCCTCTTAAGCGTGGCCGTGGCGCACACACCTGCAAGTCCGGCTGCGGCGGTTGGCTGCGGCCCACCGGCCCCGCTTCGGGCCGAATGACAGGAAACGAAAGAGCATCATCATGAAGACCTTCACCTCCGCGGCTGTGTGGGCCGCCCTCGCCCTGGCTGTCCCCGCCGCCGCCGCCGCTCAGGATCTCGAACGCACCGGCGTCTACGCCGGGGTCGGCTACAGCCACCTCGATCCCAGCGGCGCCCGCGACGCCGGGACAGGCGCGCTTGCCGTGCGCGCCGGCTACCAGTTCAACCGCTTCCTCGGCATCGAGGCCGAAGGCTCGCTCGGCGTCGACGATGGCCACTTCTCCACCGGTGCAGGGGCGCGTGGATCCTATGGGCTCGACTACGCCGTCGGCGCCTTCGGCGTGGCGCGCTACCCGGTGAGCGAGCGCCTCGATGTCTTCGCCCGTGGCGGCGCAGTGCACGCCAGGTTCGACGGCAAGGCCCGGATCGGCTCCACCGTCGCCCGCTTCTCCGACAAGGACGAGTGGCTCGCCGCCGGCGCGGGCGCCGAGCTCCACCTCGGCGGCGCCAACGCCCTGCGGGCCGAGTACACCCGCTACGAGGGGAACGACGATCTGGACGTGGATGTCTGGGGCGTGTCGTTCGTCCGTCGGTTCTGAACGGGCGGGAAATCGCCGGACGGGCTTGAACCATCCGGCCGCTCGACCATTTTGACTATACGGTACGCCGGCGGCTCCGTCCCTCTTTGCCGCTTGTCGCACCCGCCCCGGGCTCCGGCCCGGGGCGTCATGCGCGCCTGGAACTGAACAGGCGGTCTGCACTCACCCGATCCGGTTGCCGCGCCTGTCCCGCACCACGTCTGATAGCGGTCGCCTTCGAACCTGCAGCCATAGGCGGCGGCGCCGCCAGGCGCTCCCGCCCTGCATCAGCCGCGCACAGATCGCCTCGCCCACCTGGCGCGTATAGGTCGAGGCGCGCCCGCTTCTCGGCGGCTTCGGCCGCAAGGCCAGGACCACGGCCTGCGACCGGTCCCGTCGCCGCGCGGCCAGCCGCGCCGTCTGCTGCGCCGCCGCCCGCGCTTGCCGAATTCCGGATAGGTCACCCGCCAGCGAGGCGTGAGAGGCAACGCGCCTCCGAAGTGCTAGGCTCTGGTGAGGACAACCCCGGAGCTCGTCATGATCCGCCCCTTCGTCCTCGCCTCCGCCGTCGCGCTCGTCGGCGGCTCGGCTCTCGCTCACCACGGCTGGAGTTCCTACGACGCCGACAAGATGGTGAAGGTCACCGCCCCGCTGACTGGCCTCGCCTGGGAGAACCCGCACGCCACCGCCAAGGTGGCCTGGCAGGGCCGAACCTGGAACGTGGTTCTGGCGCCGCTGGCCCGCATGGAAGCTCGCGGCCTCACCCGCGAGATGCTCGCCGCGGGGCAGCCGGTCACGCTGGAGGGCTATCCGCGCAGCGACGGGACGCCCGAGATGCGCCTCGAGCGCGTGACTGTGCAGGGCAAGGTCGTCGAGTTGCGCTAGCCGCCTCGACGGCCCCGGCCCCGACGCCGAGTTCGCCTACTGGAGCGGCGCAGGTCCCTCGCTGACGCCGCTCTGGAAGCTGCGCGGCTCTCCCGCCGTCCGGGTCTCGGCCTCGGCGCCCTTGGCGTAGCGCTCGTACTCCTCGCGGAAGCGGTGGGTCAGGAAGGCCTGGTTGTCGTACTCTTCTTTGATCTTCAGGAACCAGGTCCCCTCTTCCTCGAAGATGTGGTGCAGCACCGCGCCGCGGATGTGCTCCAGCTTGTCCTTCCACCCTTCGGCGTCGGTGACCGGGTCGATTCGTTCCAGCTCGGCCATCTGCATCTTGGCCGTGGTCTGCTCGGTGTAGGCCAGGGTGGTGTGGTGCTTTTCGCCCGCCTTGGCGAGCGCCGGGTAGAGCACGACCTCCTCCGCCAAGCTGTGGCCGTTGAGCACCAGGGCCAGCTGCTTCATCGCCGCCGTGCGGGACGGCCCGTCGGTGGCCATGCGGCAGGCCTCGAACGCTGCGCGGATCTGGTCGTGCTGGTCCAGCGCCATGGACAGCCAGTCGCCCGGCATGGAGGCCTCGCGCGCCTTGCGCGTCGCCTCGGCTCGCTGTTCGTCGCTCTCGGGCGGGGTGATGGCCCCAAGGGCCTTGTCGATCAGGGACATGTTCGGCGCTCCGTCGGTCTAGGACCCGGGCCGGCATTCTGTATCCCGCCCGGCATACCGCCGCTAACCGAAGCCCACCGCCGACGGTTCCCCCTCTCCCGCGCCGCCGGCGTGGGAGAGGGCTGGGGTGAGGGCGGCGCAGGCGGCTGGGGGGGGCGCTCCGGTTGGCCCCGCTCGCTCCGGGTCCAACACCCTCGCGAACGGCGCCTCGGCGCCGCCCCCACCCAACCCTCTCCCGCAGGCGGGAGAGGGCAAGGCGCCGTCTTTCCCCTCTCCCGCGCCGCAGGCGTGGGAGAGGGCTGGGGTGAGGGCGGCGCAGGCGGGTGGGGGTGGCGCTGCGGGTGGACCCGCTCGCTCCGGGTCCAACACCGTCGCGAACGGTCGTCTCGGCGCCGCCCTCACCCAACCCTCTCCCGCAAGCGGGAGAGGGCAGGCGCTCCCGCTACTCGCCGCCGGCCTTGCCGCGGTAGTCCAGCGGCGGCGGCCGGTCGCCGACCATGGCCTTGTAGACGAACCCTTCGCCCCGCTTGCGGACCAGCTCCGCCTTCGCTTGGGCGATCAACGCCGGGTCGCGGAACAGCTGGGCGCCGGTGAGCGCCAGGGTCTTGGCGGCCACCGCACCGCCCTTGGTCGCCATGCTGGTCCCGCCGGCGGCCACAGCCTGCCAGCTGTGGCCCGGCGTGCCTGGGACCCACACCGCCGAGCGCATGCCGACGGTGGGCGTCACCCAGCTCACGTCCGCCACATCCGTCGAGCCGCCGCCGTCGCCGCCGATCCGCAGCGGCTGGATCTCCGAGGCGCTCTCCAACGTCGCCTTGGAGGGCGGAAGCTGCTTGGCCATGGCCTCGGCGAAGGCGCGCTCCTGGGCGTCCCACCGCACCCCGCCCACCTGCCGCAGGTTGCCGTCCATCACCCGCGCCAGGGTCTCGTTCGGCAGCATGTTGTAGACGCCGCCGGTCTGCTCGAAGCTCATCTTCGTCTCGGTGGCCAGCGCCGCCCCCTCGGCGGCCCTCTGCACCCGGGCGACCACGTCGCGCACCACCTGCGGGTCGGCGTGGCGGACGTAGTAGTAGACCTCGGCCTTCTCCGGCACGACGTTCGGCGCCTGGCCGCCGTCGCTGATCACATAGTGGATGCGCGTCCCGTCGGGCACGTGCTCGCGCAGCATGTTCACCGCCACGTTCATCACCTCGACGGCGTCCAGGGCGGACCGGCCGCGCCACGGCGCGCCGGAGGCGTGGGCGGAGGCCCCGGTGAAGCGGAACTTGCCGCTGACGTTGGCCAGGGAGACCGTCTGCGAGGCGTCGTTGGCGTCGCCGGGGTGCCAGTGCAGGGTGGCGTCCACGTCCTGGAACAGGCCGGCGCGCACCATGTAGACCTTGCCCGAGCCGCCCTCCTCGGCGGGAGTCCCATAGACCCGCACCTCGCCCTTCACGCCGTGGGCCTTCATCCACTGGGCGAGCGCGATCCCGGCCTGAACCGAGGCGGCGCCGAACATGTGGTGGCCGCACGCGTGGCCGGCGATCCCCGGGACGGGCCTGCGCGTCGGCTCCGCCGCCTGCGCCAGCCCCGGCAGGGCGTCGAATTCGGCCAGGATGGCCAGCACCGGCCCCTCTCCGGTCTTGAAGCTCGCCACGAAGGCGGTGGGCATGCCGGCCACCCCCGCCTCCACCTTGAAGCCGGCCTTCTTCAGCTCGGACTGCAAGAGCGCCGAGCTCTTGGTCTCCTGGTAGCCCACCTCGGCGAAGCCCCAGATCTGCCGGGCCACCTCGCCCATGCGGGGCGCCCCCTTGTCCACGGCCGCCGTGATCTGCGCTCGTTCCTGCGCCGACAGCTCCGCGGCCCCCGCGCTCCCAGCCGCGGCCGCCGCCGCCAGCGCCACGCCCGCCAGATATCGCCTCATGCCTACGCCCTCACCGATACGCTTTTCGCCAGCCTAGCCGATCCCGCGCCGCCGCGGGAAGCGGCGAGGCCGCGCCTCCCCTTGACACTGACCGCCGGTCAGTAACTAATGACCCACGGTCATTTAGGTGCATGTGATGCCCAAGCCCCCCAGGCGCCGCCTCGCCCCCGAGGCTCGCCGGCTGGAGATCGTCGAGGCGGCGGAGCGGCTCCTGCAGGCGCATGGCCCCAAGGTGCGGGTCGAGGACGTGGTCCGCGAGGCCGGCGTCGCCAAGGGGACCTTCTTCCTCTACTTCCCGAGCTGGGACGACCTGCTCGACACCGTTCGCGAGCGGCTGGTGGCCGAGTTCGACACCCTCTATCCGCTGCCGACCGAGGTGGACGGGCCGGTGGACTGGCCGGCCACCGTGGACTGGCTGGCCGCGGCCTTCATCGACTTCGCCGCCGCCCGCCAGGGTATCGGTCAGGCCCTCTTCCACTCCGACTACACCGACCGGCGGCCCCTCGCCGACAACGCCGTCCTGCGGCTCTCGGCGGTCATCCGCGCCGGCCAGGAGGCGGGCGCCTTCGGCCCGATCGAGCCCGACCCCACCGCCCGCCTGCTGTTCGCCGCCATCGACGAGGCGGCGCGCGCCGTCGCCGCCGGCGAGCCGCGCGAGGCCGTGCTCACCGCCCTTTGCACCCTGCTCCGCCGCACCCTCGCCCCCTGAAGGAGATCCGTCATGGCCACGGAAGCCCAGGTCAACGTCCGCTACATGGTCTCAGACGTGCCGCAGGCCGCGGACTGGTACGTCGGCCATCTGGGCTTCGAGCCCTTCGGCCCCTCCTCGCCGGCCTTCGCGGCGGTGACCCGCGGCCCGATCCGGCTGCTGCTCAGCGGCCGCGGCAGCTCCGCCGGCCGTCCGATGCCCGACGGCCGGCAGCCCGAGCCGGGCGGCTGGAACCGGTTTCAGCTGGTGGTCGACGACCTCGCCGCCGAGGTCGAGCGCCTGCGCGCCCGCGGCGTCGAATTCGTCAACGACATCGTCACCGGCCCCGGCGGCGCCCAGATCCTCGCCCGGGACCCCTCCGGCAACCTGGTCGAGCTCTTCCAGCCCGCCGCCTGGGCCTAGAGCCTCGGCCGCCGTGCTTCCGAGGCCGGGCGGGCTCGCCGCCGGCTACTGCGCGGCCGCGGGCTCGGCGATGCCGATCGGCTCGACGCTGTCCGGGTTCTGCGGCAGGTCGAAGCGGTCGGCGTTCATGACCTTGGTCCAGGCCTTGATGAAGTCGCGGACGAACTTCTCCTCGTTGCCGCGCTCGGCGTACACCTCCGCCGTGGCGCGCAGCTGGCTGTTGGACCCGAAGATCAGGTCGGTCCGGGTCGCCCGCCACTTCTCGTGGCTGCCGCCGCGGTCATAGCCGATGAACTCCTCGTCGGCGCTGGTGTCGATCACCTTCCAGAAGGTGTCGTTGTCCAGCAGGTTGACGAAGAAGTCGTTGGTCAGCTGACCCTTGCGCTGCGTGAAGACGCCCTCGGGCGCGTCCTGGTAGTTGGCGCCCAGCACCCGCAGGCCGCCCAGCAGCACCGTCATCTCCGGGACCGACAGGCCGAGCAGCGAGGCGCGGTCGAGCAGCAGTTCCTCGGTGCGCACCGAGTGCTTGGTCTTCAGGTAGTTGCGGAAGCCGTCGGCCACCGGCTCCAGCACCGCGAAGCTTTCGACGTCGGTCCACTCTTCCGTGGCGTCGCCACGGCCGCCGACGAAGGGCACGCTCACATCGAAGCCGGCGTCACGCGCCGCCTTTTCCACCGCCGCCGTGCCGGCCAGGACGATGGCGTCCGCCATGGACAGCGATCCGCGCAGCTCATCGAGCTTGGCGAGGATGCGGCCCAGTTCCTCCGGCTCGTTCACCTTCCAGCTCTTCTGGGGCTCGAAGCGGATCCGCGCGCCGTTGGCGCCGCCGCGATGGTCCGAGCGCCGGTAGGTCGAGGCCGACGCCCAGGCGGTCTTCACCAGCTGGCCGACGCTGAAGCCCGCCGCGAGGATCTTCGACTTGAACGCCGCGACGTCGGCGTCGGAGGGTTTGGAACCCGCCGGCACCGGGTCCTGCCAGATCAGGTCCTCGGCCGGAACCTCCGGTCCCAGGTAGCGGACCTTCGGGCCCATGTCCCGGTGGGTGAGCTTGAACCAGGCCCGGGCAAAGGCGTCCTTGAAAGCCTCGTGGTCGTTCCGGAACTTCTCGGAGATCGCGCGGAATTCCGAATCGACCTTCAGCGCCATGTCGGCCGTGGTCATCATGGTCGGCACGCGCTTTGTGGGATCGTGCGCCGCCGGGGCCATGTCCTCCGGCTTCTGGTTGATCGGCTGCCATTGCTGGGCGCCGGCGGGGCTGCGGACCAGCTCGTATTCGTAGTCGAGCAGCAGGCGGAAATAGTTCTCCGACCACTCCGTTGGCGTGTTCACCCAGGCGCCTTCGATGCCGCTGGTGATGGTGTGTTCGCCCAAGCCGCTTTCGTGCGCGCTGGCCCAGCCCAAGCCCTGCAGCGAGATGTCGGCGGCTTCCGGGGCCGCGTCCACCAGGCTGGGATCTCCGGCGCCGTGGGCCTTGCCGAAGGTGTGGCCGCCGGCGGTGAGCGCGACGGTCTCCTCATGGTTCATCGCCATGCGCTCGAAGGTGATCTTGATGTCGCGCGCCGACTGCATCGGGTCCGGCACCCCGCCCGGGCCCTCGGGATTGACGTAGATCAGGCCCATCTGGATCGCCGCCAGCGGGTGCTCCAGCTCCAGCTGATCCTCGGGGAGGATGCGGGTCTTGTTGTCGGGATGCCCGACGAACTGCTCCTCCGAGCCCCAGTAGATGTCCCGCTCGGGCTCGAAGACGTCCTTGCGGCCGCCGCCGAAGCCGAACACCGGCCCGCCCATGGATTCGATGGCGACGTTGCCGGCCAGGATGAAGAGGTCCGCCCAGCTGATGTTCTTCCCGTACTTGCGCTTGATCGGCCACAGCAGGCGGCGCGCCTTGTCCAGATTGCCGTTGTCCGGCCAGCTGTTCAGCGGGGCGAAGCGTTGCTGGCCGCTGTTGGCCCCGCCGCGCCCGTCGGCCGTGCGGTACGTGCCGGCCGCGTGCCAGGCCATGCGGATCATGAAGGGGCCGTAGTGGCCGTAGTCGGCCGGCCACCACGGCTGGCTGTCGGTCATCAGCGCCTTCAGGTCGGCCTTCAGCGCGTCGTAGTCGAGGGCGTTGAAGGCTTCGGCGTAGTCGAAGTCTTCGCCCATCGGGTCCGGCGAGAGGCCGCCCTGGTTCAGGATGTCGAGGGGAAGCGCCTCGGGCCACCAGTCGCGGTTGGTGCGGCCCAGGAGCGACCGCACAGTCGTCGGCTTGCCCATGGGGCAACCCTGCGGGGTGTCGACCTTCTGATCCATCTCTTCCTCCGTTTCATCCCGCGGCAAGGGCCGCCCCGCGCCGCCGTCCCCACAGTGCGCCCCCGGCCCCTTTAGGTAAAATCGATTTTGGGGATAAATTAGATAGAGGGAGACTATGGAGCGTGGCCGGCCGTCGGCGTTCGGCTCAGTGCGCCATGGAGGTGTCGGCCACATGCTTCGGCCTGGGCGCCAGCCAGATCAGCGCCGCCGCCACGACGAACAAGAAAGCCACCGCCAGGAAGACCTGGTTGGTGGCGATCGCCACCGCCTGCCCGTGAACCATCTGAGTCAGCGTTGCGATGGCGCCCTCCTGCCCCCCGGTCTGGGCGGAAAGCGCGTCAACCGTCGTCTGCGCGTCCGTCATCGCGCCGGCGAGTTCAGCCTGGTTGCGGGTCGCCGCATCGTCCCATGTCGTGTTGACGAGGGACACCGCCACCGCGCCGGCCATGGTCCGGATGAAGTTCATCAGGCCGGACGCGCTCGCCGTCTCCTCGGGCTCAACGCTACCGAGCGCCAGGTTGGTCAAAGGCATGAAGAACAGCGGCATGAAGGCTCCGCTGATCAAGAGCCAGATCGCGATCTGCCAGAAGGTCATGTCTGGTGTGGCCTGGCCCCGGAACAGGGTGATCACGCCCAGGCCGGCGACGCCGACGAAGATCAGCTTGCGCGGGTCCACCTTGACCGAAAGCTGGGACGCGATCGGCGCCGCAAAGACCGCCAGCACCCCGACCATACCAGTGACATAACCGGCCCAGGTGGCCGTGTAGCCCATCTGGTTTTGCAGCCACAGCGGCGTGAGGACATTGGTGGCGAAGAAGCCGCCGAAGGCGATGGCCAGCGTCACCATGGCCACGCTGAATCCGCGGTAGCGGAAGATCCTCAGATCCACGACTGGGTTCTCCGCTGTGAGCTCCCAGATGAGGAAGGCGAGGAAGCCGACCAACGCCACAGCCGCGAGCCCGACGATCATCGGATTGGCGAACCAGTCGTGCTCCTTGCCGAGATCCAGCATCAGCTGAAGTGCGCCCACCCAGCCGACCAGGAGGACGAGGCCGACGACGTCGAACTTCGCCGCCACGCCGCGTTCTTCGTAAGGCTTCAACGCACGCCATAGGACAACCGCCGCCGCAAAGGCGATCGGCACGTTCACCCAGAAGATGGCCTGCCAGCCGAAGGTGTCGCACAGGTAGCCGCCGAGCACTGGCCCCAGGATGGGCGCGACCAGCGTGGTCACGGCCCAGAGGCCCATGGCCGCTGGACGCTGTTTCGGCGGGAAAATCAGGAACAGCAGGGTCTGTGACAGGGGCATCAAAGGCCCGCCGGCGAAGCCCTGCAGGACGCGGAACAAGGTCAGCGAACCGAGGTTCGGCGCAAGGCCGCAGAGCGCCGAGGTAATCCCAAAGCCGAGGATGGAAAGGACGAAAACCCGCGGGCCGCCGAAGCGCATGGCGAGCCAGCCCGTAAGCGGCACCATGATGGCCTCCGCCACGGCGTAGGAGGTGATCACCCAGGTGCCCTGACTGGTCGAGGCCCCAAGGCTGCCCGCGATGTTCGGCACGGACACGTTGGCGATGGAGGTGTCCAGGACCGCGAGGAAATTGGCGATGGCCAGGAGCGCCCCGAGCGCCCAAAGGCTGGCGCCTCCAGTCGCGGGGGTGCGATCGGCGGGCGCAGAGCCCGCCGTTGCAACGGCAGTCATGGCGGGAACCCTAGTCCTGGATGTGGATGGTGGCCTTAATGGAGAGGCCGACCTTCAGGGGATGAGCGGCAAGGTCTTTGGGATCGAGCGCGACGCGAACCGGCAGTCGCTGAACCACCTTGATCCAGTTCCCGGTGGCGTTCTGGGCCGGGATCACAGCGAACGCCGAGCCTGTCCCCCCGGCAAGGCCGACGACCTTGCCATGGTAGACGACCTTGTCGCCGTAGAGATCGCTCTCCAGCTCGACAGGCTGGCCGATGCGGACCTGCCGCAGCTGGCCTTCCTTGAAGTTTGCGTTCACATAAGCCTGCTGAACCGGCACGACGCTCATCAGCGGCGCGCCGGTCTGCAGCATCTGGCCAACCTGCACGCTGCGTCGGGCGACCACCCCGTCCACGGGCGCCCGGATGACTGTGCGCTCGAGATTCACCCGCGCCTGCTCGACCCGGGCCCGAGCCGCGGCGACTTCCGGATTGGCGTCGAGCGACACCCCGGAAATCAGCACGGCGTTCGCCTCGCGCGAACCCTCCGCCGCCGCCACGTTGGCCCGGGCCTGCGCCAGGGCGGCCTGGGCGGCGCTGAACGCCGTCTTCGCGCTCGTCAGCTCTTCGCCGGCCACTGCCCCGGAGCCCGCCAGCGCCTGCCGCCGGTCGAGCTCGAGACGCGCGCGAGCCAGCTCGGCTTCGGCGCGCGCCACATCGGCCTTGCGCGCCGCCACCTGGCCCCCGAGCGCCTGGTCGTTGGCGCCGTAACCCCGAACCTTGCGCTCGGTCTGCGCGAGCGCCGCCTCGGCTTCCGCCAGATCAAGGTGAGCGTTCGTGGCGTCCAGCACCACGAGCACGTCACCCTTGCGCACCGCCTGCGTGTCGACAACTCGCACCTGCGCGACGGGTCCCCCCACGAGCGCGGTGACCTGGGCCGCGTCGGCCGCAACGTAGGCGTTGTCGGTCTCCACCTGCTTGGCGGCCACTCCGGTCTGGTAGGCGTAGGCGCCGCCGCCAACCAGCACGACAGCGCCCGCCAGTCCGGCGAACAGTTTCTTGCGCAGCGACGCAGTGCGGGCGGGCTTCGTGCTCGGCGACGCCGTCGAAGCGGCGCCTTGCAGTTCGTCCTGCGAAATCGGCTTGTTCATGGTCTCACGTCCCTTGGGAGGAAAATCTGCAGGTCAGGCGTGGAAGCCGCCGCCCAGCGCGCGCACGAGCTCGACGTCCAGGCTGAAGGCGCGGGCCTCGAGGTCCGCCACGGTCCGCCGGTTGGCGATCAGGGCGTCTTCTGCACTGAGCACATCGAGGTAGGTGGCGAGGCCGCCGCGATAGCGATCCTGCGCCAGCTTGTGGGCGTCCACGGACGCGGCGAGCGCCTCTCGGCTCTTCGCGAGACGAGCGTCCAGAGCGCGCGCGCTGACCGCCGCGTCAGCGACGTCGTTGAGGGCGCGCGCCAGGGTCTGGTCGTAGCTCGCGACCGCCTCGTCGTACTCGGCCCGTGCGCCGCGAAAGGCGCCCTGCAGCCGACCGGAGTCGAAGATCGGCAGGCTGACCGCGGGTCCGACCTGGCCGACCGTGGAGCCGCTCTTGGTGAGCAGATCGAGACCGAGCGATTGCACGCCCAGGAATGCTGTCAGGTTGAGGTTCGGGTAGAAATCGGCGCGCGCAACCTTGATGCGCTTGGCGGCCGCTTCGGCTCTCAGGCGCGCCGCCGTCACGTCAGGCCGGCGGCCCACGAGGTCGGCCTGCAGGTTGGCAGGCAGGCCGAAGGCGCGCACAGAGGTTTGCGCCGGGCGGTCGATCCCGATCCCACGGTCCGGACCCTGGCCCGTCAGCGCAGCGATGCGATTGCGGGTCAGCCCCAGCGCTTCGTCGACAGCCGCGAGGTCCGCCTCAGCGGCAGCCCGGGCGGCGTGAGCCCTCTGTTCGGCCGACCGGTTTTCGAGGCCCTGGGCGCGGCGCTGGCTGATAAGATCTTCGGTCTGACGACGAACCCGTACAGCCTGATCGGCGGCGTCTCGGTCCGCGTGCAGCTGCGCGAGATCCGCATAGGCGCTTGCGACGGCCGTAGACAGGGTCAGCCGCGCCGCCGCCGCCTCGGCCCGCGCGGCCTGCGCCTGAGAGGTCGCCGCCGCCAGCGAGGCGCGGTTGCGTCCGAAGAAGTCCAGCTGCCAGCTGAGGTTCGCCCCCACGCGGCCGCTGTCGTTCCACCCATGCGGCACGAAATCGGCCGGCACGCCGTTGTTGTAGCTCTGTTTGGCGGCCGCAACCGAGGCCTCGGCCTGAAGCTGCGGCCCAAGCGCGGCGCCCGCCTGCTGCGCCAGCGCCTCAGCTTGCCGGACCCGGGCCTCTGCCACCGCAAGGTCGGGCGAGCCGGTGAGCGCCTCCACGATCAGTCGAGTCAGCTGCGGATCGCCATAGGCCTGCCACCAGGTGTCCTCCGGCCAAGCCGACTCTGGGGCGGAGAGGATCTGAGCCGACAGGTAGCTTGTCGCCGGCTTCGGCTGAGGCGGTGCGCCAAGGTCGGGCACGCTGGCGCAGGCCGTCAGCACCGATGTTGACAGAAGGAGAGCGCCGAGGGCGCGCGGCGGCGCCGAAAAGATCGAACGCGACATCTGGGGGCCTTCATAACCAAACCGTACGGTCTATTTAATCGACCCGGGGCTGGCGTCAAGCCATTCCTGTACTGTACAGTCTAGAAAACGGAGGAGCGCATGAGGCTGAAGACGGACGCGCGTCGCTCAGCGATTGTTTCGGCAGCGTGGGCGGCGTTCCGCGAGAACGGGTTCGAGCGGACCAGCATGTCGGAAATCTCGGCTCGCTTGGGCGGCTCGAAGGCGACGCTCTACAGCTACTTCAAGTCGAAGGAGGAACTGTTCTTCGCCGCCCTGGACGATGCGGTAGCGGATCAGGCGGAGCGCGCCTTCGAACAGCTGGAGGGTCCTGGCGATCTGCCCGAGCGGCTGACAGCGTTTGCTCGCGGGTACATGGGCCTGCGGCTGGGCGATGATGTGATCGCCGTCGACCGGATGATGATCGCGGAAGCGGAACGCTCACCGCTCGGCGCTCAGTTGCGCGCGCAGTACATCCTGCCCAAGCGCCGCCAGATGGCAATGCTCATGGAGCGCGAGATGGCCGCGGGCCGGCTCAGGCGAGCCGACAGCGCCGTCGCTGCGGCGCATTTCCTTGCTCTGATCGAATCCGACCTGTTGGAGCGGCGGCTGCATGGGGAGCCGCGCATGGATCGTGCGGACGTGGAGGCGGCGCTGTCTGCGGGCGTGGATGCCTTCCTCCGGGCCTATGCGCCTTGACAGTTCGCTCCCGCCTAGCGACGCCGACCGCCCTGAGCTCCGGGCCCGGAAGCTCGGAACAACAGGTGGGCCGCTGTTCGGCAAGGCCGTAAGCTCCGGCGGCCATCGGAGCGTCCGCTCTGGGGCGTAGGAGTGGTGTCCGCTTCGGTCGAAATCGGTCATCGGCTCAGAGCCGGATAGCGGACTTGCGCGCGACTGCTGATAAGCGGACCTCCGAACGTCAACTGTGGGTGGCTAGGGACCTTTGCGGTTCCATGGTCCCGCGAAGCCAACACCTACGGTCGCACGGGAGCGCAGTGAGCTGACGGGTGGCGGCAAAGCGGCGCCGTTGTTGAGATCACAAGGCCGACGGCGGGCGGGCCCGCGGTGATCAGATGAGCTTTTGTGCCGCTAGCGGATCGCGACCGGGTTGATCACCACCTGGACCGTGCCTTGGAAGCGCGGCTGGCCTAGCACGAACAGGAACTCGGTCACTCCGTCGGCGGCAAGGGGGCCGACGTTGACGTTCTCCAGTACGTGCACGCCCTTCTTCGCCAGCAGGGTCTGATGGACCACAAACGGGCGGTTGGGGTTCTCGAACGGTATGGCCTCCAGCGCGATGGTGTCGGCGCCGATGGCCACGACGCCCTGGTCGGCCAGCCAGATGGCCGCCTCCAGGCCCAGGCCCGGCTCGGAGTCCTGGAACGTCTTCCTGTCGCTCGCGAGCTTGTCCGCCATCCAGCCCGTGTGCAGCAGCACCACGTCGCCTTTGCCGACGGTGAGCTTCTGAGCCTTCAGCACCGCTTGGATGTCCCCCTTCGTGAAGGCGTGACCGGCTGCCAGCGGCTTGCCAAAGTGCTTCCTCATGTCGAGCAGCACACCACGGGTGACGATCGGCGGGATGGCCGCGATGTCCAGCTTCCTGAAGCCTTCCTTCGCCAGATCGTCGGCCTTGAGGCCGTTGTAATGGCGGCGGTCGATGCCCAGGTGGGCCAGCCCGTCCATCTGGGTGCCGATGCCCATGCTGGTGGTGACCTTCTCGTCGAACGCGGTGACCTTGTTCTCGCCCAGCGGCGCCTGGCCGGCGGGTGGACTCCAGATCGCCTCGGCGGTGTACTTGCGCTCGCCGTACACCGGCGCGTCGGGCCCGGTGGGGATGCCCAGGGCATAGATCTTTCCGGTCTTCACTAGGCCCGCGGCCCGCTTCACAGCCTCGGGCGAGAGGTTGTTCACGGCGCCCAGGGTGTCGGCCGCGCCGTACTTCGATGGATACCAGGTGTCCTGCGCCAGGGCCGCACCAGCCGCGCACACGGCCGCGATCACGCCTCCGATCAGCTTCCCAAGCATCTCTCTCTCCCTCGGCCTTGTCGTTCTAGGGTGTCACGGCCCGGCCCTCAGCGCATTCGAAAGCTCGGGGATCTGGCGCCAACGGCCGAACTATTCCCGAAGTCGTCAGAACAGCCAGTTCCTCCCGCGATCGCCGAGGCCTGAGCCGTGCGTCCTCAGGCCGGCTCGTAGTTGAGGATGGGGGCGAGCCAGCGCTCGGCGGTCTTCACGTCCCAGCCCTTGCGGCGGGCGTAGTCCTCCACCTGGTCGCGCTCGATGCGACCGACGCCGAAGTAGTGCGCCTCCGGGTGGCCGAAATAGAGGCCGGAGACCGCGGCCGGCGGGGTCATGGCGAAGCTTTCGGTCAGCTCCAGGCCGATCTGCGGCGTGGCGTCCAGCAGCTTGAACAGCGTCGCCTTCTCGGTGTGGTCGGGCTGGGCGGGGTAGCCCGGCGCAGGACGGATGCCGCGGTACCGCTCGCCGATCAGGGCGTCCAGGTCGAACGGCTCGTCCGGGGCATAGCCCCACAGCTCGGTGCGCACCTTCCTGTGCAGGGCCTCGGCGAAGGCCTCGGCCAGGCGGTCGGCCAGCGACGTGAACAGGATCGCGGAATAGTCGTCGCCAGCCGCCTTGAACTCCGCCGCCCGCTCCAGCTCGCCGACGCCGGCCGTCACCGCGAAGCCGCCCACGTAGTCTGGCCGCGTCCCCACCGGCGCCACGAAGTCGGCCAGGGCCACGTTGCGCTGGTCGCCGCTCTTCAGCATCTGCTGGCGGAGGGTGTGGAGCCGGGTGAGCTCCGTCGTGCGGCTGTCGTCGGTGTAGAGCACCACGTCGTCGCCCTCGGCGTTGGCCGGCCAGAAGCCCACCACCCCGCGCGCCTCCAGCAGCCCCTCCTGGATGATCCGGTCCAGCATCCGCTGGGCGTCCTCGAACAGGTCGGTGGCGGCCTTGCCGACCACGTCGTCCTCGAGGATCTGGGGATAGCGGCCCACCAGCTCCCAGCTGGCGAAGAACGGCGTCCAGTCGATGTGCCGGCGAAGCTCGTTCAGGTCGTAGGGCGCCAACACCCGGGTGCCGAGGAACTCAGGCTTCGGCGGCTCGTAGGCGCTCCAGTCGGGGGCGAACGCATTGGCCCGCGCTTCCTCCAGCGTCGCCCGCGCCCGGGAGCCCTGGCCGCGCGCATACTGCTCGCGCACTTTCACATAGTCCGCCTTGGTCTCGGCGATGAAGCGGTCGCGCTCGGTGGGCGACAGCAGGTTGGAGACCACGCCCACCGCCCGGCTGGCGTCCAGCACATAGGTGGTCGGTCCGGCCTTGTACTGCGGCGCGATCTTCACCGCGGTGTGGGTCTTCGAGGTGGTGGCGCCGCCGATCAGCAGCGGCACGGTGAAGCCGCGGCGCTCCATCTCGCCCGCCACGAACACCATCTCGTCCAGGGAGGGCGTGATCAGGCCCGACAGGCCGATCATGTGGACGTCGTGCTTCTGGGCCTCGTCGAGGATCCGGTCCGCCGGGACCATGACGCCCAGGTCGATGACCTCGTAGTTGTTGCACTGCAGGACCACGCCCACGATGTTCTTGCCGATATCGTGGACGTCGCCCTTCACGGTGGCCATCAGGATCCGCCCGGCGCTCTCGCGGGGCTTGCCCTCCTTCTCGGCCTCCATGAACGGCATCAGGTAGGCCACCGCCTGCTTCATCACCCGGGCCGACTTCACCACCTGCGGCAGGAACATCTTGCCCGAGCCGAACAGGTCGCCGACCACGTCCATGCCGGCCATCAGGGGGCCTTCGATCACGTGCAGCGGCCGCTCGGCCTGCTGGCGGGCCTCCTCGGTGTCCTGCTCGATGAACTCGGTGACCCCGTGCACCAGGGCGTGTTTCAGCCGCTCGGCCACCGGCGCGTCGCGCCACGCCAGGGAGGGTCCCTTGGCCTCGCCCTTCTGGCCCTTGTACTTGGGCGCGAGCTCGACCAGCCGCTCGGTGTTGGACATCTCCGGATGGCGCTGCGGGCGGTTGAGAATCACGTCCTCCACCGCCTCGCGCAGCTCGGCGTCGATGTCGTCATAGACCGGCAGGTCGCCGGCGTTGACGATGCCCATGTCCATGCCGGCCGCGATGGCGTGGTAGAGGAACACCGAGTGAATCGCCCGGCGCACGGGCTCGTTGCCGCGGAACGAGAAGCTGACGTTGGAGACCCCGCCCGAGACCCGCGCGTGGGGCAGCTCGGCCTTGATCCGCCGCGTGGCCTCGATGAAATCGACGGCGTAGTTGTCGTGCTCCTCGATGCCAGTCGCCACGGCGAAGATGTTCGGGTCGAAGATGATGTCCTCGGGCGGGAAGCCCACCTGGTCCACCAGGATCCGATAGGCGCGCTGGCAGATCTCGAACTTCCGGTCCTGCGTGTCCGCCTGCCCCACCTCGTCGAACGCCATCACCACGACGGCGGCGCCGTAGCGCAGGCACTTCTTCGCCTGCTCGATGAACTTGGCTTCACCTTCCTTCAGGCTGATCGAATTGACGATCGCCTTGCCCTGCACGCACTGCAGCCCCGCCTCGATCACCTCCCACTTCGAGCTGTCGATCATCACCGGCACCCGGGCAATGTCCGGCTCGGCGGCCATCAGGTTCAGGAACGTCCGCATGGCCGCGACCGAGTCCAGCAGACCCTCGTCCATGTTGACGTCGATCACCTGCGCCCCGGCTTCCACCTGCTGGCGCGCCACGCTCAGCGCCTCGGGGTAGTTCCCCTCGGCCACGAGCTTGCGGAATTTGGCGGAGCCGGTGACGTTCGTCCGCTCGCCGACGTTGACGAAGATGGGTCGCATGGGTCGGGGGTCTTAGCTTTCCGTACGGCAGGCGTCGATGAGCCCGCGGAAGAGGGCCTCGCCCGGATGGTCCGGGCCGTGCAGTTCCTGATGCCACTGGACGCCGATCGCGAACCGCCGGCCCGGCAGTTCGATCGCCTCGATCGTCCCGTCGTCCGCCCAGGCCACCGGCAGGGTCGCGCCTGGATCCACGATGGCCTCGTTGTGGAAGGTGTTGACGCTCAGCCGCTCCCCCAGCAGCGCCGCCAGCTGCGATCCCGGCGCGGTGCGCACTTCATGCGTCCGCCCCCGCTCGTTGTGCTCGGGAACCTGCGCCGTCAGCCGCGCCCCGTTCAGAGCCGCCAGCACCTGCATGCCGGCGCAGATGCCCAGCACCGGCTTGTCGCGACCGAGGAAGCCCGCCACCAGCGCCACTTCCACCGGCAGCCGGTCGGACGGCGGCGACGGCGCCGGCTCGCCCACGTACCACTCCGCCGGCATGGCGTAGCGCCCGCCCACCGTCAGCAGGGCGTCGAACTCGTCGACCACCAGCCCGGCCAGCGCCGAGGCGTAGGGCACGCCGAACGGCGCCCCGCCGACCCGCACGATCCCGTCGAGATAGCCCTTGGCCGCCTCGTAGCGCGTCCCGCCCGAGCTGGTGTTCTCGTCGAGCAGCACCGCCACCCGGGGCGGTCGGCTCATGACGCCAGCTCGAAGGGCTCCAGCCCCGCCAGCCGCATGGCCGTCGGACGCTCCGGAACCTGCCGCGGCTTCAGGCCGCGCACCTCGTCGGCCACGTGGCGGATGTGGTCGGGCGTCGTCCCGCAGCAGCCGCCCAGGATGTTGACCAGGCCGTGCTCGGCCCACTCGTGCAGCATGTGGCCCGTCTGGTCCGGCGTCTCGTCGTACTCGCCCATGGCGTTGGGCAGGCCGGCGTTCGGATAGGCCGAAACCAGGGTGTCGGCCACCCGTGCGAGCTCGGCGATGTGCGGCCGCATCAGCTCGGCGCCGAGCGCGCAGTTCAGCCCCACCGCGAACGGCTTCGCGTGCTTCACCGAGTTCCAGAAGGCCTCCACCGTCTGGCCCGAGAGCGTGCGCCCCGAGCGGTCGGTGATCGTTCCCGAGATCCAGATCGGCAGCGGCTCCAGCCCCTCGTCCTCGAGATCGAGGATGGCCTTGATCGCCGCCTTGCAGTTCAGGGTGTCGGTGATGGTCTCGATGAGGAACATGTCGACGCCGCCCTCATGCAGCGCCCGCACCTGCTCGGAATAGGCGGCGTGGACCTGCTCGAACGTCACCTTCCGGGCGCCGGGATCGTTCACGTCGGACGACATCGACAGCATCACAGGCAGCGGGCCGATGGAGCCAGCCACGAACCGCGGCTTGTGCGGCTCCTTCGCGGTCCACTCGTCGGCCACGCGGCGGGCGATCTTCGCCCCTTCCAGGTTGATGTCGCGAACCGCGGCCTCCATCCCGTATTCCGCCTGCCCGATGGAGGTGGCCGAGAAGGTGTTGGTCTCCGAGATGTCGGCTCCGGCCGCGAAGTACTGGCCGTGCAGGTCGGCGATGATGTCCGGCCGGGTGATGCAGAGCAGGTCGTTGTTGCCCTTCAACTGGCCCGGCGCATCTCGGAACCGGTCGCCGCGGTAGTCCGCCTCGTCCAGGCCGCGCTTCTGGATCATCACGCCCCAGGAGCCGTCGAGGATCAGCACCCGCTCGCGGGCGGCCGCCTTCAGCGCGGCGATGCGTTCCTGCCGGGTCATGCCGCGGCCTCCTTCGGCTCGGGGTCGGTCTCGCGCACGCCCAGGACCCGGCAGATGGCGTAGGTCAGCTCGGCGCGGTTGAGCGTGTAGAAGTGGAAGTCGGAAAAGCCTTCTTCGGCGAGCCTGGCGCACATCTCCGTCGCCACGGAGGCGGCGATCAGACGCCGGGTCTCCGGGTCCTTGTCCAGCCCCTCGAACAGGTTCGCCAACCACTGCGGCAGCTCGATGCCGATCGGGCCGGCCATCTTCTTCATGCCCTTGTAGTTGGTCACGGGCATGATCCCGGGCGAGATGGGAATGTTCACGCCCGCCTTACGGACGCGCTCCATGAACCTCAGGAAGCCGTCGATATCGAAGAAGAACTGGGTGATCGCCCGCGTCGCCCCGGCGTCCACCTTGGCCTTCAGCACGTCTATGTCGTGGTCGATGCCGCTGCTCTCCGGATGCACCTGCGGGTAGAGGCCGACGCTGACCTCGAAGTCGCCGATCGCGCGGATGCCCGCCGTCAGCTCCGTGGCGTTGCGGTAGCCGTCGGCGCGCGGCGTGTAGGCCCCGCCGATCTGGCCGGGCGGATCGCCGCGCAGGGCGACGATGTGGCGGATGCCGGCGGCCCAGTAGTCGCGGATCACCTCGTCTACCTCCGCCCGGCTGGCCTCGACGCAAGTCAGGTGCGCCGCGGGCTTCAGGGTCGTCTCCTGCAGCATGCGCAGGACGGTGCGGTGGGTCCGGTCGCGGGTCGAGCCGCCAGCGCCGTACGTGACCGAGACGAACGACGGGTTCAGCGGCTCGAGCCGGCGGATCGCCTCCCACAGGCTCTCCTCGGCTTCCGGCGTCTTCGGCGGGGAGAACTCGAAGGAGACGTTCGGGCGGGCGCGGCCGCCGACGCCGGCGCGGGCGATGGGTCCGAGCGCGGTCATGCGGCGTTCCTCTGAGGCTGGCGGGCGCGCATGGCGGCCCAGATCTTCACGGTCAGCCCGCCGGCCTGGGCGGGCGGGAGGGCTTCGACGTCAACATGGGCGAGGCCCTCTTGGCCGCACCAGCGGGCGATCTCGGCGTCGGAGAATCCCAACCTGCGGTGTTGATGCTGCTCGCGGAGGAACTCCAGGTTGTGCGGCGCGAAATCGACGATCAGCAGCTTGCCGCCGTCGGCCACGATGCGGGCGGCCTCCCGCACCGCCGCGGCCGGGTCGGCGAGGTAATGCAGCACCTGGTGGACCACCACCAGGTCGGCGCTGGCGTCCGGCAGGCGGGTGTCGAAGATGTCCCCGTGGCGCAGCTCGCACCGGTCGAGCCCCGCCTCGGCCACATGGTTGCGGGCGATGTTCAGCATCTGCTGCGAAAGATCGAGGCCGAGCGCCTGTTCCGCGTGGGGGGCGAGCAGGGTGAGCATGCGCCCGGTGCCCGATCCGAGGTCCACGAGCCGCCGGAAAGGGCCCTCGCCCGCCGCCGACAGGATCGCCGCCTCGACGGCGGTGTCCGAGACGTAGAGCGAGCGGATTTCGTCCCAGCGCGCGGCGTTGCGGGCGAAGTATTCCGACGCCGCGTCCGCCCGCTCCGCGCGCACCGCCGACAGCCGCTCGGCGTCGCGCGCCAGCACCGGGTCCGCGGGATCGATGCGCCCCAGCAGCTCGGCCGCCAGCTCGCCGGCTTGCCCGCCGCCCGTCAGCCGGTAGAACACCCAGGCGCCGTCGGGAAACCGCTCGACGAGGCCGGCCTCGGCCAGCAGCTTCAGGTGCCGCGAGACCCGCGGCTGGCTCTGGTCCAGCACGCGGCAAAGCTCGAGCACCGCCAGCTCCTCGCGGGCGAGCAGCGCCAGGATGCGCAGGCGCGTCGGCTCACCCGCCGCGCGGAGCACGTCAACAGCCTGGCCCGCCGAGAGCTTCATAGGCCATATAAAGATATCTTTATGTGTTTATGTCAACTCATCAAGCGCCGAAGATCCACCCCGGCGGCAGGGTGGAGAGCTGGACACCGGCGAGCATCAGCTGCGCGTCGCCCGCGGTGACCACGACGTCGCCGCCGACCTGCTGGACGCCGAAGGCCGCGCCGGCCAGCAGCTGCACACGGTCGCCCTCGGCGGGGTTGAAGTCGACCACGCGATCGACCTCCGCGCCGGCGAAGGTGTGGAAGACGTCGGCCCCCTGGCCGCCGGACAGTGTGTCCTCGCCGCGGTCCCCCGCCAGCCAGTCGGCGCCGGCGCCTCCGGCGACGCTGTCGTCGCCCTGACCTCCGCGGACCACATCGGCCCCGTCCTCCCCGAACAGCAGGTCGCGCCCGCCGTTGCCCTGCAGCACGTCGGCGTCCGTGACGCCGTGCAGTTCGTCGTCCCCGGCGCCGCCCTCCAGCGTGTCGGCGCCGTTCGCGCTGTAGAGCAGGTCATTCCCCGCCCCGCCGTCCAGGAGGTCGTTGCCCTGCGCTCCGCCCAGCGAGTCCGCGCCGTCGCCGCCGCGCAGCACATCGTCGCCGTTCCAGCCGCCCAGGTTGTCGTCCCCCGCCCCGCCGTCCAGCGTGTCCGCCCCGTCGTCGCCGAACACCAGGTCCTCGCCGCCGGCGCCCTCCACGAGGTCGTCCCCCGCCCCGCCCAGCAGGGTGTTGGACCGGTCATCGCCCGTCAGCCAGTCGGCGAAGGCGCTGCCCTCGAGACCCTCGATCCCGATCAGGGTGTCCACCCCCTCGCCGCCGCCCACCGTCTGCGGTCCTCCCACCGCCAGACTGGCCCGCACCGGCCCGGCCGCCCCCCCGGCAGGGGCGCCGACCAAGGCGAGCTGGAAGCTCGGGCCGTAGGAGACCAGGTCTCCGCCGGAGCCCCCCACCAGCAGGTCGTCGCCGGCCCCGCCGCTCAGCGTGCCGCCGCGGCTGTCGGTGGTCAGCCGGTCGTCCCCGCCGCCGCCGATCAGCACCACCGCCCGGGTGAGGATGTTGTCGCTGGCGCCGCCCGTCAGGGTGTCGGCGTAGGGGGACCCCACCACGCCGTTGAGTCGGCGCAGGGTGTCGGCCCCGTGGCCGCCCCCCACCGCCTGGGGGCCCGTGATCGCCAGGCTCACCTGCACCCCGGCGGCCGCGGTCAGGTAGCCCGCGAACGCCCAGCCGGTCTCGGCCAGGCCGCCGTCGACGACGTCGTCCCCCGGCCCGCCCTCCAGCAGGGCGGAGTCGTCGCTGCCGCCGTGGGTGAGGGTGTCGCTGCCGTTGTCGCCGAACGCCTGAGCGCCGACGGCGCGGGTCAGGATCACATCGTCCCCGCCGCCGCCCCGCAGGGTGTCGCGGCCGGCGATGTCGAAGTTCGGCCCGCCGCTCGAGATCGTGTCGCCGCCCTGGCCGCCGAAGATCAGGTCCGGCGAGGTGCTGCCGGTGATGCTGTCGGCCTCGGCCGTGCCGCTGATGGTGTCGCCCTGCCGGGTCGCGACCAGGATGGCCATGGCGAGCTCCTCCCGCGTGGAGCTCCGATTAGGCGCCGAACAGCCACCCCGCCGTCAATGTGGACAGCTGCACGTTCGCCATCACCACCTGGCCGCCGCCCCGCAGGACGACTCCTCCGCCTACCGTGCGAACTTCTGGAACTTGATGCGGTGGGGGATCAGGCTTTCGGTGCCGAGGCGGCGCTTCTTGTCCTCCTCGTAGGCTTCGAAGTTGCCCTCGAACCATTCCACGTGGCTGTCGCCCTCGAAGGCCAGGATGTGGGTGGCCAGCCGGTCCAGGAACCAGCGGTCGTGGCTGATGACCACGGCGCAGCCGGCGAACTCTTCCAGCGCCTCCTCGAGGTTCTGCAGGGTCTCGATGTCCAGGTCGTTGGTCGGCTCGTCGAGCAGGATCAGGTTGCCGCCTGTGGTCAGGGTCTTGGCCAGGTGGACGCGGTTGCGCTCCCCGCCCGACAGCAGGCCCACCTTCTTCTGCTGGTCGCCGCCGCGGAAGTTGAACGAGCCCACGTAGGAGCGGGTGTTGATGTCGCGCTTGTTGACCGTGAGGATGTCGAGCCCGCCGGAGATCTCCTCCCAGACGTTCTTGCTGGGATCCAAGGCGTCGCGGCTCTGGTCCACGTAGGACAGCTTCACCGTCTCCCCGACGCGGAAGGTCCCGCTGTCGGGCTTCTCCTGGCCGGTGATGATCTTGAACAGGGTCGACTTCCCGGCGCCGTTCGGGCCGATCACGCCGACGATGCCGTTGGGCGGCAGCTTGAAGGACAGGTCCTTGAACAGGACCTTGTCGCCATAGGCCTTGGAGAGGTTCTCGGCCTCCAGCACCACATTGCCCAGGCGCGGGCCGGGCGGGATCTGGATGGCGGCGAAGGACTGCGCCTGGCGGGCGTTCTCCTGCTCGCGGACCATCTCCTCGTAGCGCGCCAGGCGGGCCTTGGACTTGGCCTGCCGGGCCTTGGCGCCCGAGCGCACCCACTCCAGCTCGCGGGTCATGGCGCGCTGGCGGGCCTCGCTCTCGGACTGCTCCTGGACGATGCGCTTGGTCTTCTGCTCCAGCCAGCCGGAGTAGTTGCCCTCGTAGGGGATGCCCTTGCCGCGGTCGAGCTCCAGGGTCCACTTGGTCACCTGGTCGAGGAAGTAGCGGTCGTGGGTGACGAGGATCACGCAGCCCGGGAAGGCCTCAAGGTGGTGCTGCAGCCAGGCGACACTTTCGGCGTCGAGGTGGTTGGTCGGCTCGTCGAGCAGCAGCATGTCGGGCTTGCTGAGCAGCAGGCGGGCCAGCGCCACGCGGCGCTTCTCGCCCCCCGAAAGCTTGTCCACCGGCCAGTCGTCCGGCGGGCAGCGCAGGGCGTCCATGGCCATGTCGATCTTGCTGTCGATGTCCCACAGGTCGTGGGCGTCGATCTTCTCCTGGAGGGCGGTCATCTCCTCCATCAGCTCGTCGGAATAGTCCTCGCCGAGCTTGGCCGCGATGTCGTTGTAGCGGTCGAAGATCTTCTTCTCTTCGCACCAGGCGATGACGTTGCCGCGGACGTTCAGCGCCTCGTCGAGGTGGGGCTCCTGCTCCAGGTAGCCCATCTTCACGCCGTCGGCGGCCTTGGCCTCGCCGGAGAACTCCTTGTCGATCCCGGCCATGATCTTCAGCAGGGTCGACTTACCGGAGCCGTTCACCCCCACCACGCCGATCTTGGCGTCCGAGTAGAAGGACAGCCAGATGTTCTCGAAGACCTTCTTGCCGCCGGGATAGGCCTTGGTGAGGCCCTGCATCTGGAAAATGTATTGCTGCGCCATTGGGCGTCCGCGCTCGCTCGTTCGAATTCAAGGGAAGTCGCGCGAGCAGATAGCGGCGCGGCGGCGCCGGCGCAACGGCGGGGCGGGCGGAGCGCCTGCGGCCGATCTCCTCTCCCCCACACGAAGTGGGAGGGAGAGGGCAGGGTGAGGGCCGGCTGGCCCTCTCTGCTGCGCCGGATACGGGCCCGAGGGCCCTCGAGCCGGCATCGGCGGATCACCGCCGCACGAGCCGCCCCTCACCCCACCCTCTCCCCGCAGGCGGGGAGAGGGGAGCAGGGCCTCAGTTCCGCGCAGTCTGGATCTGCACGGCCGCCTTGTTGCAGGCGCGCAGCTGGCCGATGGTGAGGTCGCGGCCGCGGCTCTTGTAGCTCGCCACCGGGCCGACCACGGCCACCACCTTCTTGCACTCGCGCACCAGGCCATCGACGTTGGCCTTGTGGCCGGCGCCCAGGCACGCGTCGCCCTCGCAGCGCCAGGCGACGCCCGCGATGACGGCTTCCTGCGGCGCCGTAACGGGGCTCGTCAGGCGCGCTTCGGATGAGGCGGACTGGGCGTAGGCCGCCCCCGAGGCCATCGTCGCCATCGCGGCGATCGCCCCCAACACACTGAACTTTTGCATTCTCGTGATCCTTCCGATAGGGAAAAGAGCACGACCGGTCGCTAAGCTCGAAAGAGCACGATCGGTCACTTATTGTCAAGCAGGGAGGCTTGGCCGGTGCGTAAGGGCGATGCGACGCGCGTGCGGATCCTCGACGAGGCGACGCGCCAGGTGGCCCAGCGGGGCCTGATCGCCGCGAGCCTGGGCGACCTGGCCGAGGCGGTCGGCCTGTCCAAGAGCGGGCTCTTCAAGCACTTCGAGTCGAAGGAAGCGATGCAGCTCGCGGTGATCGAGCGCGCGCAGGAGCAGTTCACCGAGTATGTCTGGCGGCCCGTCCAGGACCTGCCGCACGGCCGCCCGCGGCTGCAGGCGATCTTCGATCGCTGGCTGGACTGGACCGAGACGGAGTGCGCGGCCCACGGCTGCCCGATCATGGCGCTGTCGGTGGAGCTGGACGACCAACCGGGGCCGCTTCGCGACGCCCTGCAGCGCGGGATGGAGCGCTGGCGACGCACGCTGATGCGGGAGTTCCAGGCCATGCGCCAGCCGCCCATGGCCGAGGCCGAGGCCGCCGCCGCCTACTTCCAGATGAAGAGCTACCTGCTCGGCCATTCCGAGGCCAAGCGCCTGATGGGCGACCCCGACGCCCGCCGCTCCGCCCGCGCCGCCTTCCACGCCCTGCTGGACCGGAGCGAGGGCTAGGGCGGTCCACCTCGGCCGCTGCGGCCCGCGCGTCCCCGTCGGATGTGCAGGCGCCGCGGGCGGCGTTGCGCGCCGCGCACGCAACCAATGCGCTTGGCGACGCTTAGCTTCACATGCCGCGCATCCTGACGACCTGCCCCACCTCGCTGACCCTGGTCCCCACCGGACACCGCACCGCGAGCGTGATCATCGAGACCATGACGGGAACACGCTCGTTCCGCTGCACCAGCTGCCAGCAGGTGCACACCTGGGAAGCGTCTCAGGGGGTCGTGGAGGCGGGGATGGCCCGGCCGCTCCGCTACATCTGACGACCAGCCGGCGTGGCCCACCGGCGGCGGGTACGATCGTTGAGCGCTAGATCCCTTCAGGTATTTGTGGCCAGATTCCAGATCTCGATCAGCCCGCAAAGAAGTTTGTGAAACATGCTGCCGACAGATCCTGAGGAATTCCGCTTCCGGTCCACTTTCGTGATGCGGTCCTCCGGCGATCACAACACTGGACCCGTCTTAGGTTCCATTTCGTTATATTTATATATAGCTGGCTTATTTTCTGCATCAGCGTAGGCTCCACGCGTCGGGATGGGTACGCCTCATCCCCAGGAGTCGATCTCATGAGAATTCAAACCCTGGTCGCCGGCGTCTGCGCCGCGGCCCTGATCCCCAGCCTTGCCGTCGCGCAGCAGACCTGCGAACAGCGCCAGAACGGCCGCGTCGCCGGAACGGTGGCGGGCGCGGGGCTGGGCGCATTGGCTGGCAGCGCCGTCGCGGGCCGCGGCGACCGCACCGAGGGGGCGGTCATCGGCGGCATCGCCGGCGCCCTGCTCGGAAACCAGGTGACGAAGGGAAAGCCCGATTGCTCTCGGGCCTATGGCTACTACGACAACAACGGCCTGTGGCACGCCAACACCGTCGCCTCGAGCGACGCCGCCGGCTACTTCGACCGCAACGGCGCTTGGGTCGAGGGCGCTCCCCGCGGCCACTATGACCGGGACGGGCGCTGGGTTCAGGTCGCCTCCGACGCTTCGGCCGCCGGCTACTATGACAGCGCCGGACGCTGGGTTCCGGCCTCGGCGAGCGGCTACTACACGCAAGACGGGCGCTGGGTGGCCGCTGCGGCGCCCGGGCACTACGATCGCTCGGGCCGCTGGATCGAAGGCCCCTCGACGGGTCGCTACAATGCCGACGGACAGTGGCTGTCGGGGCAGGCGAGCGGACGGCGCGACGCGAACGGCGTCTGGGTCGCCGATCCTCAGCCTGGCTACTATGCGAACGGCCGCTGGGTGCGCGGCGAAGCGCGAGGGTACTACGACACCCGCGGACGCTGGATCCCGACGGACGCGCAGCAACAGCGCGCGGACTATGCGGCCGAGGGCGGCCGAAGCATCGACGACCGCCAAGCCGACCTGGCGCAGCGGATCAGCCGCAACATCGAGAATGGCCGGCTGAGCCGCGCGGAAGGCCAGCACGCGATGCGCACCCTGGCCGCGATCGAGCGGGAGGAACGTTCGCTGAGGAACCGCCGCGGCGTCCTCGGCCCTGCCGCTCAGGCGACCATCAATGCGAGGCTGGACACGCTGAGCGCCAACATCCGCGAGGACGTGCGCGGTGATCGCGGCGAGCGCAACCGGCCCTACGGACGGTAGCCGCTGGGGCTTCGAGCGAAGTCCCCGCGCAAGGCGGGGGCGACGCGATCCGGCGGGTGGCGCGCTGCTTTGTTGGGCGCGGCCGCACGCCGCCCTAGCTCCGCCTTAGGAACCGGCCCCTCTCCTTCCGCTTATGACTGCCAACGCGACACGCTGAAAGGAACATCCCATGCACCGTGACGAGATGAAGGGCGCCGGCAAGGACGCCAAGGGCCAGATCAAGGAAGCCGCCGGCAAGATCACCGGGGACGAGCGCCTGGAAGCCGAAGGCCACACCGATCAGGCCGCCGGCAAGGTCCAGAAGGGCGTCGGCAACCTGAAGGAAGCCGCCCGCGACGTGCTCAAGCACTAAGCGGTTCCCATCGCAGACGGACGAGGGCCGCGCCGCCAGGCGCGGCCCTTTCTGCGTCAGGATCTCGGCAGGGCGTAGGCCACGACGTAGTCGCCCTTCTCGCGACTGGTCCGCGCGCCGCCGGCCGAGACCACCACATACTGCCGCCCGCTCCTCGGCGAGACATAGGTCATGGGCGTGCCCCCGGCGCCCACCGGCAACTTCGCCTGCCAGAGCACCTTGCCGGTGCCCGTGTCGTAGGCGCGCAGGTAGGGGTCGGTGGTGGCGGCATGGAAGGTGACGCCGCCGGCGGTGGCCACCGGCCCCCCGACGCCGAAGGTGCCCAGCGGGATCGGCAGGCCGGACTTCGTACCGAAGGGTCCGCTGGTCTCGGCGCTGCCCATGGGGACCTGCCAGACGATCTGCCTGTTCACCAGGTCGATGGCGTTCAGCACCCCGTTCGGCGGCTGCAGGCAGGGGATCACCAGGGGCCCGATCAGCCGGTCGTTCTCGGCCTTGTAGAGCACCGCGTTGCGGCTCTGCGGCGGCCGCTCGGGCGAGAGCAGGCCCGTGTTCCCCTTCACCGGCTTCAGGTAGACGCTTTGCGGCATCCGGATGTCGGGGACGATCAGCAGGCCGCGCTGCGGATCCCAGGCGCCCGAACCCCAGTTCATCCCGCCGGCGTTGCCGGGGTGCTGCAGGCTGGGCCGGCCCTCCGGCCCCGGCGGCGTGAAGTCGCCATCGTAGCGTAGCTTCCTGAAGCTGATCCGGCAGGCGAGCTGGTCGAGCGGGGTCGCCCCCCACATCATGGACTCCTTCAGCCGCCCGGTCCCGACGGCCGGGATCGCGGAATAGGGCTGGGTCGGGGACACCCACTCGCCCTTCGGCGCGCCCTGCGGGACCGGGCGCTCGGTGACCGGGACGAGGGGCGCCCCGGTACGGCGGTCGAGCACGAACACCTGGCCGCGCTTGGTGAGCACCACCACCGCCGGGCCCTGCGGCAGGTCGATCAGCATCGGCTGGGCCGGCACGTCGTAGTCCCAGACGTCGTGATGGACGGTCTGGAACGCCCAGCGGTCGCGGCCGGTCTCCAGGTCCACCGCCACCACCGACGAGGCGTACTTCTCCGACGCCGCGGAGCGGTGCGAGCCCCAGTAGTCGGGCGTGGCGTTGCCGGTGGGCAGGTAGACCAGCCCCAGCGCTTCGTCGAAGGCGGGCGTCGACCAGACGTTGGGCGTGCCGCGCGTATAGGTCTGCCCTTCCGGCGGCAGCTTGGTGATCGCGGGGTTGCCGAGGTCCCAAGCCCACACCAACTCGCCGGTCTCGGCCGAGAAGGCGCGGACGACGCCCGACGGCTCGCCCAGCTCGCGGTTGTCCATCACCCAGCCGCCGATGATCACCCGGTCGCGCGCGACCGTTGGCGTCGAAGTCTGGAAGTAAAAGCCGCGCTTCACCTCCCCCATGCCCTGCTTCAGGTCGACCACGCCGTCCTGGCCGAAGCCGGCGCAGCGCTGGCCGGTGGCCGCGTCCAGGGCGAACATCCGGGCGTCGATCGTGGTGGAGATGATCCGGCGCGCGCAGGCGGGCAAGGCCGCTCCGGGCTGGGCGGCCTTGCCCGCCGCGGTCTCGTAGTAGCCGACGCCCCTGCAGCGGTTCCAGAAGCCGGGGCGCACCTTCGGATCGTGCCGCCACTTCTGCGCGCCGGTGTCGGCGTCGACGGCGATGACCACGTTGGTCGGGGTGCAGAGGTAGACCGTGTCGCCCACCTGCACCGGGGTGTTCTGGTCTTCCGAGCCGCGCCGGGCCTTCTCGCCGGTCCGCACGGTCCAGGCCACCTGCAGCCGGGCGACGTTGCCGGCGTTGATCTGGCCCACGGGCGCATAGCGCTGCCCGCCCGCGTCGCGGCCGTAGTAGCGCCAGTCACCCGGAACGGCGGCCGCCCCAGCGGCCCTGACCGGCGCGGCCGCCCTCGCCTGACCCTGGCTGTAAGCGCCGGGGATCGAGGCGCCCAGCACGCCCAGCGCCAGAACGACGCCAGCCGCGGTCAGCCCCATGGGCAGTTTCCGCCGATGGCGGGCGAAGCTCAGCAGAACCAGCAGGACGATCACACCGAGGACCGCCGGGGCGAACAGCCGGGGCAGCAGGGGCCAGAAGACGAAGCCGCTCTCCCACAGCGCCCAGCCCAGGGTCGCCAGCAGCACCGCCCCATAAACCGCCCCGCCGACGGCGCGGCGCAGGGCCAGCAGCACGCCGGCCGCCAGCACGCCGATCCCGGCCAGCAGATAGTAGGGCGAGCCCCCCAGCATCACGAGCTGCACGCCCCCGGCGCTCAGCGCCGCGCCGACCACCGCCACGAACAGGCTGCCGATCAGCGCAGCCCACCAGCCCGCGCCGCGGCGCGTCCGTTCCTCGGCCATCTCGTCTCCCCCCTCGTATTTTGCGGCGCAGTCTGCACGCTCCACGCGCGGCCGCAAACCGGCGTTCAACCGTGGTCCGTTGACGGCGGGCGCGGCCCGCGCTTCGGTCGCGGCTCCTTTCTGCTGGGGGCCATCACCGATGCTGTCGCGCGCCGTCCTGCTGGGGTCCGCCCTGGCGCTTTCCCTCGCCACCGCCGCGCCGGCCCAGGCGCCCGCGTCCGCGCCGGCCGTCCGCGAGGTGGGGAACATCGTCTACAACGGCGTGCCGCAGACCCCGCCGGACCTGCAGGCGCGGCTGGCGCCGTACTACAACGCCCGGGGCGCCGCCTTTGAGGACTGGCTGCCGGACGGCTCGATCCTGATCGCCACGCGCTTCGGCAACACCACCCAGATCCACCGGGTCGCCCGCCCGGGTGGCGCGCGCACCCAGCTCACCTTCTTCGAAGAGCCGGTCAACGAAGCCAAGGTGCTGCCGGGGTCGTCCCGCTACCTCTATCCCCGCGACGTGGGCGGGGCCGAGTACTACCAGGCCTATATCCGCGACCTCGACGGCGGCGAGGTCCAGCTCACCGCCCCCAACACCCGCAACCAGAATTTCGTCTTCTCCAAGGACGGCCGGCTGGTCGCCTGGAGCCAGGTGACCCCGGGCGATCCCAACTACGACATCGTGCTGGCCGACCCCGCAAACCCGGGCGGCCGGCGCGTCGTGCACGAGGGCAAGGGCGCCATGTCGCCGCTGGCCATCGCGCCGGACGGCCGGCGCATCCTGGCCCAGCGCTACAACGCCCAGTCCCACGTGGAGCTGTTCATGCTGGACGTGGCCAGCGGCCAGCTGACGCCGGTGGGGCCGACGGGCCGCCGCATCGGCTACGCCGACGCCGCCTTCGCGCTCGGCGGGGCCGCCGTCGTGGCGCTGTCGGACGACGGCGCCGAGGTCGCCCGCCCGGTGGTGTTCGACCTCGCCACCGGCGCCGTGCGTGACCTGGAGCCCGGCGCCAAGTGGGGCGCCGAGCGCCTCGACGTGGCCGCCGACGGCAGGACCCTCGCCTATGCGGTCAACGAGGAGGGCTACAACAAGGTGGTCCTGCGCGACATCGCCACCGGCCGCGAGCTGCCGGGGCCGAAGCTGCCGATGGGCGTGCTCACCGGCATGAAATTCTCGCCGGACGGCCGGCAGCTCGGCCTGTCGCTGTCCACCTCCACCGCCTCCGACGACGTCTGGACCTGGGACCAGGCGTCGGGCCAGCTCACCCGCTGGACGGAGAGCGAACTCGGCGGCATCGACCGCAAGACCCTCGTCGAGCCGACGCTGTTCCGCTACCCGACGTTCGACAAGCGGACGATCCCGGCCTTCATCTATCGCCCGCAGGGCAAGAGCGGGAAGCTGCCGGTGATCATCCAGATCCACGGCGGTCCGGAGGGCCAGGAGCAGCCCTATTTCAGCGCGCGGCGGCAGTCCTGGGTGAAGGAGCTGGGGGCGGCGGTGATCATCCCCAACGTCCGCGGCTCGTCCGGCTACGGCAAGACCTACCTGAACCTCGACAACGCCGAGAAGCGCGAGGACTCGGTCAAGGACATCGGCGCGCTGCTGGACTGGGTGGCGAAGCAGCCCGACCTCGACGCGAGCCGGGTGGCCGTGGTGGGCCAGTCCTACGGCGGCTACATGGTCCTGGCGGTCGCCGGCCACTACAACGACCGGATCGCCGGGGCGATCGACCTCTACGGCATCTCCGACTGGGTCACCTTCCTGCAGAACACCGAGGGCTACCGGCGCGACCTGCGCCGGGCCGAGTACGGCGACGAACGGGTCCCGGCCATGCGCAAGGTCTTCGACCGCATCGCCCCGATCCGGATGAGCGACCGCATGAAGAAGCCGATGATGGTCTTCCAAGGCGCCAACGACCCGCGCGTGCCCAAGAGCGAGTCCGAACAGATGGTGGCCAAGCTCAGGGCGCAGGGCACCGAGGTCTGGTACGTGGTCGCCAAGGACGAGGGCCACGGCATCCAGAAGAAGGCCAACCAGGAGGCCGTGCGGGCCACCGAGGTGGTGTTCCTGAGAAAGGTGCTCGGCGTCCAATGACTTAGGCGGCACCAAAACCGCACGGCCGCGTTCGTTTCCGTATGAGCATCGCGTTCCCGGCCGTGCGGCCGCCCTCCCCGGCCGCCGGCTTTCGGCGAGTCCCCCTCCTTTCCCTGATCCTCTCGGCCTTCGCGGCCCTGCTGGTCACCGCCTGCGACCGCGGCGGCGGGAACGGCCAGATCAGCGCCCGCGACGCGGATTACGCCGTCGAGGTCCTCGCCGCCGCCCCCGCCCACGGCTTTCCCAAGGACGCCTTCGGCGCCGACCAGCTGAAGGACGCCGAGGGTGCTGCTCGCGACCAGCGGCTGCGCGCCGCCCTCGTGGCCTACGCCCGCGCGCAGCACGGCCTTGGCGTGCCAAAGTCGGCGCTCCGCAAGGACTGGGGCCTGCGCCCGGCTGAGTACGACGCTGAGGCCGACCTCGCGGCCGCCCTGCAGAAGGGCGAGCTGCGCGAGTGGCTCGACGCCCTGCCCCCCGCCAACCCGCAGTACAAGACGCTCCAGGCGGCCTACGCGCGCTACCTGCAGCTGGCCGCCGACGGCGGCTGGCCCGCCGTGCCCGAGCGCCTGGCGCCCGGCGCGTCCGGCCCCGGCGTCGCCGCCCTGCACCAGCGCCTCGCCGCGGAAGATCCCGAGCTGAAGGACGTGCAGCCCAGCGGGACCTACGACGCCGCCCTGGCCGCCGCTGTCGGCCGCTTCCAGGCGGCCCACGGCCTGCCGGCCACTGGCCAGATCGACAAGGCCACCCACGCCGAGCTGAACGTCCCCGCCCTGGCCCGCGCCGCCCAGATCCGCGCCAACCTCGAGCGCCTGCGCTGGCTGCCGAGGGACCAGCCCGCCACCCGCATCGACGTCAACACCGCCGCCAGCGTGATGACCTACATCGAGGACGGGCAGGTGAAAGTCGCCATGCGCTCCGCGTCAGGCAAGCCCGGGGACGAGACCCCGATCCTCGCCTCGGCCGTGGACTCCATCGTCATCAACCCGCCCTGGAACGTGCCGGACGGCATCGCCCAGGAGGAGCTCTATCCCAAGGAAGCGGCCAATCCCGGCTACTTTGCGGCCAACAACTTCGTCCAGAAGGAAGGTCGCCTGGTCCAGCAGCCCGGACCGGAGAGCGCTCTTGGCCTGGTGAAGTTCGACTTCGACAATCCCTACGCCGTCTACCTGCACGACACCCCCGCCAAGGCCGCCTTCAACCAGGCCCGTCGCGCAGTGAGCCATGGCTGCGTACGGCTGGAGCAGGCGGTGCCCTTCGCCCGGATGCTGATCTCGCGCGAGCAGGGCTGGTCGGCCGAGCGCTTCGACCAGGTGCTCGCGTCGGGCGAGACGACCACCGTCAAGCTGGCCAAGAAGGTGCCGGTGCGCCTGATGTACCTGACGGCCTTCCCGGAGAATGGCCGCATCGCCTTCCGGCCCGACGTCTACGGCTGGGACGCCGAGCTGCTGCGGGTGATGGACGCACAAATGGCGAAGCAGATCGCCGCGGCGCCGGCAGGTCGGCGAGGCGGCTGAGGAGACCGGGTGCGACGCTCTGCGCCCGGCGGCGACCGCCGCTAGGCCGCGCCTCCCGCGAGGCCGGGAGCGATCGACCCGGGCGGCCCGTCCGTGACCGTGGCCGAGGGCCGCCCCTCGATCGTCCAGGTCACGCCGCCGGCCGCATAGAGGGATCGCACCGAGCCGCCGAGCTCCTGGGCGAGCCCCTTCAGGAGGCGCGAGCCAAAACCCTCCCGAGCGGGTGGCGAAACCGGCGGCCCGCCCGACTCTCGCCAGGTCAGCAGCAGCCTGTCCGGCGCGGCGCCCCCGCCAGGTTCGACCGACCAGGTGATCGCCACAAGTCCGGCGGCGCCGCTGAGGGCGCCGTACTTCACCGCATTGGTGGCCAGTTCGTGGAAGGCCATCGAGAACGCGAGGGCCTGGGTCGGCGCCAGCCGCACCGCCGGGCCTGACACCCTGAACCGCTCCAGTTGCTCGCCTCCGAAGGGCTTCAGCGCCGCTTCCAGCACCGCGGCAAGGTCCGCCCCGGACCATTGTTCCTGGGTCAGAACGTCGTGAGCGCGGGAAAGCGCCATCAGCCGTTCCACGAAGGCGGCCTGGTTGGCCTTGGGATCTCCGGTGCGCAGGGTCTGGGCGGCCAGGGACTGAACCGTGGCCAGGGTGTTCTTCACGCGGTGATTGAGTTCGTTGATGAGCAGCCTCTGCCGGGCCGCCGCCAGCTTCGCCTCGGTGATGTCCACGACCACCGCCGTGACGTACTGGGGCCGCCCCTCCCCATCCCGCTGCAGGGCCACGTTGTTGCTGACCCAGACGTGCCGGCCGTCAGGCTGGACGTAGCGCTTCTCAATGACGAAGGGCTCGCCGGTCTCGATCAGCTTCTGGAAGAGCAGCTTGTTGCCGGGCAGGTCATCCGGATGGGTGACCTCCTGCATGGTGCGGCTCATCAGGTCCTCCCGCGTGCGGCCGAGGATTTCGCACTGGCGGTCGTTCACGAGGACGAAGCGCCCGGTCAGGTCGGTCTGGGCGATGCCGACCGTCGCCTGGGTGAAGATGTCGGCGAACCTCGCCTCGCTGGCGCGGAGCCGTTCCTGCGCCCGGACGCGCTCGGTGATGTCGGAGCCTTGGGCGAAGATACCCTCCACCTCGCCGGAGGGGCCGACGATCGGCTGGTAGACGAAGTCGAAGTAGCCCTCTTCCAGCGGAGCTCCGGGGGCGGAGGGCAGCAGGATAGGGATCGCGCGGCCCTCATACGGACGACCTGTGCGATAAACCTCGTCGAGCAGCTCCAGGAACCCCTGGCCCGCCAGCTCGGGGACCGCCTCGCGCAGGGGCAGGCCTTCCAAGTCACGCCAGCCCATCAGCTGCAGGTAGCCCGGGTTGGCGTACTCGAACACGTGGTCCGGCCCGCGCAGCACGACGGCGAGCCCCGGCGCACGCTCGAACAGCTGGCGTAGCTCCGCCGAGATGCCGCGGACGGTGTCTCCCCGCCCCTCCTCTTCCGCCACACGCCTCTCCGAGATGCAGGGGCGGGAAGATATGAGGCCTTCCGCCTCCGCGCCAGCCGCGTGGGCATCCTGTAGGCAGGTCTTCCGGCTTGGCGGCGGCGTCGTCGTAGAGTTGGAGTGCACCGCCCAGAGCTGATCGACCAGCGCCTTGAGCGGCGCCGGCAGCCGCTCGTAGCTCAGCGCCGCGTGACCCAGGTGGTAAGTGATGCCGAGCTTTTCCGGCTTCGCCGAGATCGCTCTGCGCAAGCAGGCGCCTAGCCGGCGCGCCCCGGCGCGGTTGGCTCTTCCGCCCGCCCCACCCGCCCCGCTAGGTTGGCAGCCTCAGTTCCGGGGGCTTACCGCATGCTCAAGTTCGCAACCTTCGCCGGGGCCGCGGCGCTCGCCGGCGCCGCGCACGCACAGCCGTTGACGCCCTATTCGTCGGCGGCGGAGCAGCAGGCAGCGATGCGAAGCGGCGCGATCACCGCCGAGACCCTGGCGCGGCTGTCGCTCGATCGGATCGCCGAGATCGACAAGGCGGGCCCGAAGCTGAACAGCGTGCTGACCATCAACCCTCGCGCGCTTGCCGACGCCCGGCGCCTGGACCAGGAGCGCCGCGCCGGTCGCGAGCGCGGGCCGCTGCACGGCGTGCCGGTGCTGATCAAGGACAACATCGAGAGCGCCGACGGCACGGCGACCACCGCGGGATCCCTGGCGCTGGTGGACAACGTCACCCTGCGCGACGCGCCGATCGTCAAGCGGCTCACCGACGCCGGGGCGGTGATCCTCGGCAAGACCAATCTGTCGGAGTGGGCCAACTTCCGCTCCACCCGCTCGATCAGCGGCTGGAGCGCCATGGGCGGGCTGGTGCGCAACCCCTACGGCCTCGACCGCACGGCGTGCGGCTCGTCGTCGGGGTCGGCCGCCGCGGTGGCGGCGGGCCTCACGGCGATCGCCGTCGGCACGGAGACGGACGGCTCGGTGACATGCCCGGCGGCGATGAATGGGGTCGTGGGCCTCAAGCCGACGGTGGGGCTGGTGTCGCGCAGCTTCATCGTTCCCATCTCGCCGGAGCAGGACACCGCCGGCCCAATGACGCGCACGGTGGCCGACGCCGCCGCGGTGCTGAGCGTCATCGCCGGCACGGACCCCAAGGACCCCGCCACGCGCGACGCCGACCGCCACCGCGCGGACTACCTGGCCGCGTTGCACCCCGACGCCCTGCGCGGCGCGCGGATCGGCGTCCTGCGCAACCTGGCGGGTCGTCATCCGGAAACCGATAAGGTCTATGACAAGGCGCTGCAGGCCATGCGCGACGCCGGCGCCATCCTGGTGGACGTCAAGGGTCCGGAGAATGAGGTGCTGGAGCAGGTGGGCTCGGCCGAGGGCGACACCCTGCGGGCCGAGTTCAAGGCGGCGCTGAACGCCTACCTCGCCAGCACGCCGCCGCAGGTGAAAACCCGTACGCTGGACGCGCTGATCGCCTTCAACGCGGCCGATCGGCGGGAGACCCCGCTGTTCGGCCAGGAGATCTTCGAACAGTCCGCCAAGGCCCCGCCGCTCACCGACGCGGGCTACCGCAAGAAGCGAGCGGACGCCAAAACGCTGGCGGCCGCCACCCTCGACAAGCTCATGCGGGGGGCGAACGTCGTAGCCCTGGTGTCGCCGAGCGGCGGGCCGGCGTCGATCGTCGATCCGGTGAACGGCTCGCGCTTCTTCGGCTCCCCCTCCACCCTGCCGGCGGTGTCGGGCTACCCGCACCTGACCGTGCCGATGGGCGACGTCCAGGGCCTGCCGGTGGGGATCTCGTTCCTGGGCCCCGCCTGGTCGGAGGCGCGCCTGCTGTCGCTGGGCCACGCCTTCGAGCTTAAGACCCAGGCGCGGCGTCCGCCGCAGTTCCTGCCCTCGGTGGCGGCGCGGCCGGAGGTGGCGCGGGCCTACGATCCGCGCTGAGCGCCCTTGCGCCGGGCGGTTTTCGCCCCAATGTGAACCGAGCTTCAGCGTGACGCGTCCGCGCTTCGCGTCCGTCAAAACCGCAAATGGCCAAGGGCAGGAACGCTGGACAAGAACTCAAAAGCGCCGGCTCGGCGGCTGAGGAAGCGCAGGGTCGCCGAACTTCTGCGTGGGGATCGATCCGCCGCCCCGGTCGTTGGATCAGCATCGAGCGTCATCGAGAGACAGAGGACACGCCGAATGTTCGACGTTGTCGCGCCTCAGCCTGAAAACTCGATTCGACTGGAGCCGGGTGAAACGCCGGCCCTCCCCGGCGAGGCCGCGGGCTTCCATCTCATCGACACCACGATGATGTACGCGCCCAAGTCGGGCGGGGTGAAACGCTACCTCCTGGCGAAGCGCGCCTGGCTGGAGAAGCGGCGGCCCGACATGCGGCACACCCTGGTGGTGCCGGGCGCGCGGACGCGGGCCGAGAGCGACGGCCTGGTGACCATCGCCGCCACGCGCCTGCCGTTCGGCGACGGCTACCGCATGCCGGCGAGCCTGACCAAGTGGGAGACGGTGATCCGGATGCTCCAGCCGGACATCATCGAGGCGGGGGACGTGTTCGTCCCGGGCCATGCGGCGCTGGAGGCCGGCGAGGCGCTGGGCGTTCCCGTGGTGGGCTTCTGCCACACGGACGCCGCGACCCTGGCGGCGCTGCACTTCGGGGAGTGGGCGGAGGCGCCGACGTTCAACTTCTGGGCCCAGGCCTACCAGCGCTTCGACCACGTGGTGGCGCCTAGCCAGCACATGGCCAACCGGCTGATGGAGGCCGGCGTCGAGCGGATGAGCGTCCAGCAGTTGGGCGTGGACACCGAGCTCTTCCACCCCTCGCGCGGCGATCGCGGCAAGCTGCTGAAGCGGCTCGGCCTGCCAGGCGACACCCGGCTGCTGGTCTTCGCGGGCCGGCCGGCGCGGGAGAAGAACATCGACTCCATGGTGGCGGCCGTGGAGCGCCTGGGCGCGCCCTACAAGCTGCTGCTGATCGGGGCCGGCAAGGACGTGGGCTATTCGCCCCATGTGATCTGTCTCGATTACGAACGCGACCCGGCGAAGCTCGCCGGCATGATCGCCTCGTGCGACGCCTGCCTGCACGCCAACGAGAACGAGATCTTCGGCCTGGTTGTGCTGGAGGCGATGGCGGCGGGCGTCCCCGTTGTCGGCCCCAGCAAGGGCGGCGTGTCCGAGCTCATCGACGAGACGGTGGGCCAGCGGGCCCGCAACGTGGAGCCGGCGGGCCTCGCCGAAGCCATCGAGGCGCTGTTCTCCCGCGACCTGAACGCCGTCTCCCGCGCCGCCCGCCGCCGCGTCGAGATGCGCCACGGCTGGGACACCACCTTCGAGGGCCTGACCCGCCTCTACACGCGCCTGCTGGGCGAGAACCTCCGGCAGCCGGCGCTGGCGCTGACGGCCTGACGACCTAGCGCCCGGTGGGCATGTCCTTGAAGGGCACGTCCTTGTCCACCCGGATGTCTCCGGGCAGCCCAAGCACGCGCTCGGCGATGATGTTCTTCAGGATCTCGTCGGTGCCGCCGGCGATCCGCAGGCCCGGCGCCGTCAGCCACGAGGCGTGGAAGGCGCCCCGCAGCGGGGCCAGCTCGGGATCGTTGATGATCCCGTACTGATCGAGCATCTCGATGGCGGTGTGCGCCAGCTCCTGCATCTGCATGGCGCTCACCACCTTGCCGATGGAGCTCTCCGGCCCGGGCGTCTGCCCCTTCGAGAGGGCGGTGATCGTGCGGTTGCGGGTGTGCTTCAGCCCCTCGGCCTGGACGTACCAGTCGGCCAGCTTCTCGCGCACCGACTGGTCCTTGAGGGCGGGCGCCCCGTTCATGCCCGGCACGCTGCGAGCCGCCTCCAGGAACTGGTTCCACTGGGCCCCGGTCGCTCCGCCGACGGCGAGGCGTTCGTTCATCAGGGTGACCAGGCTGACGCGCCAGCCGTCATCCACGGCCCCCAGCCGCTGACTGTCCTTAACCCGAACGTCGGTGAAGAACACCTCGTTGAAGCCCGAGCCGCCGGACATCTGGTGGATCGGCCGGACCTCGATACCGGGGTCCTTCATGTCCACCCAGAACATGGTCATGCCCTTATGCTTGGGCGCATCCGGGTTGGTGCGGGTGATGACGATGCCGAAGTCAGAGATCTGGGCCCCGGTCGTCCACACCTTTTGGCCGGAAATCACCCATTCGTCACCGTCCCGCACTGCGCGGGTGCGGGCGGCGGCCACGTCCGAGCCGCCGGAGGGCTCACTGAACAGCTGGCACCAGATCTCCTCGCCGCGCAGGGCCGGACCGACGAAGCGCTTCTTGGTCTCCTCATCGGCGAAGGTCATGACCGTGGGGACGCACATGCCGAGCCCGATCTGGAACGGGTTCGGGGGGATCGGATACTTCGCCTCTTCCTGGCTGAAGATCACCTGCTGGATCGGCGTGCCGCCCGGGCCGCCCCATTCCCTAGGCCAGGTGATCTGCGCATAGCCGGCGGCGGCCTTCTTGGCCTGCCAGGCCTTCGAGGCGGCGAGCGAGCCGCCGCCCTCCATGTCGCTGAGATCGAGGGGCTCCTTCGGGGCGTTCGCCTCGAGCCATTCCCGCACCTGGGCGCGGTAGGCGGCTTCCTCGGGGGTGTCGTTGAAGTCCATGATCCGTCCTCCCTCAGGCCGCGTTGCGCCGCTCAAGCTGGCTGACCAACCGTTCCTTCCAGACCCGCGGCGCGCCCGCCACGAGGCCCAGCTGCCGCGACCGGCGATAGTAGAGGTGGGCGTCCACCTCCCAGGTGAAGCCGATTCCGCCGTGCGTCTGGATGTTCTCCTTGGCGGCGAACCAGTAGGCCTCTGAGGCGGCGATGCGGGCGGCGCTGGCGGCCACCGGCAGCTCGGGAGCGTTGGTGTTGAGCGCCCAGGCCCCATAGTAGGCGTTGGAGCGCGCCAGCTCGTTCTTCACGTACATGTCGGCGAGCTTGTGTTTGATGGCCTGGTAGGAGGCGATCACCCGTCCAAAGGCGTAGCGCTCCAGCGCATAGGCCTTGGCCATCTCCAGGCACTTGTCGGCCCCGCCGGTCTGCTCGAAGGCCAGCAGCACGGCGGCCCGGTCCATCACCTGCTCGAGCAGGGCGAAGCCCTCGCCGGCAGCGCCCAGGCGGCGGGCGGGGGCGCCCTGGAACGTGAGGCGCGCGGCGTCGCGCGTCGGGTCGATGGTCGAGACGGCCTCGCGCGTCACGCCCTCGCCGGTGAGGTCGACCAGGTAGAGGCCCGGCTGGCCGTTCTCCTTCGCCAGCACTAGCGCAAGGGTGGCGATGTCGCCGTCTGTGACCGGCAGCTTGGTCCCGCTGAGCTTGCCGCCGATCACGCTGGCTTGCAGCGAAGCCGCCGTGACCGGGCCGGGGCCTTCCGAGGTGGCGAGCGCGCCGATCACCTCGCCGCCGGCGATCTTCGGCAGGATCTCGGCCTTCTGCGCCTCGTCACCCGCCAGCATGACGGCCTCGCCGAGGAAGTAGACGGTGGAGGCGAAGGGGATCGGCGCCACCGCCCGGCCCAGCTCTTCGGCGATCACGCAGAGCTCGAGGTGGCCAAGGCCCAGGCCGCCGTGCTCCTCCGGGATGGCGGCGCCCAGCCAGCCCTGTTTGGCCACGGCGTTCCAAAGCGCTTCATCGTAGGGGCGCGCCGCGTCGTCCAGCACCTTGCGCACCTGCGCGGGCGAGCTGTTGGCGTCGAGGAACTTGCGCGCCTCGGACTTCAGGAACTTCTGATCGTCGGAGAAGTCGAAATTCATGCCCTGCCATCCCGCCGTGGACCGGCGTTCTCGTTTCCTCGCGCACCACCATTACGCGCGAGCGGCAGGCTGAAAAGTGTGACCTCGCGGAAGGCCGAGGCCTGCCGGGATCGCATCGCGATCCCGGCGGCCGTGGCGCCCTAGAACTTGTAGCCCACGCCGGCGGAGACCACCCAGGGGTCGAGGCTGACCTTGGACTTCACGCCGTTGAAGCGGTCCTTGGCTTCGGTTTCGAAGAAGATCTTCTTCACGTCCACATTGGCGCTCCACGGACCCTGGATCGCAACGTCGGCGCCAGCCTGCAGGGCGACGCCGAAGCCGTCGTCGATGTCGAGTCCGAAGCCGTTGAAGTCCTTGTCGGCGTAGAAGAACATGTAGTTCACGCCCGCACCCACATAGGGGCTGACCTTGGCGGCCGGAGCGAAGTGGTACTGCAGCGCTACCGTCGGAGGCAGAACCCAGGTCTCCTTCACCTTGATGTCGGCGCCTGCGCCCTTGGCGCGCACGGTGTGCTTGGTGGAGCCGGCGATCACCTCGACGGCGATGTTGTCCGTCAGGAAGTAGCTGAGCCCGATGGTCGGCATCACGCTGTCGTCTACGTCGGCCTTCAGGCCCGTGGCGGCGCCCGCGAGGGTGGTGATCGGGTCCCCGGCGTCCGGCGCCACGTCGGTCACGCGCACGTTCAGCATGACGGTCCCAGCGGCCTTCGGCTGGAAGTCCTGAGCCTGGGCGGCGCCGGCCATGGCGAGCGCCGCGCCGGCGGCGAGGACCAGTTGGATGGTTTTCATGTCTATCCCCTGCTTGGCGGCATGGCCGCGCCCGGGAGATGCGCCCTTCAAGCAAGCGTCGCCTTGATGTTGCTCAAGGCTGGACGATCCTTCCTCGTGCAGAGAGTCGGCGTCTGTGGGTGGCGAGGGCGACGCGGGCGGTCTAAATCCGTAGCATGCGCACCGAAACCCCGCAGCCGATCCGGCTGTCCGACTACGCCCCGCCGGCCTACCTCGTGGACGAGGTCCACCTGGCTTTCGACCTGCAGCCCAACACCACTCGCGTGAAGGCGCGCCTTCAGGTCCGACGCAACGGCGAGCATGCCGAGCCCCTGCGGTTCAACGGCGAGCGGCTCAAGCCGATCTCGGTCGCGATCGACGGACGGACGCTGTCCGACACCGAGCGGACGATCGACGACGAGTTCCTGACCATCCCGGACGCGCCAGCCCAGTTCGTGCTGGAGACCGAGGTCGAGATCGACCCGGAAAACAACAAGGCGCTGTCCGGCCTCTACATGTCCGGCGGCCGGTTCTGCACCCAGTGCGAGGCGGAGGGCTTCCGCACCATCACCTTCTGGCCCGACCGGCCGGACGTGCTGAGCCGGTTCACGGTGCGGATCGAGGCGGACCGCAAGTTCCAGCACCTGCTGTCGAATGGCAACTTGGTCGAGGCCGGCGATCTGCCGGGCGGCCGCCATTTTGCCGTCTGGAACGATCCCTTCCCGAAGCCGAGCTACCTCTTCGCCCTCGTCGCTGGCGAGTTGGACGTCCTGGAAGACAAGCTCGTGACCATGAGCGGCCGGACGGTCGACCTGCGCATCTATGTGGACCCCGGCATGGCGCCGCGCGCCGCCTACGCCATGGACGCCCTGAAGCGGTCGATGAAGTGGGATGAGGAGGCGTTCGGGCGCGAGTACGACCTCGACCTGTTCATGATCGTCGCCGTCCGCGACTTCAACTTCGGGGCGATGGAGAACAAGGGGCTGAACATCTTCAACTCCTCGCTCCTGTTGGCCGACCCCGCGACCGCCACCGACATGGACTTCGAGCGCATCGAAAGCGTCGTGGCGCACGAGTACTTCCACAACTGGACCGGCGACCGGATCACCTGCCGCGACTGGTTCCAGCTCTGCCTCAAGGAGGGTCTCACGGTCTTCCGCGACCAGAGCTTCTCGGGCGACATGCGCGGCCACGCCGTGCAGCGGATCAAGGACGTTAAGGCGCTGCGCGCCCGCCAATTCGCTGAGGACCAGGGGCCGCTCGCCCACCCTGTTCGGCCATCGAGCTACCTGAAGATCGACAACTTCTACACGGCCACCATCTACGAGAAGGGCTCGGAGGTGATCCGGATGCTGAAGACCCTGATCGGGGCCGAGGCGTTTCGGAAGGGCATGGACCTCTACTTCGAGCGGTGGGACGGCCACGCGACTACGGTCGAGGCCTTCATCGACTGCTTCGCCGAGGCTTCGGACCGAGACCTCAGCGACTTCTTCGCCTGGTACGAGCAGGCCGGCACCCCGCGAGTGTCGCTGAAGACCCGCTATGACGAGCAGGCCCGCACCCTCTCGCTGGAGCTGGCGCAGGAGACCCCGCCGACGCCGGGACAGCCGACAAAGCGCCCGCTGCCGATCCCGGTCACCATCGGCCTGCTCGACCACGAAGGCCGGACCCTGGCCTTCGAGCGCGACGGCCACGCCGTGGACGAGACGGTGGTGGTCCTGGACCAGGCGCAGGCCACGGTGACCCTCACGGGGGTCGAGTCCCGTCCCGTGGTTTCGGCCCTGCGTGGCTTTTCGGCGCCTGTGGTGCTGACCACCGACGCGCCGCCGAAGGACCGCTATGTCCAGCTGGCGGCCGACCCGGGCCTGTTCAACCGCTGGGAAGCCGGCCAGGAGCTGGCCCGCGGGCTGATCCTGTCGCGCGCGGACGGCCGCGCCGACGAGGTTAACGAGGAGCGCTATGCGGAGGCCGTCGGCCGCGCCCTGGCGGACCAGGCTTCGGACCCGGCGTTCAAGGCCCTGCTGCTGGCGCTGCCGTCCGAGTCGGACCTGGCCCTGGCCATGCAACCCGCCGACCCCGCCGCCATCCACGAGGCGCGCGACGCCCTGCGGCTGCGGCTGGCGCTGCACCTGACCACGGAGTTGCGGCATCTGCACACGGGCCTGCAGGACCTGGGCGAGTTCTCGCCAGACGCAGCGGGGGCCGGGCGGCGGGCGTTGCGCAACGCGGCGCTGGATCTGATGGCCGCCAACCCGCGCTCCGACATCGCCGACATCGCCGACGGGCACTATCGCGCCGCCCGCAACATGACCGACGCCATCGGCGGCCTGTCGGCCCTGATGCTGATCGGCGGGCAGGCCTACGAGGCGGCGCTGGAGGACTTCTACGAGCGCTGGAAGGCGGAGCCGCTGGTGATCGACAAGTGGTTCGCCGTTCAGGCGCGGGATCCGGCGGACAGCGTGCTGGGCCGGGTCATGGGGCTGACCGCCCACCCTGCCTTCGACGCCAAGAACCCCAACCGCCTGCGCGCGCTCGTCTCGACGTTCGCCAACTTCAACCCTGCGCGGTTCCACGACCCCAGCGGCGCCGGCTATCGGTTCCTGGCCGACCAGATCATCGCGGTGGACGGCTACAACCCGATGACGGCCGCGAGGCTCGTCGACCCCTTGGGCGGCTGGCGGCGCTACACCCCCGGACTGGGCGCCCTGATGAAGGCCGAGCTGCAGCGCATCCTGCAGACCCAGGGCCTGTCGAAGAATGTGTTCGAACTGGTCAGCCGGGCGCTGGGCGAGGAGGCCTGAGGCGCAAACGCCGCGCTCCGAACGGGTGACGAGCGGGCCGACGCACCCTAGACTCGCCTGCTGAGCGAGGACTTAGGTCTGGGGGGAGCGGCAGGCGTTGGCCAGGCGCGGAGGCAAGCACGCGGCTGAAGCGCCTGTGGACGCGCGCGGCGAGGACGCGTCCGAGCAGCCCCGCCGGCCGAGCTACAGCTTCGCGCGCATCGCGATCCTCGCCACCCTGCTGCTGCTGGCGGTCTACACGGCCGTCGCTGTGGGACGGATCAACGCCGGGCCGCAGTCGGCCCAGGAGCAGATGGTCTGGCTGGCCGCGCCCCTCGCCACGGCGTTCGCGCTCGGCCTGCTGCTGCTGTTCGAGTGGCGGCGGGTGGAAGAGGCGCACGCGGCCTATACCACCTCTGAGCATCGCTTCCGCCTGGCCGTGGAAGCCGCACGCTGCGGCATCTGGGAGTGGGACCTCACCTCGGACCGGATCTTCATGTCCGACGTCACCGGCGCCCTATTCGGCTGGCGCGGCGGCGTGGTGGACGGCCAGCAGGTTCTGGACCGCGTGGCGCCGGGGCACCGCGACGGACTGCGCGACGCGCTGGCCAACGCCGCGGTCTACGGGGGCTTCGACGTCTCGTTCCAGGTCCCCTCCCCGATCGGCGGCCGCCCTGTGTGGATCGACGCCCGCGGCCAAGGCTTCGGCGACGCCCCGGAGGGCGGCTTCGCCCGCATCATCGGCGTGGCCCTGGACGTCACGGAAGAGCGGCTGGCCCAGGCTAGGGCTCAGACCGCCGAGAGCCGCCTGCGCGATGCGATCGAGAGCGTCTCGGAGGCCTTCGTCCTGTGGGACCGGCACGGCCGGCTCCTGATGTGCAACAAGAACTACCGCAACTACTTCCGGCTCGATCCGCAGCTGCTGAAGCCGGGCGTGCAGCGCGAACAGGTGGACCGGTTCGCCCAGCTGGCGGTCCGCCAGGACTTCGCGGCGCCCGGCGGGGCGCGCGGGGTCCGGGAAGCCGAGCTCGTGGACGGCCGCTGGGTGCAGATCTCGGAGCGATCCACGGCCGAGGGCGGACTGGTGGTGACCGCCGCCGACATCACCGCGCTGAAGGCGCAGGAGGAGGCCAGGCGGCGCAACGAGGAGGCGCTGCGCAAGGCGGTGGCCAACCTCGAGGCCAGCCAGTCGGAGCTGTCGGAGCTGGCCCGCAAGTACGAGGTTGAGAAGGTCCGCGCCGAGAGCGCCAACAAGGCCAAGAGCGAGTTCCTGGCCAACATGTCCCACGAGCTCAGGACCCCGCTCAACGCCATCAACGGCTTCTCCGAGATCATGCTGGGCGAGATGTACGGCCCGCTGGGCGACCGTCGCTACAAGGAGTACTCGCGCGACATCCTGCACTCCGGTCAGCACCTGCTGGCCCTGATCAACGACATCCTGGACATGTCGAAGATCGAGGCGGGCAAGATGACCATGCGCTTCGAGCCCGTGTCGCTCGAGGAGGTCGCCGAGGACGCGGCGCGCCTGGTGCGCAATCGCGCCGAGACGGCCGGGCTGAAGCTCGAGGTGGAGTTCCCGAGCCTTCCCGAGGTGGAGGCGGACTACCGCGCCGTGAAGCAGGTGCTGCTCAACCTGCTGTCCAACGCCATCAAGTTCACGCCCCGAGGCGGGCGGATCACCATCCGGGCCGAGCTGCGGGCCGAGCACCTGGGCGAGCGGGTGCGAGTGGCCGTGCAGGACACCGGCATCGGCATCGCCCGGGACGACCTGGCCCGGCTGGCCCGGCCGTTCGAGCAGATTGAGAGCCAGCACTCCAAGACGCAGCAGGGCACAGGCCTCGGCCTCGCCCTCACCAAGGCCCTCGTGGAGATGCACGGCGGCCTGCTGGACCTGCAGAGCGCACCCGGTCAGGGCACCGAAGCCAGCTTCCTGCTGCCGGTGCGGCAGACCGCGGCCGAAACCGCCAAGGCGCACGCCGCGGCCTGACGCGCCCGCTCCGCAGCTGGGGGACGGCTCAGGCGGGCTTCTGCCCCGGTGACGGTGATGACCGCCGCGGCGGTGCTCGCCGCGCTTCAGTTCATCGCCCGACAGCACCCCGTCCTGGATGCAAAGTGAGGCTCGCTCCCGTCCGGACGTCGCCTGGGCGCCTTCTCCGCCGTCAGGGTTGCACGATGATGTCGTAGGCTTTCCGCGCCGCCACGCGGGATGACGAAAGTTTGGCGAAGAGGGTCTTCAGGGTGCGCGCCTCCCCGGCCCGAGCGAGGAGGGCCTGGAACGGCTTGGGTTCAAGCGCAGGATCGCCGTTTTCCTCCAGCGCCACCTTCAGCATCTGGGTCAGGTTCTGCTGCAGGCGCCAGGCGTCCTCCAACGCCGCAACGGGGCCCGCGGGCGCCAGCCGGGCCTCGCGAAAGGCTGCGAGCGCCTCGGCGGTGTTGGGCTTCAGCGGCCCCCCTTCCGCGGCGTGGGTGAGCTGGAGGAACTGGGCGGCGAACTCGACGTCCACGAGGCCGCCCGGCGTGAGCTTCAGGTCCCAGTCGCCCTTCGGCGGCCGCTCGCGCTCGAGGAGGTCACGCATCTCCCGGACGTCGGCGGCGGTGCGGCGGCGGTCACGCGGGCGCCGGAGCGCCGTCTCGACGGCCTCGCAGGCCTGCCGGGCGAAGGCCTCGGACGTGGCCCAGACGACCCTGGCGCGGGTGAGCGCCAGCAGCTCCCACGTCTCGGCCTCGCCCTGGTAATAGGCGTCGAACGCGGTGCAACTCACCGCCACCGGCCCCTTGGTGCCGGACGGCCGCAACTGCATGTCCACCTCATAGAGGCCGCCCTCCGCCGTCTGGCTGGACAGAGCCGCGATCAGCCGCTGGGTGAAGCGGCCATAGAAGGTGGACGCGTCCCAGCCCTTGGTTGCGGAGATCGCCGCGGGATCGCCGGCGCGGTAGAGGGTCATGAGATCGAGGTCGGAGCCCGCGCTCATCTCGCGCGAGCCGCACTTGCCGAGCGCCACGACGGCCACGTCACCCTCAAAGGCGCCGCCCAGCCGCTCGGTCTCGCCGAGCGCCGCCGGCGCCAGAGCCTCGATGCAGACGTCGGCGAGATCGGCGAAGGCCTTGCCGGCCACCTCGGCCGTGGCGGCGCCGCTCATCACCTGGACGCCGACCCGGAAGGCCTGCTCGCGGTGCGCCCGCCGCACGGCGTCCATGGCCGCCTCGAAGCCCTCGGCCCGGGCGACGGCGGCCTGCATCACCGCCCGATCCTCCGAGATGTCGATGGGGGCGAAGAAGTCCGAGTCCAGCATGGCGTCGATGGCCGCCGGCCGCCGCGACAGGGTGCTGGCCAGCCGCGGGGCGAAGGCCATGACCTGCACCACCAGCTCGAAGAGGCGCGGCTGGGCCAGGAACAGGGACTGCAGCTGCACGCCGGACGACAGTCGGGCGAAGAAGTCGGCGAAGCGGTTGAAGGCGACATCCGGCGCGCCGGTGGCCTGGAAGGCGTCGAGCAGCCGCGGCGCGAGGCGGGTGAAGAGCTCGCGGCCCCGCTCGGTGCGGGTCGCCGGGATCCGGCCGTGGTGCCAGCTGCGAATGGTCTGCGACACCCGGGCCGGGCTGGAGAATCCCATTCGCGCAAGGGTGGCGAGCGTCTCGGGGTCGTCATCGACACCTGTGAAGACCAGGCTGCCGAACCGCGACGACAACGGCTCCTCCTCGGGGAAGAGCTCGGCGTAGCGGCCGTTCACGGTCTTGAGCGTGCGCGTGATGGCCGCGTCGAAGCTGCGCAGCGCCGGGTAGCCGGCCAGGGCGGCCACGCGCTTGCGCTCGTTGTCGCTCTCCGGGAGGCGGTGGGTCTGCTCGTCCTCCAGCATCTGGATGCGGTGCTCCACAGCCCGCAGCTGCCGATAGGCCGCGGTGAGCTCGGCGCAGGCGTCGGGCTCCACGTGGCCGGCGTCCCGAAGCGCGGCCAGCGCATCGAGGGTGCGGTTGCTGCGCAGCTCGGGATTGCGGCCGCCGAGGATCAGCTGCTGGGTCTGGACGTAGAACTCGATCTCGCGGATCCCGCCCCGGCCGAGCTTGAGGTCGACGCCCTTGGCCGAGACCCGCTCGTCTACCTTGTGGGCGTGGATCTGGCGCTTGATGGAATGGATGTCGGCGATGGCCGCGAAGTCGAGATTGCGGCGCCACACGAAGGGCTGCAGCTCGGCCAGGAAGGCGCGGGCGGCGGGCACGTCGCCGGCGCAGGGCCGCGCCTTGATGAAGGCGGCCCGCTCCCAGTTCTGGCCCACGGTCTCGTAGTACTCCAGCGCCGCGGGGATCGGCACGGCGGGCGGCGTCGAAGACGGGTCCGGGCGCAGCCGGAGGTCCATGCGGAAGACATAGCCGTCGCCGGTCTTGGCCTGCATCAGCTCGGAGAGGCGGTGGGTCAGGCGCACCGCAAAGGCCTGAGGCTCGACTCCCTCGCCGACCGGCAGCCGGTCAGGGTCGAAGAAGACCGAGACGTCGATATCGCTGGAATAGTTCAGCTCGTAGGCGCCCTGCTTGCCCATGGCGATGCAGAACCAGCCGGGGACAGGCCCCTCGTCTCCGGTCCCAAGCTGCGCCAGCCGGCCGGCGGCGACTTCGCCGCGCGCCGCAACGGCCAGGGCGGCGGCGACAGCGGCGTCCGCAAACCGGGTGAGCGCGCCGGTCACCTGGTCCAGCTCCCACAGGCCCCCCAGGTCACAAAGGGCCGTCAACAGGTGCAGCTCGGCCTTCAGCTTGCGGAGCTCGACGGCCGCGGCCTCGGCGTGGAGCGCCGCCGCGGCGGCCGTGCGGGCCAGCACGTCGGCGAGCCGACTCTCGGCGTCGGATTCCAGGATGCGGCCCAGCATCTCGGGATCGCGGCGGGCCAGGCTCGCCAGGTAGGAGGAGGCGCCGAACACCGGGGCCAGCGCCGGCCAGGCCTGGTCCAGTGCGGGCGCGGTCCAGCGGCCTTCGATGATCTCGCGGGCTCGCGCGGTGGCGCGCGCGTCCAGGACCGGGCCGCAGGCCACGAGGCGTTCGGCGATTACGGCCATTTAACTGGCGGCTCCAAGGCCGAGCTGCGCACTATGAGCATGGCCGGGGATGGAGACGTGGCGGATGACGGCGGCGGACCTGATCACTCTGCGGCCGCTGGCGCGCGGGGCGGACGCCGCCCTCCTGGCGCTGCGGGCCGGGGTGGGCGCGTTCCTGGTGTTCGGGGTGTGGGACAACATCACGAGCGCGGAGCACATGCAGGCGTTCACGACCTTCCTGGACAAGTTCGGGTTCCCGTGGCCCCACCTTCTCGCGCCCTTCGACGTGTGGGTCCAGTTCGCGGTGGGGGTCTGCTTCGTCCTGGGCCTGCTGACACGCTGGGCGGGCCTGCTCTGCGCGGTGAACTTCATTGTCGCGATCGTCATGGTCGACCACCACGGCGGCTGGCGGGCGGCGTTCCCGTCCATGTGCCTGGTGCTGATCGGGCTCTACCTGGCCACGCACGGCGCCGGCGCCCTCTCTGCGGACCGGCTGCTGTTCCGGCCGCGGCGCGGCGGCCTGGCGCGGGCTGACTAGGCTCTCGGCAGCACCAGGGCGACGCGCAACCCAGGCCCCATCTCGCCCACCTGCCCGGGGCCCTCAGCGAGCTCCAGCCGCCCGCCATGCGCCTCGGCCACCGCGGCGACGAGCGAGAGCCCGAGGCCGGCGCCCGGCTCGTTGCGGCTGTTCTCGAGGCGCACGAAGCGCTGGACCACACGTTCGCGGTCGGCCTCCGGCACGCCGGGTCCCGTGTCCGTCACCGAGAACTCCACCTCGCCCGACGAGCGGCGGCGAACGCGCAGCATGATGGCGCCGCCGGACGGCGTGTACTTGATGGCGTTGTCGAGGATGTTGGCCAGGGCCTGGGCCAGGAATTCGCGGTTTCCGCGCACCTGCAGATCCTTGGCGAACTCCGCGGCGAAGTCGATCTCCTTGTCCTCGCACAGCGGCTCGTAGAGCTCGGCGATGTCTGCGGCGAGGTCCGCCGGGTCGAAAAGCACCGGGTCAGGGGCGGAGCCCGCGGCCTGCAGGCGCGCGATGGAGAGCACGGCGCCGAAGGTCTTCAGCACGCCGTCCGTGTCGGTGAGCGCCTGCGCCAGCGCCTCCTCGGCGTCGCCCTTGCCGGCCTCGACATCGATGTAGGCGGCCTCCAGGCGGGCGCGCAGGCGCGTGAGCGGGGAGCGCAGGTCGTGGGCGATGGCGTCGCCGGCGTGCTTGTGGCCGGCCATGGAGCGTTCCAGCCGGTCCAGCATCTCGTTGAGGCCGATGGCCAGTTCGTCGAACTCGTCGCGGGTGCCGCGGACCCGCGCGCGGGCGGCGAGGTCGCCGTTGCGCACCGCGTCCACCACCTCGGTCAGTCCCGCCATGCTGCGGCTGACGTTCCGGCTGACCAACACGCCGCCGGCCAGGCCCAGCATCACCACGAGGGCGCCGGCGCCCCAGAGCGCGTTGATGATCTTCAGGACATAGGCCTCGTCCTCGCCCACGTCGGCGCCGACGAACAGGATCTCACCCCCGCTGAGCCGCTGCTGCAGGCCGCGGGCCGGGTTGCGGACCAGCCGCCCCTGTTCGTCCTCATCGGTGATCTGGAAGGTGGTCCAGGTGGGGTCGCCGTCGAACTCCTCCACGGGGCTCTCCTCGATCGAGCCCGAGATGGTCCTCCCGTCGCGGGTCATCAGGAGGTAGAGGAACGGCCGCTCGGCGGCGGCCCGCTCGATGGTGGCCTGGTTGACGGCGGCGATGCCGGCCCGATCGTAGGCGGCCACCAGCGAGCGCATCTCGCGGGTGATCTCCTGGTCGGTGCGGCGCGCGGCCTCGCCGGCCGTCGCCACATAGATGTAGGCCAGGAAGGCGAAGGCGGCGCTGGCGAACAGCGCCAGGAACAGCAGCGTCAGCCGGAACGGCGTGGTCCGGAAGATGCGCGGCAGGCGCATGACTCGAGCCTTCCCCGTTTACGGGGAAGGGGGACCATCGGCCGAAGAGCCGATGGTGGAAGGGGCGGCGGCAGGCGCGGAGCCCGTGCTCGCCCCCTCCACCACCCGCTCTGCGGCGGGCGGTCCCCCTCCCCCGCTGCGCGTGGGAGGCAAATCAGGCATCCAGGCGGTAACCCGCCCCGCGGACGGTCTGCAGCATCGGCCGGTCGAAGCCCTTGTCGATCTTGGAACGCAGGCGGCTGATGTGCACGTCGATGACGTTGGTCTGAGGGTCGAAGTGATATTCCCAGACCTTCTCCAGGAGCATGGTGCGGGTCACCGACTGCCCGGCGTGGCGCATCATGAATTCCAGGAGCTGGAACTCGCGGGGCTGGAGGTCGATCTCCTTGCCCTGGCGATGCACCGTGCGGGCGATGAGGTCCATCTCCAGCTCGCCCACGCGCAGCAGGGTCTGCACCGACCCGGTTTCGCGCCGGCGGGCCAGCGCCTCGACCCGGGCGATCAGCTCGGCGAAGGCATAGGGCTTCACCAGATAATCGTCGCCCCCCGCCTGCAGCCCGGCCACGCGGTCGCCCACCTCGCCGAGCGCCGAGAGGAACAGGACGGGGGTCTGGTCGCCCTCCCGCCGCAGGGTGGTGATCAGGGTGACGCCGTCCATCCTCGGCATCATGCGGTCGACGATCATCACGTCGAATTCGCCGTCGCGGGCGGCGGCGAGACCCTCCTCGCCGTCCGCCGCGCGGACGCAACTGTAGCCAGCCTCGCTGAGGCCGCGCTCCATGGCTTCGGCCGCTTCGAGGTCGTCTTCGACGATCAGGATCCGCATGATTCTCCGCCCCCGCGAGAACCGGACCCTAGCCTGAAACCTTCAGCGGCAGGAAGGAGGTGCGGCCGTTGCGGTAGACGCCCACCAGCACGCTGGTGCGGTTGGAACGCTTTGCGGCCTCCACCACGGCGGCCAGATCCGCGGCGCTGTTGATCGGGCGGTCGCCGGCGCGGGTGATCAGGTCCCCGCGGCGCAGGCCCTTCTCGGCCGCGTCGGAGGCCTGGTCGACGCTGGTCACCAGAGCGCCACGCACGTCGGCCGGCACGCTGAGCTGGCGGCGCGAGGCGTCGTCCAGCGGGGCCAGCGACAGGCCGATCACCGGGGCCGAGGGAGCCGCGGGCGCGGCCGGCGCACGGCCGCCTGGCGTGTTGTCATTGGACGCCAGCTCGCGTTCCGACGGACGGACGCCGGAGCGAACCTCGACCGTGCGACGGCGGCCGTCGCGGATCACCTCCAGCCGCAGGGCGTCGCCCGGGCGGGCCTGGGCCACGCGGCGGGTCAGCTCGGACGAGGTCTTCACCGGCTGGCCGTTCACCGAGACCACCACGTCGCCGACCATCAGGCCAGCCCGCTGCGACGGGCCGCCGGCGACCAGGTCACCAACGATCGCGCCGCGCTGGTCGCCCATGCCCTGGGCTTCGGCCATCTCGCGGGTGAAGTTCTGGATGGAGGCGCCGATGTAGCCGCGCTCGATCCGGCCGCCGCGGATCAGTTGCTGGGTGACAGTCTTGGCGACGTCGGCCGGGATGGCGAAGCCGATGCCCACCGAGCCGCCGGACGGCGAGAAGATCGCCGTGTTCACGCCGATGACGCGGCCGTAGATGTCGAAGGTCGGGCCGCCCGAGTTGCCCCGATTGATGGGGGCGTCGATCTGGATGTAGTCGACGAAGGTCTCGCCGATGTCACGGCCGTAGGCCGAGATGATGCCGGCCGTGGCGGTGCCTCCGAGGCCGAAGGGGTTGCCCACCGCGATGACCCAGTCGCCGACCCGCGGCTTGGCGGAGTCCTCGAAGTCGACGAACGGGAAGGGCCCGCTGCGGCCCTTCACCTTCAGCACGGCCAAGTCGGTGCCTTCGTCGCGGCCGACGATCTCGGCCTCGAGCTCGGTCTCGTCCTTCATGACGACCGTGATGCGCTCGGCGTTCTCGACCACGTGGTTGTTCGTGACGATGTAGCCGTCGCGGGAGATGAAGAAGCCGGAGCCGGAGGACTGCTGGCTGGGTAGCCGGGGCTGGCCGCGCTCGGTCTGGCCACCCTGCGGCGGGGCGGTGGGATCGTCCCCATCGTCGCCATCGGGCTGCGGCAGCAGGAACGGCAGGCCCGGAATGGCGCGGCGCAGCAGGTTGGGGTCCGCGCGGCTGGTGACGTTGATCGAGACCACGGCCGGCGACACGCGCTCGAAGATGTCGGCATAGGACATGGGCGCGCCCGGCGGGGGCGCGAAGATCGGGGCCGTGGAGGCGCGGATCAGCTGCGCCTCGTCGGCCTGGGCGGTCGGAAGGCGCATGCCTGCGCCCGCCACCGCCGCCGCCATCACGCCGGCGCCGGCCACGGCGCCCAGGAGGTAACCGGTCTTCTTCGAGGTCATAAGCCTTCTATTCCCTGCGCGGGGCCGCGAGATCCGCCCCCACCCGAAAACACCTAGGTTCGATGCACGAGAGTGCAACGTCTCTCAAGTTACGTTTAGGTCACCCTGCGCGCGGCTTCGCGTCGGATATTTGGCGTCATCGTGTCAGTGTGTTTCGCCGTCCGCCAACCGGCGCAGCCGCTCCGCCTCGTCCTCCGAAAGCTCCGCGTCCGGCGTTCGGTTCCGGAGCCGGGCGAACAGCAAGGCGGCCCCCGCCAGGACGATCAGGAACGGGACCAGCCAGAGCGCCAGATTGCCCGCCGAGAAGGCGGGGGTGAGCAGGACGAACTCGCCATAGCGGTCGGTCAGGTACTGCTTGATCTGGCTCTCGCTGCGGCCGGCGGCCACCTGCTCGCGGACCAGCTTGCGCAGGTCCTGGGCGAGCTCGGCGTCGCTGTCGTCGATCGACTCGTTCTGGCAGACCAGGCAGCGCACGTCCTTGAAGATCTCGCGGGCGCGGGCCTCCTGCGCCGGATCCGGCAGCCGCTCGGCCGGGTCGGAGGCGGCGGCCATGCAGAAGACGGCGGCCAGAAGGGCGAGCGCGGCGCGAAGCCTCATGCAGGCTGCTCCTTGCGGCGGCCGATCCCCAGCCGAAGGCGACGGTCCGACAGCGAGACAAGGCCGCCCAGAGCCATGATGGTGGGACCGATGAAGATCAGGGTGGCCCAGGGGTTCCAGTAGGCGCGGACCAGCCAGACCGGCCCGTCCTGTCCGGCCCGGCGCTCGCCCAGCACCACATAGACGTGGCTCATGCCCTGGTAGCAGATGCCGACTTCCGAGGTGGTCTGGCCGCCGGCCGGATAGAAGCGCCGCTCCGGCGATGGCGCGCAGATCGGCCGCCCGTTGCGGGTGACCGCCAGCTGCGCCCGTTCGGCCTCGTAGTTGGGGCCCTGCACCGCCTGGATGTCCTGCAGGACCACGTGGTACGCGCCAGCGTCGAGCGCGCCGCCCAGGGGGAGGGTTTCGGCGGCCTCAACCTTCCAGCTGGTCTCGAAAACGGCGCCCAGCACGAACACGCCGAGGCCGAGGTGCGCCAGCGTCATGCCCCAGGCGCCCCGCGGCAGGCCGGTCAGCCGACGCAGGCTCTCGGCAGCGGGCGCCCGGAACGCGCGGACCCGCTCGAGGATCTCGGCGAGCGCGCCCACGATCAGCCAGGCTCCGAGCGCCACGCCGGCGACACCCCAGGCGTGCTTGGGGCTGACCAGGAACAGGGTGAGCAGTCCGGCGGCCACCGCGATCAGGGCGGCGGCCCATAGCCGCTGGACCGCGCCGCGGGCGTCGCCGCGCTTCCAGGCGAGCAGCGGCCCCGCCGGCAGCAGGATCAGCAAGGCGGTCATCAGCGGGGTGAAGGTCAGGTTGAAGTAGGGCGGCCCCACCGAGATCGCCTCGCCCGTGGCCGCCTCGCGGATCAGCGGGAACAGGGTGCCCAGCAGGACGGTGGCGGTCGCCGCCGCCAGCAGGATGTTGTTGAGCACCAGGGCGCTCTCGCGGCTGATCGGGGCGAACACGCCGCCCTGCGCCAGGCTGGGGGCGCGCCAGGCGAAGAGCCCGAAGCCGGCGCCGGCGCTTAGCCCCAAGATCATCAGCAGCAGCACGCCGCGTGTCGGGTCGACCGCGAAGGCGTGCACCGAGGTCAGCACGCCCGAGCGCACCAGGAAGGCGCCCAGCATGGAGAACGAGAACGAGGCCAGGGCCAGGAACACCGTCCAGCCGGGCAGCGCCCCGCGCTTCTCGGTGACAATGGCCGAGTGCAGCAGGGCCGCGGCCACCAGCCATGGCATGAAGGAGGCGTTCTCCACCGGGTCCCAGAACCACCAGCCGCCCCAGCCGAGCTCGTAGTAGGCCCAAAAGGCGCCGAGGGTGATGCCGACCGTCAGCATGCTCCAGGCGGCCAGCGTCCAGGGCCGCACCCAGCGCGCCCAGGCGGCGTCCACGCGCCCCTCGATCAGGGCGGCGATGCCCAGCGAGAAGACCACCGACATGCCGACGTAGCCCGCGTAGAGGAACGGCGGGTGGAAGGCGAGCGCCGGGTCCTGCAGCAGCGGGTTGAGCGAGCGACCCTCCACCGGGGCCGGGCTCAGGCGAGCCAACGGGTTGGAGGCGAAGACGGTGTAGGCGAGGAACACCACCCCCAGCACGCCCTGCGTCGAGATGGTCAGCGCCCGCAGGCCGGCCGGCAGGCTGCGGCCCACCAGGGCCGCGGCGGCCCCATAGCCGGTGAGCGCCAGGCACCACAGCAGCATCGAGCCCTCGTGGCTGCCCCAGGTTCCCGCCACCCGGTACAGCAGCGGCTTGTCGCTATGCGAGTTGGCGGCCACGTTGGCCACCGAGAAGTCCGAGGTGACGAAGGCGTGCATCAGGGCCGCGAAGGCGACCAGCACGCCCAGGAAGGCGACCAGGGCCGAGGCCTCTCCAGCCGCCGCCAGGACCGGCGAGCGGCGGACCCGTGCGACGGCCGAAAGGGCCGCCTGGGCGACCGAGACGGCGAGCGCCAGGATGAGCGCGAACGCGCCGACCTCTGCGATCATAGGGCGCGGCTCTGCGGCGCCACCGGCGGCTGGTCGTGCATGGGCTTGTCGCCCTCGCCGTACCACTCGCCCTGCTCCTTCAGCGCCTTGGAGACCTCGCGCGGCATGTAGCGCTCGTCATGCTTGGCGAGCACACGCTTCGCCTCGAAGACGCCATCCTCACGGAAGGCGCCCACGGCGACCACACCCTGGCCTTCGCGGAACAGGTCCGGCAGATCGCCCTGGAAGACGACGCGATCGACCGCGGCCTGATCCTGGACGGTGAACTCCACGCGCCCGTCGGCATGCTTCACCACCGAGCCCGCGGCCACCAGGCCGCCGAGCTGGATCGAGCGCCCCGGCGGCGGCTTGGCCGCGTCAGCCTGGGAGGGGGTGTAGAAGAACGAGATGGAGTCCCGCAGGCCCCACAAGGTCAGGCCGGCGGCCAGCGCCAGCACGGGCGCGATGGCGGCGATCAGGGTCAGGCGGCGGCGCGCCTTGGGGGACTTCGGCAGCAGGCTCATCGCATCGGCTCCGCCCGCGCGGCCTGCGCGAGCTGACTCAGGATTTGGGGATTGTCCGCGTAGCGCGCACGGGCCTGCGACAGCGTGGCGTCGCGCTTTGCGGCCTCGCCGAGCACGGCGTAGGCGCGGACCAGGCGCACCCAGCCCTCGGGATCGTCGGGGGCGGTCTTCAGCCGTTCGGCCAAGCCCTGGACCATCCCCTGGATGGCCGCCATCTGATCGCCGGCGACGGAGGGCTGCGCCGGCAGCGCCTCGGCCTCGGCGATCGCCCGCTTCAGCACCTCGGCGCGTGGGTCCCCGGCCGGGACCTCGGCCAGCAGGCCGCGCCATTCGGCGAGCCCGCCCTGCCGGTCGCCCGAGAGGATCTTCTGGCGAGCCAAGTAGAAGCGCGGCTCGATCAGCCTCGGGTCGCGCTTCAGCGCCTCGCCGAAGGCGCGGGCCGCGTCCTCGTCGACCTCGCCGGCCTGGGTGGCGTAGGCCTCCCCCAGCAGCACCCAGAGATCGGCGCGTTCAGGCGCCACGGCGGTGGCGCGGCGCAGGGCGCGCACGGCGGCGGGCGGGTTGTTGGCGGCCGACTCCACCATGGCCAGGAAGCGATAGAGCTCCGGGTCGTTCGGGCGCTCGCGGGCCACCCGGTTCAGCACGGCGGCGATCTCGGCCGGTTGCAGGCTGGTGAGCTCGCTCTTTCGCCAAGTCTCCAAGCGCTGGGCGAAGGGCTGGTCCGGCAGGCCCGGGGAGCCGAGGCCGAGATAGAGGCCGAGCGCCAGGGCGGGCGCGAGAACGGCGGCGACCAGCACGCCGGTGCGGGAGCCCGCGTCGGGGCGCCAGGCCTGACCGGGCTGCTCGGCCGCGGACAGCAGGCGCCGCGCAGCCTCGGCGTGGGCCGTGCGGCGCTCAGGCTCCGCGATCAGGCCGCGCTCAGCCAGGTCGTCGATCTCGGCGAGCTGCCGGCGGTAGAGGATGGGGGTCGGGTCGGGCGCCTCACCCTGCGAGGCGGCCTTCGCGGCGCGGAGGAGGATGAGGCCGGCCGCGGCGGCGGACAGGACGCCGGCGACCGCCCAGAACGCGATCATGGGGCGCCGTTTAGCCGAAAGCGTCGGTCAGCGCGAGAGGGCGATCAGCCCCCTGCGGCCATCGGCGGCTGGTAGGCGTCGACGGCGGCGGCGCGGCGGCGGACGAGGTCGGCGGCCTTGTCGTCGCGGACCAGCCGGCTGAACTCGACGACCACCGCGAGGTGCTGGCGGGCGATCTCCTCGTTTTCGCAGTCGCGGTGCTTCAACAGGTCGAGGGTCTCCTCGACGTAGTGGTCGAGCATGTCGCCGACCTTCTCGAGCATCCGGCTACGCGCCGAGGCGAAGCCTCCGTAGTTGGCGCTCGAGCGGATCTCCCGCACGAAGTGGAAGAGGGTGAGGGCGCGACTCACATACCGGGGGTCCGGCGGCAGCGTGTGGCGCGGGATCATCCGGCGGATGCGCCGCAGCCTCGCCGGCTGCATCGGAAGCGCGAGGGCGGCGTACTTCTCGGCCTCCCGGATTCGCCCTTCGACCACCGCGGCGAGCGCGTTCTTCTGTTTGAAAAGACGCTGTCCCCAGCCTGCGTCGCGCTGAATGGTGATGCAGCTCTCGATCTCGGCGACCTGAAGGGTGACGCGCTCCACCTGCGCGGCGGCCTCGCGCGCAGCGGCCTCGCCGCCATCCACGTTGATGTGCTGGATGCCCCGCAGGGCGACGTCGATGTCGTCCATCACCCGCTCGGCGAACCCGCCGAGCTCGCTCTGCGACAGATAGCGTTCGTTGGGCTTGTCCATCACCGCCGAGATGATCCGCAGCACCATCCACGGGTGCGGCAGGTGGGCCGCGAGCATCTCGAAGAAGGTCGGGCCGGCGTCGTCGGCCACCGCACAGGCGTCGCGATAGGCCAGGCGTGCGCCGGCGGTGGTGTCGTCGCCGAAGTGAGCTGTCCACTCGGCCAGGCGGTAGGCGGCCCGGCGCACCACCGGGGCCAGGTCCAGGCACATCTGAAAGGCGGCCCCGGCGCCCGGGCGCGACTGTTCGCACAACGTGCGGACCAGGAAGAACTCGCGCGGCTCGCCCCCCCGCACTGCGTCGGCGGCGCGCCGGAGAAGCTCATCGAACGGCGCGGTGGAGCTCTCGCCGGGGCGATAGTCATAGAGAGCGGCGGACGCGGCGCGCACCCCGTCGGGGTCCACCGCCTTCAGCCCCTTCCAGAGGTAGCCCAGGGTGATGGCCGGAAAGTTCAGGCCCTGGCGGTCGCCGCCGTTGCCCACGCACAGCGGCACGATGGGCATGAGGACCATGTTGCGCAGCCGCCGCTCGGCGGCCTCCGCCTCCACCAGCCGCCGCACTCCACTCAGGGGAGAGTCGCCCATGTGATCGGCCAGCGCCGCCTGCAGCCCGCCCACCACCTTGTCGGGGGCGGCGGCCACGAGGCTCCTCACGAGGGCGATCTTGCGCTCGGACAGCGCGACCATACGCGGCTCCACAGAGCGGACATGCGCCCGCACACGCGGACCATGCCGCTGAGCCGGTTAAGGTTTTCCGAAGTTAGGGACGTTGACCGACGGCCGGCGGTCAGGCCTCGGCCTGCGGGAGGTCGATCTCGACCCGCAGCCCGCCCATGGGCGAATCCCCCAGCTTCAAGGTCCCGCCGTAGGCGCGGCCGAGCTCATCGATGATCGACAGCCCCAGCCCCGAGCCTGGGGCGTTCTCGTCCAGCCGGGCGCCGCGGCGCACCACCTCGGCGCGGCGCTCAGGCGGCAGGCCCGGGCCATCGTCTTCCACGGTCAGGCGGAAACGCTCGGCCCCGGTGGCGGCCGCCCGCACCCGCACGCGGCTGCGTCCCCACTTGCAGGCGTTCTCCATGGCGTTGCCGGCGATCTCCAGTAGGTCCTGCCGTTCGCCGAGGAACATGAGTTCGTCCGGAGCGTCCCAGTCGATGGCGACGCCCTTCTCGCGGAAGATCCGCTCCAGGGTTCGGGAGAGCTCGTCCAGCACCTCGGCCACGGGCGTGCGCTCCCCCTGGCCCTGCGTTCGGGCGGCGGCGCGAGCGCGCCGCAGGTGGTGGTCCACCTGCTGACGCATGGTCTCGGCCTGGCGGCTGACCACCTCCGCCAGCGGCCCCGGACGCTGGCCGGCCTCGGTCAGCATGACGGAGATCGGCGTCTTCAGGGCGTGCGCCAGATTGCCGACGTGGGTGCGCTGCCGCTCGACGACCTCCTGGTTATGGGCCAGGAGCGCGTTCAGCTCATCGGCCAGAGGAACGAGTTCGGAGGGATAGGCGCCCTGCAGCCGCTCGGCCTTGCCGCGGCGGACCGCCGCCACCTCGTGCTGCAGCTCGAAGACGGGGCGCAGGCCGACGCGCACCTGGATGATGATGGCGGCCACCAGGCCGGCGCCCAACAGGGCGAAGGCGCCGGCCGTCCAGGCGGCGAAGTTGAGCACGCTGCGATCGATGGAGGTGCGGTCCTCGGCCGCCAGAAAGATCACCGGCACACCCTGCAGGACGGCGTACCGCGCGCGGGCCCGGATCGGCTCCTCGAGCGGCCCACGCGTGTCGTAAGCGATGGGCTCGGCGGGGTTCGCCTTCAGCCTCGACACGAGGTCCGCTGGCGTGGGCAGCTCGGAATCGAACAGTGAGTAGGAGCGCACCAGCGGCCGCACCCGCCCCTCTGGCGTCGGCGCGGCGATGGTCCAGTAACGGCCGGAGTAGGCCCGCAATGCACGCTCGTCGGTGAGCGCCGGCGCGAAGACCTCGCCCGCCTCGACGGTGGAGTTGGACAGCAGGTTGTCGATGAGTTCGCTGAGGGTCTGGTCCACGCGACGCTCCGCGGCTTGGCGGAACAGCAGGGCGAGGACCACGGCGGAGATGACCAGCGCGGCCAGGCTCCAACCGAAGGCCAGCAGCACCAGCCGCCGCGCCAGCGACGGGCGGCCGAGCGCACCGGGCATCTTCACCGGGCGAGGGTCACGTGGTGGCGGCCTGGCCCACCTCTTCCGGCGGGCACGTCAGCCGGTAGCCGAGGCCGCGGACGGTTTCGATGCGGTCGGCGCCGATCTTCTTGCGAACCCGCCCGATGAACACTTCGATGGTGTTCGAGTCGCGGTCGAAATCCTGGTCGTAGAGGTGCTCGACCAGCTCCGTTCGGCTGATAACCCGGCCCTGGTGCATCATCAGATAGTGCAGCAGGCGATACTCGAGCGAGGTCAGGCGCAGGGGCTCGCCATTGACGCTGGCGCGCGCCGCGCGCGGATCGAGACGCAGGCCGCCGCAGGACAGGTTCGGCGTCGCGTGGCCCGCCGAGCGCCGCAGCAGAGCCCGCAGCCGGGCCAGCAGCTCCTCGGTATGGAAGGGCTTGGTCAGGTAGTCGTCGGCGCCTGCGTCGAACCCGGCGACCTTCTCGCTCCAGGCGCCCCGGGCGGTGAGGATCAGCACCGGCGTGGCCATGTTCTCGCGCCGCCAGCGCTCCAGCACCGACACCCCGTCGACCTTGGGCAGGCCAAGATCGAGGATGATGGCGTCGTAGGGCTCGGTCTCGCCCAGGAACTGGGCTTCCTCGCCATCCGGAGCGTGGTCCACCGCATAGCCGGCGTCCGCCAGCGCCAGCTTCAGCTGGCGCGACAGATCCGGGTCGTCTTCAACTAGCAGGATGCGCACGCTTCGCGTCCCTTCCTTCAGTCCCTGAGGGCTACTGCCGCCCGATGATCCGGCCGCTCTGAGCGTCCACAACGATGACGACGACGCGGCCGTCGGGCGTCTGCCACTGGACGAAATAGGCCGGGCGGCCGTCGGCGTCGCCCATGGTGGTGTTCAGGTGCCGCCCCGGAATCTGCTGGCTGATCATGTCCAGAACGCGCGACAGCGGCACCGGGCGCCCGGCCTGCACTTGCTGCAGGCGCACGGGCTGGGCTTGCGACGCCAGCGGCGCGGCGGCGGCTCCCAGCAGGGCGGCGATGACGAGAAAGCGTTTCATGGCCCTAGATCTATCCGGCCGCGACTGAACCGGGCCTGAATAGGGGGTTTATGTCCCGCCTGCGGCGCCCTGTCACGTCCGGCGCTTGGGCGCGTAGGGCCGCTTCTGCCGCCAGCTCTCGGCGATCTGCTCGAGCTCCGGGTCGACGGTGTCCGGCAGGGTGACCACAAGCCGGGCGAACAGGTCGCCGCGGCGGCCCTGAGCGTCGACAAGCCCGCGGCCCTTCAGCCGCAGGCGCGACCCGGTGTTTGCGCCCTTGGGCACCGTCAGCGACACCGGACCGTCGGGGGTCGGGGTCTCCACCTTCCCGCCGAGAACGGCGTCGTAGACCGTGACCGGCACGTCCACGACCAGCACCTCGCCCTCACGGCGGAACACCGGGTGCGGCAGGATCTTCAGCTCGATGAAGGCGTCGCCATGGCCGGAGCGGCCCGGCGCCCCCTGCCCCTTCAGCCTGAGCGTCTGGCCGTCCTGGGCGCCCCTGGGGATGGTCACGTCGACGGTGCGCCCATCGGAAAAGGCGATCCGCCGCTTGCCGCCCCGGATGGCGTCCAGCAGGTCGACCTCCAGCTTGGCGCGCACATCGGCGCCGCGCTGGGAGAACCCCCCGAAGCCGCCGCCGGCGCCGCCCCGGCCGGCGCGGCCGCCGCCGAACATCTCGCCCAGGATGTCGCCCAGGTCGACGCCCTCGAAGCTCTCGCTCTGGTAGGGACCGCTGCGCCGCTGGAAGCCGCCCTCCGCCCAAGGGTTGCCGCCGCCGGGGCTCCCGCCCCACGGATTGTGGCCGCCGAAGCCGCGCGCCGTCTCGCGCCCGTCGGCGTCGATCTCGCCGGCGTCGAACTTCTTCTTTTTGTCCGGGTCGCCCAGGATGTCGAACGCGGCGCTGACGCGCTTGAAGCGCTCCTCGGCCGTCTTGTTCCCCGGGTTAGTATCGGGATGGTTTTCCTTGGCGAGTTTGCGGAACGCCTTGCGGATCTCGTCCGCGCTCGCCGAGCGGGAGACGCCCAGTTCCTGATAGGGGTCGCGCGCCAAATCCTCAGCCTCTGCCCACATGTCCCAAGACCTCCGGCTTGTAGATTGGTCCGCCGCCGGATGCACGCAAGGGACGATGTGATAAAATTATCACAGACCTGTGGGTCGTCAGCCGGGCCATGTGCCAGGCACCGCGGGGAAGCTGAGGGCGTTTTCGCCGGCTTGCGGCTTGTAGGGCTCCCGCCCCTGCACGCTGTCCGCCGAGCGCGCGCCGCGGGTGAAGACTTCGTCGGCGAAGCGGGCGATGGCGGTGTTGTACTCGTGCGCCAGCTCGAGCGGGCCGAGGTGGCCGGCGTCCCTGACGTGCACGGGCCGGGCCTGCGGCATGCGGCGCACGATCGTCTCGCCGGCCTGGGCGACCGTCACCAGGTCGGCGCCGCCGAGGAACACCAGCGCTGGGATGCGCATCTCCGGCAGGTCGGCGGTCACGTCCCAGTCCATCATCGCCAGGTTGCCCCGCGCCTGGACAGCCGGGGCGTTGCGAGTGACCGCCCGCGCCACCTGCTCCAGCTGGGCCTTGGTCGGCGTGGTTCCGAAGCCGCCGAAGCGCATCGCCAGGTGCGTCGCGCCGGAGAGATAACTCTGCCAGTTCATGAGCCAGGCGAGCGGCTGGAGCGGGATATCGAGCTTCGTCAACGGCTTGATGATCGGCTCCAGCGACTGCAGCCCTTCACCGAGCGCGGTGGTCAGCAGGGGATCCGTGTGAGTGGTGTTTTCGAGAACCACGCCCACAACCTGCCGACCCAGGGTCTCCGGGTAGCGGCGGCAAAAGGTCTGCACGGTCATGCCGCCGATGGAATGGCCGACGAGGACCACCTTGCGGGGACATGCCTCAGAGACCAGCGTCATCAGGTCGTCGGCGAACCGGTCGAGGCTGTAGCGGCGGTCACGATAGGGCTTGGACTTGCCGAGGCCGGCCAGGTCGTAGGTCACCACCTGATAGCGGTCGGAGAGCATCTGCCGCGCCTCCCACCAGACCCCGGCCTCCAGGCCCCAGCCATGCACGAAGATCAGCACCGGGGCGTCGACGGGGCCAGTGCGCTCCACGTGCAGCCGCGCCCCGTCCTGGGTCTCCACCATTTCGCCGGGCAGGCGGCGCAGTCGGTCTCCGTCGTCGCCGGGCTCGCCGAGCAGCAGGCTGACGGGGATGCGGCCGAGCAGCGCCCACGCGATCAGCAGCCCCCCCGCCCAGAGCCGCCAGTCCTGGCTGTCCATCAGTTGATCGGGATAGTCCGCGAGGATGTCGCGCAGCCGGAACCACGACCAGATGAACCCAGCTCCGATCGCGAGGATCGCAAGCGAAAGCAGCGCGGCGACGCGCTGGTAGAGCGAAAGCAGCATCATCCCGGGTCTCCGACCACCAAGGGGCTGGAACCTTCGGAAACGGCTTAGGTTCCGGCCGGCCTAGTCGCGGCCGCGTTCCTCCAGGAGGTCCGGGGCGGCGAAGTCTAGGGCGTCCTCGGGGTCCGCCAGGGCCGCCTCGCTGACAGTCTGGCCGCGGACGGACACGCCGGCGCGGTGCACGCTTTCGGGGTCCCCGGTAATCAGCGGATGCCAGTCGGCAAGGTCGCGCCCCTCATGAATGCGGCGGTAGGCGCAGCTCTTGGGCATCCACTCCAGGGCCTCGATGTTGTGCGGCGTAAGCTTGATGCAGTCCGGCACATGGCGGCGGCGGTTGGGGTAGTCGGAGCAGGCGCAACGGTTCGCGTCGAACAGCTTGCAGTGGACCCGCGTTGGGATGATCTCGCCGGTGTCCTCGTCCTCGAAGCGCACCAGGCAGCACAGGCCGCAGCCGTCGCAGAGGCTCTCCCACTCCGCCACGGTCATCTGCTCGAGGCTCTTGCGGCGCCAGAAGGGTTCACGCGACATCGGGCGCATCTAGTCGCTTCCGGCCCGCGCCCCAAGCCCCCGCGTCCGATCGCGCGGCTTCCCGTCGGGGCGGCGAGCCTCTATTTGAGCGCCCCCATGAGAGCGCCCATCCTGGCCCTGAAGGACGTCCGGCTCGCCGACGGCCCCGTGATGCTGTTCGACGGCGTCGACATCGGCCTGGAGCCGCGCGTCCGCGCCTGCCTCGTGGGACGCAATGGCGCGGGCAAGTCGACCCTGCTGAGGGTCATCGCCGGCGAGATCGACGCCGACAGCGGCGAGCGGACCATCACGCCCGGCACGCGCATCGCCTTCGTGCCGCAGGAGCCGCAGATCGAAGGCGCCACGCTGCTGGACCACGCTACGGGCGGCGGCGCCGAGCCGCACCGCGCCGAGGCCGCCCTGCAGACCTTCGGCCTCGATCCTGCCAAGCCATCGACGGGCCTGTCGGGCGGCGAGATCCGGCGCGCCGCCCTGGCGCGGGCCTTCGCCGAGGACGCCGACGTCCTGTTGCTGGACGAGCCCACCAACCACCTGGACATCCTGGCGATCGAGACGCTGGAGGCGGAGCTGGCCGCCAGCCGGGCCGCCGTGCTGATCATCAGCCACGACCGCGCCTTCCTGGAGCGGACGACCAAGCGCTGCTTCTGGCTGGAGCACCGGCAGGTGCGGCGGCTGGACGAGGGCTTTGCGGGGTTCGACGGCTGGGCGGAGAAGATCGAGGCGCAGGAGGCCGAGGAGGCCCGCCGGCTCGAGGTGACGATCAAGAAGGAGATGCATTGGCTGGCGCGCGGGGTGACCGCCCGCCGCACACGCAACGAAGGGCGGCTGCGACGCCTCAACGACATGCGGGCGGCCAAGAGCCAGTGGCTCAAGGATCAACGTGGCGAGCTGAACATGGGGCTCGCCACGGCCGGCGTGTCGGGCCAGCGGGTGGCCGAGGCCAAGGGCATCTCCAAGGCGTTCGGCGAGCGGGTGGTGCTGAAGCCGTTCTCCACGCGGATCATCCGCGGCGACCGGGCGGCCATCGTCGGTCCCAACGGTGCGGGCAAGACGACGCTGGTCAAGCTGCTGCTGGGCGAGCTGGCTCCCGACAGCGGCGAGGTGAAGCTCGGGACCAACCTGGAGGTCGCCTACATCGACCAGTCGCGGGCGGCGCTGAAGCCCGAGATGACGCTGAAGGACGTGCTGACGCCGAACGGGGGCGACCAGGTGATGGTCCGCGGCCGGCCCATGCACTACGCGGGCTACGCCAAGGACTTCCTGTTCCGTGAGGGGCAGCTTCGCCAGCCCGTGCGCAGCCTGTCCGGCGGCGAGCGGAACCGACTATTGCTGGCGCGGGCGCTGGCCCAGCCGTCGAACGTGCTGGTCCTGGACGAACCGACCAACGACCTGGACATGGACACCCTCGACCTGCTGGAGGACCTGCTGGCCGACTACGAGGGGACCCTGGTGCTGGTCAGCCACGACCGCGACTTCATCGACCGGCTGGCGACCTCGACCATCGGCCTCGACGGCACGGGCCGGGCGGTGGAGACGCCGGGCGGCTGGCAGGACTTCATCGCCCAGAACCCCGGCTTCTTCGCACGCCAGGACGAGCCTGCGCCGGCCAGGGCTGCAAGCAAGCCGAAGCCGGCGGCGAGCGCCTCGGCGCCCGCCAAGCTGTCGTTCAAGGAGCAGCGCCGGCTGGCCGAGCTGGACGCGCTGATCCACGACCTGCCGAAGAAGATCGGGGTGCTGGAGAAGGGCCTCTCGGACCCCGACCTCTACGCCAAGGACCCCTCGGCCTACGATCGCTACTCGCGGGCCTTGGACGCGGCGCGCGCCCAGCTGGCGGCGGCCGAGGAGGAGTGGCTGACGCTGGAGGAGCGGCGCGAGGCGCTGGAGGCCGGCCGCTAGCGGTTTCCTGTGGATATCTTGAAGCTGCTGAAGACGCTCACGGATCGGCCGCCGACCCGCAGGTTGTTAACAGTTTCTTCACAGCAGAGTGACGCCGGGCCCGCAAGGCGGCGCTCGGGAGCGCTTGCCTCATAGCCGGTTCGGGCGCACCGTCAAGTTGTCGAGAGGAGCTGCGGCGCGGAGCGGAACGGGCGACCGGGAAGCTCAAACGAGCAGGAAGCTTCTTCCAGACGCACGGAACCGGGGCGACCCGGGACCCGCAGATGGAACCGGCGACGAAGCGATCGAAACCAGCGGGGCGACCCGCGAACGGACATCGCGACGACCTTACGGCGCAGATCCCCCAACGGATCTGGAAAAGGAGGGCGACGCCCCGGGAAACCGGAGCGCCGCCCTCTTGCTATTGGGGCTTGGCCTTGGGCCGCCATCCGCTAGGTTTCCCTCGCCTGATCGGGGGATCGCCATGAAGTCTCTGCGCCTGCTCGCCGTCGCCTTCGCCGCGCTGCTCGCCGCCTGCTCGCCAGGCCAGAAGGAGGACGCGGCCGCGACGGGGGGGAGCCAGCCGCAGCGGACGGTGATCCGCTTCGCCACGGATTGGCGCGCCCAGGCCGAGCACGGCGGCTTCTACCAGGCGCTGGCGTCCGGCGAGTACGCCAGGCGCGGTCTCGACGTGCAGATCGTGCAGGGCGGGCCAGGGGTGAACGTGCCTCAGCTGCTGGCCTCCGGCGCGGTCGAGATGGGCATGGGCTCCAACAGCTTCATCGTAATGAACCTCGCCCAGGAGGGCGTGCCGGTGAAGGCCGTGGCGGCCTACATGCAGAAGGACCCGCAGGTGCTGATCGCCCACCCCGATCCGGCGGTGAACTCCATCGCCGACCTGAAGGGGCGGCCGATCCTGCTCTCCGACGCTTCGGTGACCGCCTTCTGGGTCTGGCTGAAGGCGAAGTACGGGTTCACCGACGACCAGGTGCGCAAGTACACCTTCAACTCGGCGCCCTTCCTGGCCGACAAGCGCGTGGTCCAGCAGGGCTACGTCACCTCCGAACCCTACACCATCGAGAAGGCCGCCGGGCTGAAGCCGAAGGTCTTCCTGCTCGCCGACGAGGGTTACCCCGGCTACGCCACCATGGTGCTGGCGCCCGACAGCCTGATCGCCAAGAACCCGGACGCCGTGCGCGCCTTCGTAGAGGCCTCGGCCAAGGGCTGGAACGACTATCTCAACGGCGACGCCTCGGCCGCCGATGCCCTGATCCGCAAGGACAACCCCGAGATGACCCAGGACGTGCTGGACCAGGCGCGGGCCAAGCTGAAGAGCTATCGCATCGTGGCGGGCGACGAGAACCTGCCCACGGGGGCGATGACCGACGCGCGCTGGCAGGCCTTCTTCGATGTGGCGAGCAGCCAGGGCGTCTATCCGAAGAGCCTCGACCCGAAGCGGGCCTACACCCTCCAGTTCCTGCCCAAGTGAGCGTCGCCGCGCTCAGGAAGGTGGAGGTCGAGTACGCCGGGCGCGGACGTGCTTTGGGGCCGTTCGACCTGACCGTCGGCCAGGGTGAGATCGTGGCGCTGGTCGGCCCGTCGGGCTGCGGCAAGTCAACGGCGCTGCGGCTGCTCGCCGGCCTCGAGGGCCCCACACGGGGCGAGGTGTTGCGGGCGCCGGGGCGTGGGGAGACCGCGGTGGTGTTCCAGGCTCCCACCCTGGCGCCCTGGCTGAGCGCCCGGGCCAACACCGCCCTGCCCCTGGAGCTCGCGGGTGTCCGCAAGGCGGAGGCCGCCGCCCGAGCCGAGGCCGCGCTGGCGCGGGTCGGCCTGGCCGGCGCTGCCGACGCGCGGCCGGCGCAGCTGTCGGGCGGCATGGCCATGCGGGTGTCGCTGGCCCGCGCTCTGGTCACCGAGCCAAGGCTGCTGCTGCTGGACGAGCCGTTCGCGGCCCTCGACGAGATCACCCGCCGGGCGCTCGCCGACGACGTGCTGGCGCTGTGGGCCCAGTCCAAGCCGGCCATCGTCTTCGTCACCCATAACGTGGAGGAGGCCGCCTACATGGCCAGCCGCGTGGTGGTGATGACGCGCGGCCCCGGCCGCGCGGCGGGCGAGGCCGCCGTGGCCGGCCCCCTGCCCCGGCCGCCCGGCTTCCGAACGACCGCGGCATTCCGCGAGACGGCCGAGGCCGTCTCCAGCCTGCTCGCCGAGGGGATGGCGGCGTGAGGCGGCTGGCCGACGTCCTGGCCCCGTTGGCGCTGATCGGCCTGCTGCTGGCGGCGTGGGAGATCGCCTGCCGGGTGCTGGCGGTGCCGAGCTACTTCCTGCCGCCCCCGTCGGCGGTGGCCAAGGCGCTGGCGGGCGACACGGGCAGCCTGCTGAAGGCCGCCGGCTACACGCTCTGGAACGCCCTGGCGGCCCTGCTGATCGCCAGCGCGCTCGCGCAGCTGCTGGCCGTGACGGTGGCGCTGAGCCGGCTGCTCGAACGTGCGGTCCAGCCGCTGGCGGTGATCCTGCAGGTGACGCCGGTGGTGGCCATCGCCCCCATCGTCAACATCTGGGCCGGAACCGACCATCCGGGGCGGGCGGTGGTCGCCCTGGCCGTGGTGGTGGCCTTCTTCCCGATCTATTCGGGGGCGATCGCCGGGCTGAAGTCGGCCGACCCGGATCTCTCCCGCCTCTTCGACCTCTATGGCGCGAGCCGGCTCCAGCGCCTGGCGCGGCTGCAGATCCCCTCGGCCGTCCCCTACCTGCTGCAGGGCCACAAGGTGGCCGCGGGCCTGGCCATCGTGGGGGCGGTGGTGGCGGAGTTCGTGGCCGGGTCCGGCAAGGTCCAGGGACTGGCCTGGCGGATCATGGACGCGAGCTTCAAGCTGCAGACGCCGCGCATGTTCGCCGCCCTCGTCCTCCTCGGCCTGATGGGAGCGGCGCTGTACGCGGTGCTGGAGGCCGCGGAGCGGGCCGGCCTGCGATGGTGGCGGGGCCGCTAGCGGGCGGCCTGGTCGACCGGCTTCAGCTCGTAGCGGATCGGCACGCGGACCTTGGCGCCCCAGGTGGGCTGGCCGTCGTTGGACCAGGCCGCGACCCGGAACTTGGGCGCCAGCGCCAGGGCGGCCTGGCCGTAGCCCATGCCCGCCGGCTCCTCGCGGTCGACGGCGCAGTCCGCCAGCGCCCCGCCGGCGGCCGCCGTGCAGACCAGGGCGACGCGGACGCTGTTCACCCCGTTCTCGGTCTTCGGGAAGGTCACCTGGAAGTCGGCGGCGCTGGGGATGGCGGCGTAGCTGGGGTTGCGGACCACGGGTGCGGCGCCGCTGGCGAGCTCGGCGGGGAAGGCGACCGGCACCTCCACCTCGACGCCCTTCAACAGGGCGCCGCCCGGGGCGGCCACGAGGCCCTCGGCGAGGCGGCGCGCGGCGTTGCCGAAGCCGTAGCCCGAGGGCTGCTCGCGGGTCACGACGCAGTCGCGTGGCGAGAGCGCGCGGTTCAGCGTGCAGCTGAGCATCACCTGGCCGCCGACCCCGGCGGCCTTCGCCTTGGCGGGATAGGCGGCGGCGACGTCCTGCGCGGTGGGGGTCTTCGCCCAGCTGGCGACCGGCGTCTGGGCCGCGGCGGCGCCCGCGGCGGCGAGGGTCACCCCGGCGACGGCGACGAGAAGCTTCACGGTCATGGCGTATCCTCCCGCCGCCAGATTGCACCGGTCGGCCAAGGCTGAGAAGCCCGCGTTATCCGGCGGGCTTGGGCGCCGGCGCGGCCGGGGCGCCGAGCTCGAAGCGGATGGGGATCTTCACCACCCCGCCGACGGTGGGGAAGCCCTCGACGGTCCAGGTGTCGAGGCGAACCTCGGGGGTCACCTTCAGGTCCGCGGCGCCGTAGCCCTTGCCGGCCGGCTCCTCGCGCTCCACCCGGCAGTCGGAGACCGAGCCGCCCTGCTGCACCCGGCAGGCCAGCAGGACGCGGACGGTCCCCGAGGCCTGGGTGTCCTGCGGGAAGACGGCGCGCAGGGTCTCCAGGGTGGGCAGCCTGGCCAGGGCGGCGAGCGTGGCCAGGGCAGGTCTGCGCATTCGGTGGTCCTCCGGGTGCGGAGCACAACCTTGGCAGGTGATTGCGCCGGCGGGAAGGCGCCTCAGACCGCGGTGCGCGGCTCCCGCGAGCCGCCGGCGCGGACCCGGTCCAGGGCCTCCTGGGCGGCCACGGCTAGCGAGCGCAGGCCGTGCTCGGAGAACACCTCGAGCGCGGCGTCCAGGGCGGTGACGGCGGCGGCCCGCTCGCCCCTGTCGCGGCGGGTGATGTCGAGGCGCGCCTCGTAGAGCCGGGCGAGGTTGAGCTGCGCCAGCGCCCAGCCCACCGGGTCGCGGCCCGGCCGGGCGGCGGCGAGTTCGATCTTCATGGCCGCTTCGGCGGCGTCGAGGACGGCCAGGTCGCCGGTGAGCTCGGCGGAGCGGGCCAGGCAGACGGCGCGCGCGCCAGCGGCCTGGCCGCGCAGCGGCAGGGTGACGGCGTCCTTCAGCACGAGGGCGGCGCGGTCGTAGCAGGTGACCGCCTGCTCGAAGGCCCGCTCGTCGGCCGAGGCCTCGCCGAGCGCCTGAAGGGTCTGGGCGAGCGCCAGCTGGGCGCGGGCCCAGTCGAGCGGGCTGTGGTCGCGCGAGAGCTCGTCGAGGGCGGACGCCAGGGCGGTCGCGCCGGCCGAGATGGCGTCGAGGTCGCCCAGGCATTCGCCCCACAGGGTGAGCGCCTGGCCGCGGAGGGCTTCGGCGCGGGCCCAGGTCAGGGGCTCGTAGGCCGGGTCGAGGCGGCGCGCCGCGCAGGCGGCGTCGTCGACGGCCACCTTCAGCAGCACCTCGTCCTTCAGGCGCACGCCGAAGCCGCACATCAGGTCGGCGCGGAGCAGGCGCGCCTCGGCGGCGAGCCCCCGGGCGGCGACCACCCGGCGGGTGAGGGCGTCGAGCGCGGCGATCGGGGCGGCGAACCGGTCGGCCACCCGCTGAGCATCAGAGGCGTCGCCCATGGCCAGCAGCTGGCGGCCCTGGACAGCCGCCAGGCCGATGTCGGCCAGCGGCGCGGAGAGGCCGCCGCGCGCCGCAGCGCGAGCCTCCCGGAACGCCACCTCGGCGGCGGCGTCGAGGCCGGGATCGCCGAACAGCTCGGCCCCGGTGAGGGCGCAAAAGCCCTGCTCGGCGCGGGCGCGCGCCCAGGCGTCGGGCTTCTTCTTCTGGTCGAAGGCGTCGGCGGCCATCTCGGCGGTGGCGGCCGCCTTGCGCAGGGCGGCGGAGTCGCCGGAGCGACGCGCCACCTCGCGCCAGACGACGGCGGCTTCCAGCCGGCGCTGGGCGGCGTCGCGGGCGCCCACCCGTCCGGCGGCCACGTCGGCCGAGCGGCCTTCGTCGCGCAGCAGCTTCATGTCGAGGAGTTCGAGCAGGGCGGCGTCGCCGCCGGTGATGCCGTCCTTCGGCAGGTGCGCGGACTCGGCCCCGAACAGCCGCTTCAGCTCGCGTCCCAGCTCGAACATGGCGTCCCTCCAGCCGGCGGGGCGTCCCGCCATGAGACGGGCAGCGCCTGCCCTGAAGGACATGAGCAAAGCCGGAGCCGAAGGGTTTAACAAGTCATTAACGCGCTGAGTATGGTTAACGAAAGCCTACCATCCACAAGTAAAAGCGCGTGTTGTTGATGTGTTCCGGGCAAGCCTGTTCGCGCCTGTCCTGGAATGGGACGGCGGTGTTCTGGGATCTAACGGGAAGGCCGGCCTTCTCCGCTCAACGCGTCCCGCGTGCGAGCGGGCATGGTTGTGGCGGCGAGACCGCCAGGAGGCTCGCGTTCTGCCGTGATCTTGGTGCGCGTGGGGGTTCGATCGGCCGCCGCGTCGGGCCTAGTCAGCTTGGGTCCCGGCTTTCGCCGGGAAGAGCGGATGGCGAGGTCAGCCGGAGTCCGAGGGCGGGTCTTCGGGATCTGCGCCCTCCCCCGGGGGATCGGGATCGCCCCAGACGCGGGCGGTGTCCCAGCCGAGGGCGGCGGCGGCTTCGACGATCAGGTCGTCGAGATCGGCCTCGAGGAAGTCGGGACGGATGGCGGCGTCGGCCACCCAGCGGTCGAAGCGGGCCTGCAGCTGTTCGGCGGCCTCTTCGACGGCCGCCTCGGTGGCTGCGTCGCGCTCCACCTCCTCGCGGTCGGCCTCCTGCCAGATGAGCGGGGTGATCTGCGCCCCGATCTCGGCCTGGCGGTAACGGACGGCCTCCCGCCGGGCGTCGGCCTCGCGGCGCGTCTTCTGCTCGGCCTCGGCGGCCCGCTCCCGGGACAGGTCACGGGCGAAGCGGATCAGCTTCATGTCCAGGGCGAGCGTCTGCCGCAGCCCCGGGGAGATCTGGTGGAACGACTGGGCGAGGCGCGTCGCCTCCTCCGTCGTCTCCGCGGCCAGAGCGCGCTGCTGCAGGTCGCGAGCGAGCTCCATCCCCATGGCGGCCAGCTCGGCCAGCATGCGCCCCTGCCGCGTGTCGGCGGCGTTCAGCGGCTCTGCGGGATCGGGCGGCGACATGAACAAAAGGAGAACACAAGAATGCTCAGATGTCAAGCGCCAGCTTTGCGCCTCCCGAGCCGAGGCTGGCGCGAGCGCTTCCAATGGGCCCTACTTGCGTGAGCGGATCCCGTCGGTCAGCGCCTCGGCCAGGGCGGGAACGTCGGCGACCCTGACCGAATAAAGGTCGGCGAGCGCCGCCGGCCCCTCCCCGCGCATGCTGGCGAAGTAGAGGGTCTTGGCGTCGGCGCTGAACGAGGGGGTGAAGTCGAGACCCGGGCCGTTGACGGCCGGGCCGAGGTTCACCGGATCGCCCCACCCCTCGCCGGCCCGCACGCTGAGCCAGATGTCGCCGCCGCCGGCGCCGCCGGGCCGGTCGCTCCAGAACAGGGCCACGCGGCCATCCGGGCTGAGGGTGAAGTCGCCCTCGTTGAAGCGCGAGTTGATCGGCGCGGGAAGCGGCGTCGGCGCAGCCTCCCCCTCCAGCGGCATGGACCAGATGTCGAGGCCGCCCGGGCCACCCCGGCGGCTCGAGTTGAAGGTCAGCACGCCGGCGTGGACCTCCGGCCCGAGCTCCACGCCGGGGCTGTTGGCGCGGGCGACGGGCTGGGGCGCAGCCCAGCCGTCCGCGCTCCGCTCGGCGCGCCAGATGTCGAGCCCCGGACGGGGGCCGCCCCCCGGGGCCGGGCGGTCGGAGACGAACCAGAGCGTCCGCCCGTCGGGCGTCAACTGCGGATCGGAGTCGCTGTGGCGCGGGTCCGAAAAGCCGATCAGCTCCGGCGCCGCCTGGCCGCGGCGGACCAGGATCTTCGCGCGGGCGAAGTCTGCGTCCGAACGGGCGAAGACCGCGACGTCGCCTGAACGCGTGGAGGTGTAGTTGTAGTCGTTGCGGGGGGTGGAGATCTCACCCGGCGCCATGAGGACGGCGGCGGAGGCGAGCTGGGCCAGCAGGAGCGTGGAAGACATGCCCGCGAGTACCCGCCGACGCCCGGCGGGGACAAGTTACGGTTCCCTCATCCCCGATCGGCGGGCCGGGCGCCTGAGCTCAGCCGCCCGGCTTCCAGGTGCGGGGCTCCTGCATGGCCATGCGCTCGGCGCTCGCCTCCAGCTCGGCGGCCATGGCGATCAGGCGCGCCTTGTCCGGCCGCAGGCTGACCTGCACGGCCAGGCGGCGCAGCGCATCGGCCCGTGCTCTCAGCTCCGCTGCGGTTTCCATAGAATGCGTCCGTCTCCGGCCCCGAAGAGAGATTGACGAACCGAGGTTGAACCGCAAGCCAGGCCATTGAGACTATTTATCTTTTGCCAGATGGAACCGGCGGCTTCGAAGCCGCCGGAAGCCCCGGAGCGGCGGCGGCCGCGGGATTTTGCGCCGCTTTGGTGCTAACCCGGTGCGCGATGAGATCCGGCGCGGCGGGGCCGCGCGTCAGAGCCCGTCTGCGATGAGCCCGTTCCACCAGCTGCTGGCCAACAACCTGGTCGCCAACATCACCAACTTCACCGTGTGGTTCGCGTTGACCTTCTGGGTCTACCTGGAGACCCGCTCGGTGTTCGCCACCGGCATGATCTCGGGCGTCTACCTGGTGCTGACGGCGGGGCTGGCGATCTGGTTCGGCAGCCTGGTGGACCACCACCGCAAGAAGACCGTGATGCTGGGCTCCAGCGCGGCCTCGTTCGCCCTCTATGCGGTGTCGATGACGATCGTGCTGCTCACGCCCGGGGCGGCGCTGCGCGACCTTTCCCAGCCGTGGCTGTGGCTGTTCATCCTGGTGGTCATGCTGGGGATGATCGCCGGCAACCTGCGCAGCATCGCCCTGCCCACGCTGGTCACCCTGCTCGTCCCGGAAGATCGGCGGGACAAGGCCAATGGGCTGGTGGGGATGGTCACGGGCGTGGGCTTCCTGACCACCTCGGTGATCAGCGGCTTCCTGGTGGCCTGGGGCGGGATGGGGGCGACGCTTGGCTTCGCCCTCGGGTTTACGGCGCTGGCCTTCCTGCACCTGCTGTTCGTGAAGGTGGGGGAGCCCGCGCCAGGCGGGGCGGGCAAGGACGGCGTCCGCCAACCCAAGCGCGTGGACCTCAAGGGCACGATCGCGGTGGTCGCGGGCGTGCCGGGCCTGTTCGCGCTGATCCTCTTCGCCGCCTTCAACAACTTCCTGGGCGGCGTCTTCATGGCCCTGATGGACGCCTATGGCCTGTCCCTGATGAAGGTGCAGCAGTGGGGGCTCTTGTGGGGGTTCATCTCCACCGCCTTCATCCTGAGCGGGGTGGTGATCGCGCGCACGGGACTGGGGAAGAACCCGCTGCGCACCCTGCTGCTGGTGAACCTGGTGAGCTGGGCGGCGTGCTGCGTCTTCACCCTGCAGTCGTCGGTGGTGATGCTGGCCGCCGGCTGCTTCGTCTGGATGCTGCTGGGGCCCTATGCGGAAGCGGCGGAGCACACGACGCTGCAGAAGGTCGTGCCGTTCGAGCGGCAGGGTCGGGTGTTCGGGTTCGCCCAGTCGGTGGAACAGGCGGCCTCGCCGCTGACCGCCTTCCTGATGGGGCCGCTGACCCAGTTCGTGTTCATCCCGCTGATGACCACCGGCGCCGGGGCCGACGCCATCGGCGACTGGTTCGGCCGTGGGCCGGAGCGCGGCATCGCCCTGGTGTTCACGCTGTCGGGGGTGGTGGGGGTGGTCGCGACCCTGGTGGCGTTCCGGTCCCGGGCTTACCGGCAGCTGTCGGCGGCGTATGCGGGGGCGGGGGCGGGGTAAGGCTGAATGCTCCCTCTCCCACGCCAGCGGCGTGGGAGAGGGCTGGGGTGAGGGCGGCGGAGGCGCGCGCCGCCCGGGAGCTCCCGTTGGATCCGTGCGCACGGGTCCAACAGCGGGGAGATCCGGGGCTCGGCGCCGCCCTCACCCTACCCTCTCCCGCGAGCGGGAGAGGGAGAGGGCTGGGGTAAGGGCGGCGGAGGCGCGCCGCCCGGGAGCTCCCGGTGGATCGGTGCGCACGGGTCCAACAGCGGGGAGATCCGGGGCTGGGCGCCGCCCTCACCCTGCCCTCTCCCGCGAGCGGGAGAGGGAGAGGCTGGCTAGGCCCGCTCCTTGGAGCGTTCGAAGCGGACCTTCGGGTAGCGCTCGGCCACGTAGCCGATCTCCCAGGCGGACTTGGCGAGGAAGACCGGCTGGTCGTCGATGTCGGCGGCCATCTGGGTCTTGTGCTTATTGGCGAAGTCCTCGAGCTCGGCGCGGTCGGCGCCCAGCCAGCGGGCCTCGGCGTAGGGGCTCGGCTCGAAGATCACCTCCAGCTGGTACTCGTTGGCCAAACGGTCGGCCATGACCTCGAACTGCAGCTGGCCCACGGCGCCGACGATGAAGTCGGCCCCGATGTTGGGGCGGAAGAGCTGGGTGACGCCCTCCTCCGCAAGCCCGGTGAGCGCCTTGGCCAGGTGCTTGGCCTTCAGCGGATCCTTGACGCGCACGCGCTGCAGGATTTCGGGGGCGAAGTTGGGCAGGCCGGCGAAGCGCAGGGTCCCGGTCTCGGACAGGCTGTCGCCGACCCGCAGGACGCCGTGGTTGGGGATGCCGATGACGTCGCCGGCGAAGGCCTCCTCGGCCAGTTCGCGGTCGGAGGCGAAGAACATCACCGGCGCGTTCACGCTGAGCTGCTTGCCGGTGTTCTGGACCTTCAGCTTCATGCCGCGGCTGAAGCGGCCCGAGGTGAGGCGCAGGAAGGCGATGCGGTCGCGGTGGTTGGGGTCCATGTTGGCCTGGACCTTGAAGATGAAGCCAGTGACCTCCTTGTCGCCGGGCTGGACCTCGAAGGGGTCGCCGCCCTTGGTGGCGGGCACGCCCTTGGGCGGCGGGGCGTAGTCGCCGAGGCCTTCCAGCAGCTGGTCGACGCCGAAGTGGCGCAGCGCCGAGCCGAAGAAGACCGGCGTCATGTGGCCTTCCAGGAAGGACTGCGGGTCGAACGGCTTGGAGGCGCCCTGCACCAGCTCGGCGCCCTCCTCCACCTCGGCCTGCTCGGCCTCGTCCAGGTAGGCGGCCAGCGAGTTGCCCTTCAGGGAGACCGGCTCGGGGTGGCCCTCGTCGACCCCGTCGGCGCCCTTCTTGGCGAAGGGGATGAACTGCTCGCGGCGGAGGTCGAGCATCCCCTTGAAGCGGCCGCCGGAGCCCGCCGGCCAGTAGAGCGGGGCGGGATCGAGGGCCAGCTTCGAGCCGATCTCGTCCAGCAGGGCGAAGGGGTCCTGGGCCTCGCGGTCCATCTTGTTGATGAAGGTGACGATGGGGATGTCGCGCAGGCGGCACACCTCGAACAGCTTGAGCGTCTGCGGCTCGATGCCCTTGGCGGCGTCCAGCACCATGACCGCGGCGTCGGCTGCGGTGAGCGTGCGGTAGGTGTCTTCCGAGAAGTCCTCGTGGCCGGGGGTGTCCAGCAGGTTGAACATCTTCCCCTGGTGGTCGAACGTCATCACCGAGGCGGAGACGGAGATCCCCCGCTCGCGCTCGATCTTCATCCAGTCGGACCGGGTGCGGCGGTTCTCGCCGCGGGCGCGGACCTGGCCCGCCGCGCGGATGGCGCCGCCGGCCAGCAGCAGGTTCTCGGTGAGCGTGGTCTTGCCGGCGTCGGGGTGGGAGATGATCGCAAAGGTGCGCCGGCGGGCGGCCTCCGCGGCGGGAGAGGTGCTCATGGGGGCGGCAGGTAGCGGGTCGGGGGCGGTTTCGCAAACGGCGCGGGCGTCGCACGTCCCGTCCTGAGGGGTGGCGCGGCAGAGCCGCTGGGTGTCCAGGAACCACACGAACCACACGAACGCGCAGACCGGCGGCTCCAGCGCCAAGCGGATGGGAGGGGAAAGCCGGCTTCGCCGGCGTCCGTGCGGTTCGTGGACCCGTCAGCCTTGAAAGCGCCACGGTGGGCCACCAGCTTATGGAAGCGGGCCGGGCCCCTCTGGCGATCGTTCCCCCCACGATCGTGATGTCGGACCGCATCGGGTGCGCTCGATGCCGTGTGGGTCCGTCACCTCTCCCCCCAATGACGGATCCCGGTGTCGGGCGCACCCCTCACTCAGAGGATCGCCATGCCGCACATCCAGATCTATCGCCTGCAATCCAAGCGCCGAGCGTTGGACGCCGAGATCCGCGCCGAGCGCGCCAGCCGCACGCCCGACGCCCGGCGGCTCCTGCAGCTGGAGGCGGAGAAGCGGGCCGTGTGGGACGAGATCGCGCGGCTGCAGTTGGTGTAAATCCCATCCGCTCATCCCGGCGAAAGCCGGGACCCAAGCTGAGGTGCGGGCTGCATGCGGCGGCGCCCTCTGCAGGGACTCGGCTTGGGCCCCGGCTTTCGCCGGGGTGAGCGGTGGTTCAATAGCCGCCCAGGAAGTCGAGTTCGGCGACGCCGGGGGCGCCCAGCTGGTCGTAGCCGCACTGGGATGGGGCCTTGTCGGGGCGCCAGCGCAGGAGCTTGGTCCCGTGGCGGAAGCGGCCGCCGGTCATGTGGTCGTAGCGGACCTCGACCACCAGCTCGTGGCGCAGCGGGGTCCATTCCGTGGAGCGCTCGTTGGACCAGCGGCTGGGGCCGCCGGGCGCGGAGCCGGTGAAGCCGGGGCCAGGCGCCAGGGCCTCGAGGCGGCGGGTGAGCTCGGGGCGCTCGGCGTTGCTGATGGTGGAGGTGAAGCCCACGTGGTTCAGCCGGCCCTGGGCGTCGTAGAGGCCGAGCAGCAGGGAGCCGACCTGCCTGGAGTTCTGGGCGTAGCGAAAGCCGCCGACCACGCAGTCGGCGGTGCGCATGCGCTTGATCTTCAGCATGGCGCGCTCGCCGGGCACGTAGGGACCGTCGAGGCGCTTGGCGACCACGCCGTCGAGGCCGCCCCCGGCCTGCATCAGCCAGTCGCAGGCCTGGTCCGGCTCGGTGGTCCCGGGGGACAGGCGCATCCGGGGCTGGGCGCCGAAGCGGGCGAACAGGGCTTCCAGGGCGGCGCGGCGCTCGACGTAGGGCGCCCCCACCAGGCTGCGGCCGGCGTCGTCGGCCACGCAGTCGAAGAGGACGTAGGTGGCGGGCGTCTGGGCGGCGAGCTTCTTAATGCGGCTCTCGGCGGGGTGCAGGCGCAGCTGCAGGGCGTCGAAGTCCAGCCGCCCGCCGGTCTCGATCAGCAGCTCGCCGTCGATGACGAAGCGGTCCACCGGCAGGGCGCGGAGCATGTCCAGCACCTCGGGGAAGTAGCGGCCGAGAGGCTTGCCGGACTTGGCGTGCAGCTCCACCTCGTCGCCGGAGCGGAACGCCAGGCAGCGGAAGCCGTCCCACTTGGGCTCGAAGCGCCAGCCCGCCTCGCGGGGGATCTCGTCCACCAGCTTGGCTTCCATGGTGGCCAGGTCGAGGGGCACGGGCAGGTCGGCGAGCGCGGGCATCGGCAGCGCTAACTTCGCGCCGGGCGGTGTGTTCCGCTCACGCCTTTTCCACGGGCTCGGTGAGGAAGTGGCGGCCGTCGCGGTCCTCGATCTCGACCACCCAGATGTCGGGGTCGATGCGGGCGGCGCGTTCGATGTAGCGGTCGAGGTCCGGCTCCTGGTCGGAGGGCTGGGGCTGCATCCAGACGCGCTCGCCGTCCATGCGGGTGGCCTCGGCGTAGAGGCGGGCGGTGCGGTCCGAGCGGTTCAGCACCTTGACCAGCACCGCGCCGGCCCGGGCGTCCCCCTTGCGGACCACCACGGCGAAGGCCCCGCCGAGCTCGGCCCGGCGGATCAGGGCGCTGACCCAGATGTCGGTGGAAAGCAGCATGGCGGCCAGTCATGGGCGAGCCGCCCGTGCGTGTCACCCCGTTAACCGCGTCGCTTAAGGACGTTCCTCAACGCAACCGCAAGGCGTGGGGACTAAACCTTGGTCAACGGCCGGCAAGGCTGACGAGACAACAACGAAAGACGCATGACGGACACGCGCGGAAAAGCGCGGCCGGCGTCTCGGTGGATGGGGTTGATGGCCGCGGGCTTCTTCGCGGCGCCGGGGCTGGCGTGCGCCCAGCCGGTGGACCTGTTCGCGGAGCGTGCGGCCATGATGGCGGCGGACGGCCGCTGCGGCCTGTTCGCGCCCGAGGTGTCGCAGGCGCTCGCCGCCGGCGCCGCCCAGGCGCGGGGCTCGGCGCTGCGCGCCGGGGTGTCGCCGCAGGTGCTGAAGACCGCCGAGCACAACGCCCGCGCCCGCGCCGCGCGCGCCGACTGCCGCTCGCCCGAGGTGGCGACGTCGGCCCAGCGGGTGCGCGACGCTTTCGACGGCTATGCGCGGATGAGCCGGCTCTCCTACCCCGGGGACTTCGCCACCTGGCGGGCCGACCGGTTCGCCTCGCGCAAGGTGCGCTGGCGCCTGGTGCAGGACGCCCGCTTCGGGCGCGACCGGCTGGACTTCGGATTGGCCGGGGCGGACGACGCCTCGGCGCTGATGGCGGTGGCGCGGTTCGCCGATGGGGCCGAGCCCTATGCGGCGCGGCTGGTGGCGCGCGACACCTACCGGACCTGGGGCCCCTACCTCGACCGCTACTTCGGCGGACCGACCCTGGCCTTGCCGCTGGCCAGGCGGGTGCCGCCGGCCGCGGCCCAGAAGAGCTGGATGGCCGAGGCGCGCAGCCCGGCCGGCCAGGACCTGCTGCCCGTCGACGCCAAGTCAGGCTGGGCCTTCCGCTTCCCGGCGCAGGCGATCAAGCACCTGGCCGCGCTGGATCCGCGCGAGGCAGTGATCATCGAGTTCCTGTTCAGCGGCGGCTCGCGGCGGGCCTATATCGAGGTGGGCGACTTCGCCGCCGGCCGCGCCTTCCTGCAGGCGAAGCCGCCTAACGCCCCGACACGGCCGGCGCAGGTGGCGCTGCGGAGCCTGCCGAGCCAAGGGCGCTGACCTCGGGCGGCAGCAGAACCGGCATGCGGACCGCCACGGTGGTGCCCTCGCCCAGCACGCTCTCGATGGTCATCTCGCCGCCGTGCAGGCGGGCGAAGGCGCGCACCAGCGAAAGGCCGAGACCGGCGCCCGCCGCCTTCTGACCCGCGTCGCCGGCCTGTTCGAAGGGCCGGCCCAGCCGCTCCAGGTCCTGGGGCGCGATGCCGACGCCGGTGTCGCTGACGACGATCTCCAGCATCTCGCCGGCGCCCTGGACGGTGACGGTCACCGCCCCGCCCTGAGGCGTGAACTTCAGCGCATTGGAGACCAGGTTCAGCGCGATCTGCTTCAGAGCCCGGCGGTCGGCGTCGGCCTCCAGCGGCTCGGCCGGGATGACGCCGCGCAAGGTGACGCCGGCGCGGTCGGCCTGGCCGCGCATCAAGCGCAGGACCGAGGTGACGGCGTCGCGGGCGTCGAAGGCCTCGCGGGCCAGCTCGAAGCGCTCGGCCTCGATCTTCGACATGTCGAGGATGTCGTTGATCAGCTCCAGCAGGTGGGCGCCGCTCTCGTGCACCAGCTCGGCGTATTCCACGTAGCGGTCCGGCATGGGGCCGAACAGCCGCTGCTTCATGATGTCGGAGAAGCCCATGATGGCGTTGAGCGGCGTGCGCAGCTCGTGGCTCATGTTGGCCAGGAAGCGGCTCTTGCCGGCGTTCTGGCTCTCGGCCGAGGCGCGGGCCTGGTCGAGGGCGGTCTCGCGGGCCCGCTGGGCGCGGGCGTCGCGCAGGGCGCCCACCAGGCGGATGGAGCTCATGCGGCGCAGGGACAGCTCGCACCAGCCCTGCGGGTCGTGGATCGGCGCAAACGCGACTTCGGCGGAGCCCTCCTGCACGGCGCGTTGCAGGGCCTCCTCGACGGCGGCGCGGTGATCTGGGGCGACCATGTCGCCGAGCTTGCGTCCGACGACGCCGCGCGGCTCCAGGCCGATGGGCGCCTGGCCGAAGGCCTCCAGCACCCGGCCGCCGGGATAGACGCGCATCAGCAGCTGCGGCTGGTTCTCGAGGATCTCGCGCAGGCCCATCTCGAGGTCGTCGCGCACGGCGGCCTCATGGCTGGCCACGCCCTGCAGGGAGACGAGGCCCGCGCCGGCGCCCACGGCCACCGTGACCAGGGACAGCAGGCCAAGCCAGGGCTCGAGGGCGGGCGGCGGCGCCGGCAGCGGCAGGAGCAGGGTCCCCACGGCGGCCAGGGCGGCTGCGGCGACCGCGCCGGCGGCGCCCAGCGACAGCAGGGTCGGCCGGCGGAAGGCGGCGGCGGCGGCGAGCGGCGCCAGGCACCAGGCGGCGAGCGGGCCGGCCAGGCCGCCGGTCATCTGGCAGGCGACCGCCCCCGCCAGGGTCCAGACGAGGATGGCCACCACCCGGCCGCCCTTGGCGCCGGAAAGCGCCAGGCCCGCGCCCACCAGGGCCGGCACCGCCCCGACGCAGAGGGCGGCGAACTCGGCCCCCGGCCCCAGGCGGCCAAGGCCGGCCAGGACGGCTGCGGCGGCCAGCACGACGCCGGCCCAGGCCAGGTGCCAGGCCAGGGCGAAGCCGCCGGCGAGGCGGCGCGTCTTGCGCGAGCTGTAACGCCGATAGGGCATGTCCGGCCCCAACCTAGCGGCCGAAGCGAGTCCGCGTAAGGCCGCTCGCCTTGTGCGCGACGTCGCGGGGCGAAACGAAATCGTAAGCGCGATCGGCCACGCTTGCGGCTCATCCGGACAGAACGTCCTCCGAAGGCGAGACATGCCCCAGCCGGCCTACCAGGCGATCACCCCGATCGACCGCACGCCGGGCGCGCAGCAGGCGCGCCGCGACCAGGCGTTCGAGGATCAGAAGCGGTCCTTCCTGCGGATGGTCAGCCACGAGCTGCGCACCCCGCTGAACTCGATCCTCGGCTTCTCCGAGATCCTGGCGTCGGAACTCTACGGGCCGATGGGCGCGCCCCAGTACCGCGAATACGCCGAGATCATCCGCGGCAGCGGGACCAAGCTGCTGAAGCTGGTCAACCAGGTGCTGGAGATCGCTCGCCTGGAGAGCGGCGCCGCCGAGCTGAACGCGCGCGCCGAGCCGCTGGAGTGCGCGCTGGAAGACGTCACCGGCCAGGTGAAGGAGGATCTCGCCGCCCGCGACGTGCGCCTGGTGGTGGACCGCACGGCCGAGGAGATCCTGATCCACGCCGACCCCAAGGCCCTGCGCACGGTGGTCGGCAACCTGCTGCAGAACGCCGTGGCCTTCACGCCCGAGGGCGGCGAGGTGCGAGTGCGGGTCGAACGCCACGGAGCCAACGTGGAGATCGTCATCGAGGACGACGGCGAAGGCGTCGACCCCGCCGACCTGCCCAGGCTGGTGAAGCCGTTCGAGCAGGGCGAGAACGCGCTGACGCGGCGCGGCCACGGGGCAGGCCTGGGCCTCGCCATCTGCGACCTCAACTGCCAGGCCATGGGCGGAAAGCTGAAGCTGATCTCCGCGAAGGGCCAGGGCCTGACCGCCCGGGTGCAGCTGCCGGCGGGGTGAGGCCCGGCCACGGGACATCGGGGAGAGGGCCCGGGCCCTCCCCCCTTTGGCCAGCCTAGTAGCGGCGGTAGGCGTTGCCGTAGCGGTCGTAGGCGTAGCCGTAGCGGCTGGACGGGGCGGCGTAGTAGCCGCGGCTGTAGGTCGGATAGCGCTGGCCGTAGTAGGGCTGCGCCTGGCGGTAGTAGCGGCTGCTGCGATAGGTCTTGCGGTCGTTGCTCTTGTCGGCCGCATAGCCCAGGGCCGCGCCGGCGGCGGCGCCGATGGCCACGGACTGGGTCTTGCCGTTGCCGACCGCGGCCCCGGCCACACCGCCGAGCACCGCGCCGATCAGGGCGCTCTCGGTCTTGGACGTGCCCGCCGCCGCCTGGGTGGCGGGAAGGGCCAGCGCGCCGGCCGCCGTCAGGGCCACCGCAGCCTTGGTGATCGTCTTGGTCATGGATCAGCTCCTCTGCCTGGCCGGCGCCCGGACCCGGGCTTTCCGGCGATGTTGGACAGAGGTTTAGGCCCCCGCGCCTGAACCCGATCGGAGCCCGCCGTTCATCGGAGCGACAGGTTCGCCGGGTGCGCTAGTCGGCGGCGCCGCCTTCCAGGCGTGTCCAGACCTGGCGCTTGCAGAGAACCCGGCCGAGCAGGCAGCCGCGGGCTTCCAGGCGGCCGGGGTCAAGCAGGCGGGCGGAGCCGGAGAAGGTGCGGTCCATGTCGGGGACGTAGACCTTGCCGCGCCAGCCGCCGCCGTCCGGATGGAAGTCCTGCAGCAGCTGCTGGCCGACCAGCGGCTTGCCGCTGCCGCGGCGGGCGTCCTCCTGCGCCGCGTCCGAGGCCCAGATGACGTAGCCGCAGGCCGACGCGCCGCACGGCCGGACCTCCAGGTGCACGCTGCCCTTGGGATTGCGCCAGACGCCGAAGACGCCGGGCTCGGCCGCCACGGCCGAGGATGCGGAGACCAGGCCCGTGAGGGCGGCGAGCAGCAACAGGGGGCGCAGGGCCGTCCGTGAGTCCATGCGCGATTGCGAGCCCGCCGGGCCGGCCATGTCAAGGACCGGTCCGGGGGGAGTGCTGCGGCTCAGTCGCCGGTGGTCTTCTTCGTCGCCTTCATGGCGGCGGCGCACGCCTCGTGCATGGCCTTCATCTCGGCCTCGCCCGGCTTGGCGGCCGCGGGCGCCGCGTCCGAGGCGGGGGCGGCCTGGTGGTGGTGGTGGTGGGCCTGCTGGCCCTGGGTCTTGCCGTCGGCGAGATCGGCGCAGTGCTTCCGCATCTGCTCGGGCGTCATCTTCGACATGTCCAAACCCGAGTCCGCGGCCGCCTTGCTGGTCGTATGGTGATGCGCGTGCCCGTCCTGGGCGAAGGCAGGGGCAGAGACGAGGGCCAGGGCCGCGGCCGCGGCGAGGAGGGTCTTCATGGGGGAACTCCGGAGGGTGATCGAGCCACGGTGCCCCACGCCGGGCCGCTCGACGTTGTTCGCCGTCAAGCTCGCGGCGCGGGACGGGCGGTTGCCAAGCGCAGGGGCGGCGCCTAAGTGGCGCCAGCCATGCCCAGCATTGACCAGTACCTGAACGACCTTTCCGACGAGTTCGAGGTGCTCGGCGACTGGGAGGAGCGCTATCGCTACGTGATCGAGCTCGGGCGCGAGCTCGCCCCCCTGACGGATGCGGAGCGGTCCGAGGCCAACAAGGTGCGCGGCTGCGCGAGCCAGGTGTGGCTGGTCACCGAGCCCCAGGCCGACGGCACGCTGCGGTTCCGCGGCGACTCCGACGCCCACATCGTGCGCGGGCTGATCGCCGTGGTGCTGCGACTGTTCTCCGGCCGCGCGCCGGACGAGATCCTCGGTTTCGACACCAAGGCCGCCTTCGATCGCCTGGGGCTTTCGAATGCGCTCTCCTCCCAGCGGTCCAACGGCCTGGCCTCAATGGTGGCGCGGATCCGGCGGGACGCGGAGCTGGCGAAAGCGGCCTGATCCAACTTCGGCTTGGAGCGCGGCCCCCATCTCCCACTTCAGGGGAAAGGAAGGTCAGAGGCGGCTCTCGTACACGCCCTCGAGCTCCTGGTGGCGGGCCCAGAAGGGGCCGCGGGGGCGGCCGGCGAGTTCGTCCTCCAGCTGGGCCAGGTGGCTGTGCCAGCCGCCGGAGACGTCGACCATCAACTCTCGGCTGGGCAGGTCGGAGTGGATCAGGACCAGGCGGACCTTGTCGCCTTCCTGGCTGAGCTCAAAGGTGACCAGGGTCGCCGGCCCGTGGGTCTCGTGCCAGTCGAAGCTGAGGCGCCGCGGCGGATCCACCTCGCGGATCGTGCCGGTGGACTGGAAACCCGTGGCGTTCATCTCGGCGTACTTCTCCGGGGCCGGATCGGCCACGTCGGAGAGCTGGGCATGGCGGAAGTTGATTTCGGCGTGGCCCCCCGGCCGCAGCTCCAACTCGCCGCCGGCGAACCAGCGGGCGCGCTTGTCGCTCTCGGTAAGATAGGCCCAGACCCGTTCGATCGGGCCAGGCAGCAGGCGCTCGAAGCGCACCACGCCCGGGCCGGGCGAAAAGCCGAAGTCAGTCATCTGTGGGGCTCCCTTTCTGGGCTTCGTCCTCGGCCACAAGCAGGGCCTCCAGGACGTCGAGGCGGCTCGACCAGAACCGCCGGTAGAAGTCGAGCCAGCCGTGGGCGCCGGCCAGCGGCCGGGCCTCGAGGCGGCAGACATGGGTGCGGCCGCGGACCTCCCGCCGGACCAGGCCGGCCCTCTCGAGGGCCTTGATGTGCTTGGAGGCCGCGGCGAGCGACATGGCATGGGGCGCGGCCAGTTCGCCGACGCTGCGCTCGCCGGCCGCCAGGCTGTGGAGCATCTGGCGGCGGGTCGCGTCGCCGAGCGCGTGGAAGATGGCGTCGAGCCGGGCCGGGTCTTGTTCAACCATCTGGTTGAGGATTATCCGCGCCAGGGGCATTGTCAACCGTCCGGTTGAACGAAGCCGCCGCCGCCCGCCGCCGCCGCCGCAACGGTGAAGAGAGGAAGGCGCTCAGGCGGCGCGGATGCCGGAAGAGAGCTGGGCCATGCCGACCACGGCGTCGTAGCCCAGGATCATGTCCACGTCGGCGCCGTTCGAGGCCAGCGGCAGGCGCAGCCACAGGATCGACAGGTGGGAGGCGCCGCGCCAGGCGAGGTTGTGGACGCCCACGGCCGGTCGGCGCTGGCGAACCACCTCGCCGAGCTCGGTCCGCCAGTAATCGGCGGCGCCGGAGGCATAGACTTCGGAGATCATCCGGCCGGTGATCTCGCGGCCATACACCCCGTAGAGGTCGGTGCCGGCCAGGCGGATGCGGTAGTCCAGAGGATCGTGCAGGACGTCGATCAGGCTGACGGTGGGCAGCAGGCGCTTGAAGCCGGCGGGGTGGATGTCGTGGCGGCCAGGAAGGCTCTGTCCCCGCCGAAGCTGGGCCCAGTAGCGTATCAGCTCCTCATGCGCCCGGGCCGCCGCTGCGGGGGCTCCGATCTGCGCCGCCATGTTCAGATTCCTTAACAACCCCTTGGAATCGCGACGAATCACTTATCGCCTGATGCGCGAATCGGCGGCAAGTCAAAATCATGGCGAAGCCGCAGATTTCGCCTGTCACGCGAGCGCAAAACAGAAACGCCCGCCGAAGCCGGCGGGCGCCCTGTGCAACGATGTTTTTTGTCCGGGCTGGCAGGCCCGCGCGAGCCTAGCGCTTCTTGCGCGGGGCCTGACGGCCGCCCTGACCCAGGCCCATCTGCTTGGCCAGGTCCGAACGCGCCTTGGCGTAGTTGGGGGCCACCATCGGATAGTCCTTCGGCAGGCTCCACTTCGCGCGGTATTCCTCGGGGCTCATGTTGTACTTGGTGCGCAGGTGCCGCTTCAGCGACTTGAACTTGCGGCCGTCCTCCAGGCACACGAGGTAGTCCGGGGTGATCGAGCGGCGGACCGGCACGGCCGGCTCCTTCGGCGCGGCTTCCACCGTCTCCGTGCCCGACGAGACGCCAGCCAGGGCGCGGTGAACGCTCTGGATCAGGGCCGGCAGGTCGCCCGCGGCGACGCTATTGTTGCCGACGTAGGCGGAAACGATATCCGCCGTCATCTCGATGACTTCCGACTTCTCGTCCATTCTTGTCGTTCCGTAGAAGCGCGCCGATGAACGGCGCCGAAGCGATCCATAAGATCAGTAGCGCAGCCCTTATATGGAACTCACGCACAGGACAAGCAAGTTAGAAGAACTCAATTTGAGCGAACGCGGTCAGAAGTTGAGATAAATCCCAGCGGTCATTCTGCTGCTCGCAATCCGGGAGAGTAAGACCGGCCCCGTCTACCTATGATCGGGGGCCGGTCGCGAATCAGTCGCACCGGTGTGAATTCATCCGCGGACCGCCCCGGCTCAACTGCAGTGCAGCAAAGGTCATCATCGGCCCGAACTCCTATCGGAAGGTCGGCGCCTGCCAGTGGGGCCAGATGTCGGGCAGGTCGGAGGAGACCTTGTCCGGATAGTTGGGCGGGCGTTTCTCGAGGAAGGAGGTGACCCCTTCCCGCGCGTCGCCCGAGCGGCCGCGGGCCTGGATGCCGCGGCTGTCGGCCATGTGGGCCTCCATGGGATGGCCGGCGCCCGCCATCCGCCAGATCAGCTGGCGGGTGATGGCCACCGAGACCGGGGCGGTGTTGTCGGCGATCTCGCGGGCGATGGCGCGGGCCGCGGGCAGCAGGTCGTCGGGGGCGTGCAGCGAGCGGACGAGGCCCTTCTCGTGCGCCTCCTGCGCCGGGAATATGCGGCCGGTGTAGCACCACTCCAGCGCGGTCTGGACGCCCACCAGCCTAGGCAGGAACCAGGACGAGGCGGCTTCCGGGTTGAGGCCGCGGCGGGCGAAGACCAGGCCATAGCGCGCCTCAGTGGAGGCCAGCCGGATGTCCATGGCCAGCTGCATGGTGACGCCCACGCCGACGGCGGCCCCGTTGCAGGCGCTGATCACCGGCTTGAGGCTGTCGAAGATCCGCAGGGTGAGCAGGCCTCCGCCGTCGCGCTGCACCCCGTCGCGCTGGCGCTCGGCCAGGGCCTGGCCGCCCTGGGCCTCGTAGTCGAAGGTCTGGGCGCCGGCGGACAGGTCCGCCCCGGCGCAGAAGGCGCGGCCCGCCCCGGTGACGATGACGGCGCGCACGGCGTCGTCAGCGTCGGTGACGTCGAACACCTTGATCAGGTCCTTCATCATCTGGGTGTTGAAGGCGTTGAGCTTCTCCGGCCGGTTCAGGGTGACGGTCGCGACACCGTCCTCCACGGCGTACTGGATGGTCTCGAAAGTCGGCGCGGACATGGGAAGCTCCTCCTGTTTGGAGCCAGTTCGGACGGGTTGACGGACGGTAGGTCAAGCCGTCCGAATGCCGGCCAACAGAGATAAGTCGGCCGCCGTCGCCAGGCGGCGCGGGAGTGAAACCAATGCATCCGGCGACCCACGCCAAGACCCAGCCCGACCGGGCCGCCTACATCATGGCGGGCTCTGGCGAGACCGTGACCTACCGCCAGCTGGACGAGCGCTCGAACCAAGGCGCGCACCTGTTCCGCTCGCTGGGGCTCAAGGCCGGCGACGTGATCGCCATCTTCATGGACAACAACGCCCGCTACTTCGAGATCGCCTGGGCGGCGCAGCGGAGCGGCCTCTACTACACCTGCATCTCGTCGAAGCTGACGGCGGGCGAGGTGGAGTACATCGTCGGGGACTGCGGGGCGCAGGTGCTGATCACCTCCGCCGGCGTCGGCCCCGTGATCGACGAACTGCCCAAGGTGCTGCCCGGCGTGAAGCTCTACATGGTCGGCGAGGCCCGGCCCCCGTACGAGAGCTTCGAGGCGGCGCGCGCGCCCTTCCCCACCACGCCGATCGCCGACGAGACGGCTGGCTCGGACATGCTCTATTCGTCGGGCACGACGGGCCGGCCGAAAGGCATCAAGCCGGCGCTGACCGGGGCGGCGATCGACGAGCCCAATGCGCTGGTGATGATGGCCCAGGGGCTGTTCGGCTTCACGCCGGGCTGCACCTACATCTCGCCGGCGCCGCTCTATCACGCCGCCCCGCTGCGATGGTGCATGAGCGTGCAGAAGCTGGGCGGCACGGTGATCGTGATGGAGAAGTTCGATCCCGAGCAGGCGCTGGCGCTGATCGAGGCGCACAAGGTCGACGTCGGCCAGTTCGTGCCCACCCACTTCGTCCGGATGCTGAAGCTGCCGGAGGAGGTGCGGAAGAAGTACGACGTGAGCTCGATGAAGTCGGCGGTGCATGCCGCCGCCCCCTGCCCCGTGCCGGTGAAGGAGCAGATGATCGCCTGGTGGGGCCCGGTGATCTACGAGTACTACGCCGGCACCGAGGGGAACGGCTTCTGCTTCATCAAGTCGGACGAGTGGCTGACCCACAAGGGCTCGGTGGGCCGCGCGGTGCTGGGCGAGCTGCGAATCTGCGACGAGGACGGCGAGCCGCTGCCGCCGCGGACCGAGGGCGTGGTGCACTTCGCCAACGGCCCGCCGCTCAGCTACCACAACGCCCCTGAGAAGGTGGCCGAGGGCACCAACAAGTACGGCTGGACCACGCTCGGCGACGTGGGCTGGATGGATGAGGAGGGCTACCTCTACCTCACCGACCGCAAGAGCTTCATGATCATCTCGGGCGGGGTGAACATCTATCCGCAGGAGATCGAGAACCTGCTGATCGGCCACCCCAAGGTGGCGGACGCCGCGGTGGTCGGCGCGCCGGACGAGGAGATGGGCGAGAAGGTGGTGGCGGTGATCCAGCCGATGGACTGGGCCGAGGCCGGCGAGAACCTGCGCGCCGAGCTGATGGCCTACGCCCGCCAGAACCTCAGCCACGTGAAAGCCCCGCGCGTGCTGGACTTCATGGCCGAGCTGCCCAGGCACCCCACGGGCAAGCTCTACAAGCGCCTGATCCGCGACCAGTACTGGGGCAAGGAAGGCTCGCGGATCGTGTGAGCCTCTCCCTCTCCCGCAGGGCGGGAGAGGGTCGGGGTGAGGGCGGCGCCATCGTCTGACGTGGTGAGGCGTTGGCTCCGGGCGCACGGGTCCAACGGCGGCGCATGGCCGCGCGATGAGCCGCCCTCACCCTAGCCCTCTCCCGCCAGGCGGGAGAGGGGATCAGAGGCGCATGCGCATCCGGGGGAGCCAGCGGCCGGGGATGGAGCCGGAGGGGCTGCGCCCGACGGTGGTGAAGCCGAAGCGGGCGTAGATCGGCTCGGCGTGAGGGTCGGCGTCCAGGGCGACGGCGATGGCGCCGCGGGCGCGGGCGGCGTCCAGGAACGTCGACATCAGGGCGGAGCCGACACCGCGGGCCTGCAGCTCGGGCTCCACGAAAAAGTCCTCGAGCTCGGCGTCCAGGCCGGCCATCCGCAGCGCGATCATGCCGGCCGGCCGGCCGTCGAGTTCGGCCACCCAGATGTCCCAGCCGGCGACCTTCTCGGGCGTCAGGGTGAGCTCGTCGCGGCAGGCCTCGAGGAAGGCGGGCGGATAGCCCCAGGACGCCTTGGCCCGGAGGGCGAGCGCGCTCAGCGCCGGAAGCTCGTCCATCCCGGCCGGCCGGATCCGCATGCTTCCCCCGCGTCAGAGCTGCGCCCTGGGCGCTTGCCCGCACCCCAACAGATGTTAGGACGAAGGCGACCCAAGCCAAATCTCGAGGGAGCGAGCACATGAACGCCGTGGAATTCAAGGACCTGCCCGGCCTGGTCGGCCAGGAAGTGGGCGTCTCGGACTGGGTGCAGATCACCCAGGAGCGGGTGAACCAGTTCGCCGAGGCCACCGGCGACCACCAGTGGATCCACGTGGACGTGGAGCGCGCCACCCGCGAGATCGGCGGCCCGATCGCCCACGGCTACCTGACCCTGTCGCTGATCCCGTTCCTGTCGGCCGGCCTGCTGCCGATCAAGGGCGTGACCCGCGGCATCAACTACGGCTCGGACAAGGTGCGCTTCACCAACATGGTGCGCGTCGGCAAGCGCGTGCGCCTGCGCCAGAAGCTGATCGGCGCCGAGCCCAAGGCCGGCGGCATGCAGATCAAGAACGAGTGCACGATCGAGATCGAAGGCGAGGACAAGCCCGCCTGCATCGCCGAGACGATCAGCGTGGTCTACGGCGGCTGACCCTTTCGGGGCCCCAGCAAAGACATGGAAAGGGCGGCCCAGCGGCCGCCCTTTTTATTGCCCAGCGCTAGAGGACGCGCGTCCGCCGATCAGTCGCGCGCGACCGCCTCTTCCGCGGAGGCGGCGCGGGCGCCGGCGGTGCGTTCGCCGACGGCCATGGTCACCGGCGCGGCCGGGTTGCTGACCAGGGCCAGGGTCTCGCGGATGTACTTGGCGTGAGTGACGATGCCGATCTCGAGGCGCTCGTTGTTCAGCTCGACCTGCTGGGTGAGCAGGCCGGCGATGAACTTGGCCTCGCCGTCGGCGCCCGCGCGCCGCCGCGAGTTGTCGCTCATGAACACCGGGCCGCCCGAGTTGCCCGGGAAGACCGAGAAGTCGAGCAGGAAGGTCGGGAAGATCTTGGCCGGGGCCACCGGGAAGGAGGCCACCCGGCCCGAGCGCAGGATCGGGAAGCCGGCCTGGTTGGCCGCCAGGCCGCGCGGGAAGCCCAGCGCCATCATCTCGTCGCCGGCGCCCACCTGGAACTTGGAGAAGGTGTCGTCAGCCGCCAGGTAGTCGGCCGGGATCGCCGCCTTGGCGAACTCGGGCGGGGCGGTGATGGAGATGGCGGCCACGTCGCGGCTGGGGTGGGCGGTCCACAGCGGCTGGCCCCGGGCGTCGCGGATCTTCAGCGACTGGGGCGAGTAGCTCCACGAGCCGTCGGCGTTGGCGATGCGGTAGCCGATGCGGGCGTTCCCGCTTGGCATCTTCTGGAAGACGTGGTTGGCGGTGACCAGCACGGTGCGCGGCTGGCCGTCGGGCGCGCGCTCCGAGATCAGGAACCCGGTGCCGACCGTGCGCGTGCCGTCGCCGAGCGGTTGCTCCAGCTGAACAGTCGCGTGGATCAGCTCGACAGAGAGATCCAAAGGCATGGGGGATCCCCGACTTGTAAACGTTGAACTCGATAGCCCCGTCGCGTCTTTGTGCGCGATCTCGATGCACGCTTAGTTAATGAGACAAGCCGGACGGCAACAAGACGAGAACGAACGGCAGCGTTGCGCCCTAGTGACGCGCGTCACGCTGCGGTGAAGCTTGAGCCGCCCTGCGCGGCGGCGCATCTAGCGCCCATGAGCCTCCCCTCCCCGCCGAAGGCCCGCAAGGCGCCGCACCGTATCGAGCAGCTGGGCCGCGTCCGCACGGACGACTACGCCTGGATGAAGGACGACAACTGGCAGCAGGTGCTGCGCGACCCGAAGGCGCTGCGCGCCGACGTGCGCGAGCACCTGGAGGCCGAGAACGCCTACACCAAGGCCATGCTGGCCGGCACCGAGGCGCTGCAGGCCGAGCTGTTCGCCGAGATGAAGGGCCGGATCAAGGAGGACGACAGCTCGGTCCCGGCGCCCGACGGCCCCTGGGAATACTACGCCCGCTACGAGCTGGGCGCGGAGCATCCGGTGCACGCCCGCCGGCCGCGGAGCGGCGGGCCGGAAGAGGTCCTGCTGGACGAGCAGGCCCAGGCCAAGGGCAAGGCCTACTACCAGGTGGGCGCCGCCAGCCACTCGCCGGACCACACGCTCTACGCCTGGGCCGTGGACGAGCAGGGCTCGGAATACTTCCAGATCCACGTGAAGGACCTGGCGACCGGCGAGACGCTCGGGACGCCCATCGAGAGCGCCTATGGCGACTTCGCCTTCTCGCCGGACAGCCAGTGGCTGTTCTGGATCTGGCGCGACGAGAACGCCCGGCCGTCCAAGGTCTTCCGACGCCCCGCCCGGCCCGGCAAGGATTGGGGCGGCGAGGACGTGCTGGTCTACGAAGAAGCCGACGAGGGCATGTTCCTGGGCGTCGGGACGGCGAGCGACGACAGCTTCATCCTGATCCACGTGGGAAACCAGGAGACCACCGAGATCCTGATGATCCCGGCCAGCGACCCCACCGCCCGCCCGGTGATCACCGAGCCGCGGCAGGTCGGCGTCAAGTACAGCCTGGACCACTGGACCGACCGCTGGGTGATCCGCACCAACGCTGACGGCGCGGTGGACTTCAAGCTCTGCGTCTCCGTGGCCGGCGTTCCCGCCAAGGCCACCTGGCGCGACTGGATCGCCCACCAGCCCGGGCGGTACATCACGGGCTTCGCGGCCTACGCGGGGCATCTGGTGCGGGCCGAGCGGGTGAACGCGCTGGACCGGCTGGTGGTGACCACGCGCGCCGGGGACGAGCACGAGGTGGCCTTCGACGAAGAAGCCTACGCCCTGAACCTGGAGGGCGGCCTTGAGTACGACACCACGCTGACCCGCTTCGTCTACCAGTCGCCGACCACGCCCAGGCAGTGGTTCGACTACGACATGGCCACGCGGGAGCGGACGCTGCGCAAGACCCAGGAGATCCCGTCCGGCCACGATGCGTCGAAGTACGTGGCCCGGCGGCTCTACGCCCCCGCGCCCGACGGGGAGCAGGTGCCGGTCACGGTCCTGATGCTGAAGGACACGCCGCTGGACGGCTCGGCGCCGGTGCTGCTTTACGGCTACGGCTCCTACGGCCACGCCATGGAGCCCAGCTTCTCGATCCGCAACCTGAGCCTGGTGGACCGGGGGTGGATCTGGGCTACGGCGCATATCCGCGGCGGCTCGGACAAGGGCTGGGGCTGGTTCCTGGACGGCCGGCGCGAGAAGAAGACCAACACCTTCACCGACTTCATCGCCTGCGCCGAGCACCTGATCGCCGAGGGCTACGGCGCGACGGGGAAGATCGCGGCCTACGGAGGCTCGGCCGGCGGGATGCTGATGGGCGCGGTGGCGAACCTGCGGCCCGACCTGTGGGGCGCGATCATCGCCGCGGTGCCCTTCGTCGACGTGCTGAACACCATGAGCGACACCAGCCTGCCGCTGACGCCGCCGGAGTGGCCCGAGTGGGGCAACCCGATCGAGGATGCAGAGGCCTACGACCGGATCGCGGGCTACAGCCCCTATGACCGGGTGGAGCCCAAGGCCTATCCGCCGATCCTGGCGACCGGCGGCCTCTCGGACCCGCGGGTGACCTACTGGGAGCCGGCCAAGTGGGTGGCGAAGCTGCGCGAGAACCAGACCGGCGCCGCCCCGATCCTGCTCAAGATCAACATGGAGGCGGGCCACGGCGGCGCCTCGGGCAGGTTCGACTTCCTGAAGGAGATCGCCCTGGACTACGCTTTCGCGATCTGGGCGATCGACGAGGGCTGGACGAAGGCATGATCATCCGCGCCGCCACCGAGGCCGACGCCGAAGCCCTGGCGGCGATCTACGATCATCACGTCCTGACCGGCTTCGGCACCTTCGAGCTGGAGCCGCCGGGCGTCGCCTGGATGGAGGCCAAGCGGCGCGATATCCAAGGCTATGGCCTGCCGTTCCTGGTAGCGGAACTGGGGAAGAGGGTGCTGGGCTATGCCTATGCGGGCCCGTTCCGCCCGCGCCCCGGCTACCGGTTCACCGTCGAGGACAGCGTCTACGTGGCGCCCGACGCGATCGGCCGCGGCGTCGGACGTGCAGCGCTGGCGGCGGTGCTCGACCACTGCACGGCCATGGGCCTGCGCCAGGTGGTGGCGGTGATCGGCGACAGCGGCAACACCGCCTCCATCGGCCTTCACCGGGCGCTCGGCTTCGCCGACGCGGGCGTGGTCCGCAACGTCGGCTTCAAGCACGGCCGCTGGGTGGACATCGTGATGATGCAGAAGCCGCTGAACGGCGGCGCCGACACCCTGCCCGACATCCCCGGCCTGGCGCTCGGCGGCGGCTGACGCCGCGGCGCCGGCCGGGACTCCCGCCGCCCGCCTGTGCGAGACTACGGCCGAGCCTATAGAGCCCGTCTATGGGTTGGTCATGGCAAAATCAATTTTGCTTATCACGACCGAGCGACTAAATCGGGCGAACCTCAATCGGGAGTGCACGATGTCTCTGATCAACACCACGGTGAAGCCGTTCACGGCGCAGGCTTACAAGGAAGGCAAGTTCCTCTCCGTCAGCGACGCCGACCTGAAGGGCAAGTGGTCGGTGGTCTTCTTCTATCCGGCGGACTTCACCTTCGTCTGCCCGACCGAGCTGGAAGACCTGGCCGACAACTACGCCGAGTTCCAGAAGCTGGGCGTCGAGATCTATTCGGTCTCCACCGACACGCACTTCTCGCACAAGGCCTGGGCCGACACCTCGCCGGCCATCGGCAAGATCAAGTACACCATGATCGGCGATCCCTCCGGCGTGGTGACCACCAACTTCGAAGTGATGCGCGAGGGCCAGGGCCTGGCCGATCGCGGCACCTTCCTGGTCGACCCGGACGGCGTGATCCAGTTCATGGAGATCACCGCCGAGGGCATCGGCCGCAACGCCGCCGAGCTGCTCCGCAAGGTCAAGGCCGCGCAGTACGTGCGCAACCACCCGGGCGAAGTCTGCCCGGCGAAGTGGGAAGAAGGCGAGAAGACCCTCGCCCCCTCGCTCGACCTCGTCGGCAAGATCTAAGCCTGCACGACCGGTTCCGGCGCCGCCCGACGCGGCGGCGCCGGCCACCCTGTAGCGTAATCCTCCCCCGGAGCCCCGCATGTTGGACGCCTCGCTCAAGGCCCAGTTGAAGGCCTACCTCGAGAACCTCCGCCAGCCGATCGAGCTGGCCGCGTCGCTGGACGACGGGCCCAAGTCCCGGGAGCTGATGGAGCTCCTGGAGGACATCGCCGCCCAATCCGACAAGGTGAGCGTGCGCCGCGCCGACGATGATGCGCGCCGGCCCTCGTTCGCCATCGTCCGCAAGGACGACCCTGCGGTCTCGGTCCGATTCGCCGGCCTGCCGCTGGGCCATGAATTCACCTCGCTCGTGCTGGCCCTGCTGCACGTGGGCGGCCACCCGCCCAAGGTGGAGGCCGACGTCGTCGAACACGTGAAGGCGCTGGACGGCGATTTCGTGTTCGAAACCTATTTCTCGCTCTCGTGCCAGAACTGCCCCGACGTGGTGCAGGCGCTGAACACCATGAGCACGCTGAACCCGCGCATCCGCCACGTGGCGATCGACGGGGCGCTGTTCCAGCAGGAGGTCGAGGACCGCAAGGTCATGGCCGTGCCGACGGTGCTGCTGAACGGCGAGCCCTTCGCCCAGGGCCGCATGGAGATCGGCCAGATCCTGGCCAAGCTGGACACCGGCGCGGCGGCCCGGGCGGCCGAGAAGATCAAGGCCAAGGACGCCTTCGACGTGCTGGTGGTGGGCGGCGGCCCGGCCGGCGCCGCGGCGGCCATCTACGCCGCGCGCAAGGGCATCCGCACGGGTCTGGCGGCCGAGCGCTTCGGCGGCCAGGTCCTGGACACCATGGCCATCGAGAACTTCATCTCGGTGCCGCACACCGAAGGGCCGAAGCTGGCCTCCGGCCTCGAGCAGCACGTCAAGGACTACGACGTCGACGTGATGAACCTGCAGCGGGCCGTCAAGCTGGTCCCGGCGTCGGCGCCCGGCGGGCTCGTGGAGGTGCAGCTGGAGAACGGCGCAAGCCTGAAGTCCCGGACCGTGATCCTGGCCACCGGCGCCCGCTGGCGGCAGATGGGTGTCCCGGGCGAGGACGAGTACCGCAACAAGGGCGTGGCCTACTGCCCGCACTGCGACGGCCCCTTGTTCAAGGGCAAGCGCGTGGCGGTGATCGGCGGCGGCAATTCCGGCGTCGAGGCGGCCATCGACCTGGCCGGCATCGTGGCGCACGTGACCCTGATCGAGTTCGACGGCCAGCTGCGCGCCGACGCGGTGCTGCAGCGCAAGCTCGCCAGCCTGCCCAACGTGCGGGTGATCACCTCGGCCTTGACCACCGAGGTTCACGGCGACGGCGAGAAGGTGAACGGCCTGACCTACAGGGACCGCAACTCCGACGAGACGCACCGCGTCGACCTGGAGGGCGTGTTCGTGCAGATCGGCCTGGTGCCCAACACCGAGTGGCTGAAGGGCGCGGTGGCCCTGACCCCGCGCGGCGAGATCGAGACCGACTACCGCGGCGCCACCAGCGTGCCCGGCGTGTTCGCCGCCGGCGACGCCACCACGACGCCGTACAAGCAGATTGTCATCGCCATGGGCGAGGGCTCGAAGGCGTCGCTGTCGGCCTTCGACTACCTGATCCGCCAGCCCAACCCGGCGGAGGGGACTGAGCCCGCCGACCTGGGGCAAGCCGCCGCCTGAGCCGGGCGGGCCTGGGGCCAGCGGCAGACGACGAAGCCGCCGCGGGGCGACCTGCGGCGGCTTTTCGTTGGACGGCCGCTCGCCGCCAGCGACAGCATCGCTCCGATGCTGCGCGCCCTTAAGGTCCACGGCAGATTGGAGCTCCGGCGTCTGGGCGGGTCAAGGACGCGCCCTGCGGGCGCGCCGCGCGGCGGCGAGCGCTGCGCGCTCGTCCTTGAGCCGCCCAGACGCCGGAGCAAACTGGCTACCGTGAACTTAAGGACCCTTCCCTCAAGGCCGGAGGGCGGAGGTGAACGCGGTCCTGATCGAAGCCTTGCCGGCTGAATCGCACCGATCGTCCTGAGCGAAACCTCAGCCGCGCGAGCCGGGCGCCTGCGGACTGGCCGCGGCGATACTGGCCAACCGCGTGCGCAGCCGCTCGCGCCACGCGGCGTCGGCCAAGGCGAGCGCCGACGGCACAGGGGCGGGTCTGGCGAGGGTCTGCATCCCGGAAGTCATAGGATGAGTCTGCGCCTGCTTCGCGTCTGGGGCGACTACGGGAAACTACCTAAAGAACCCAGAATGGGGTCAGGCCACGGTGCGCAGCTCGACCTCGGGCTCGGCCAGGGTGCGAACCAGCTCGACGATGCGGCGGCGGGTCCGGGCGTCGCGGATCAGCGGAAAGCTGCGCGCCAGCTCGAGGCCGTCGTTGCTGACCAGGAAGCCGGCGCTGGCCATGGGCGCCGTCTCGACGCCCTCTTCCGGCAGGCCCTCGTAGAACCAGCTGATCGGCGTCTTCAGCACGCGGGCGATCTCCCACAGCTTCGATGCGCTGATCCGGTTGGCGCCGCGCTCGTACTTCTGGACCTGCTGGAAGGTCAGGCCCAGCGCCTCCGCCAGCCTGTCCTGGCTCAGCCCCAGCGCCTTGCGGCGCAGGCGCACCCGCAGGCCGACGTGGCGGTCCACCGGGTGGGCCTCGGGATCCGAGAAGCCGGCCGCACCGCGCTGGGACGTGACGGCTTGGGGCGGGAGATTGACGACGGACATGGCGACCCCTTGGGCTCGGGATTGGCGAACCGGCGGCCGGCCCCAAGGCCAAGCCACCACGCCGCTGCTTCGCCCATGCGGCGAAGCTCCGCCATTACGTAAAACTACCTAGGCTGCCGCGATCGAGCGACCGGCCGCGCAAGCGTCCGCCTTGCGTGCGCAGGCGCCGGGCCCGCTCCGAGGAAGGAAGTGGAGGAAGTGGAGGAAGTGGCTGGGGAACTAGGACTCGAACCTAGAATGACGGTACCAAAAACCGCAGTGTTACCATTACACCATTCCCCAGCAGGAACGGCGCAGAGGGGTGTCCCCCTCGCGAGAGGCGGTGAGATAGCGCAGGACCTTGCGCGATGCAACGCCCCGTTGGCGATCGTTTTGCGAGCCGCTTGCGGGGCTCCGAACACTCCCCTATAAGGCCGGCCTCCAAGTCGGAGTGTGGCTCAGTCTGGTAGAGCACCGCGTTCGGGACGCGGGGGTCGCAGGTTCGAATCCTGCCACTCCGACCATCTTCTCCCGCGCCTGCGCGGCCCCCCCTCGTTCTCAAGCGTAAGTCGCGCCCCGCCAAAAGGTATGGCTCGCTGTGGTCCGCGGCGCGGGCGATTAGAGCGCGACGCGGCAGGGCCGATCGGCCGCCTATGTTCCCCGTTTGTTCTTGACTCCATCCGAGCGATGTGCAATTGTGACGTCCTCGGATCAGCGTGCCGCCACCCAAACCGGACAAGGCCTGCGCCAAGACCCGACAGAAGTCTGAATGCTGGAACCTGGGCGGCGTGGCCGCCCGGCGGTAGCCGCTTGCGCGGCGCTTCATCCCATGGAGATCGAGGATGGCAAGGATGCCTCGCGGCGAGCCGCGGAGCGTGCCGGACCCTGCCGGCGAACTGTACGACAGGGACATGGCGAAGATCAGAGCTCAACGGCAAGCGGAAGATCGCGGCTTCCGATCACCTCTGGAGATGGCGGAACAGGGCCTGAGGCGATTCCAGAACGGGCCTAGGATCCAGCGGCCGAGCCTAGCCCAATCGTTCATTCCCGTTGTGGGTCCGGCCTGGGAAGCGGCGGCCGACCTCCAGGATCGAAATTACGGCGGCGCAGCCTTCAACGCCGCGATGGCAGTCGGTGAGGCGCTGCCATCAGGGGCCCTCGTCAACGGAGTCCGAGCGGCATCGAAGGGGATCGGGGTGCTTAAAGACGGGTCTGTCACGGCGAACGCGGCCGCCAAGCAGATCCGGAAGGCTGGGCTCGCCGGCAAAGGTGAGGAAATCCACCACACCATCCCGCTAAAGGGTAAGAGCCGAACCGCGCAGGATCCCCGCAACCACTATGCCTTCCTGAAGACGTTGCCGAAGGAACAACATCGTCGGCTGACCGGCAGCTGGAACGGCAAGCCGAGGTACGATCCCGTGCGACGCGTCTGGTACGGGACAACGGACTGGCAGAAAGCCGTGCCAACGGCGATGGCGGGCTACGTTGCGGATGCGTGGGAGAATCTCGCCGGTGCGGAGCCGCGCCAGGCACGTTGAAACTCGGAACAGCGCTGCTGTCTTTCTTGAAGGCCCGCGCTCCGCTATGTTGCCGGTTCGTTCTTGGGCGGGGATGCCGATGAAGACGCAGGAGGCAGGCTTCCGGTTCCCGGTCTTGGGGTTCACCCCAGACCGGGAGAACTGGGGATTTCCGGATCTCGACCGACTGACAAAGTGCGGGCCGCGAACCCTGCGCGAGAACATGCAGCAGGGCATGGAGCTCATCGACGCCGACGGGCGGCGCTGGCGTGTTCTTTCCACTCGCCGAACCGGCAGAGCCGGGTCGCTGTTGTCCCTGCTACCGGGTTTCGGTCCCACCCAATCGCGCATCGAGCACGAGCTCGAACCCCTACCGAAGCTCACGCTCGCCGAGGTCCAGCAGCGAACCCTGGAGTCGCTGGAGACCTTCCGAAGCGATTACACGGGGTTCAGTGGAGACGAGGCTGAATTCGCCGCGTTGCTGGAGCGGGTCCGCAAGGCGCGCTCGGTCGCCGAAATCTGTGAGATCATCGGCGCAGACACCTTCGAGGGCTACTGAGCTCGGCTTGGCGACACTGCTGGGGAATGAACGATCGCCGCGCGGGGCATCGCGTCGGGAGCCTGATTCCGCGGCCCTTCCCGCAGGTCGGATTCCATGCCACAGGCGGTCGCGGCGGCCCCTCCCCGGCGGCGGCGGCGTCCCGAGGTTCAATCGCGGTCCATGAAGCAGTTCCTGATCACGGCGGCCGGCGTGTTCGCGGGCCTGATGATCTTCCTCATCGGCGTGCCCATCGTGCTGGTGGCCATGGCGGCCAGCGCCGCGGGCCCCGCCCCGGTGCCGTCGCGCACGGTGCTGGAGCTCGATCTGCGCGACCCGCTGACCGACCAGACCCCGCAGAACCCCTTCGCCGGTATCGGGCGGCGTTCCCAGTCGGTGATGTCGGTGATCGAGGGGCTGCGTCGGGCGGCCGAGGACGACCGGGTGAAGGGCGTGCTGGTGCGCCTGCCCGAGGGCGGGATCGCGCCCGCGGCCGCCGACGAGATCCGGCTGGCGCTGAAGCACTTCCGCGCCTCGGGCAAGCCGGTGATCGCCCACAGCCAGGGGCTCTACCCCTCGGGCGTGATCACCTCGACCTACATGCTGGGCGCGGCGGCCAGCGAGCTGTGGATGCAGCCCGGCGCCTCGTTCCAGGCAACGGGCGTGGCCAGCGAGGACATCTTCCTGAAGCGGCTGTTCGACCGCTACGGCGTGTCGCCCAACTTCGAGCAGCGGCAGGAGTACAAGAACGCGGTCAACGGCTTCCTCCATGAGGACTACACGCCCGCGCACCGCGAGGCGCAGCTGTCGTGGATGACCTCGGTGTACGAGAGCGGCATCGTGGCCGCGGCGGCCGACCGCAAGCAGGAGGCCGCCGCCCTGCGCCGGACGCTCGAGTCCGGGCCCTACCTGGCCGAGGACGCCCAGCGTCTGCGCCTGGTGGACCGGCTGGGCCAGGTGCGCGAGGCGCAGCAGGCGCTCCTGCAGCGCGCCGGCCAAGGCGCCGAGCTTGTGGACTTCGACGACTATGGCCATGGGCGGCGGGACCGGCGCGGCGCGGCCGACGCCATCGCCGTGATCGAGGGGGACGGCGCCATCGTCACCGGCCGAGCCGGCGGCGGCAATCCGTTCAGCGGCGGGGGCGCGATCTATTCGGACGATGTGGCCGAGGCCTTCCAGGCGGCGATCAAGGCCAAGGACGTCAAGGCGATCGTCTTCCGGGTGAACTCGCCCGGCGGCTCCGACACCGCCTCGGAGCAGATCCTCTCGCAGATCCGGGCGGCCAAGGCGGCCGGCAAGCCGGTGGTCGTGTCGATGGGCACCTATGCGGCGTCCGGCGGCTACTGGGTGGCCTCGGAGGCCTCGTCGATCGTCGCGCAGCCCTCCACCCTCACGGGTTCCATCGGGGTGTTCGGCGGCAAGTTCGCGGTGGGCGAGGCGCTGGCCCGCTATGGCGTGGACGTGCGCCAGCTGGAGGTCGGCAGCCCCTACGCCGGGGCCTTCGGCGTGGGCCGCGACTTCACCCCCGAGGAACGCGCCGCCTTCGCCGGCTGGATGGACCGAATATACGACAACTTCATCGCCCGCGTGGCCGCCGGCCGGAAGCTGCCCCCCGAGCGGGTGCGCGAGATCGCGCGCGGGCGCGTGTGGACCGGCGCCCAGGCCCGACAGCTGGGGCTGGTGGACGAGCTCGGCGGGTTCTACCAGGCGGTGGAGCGGGCCCGGCGTCTGGCGAAGATCGAGGGCGAACCGACGCTGAAGCGGGTCGGGCCCATGGCCTCGCCGTTCGAGGCGCTTGAGCGATTGCTGGGCGTCCAGGCGAGCTCGGTGCGGACGCTGGCGGCGGCGGCGTGGATCTTCGGCGATCCGCGCGCCGAGCGGGTGATGGACCAGATCGCCGCCCAGCGGCTGCGCGAGCAGGGCGCCATGGTCCTGGCGCCGACCCCGGGCTTCTAGCGCAGGCGGCGGGTCGGCGGCCGGGGGCGGAAGACCACCTGCTTACGGCCGAAGTCGAGGGTGACGTCGTCGAAGTGGCGCAGCACGTCCACGCCCACCAGCAGGGCCGGACGGTCGGCCAGCCGCCACAGGTCGAAGATGTGCAGGTCGGCGAAGACCCCCATCACCTGGTGGATGGCCAGGCCGCCGAGGCGAACCACGGGGAGCGGCGCGAACTCGCCGCGGGCCGTCTGGCCGGTGGCGCTGATCAGCGGCACAGGCGCCAGGCGAACGGCGAGCTCGGGGCGGGCGCGGACGGCCGCCTCGCGGAGCGCGCGGTTGCCGACGGTCACCTGCGATCCGGAGTCGATGAAGGCGCTGACCTTCACCCCGCCCACCTCGGCGTCGAGGATCACCAGCTGGCCGAAGCGGTGCTGGGCCGGCACGGTGACCGGGCCGGCGACGTCGCGGATCCGGGTGTCGGTGCGCTTGCCGATCTCCACGCCCTTGCCGGATGGGCTGATCTCGAAGCGGTTCTGGCCGAAGTCCATCCGGACCCGGCGGTTCTTGAACACGTCCACGCCCAGCAGGCCATCGGCGCCCAGCCGGGTGCGCGGCAGGACCGGCAGGTCCAGGCCGGCCGACATCACCGAGCCGACGCGCAGCCGCCCCACGCGGGCGAGGTCGGCGGGCTCGACGCCAGCGATGCCGTGCACCGCCGCCTGGCCGGCCGAGGGCAGGCTGCAGGCGCCGGCCAGCTCGCGTGAGACCACGGTCCGGTTGGCCCCGGTGTCGACCACGAAGGCGTACGGGCCCTTGCGGTCGATGTAGACCGGCACCGTCATGCGCCGCGCCTCGTCGAACGCGGTCTCCAGGAGGGTGGCGTCCGGCGGCCCGGGCGGCGGCTCGGCGTCGAGCAGGTTGATGGAGACGACGGGCGGCTCGGCCCGCGGCAGCGACGCGCAGGCCGCGAGCAATCCCGGGCCCACGGCCGCGGCGAGGCCGCGGCGGGTCCACGCGGGCGGCGCGGGCGGGCTCATTCGGGCGCGTAGCCGAAGCGTTCGACCCACGGGGCGAGAACGGGCAGGACAGAACCGAGCGGCTCGGCGTAACGCCGCCAGGCGCCGAGCCCCTCGGCCGACAGGCCGCCGGCCAGCTGGGCGCCCGTGGGGGTGGCGATGCCACGGTCGCGGGTGCGGTCCGAAAAGGCGCGCATGGCCGGGGTGAAGGTCAGGCCGATGGCGGCGCAGACCTGCGGCACGACGCTGTCGAAGTCCTCAACGAGGGATTCGTGGCGGACCACGTGCAGCCGCTCGCCGAGGCTGGGGGCGAAGCGCTCGGCGATGCGCATGGCGGCATCGTAGTAGCCGGCGGTCCCTGGCAGGGTGAGCAGCTGGTAGGCCGAGCCGCTCATCACGAAGCGGCGCCGCCAGGCGGCCAGCACCACGTCGCGCGGGTCGCGCCGGGCGAGCAGGATCACCGCGTCCGGGAACAGCCGGGCGATGAGCGGCAGGCGGAAGGTGTTCAGGGGATGCTTGTCCACGAACACCTTGCCCGCCGGCTGGGCGCCTTCGGCGGCGACGCGCGACCAATAGGCGGCGCGCAGGTCGTCCAGCTCGCCGTCCGAGGCGCTCGCCAGGCGGGCCACGCCGGTCGGCTCGGCCAGGAAGGCGCGGCTCGCGTCGGCGAGGGTCTCGCGCTCTTCCAGCGCCTCGACATCGGGATGGCTGGCCAGGACCTGCTCCAGGAGCGTGGTCCCGGAGCGCGGGAAGCCCAGCAGGAACACATGGCGCCGCGCCGCCGAGGCGGTGGGCGCCGGCGCAGGCCAGGTCTCGGGGCCGGCGGTCTCCAGCGTCTGCAGCATGGCGCGGGCGAACGTCAGCGCGTCGGCGCCGGCGAAGCGTGGGGCGTAGGCGCGCGCCAGGTCGCTGTTGCAGGCCTGGTAGGCGGCGAAGGCGTCGGCCACCAGGCCCTGGGCGTCGCGCACGTCGCCCAGCAGCCCCTTGGCCAGGGCGCGCTGGACGGCGGTGGCGCGGGGATCGGCGGCGAGCGTCTCCAGGCGAGCGGCGGCGCGCGCGTGCGCGCCCTCCGCCAGGTCGGCGGCGGCCAGGGCCATCACGGCGTCGGGATAGTCGGGGACGGCGGCCAGCACCCGCTCGGCCAGGGGGCGGGCCTCGGCATGGGCGCCCCGGCGGCTTGCGAGGTTGGCGAGGCCGGCGACGGCGCCGAGGTTGTCGGGCTGGAGCTCGAGCGCGCGGCGGTAGGCGGCCTCCGCCTCGATCAGCCGGCCGAGGGATTCCAGCGCCGCGCCGCGGGAGGCGTGCGCGCCGCCGAAGTCGGGTTGGTCCTCCAGGACCTTGTCGAACTGCTCGAGGGCCTCGGCGGGGCGCTCGAGCCGGTGCAGGCACAGGCCCAGGGCGTTGCGGGCGGCGAAGTCGGCGGGCGCGATCTCGACGGCGCGCTGGAGGACCTTCAGCGCTTCGCCGAACCGCTCCTCCTTCTCGAGCTTCAGGGCGGTGAGGTTGAGCACCAGGGGGTGCTCCATGCCGCGGCTGTGGGCGGCCTGAGCGAGTTCGGCGGCGCGGTCGAGGTCGCGGCCCTGCAGAGCCTGCTGGATGGCCGCGAGATCAGCGCGCTCGCGCTCGGCCTCGGCCATGGACGGGGCGACCCTGGGCATGGCCAGTCCGCCGACCTTCACCTGGACCTGGCCTACCTTCCAACCGCCGCTCAACGCCGCCACCCCGTGCAAAACCGGACCGCATCGTAGCAGCGCCAGCGCCGCGGTTCAGCCCGGCTTTCGCAGGGCCGAACAACAGGCGCGAAAAAGGGGCGGCGGATTGCTCCGCCGCCCCCAGATCGTTCTCTCTGGAAGAGACCGTCGACTAGAAGTCGGCGGTCAGGCCCAGGAAGATGTACCGGCCGAAGGTGTCGTACACTTGCGGCCAGGTGTTGCCGTTGCAGGGCCCGGTCGGGCAGTTCGACGAACCGTTCAGCGGCGGATCCTTGTCGAACACGTTGTTCACGCCGAGGCGGAAGTTGACCGTGTCCTTCATGGTCCAGGTGGCCGTCAGGTCGAAGTAGTCGCGCGAGGCGAGCTTGCGATCCGTCGCGGCCTGCAGGTCCGGGTTGTTGAGGCCCGGCTGGTCCGAATAGGCGTCCAGCGTGACGCTGTCGAAGTGGCGCCATTGCACCGAGAGGCCGACGCTGTTGATCCAGTCGCCGTAGGCGAACGGAGTGTTCCAGGTCACGCGGGCCTTGTGGCGCCATTCCGGGTTCGGGGAGGACAGGCCGCCCGAGACCGAGCAGATCGTGCCGTAGAGCCCGGTGCAGTCGAAGGCCTCGGAGTCCGGCAGCGACTGGATCTCGAGCTTGTCCAGCCAGGTGCCGACGAAGGACAGCGACAGGCCGCCCATGTCGGTCAGGCCGAACCGGTCGAGGTCGGTGCGGTAGCCGAGGTTGATGTCGACGCCGCTGGTGCGCAGCGAACCCGTGTTGAGGGTGGTGTCGACGATGTAGCCCTGCGGCGACAGGTAGAGCGAGCCCTGCGCGTCCCGGTTGACCAGGCCGCAGTAGAACGGATCCAGCGTGTCGATGCAGTTGTTGATGATCAGGTCGGCGCCGATGCCGCTGATGTAGTCCTTCACCTTGATGTCGAACCAGTCGACCGACAGGTTCAGGCCCGGCAGGTACGACGGCTGGTACACGAAGCCCAGCGAGTAGGTGTCGGACTTTTCCGGATCCAGGTTCGGGTTACCGCCCGTCAGGCCGTTGTACTGGTTGGCGGAGTTCTCTTCGATCGCCAGGACCTGGGCCGTGGTCAGGCCGAAGGCCTGGGCGCAGCGGGCCACCAGCGGATCGCCGGCGGTCAGGCCGGCGCAGGGGTCCTGCGTGCCGTCGAGGATCACGTTCTGCGGGCTGAACAGCTCGAGCACGTGCGGCGCACGCACCGCGCGCTGGTAGCTGGCGCGGATGCGCAGGTCTTCGATCGGCTCCCAGTCACCCGCGAACTTGTAGGTGTGGGTGGTGCCGATCGAGGAGTAGTCCGAGAAGCGGTAGGCGGTCTCGAACGTCAGCGAGCGGGCGAACGGCATGTCCTGCATCAGCGGGACGCGGGCTTCGGCGTACAGGTCGTAGACGTCGAAGCTGCCGTTGACCGGCGGCGAGGCGCCGCCGGCGCCGTTCAGCGAACCCGACGACGACACGAAGTCGGCGGCGAAGTCGAGGGTCTCGCGGCGGTATTCCGCACCGAAGGAGACGCCGACGCCGTCTTCCGCCCACGGGCTCTTCAGGCCGTAGTCGGTCAGGTTGCCGCCGAACGAGATGTTGGCGATGCGCTCGTACAGGTTACCCATCTGGGTGGACGGGGTTTCCAGGTAGTCGAGCGCTTCCTGCGTCACGCCGCCGAGCTGGAAGATGTTGTAGGGCACGCAGGCAGTGTCCGTACCGGCGACCACGGAGGCGCAGGTCGGCGTGCCGTTCACGTTGACGACGTTCAGGGCGTTCTGGATGGCGCCGGTCCGGAAGAAGCCGGTCTGCACCTGGGTGAACTTCACCCGGCCGTATTGCAGGTAGGCGTCGTAGTTCCAGTTGTCGTTCAGGTCGCCGCGGATGCCGACGACGTAGCGGTACTGGATGTGCTCGGTGTTGCCCTGACGGCCGCCGCCTTCGACGTTCCGGCGCGCGATGGTGCCGGTGAAGGTGCCCGCCGGGTTGGTGGCGCAGGTGCCGCCGCCCGAGGCCGCCGTGGCGGTCAGCAGGGCCGCCTGCTGGGCCGACAGGAACGGGTTGGCGCAGTTCACGGAGAACGAGCCGGCGAAGATGCCGCCCGGCGCGATCTGGTACGTGGACGAGTCGTCCATGAACATGACGTCGGCGTAGGCTTCAGCCCAGTCGGTCAGCTGGTAGTGCGAGAACGCGCCCAGGACATAGCGGTCGTCGGGACGCTGGTAGTAGTTCAGCGGGCCGAAGTTGTAGACGTCGCGGCTGGCGACGCGCGGGCGGAAGGTGTTGCCCGGGCCGGTGATGTCGACCACGAAGCTGCCGAAGCGGGCCGGGAAGGCCGTGCCCGAGCCGCCGCAGCCGGCGGCCGAGAAGGTGTCGCCCGAGTTGAGCGTGCACGACGAGAAGTCGCGGTTGCCCTGCAGGATCGGCTCGAAGTGGCGGTAGCCGGCGTAGGCGGTGATGTTGCCGCGGCCGTCCGGCGCGTTGACGCCGAGGATCAGGGTGACTTCCGAGCTTTCGCCGTCGATCACGTCCTCGTCGGGGAGGGCGAAGAACTCGGGGCTGGCGGCGTTGCCGGCCGCGGCGCGGATCACGTCCGCCACCGGGTTGTCGTTCTTGTGCTGGTAGAACCCGTACTGGGTGTCGATGCGCACACCCTCGAAGTTCTTCTGCATGATGAAGTTGACGACGCCGGCGACGGCGTCGGCGCCGTACACGGCCGAGGCGCCGCCGGTCAGCACGTCAACCCGCTCCACCATGGCGGTCGGGATGAAGTTCAGGTCGGGGGCCAGCGAACCGCCGGTGGTGTTGGGGGTGCCCGGCATCAGGCGGCGACCGTCGACCAGCACCATGGTGCGGGTGGCGCCCAGGCCACGGAGGTTGACGGTGGCGGTGCCGGTGGAGCCGTTGGAGAGGGCCGCGCCCTGGGCCGCGAAGGCTTGCGGCAGGCTGTTGACCATGTCTTCGACCCGGGTGACGCCCTGGGCCTTGATCTCGGCCGAGCCGATCGCGGTGACCGGGCTGACGCTCTCCAGGTTCGGAGACGGGATCCGGGTGCCGGTGACGACGATTTCGGAGACTTCACCCTCCTGAGCCGCCGCCTGGGTGGCGGAGAGGCCGAGCACGGCCGCACCGCAGATCATGGAAGACGCCAGCAGGCGCTCCCGCACGGTTCTGATTTTCAAGGTCTACATCCTCCAGCGGTCCGCCAGTAGCAGACCCGCTCCCCAACAAGGTTCGGTCCCGGAAACGAAGTCGCGTCCGGTTACGGCGGAGTTACGAGCGTATCCAACCGGGGGTCAACGAACATTACGGAGCTAAGAAGAGGTCGGCGCCGACCTGTCGCATTCTGGTCACAGATTGTCGCAGCTGCCCCAAAGCGGGCATTTTTCGACCTCTGAAAACCGGATGAGCGGGAACGGGCCGCACGACCCTTGCGCAGATCGCGGGGCGGCGGCAGCCGCCGCCCCGCGCCTCGCTTAGAATCGGACGCGCACGCCCGCGTAGTAGCGACGGCCGACGGCGTCGTAGACGTCGGGATAGGTGGTCCAGCCGGTCGTCTGGCCGGGCACCAGGCCCGAGGTCCCGCCGACGAACTGGTATTCGTCGAAGATGTTGTCGACGCCGAAGTAAACGTTGGCCGTCTTGGTCACGTCCCAGCGGACCTGGGCGTTGTGGAAGGTCTTCGCCTCCAGCGGGACGTTGTAATAGAAGTCGTTCACGTCCTTGGTGATGACCACGTCGCCGATGTACTGCGCCGTCCAGGCGAGCTGGACCGGGCCGCGCTGGTAGATCAGCCCCAGCGTCCACTCGTTGGTCGGCGAGCCCACTGTGCCGGCGTCGCGGATCAGGTCGGCAGGGTCGGCGCCCTCGTAGGGGGTGGTGGTGAGCTTCTCGAGGTTGCCGTACGCGACACTGGCCGTGAGCACGCCCTTTTCGCCGCCGTAGAGGCGATCGAGGAAACCGAGCTCGTCGAGGTTCTGACGGTAGCTGGCCTGGACGTCCCAGCCCCGCGTGTCGGTCTCGGCGAAGTTGTCGTAGACCTGATTCACGAAGTCGAGGGCGCCCACCTGCGGGCCCGAGCCGAAGCGGCCGAGGGCCGAGCAGAACGGGTTCGAGGCGTTGAAGCCGATCGGGCCGTAGCAGCCGGTCAGCAGGCGGTCCTCGCTGATCGTGGTGATCCGGTCCTTGATCTTGATGACGTAGTAGTCGACCGACAGGGAGAAGTTGTCGAGCAGGCCCATCCCCCTGGGGTTGAGCAGCACGCCCACGGTGAAGCTATCGCTCTCCTCGGGATCCAGGTTCGGGTTGCCGCCGTCGAAGCCGGTGACCCCCTGCTGCTCCGTCTGGGTCAGGGCGAAGCCGCCGTCCCGCGCCACGCGCGCCGCCACCGCCGGGTCGGCGAGGCAGGCCGTGGCCACCGCGCCGCCGACGGTCGAGGCGTTCACGCCGCTGGCCAGCACCGCGCCGGGGTCGGAGATGTTGGTGCGCGTGTTGAAGAACGCCGCCTGGCCGCCGGCCGTGCGGGTGACGCCGGCGCAGGGGTCGTTCACGCCCGGGAAGTCCTGCGACGCCGGCGAGAAGAGCTCGGAGATGTTCGGCGCGCGGGTGGCCTTGGCGTACTGCGACCGGAACTTCAGCCAGGAGACCGGCTGATACTCGAGCGAGGCGGCGTAGGAGTAGGTGTCGCCGACGGTCGAGTAGTTCGAGTAGCGGGCCGCCAGGTTCAGGTCGAGCGCCTGGACGAACGGCAGGTCGGCCAGCAGCGGCACGCGCAGCTCGCCGTAGGCCTCGGCCACGTCGAACTTGCCGCGGGTGGCGGGCGTGGCGTTGCCCGAGGTCTGGCCGAGCTGGGTCAGTAGGTCGGGGACGTCATGCGACCGTTCGCGACGGTACTCGGCGCCCGCCGCATAGCCGACAGGGCCGGCCGGCAGCTCGAACAGCTCGCCGCGAAGGAAGCCCGACACCACCAGCTGCTCGACGAAGGCGTCGCGCGAGGTGGGCACGCGCACGTAGTCAGCGGCCTGGGCCGAGATGGCGCCCTCCCCGAACGGGTTCAGGGGCACGCAGCCGGCGGCGCGGGCGGCCGGGTCGCGGCAGACGATCTGGCCGTTCAGCACCACGGCGTCGAGCGCCTGGCGGAACCGGGCCGCGTCCACGTCGCCCGACGACTGCTGGGAGTCCTCGGTGCGGCCATAGTTGATGCTGAGCTCGTAGGAGTGGCCCGCGCCGATGTCGCCGGTGAAGCCGGTGACCACCCGGAAGGTGTCGCGGTCGATGTCGTTGCCGCGGAAGCCGACCTCGTTCAGGCGGCGGCGGAAGCCGACCACCAGATTCTGGTCGGAGACGCCCGGCGCCGCGGCGCGAGCGGCGGCGCGCACCGATTCCGGCACGATCGCCGAGGTGATCGGAATGCCGTTGGCGCAGATCCCGTCGGCGCAGGAGGCGAAGTCGCCGTAGACCTGGTCGGACGCCAGCGGGGTGGGCTCGATCTGCGAGGTGAGCTTGGACTTCACATAGTTCAGCTCGGCGAAGAACTTGGCCGAGGGGTTGAACTCGTAGTTCAGGTAGCCGGCGAAGTTGGCCTGCTCCAGCGGCACCTGCAGCAGGCGCGCGGCCTGGCGGTTGTAGCCGTGGGTCGCGCCCGAGTAGGGGACGAGGCCGGTGGGGGTCACCACGCGCAGCAGGTTGGAGCCGCCCGCGCCGCGGGGGATCTCGAACACGCCGCCCGGGGTGTAGGACGAGAACAGGCCGGCCGTCTGGCTGTGGATCAGGTGGTAGTTGGCCGGATCGCCGTCGTAGTCGTCCACCGCGTCGGAGGCGAGGCCCTGGTCCGCCCGGTCCTTGGCCCAGATCGAGCCGATCTCCTGGTAGCCCAGCGACGCCAGGAACGAGCCCTTGCCGTCGTGGAATTCCTTGCCGCCGGTGATCGACAGCTTGATGCGCTCGTCGTCGCCGCGCTCGGAGAGGCCGTACTGGCCGCTGACGATCAGGCCGTCGATGTTGCGCTTGGTGATGATGTTCACCACGCCCGCGAGCGCGTCCGAGCCGTAGGTCGCCGACGCGCCGCCGGTGACCACGTCGATGCGGTCCACCAGCTCGGTCGGGATGGTGTTGAAGTCCACCACCTGGGTGCCGACGAGGCCCGCGACGAAGCGGCGGCCGTTGACCAGCACCAGGGTGCGGTCCTCGCCGAGGTTGCGCAGGTCGACGGTGGTGATGCCGTTGGCGGCGGTCTGGAAGCCCGAGTTGGTCGGCGTGATGGACGACACGCCCGCGGCCGGCAGCTGACGGATGATGTCGCCGGTGTTCACCGCGCCGGTGGCTTCGATGGTGCGCGTGTCGATCACGGAAACGGGCGTCGGCGCGTCAAGATTCGGGCGGGCGATCCGCGATCCCGTAACGACGATTTCCTCGACACCGACTTCCTGGGCAGCAACGGGAGCCGCTGCGGCAGCTGACATAACGCCGATCAACATCGACGAGGCCAGCAGATACTGCCTCCGAACTTTCATCTTGTACGCCTACGCTTGAACGGACCTGGGATCAGGTTCGGCGCGACGAAGGAGAACTGGCGGACTTCGCGTCAAATCCTGGAGCACCCGCCCGGCCTGCCGTAACAGCGTATGTCACATGGACGTCACACTTTCGGCCCTCGCCACCCGTGCGGCGCCTTGCCTCATGCAGCGGCGTTCGGCGGCCCCCGCTATGCGAGGCGAGGTTGCGGCCAGGGGCCGGCGCGGGTTGAATGCGCGGCTTCGAGCAGACAGGGGCGCAGGCCATGACCAATCTCGCGACGCGGACCGCCATGGCCGCCGCCGTTCTCCTGGCGTTCGCCGCGGGCGCGGGGCCGGCCGCCGCCCAGACCAAGGCTCAGCGGGCGACCGCGCTCCAGAAGCTGAGCGACTGCCGCAAGGTGGCCGACAGCGGCCAGCGCCTGGCCTGCTACGACGCCGCCGCCGAGGCGCTGGAGACGGCCGAGGCCAAGGGCGATGTGGTGGTGGTTGATCGGGAGCAGGCCCGCGAAGTCCGCCGCCAGGCCTTCGGCTTCAGCATGCCTTCCCTCAATCTCTTCGAGCGTGGCGAGAAGGCCGAGGACGTGGAGACCATGACCGGCAAGGTCGTGGCGGCTCGGATGAACAATGCCGGCAAGTGGGTGGTGGAGCTGGAGGGCGGGGCCGTCTGGGCGCAGATCGACGCCAACGAAGTGCCGTTCTCTCCCAAGCCGGGCGATCCGGTGCGGATCAAGCGGGCGTCGCTGGGCAGCTACCTGATGAGCGTGAAGAACCAGCGGGCGTTCCGCGCCAAGCGGCAGGAGTAGCGGCCCCTCTCCCGCTCGCGGGAGCGGCTGGTTTCTACCGGTCCTTGGGGTCGATGGCGTCGCGCAGGCCGTCGCCGATGAAGTTGAAGCTCATCAGGGTGACGACCATCACCACGGACGGGAAGACCAGCAGCCAGGGCGCGAGCTCCATGTCCTGCGCGCCGTTGGCGATCAGGGTGCCGAGCGAGGCCATCGGCGGCTGCACGCCGAGCCCTAAGAACGACAGGAAGCTCTCGGCCAGGATCACCGCGGGGATGGTCAGCGTCACATAGACCACCACCGGCCCCAGCAGGTTGGGCACGATGTGGCGGGCGATGATTGCGCCCTGGGAGAGGCCGGCGGCGCGGGCCGCCTCCACGAACTCCTTGTGCTTCAGGGTCAGGGTCTGGCCGCGCACGATGCGGCTCATGGTCAGCCACTCCACGGCCCCGATGGCCACGAAGATCAGGATGATGTTCGAGCCGAACGTGACCATCAGCAGGATCACGAAGAAGATGAAGGGCAGCGAGTAGAGCACGTCGACGACCCGCATCATGGTCTCGTCCAGCCGGCCGCCCACGAAGCCCGCCACCGCGCCCCAGGCCACCCCGATGAGCAGGGAGACGGCGGTGGCCACCAGCCCGATGGCTAGGGAGACCCGCAGCCCGATCAGCAGCCGGGCTAGCAGGTCCCGTCCGAGCGCGTCCGTGCCCAGCAGGTGGCCGCCCTGCAGGGGCGGCAGCCAGACGTCGTCTTTGTTCACCTGGTCGTAGGGCCACGCCGTGAGGTAGGGCCCGACGAGGGCGGCGAGCACCAGCAGGCCCAGGACCGCCATGCCGGCCACGGCTGCGCGGTTACGGAGCAGCCGACGCCGCGCATCGTCCCACAGGCTGCGGCCTCTGACGGCGGCGCGCTCCATGGTCTCGGCGCCCTTGCGGGAGCCCGGAACCAGCACCGAGCTCATGCCAGCCTCACACGCGGGTCAAGGGCGGCGTAGAGCAGGTCCGCCAGCAGGTTCAGGATCAGGATCAGGGCGGCGTAGAAGATGACCATGCCCATAACCACGGTGTAGTCGCGCTGCAGGGCGCTCATCACGAAGAACTTCCCCAGCCCGGGCAGGTTGAAGATCTTCTCCACCACCAGGGAGCCGGTGATCAGGCCCGCGCAGGCCGGCCCAAGATAGCTGACCAGCGGCAGGATGGCGGCGCGCAGCGCGTGGCGCGAAACGATCCGGCTTTCCGGCAGCCCCTTCGCCCGGGCGGTGCGGATGTAGTTGGAGTGCAGCACCTCCACCATGCCCGCACGGGTCAGGCGCGAGATGATCGCCACCTGGGGCAGGGCCAGCACCACCACCGGCAGGACCATGTTGATCAGGGCCCCGTCGTTCCAGCCGCCGCTCGGCAGCCAGCCAAGCGTGGAGGCGAACAGCAGCACCAGCAGCGGGGCGGTGACGAAGGTGGGGACGCAGACGCCAAGGATCGCCACCGTCATGACGCCGTAGTCGACGCCGCGATTCTGGCGCAGCGCCGCCAGCACCCCCAGGCCGACACCCAGCACCGCGGCGATCAGGATGGCGGAAAGGCCGAGCCTCAGGGAAGGCTTGTAGTTCTCCTTCAGGATGTCGAGCACCGACTTGTCACGGTATTTCAGCGACGGTCCCAGGTCGCCGCGGGCGACTCCCGCCAGGTAATCGGCGTACTGCGCGTGCAGCGGCTTGTTCATGCCGAACTTGGCCAGGACGTTGGCCTCGATCTCGGGCGAGAGCTTGCGGTCGCTGTCGAAGGGGCTGCCCGGCGCGGCCCGCATCATGAAGAAGGCGACGGTGACCACCAGGAAGAGGGTCGGGATCGCCACGAGCAGGCGCCGACCAATGAAGCGGAGCATCTGGTGATGGGGCCTTGCGCGACGAGCCTTCCGAGGGCGGGCGTTGCGAAAGTTTCACCGGCCCCCGATGATGTCAACGAACCCCACAGCAGCCCCAAGAAGCGTGAGCCATGGCCGACATCCGACGCGTCACCGAAGATCTCTCCGTGGCGCCGCAGATCACCGTCGAGGACGTGGCTGAGGCGGCGCGCCTCGGCTTCAGGACCATCATCAACAACCGCCCCGACAACGAGGAGCCCGGCCAGCCGTCCGGCCACGAGATCGAGGCGGCGGCCCAGGCGGAGGGCCTGGCCTACCTGCACCTGCCCGTGCGCGGCTCGCCGACCCCCGAGCAGGTGGAGACCACGGCGCGTGTGCTGGCGGACGCGGACAAGCCGGTGCTGGCCTTCTGCCGCTCGGGCACGCGCTCGATCGTCACCTGGGCGATCAGCGAGGCGACCACCGGCGCCCGCGGCCGCGACGAGTTGAAGGCGCTGGGGCGCGAGGCCGGCTACGACCTCTCCGGCGTGCTGGGATGATCCCCTACGTCCGCGATATCCAGTTCGAATACGGCCGCTGCGACCGCGTCAGCCCGCTGATCCGACGGGTGATCGCCAACAATCCGGGGCCGTTCACCTTCGTGGGCACCGGCACCTACATCGTCGGCCAGGACGAGGTGGCGGTGATCGACCCGGGGCCGGACGACCCGGCGCACCTGGAGGCGATCCTAGCCGCCACCTCCGGGGAGCGGGTGACCCACATCGTCATCACCCACCATCACTCGGACCACTCTCCCCTCGCCCGCCCGCTGCAGGAGAGGACGGGGGCGAAGATCTACGGCTGCGCCGTGGCGGGGCCCGACGAGGACGACGGCGAGGTGAAGATGGAGGCCGGCCACGACGCGGGCTTCGCGCCAGACGTCAGCCTTTGCGGCGGCGGCCAGATCGGCGGGCCGGGCTGGACGCTCGAGGCCATACCCACGCCCGGCCACACGTCGAACCACCTCTGCTACGCCCTGCCCGAAGAGAACGCCCTGTTCTGCGGCGACCACATCATGGGCTGGTCGACCACGGTGATCACCCCGCCAGACGGGGACATGAGCGCCTATCTCGAGAGCCTCAGGCTGATCCGCGAGCGGGGGTTCTCCACCCTGTGGCCGACGCACGGCGCCCCCGTGACCGCGGTCCGGCCGTTCATCGACGCCTACCTCGCGCACCGGCAGGAGCGGATGGACCAGATCACCCGCGCCCTGGCGTCGGGGCCTGCGCGAATCCGCGACCTGGTGCCCAGGCTCTACGCCGACGTGGACGCCCGGCTGCACCCGGCCGCCGCGCGCTCCATGCTCGCGGCGATGATCCACCTGGTTCGGCAGGGCGTGCTGGCCAGCGACGGCGAGCCGGGGCCGGACAGCACCTACCGGCTCGCGAGCTAGCGCCTTGCCCGGCGGGAGAGGGAGACCTAGGCGGTCGCCTTCTCCTTGGCGGTCGGCAGGACATAGCCTTCCATGCGCTGGCGGATCAGCTTCTTGTCGATCTTGCCGGTGGCGCCCAGCGGGATGTCGTCGACGAAGACCACGTCGTCCGGCGTCCACCACTTGGCGATCTTGCCCTCGAGGTGAGCAAGGAACTCCTCCTTGGTGGCGGTCTCCCCGTCCTTGAGCTTCACCAGCAGCACCGGCCGCTCGTCCCACTTGGGGTGCGCCGCGCCGATCACGGCGCAGAGCAGGGCCTTCGGGTGGCCGACGGCGATGTTCTCGATCTCGATCGAGCTGATCCACTCGCCGCCGGACTTGATCACGTCCTTGGCGCGGTCGGTGATCTGCATGAAGCCGTCGGCGTCGATCGTGGCCACGTCGCCGGTGTCGAAGAAGCCTTCCTCGTCCAGGATGTCGCCGCCGTCGCCCTTGAAGTACTCGCCCACCACGAAGGGCCCCTTCACCTTCAGCTTGCCGAAGGTGGACCCGTCGTGCGGCAGCCGCTGGTTGGCGTCGTCCACCAGCTTCATCTCGATGCCGAGGGGCGCGCGGCCCTGCTTCAGCTTGAAGCGCAGCTGCTCTTCGGCGTCCAGGCGGTCGATGCGGGCGTTCGGCGTCGCCTGGGTACCGAGCGGCGAGGTCTCGGTCATGCCCCAGGCGTGGGTCACGTCGACGCCGAACTCGTCGCGGAAGCCGCGGACGATGGCCTCGGGGACGGCCGAGCCGCCGATGACCACGCGCTTCAGGGTGGTGAGCCGGCCCTTGGTTTCCCGCAGGTGGGTGAGCAGCATCTGCCACACGGTGGGCACGGCCGCGGAGAAGGTGACGCCCTCGCTCTCGATCAGCTCGTGCACCGAGGCGCCGTCCAGCTTCTGGCCCGGCATGACCAGCTTGGCGCCCACGGCGGGCGCGGAGAAGGCGATGCCCCAGGCGTTGGCGTGGAACATCGGCACCACGGGCAGGATCACGTCGCGCGCGCTGATCCCCAGCACGTCCGAGCCCATGGTCACCAGGGTGTGCAGGAAGTTGGAGCGGTGCGAGTAGAGCACGCCCTTCGGGTTTCCCGTCGTTCCCGAGGTGTAGCAGAGGCCGGCGGCGGTGTTCTCGTCGAAGCCGCCCCAGGCCACGTCCGGCGAGTTCTGCTCCACCAGGTCCTCGAAGCAGAGGGCGCCCGGATAGTCGACGCCCTTCATGCCCTCGCGGTCGGTCATGACCACCACCTGCTTCACCGTCGGCATGCGCTCGCGGTTCTTCAGCAGCACCGGCACGAAGGTGAGGTCGGTGAAGAGGACCTTATCCTCGGCGTGGTTGATGATGTAGCAGAGCTGGTCCTCGAACAGGCGCGGGTTGAGCGTGTGGCACACCGCCCCGATGCCCATGATGCCGTACCAGGCCTCCACGTGGCGGCCGGTGTTCCAGGCCAGGGTCGCCACCCGGTCGCCGGGCTGGACGCCGAGGCCCTTCAGGGCGTTGGACAGCCGCTTGGCCCGCTCGTGGATGGCCGCGTAGGTCGTGCGGACGATCGGGCCTTCCACCGAGCGGCTGACCACCTCGGTCTCGCCGTGCCAGGCCTTGGCGTGGTCCAGGATCTTGTCGACCGTGAGCGGCCAGTCCTGCATCAGGCCCAACATCCGCACATCCTCCCAACTGACGCTTGTTTAGTTGTGATTACGCTAGAACCCCAAGGGCTTGGACGCAAACGGTCTCGTCAGCCGCGCCGCGCCAGCCAGGCGGCCGCGGCCGCCTCCGTCGGGCCAGAGACATCCACCGCCGGCCAGTCGGCCGCGATCTCGCCCAGGCGGGCGAGCTGACCACGCAGAACCGCAAGGTCGGCGTCCGATGCGTCCCCCGTTCGGCCGGCGACCCGACGCTCGAGCACGTCCGGCGGGGCGTCCAGCCAGACGCCCTCGAACGCCACGCCGGCGTCCCGCGCCAGCTGCTCCACACGCCGGCGCAGGCCCGCGTCCAGGAAGGTGGCGTCGAGCACCACGGCGCGCCCGGCGCCCAGCAGGGCGCGCGCGTCGCGGATCATGGCGTCGTAGGTCTGCCCCTGGGAGCTGGGGGTGTAGTGGTCGCGGCTGAGGGCGTGGGTCGGCGGCACGCCGAGCAGCCGCTTGCGGATCTCGTCGGTGCGCAGGACGACCGCGCCGGGCGAGGCGCCGATGTGCGGGGCGACCGCTCGGGCGAAGGTGGACTTGCCCGAGCCTGAGAGCCCGCCGACCGCCACCAGCGTCGGCGGTGCGGGCGAGAGGTGGGCGACGCCGGCTTCCACGTAGCGGCGCGCCGTGGCGACGTCGGCGCTGTGGGCGGAGACGTGAGCGCGCACGCCCGCGCGGACCGAGAGCATCAGCGGCAGGGCGGCCAGCCCATCCCAGAGCTCCGGCGGGAAGCTGCGGGCGGCTTCGTCGAGGTAGGCCGACAGGACGCGCACCGCGGCGTCGCGGCGGCCGCGGAACTCCAGGTCCATCAGCAGGAAGGCCAGGTCGTACTGCACGTCGAGATCGGACAGGAGGTCGTTGAACTCGATGCAGTCGAAGACCACCGGCCGGCCCTGCTCCACCAGGATGTTTCCGAGGTGCAGGTCGCCGTGGCACTGCCGCGCGAAGCCGGCGGCGCTGCGGTGCGCGAGCAGCGCGGCCTGGCGCTCCAGCTCGGCCTCGGTGCGGGCGACGAGGTCTTCGACGAGGTCCCGGCCGAGCTCGGGCGCGAGTTCGCGCAGCAACTGGGCGTTGGAGCCGATGGTGAAGGCCAGCGCCGTCAGCCCGCCCTGCGGCTTCAGGGGCGCAGACTTGTGGAAGCCCGCCACGGTGCGGCCGAGCGCCTCGGCCATGTCGCCGTCCAGCGCCTCGGGTGCGCTGGCGAGCACCGCCCGGTCGTCGAACCGGCGCATCTCCAGCGCGTAGTCCACCACCTCGCCGGGCCCTTCCCATTCCAGCCCGCCGGCGGCGGCGCGGGTGATGGGGATCAGCCGGCGGTAGATGTCGCAGGTGCGCTGATTGAAGCTGAGCTCGCGCTCCAGCGCCCACAGCCGGCGCTCGGGCGTGCCGAACTCCACGTAGCCCAGGCTAACGTGCCGCTTGAGCTTGTAGGCCACGTCGTCGCCCAGGAAGACGCGCGAGATGGCGGTCTCGATCGGTGGGCGGGTGCGGGCGGCGAGCCAGGCCGTGACCTCGGCCTCGGCCTCGGCGCCGCCGGGCGCGGCGGGCGTGCTCAAGGATAGAGCCTGCGGGTCGTCCAGCCGTCGCCGGCGCGGGCGAAGACCAGCCGCTCGTGCAGGCGGAACGGGCGGTCGCGCCAGAACTCGAGCGCCACCGGGGAGAGCCGAAAACCGGACCAGTGCGGCGGACGCGGCACCTTTCCGAGGCCGAAGCGCAGGCCCGCCTCGGCGATCCGCTTCTCCAGGGCGAGCCGCTCGCCCATGGGCCGGGACTGCTCCGAGGCCCAGGCGCCGAGCTGGGCGGGGCGGGCGCGGGTGGCGAAATAGGCGTCCGCCTCCTCAGGCGTGACGGGCGCGACCGTCCCGCGGACCCGCACCTGCCGGCGCAGCGACTTCCAGTGGAAGAGCAGGGCCGCGCGGGGATTGGCGGCCAGCTGCCGGCCCTTGGCGCTTTCCAGGTTGGTGTAGAAGACGAACCCCGCCGGATCGACGTCCTTCAGCAGCACCATGCGGCTGTCGGGCATGCCATCCTCGTCCACCGTGGACAGCGCCATGGCGTTGGCGTCGTTCGGCTCCTTCGCCAGAGCCTCCTTCATCCACTCGGCAAAGAGCGCGAAGGGGTCCTCCTCCGAGAGCAGGGCCGGCGGTTCGGCGGCTGTCACCTGCCGGACGTAGTCGTCTTCGCTGGGCGAGGGAGGGATGAGGCTCTTGTCGGTCATCGTCCGCCATATAGCGCGGCCGCTTGCTGCGGGGCCATGCGTAACGCGCCGTTCACCATGTTCGGGTGTGGTGGCGGCGATGTCCGAAGCGCCCAAGCCCATGACCGCGCGCGCCGCCCGCGAGGCGCTGGGAGTCGGCGCGCTGGCCGGTCCCGGCGAGATCCGCCGGGCGTTCCGGGAGGCCGCCAAGCGCGCGCACCCCGACCGCCCCGGCGGCTCGGCGGAGGGGTTCCGCACCGTCGTCGAGGCCTACCGCCTGCTGCAGCGCCAGCCGCGCCGCGAGGATCTGTTCGTGCAGCCGCCGGCCCGCCGCGAGGCCGCGCCGCCGGAGCTTTCGATCGGGCCGCTCGTGGCGCTGGCCGGCGGCTCGGTGGAGCAGCGCCTGGCGGACGGCCGCGTGGTCCGCATCCGGCTGCCGGCCGGCCTGCGGACCGGCGACACGGTGCGCGCCGGCGACACGGAGCTGCCCGTGGTGGTGCGCGGCGAGGGCGACATGCTGGTGCGGGGCGACGACCTGTGGCTGACCGTGTCGGTCGCGCCCCGGATTCTGGCCGACGGCGGGCGGGTGGCGCTGGAGACGCCGCTGGGCCGGCGCGTCGTGTGGATCACCCGCAAGGCCGCCGAACGCGGGCTGGTGCGCCTGCCGGGCCAGGGGCTGCCGGCGCGCGGGTCGCACGCCCAGGGGCACCTCTTCCTGCGGCTGACCCGGCAGAAGAGCTCCACCGACAGCGCCGCGCGCAGCCTCTTGCGGCGGTTCGCGGCGGCGTGGGCGGCCTAGGCCCTCCGGCCACTTCACGCTAGAAGCGGCGCCATCATGTCGCACAACACCTTCGGCCAGCTGTTCCGCGTGACGACCTGGGGCGAAAGCCACGGGCCGGCGCTGGGCTGCGTCGTCGACGGCTGCCCGCCCGGGATCCCGCTGACCGCCGAAGAGATCCAGGTTTGGCTGGACCAGCGCCGGCCCGGGCAGGGCAAGTTCGTCACCCAGCGGCAGGAGCCGGATGCGGTGCGCATCCTCTCCGGCGTCTTCGAGGACGATCGCACCGGCGGCCAGGTCACCACCGGCACGCCGATCTCGCTGATGATCGAGAACGTCGACCAGCGTTCGAAGGACTATTCCGAGATCGCCCAGGCCTTCCGGCCCGGGCACGCCGACTACGCCTATTTCGCCAAGTATGGCGTGCGCGACTACCGCGGCGGCGGGCGGCAGTCGGCCCGCGAGACCGCGGCGCGGGTGGCGGCGGGGGCCATCGCCCGCAAGGTGATCCCCGGCGTCACGATCCGCGCGGCCGTGGTGCAGATCGGGCCGCATGCGGTGGACCCCGCGCAGATCGACTTCTCGGTGACCGGCGACAATCCGTTCTGGGCCCCCGACCCGCAGATCGTGCCGGTCTGGGAAGCGCACCTGGAGAAGGTCCGCAAAGCGGGCTCGTCCACCGGCGCCGTGGTGGCGGTAGAAGCCCTGGGCGTGCCGGCCGGCTGGGGGGCCCCGGTCTACGGCAAGCTCGACGCCGAACTGGCCGCCGCGCTGATGTCGATCAACGCCTCGAAGGGGGTGGAGATCGGCGCCGGCTTCGCCTCGGCCGCCTTCTCCGGCGAGGAGAACGCCGACGAGATGCGGATGGGCAACGACGGTCCCCTGTTCACCTCCAACCACGCCGGCGGGGTGCTGGGCGGCATCTCCACCGGCCAGCCGGTGACGGCGCGCGTGGCCTTCAAGCCGACGTCCTCGATCCTGACGCCGAGGCGGACCCTGAACGAGGCCGGCGAGGAGATCGAGCTGCGCACCAAGGGGCGCCACGATCCCTGCGTGGGCATCCGGGCCGTGCCGGTGGTCGAGGCCATGGTCGCCTGCGTCCTGGCCGACGCCTTCCTGCGCCACCGTGGACAGACGGGCGGCGGGGCCTTCCAGCCGGGCGCTGCGAAAGGCCGCAGCTGACCGCCATCTTTTGGCGCGGGTCCTGGGGCAGATTGCCGGCGAAAGTCCGGGGAATCCTCATGACCGCCAAGTTCGCGTACCGCGCCGCCCTCCTCACCCTCGCCAGCCTCGGCCTGACCGGCTGCCTGGCCGCCGCCGCCACGGGGGCCGTGGTCGGCACGGCCGTCGGCGTGACGGGCGCGGTGGTGAAGACCACCGCCAAGGGCACGGGGATGGTGGTGGGCGCGGTGATCCCCGGCGGCGGGGACAAGGACCGCGACGAGCGCTAGCTCACCCGGAGCGCGCAGCTCTCGCCGATGGTCGGGCGGGACACCACGATGCGGGACAGCCCGGGGAACTGGGCCTTCAGCCGCTCGGCGAAATAGAGGCAGATGTGCTCCAGCGTCGGCCGCTCGAGCCCCGGCTTGTCGTTCAGCAGGCCGTGGTCCAGCTCGGCGGCGACCGCCTTCAGCGACTGGTCGAGGTCGGCGAAGTCGGCCACCCAGCCCACCGGCTCCTGGGCCGGGCCGGCGACGGTCGCCTGCACCTGGAACGAGTGGCCGTGCAGGTTGGTGTACGGCCGGTGCTCGGGCCCGTCCGTGATGTAGTGCGCCGCATCGAAGGTTGCGGTCTTGGTGATCTCGAAGATGGGTGCGGTCATGGAGGAGGTGGTCGTCGGCCCGGGCGGAACGCCTCAGGCGATCCCGAGGTACTTGTGAGTCTGGACGCTTAAACGCCAGCGGGGGTGCGCAAGGCAATAGGCGATGGCCGCCCGCGTGTTCGCCTCTCGCGCCGGCCCGTCCATGGGCTGCAGCAGGAAACGCTCGAAATCGAGGTGCTCGAAGCGGGCCGGATCGACGCCCGGCTGCGGGTAGACCAGCTTCAGCTCCTGTCCGCGGGTCTGCACCACCGGCGCGTCGGCCTTGGGGCTGACGCAGATCCAGTCCACGCCGGGCGGCGCCGGAAGCGTGCCGTTGGTCTCGAGCGCCACCTGGAAGCCGCGGGCGTGCAGGGCGTCCAGCAGGGCGGCGTCCACCTGCAGCAGAGGCTCGCCGCCGGTCAGCACCACCAGCCGGTCGGTCGGGCCGCCGGTCCAGGCCCGCTCCACGGCGTCGGCGAGGTCCTCCGGCGAGGCGAAGCGGCCGCCGCCCTCCCCGTCCATGCCCACGAAGTCGGTGTCGCAGAAGGTGCAGACGGAGGCGGCGCGGTCCTGCTCGCGGCCGCTCCACAGGTTGCAGCCGGCGAAGCGGCAGAACACCGCCGGCCGCCCGGCCTGGCCGCCCTCCCCCTGCAGGGTGAGGAAGATCTCCTTGACGGCGTAGCTCATGCCTCGACCGCGACCGCCCGAAGCACCGGCCGCCCCTCGGCCACGAAGCCCTCCCAGCCGCGGGCGCGCAGCTCGCACGCCGGGCAGCTCCCGCAGCCGTAGCCCCAGGCGTGGCGCTGATCGCGGTCGCCGCGGTAGCAGGTGTGGCTCTCTTCCAGCACGAGGTCGACCAGCGGCTCGCCGCCGAGACCCTTGGCGAGCGCCCAGGTCTGCGCCTTGGTCAGGCGCATGAGCGGGGTCTCGATCCGGAAGTCCTGCGCCATGCCGAGGTTCAGCGCCTTCTCCATCGCGTCGATGGAGTCGCGGCGGCAGTCCGGGTACCCCGAGAAATCCGTCTCGCACATGCCGCCCACCAGCGCCTGGAGCCCGCGCCGGTCAGCCAGGGCCGCTGCGTAAGTCAGGAAGACCAGGTTGCGCCCCGGCACGTAGGTGGACGGCAGGCCCTTGGCGGTGATTTCGAAGGCGCGCTCTCCGGTCATCGCGGTCTCGCCGATGCCGCCGAAGCCGCGCATCTCCAGCCTGTGGTCGGGGCCGAGCCGGCCGGCCCACTCCGGAAACTCGGCCGCCACGCGCGCGCGGACGCGGTCGCGCGCCTCCAGCTCCACGGCATGACGCTGCCCGTAGTCGAAGCCCACCGTCTCCACGCGCGCGAAGCGGTCGAGGGCCCAGGCCAGGCAGACGGCGGAATCCTGCCCGCCCGAGAACAGCACGAGCGCGCCGGGGGCGGCGGGAGTGTCGATCATGGGCCCCATATGCGCGCTCCAGGGCCGAGGGGGAAGTGGAGCGCCGGGGGACTTCCGCGCGCCACTGAGCAAGAATCACTTACCGGTTGCACAAGCTGCGCAAGGTGAAGCTCGGAGAGATACCGATCCTTCGAAAAGTAGAAGCAGCGGACCGGCCGTCGATTCTACGAAGCTTACGCAACGTAAAGTCACAAACGAATGCTTCAGCGGCGCGGCCATCTATCAGTCGCCGGGGCGCAAGCCGTTGACAGAACCCAAGTCTCGGCTGAGCTTCTTCTTCTGGCGAAACCGGGCCTCCAGAGAACCCGGCGCCCTGGGAGGAAATCAGAATGTCCAAGACTTCGCATCTGCGGAGCGCGCTCGCTGCTGGCGCGTCCGCCGCGGCCCTTGCCGCCTTCGCCGGCCCTGCCCTTGCTCAGACCGAGATCGAGGAGCTGGTGGTCACAGCCGAAAAGCGGGAGCAGTCGCTGCAGGACGTGCCGGTGGCGGTCACGGCCTTCACCAGCGAGCGGCGCGACGTGCTGGGCGTGAATACGGTCGAGGATCTCGCCCGCATCACGCCGTCGCTCAGCTACACCAACAACGACCGCCTCTCGATCCGGGGCTTCGGGCGCCTGACCAACGCCATCGGCACCGATCCGTCGGTGGCCCTCTACTCGGACGGCATCTTCTCGAATTCGATGGCCGACGCTTCGACGCCGCCGCTGTTCATCGAGCGCACCGAGATCCTGCGCGGCCCGCAGGGCACGCTCTATGGCCGCAACTCCATCGGCGGCGCCATGAACGTGATCTCCAAGCGGCCGACGGAGGACTTCAACGCCGAGGTGCGGGCGCAGGTCGGCAACTACGACTACTATCGCATCGACGGCCTGATCCGCGGCCCGATCGCGCCGAACCTGCGGTTCCTGCTCGGCGGCTCCGTGGAGAAGCGCGGCGAGGGCTTCATCAACAACATCGGCCCCGCCCGCGACACCGCCGAGGTCGATCGCTGGATGGTCGAGTTCCAGGTCGAGGCCGACCTCGGCGAGAACACCACCGCCCGGCTGCGCTACAGCAAGTTCGACTGGGACGACAGCTACGGCGTGGGCAACACGCTGAACAACAACATCTCGCCCTACGACACCACCTCGTTCACGGGCGCGGGCACCTCGGCCCTCTACTACAACACCGCCCTCGGCTACACCGGGACCAACCCGGCGGTGAGCGATCCCTATACGATCAACACCAACTGGGACGCCTACGGGTCGCTGGACAACCACCACCGCCTGCACTTCGACCTGACGCATGACTTCGGGTGGGGCACGCTGAAGTACCTCGCGGGCTATCAGCAGTACGACTACAACACCTCGTCTGACTCCGACGGCACACCGCGAGTGGGCCCGCAGAACATCAACCTGCCGGACCTCGACGGCCCAGGGCCGCTGACGGCCTTCACGGCCACCAATGTCGCCACCGACGCGCGCACCTTCTACGAGGAGCGGCAGAGCTGGTTCTCCAACGAGATCAACCTGTCCTCCAGTGGTGAGGGGCCGTTCAACTGGATCGTCGGCGCCTTCCAGTACTACCAGGAATACGACCAGCCGCAGGGCATCCGGGTCGTGGGCGACCCCGGTATGTTCGCGCCCGTCAGCCTGAGCGGCGCCGCCGTGCCGGCCAATCCGCGGGGCGCCTTCCTCTATGTGGACGGCCACCTGGAGACCAAGTCCTACGCCGCCTTCGGCCAGATCGACTGGGAGTTCGCGCCCACGCTCACCCTGACCGCCGGCCTGCGCTACACGAAGGATCAGAAGGACGGCTATGACATCGCGCGCTACGTCGCTCGCGTGCCGTCGGCGGCTTTGCTGCAGGGCCTCCGCGCCGCCGGCGTGCCCCTCGCGGTAGCCCAGGGCCTGTCGCTGGACCTGAGCACCTTCCAGGTCTGCGGCGGCTTCACCATCGCGGCCTGCGCGGCCAATCCCCTGACCGCCGACCTGGTCCCCAACCCGACGGGCGGCCTGCGGCGAAACCTGTCCGGCGACTGGGACGCGCTCACCGGCACCCTCGGCGTCCAATGGGAGCCCGACGCCGACACCAACCTCTATGCGCGCTACAGCCGCGGCTACAAGTCGGGCGGCTGGCTGGGCTCGAACGGCCTGACGCCCAGCCCCTACGCCGATCCCGAGTACGTCGACTCCTACGAGATCGGCGCCAAGAAGAACGTGGGCGGCAGCCTGCAGGTGAACACCGCGGCCTTCTATTCGGACTACCAGGGCTTCCAGACCCCGCTGACGGTGGCGCTCGGCAACATCACCGGCAGCCGGTTCCTGAACCTGGAGGCCGAGGTCTACGGCGCCGAACTCGAGGCGCTGTGGTCGCCCATCGACAACCTGCAGCTGATGCTGAACTACGCCTACCTGCACGCCGAGGTGACGGAAGGCTGCTGCTTCGTCGACACGCCCGATCCGCGGGCCCAGCAGCCCGGCGCCCGGCCCTTCGGCCCTGCGCTCCCCAATGGCAGCCAGCCGCAGACCCTGGTGGGGAACAGGCTCCCGCTCACCCCCGAGCACAAGGTGACGCTGGGCGCCACCTACACGTGGGAATTCGGGGCCGGCCGCTTGACGGCCAGCGGGACCTACACCTGGACCGATGATCAGCAGTCGACGATCTTCGCGAACCCGGGCTACACCTCGCCGGCTTTCGAACTGGCCGACTTCCGCCTCCTGTGGCGGGACGCCGACGACCGCTACACGGTCATCGGCTACGTGAAGAACGCCTTCGACGAGGTCGGCTACCAGAACTCGACCCTGGGCTCCCCCACCGCTGTCGGGCCGCGCCGGACAGTCATCCTCAACTTCCCGCGCACCTACGGCCTGGAGTTGCAGTACCGCTTCTAAGGCAAGCGGGATCGAAACTCGGGGGCGGCAGGGCGACCTGCCGCCCTTCGCTTTTGCGTCGGGCGGGTTGCCGCCCCGTCAGGAGTGGTCGCCTATTTGCCACAACGGCAAAAGTTATCGGCGATCACCTAACGTCGTTTGGTTGACAGTTTCGCCCCCCTGCCGCCTGCTTCGCCTTGGCTGTCGGGGGATCCGCCGCACTCCTCAGCGTTCACCCAAGCGGCGATGCGACACTGAACGGGCCACCAGAGCCCGAGCGTGTTGGGAGGAAACCAGATGGACTACGCAACGACCTTGCGTCGCGTGCTCGTTTGCGGTGCGTCCGCGGCCGCGATGGCCGCCGCGACGCCCGCCCTTGCCCAGACCTCCGGCGGCGGGGGCACGGTGATCGAAGAACTCGTCGTCACGGCGCAGAAGCGCGAGGAAGCGCTGCAGGACGTGCCGATCGCGGTCTCGGCCTTCAACCAGGAGTCACTGGAGCGCGCCCGCATCGAAGGCGGCCCGAACCTCGTGCTGGCGGTGCCGAACGTGCAGTTCTCCAAGGGGAACTTCACCGGCTACAACTTCCAGATCCGCGGCATCGGCTCGAAGCTGGTGGCGGCCTCCGGGGACGCCGGCACCGGCATCCACCTGAACAACGCGCCGCTGATCGCCAACAACCTGTTCGAGACCGAGTTCTACGACATGGAGCGCGTGGAAGTGCTCCGCGGTCCGCAGGGCACCCTCTATGGGCGTAACGCCACCGGCGGCGTGGTCAACCTGATCACGGCCAAGCCCACGGACAGCTTCGAGGCCGCGGCCCGCGCGGAGTACGGCAACTACAACTCCATCAAGCTGCGCGGCATGGTGAACATGCCGCTCGGCGACATGCTGGCCCTGCGGGTGGCCGGCAACTACCTGAAGCGGGACGGCTATGGCGAGAACCTCGCCACGGGCAACGACGCCGATGATCGCGACCTGTGGGGCGCGCGGGCGACCCTGTCGTTCAGCCCGAGCGACAACTTCCGCAGCTGGCTGCTGTTCGACCACTTCGAGGAGGACGACAACCGCTCGCGGATCGGGAAGCAGTTCTGCACCAAGGACGTCGGCCCGACCAGCATCGGCGGCCTGGCGTTCTCCGGCATCCCCCCGGTGGCGCAGATCCAGCGCGGGCTGTTCAGCCAGGGCTGCCTGCCGACCTCGCTTTATGATCCGAGCGCGCTGGGCACCGTGAACTCGCAGGCGACGCTGGGCGGCCTGTTCGGCGCCCTGGGCGGCTTCCAGACCGGCGACGCCTATGCCGGCAAGATGCAGGATCCCGACGTCCGGAACATCGAGTCGCTGTTCGACCCGATCTACAAGTCGAAGACCGACATCTACGAGTTCAACGCCGAGTTCGACGTGACCGAGAACGTCACCATGAACTGGCTGAGCGCCTACACCTATTACAAGCTCTACACGCGGCAGGACTATAACCGCTACCTGCCGTCCACGACCTTCAACACCACGCCGAACCCGGTGAACGCGTTCGCCGCGGCCCCCATCCCCGGCGGCTATGCGGCGCTCTACGCCGCCCTGTTCCCCGGCGGCGTGATCAACGATCCGCAGAACGGCGCGCGCAACCGCTTCACCACCAGCGACATCTCCTCGGCCTATACCGAGCAGTGGAGCCACGAGGTGCGGTTCCAGTCGAATTACGAGGGGCCGTTCAACTACAACGTCGGCGCGATGATCACGAAGTACAAGTCGAGCGGCGACTACTACGTGATGTTCAACACGGGCACCGGCTACTACCAGATCAACAACCTTCTGGCGACCGGCAACGCCAACTGCGTCGGGGCCCCGCCCTGCGTCTCCATCGACCCGAACGCCGACCCGACCCGCGTCGGCCACAACTACTATGACAGCTACGGTCCCTACCGGCTGCTGTCCTACGCCGCGTTCGGCGAGCTCTACTGGCAGATGAGCGAAACCTTCAAATGGACGCTCGGCCTTCGCTACACCGTCGACGACAAGCGGGTGATCGCGCACACGGTGGCGCTGGGCGTGCCGGGCCAGGGCCCGATCCCGATCGGCCGCCAGGAGGTGAAGTTCAAGGAGCCCACAGGCCGCTTCGGCTTCGACTGGCAGCCGGACGTGGGCTTCACCGACGACACCCTGATCTACGCCTTCTACACCCGCGGCTATAAGGGCGGCGGCCTGAACCCGCCGTTCAGCCCGGGGATCGGCGTGGTGCCGGTGCCGGCGACCTTCGAGCCCGAGTTCATCAACGCCTACGAGATCGGCACCAAGAACACCCTGATGGGCGGCTCTCTGGTGCTGAACCTCACGGGCTTCTACTACGACTACAAGGGCTACCAGGTCTCGAAGATCATCAACCGGACTTCGATCAACGAGAACATCGACGCCGAGGTCAAAGGCCTCGAGTTCGAGAGCATCTGGCAACCCATCGAAGGCCTGCGGCTCAACGCCCAGATCGGCTGGCTCGACACCAAGATCAAGGAAGCCAGCTCGATCGACACCTTCAACCGCACGCAGGGCGTCGCGGGCCTCACCCTCGTGAAGTCCAGCGCCGCCTCCAACTGCGTGGTGTCGACGGCGGCGGCTCAGACGGCGCTGGCCATCTCCAACGGCCAGGTGCCGGGCTTCACGCCGAACCCGTTCAACCTGCTGGGCGTCTGCACCCTGGCTTCGGCGGCCGGCGCGGGCACCAACATCAACGGGACCGGGGCGATCGCTGCGGGCACCAACGCCTTCGGCGGCCTGGTGTCGGAGGGCGTGCCGGTGAACCTCGAAGGCCACGAGCTGCCCAACTCGCCGCACTGGACCGTCTCGCTGGGCGCCCAGTACACCATGAGCCTCGGCGACTGGCAGGCGACGCTGCGCGGGGACTACTACCGCCAGACGAAGACGTTCGCCCGCATCTACAACAGCCCCGCCGACCGCATCCGGGCCTGGGAGAACGTGAACCTGACCTTCACGGTCGAGCAGCCCGACCTGGGGCTGGAGATCGGCGCCTTCGTGAAGAACGCCACCGACGAGACGGCGATCACCGACTTCTACCTGACCGACGACTCCTCGGGCCTGTTCCGGAACGTGTTCTATACGGAGCCGCGCACCTACGGCGTCTCGATCAGCAAGCGCTGGTAGAGATCGGCCACTTCCTGGCGATCCGGGGCGGCGGGGAAACCCGCCGCCCCTTTTCTTTGTAGAAACGCAGTCGAGCCGGGTCGCTGCGGAAGCGGGTTATTTGGCGCCCGCGCCGAATATCAACAGCTCGGCGTTCATTGATCGTCGTTCACTTTTGCTCTTCCCGTTCGAAAGTGCGGTATTTGCGCCACGAGCGCCTGAAAGTTGACGTGAGCGGCGATAAGTTATCGACGTCCAGTTGACCTGCGGGCTCTGGCCGACAGACGGTCCCGCCCTTCGGGCGCCTCCCCGCGCCCGTCCACCGCATACGACAACAACCGGCGCCGCGGGTTCCTGCGCGCGTCGTGGGAGGACTGCATGTCTCTGAACACCCTGCGGCTTCGCAGCTGGCTCGCCATGGGCGCATCCGCGTTCGCGATTGGCGCCGTCGCCCAACCCGCGCTCGCCCAGGAGGCCGCCGGCCAGGGCGTCGAGCTCGAAGAACTGGTGATCACCGCCGAAAAGCGCGAACAGTCCCTGCAGGACGTGCCGGTCGCCGTCTCCGCCTTCACCTCCGAGCGCCGCGACATCGCCGGCATCACCGGCATCCAGGACTTCGTGAACTTCACGCCGGGCATGAACTACTCGGGCACCGACCGGGTCAGCCTGCGCGGCGCGGGTCGTAACACCTTCTACATCGGCAACGACCCCGGCGTGGCCTCCTACTCGGACGGCTTCTACTCCGCCTCCTCGTCCGAGCTGTTCAAGACGCCGCTGTTCATCGAGCGGACCGAAATCCTCCGCGGCCCGCAGGGCACGCTCTACGGCCGCAACGCCATCGGCGGCGCCATCAACCAGATTTCCAAGCGACCGGCCCAGGAGTTCGGCGGCGAGATCCGCGCCTCCTACGGCAACTATGAGCGCACCCGCATCGAGGGCGTCGTCTCCCTGCCGGTGGCCGAGAACCTGCGCTTCAAGGTCGGCGGCAGCCAGGACTGGCAGCGCGAAGGCTTCATCAAGAACATCGGCGGCGCGAACGAAGGCGCCACCATCAAGCGCACCTACTTCGAGTTCATGGTCGAGGCCGAGCCCACCGAGAAGCTTTCGGTGTTCGCGCGCTACAACCGCTCGAGCTGGGACGACACCATGGGCGTCGGCGACCGCCTGAACAACCTGGTGACCCCCTACGACACCACCCTGCCCTTTGGCCCCATCGGCCAGCTCGTGCCCAACGCCCAGTTCGGCTACACCACGCCGAACCCGGGGGTGACGGACCCTTACGTCCAGAACACCAACACCAACGGCTATGGCCAGCTGCGCGGAAACCACGTGCTGCTGACCAACGTCAGCTATGACCTCGGCTTCGCCACGCTGAAGTACATCGGCGGCTTCCAGCAGTACAATTACCAGACCGGCGGCGACTACGACGCCACCAGCCGCACCGCGGCGATCACCATCCCGGGCATGGCGGTCCCCTACTTCCCGACCACCACCACCGACTTCGACGAGCACAAGCGGTACTTCTCCAACGAGATCAACCTGACCTCGAACTCGGACGGTCCTCTGCGCTGGATCCTCGGCCTGTACCAGTACAAGGAGGAATACCGGCAGCGCATCCAGCTGGCGAACCCGAACCAGGTGCAGCTGGCCCAGCCGCTGACGCTTGCGGGCGCCCTGGCCGCGCCGAACCCGAGCCGGAACTTCGCCGACAACCAGGCGACCCTGGACTCCAAGGCCTGGGCCGTCTTCGGGCAGGCGACCTATGAGTTCAACGACCAGTTCGCCCTGACCGCCGGCCTTCGCTACACCAAGGACAAGAAGGACGGCTTCGAGACCCAGCGTCTCGTGATCCTGTCGCCTGCTATCGCCAGCGGCGCGCGGTCCTTCGACGTGTCCACCGACATCGACCCGGCCACGCCGGGCGTGCAGAACTTCCGCTCTCTGTCGGACAGCTGGGACGCCGTGACCGGCACCGTCAACCTCGACTGGACGCCGGACGAGGACACCCTCGTCTACGCCAAATACAGCCGGGGCTATAAGTCGGGCGGCTTCCTGCTCGGCACGCTGGCGCCCGACCCGCGGGCCGACCAGGAGCAGGTGGACGCCTACGAGATCGGCCTGAAGAAGACCCTGTTCCGCCGCCTGCAGCTGAACGGATCGGCCTTCTTCAACGACTTCAAGGACATGCAGCTCAACCTGTCGCAGCTGAACGCGGCGGGCACGGCGGCGGCGAACAACTTCGTCAACGTCGACGCCGAGGTCTACGGCCTGGAGCTGGAAGCCCTGTGGCGGCCGATCGAGAACCTCGACCTGTCGGCCAGCTACGGCTACCTGCACACCGAGATCACCTCGGGCTGCTGCTTCTACGACCCGGCCGATCCGGGCGCGCTGGACCCGAACGCCACCCCGCAAGGCGGCTTCGTGGTTTCCAACGGCACCCGCCTGGTCTTCCAGACCCTGGAAGGCTCGCGGATCTACCAGTCGCCGAAGCACAAGTTCGCCGGCAATGCGAACTACACCTTCAACTTCGACGCCGGGAACCTGATCCTGTCGGCCACCTACACCTGGACCGACGAGACCTACTACCAGCCGTTCAAGAGCGCGGCGAACCGCGTGCCGGCGTACGACGTCACCGACTTCCGCGTGCTGTGGAACGACGGCGACGACCGCTACACCGTCATCGCCTTCGTGAAGAACGCCTTCGACCAGCGGGGCTACACCTCCAACGGCTCCACCACGCCCACGGCGATCTTCGACATCCCCAATCCCGGCGGCGCAGCCGGCCTCGTCCAGACGCGGACGGCCATCACCCGTGGCCTGATCCAGCCCAGGACCTACGGCGTCGAGCTGCAGTACCGGTTCTAGAAAGGCGCGTTTCCTCCCTAGCGCCATCTTGGGCGGCGGGCTTTCCCGCCGCCCTTTCTTTTTGTGCGCCGCTTCGGCCCCGACGGGAGCGGTAACTTAACCTCCTCGCAAAGGCTTGGCGGCAGAATGGCCGCGCTCCCCGGTGTTCGAACGGCCCCCATGTCCCTGCCTGCGTTCTTCTTCGACCGCGTCAGCGCGGAGATCCGCCAGCAGATGGACGATGTCCTGGCGCTGGCCGACCAGCTGTCGCGCCAGCGGCTGACGGCGGACGCCCAGGCCTGCGTGCTCGGCGTGGCGGAGGCCGCCGCGGGCGTGCGCCGCACGCTGGACAGCGCGCTCGATCTGAAGGCGGTGACCGCCGACGGGCTGGTCCTGAAGCCGGCCCCGCTCCGGCTGCGCGAACTGATGGATGCGCTGCAGGATCGCTGGAGCGCGCGCGCCCGGCAGTGCGAGGTCACCCTGCTGGTCTCATACGCCGGCGAGCCGGAGGCGACGGTGCTCGCCGACCGCGAGCGGCTGCTGCAGGTGTTCGACGGCTTTCTGGCCGAGGCTGTGGCGGGCTCGGCCCGAGCCGCGGTGGAAGCCAGCCTGAAGGTCAGCGTCCTGGCGGGCGCTGCGCGCCTCGAGGGCTGCGTCCGCGGCGCCCGCAGCCCGGCTCCCCCCCAATCGGACGAGGCCGTCCGCGTTCGCGCTGTGGCCGACCGGCTTGGGCTGGGGGTGGCGCTCGACGTCATGCTGGCCCGCCGCATCGTCGCAGGCCTGGACGGCCTCGTCCGCGACCAGAGCGGCCCGGGCGCCGCCCAGACCACCACCTTCGAGCTCACGCTCCCCGTGGCGGCCGACACGCCCGCGACCCCGGTCGCCGAGCCGGGCCGCTCGGCCCACATCCTGATCGTCGACGACAACGCCACGAACCGGGTGGTCGCCCAGGCGCTCTGCGAGATGTTCAACTGCACCACCGAAACCGCCGAGGACGGCTTCCAGGCGGTGGAGGCGGCCCGCTCGGCGCGGTTCGACCTGATCCTGATGGACATCCGGATGCCCGGCATGGATGGGGTCACCGCCACGCGCGAGATCCGGGCGCTGCCGGGCCGGGCCGGGGTCACCCCGATCATCGCCCTGACGGCCAACGCCGACCCCGACGAGGCGCGCGGCTACCTGCAGGCGGGGATGCTGAGCGTCATCGAAAAGCCGATGAAGGCCGAGCACCTGCGCGCAGCCCTCACCCTGGCGCTCGAGGCCGGCGACGCCCGCGCCGCCTAAGCTCGTAACGCCTGCAACTTTCTTGCGTCGAACCGGCCTATTGCGCCCGCCGGCGCAATGACCTAGGTCGCCACCTCGGGTTTCCGGGGGAGAATATGGCCGAGACCGGCGCCAAGTCCGCACCACCGTCGCTGGAGGAAGTCCGCACCCGGATCGACGCCATCGACGCCGAGCTGCTGAAGCTGCTCGACGAGCGGGCCAGCCTGGCCAAGGCCGTGGCGGCCGCCAAGGCGGCGGCGGGCGAGGCCGGCCGCTTCGGCCTGAAGCCCGGCCGCGAGGCCCACCTCCTCCGTCGCCTCCTGGCCCAACCGCGCAGCGGCGCGAGCGCCGCCCTGGTGGTTCGGGTGTGGCGCGAGATGATCGGCGAGTCCCTGAAGCTGCAGGGCCCCTTCCACCTCGCCGTCTGGGGCGGCCGCGACCCGGCCCGCGCCGTGGAGCTCGCCCGCCTGCGGTTCGGCTCGGCCCCGCCGCTGCGCCAGGTCGCCAAGCCGGAGGAGGCCATCGCCGCAGCGAAGACGCCCGGCGGTGTGGGCGTCGCCGCGCTCGCCCCCGACACCGCCTGGTGGGGCCGGCTGCTGGCGGAGCCGAAGCTGCGGGTGTTCGCCGCCCTGCCCTGCCTGGCGGCCTGGGGTCCCATGTCGGCCCTGTCGTTCGGCGAGGTGGAGGTCGAGCCCACCGGCGACGACGTCACCTTCTGGGTCACCGACGCGCCGCAGAGCGCTGCGGCTGTCGAGGAGGCCCTCAGCCGCGACGGCGCCGCCGCAACCCTCCTGGTGGAGACGGGCGGCCTGAAGCTGTTCATGCTGGCCGGCTTCTACCAGGCCGACGACCCGCGCCTGGCGCGTGCGCCCGGCCGGCTTTCCGGCGTCATCGGGGCTGCGCCCGCGCCCCTGGACGTGTAAGAGGCGACGCTTCCCGGGCCGGCAGGCCCTTGGCTGATCCTCTACGGTCCCATGTCCGACGACGCCCCGCTGAACGACCGCGCCCGCGCCGCGCGCCCGCTCCCCAAGCCCGGCATCATGGACATCCACGCCTATGTGCCCGGCAAGGCGAAGGCCGAGGGCGTCGAGAACCCGATCAAGCTTTCGGCCAACGAGAACATCCTGGGCTGCAGCCCGAAGGCGCGGGAGGCCTACGCGGGCGCCGCCGACCAGCTGCACATGTACCCGGACAGCCGCACCAGCCTTCTGCGCGCGGCGGTCGCCGAGCATTTCCGTCTCGAGCCCGAGCGGCTGATCTTCGGCCAGGGGTCGGACGAGGTCTTCCAGCTGCTGAACTCGGTCTTCCTGGAGCCGGGCGACAACATCGTGCAGGGCGAGTACGGCTTCGCCGCCTACGCCATCGGCGCCTACGCCTGTCAGGCTGAAGTGCGACGCGCCCGCGAGCCCAACTACACGATCGACGTGGACGAGGTGCTGAAGTGCGTGGACGACCGCACCCGCCTCGTCTTCATCGCGAACCCGGCCAACCCGACCGGCACCTGGATCCCGTTCTCCGAGATCGAGCGGCTGCACGCGGCGCTGCCGCCCTCGGTGGTCCTGGTGCTGGACGGCGCCTATGGCGAGTTCTGCAAGGATCCGACCTTCGACGACGGTCTCGACCTGGCCCGCTCGGCCGAGAACGTGGTCGTCACCCACACCTTCTCAAAGCTCCATGGCCTTGCGGCGCTGCGCGTAGGCTGGGGCTACGCGCCCGCCGAGATCATCGCGGCGATGGACCGGATCCGGCTGCCGTTCAACATCTCGATCCCCGGCCAGGCCGCCGCCATCGCGGCGCTCGCGGACCAGGACTTCCAGGATCGCTCCATCGCCCATGTGGAACAGTGGCGGCCGTGGCTTGCCCAGCAGTTCGGCGGGCTCGGACTCGAGGTGGTCCTGCCGTCGGCCGCCAACTTCCTGCTGATCGGCTTCCCCACCGCGCCCGGCAAGACCGCCAAGGAAGCCGAGGCCTTCCTGGCCTCGCGCGGCCTGCTGGTGCGTGGCGTGGGCAACTACGGCCTGCCGGGCCACGTGCGGGTGACCATCGGCCTGGAAGAGCACAACCGCGCCGTCGTCGACGCCCTGGCCCAGTTCATGAAGGCCTAGGCGCCTTCTCCACCTGCGCCAGCAGGTCCTGCGCCTGATCGACGAAAGCCCTCACCACCTTTGGGGCGTAGGGGTTCTGCGTCTGGATGGCGGTGAAGAGCTCGAAGGTGTCGGCGCCGATTAGGCCGCAGAGCTCCAGCAGGTGCTGGTAGGACTGGGTCGCCAGCCGCTCGTCGGGGATGCCGAGGTTCACCAGGCTGCGGCCGATGAGGTGGGTGAGGGCCTGGACATAGGCCATCTCCTCGTCGTGCTCTTCGGGGGTGGTGACGGTGACGGCAAGGCCCAGCTCGCGCCCGAAGGCGGCGACCTTCTCGTGCCGATCGCCGCGGATCGGGCAGACCACGAACCGCAGCCCGGGCAGGCCATCGCGGGCCACGCTCTGGGGACCGAAGAGCGGGTGTGTGGCGACGAGGTCCACATGCTCGGGCAGCAGCTCGCGCATCCACTGCGCCGGCAGCATCTTCACCGACCCCACGTCCAGGACCAGGGCGCCCGGCCGCACATGCGGGGCGATGGCCGCGAAGACGCTGCGCATGGCCGGCACCGGCGCCGCGACCACCACGACATCGCGGGCCGCGGCGTCCTCCACCGCCCCGAAGCCGACGCCCAGCGCCCGGGCGCGGCCGGGCGCATCGGGCGCCGGGTCGCTGACCAGGACGTCGAAATGGTCCTTCAGGATTCCGGCCGCGAGCTGGCCGAACTGCCCGAAGCCGATGAGTCCCAAGCGCTTCATGGCCGCTCAGTAGCCGGGGGGCGACACGGGCGCTAGCCGGCGGCCGTCTGGGTTTGCAGGAACTCGGCGGTCTTCTCGATGGCCTCCACCAGGCTGACACGCTGCAGTTCGACCCCCTCGGGCAGGGCGGAGAACAGCCGGGTAGGCGAGGACGCGTCGAGCATCACGAAGACGCCGCGGTCGTCGGCGCGGCGGATCAGGCGGCCGAAGGCCTGGGCGATGCGGCCGCGCGCGATGGCGTCGTCATAGCCCTTGCCCCCGAAGCGGACCCGGCGCGCCTTGTGCAGCAGGTCGGGCCTGGGCCAAGGCACCCGGTCGAAGACCAGCAGGCGCAGGGAGCGTCCCGGGACGTCGACGCCGTCGCGGACGGCGTCGGTGCCGAGCAGGCAGGCGTCCTCCTCGGCCCGGAAGATGTCCACCAAGGCGCCGACCTCCAGCGGATCCACGTGCTGGGCGTAGAGCGCCAGGCCCTTGTCCGCGAGCGGAGCCGCGATCCGCTCGTGGACCGCCTTCAGCCGGCGGATCGCCGTGAACAGACCAAGGCCGCCGCCGCCGGCGGCGAGGAACAGCTCGCGCATGGCGGCCGCGATCTGCCGCGGATCATCCTTGGCCACATCTGTGACCACGAAGCAGCGCGCCTGGGCGGCGTAGTCGAAGGGTGAGGGCAGGCGCAGAGTCTTCGGGCGGTCCGGCAGGCGCGCCGCGCCGGTGCGCATCTCGGCGAGCGCGAACGGATCGTCCAGCGTCTGGTCGGCGAGCGTCGCCGAGGTGACCAGCACCCCGTGCGCCGGCGCGATCACGGCGTTGGTCAGCGGCTCGGTAGGATCCACCCAGTGGCGGCGGCAGGCCGCGTCCACCACGCGCCCGTAGAGAAAGGTGGCGTCGAACCAGTCGACGAAGTCGGGGTCGTCCTCGGCGTCCTCGTCGATGGCCTGGAGCATGGAGCGCCAAGCCGGCAGGGTCATCCGGGCGCGGCGGTCGAGGCCGCGCAGCGCGCCTTCGATGCGGGCGCGTTCGGCGGGCCCCAGGGTGGCGGCTTCTTCGTCCAGCACATCTTCCAGAGCGCGGGCGAGCGCCAGCAGCGGCGCCTCGATGCGCGCCAGGGCGGCGGCGGCCTCGCGGGCGGTGTCGCGCACGAGGTCGAGCGCCGGGCGGGCGGCGCATTCCATGCCCACTTCCGACGGAGCCGCGCGGGCGCGCAGCTGTTCGAGCACGGCGACCAGGAACTGCTCGATCGGCCCGATGGGGTTCACCTCGCCGTTCGGCGGGGCGATGCGGCCCGACCATCCCTCGCCGGGAAGGGCGGCGGCGGCGTGGGTTGCGGCGACCAGCGTGGCTTTGGCGTCGTCCCTGTCGCCGAGGACGTCGAGCAGGCGGGCTTCGAGGCCGCGGCCGCGGCGGCCACGGCCTTCGGGGCCGCGGATCCAGCGGCGCATCTCGGCGCTCTCGGCGCCCGACAGGGCGGCGGAGAAGGCGCTGTCGGCGGCGTCGAACAGGTGGTGGCCCTCGTCGAAGACGATGCGCTTGAGCTGGGTGGTCTCGCCGTCGGCCTTGGAGCCGCGCGCGGCGCGGGCGCCGTCGAAGGCGGCCTGGGTCATCACCAGGGCGTGGTTGGCGATGACGATGTCGGCGCGGCGCGAACCGCGGATCGCCTTTTCCACGAAGCAGGTGCGGTAGTGCTGGCAGCCGGCGTGGATGCACTCGCCGCGCCGATCCACGAGGTTGGCGGCGCTGGCCTGGGCGGCGGGCGAGACGGCGAACAGGGTGGGCAGCCAGGCCGGGAAGTCGCCGCCGGTCATGTCGCCGTCGCGGGTGGCGCGGGCCCAGCGCGCCGCCAGGCCCATGCCCACGAGGTCCGCGCCGCCGAGCTGGGCCTGATTGGCGTGGTCCTGGAAGTTCAGCAGGCAGAGGTAGTTCTCGCGGCCCTTGCGGACCACCGCCTTCTTGGCGCGGACCTTGGGGTCGGGGAACACCGAGGCGCTCTCCCGCTCGATCTGCCGCTGCAGGGCGCGGGTATAGGTGGAGACCCAGACCGACGGCCCGTTGCCCTCGGCCCAAAGCGAGGCCGGGGCGAGGTAGGCGAGCGTCTTGCCGGTGCCGGTGCCGGCCTCCGCGAGCATCATCCGCGGCTCCCCCTCCCGCTCGCGGGGCGAGAAGGCGAAGGCGGCTTCGGCCGCGAACTCGGCCTGGGCGGGCCGCGCCTCGTCCAGGCCGGAGCGATGCAGCAGCTCCTTCAGCCGCTGGGCCGCGTGCTCGGCGGCGATGGGCTTGGAGCCGGCCTCGCCGGGCGGCGCTTCCGCCTCCCACTCGATCATGCGGGCCCAGACGTCGAGCCCGGACGACCGGAACATGTTGCCCACGGGCGCGGTGCGCAGCGCGGCGACGGTGGCCTGGCCCCAGGCCCAGCCGCCGCGGCCCAGGGTCTCGGCCAGCGCCAGCGCCTCCTCCCGAGAGGGCTCGGGCGCAGCCGCGAGTTCGGCGAGCAGGAGGCGGCAGGCCTCGGCGAGGGTGCAGGCCTGGGCCTGGACGCCCTTGGGTTCCGGAAGTCCGAGCGCCTGCGCGAGGCCGGCGGCCGAGGGGGCGCAGAACCGCGCGGGACGCACGAAGGCGAAGAGCTCGAGCGCGTCGAAGATGCGCACCGAACGAGGCGGCGGGTTCATACCAAGGCGGCGCGCTGTCATGGCCGCGTGGGCGACCAGCACGGGGGCGGCTTCCAGCAGGTCGCGAGCTTCAGGCGCGCGCAGCAGACGCGCCCCCGCGGCGTCGGCCACGGCGGCCCTGGCGCCGGGGAGCACCACCAGAGCGGGCGCGAGGTCGAGGCTAGCGGGAAGTGCGGTCACCGCCGGACCTTACTGGAGTCGGCCTGGAACGGAAAGTGAACCCCGGGGCCATGAGCGGCCATGTCGCGCCAGCCCCACACGCAACAGGCGCAGCGCGCCCCGTGCGCTCGCTCCACGGGCGAGGAACACCCGGATTGGGGCCGGCGGGGCATTGTCGCGGTTCGGGAAATCCGCCTACTGCTTGCGAGTGTCCTATGTCTCTCCACAGCTGGCGGCCATCCTGCGCGAGCGGGTCATCGGCGACTTGTCGCTCGACTTCCTGGTCGATGTGGCGGCGGTGGGCATCGCAGACCTCGACAGCGCCGACGCCCTACTGGTGATGGCGATCAACCAGGCGAACATCCTGCCCTTGACCCGGGACCCGGCGGCGCGCCGCCGCTACGGCGACCTCGCCTCGCCCGCCCCAGACACCGAGCGGCGGCCCGTGAGCATCAGCGCCATCGCCGACTCGCTGGGCCTGCCGTTCGAGACGGCGCGCCGCCACATTCATCGGCTAAGGGCGCGTGGCGCCTGCGAGCTCGAGGCCGGCGGCGTGATCGTCCCGGCGGCGTTCCTCTCGTCTCCGGCCTACCTGGCCTCCGTCATGCAGGTCTACGGGCGGTTGCGGAGCTTCCACCACGAGCTGCAGGCGCTGGGCGTGCTGCGGCCATTGCCGGAGCCGGCCTTCCCGCTCGAGGGCGAGGGGCTGATGCGCGGCGCTGCGCGACTGGTGAGCGACTACCTGCTGCGGGTGGCCGCCGGCGTCGTGCGCATCGCCGGCGACCGGGTGGCGGCCCTGGCGCTGCTGGGCGCGGCGGCCGGCGGCACGGAGCGCCCGGGGCTGACGGCGGAGGGCCTGCTCAGGCCGGGCGTGCGCCGGCCGGTGCGGCCAGCCGAGCTGTCGCGCCGGCTGCGCCTGCCGCCCGAGACCACCCGTCGACAGCTCCTGCGGCTGACGCGTGAGGGCGTGGTGGCGCGGACGCCGAGCGGCTTCATGGTCACCGAGGAGATGCTCGCCGGACGCGCATGGCGCGCGGTGCTGCGGGCGAACGCCGGGGACGTGCAGCGGCTCTTCGACGGCCTCGCGGTTCGCGGGGTGATCGCGCTGTGGCAGACCTGAGCGGTTAGCCCGCGGGCTTGCGGAGCAGGCAGGCGGCGGAGTCGGCCGGCAGGAGACGGGACAGCGGGAGCGTGGCGGCGGCGAAGATCCACGCGGCCAGGCCGACGAGCAGAGAACCGCCCTTCACATAGCGGATGCGCCGCCAGAGGCCGCCGAGCTCCACGGTGTCCAGCCGGACCTCGCGAAGCGGCTCGAAGCCGGCGCGGCGGCCGGCGGCCGCGAGGCCGTCGAGGGTGAAGTACCAGACGTGCGGCGACGGCAGCCCGCGCTGCCATAGGCGATCGTAGGGGCCGGCGAGGCCCAGGCGGTCGAGGGCGGCTGCGGTGCGGAAGAACAGGCCCCGGCGGTCGGGGCAGTTCAGGCAGAGGATCCCCCCAGGCGCGAGGCTGCGCCAGCTGGCCTGCAGGGCCGCAGCGACGTCCGGCACATGCTCCAGCACGTCGTTGAAGACGATGACGTCGTACCTCGCGCCCGGCGCCAGCGCGTCCGGGAAGTAGCCTTGGCGCACGACCAGTCCGTCGGCGCGGCAGGCGGCGAGCACATTGGCGTCGGGCTCCACCCCCTCGGCGTGGAAGCCGCGGGCGGCCGCCTGGCGCAGGAGGAAGCCTGGCCCCGACCCGACGTCGAGCAGCCGCCGTCCGGGGGGATGCAAGGCGGCGATGGCGTCAAGCAGGACCGCGTTGTTGCGCTCGCGAAGCGTGGCGAGTCCCGCCTCCCGCGCGGCCTCGTCGATCCGGCCCTCGTCGGGGGTCTCGGGGATGTCGATCTCGAGGAGGCCGCGCAGGGTGTGGCAGCGGCCGCAGCGGTAGAGCCAGTCATGGCGGTAGGGCTGCAGCGGGCCGTCGCAGACGGCGCACGCACCTGGACCTGCAGCGCGCGCGGCTACCGTCGCGGCGAGCGCCTCTGCGGCCATGACGTGGATCCTCCCCCTGCCAGCGGCGCGGACGCTAGGCTGCGGCCGCCCACGCGTCGATCCTTTTTCCGCGCCCGGACGGCGCTGCAGGACGAAGCGGGAGGCCTAGTGGGCCAGCACCCATTCGGCCACGTAAGCCTGCGCCTTGCGGGCGAGCACCGGCGGGCCGGAGAAGTAGAACTCGCTGCCGAACAGGCTGCGGCGCTCGCGCCAGGCGAGCGGGCCGGTGTCCTCCGTCTGGAGGATCTTCCGGAGCTCGTCCCGGTGCTTGGTCGGGACGAAAGCGACGTAAGTGGCGTCAGGCATGGCTCGTCTCGTTTTCCAGCGCCCCTCCAAGGGCTTAAGAGCCCTGAGTCGCGCCTTCCGGGAAGTTAACGGACGGCGGAATCCACAGGAACGGAGGCGGCGGCCCGGAAGCCCGGACCGCCGCCGCCCGGCCTAGCTCAGCACCACGATCGCGACGCGGCGGTTCTGCGAGCGCCCTTCGGTGGAGTCGTTCGGCGCCACCGGCGCTTCCTCGCCGTAGGAGATGGTCGCCATGCGGTTCAGCGCGACGCCCTTCTGGCTGAGGTACTTGCGCACCGCCTCGGCGCGGGCCTCGCCGAGCTGGTCGTTGTAGGCCTCGGGCCCGCTGGCGTCGGTGTGGCCCTGGATCTCCAGGTAGACGTTGCGGTTCTCGGACATCAGCCGTTGGGCGAGTTCGTCGAGGCGCGCCTGAGCCTCGGGCGACAGCGCGTGGCGGTCGACGGGGAACTTCACCGAGTCGTCCGACAGCACCACCTGGTAGAGGAACTTGCCCTCCGCCAGCTTGTGGGCGGCGTTGGCCCGCGCCAGCGCCTCGCCCGCCGTGCCCTCGACCTGGGTCACCCGGGTGTCGACCACCGCCACCTGTTCGCGGACGAACTTGTGGCTGGCGCAGCCGGTCGTCGCGAGACCCGCCGCGAGCACCACGCCGGTCACCGCCACCATCCTGATCTTGTTCTTCAACTTCGCGTCCTCTCTCTCCGGGCCCCCACCCGGGCTCTCACGCCGCTGCCAAGGTGGGACAGCCGAGGTGGCGGGGTGATGACGCGAGCGTGGCTTGAAAGAGGCAGCTTGACCGTGACGGCGCCACGATCTCGACGCGAACGCGGGCTTGGTTCGGGCGATGGCGAGGAGAGGCGAGGAGCGCAGGCGGCGGGCGGCCGCGGCGGCGCTGAGCATCGTAGCGCACGCGCTGCTGCCGCTGGCCTTCGTGGCGTCGCAGCAGCACCGGGCGGCGGAGATCCCGCCTGCGCCGCTCGACCCGCTGATGGTCAGCCTGGCGCCGCCGCCACGCCCCGAGACGCCGGACCCCGGCGAGCGGGCCCCGGCCGCAGCGCCCCCGGCGCCGCCCGCGCCGGCGCCGAAGCGCCCGGCGCTGAAGGTCCGACCCGCCCCGCCGACGCCGCAGATGCCGCCCCTGATCGCCGCGCCGACGCCCGAGCCCGCGCCCATCCCGCTGGCGACGGTGGGGGAGGCCGAACTCGCGGGCGCACGCACGGCCGGAAACGGGTCGGGCGACGGCTCAGGCGCCGGCTCCGGAAGCGGCGGGCAGCCCTGCGACATGGTCCGCCGGCTGCAGGCGGCGCTGCGGCGCGACGGGGAGGTGCGCGCCGCGGTGGCGCGCGCCAATCCGCCGGGCGGCCGCGCCATCCTGGTGTGGAACGGAGACTGGCTGCGCAGCCCGGGGCAGGAGGGCAAGGGGCTGGCCGGCGTGCGGCAGGCGATCGTCATGGAGGTGGCCTTCGCGCCCGAAGCCTGTCGTGACGACCCGGTGCAGGGGCTCGTGCTGATCTCCCTGGGCGATCACGCCGGCGCCGGGCGGCTGGCGCTGGGCGGCGGCCGGTGGCGCTGGGCCGACCTGCTCGCCGCCCGCCGACGCGGCTAGAAGCCGTAGCGCAGGCTGACCTGGACGTTGCGGGGCGCGGCGTAGAAGGCCTGATCCCAGTAGAGGCTGGTCAGGTGCTTTTCGTCGGTCACGTTGTTCACCCGCACCGTCGCCTTCACGCGCTCGGTCAGCCGATAGCCGGCGGTCAGGTTGAGCGTGGCGTAGGCGTCCTGGCGGATCGTTCCCAGGGCGCTCTGCAGATGGATGTCGTCCTGCCAGCGCAGGCTGGCGCCGAGTTCCAGCCGCTCGTGCCACCCGGGCGTCCAGGAGGTGGCGAGCACCAGGGTCTTGCGCGGGATGAAGGTGCGGATGTCGCCGCCGTCGGGGCCTTCGATCTGCAGGCGGGTGAAGCCGCCCTGCACCGTCCAGCCCGGCGCCAGGCGGCCCGCGAGTTCGACCTCGACCCCCTTCGAACGGGTGTCGACGCCACGATAATAGCCGATGCCGTTCTCGTTCAGGCCGACGTATTCGGCGTAGTTGTCCTGCTCCGCCTGGAATAGGGAGAGAGCGGCGTAGATCCGGCCGTCCAGCCACTCGGCCTTGAGCCCGCCTTCCCAGCTCTCGCCCTTGGCGGCGCCCAGCGGGCGCAGGTCTGCGTCGGTCTCGGCCTGAGGCTCGAAGATGTCGCTGTAGCTGCCGTAGAGGGAGACGCCCGCACCCAGCGCGAAGGTGGCGCCCAGGTAAGGGCTGACCGCCTGCTCATCCCGGTCCATGGGCTCATCGAAGCTGACGCCCTGGCTCTTCACGTCGAAGGCGTTGAAGCCGACGACCGCCTTCAAGCGGTCGGTGAGGTCGAGATGCGCCGCGCCGAAGGCGCGGTTCAGGCGGTTCGTCCAGTTGGCCGCCTGGAACGGCGCGCCCCAGACGGGCTCGGGGATGATGTCGCCGGCCCATGGCAGCGCCGGCAGGGCGCCCCAGGCCGGATGGTCGGCCGGCGCGGGGTAGTCGAGGTAGCCGCTCTGGCTTTTCGACAGGCTGACGCCGAACACCGCGCGATGGGTGCGTCCCCCGACCGAGACCGGACCGCTCACCGTGGCGTCGAAGAGGGTGGCGTTGGACGACTGGTCGTACTTGGCGGGCCAGCCGAAGAGGCCCTGGCCGGTGGACGGGTCCGGATTGCCGTAGACGTAGAACAGCTCCGACGGCTCGTTGAAGTCGTTGTAGGTGAGAAGCGCCTTACCCTCCCAGTCCGCCGGCAGGGCGTAGACCAGCTCCAGGAAGGCGGTCCGGCTCTCGGTGTCCCAGCGGGTCCAGTCCTGCGAGGTGCTGGTGGAGCGGTCGAACTCCGTCTGGCCGCCGCCGGTGTCCAGCAGCGGCAGGGCGCCCCAGAGCACGCCGTGGGCGCGGTTGTCCTGCCAGGTGAAGCCGGCGGTGAGGATGGCGCGCTCTCCGACCTGCCCCTCGACCACGCCGTAGAGGAAGGTCCGGCGGCTGCTGTTGAAGTCGAGCCAGCTGTCCTTGTCCTCGACCGCCGCGACTAGGCGGCCCGCCCACTGTCCCGAGGCGCTGAACGGACCTGACACGTCGATCTCGCCGCGGCGGCGGTCCCAGGAGCCCAGCGTCAGCTCGGCCTCGCCGCGGAAGGCGTTGGTCGGCCGCTTGCGCACATAGTTGATGGTGCCAGACGGATTGCCGGTGCCGGTGAGCAGCCCGTTGGCGCCGCGGACCACCTCGACCTTCTCGTAACCGGCGGTGTCGAGCATGCCGACCACGTTCCAGGTGAACGGCAGGCCCACCCCGTCGACCTGCATGCTTTTGATGTCGAAACCGCGGGCGTTGTAGTAGGTGCGGTCGGTCTCCACCGCCTCGACGTTGACGCCGGTCGCCAGCGACAGGACCTGGTTCACGTCGTCCAGCCCGAACCGATCCATGAAGTCCCGGTCGATGATGGTCACGGCCTGAGGCGTCTCGGCGAGGCTGAGCGGCAGGTTGGTCGCGCCTTCCGAGGTGCGGTCGGCGCGGCGCGCCGTGACCAGCAGTTCCTCCACCGTGGCCGCATCGTCGGCGAGCGCCGGACAGGCGGCTGCCGCCGCGCTGGCGAACACGGTGGCGAGCAGGAGACGACGGAGCGACATGAGAGAGCCTTCTTGTTGTTGCGAACGATTCTCAGTTGCCTTCTAGATGCGAATGACTCCTATTTGCAAGACAGCTTGAGCACAGCGGGGAGACGGCAGGAATGCGGACGATCTGGGTGGCCCTGCACCGGTGGCTCGGCCTGGCGACGGCCGGGTTCCTGTTCATCGCCGGCGCCACCGGCGCGGTGATCTCCTGGGACCACGAGCTGGACGGCTGGCTGAACCCGACGCTCTACCAGGCCAAGACCGCGGGAGAGGCGCGCCCCTCGCTGGAACTCGCCCGCGAGCTCGAAAGGGCGCGGCCCAACCTGCAGGTCACCTTCGCCCCGCTGACCGTCGAGCCCGGCGAGGCCCTGCTGCTCGGGGTCGAGGCGCGGCCGGACCCCTCCACCGGCAAGGCCCTACCGCTCGGCTACAACCAGGTCGCCCTGGACCCTGCGACGGGCGCGATCCAGGGCCAGCGGTTCTGGGGACAGCCTTCGCTCAGCCGGGAAAACCTGCTGCCGTTCCTCTACAAGCTGCACTACAGCCTGACCCTGCCCTTCGTCGCCGGGCTCGACGTCGGCGTCCTGCTCATGGGCCTGGTCGGCCTGGCCTGGACGCTGGACTGCCTGGTGGCGCTGTGGATCTCGTTCCCCAAGGCGAGCGCCTGGCGCAAGTCCTTCGCCTTCCGGTGGAGAGACGGCGGCTACCGCCTGACGTTCGACCTGCACCGCTCCGGCGGGGTCTGGCTTTGGGGCCTGCTCCTGACGCTCGCGGTCACCTCGGTGTCCATGAACCTGAACGCCCAGGTGGTGCGGCCCATCGTGGGGCTGTTCTCGGATCTCTCGCCCGATCCGTTCTCGGCCCGGACCGCGCGGGCGCCCGACGAGCCGGCGCTGCCGCGCGTGAGCCGCGAACAGGCCGTGGCCCTGGCCCGCGCCGAGGCCGACCGGCGAGGCTGGGACGAGCCGCCGGGCGGCGTCTTCTACTCCCCGGCCTACGACCTGTATGGCGTCGGCTTCTACCGTCCGGGGAACGATCACGGGGACGGCGGCCTCGGCAACCGCTGGCTCTACTTCGACGCAGCCAGCGGCAAGCCGGCGGGCGCGCTCACGCCCGGCGAAGGGACGGCAGGGGACATCTTCCTGCAGGCGCAGTTCCCGCTCCACTCCGGCCGCATCATCGGCCTGCCTGGGCGGGTGCTGGTCTCGCTGCTCGGTGTGGCGGTGGCGGGCCTGAGCGCGACTGGGGTGATCATCTGGGCCCGCAAGCGGCGATCGCGGGTGGAACGCGAACGTCGGATGGCGGCGCGGCCCGCGCCGCTCGGGCGCGAGCAGACGGCGGCGCCTTAGCGCCCGAGGTACTCACCAGAACCCTGCCTCGGAAAAGGAGTTGAGCCCCCAACGGACGCGCCGTACCCACGGGCTCCACGTCGAGGGGAAGAGCAGGTTTTGCGCCTTATCCGCCTGAGGGCCCGGCTGCGCCGCCGCCGCTCCGCCATGCGTGCGTTCCTGCACGGCGAAGCGCTGGGCGGGCTCGTGCTGATGGCCGCCGCCGCGGCGGGCCTGATCGTCGCCAACTCGCCTCTGGCGGCCGCCTACTTCGGCGGGCTGGAGGCCCACCTCGGCCCGTTGAGCGTGCTGCACTGGATCAACGACGGCCTGATGGCGGTGTTCTTCCTGCTGGTCGGGCTGGAGGTGAAGCGGGAGCTGGTCGACGGCCAGCTTTCCAGCTGGCCCAGGCGCATCCTGCCCGGCCTTGCAGCGGTGGGGGGGATGGCGGTTCCCGCGCTAATCTATGTGGCCTTCACGGCCGGCACGCCCGGGGCGGTGCGAGGCTGGGCGACCCCGGCCGCCACCGACATCGCGTTCACGCTGGGGGTGCTGGCCCTGCTAGGCCGCCGCGTGCCGGTCTCTCTCAAGATCTTCGTCACCGCCCTCGCCATCGTAGACGACCTGGGCGCGGTGCTGATCATCGCCCTGTTCTACACCGCCGACCTGTCGCTTCCGTGGCTGGTGGCCTCGGCCGGAGTGCTCGCCGGCCTGGTGGCGCTGAACCGCGCCAGGGTTCTGGCGCTGTGGCCCTATCTCCTGGGCGCGGCGGTGCTGTGGGCCTGCGTGCTGATGTCGGGGGTGCACGCCACCCTCGCGGGCGTGGCGGCGGCCCTCACCGTGCCCCTCACCCCGTCACCGGCCAGGCCCGACGCCGAGGGCTCGCCGCTACACCGGCTGGAGCACGCCCTGCATCCCTGGAGCGCCTTCCTGGTCGTGCCGGTGTTCGGGTTCGCCAACGCCGGCGTGCCGCTGACGGGGCTGCCGGCCGGGGCGCTGCTGGCGCCGGTCACCCTAGGCGTGGCGCTCGGCCTGTTCATCGGCAAGCAGGCGGGCGTGTTCCTGGCCACCTGGCTGGCCGTGCGGCTGAACTGGGCCGACTGTCCCGAAGACGCCAACTGGGCGCAGGTCTATGGGGCCAGCGTGCTGTGCGGCATCGGCTTCACCATGAGCCTGTTCATCGGCCTGCTGGCGTTCCCCGAGTCGCCCGCCCTGCAGGGCGAGGTGAAGCTGGGCGTGCTGATCGGCTCGGCGCTGTCGGCGGTGGCGGGGGCGCTGGTGCTGGCGCAGGCGTGCCGCAGCCGCGCGCCGGCGGCGGCGGGCTAGGCGATCTCGCGCGACTTCGCCGGCGTAACCCGCCCGTCGTCCAGGTCGTAACGCGCGGCGACGATCTTCAACTGTCCGGCGAGCACGCGGGCCCGCAGCGGACGCGAGCCGGCGAAGATCTCGGCGGCGGCCTGGGCGGCGTTCAGGGACACCGCGGCGTCCACCTTGTCCGCCGCGTCGACCGGGACGGCGCGCACGGCCGGCGCGATCAGGGCGGCGAGGGCGGCGATGCGGGTCTCGGCGTCTTCGGGCGACGGGCGGCCGTCGAGGGCGTCGGCCGTGGCCTTAACCGCCCCGCAGCGTTCATGACCCAGCGCCATCACCAGGTTCGAGCCCAGGTGGATCACCGAGTACTCGATGGACGCCAGAACCGCGTCGTCGACCACATTGCCGGCCACCCGCACCACGAAGAGGTCGCCGAGGCTCTGGTCGAAGACCAGCTCAGGCGCCACGCGGCTGTCGGCGCAGGCCAGGACCGTGGCGAACGGACGCTGGGCGCCGGCCACCAGCCTGCGCCGGGCCGTGTCGAGATTGGGGTGGATTGCCTTGGCGGCCACGTAGCGGCCGTTGCCGGCCATCAGCCGGGCCATGGCGGCTTCCGGCGTCAGCGGGACCTCGGCCGCAGCGGGCGGGGCCGCGGCGGCCGGCCTGGCGCGGTGAGCCGGCGCGGCGGCCCAGGCGGCCGGCGCCAGCAGCGCCGCTCCGGTGGAAAAGACCAGTCCGCGGCGGGACAACCGGCCGGCCTGCTGGCGTTCACACATCTGACTTCGCCCCCCGGCGGAAACTAACAACCCGCGGGGATAAAACAGGAAATTTCCTAAGATGCGGTGGAGGCGCACCTCAGTGCGGCGCGGCCTCGGCCTTCTGCTCGGCGGACGCGGCGGCGGAGGCGGCGGTCTCGCCGGTGGCGGCCGCGCTGGCGCTGGCGGCGTCGGAGGCGGCGGTCGCCTCCACGGCGGCGGCCTCCTGGGCCGCCCCGGCGGCGGCAGGCTCGGCGGCGGCGGCGGCCGGCGGGGCCGCGGGCGCCGGCGCCGGCTCGTCGGCCTTGGAGCAGGCCGCCAGGGCGAGCACGGCGGCCACGATCAGGAAGGGACGCATGCGGTGAATCTCCCGGGCAGGTGCAGGGCGCCGAAACCAAGCCGATCGAAAGAAAAATGCCAAGGGGTCACGAACGGCGGGAACGCCCCCCTAGAAGCGGCGTTCTGCCTCCCGACCGCACGAAGCCCCCCGACAGTGCGGTCGGAACGGCCGGCTCCGCCACACCCCTGGCATCCCCCCTACTGCCCCAGCGGGGCCGGCCAACTTCCCCTCAGACCAGAATCCCAGGCGAAGATGCTCCGCGACGGTTGCCTGCCGCGACGACCCGCACCACGGTCCCCGCCTCCGTCGCTGGCGATCGCGTGAATGACCACACCCCAGCCGCTCAGCAGGCTCCGCACCGTCGGCCGGATCTCGGTGGGCTTCCTGCTCGACCTGGTGCGGCTGGGCCGCATGGACCGCGACCTGCTGGACGCGCTGATCCTGATCGCCATCGTGCAGGCCAATGTGGCGCCGGTGGCCCGCGACGCCGACCTCAGCCGCGCCTATGGGGACTATGACGCCCTGCCCCCGGACGACATGCGCCGGCGAGTGAGCGTCAGCGCCGTCGCCCATTCGCTCCGGCAGCCCTACGAAACCGTACGCCGCCGCGTCGCCGCCCTTGCCGCGGAGGGGGCCTGCGCCGTGACGCCCGCTGGGGTCTATGTGCCCGGCGACACCCTGCATACGCCGGCGCACCGCCAGATGGTGCTGGAGACCTACGAGCTGATCCGGACCCTCTACGTCCGGCTGCGGGCGCTGGACGCCTTGCCGGACCTGCCCCGCCCCGAACTGGCGGACGGGGCGGTCCCGGCGGACGGGGCGCCGGTGCGCGCGGCCGTGCGGCTCTCGTCCGACTATGTGCTGCGGATCGTGGACTTCATGACCCAGCACGTCGGAGACCTGATCACCGGCCTGACGCTGCTCACCATCCTGCGCGGCAACGTCGAGCACTTTCCGGACATCCTCAATCCGGAGCAGGAGGGCGGCGTCGAAAGCTTCGCGCCCGACGCCCTGCGCCGGCCCATGCGGATCTCCAGCGTGAGCGAGCGGCTGGGCGTGCCGGAGGAGACGGTGCGGCGCCACGCGACCCGGCTGGTGGCCCAGGGCTACTGCGTGCGCACCCCGGAAGGCTTCGTGACGCCGGCCGCGGTCCTCGCCCGGCCCCGCTTCATCCAGCTGATGGGCGAGAACCACGCAAACCTGCGCCGGATGTTCGAAGGCCTCGCCCGGCTCGGCATCCTGGCGGCTTGGGACGGGGCGCGGCCGGGCGGCGTCTAGTCCGAACGGCGTTATCGATGCGGCGGCTCGCCGCAGCCTCTGGGTCGAACCCCAAAATGAGTATGGCCACGCTTCAACCGTTGGTTGGCTTGGTGTTCCCTCCGGTCATGACCTGGCGCGCAGGGGTTTGGCGGGCGGGGTCCAACAAAGACAACCTTGGGGCGATGACTTCCGATGACCAAACCGATCAAGGCGGGCCAGCTGACGACCGCCGTTCCGACCGACCCTGACGCGCATCCGGTCGACCGCCATGTGGGCCTGCGCATCCGCATGCGCCGCAAGGAGCTGGGCATGAGCCAGGACCGCCTGGCCGACGCGCTCGGCATCACCTTCCAGCAGATCCAGAAGTACGAGCGCGGCGCCAACCGCGTGAGCGCCTCGAAGCTCTGGGAGACGGCCCGCGCCCTGCAGGCCCCGATCAACTACTTCTATGAGGGGCTGCCGGAGAACGGCGAGGCCTCTTCCCCGGCGTCCGGCGCCCACGCCTTTCTGCTGACGTCCGAAGGGCTGGAGCTCGCCTCGTCTTTCCCCAAGATCCGCGACAGCCGCGTCCGCCGCAAGGTTCTCGAGCTGGTGCGCGCGGTGCTCGACGCCGAGGGCGAAGACGCCTAGACGCGACAGGGCCGGATCGCGTCCGGGGGCGGGCGCCGGTCCGGCTCGGGCGGGGCGAACACCGCAAGATAACCGCCGCCGCCCTTCAGCGTGACAAAGCCCACCTGGCGGTACCCGACCGCCTCGAATTCGCACTTCAGCAGGGCGGGCGGCGTGCCGTGCCGCGGCGTCGGCCGGTCTAGGTCGATGACCCCCACCTGGGCGCCCGGCTTCAGCGACCCGGCTAAGTTCCAGAGCAGGGCGTAGGGGTTCTCGACCTCGTGGTACATGTGGACGAGCACCGCCCGGTCCACGGGCGCCGGCAGCTTCGGGTCGTCCGGCGTCCCCACCACCAACTCCACATTGGCCAGCTTCCGCCGCGCCACCTCGGTGCGCAGGTCCGCGAGGTAGTCCGGCATGATGTCCTGGGCGTAGACCCGGCCCGTCGGCCCGACCACCGGGGACAGCCGGATCGTGTGGTAGCCCGAGCCCGCGCCGATGTCGGCCACCGCCATCCCCGGCCGGATCCCGAGGCCGCGGACCAGCTGACCGGACTCGTCGGCCTTGTCCCGGTCAGGACCGCTGGACCAAACCGGGCTGACGATGTCGGCCACGGGACGATCGGGCCTGGGGAAGCCGGCGGCCGGCGCCTCTGGCGCAGGAGGCTGGGCCCCGCTGGGCTGGGAGCAGCCGGCGAGCGTCGCTGCGAGCGCGAGAAGAAGGCGGGTGTGCATGGCGCGACCATCCGCCGGTCGGCGGCGGGGCGCAAGATCGACAGTGTTCTAGCGGAACCAGCTTAGCATTCGCGCGGACCGAGACTGCAAACCTCGATCCTCTAATCAGTTCTCGTCCGGCAACTGTGAATTGATGGCGTCCTGATCAAAAATAAATCAACAGTGGAGCTGAACAAAGGGGCGCACCTTGCGGTTGCGACAGCAGCAAACCGAGGCGGGACGCTCCATGACCTTCAATCCCTTCAACGAGCGCGGCATGCCGCTCGACCGTCAACTCCGCAACTGGTCGGAGCTGAACGTCACCCCGTACCGCAAGGAGGAGATCCACCCCTTCAGCCGCGCCCGGGCGATCCTCGCCAACGGCGTGGAGGTGGAGTCGATCCTGTTCTCCCACAACATGGCACGCAACACGCTCGACCCCGACGTGAAGAAGCAACTGGCGTTCGTGCGGCGGATCGAGTCGCAGCAGCAGAAGGCGATCAACTGGATGATCCCGGCGGAGGAGACGACGCTGGAGGTCACCCTGGGCTACGAGCAGATCGCGGTGGAGATGACCGCCTGGGTCGCCCAGAACGAGCCCGATCCGTACCTGAGGCAGTGCTATGAGTTCGGCGTCCTGGAGGACTTCGACCACCTCTACCGGTACGCCAACCTCTACGACATCCTCGAGGGCAAGAAGGCCGAGGACATCGTCGGCCACCTGACCGAGATCACGCCGGGCCGGCCGACGGTGTTCGAGCACCGGCATCCCCATGACGAGATCCGCCGGCCGATGACCACCCTGGCGGCCGATCCGCAGTCGCTGGTCAACGCGCTGACAGTGCTCTGCGCCGAGCAGCAGGTGGTCAACTACTACATGAACATCGGCAACCGCTTCCAGGAGCCGATCGCGCGGGGGCTCTACGCCGAGATCGCGATGATCGAGGAGCAGCACGTCACCCACTACGAGTCGATCCTCGACCCGACGGCGACCTGGCTCGAGAACCTGGTGCTGCACGAATACAACGAGTGCTGGAACTACTACTCCTACCTGCAGGAAGAGATCGATCCGAAACTCAAGTCGGTCTGGGAGCTGCACCTGGCGCAGGAGCTGGAGCACCTGCGGCTGGCCGCGGACCTGATGCGCAAGATCGAGAAGCGCGAGCCAGAGACGCTGATGACCGCCGGCGAGATCCGCCCGCTGCAGATCAAGGAGAACAAGGCCTGGCTGCGGCAAATCCTGGCGACGCAGGTGGACCTGACCAGCAAGGATTCCAACTTCGTGCCGGTGCGTGAGCTGCCGGCCGAGGACCGCTACTTCGCCTACAACCGCGCCGTGAACGGCGACTGGACGCCCTCCGAGGCCGTGATCCAGGAGCACCGGCAGGCCGCCGGCGGCGAATACCGGGACGAGACCGACGGCCCGAACCCGGTGCCGGGGCTGCGTGAGGAGCGGGACGGCGCCACGACCGGCTACGCCGAGCGCCTGCAGCAGCCGATCTGATGGAGGAACCGATGCGACAGGAAAAGGTCATCGTCCCCGATCGCGGGGCCGCCGAGCCGATCTCGGCGGGCGCCGCGGTGCTGGCCGGCAAGAAGGTGGCGCCCGACGCCATCAACCTGCTGATCATGGACCACCTGGAGGCCCGGAGCTTCTTCGCCTGGTACGGCGAGGCCGCCGACGAGGCCGAGAAGCTGAAGGTCGCCGACAAGCTGATGACGGCGCTCAGCGTCCACATGCAGGTGGAGGAGGAGCTGTTCTACCCGGCCGCCGAGGCGGCCACCGGGGACAAGCCGAAGACGGACCACGCCCGAGACGAACATGGCGAGGCCAAGCAGGTGATCCGCCAGCTGCGCGAGCGGACCACGGTCGACGAGAGCTACGACGCCCTGGTCTTCCGGCTGCAGGGCCTGATCGAACACCACGTCTCCGAGGAGGAGACGTCCTATTTCCCCGAGATCCGCGGGAGCGGCCTCGATCTTTACGAGCTCGGCCGCGCGGTCGCCGCGCGGCGGCTGGAGCTCTTCTTCCAGATGACCGGCAGGACGCCGAGCGGAGCAACCGAGATGGCGAGCGAACTGGACGTCGGCATGACCGGCAACATCGGCACCGAGACCATGGCCATCGCGGTCGATCCGGACGAGGCCCGCAAGCTCTTCCTGACAGGCCTGCGGAACGCCCACGCCACCGAGACGAACTGTCGGACGATGGTCCAGCGGCAGCTCGATCGGCTGGAGAACTATCCCAAGCTGAAGGCCCGGTTGGAGTTGCACCTCGTCGAGGTGGAGCGCCAGATCGAGCGGCTGGAGCAGATCCTCTCGCAGCAGGGCGAGAGCCCCTCGGCGCTGAAGGATGCGGCGATGGCCATGTCGGCCAACATGAGCGCCATGATGCACGCGGCGGCCGGCGACGAGGTCCTCAAGAACAGCATGGCCAACGCGGCCATGGCGCAGCTCGAGATCACCGCCTACCGCACGCTCATCCTGATGGGCGAGGCCTGTGGCGAGGTGGCCGCGGTGCGCCTGCTGCAGCAGTCGCTGAGCGAGGAGCGGGCCATGGCCGCCTGGCTGGAGGACAACCTGCCCGGCACGGTCATCGCCCACATGCAGATGCAGGGCCAGCCCGGGGTGGACGCGAGCCACTGAGGCCCGGGCCCAACGACGGTCAGTCCTCGACGGTGAAGGTGAAGGCGGCGTTGGCTTCCAGCCGCCGCACCAGCCGCTCCTGCATGGCCGCGCCGGGGGTCCAGACACCGCCGGCGACGTCAGGGCATTCCTTGACGAGGCAGATGGCGGACTCCGCGATCATCATCGAGGTGGAGCCGTAGCCGGGATCCTTCTCGCCCTTCACGGAGACGCGCACCTTGCGGCCGTCGGCGGCGACGCCGACGAACAGCAGGTCGAAGAAGCCGCTCTCGCGCTCCTCCTTGCTGGGCCCCTCCCCCGGCTTCGGACCCGCGTCCCCGAGCTGGGTGAACTCGGTGTCCGAGCCAGGCGCGACGATGGCCATCTCGTCGTACTGGAAGTCGCGCCCATAGGGGTGGCCCATCAGGAAGTTCGAGCGGTGGACGTTCTTGGTGTTGATCACCGCCATCATGAAGGGGCCCACCTCCGCGCCGATGTCGTCGTCATGAGCCTTGGCGTTGCCGGGCGGCTGCGCAGGTCCCTCAAACCCGGGTGTGAGGGCGAACGGGTTCATCATCACGGCCAGCTGCGACGGGTCCTTCTGGATCGCCGCCATGGTGGCGGCGCCGCTGGCCGCCGTGCCGCCGGAGAGGCCGCCCTTGATGGCGCGCACCCGCCCCTTCACGCGCGGCGCCGGCGCGCCGAGCCGCTCTTTCGCCGTCTGTTCGCAGAACCAGACGCCGAGCTCGAAGGGAATGGAATCGAACCCGCAGGAGTGGCACAGGCGCGCGCCCGTCTTCTGGGCCGTCTCATGGTGGGCGGCGATGGTGCGGGCCATCCAGTTCGGCTCGCCGGTCAGATCGAGGTAGTCCGTGCCTGCAGCGGCGCAGGCGGCGATCAGCTGGTCGCCGTAGAGCTGGTAGGGCCCGACAGTCGTGATCACCGCCTTCGTGCGGCGGACCATGGCGTCGAGCGAAGCCGGGTCCGCGGCGTCGGCGACGATCAGCGGCGTGTCGGCCGGGGCGCCGATCTCGTCCCGCACCTGCGCCAGCTTCGCCTGACTGCGGCCGGCCATGGCCCATTTCACCTCGCCCCCGACGCCGTAGCGCCGGGCCAGGTGCTCGGCCACAAGGCGTCCGGTGTAGCCGGTGGCGCCGTAGACGATGACGTCGAATTCCGCGGCCGGGTTCATGGCGGCTCCCTCCTGATCAGGCGGCGCAACATGACCACGGCTTACGACGTAAGCAAGCGATCAGGCTGCTCGTGAAACGGAACGGGAACATGCTATAGGCGAGCGATGGCCGACGCCGCGGTCCCCGCTTCCGACCTGCTGCCACCCCGCTTCGCCGACTGGTTCGCGAAGCGCGGCTGGAGCCCGCGCGCCCACCAGCTTGGGATGATCGATCGCGCCCGCGCCGGCCGGGACGCCCTGCTGATCGCCCCCACCGGCGGGGGCAAGACCCTGGCCGGCTTCCTGCCGAGCCTGATCGAAATCTCGGAGCGGCCGCCGGCCAATGCGCCCACCGGCCTGCACACCCTCTACATCTCGCCGCTGAAGGCGCTCGCCGTCGATGTGGAGCGGAACCTCAACGCCCCCATCCTGCAGATGAGCCTGCCGGTGGTGGCCGAGAGCCGGACCGGCGACACCGGGATCTCGCGGCGTCAGCGCCAGCGCGTGAAGCCGCCGGACATCCTGCTGACCACGCCCGAGCAGCTGGCCCTGCTCTGCGCCTGGGAAGGCGCCCGGGCCTATTTCGAGAGCCTGCGGTGCGTGGTGCTGGACGAGATCCACACCCTCCACTCCTCCAAGCGCGGCGACCTGCTCGCGCTGGACCTGGCGCGACTGCAGCAGCTCGCCCCGAATATGCGCCGCGTTGGCCTCTCGGCCACCGTCGACGATCCGGAGGTGATCAAGCGCTGGATGGCGGGGCCAGCCGGGCCGGAGAGCATCGACCTGGTGCGCGGGCCGGGCGGCGCCGAGCCGGTGGTCGACGTCCTGCTGTCCGAGGGCCGCGTGCCCTGGGCCGGGCACACCGCCCAGCACGCCATGGCCGAGGTCTACGAGGTCATCAAGAAGAGCCGCACGGCGCTGGTGTTCGTGAACACCCGCTTTCAGGCCGAGTTCGCCTTCCAGGAGCTCTGGCGGTTGAACGAGGACTCGCTGCCGATCGCGCTCCACCACGGGAGCCTCGCGGCCGAGCAGCGGCGCCGGGTGGAGGCCGCCATGGCGCGCGGCGAACTGCGGGCGGTGGTCTGCACCTCCACCCTGGACCTCGGCATCGACTGGGGCGACGTGGACCTGGTGATCCAGCTGGCCAGCCCGAAGGGCGCCTCTCGCATGGTCCAGCGCATCGGCCGGGCGAACCACCGGCTGGACGAGCCCAGCCAGGCGATCTTCGTGCCCGCGAACCGCTTCGAGATGCTGGAGTGCCAGGCGGCGCGGGAGGCCATAGCCGAGCACAAGCTGGACGGCGATCCGCCGCGGATCGGGGCGCTCGACGTGCTGGCGCAGCACGTGATGGGCTGCGCCTGTTCCGAGCCCTTCGACATGGTCGAGCTCTATGACGAGGTCACGAGCGCGGGGCCGTACCGGGGCCTGTCCTGGGAAGACTTCGAGCAGGTGGTCGATTTCGTCTCCACCGGCGGCTACGCGCTGAAGACCTACGACCGCTTCCGCCGGATCGTGCGGGGACCGGACGGCAAGTGGCGGGTGCGCAATCTGGAGACCGCCCAGCGTCACCGGCTGAACGTGGGGGCGATCGTGTCGCCGGCGGTGCTCTCGGTGCGCATCGCCGCCCGCGGGGGCCGCGGCGGCCGCAAGATCGGCGAGGTCGAGGAGGGCATGCTGGAGATGCTGGAGCCCGGTGAGACCTTCGTCTTCGCGGGCCAGGTCTGGGAGCTGGCCGGCGTCACCAACCTCGACGTGCTCGTGCGACCGGCGAACGACAAGGACCCGAAGATGCCCTCATGGGGCGGCTCGAAGTTCGCGCTGTCCACCTACCTCGCCCAGCGCGTCCGCCAGCTGATGTACGACCAGGACCACTGGCAGGTGCTGCCCACCGACGTTCGCGAGTGGCTGGAGGCGCAGCGCGACCGCTCGGTCATCCCGGCGGAGGAGGAGATGCTGCTGGAGACCTTCCCACGCGGGAAGCGTCACTTCATGGTCTGCTACCCGTTCGACGGGCGCCTGGCGCACACGACCCTGGCCATGCTGCTGACCCGTCGGCTGGAACGCGCCGGGGTCGGCCCGCTGGGCTTCGTCTGCAACGACTACGCCCTCGCGGTCTGGGCGTTGAAGCCCATGGACGAGCTCGACTTCGACGAGCTGTTCGCCCAGGACATGCTGGGGGACGACCTCGAGGACTGGCTGAACGAGAGCTTCATGATGAAGCGCTCCTTCAAGGGCTGCGCGATCATCGCCGGGCTGATCGAGCGGCGTTTCCCGGGCGCGGAGCAGAAGACCGGCCGCCAGATCACCTTCTCCACGGACCTCATCTACGACGTGCTGCGTCGCCACCAGCCCGACCACCTGCTGCTCCGTTGCGCGCGAGAAGATGCGGCGACCGGCCTCATCGACGTGGCGCGGCTCGGCGGGCTGTTGGCGCGCATCCGCGGAAAGATCCGCCACGCGGCGCTGGACCACCTCTCGCCTTTCTCCGTCCCGATCTTACTTGAGATCGGCAAGGAGCGGTCGCCGGGCCACGCGGGCGAGATGATCCTGGCGGAAGCCGAAGAAGACTTGATCGCCGAGGCCCTGAGTTGACGACCGCCGCCCCTGCCCTGGCCGCTCCGGCCGCCGCACACGTCTACGATTTCGCCAACAGCCCGTGCGGCGCGCTGCGCACACGCGTGGCGGCCGCCGAGGTCATGCTGCGGCCGTCGGGCGGCATGTGGCTGGAGGTGTCGCGCACCCTGGTGGTCGCCGATCTGCACCTGGAAAAGGGCTCCGCCTACGCCGCACGCGGCCAGATGCTTCCGCCCTATGACACCCGCGAGACGCTGGACCGGCTGGAGGCCGAGGTGGCGGCGCTGTCGCCCGCGACGGTGGTGCTCCTGGGGGACACCTTCCACGACCGGCGCTCGGAAGACCGGCTACCGGGGGACGACGCCGAGCGCCTTCGCGCCCTGGCGACCGGCCTGCGCCTGATCTGGGTGATCGGCAACCACGACGCCGACGGCCCGCAGCGCCTTCCCGGGGACGCGGTCGACGAGCTGGAGTTGGAAGGCCTCATCTTCCGGCACGAGCCGCAGGCCGGACCGCAGCCCGGCGAGGTCGCCGGGCACCTGCACCCCGCCGCCAAGGTGCGCGCCTCCAAGGGCAGCGTCAGGCGGCGCTGCTTCGTGACGGATGCGGAACGCGCGATCCTGCCGGCCTTCGGCGCCTATGCTGGCGGCCTGAACGTGCGCGACAAGGCCTTCGCCGGTCTGTTCGCCCGTCCGCCGATGGCCGGCGCTCTGGGCCGCGGACGGGTGCACGCCGTGGGCTGGCGCTCGCTGGGCCCCGACTAGCTTCGCCGGAACACGAAGCTGGCCCCCCAGCCGATCGCCAGGGCCAGGGCCATGGAGAGCAGGCCGTAGCTCCACGGCCGCTGGTGCGCCCAGACATAGAGCGTGCGTTCGACGCCCACCTTCTCGACGGAGAGCGTCCGCCGCTTGATGGAGACGGGCTCGCCCGCCTGGAAGAGGATGATGTCGGCGTCGTAGCGGCCCGTGGGCGCCTGCGCCGGGAGGGCGATCTCGGCGCGGAACAGGCCACGGTCGACGAAGCGCACCCCGTGCTCGTCCGCGGCGTAGAGGCCGGCGCGCTCCTTCAGCCGCACGACGGCGCGCCGCCAGAGCAGGTAGTCGGGGCCGAGGCTCGAGACGACCACGTCGCGCACCCCGTAGCGCGTCTCCACGCGCTGCTCGGCCGGCGCCCGGATCGGCAGGTGGTCGACCCCGATGTTCAGCCGCCGCAGGGTGCGGAAGCGGGCGATGTCGTCGAGCGGCCGGGTGGAGGCGGCGATGTAGAAGCCGGGCGCGCCCTGGAAGACCACCGGCCGGCTGTTGAGCCACAGGCCCGCCACCCGCACCTTGCGGGCGATCCGGACGGGCTGCTCCGGGCCGCGTACGATGACCACCACGTCGCCCGGCCGTTGCGCCGGATCGAACACCGCGCCGTAGAGCACGATCCGGGCGCCGCGGAAGCTGGAGGAGACCTGCACCTCGGTCTCGGTCAGCGCCGCCGAGACAGCGGCCGGAGGCGGCAGGGCGACCGGGGGCGTCATCCCGCCATGCCCTGCATCAGCACGAACGGCTCGTCGGGACGGATGAAGAGGCCCAGCCCCATGCGAAGGCCGACCGCCAGGACGATGAGGGCCAGCAGCGCGCGGAGCTCCTCGGCGCGGAAGCGCGCGGAGGCGCGCGCGCCGTACTGGGCGCCCAGGACGCCGCCCACCAGCAGCAGGCCGGCCAGCACGATGTCCACCGTCTGGTTGCGGCCCGCCTGCAGGACGCCCGTGAGCGCGGTGGTGATGATGATCTGGAACAGGCTGGTGCCGACCACCACGCGGGCCGGCATGCGCAAGATGTAGACCATGGCCGGCACCAGGACGAAGCCGCCGCCCACCCCCATGACCGCGGACAGCACGCCGACGAAGGCGCCCAGCGCCAGTGGCGGGATCACGCTGATGTACAGCCGCGAGCGGGGAAAGCGGACCTTGAGCGGCAGGCCATACAGCCACACCGGCCGGCGCTCGCGCCGGGGCGGCGGCGGCTTGCCGCGGCGGCGGCGCAGGATCGCGCCGACCGACTCGCTCAGCATCAGGCCGCCGATCACGCCCAGGAAGATCAGGTAGGAGAGCGCCACGACCAGGTCGGCCTGGCCGAGCAGGCGCAGCCAGCGGAACAGCTCGACGCCCAGGATCGCGCCGACGATCCCGCCGGCGGCCAGCACCCCGCCCATGCGCCAGTCCACCGCCCGGTTGCGCCCGTAGGCGACCACGCTCGACATGGAGGAGGCCGCCACGTGGTTCGACATGCTGGCCACGGCCACCGCCGGCGGGATGCCCAGGAGGACGAGCATCGGCGTCATCAGGAAGCCGCCGCCGATGCCGAACAGGCCGGAGATGAAGCCCACCAGCGCGCCCAGCGCCACCAGCAGCGGCGCGTTCACCGAGACCTCGGCGATGGGCAGGTAGATGTCCAATCCTCAGCGCCTCATGAACCGAGGCCGCCGGTGCCGGTCAGCGCGTGAACACCGAGAGCCGCTGTGACGTGCTGCGGTCGAGCTGGCCGGTGGCGGCCAGCCCCTGATCGCGCTGGTAGGCCGAGACCGCAAGGCTGAACTCGCGTGAGGCGGCTCCGTTCGCCGGACCCTTGTAGTAGCCCAGCCGGCCGAGGATCCGCTGCGCCGACGCCAGCGACACCGGCGGGCTCGCCGGGGCCCTCTGCGCCACCTGGCCGGCGGGGCGGAACTCGCTGGCCGCGCGGTCGGCGGCAGCCAGTTGGGCCGGGCTCAGCTTTTTCTCGAGGTCCACGGCGCTGGCGCGGGCCGCGGCGTCGCCGCCCTCGGCGGCGATGCTGAACCACTTGTACGCTTCGCCAAGGTCGCGGGGCACGCCGCTGCCGGCCTGGTAGAGCAGGCCGAGGTTGTACTGGCTGTCGCCGACGCCAGCCTCAGCGGCCTTGCGGAACCAGCGGGCGGCGGAGGCGAGATCCTGCGGGCCGCCGGTGCCTTCGAAGTAGTAGAGCGCCAGGTTGTGCATGCCGCGCGGTTCGCCATTGATGGCGCTGCGGGTGGTCCACTTGCGCGCCTCGGCGAGGTTCTTCACCACGCCGCGCTGGCCGGTCTCGTAGAGCTTGCCCATGAAGAACTGGGCCGGGGCATAGTCGGCGTCTGCGACGGCCTTCATCTTGGCCAGCCCGCCAGGCTCGCCCTTCTCGACCGCGCGGAGGGCCTCCAGGTACTGGGACGACAGCGGGGCGGGCTGGGCCTGCTGGGCCGCCGCTGGCGCCGCGGCCTTGGCCGGCGCGGGCTCGGGCGCGCCCGAGCCGATCGGCTGGGGCGCGATGGCCACCGCGGCGCGGGGCGGGGCGCCGAACGGCGAGGCCTCGACCACGTCGCGGGAGGTCCCGGTGTTCATCAGCACCATGCCCGCGGCGCCGACGCTCAGGAAGGCCGCGCCGCCGGCGATCATGAAGGCGGTCTGCAGGGTCGAGTTGGCGCGCGTCCGCGGCGCCTTCGGGGGCAGCGGCGGCTTCGGCTGGGCGCGCCAGTTGGCGCGGGCCTTGACCTGGAGGCGCGGACGGCTGGAGTCCGCAGCCCGGGCGGCGGCGCGAGCCTGGTCGATCACCTCGCGCGTGGAGAGCGGCCGAGCGTCGGCCTCGGCGGGCGCCGTTTCGGCGGCCGGCGGCGGCTCGGGTTGATCGAGGCCGAACAGGTCCTCTTCCGGCTCCGGGATCGGCGCGAAGTCGGCCGCCTCGAACGCCGACGCGGGGGCCGCGCGCGACGAGACCTCGTCCACCAGTTCGATGGGCTCCAGCGGCTCGGCGCGCGAGAACAGCTCCGGCCCGAAGGCGGCGGTGGATGTCAGGGGCGCATCTTCGACCGGGGCCGGGCGCGGCGCGAGCGCCGCGAGCTTCTGCTCGAGCCGTTCGTTGGCCTCTTCGAGCAGTCGCGAGGTGCGCTCCTCGCTCTGACGCAGCCGTTCGGCCACGTCGCTGGCGACGCGCTCGTGGCGCTGCTCGATGCGCTCGGTGACGCGGCTGACCTGCTCGCCGACATCGTCGATGGCCTGGGCCGCGCGACGCTCGGACTGCAGCATGCGGTCGGTCAGCCGCTCGGTGATCTTGCCGATCTCGGCGGAGAGCTTCTCGAGCGCGTCGGCCTGGACCTGCTCGGCGGCGCCGAGGCGCTGCTCGACCGCGCCGGCGATGCGCGCCATCTCGCCGCCAACCTTGGCGATCGCCTCCGCGCTGCGGGTCTCGGAGGACTGCAGGCGGCGGTTGAAGGCCTCGGCGATGCTGATGACCTCACGGCCCATGCGCTCCACGGCCTGGGCGGAGCGCTGCTCGGCGGCCTGCACCTGGCGCGTGAGCTCGGCGAAACGTTCATCGACACGGCCGTTGGCGGTGTCCTTCAGCTTGTCGGCGATCTCGGCGCGGACGGCTTCCACCCTCTGCGACAGGCTCGCGGCGAGGGCCTCGAGCTTGCGGTCGGTCTCGCCCGGCTGTCCCTCCACGCCGCCGAGGCGGCTGTCGAGGGCGGCGAGCGAGCGGCGCAGGCTGTCGAGCGACTCGGCCGTGCGCCCCTCGGCGGCGGCGAGCCGCTGGCCGAGGCGGCTGACCACCTCCTCGATCAAGGGCGCGGGATCGCGGCCGCCGCTTTCCTCGGCGCGGGCGAGCCGCGCCTCGATGGCGGCGAGCTGCTCGCGCGTGCGGGCCTCGCCCGAATAGACGTGATCGGCCACACGGGTGACGGACTGCTCGAGCACGCGCAACGCCTCGGCCGACCGCGGCCCCGAGGCCTCGGTCTCCAGCCGGCGCAGGCGCTCCCCGACGCGGGCCTGCTCGGCGCCCACACGGTCCACCGCGCCTTCGAAGCGGGAGGCCACCGCCGCGTGCTCACGCTCGGCGGCTTCGATGCGCGCCACCGCGGCGCGGACGGAGTGTTCCACGCCCGAGATGGCCAGGCTGGTCCGCGTCTCGGACGATTCGATCCGGTCGGTCAGCCGGTCCAGCGCGTAGGCGATGCGCGCCATGTCCTCGGCCCGCAGATCGGGCGTAGACGGCGGAGGCGGCGCAGGCGCGGCCGGCGTGCTGGCCACCAGGCGCGGCCGCGGCGGATCGGCCATCGCGAGCGGCGGTGGGGCCGGCGGAGGGGCCAGCGGCGCAGCCGGCCGCGGCGCACGATCCGCGTAGTGGTCGTCGGAGCTCACGTCCTCCGTTACATCATCTTCGAGGATGACGCGATTCAGCCACTCGCCGAGAGTCATCCCCGAACGCCGCGCAAGGTCCTTGGCGACCTCGCGGGCCTTCGGGTCGATCCCCTTAACGCTCCAGGGCGCCCCCGCCGTCATAGAATCGTTCTCCAGGTACTACGAAGAGCGTACGCACCGATTCCTGGGGGTGTAAACGCGACCTTAACGCTACATGTTGCGTCTGAGGCCTCTGTCCTGTGGATGTTCGCAGGCGGCTGAGAGGGTGGACTTCCCGGACGCCGCCCGGCCTGCGATATGCGGTCGCAGATGACCCTGACCGTCACCTTCGCCGCCGCCGCGGCCTTCCTTGGCGTGGCCGTGTTCGCCGGCTGGCGCGGGGCGCAGCCGCCAAACCCGCTGAAGGGCCCGCGCCTGATGCCCTGGCGGCCCATCATGGTGGCCGCGGCGGTGGGCCTGATCCTCATGCTGGTGCACGCCGTGAACCTGCTGGGCGTGCAGACCGGCCGCTAGGCCGCCTCGGGCAGCTCGCGAGCCGGCTCCTTTTTCGGGCGCTTGGCCAGGTTGGCGATGCCGCCGGAGGAGAGCAGGCCGATGTCCGCCAGCAGCAGGGGTATCGACAGGCGGTGCGGGGCGGCGACGTAGCGGGGCTGCCAGAGCGGGTCGTACTTGTCCTTGTAGCGGCGGACCCCCTGGAAATTGTAGATCTCCTCCCCGCGCTCGAAGAGCAGCCTGCCCACGCGGGACATCATCGGCGCCAGCGGACGGTCGTCGAGCCCGGCGAGCGGCGCCATGCCGAAGTCGAACGCCGCATAGCCCTCGGCCCGACCCCAGGCGATGAGCTCCACGAACAGATAGTCCATGACGTTGCGTGGCGCGGCCTCGCCGTAGCGCATCAGGTCCATGGAGAAGGCGCTGCGCCGGGCGGTGGTCCAAAGGGTGGCGAAGGCGACCGGCTGCCCCTGGAAGAACACCACCGCCACCGGGAACTCAGCGACATAGGCTGGCGAGAAGCCGCCCATCGAGAAGCTTTTCTCGCCGCCAGCGTGGCGTTCCAGCCAGTCGTCGGAGATCGCCTTCAGGGCGGGGATCAGAGCGCGGACCTCCTCACCCTGGAGCACGCGGAAGGTGCAGCCGTCCTCGCCGGCCTTGCGCCAGGCGCGCCGCAGGTTGCCCCGCCGTCGCCCGTCGATCGAGAAGCTTTCCAGGGGCACCTGGGCGGACTCGCCGACCTTCTGAATGGAGAACCCCAGTTCGACGATCTCCGGCAGGTCCTCGGCGGAGAGACCATAGAAGCCGGGACGCGCGGCGTGGGCGTCGGCCAGTTCCCGGAACCGCCAGACCAGCTCCTGCCGCTCATCGTGCCGGCCGACCGGCGCGCCCAGGGCGACCCAGCTGCGGCCGCGCACGCCGAACATCAGGAAGCTGCGGCCGCTCGCCGAGAACAGGAAGCGCTTGTCGCCCAGCAGGGCGAGGTTGGAGCCCGGCTCCGCAACCTCGGCCTCGGCGAGGATCTCGCGCACGCGGTGGAACTCGGGGTCGGCCTCGCCGACCACCGGCGGCTTGGCGGCCGTGCCGAACAGCCGCCAGAGGCCGAACGCCAAAAGGGCGATGGCGGCCCCGGCCCAGGCGCGAACCGAGCGGGCGGCGTCGTCGTCGGCCATCACCCGCCACCACGGCATCTCGCCATAGTCGGCATTCTCGTAGGACCAGAGCCCCAGCAGCCCGGCGCCCGCCACCGCGCAGAAGGCGGACACCAGCCACCCGGGCGTGATCTCCATCCGCGTCAGGCGCGCCGTGCGAGGGAAGGCCCCGCGGAAGGGCGCCAGGAGGACGGCGATCGCCACCAGGGTCACCGTCTCCTCCCAGTTCAGGCCCTTCAGCAGGGACAGCGAGGCGGCCGTGAGCAGAAGGGCCATGGTCGCCGCCCAGGCGGCGTCCAGCCGCGCGCGGAGGCCGAAAGCGACCAGCACCAGCGCCAGCCCCAGCACGCTGTCCAGGAAGTGGCTGATCTCGATCAGGAAGACCGGGGTCAGCTCCATCAGGCGTACGAAGCGGAACGGCTCGGATGGCGTGGCGCCCGACGCCAGCAGCATGGCGCCGGCCGCCATGGTCAGCACGGCCGCAGTCCAGGGGGCGGCGGCGAAGGCGGCGGGCTTCAGGTCCCGGAGGATGCGCATCGGCGCCTTATAGCACCCATGCTGCGCCGTGCGCGGGACAGGTGGTCTCAAACAACTGTTCGGTTCCGCTTGCCCGCGGCGGCGCCAGCGCTAAGGTGGCGGCCCGGTTTTCAGAAAGAGTTTGGGAGGAGGCCATGGCCGACTTCGGCGGCGCCGAGCTGGACGCCTTCCGCACGGAGGTGCGCGCCTGGCTCGAGGCGAACTACCCGGCGGAGCTCAGGGACCCGAACGCCCGCACCGATGCTGAGGCCGTGTGGGGCGGCCGGGCGTTCGCCGATAAGGCTGAGGATCCACAGATCGTCTGGCAGCGCCGGATGGCCGACAAGGGCTGGACCGCCCCGACCTGGCCGAAGGAGTACGGCGGCGGCGGCCTGTCGCCGGCCGAGGCGCGGGTGCTGGACCAGGAGCTGGCCCGCGGCGGCTACCGCCCGGCCCTGCTGTCGTTCGGCATCTGGATGCTGGGCCCCGTGCTGCTCGAATACGCCAACGAGGAGCAGAAGAAGGAGCACCTGCCGAAGATCGTCCGGGGCGAGATCCGCTGGTGCCAGGGCTACTCGGAGCCCGGCGCCGGGTCCGACCTGGCCAGCCTCGCCACGCGTTGCGAGGACAAGGGAGACCACTGGCAAATCGACGGCCAGAAGGTGTGGACGTCCTACGCCGACAAAGCCGACTGGTGCTTCTGCCTGGTCAGGACCGATCAGACCAAGAAGCACGAGGGGATCTCGTTCGTCCTGATCGACATGCGGACGCCGGGGGTCGAGACCCGGCCGATCCGGCTGATCAGCGGGGAGAGCCCGTTCTGCGAGACCTTTTTCACCGAGGTGAGAATTCCCAAGGGAAACCTCGTGGGCCGGCTGAACGGCGGGTGGGAGATCGCCAAGCGTCTCCTGCAGTACGAACGGCAGAACATCTCGGCCGGGTTCGGCGAGGGCGGGTCGGCGGGGGGCGCATCGGGCGACCTGGCCAACATCGCCAAGCATTATGATGCGCTGGCCTACGACGGCGGCGAGCTGCGGTCGAAGATCACCAAGAACAAGATGGACTTCCAGGCGCTGCGGCTGACCATCGCCCGGTCGGCGGCGGAGAGCCGGGCCGGCAACGGGCCGAGCGCGGCGACATCGATCATCAAGTACGCGGCGGCGGAGCTGGCCAAGGAGCGGTCGGAGCTGATGATCGAGGCCATGGGCAGCCAGGGCCTGGGCTGGTCCGGCGAGGGGTTCAGCACCCCGGAGCTGACCGCCGTGCGCGGCTGGCTGCGCACCAAGGCCAACTCGATCGAGGGCGGCACCAGCGAGGTGAACCTCAACGTGGTGGCCAAGCGGGTGCTCGGCCTGCCCGACCCCAAGTAAGCGGAGACCAAGGCGATGGCGGACTTCGGCGGCGACGTGGAGACCTTCCGGGCCGAGGCCCGCAACTGGCTCGAGGCGAACTTCCCGAAGGAGCTCGCCAAGGACCCTGACGCCCAGCTGGCCAAGATGCAGGCCAGGCCCGAGAGCGACGCGGCCCGAGCCTGGCGCCGCGCCATGGGGGAGAAGGGCTGGGGCACCCCCACCTGGCCGAAGGCGTACGGCGGCGGCGGCCTATCCCGGCAGGAGGCCCGCGTCCTCCACGAAGAGATGGCCAAGGTGGGCGCCCGCAACCCGATCGGCGGCATGGGCGTGATGATGTTCGGCCCGACGCTCATCGAGTACGGAACGGAAGAGCTGAAGCGCCAGCACCTGCCCGGCATCATCACCGGCGAAGTGCGCTGGTGCCAGGGCTACTCCGAACCGGGCGCCGGCTCGGACCTGGCCAGCCTGCAGACCCGGGCCGAAGACAAGGGCGACCACTATTTAGTCAGTGGGCAGAAGGTGTGGACAAGCGGCGCCAACCTCGCCGACTGGTGCTTCTGCCTTGTACGGACGGATCCGTCAGCCAAGAAGCACGAGGGCATCTCCTTCCTGCTGATCGACATGACTAGCCCGGGCGTCGAGGTCCGCCCGATCCGGCTGATCAACGGCACCTCGCCCTTCTGCGAGACCTTCTTCACCGACGTGCGGGTCCCCAAGGACCAGCTGTTCGGGCCGCTGAACGGCGGCTGGACGGTGGCCAAGCGGCTGCTGCAGTTCGAGCGCGACAACATCTCGGCCGGGCTGGGCGGCGGCTCGATCGGGGCGCCGGTGCATGCGCTGACCGTGCTGGACGCGATCAAGGAATACGCCGCCTTCGAGGACGGCCGGCTGGCCGACGGCGACCTGCGCCGCCGGGTGACCGAGCACCTGATGGAGGCCAAGGCCTTCCAGCTGACGGTGCGCCGGGCGGCCGACGAGGCCAAGGGTGGCGCGGGCCCCTCCAACACCGCCTCGATCATGAAGTACGCCGGCGCCAAGCTGGCCCAGGACCGCAACGAGCTGATCGTCGAGGCCATCGGCCACCAGGGCCTGGGCTGGGAGGGCGAGGGCTTCCGCGACGTGGAGCTGGCGGCCCTGCGCACCATGCTCCGGTCCAAGGGCAACTCCATCGAGGGCGGCACCTCGGAGATCAACCTGAACGTCGTCTCCAAGCGGGTGCTGGGCCTGCCAGACCCGCAGAAGGGCTGACTCTGCGGAAGGCCGTGGTACGATAGGGCTATAACGATAAGAACATATTGAATTCATTGGGAGGATTGGTGATGGCGGATTTCGGCGGCGCCGATCTGGACGCCTTCCGCGCGGAAGCCCGCGCCTGGCTGGACGAGAACTTCCCCAAGAGCCTGGCGTCGGACACCGACGCCCAGCAGGCCGCGGCCCAGAGCCCCGCCGCGCCCACCGGCGACTTCGCCGTCTGGAAGCAGCGGATGGCCGAGAAGGGCTGGGGCGCCCCCACCTGGCCCAAACAGTACGGCGGCGGCGGGCTGAGCTCGGCCGAGGCCCGGGTCCTGGCCGACGAGATGAACCGCATGGGCGCGGTGAACCCCATCGCCGGCATGGGCATCTCGATGTTCGGCCCGACCCTGCTGGAATACGGCAATGAGGCGCAGAAGCAGCAGCACATCCCGCCGATCGTCAGAGGTGAGATCCGCTGGTGCCAAGGTTTCAGCGAGCCCGGTGCAGGTTCAGACCTGGCCAGCCTGCAGACGAAGGCAGAAGACAAGGGCGACCACTTCCTCGTCAACGGCCAGAAAATCTGGACGAGCGGCGCCCAATACGCAGACTGGTGCTTCTGTCTTGTTCGGACGGACAATACAAAGAAGCACGAAGGCATCAGCTTTGTTCTGATCGACATGAAGAGCCCGGGCGTCGAGGCCCGGCCGATCCGGCTGATCGCCGGCAACAGCCCGTTCTGCGAGACCTTCTTCACCGATGTGAAGGTGCCGAAGGAGAACCTGGTCGGGCCGCTGAACGGCGGCTGGACCATCGGCAAGCGGCTGCTGCAGTTCGAGCGCAACGGCATGGGGAACCGGCAGAACGGCCCCGCGCCCGCGCCGGTCCACGAAGTCGCCAAGGACTACGTGGGCGTCGACCGGACCGGACGCCTGGCCGACCGCGACCTGCGCAGCCGGATCACCCAGCACGAGATGGCCAACCGGCTGGTGCAGCTGACTGCGCGCCGCATCGCGGTGGAGGCCAAGGGCAACCAGGGCCCCAGCGCCGCCACCTCGATCATGAAGAACGCCTCGATGAAGGCCGGCCAGGAGCGCCAGGAGCTGCTGGTGGAGATCTTCGGCCACCAGGGCCTGGGCTGGGAGGGCGAGGGCTTCAAGCCGGAGGAGCTGCAGGCCACCCGGGCCATGCTCTCGGCCAAGGCCTTCACCATCTTCGGCGGCTCCACGGAGATCCAGAACAACATCATCTCCAAGCGCATCCTGGGGCTGCCGGAGCTGACGCAGAGCCGATGAGCCTCTCGCCGCTCGTCCCCGCGAAGGCGGGGATCCAGGTGTCTTTTGTGTCGACAGGTTCTGCGTTCCAGGGCTGCTCGGAGTATAAAGACCGAACAGAAAAAGCCTGGGTCCCCGCGTTCGCGGGGATGAGCGGGATGAATTTGAACGAGCTTATTTTCGGAGCGATTTGAATGGCGGATTTTGGAGGCGGCGATCTCGAGGGGTTCCGGACGGAAGCCCGGAGCTGGATCGAGGCGAATTTCCCGGCGAGCCTGAAGGGCCAGCCGAACCCCATGATGCGCGAGGAGCGCACCAAGCCCTCGGCCGACCAGGAAGCCTGGCGCAAGGCGATGGGCGAGAAGGGCTGGGGCACCCCCACCTGGCCGAAGCAGTACGGCGGCGGCGGGCTCTCCCCGGCCGAGGCGCGGGTGCTGCAGCAGGAGCTGAACCGGGCGGGCGCCTACAACCCGATCGGCGGCATGGGCGTGATGATGTTCGGCCCGACGCTGCTGGAATATGGTAACGAGGCGCAGAAGCAGCAGCACATCCCGGCCATCTGCAAAGGTGAGATTCAGTGGTGCCAAGGCTTCAGCGAGCCGGGCGCCGGCTCTGATCTTGCCTCTCTACAGACTCGCTGCGAGGACAAGGGCGACCATTACCTGGTGAACGGCCAGAAGATCTGGACGAGCGGCGCGCAATACGCCGACTGGTGCTTCTGCCTGGTGCGCACCGACACGTCGAAGAAGCACGAGGGCATCTCCTTCGTGCTGTTCGACATGAAGACGCCCGGCGTGGAAGTCCGCCCGATCAAGCTGATCAGCGGCAACAGCCCGTTCTGCGAAACCTTCCTCACCGACGTGCGGGTGGAGAAGGACCAGCTGGTGGGCCCGCTGAACGGCGGCTGGACCATCGCCAAGCGCCTGCTGCAGCACGAGCGCTCGGGCCTGTCGGGCGCCGGCGGCGGCGGCCGGATGGGCATGGGCCGCGGGCCGGTGCAGCTGGCCAAGGAGTACGTCGGCCTCGACGAGGACGGCCGCATCGCCGACAGCGACCTGCGCACCCGCATCATCCTGAACGAGATGGAGGCCCGCGCCTTCCAGCAGACCGCCGTGCGCGCCATGCTGGAGAGCAAGGGCAACCAGGGCCCGAGCGCGGCGACCTCGATCATGAAGAACGCCGGCACCAAGGTGATGCAGGACCGCGCCGAGCTGACGCTGGAGATCATGGGCACGCAGGGCCTGGGCTGGGAGGGCGACGCCTTCACCGCCGAGGAGCTGGCCGCCGTGCGCGGCTGGCTGGGCGGCAAGGCCACCACGATCTACGGCGGCAGCCACGAGGTGCAGAACAACATCATCTCCAAGCGCATCCTGGGCCTGCCGGACCTGACGCAGCACTGATGATGGACCACCCCCTTCCCTTCCTTCGCGTCACGCCGGGCTTTCTGGCGGCGAAGGCAGGGCGCCGCCGGCTCCCCACTCCGCTCCTCCCGGCGAAAGCCGGGATCCAAGCGGAGGCTCGGTGGGGCGGCGGCCGCGAAGGGACCTTTTTCAACTGAAGCTTGGGTCCCGGCTTTCGCCGGGATGAGCGGAATAAAGTTCGAGGAAAGACACCAAGATGGCCGTTCTGAACGAAGAACAGAGCATGCTGAAGGACGCGGCGAAGAGCTGGGTCCAGGAAAAGAGCCCGGTCACCGCCTTCCGCAAGATGCGGGATTCCGGCGTGGAGCTGGGCTATGACGCCGCCGCCTGGAACGAGATGGCGGAGATGGGCTGGGCCGGGGTGATCATCCCGGAAGACTTCGGCGGGTCGAACTTCGGCTACCTGTCGCTGGGCCTGATCCTGGAAGAGCTCGGCCGCACGCTCACCGCCTCGCCGCTGCTGGCGTCCGGCCTGGGCGCGGCCTCGGCCCTGATCCTCGGCGGCTCGGAAGAGCAGAAGTCCGAGTGGCTGCCGAAGATCGCCGAAGGCTCGGCGGTGGGCGCGCTCGCCGTCGACGAGGGCCCGCACCACAATCCGGAAAAGGTCGAGGCGACCGTCTCCGGCGGCAAGCTGACCGGCAAGAAGACCTTCGTGCTGGAAGGCATGGCCGCCAACGTCTTCGTGGTCTCGGCGAAGGAAGGCTCGGAGATCAGCCTCTACCTGGTGCGCGCCGACGGGCCGGGCGTCACCCGCCAGCGCCTGGTGCTGGCCGACAGCCGCGGCGCGGCAAACGTCAGCTTCGACGGCGCCCCCGCCGAGAAGCTGTCGGGCGGCGCCCAGACGCTGGAGAAGGTGCTGGACCGCGTGCGCGCCGGTCTGTCGGCCGAGATGCTCGGCGCGGCCACCCAGGCCTTCGAGACCACGCTGGACTACCTGAAGACCCGCGTGCAGTTCGGCCAGGTGATCGGCTCCTTCCAGGCCCTGCAGCACCGCGCGGCCAAGATGTTCACCGACCTGGAGCTGGCGCGCTCGGCGGTCGAGGCGGCGCTGGCGGCCATCGACAACGACACCCCGGACGTGCCCGAGCTGGTCAGCCTGGCCAAGGCCAAGATGGGCGACACCTTCCACCTGGTGTCCAACGAGATGGTCCAGATGCACGGCGGCATCGGCATGACCGACGCCCACGACGCCGGCTTCTACCTGAAGCGCGCCCGGGCGGCGGAGGCGGCCTTCGGCAACCAGGCCTTCCACCGGGATCGCTACGCGAAGATCCAGGGGTACTGAGGACGAGACTGAGCTTTCGGCCCTCGCGCGCGGCGTGGGGGCCGAGGGGCTTGGGGGAATGCGAGAACCCCTCCGTCAGAGATGGCGGAGGGGTTTTTCTGTGGGGGCGCCTGCTCCTCTCCCGCTTGCGGGAGAGGCTGGGTGAGGGCGGCTCGGCCGGCGGGGGTCGCGCGGGTGTTGGACCCGGGGTGCGCGCGCGGGTCCAACGGGAGCGCCTGGGGCCGGTGACGGCGCCGCCCTCACCCTGCCCTCTCCCGCGAGCGGGAGAGGGAATGGGCGGCTCGCCTCGCGAAGTTCCTCCCCTCCTCTCCCGCTTGCGGGAGAGGCTGGGTGAGGGCGGCTCGGGCGGCGGTTGGCGCGAGCCTTGGACCCGGGGTGTGCGGGCGGGTCCAACGGGAGCGGCTGGGGCCGGTGACGGCCCCGCCCTCACCCTGCCCTCTCCCGCAAGCGGGAGAGGGAATGGGCGGCTCGCCTCGCCAAGTTCCTCCCCTCCTCTCCCGCTTGCGGGAGAGGCTGGGTGAGGGCGGCTCGGGCGGTGGGGTCGCGCGGGTGTTGGACCCGGGTGGGGTGTGCGCGCGGGTCCAACGGGAGCGGCTGGGGCCGGTGACGGCGCCGCCCTCACCCGGCCTCTCCCGCGAGCGGGAGAGGGGGTGGGAAGGCGGCCCGGTCCTGTGCTTAAGGCCATGGCGGCCAGTTTGCCTGCCGGGTCAGGCGTCTCAAGGACCGGCCCGCAGGGCCGGCCGCGGCGCGACGCGCCGGAGGCGCGTCCTTCCACACGCCCGGCCCGGCAGGCTCGCGATCGACCATGGACCCAAAGGCGGGAGCCCGTCCGAAGGATGGCTCTGGCACCGCCGGCTCGACTAGGTGCCCGCTGCCTCTTCGCTCGCTTGGTACCGCCTCAGGAGGCAATTGGATTCGTCCACGTCGAAAAGGCCTGAGCTCATCGATTTGACGCGACCGGGTGCGGCGAAGAACACCTTCCCCCGGCCTGTCTCCTGTTCCACCCCTGCGGTGATAGACGACTCCTGCACCCGCCACATCGTCCAGAGCGCACGGTCAGGCCGGCAGGGACTCGGCGACCCGCCGGGGCTCCGGCTCGGGGTGACGTTCGCCGCCAAGGCCGGGCTCCATCGCAATCTGGCGCAGGAAGCCCAGGATGGCTTGGGCGACAACCTGCGGCGCGGTGTGGTGCAACATGTGGCCGGCGCCCTCGATCACCTGGATCTCGCCGCCAAGCAGTTCGCGGGCCAGCCGCCGGGATTGATGCTCGCAGCTGACGATCTTGTCGCCGTCGCCGCTTATCACCAGAACCGGGCCCACCACCGCCGTCAGCTGCGGCGCCAGCTTACCGGCCTCCAGCGGCATCATGGCGGTGTCGGCGGCCGTCGCCCGTAGCTGCGAAGGCCGCAGCGACATGTCGGACGCAAAGCCCTGCCGGAAGTGTTCCGGAACCTTGGCGGGGGAGAACATCTGCTTGAGCATGAGCGGCATCATCAGCCGCCCGATCAGGGGGGACGCGGTAACCCGGATCACGTCGCCCAGCCCGGGGATCGCGGGAGCCCCCAGCAAGGGCGCATCGATGCGCGCCGTCGGCCAGTAGTAGCCCGACATCAGCACCAGGCCGCGGATGCGTTCCGGCGCGGCCAGCTGCGCCTGCAGAGCGACGAGCGTTCCCCAGGAGTGGGCGACAAGAACCGCCTCTTCGGCGTCCAAGACGCTCATCGCGCCGAGCAGCAGCCGCGCCTGGTCTTGCGCCGTCCAGGGACGGTTCCGCGGCCGTTCGCTGTAACCGAAGCCCGGCCGATCGAAGGCGATGACGCGGTAGCGTTGCGCCAGCGCGTCGAACAGGCCGGAGAGCACGTAATCTTCGGAACTGACCCCGTTCCCATGGACCAGAACCAGCGTCGGCCCTTGTCCGCGCTCCTGGTAGTGCAGGCGAACCCCGTCCACGGTGACAAAACGGCCTGTCGGCGGTCTGCGCCGTTCCGTCCGCTTGGCCGCCAGGTGATTTCCGACCGCAGCCGCGGTCAAGGCGCTGATGGCGATGGCGGCGACCCCGGCCTTGAGCGGGAGCGCGCCGGCGGGGCGCGATGTCTTGCCGCCGGCCGGCAGCCTGGCAGTGAGCTGGTTCATGAGATCTTCTTGGGAAAGGGAGGGCGCACGGCGACCTCTTCGGCATTATCAACATTGTGCAGCGCAACATCGTTCCGCAGCGGGTCGATCAAAACCCAAGCCGCCGGACGCGTCAGCCGCGGTGCGTCGCGCCTACCCCGGCTCATCAGCGTGCGGTCCGCTGTCCGGCCCCAGGAATTGCCGTCGCATCTGGCGACCGGCTTGCAGAGCGCCGTTGGCCCTTCAGCAAGTCCTACGGTCTGCGTCGACAAGCGCGCGGAGCGCCCGTCGCGGGGCGACGCGCCGGAGGCGCGTCCTTCCACAGGCCTCGCGCGGCAGGCTCGCGACCGACCATGGGCTTGAGGGCGGGAGGCCTTCTCCTGGGGAGAAGGCGGCGCTCGGGCTTGGGTCAGCGCCGCCGGGCGGGGGCGGCCGGCGTGCGGCGGTCGAGATCCCAGCCGAGCAGGCGGCGATCGTAGGCGGCGGCTTCCTCCAGCGGGAACCGGAGGTCCACATACGAGCGCTCGCCGGCGCCGGAGAGGTAGAGGACCCAGAGCTGGCCCGGCTGCGGCTTCGGCGATTCCTGGCCGGCGCTGGAGAGGACGATCTCCTCCGTCGGCTCGCTCGCGGGTCCGCCCGCGTAGGCCGTGAAGACGTAGGTGGGGTGCGGCGGCGGGGCGCCAAACAGGACCTTGCGGGTGCGGGCGGTGGCGCGCCAGTGGGGAAGCATCACGGCGACCTCGGACACCTCCGCGACCTCCACCAGGACGGCGGCGCGGATGTGCGGGGATGTGACATTCCCGATGGAAGGCCGGCGACCACAGCTGGGCTGGGCCTCGGCCGGGAGGGCGCAGGCGAGAAGCGCGAGGGCGGCGGCGAGCGGCAGGCGCATGGCGGGACGGTACAGGGTGGGTGCGCGCGGGTCCAACGGGAGCGCCTGGGTCGGGTGACGGCGCCGCCCTCACCCTGCCCTCTCCCGCAAGCGGGAGAGGAGGAAGGTGAGCCGACCTCTCCTCCGGATCCTCATGTCGGGGTGGGGCGAGGTCGTTCGTCCTTGGGGGGAAAGGAGAGGCGAGATGGGCGGCAAGACGATGGTTTGGACGGGGCGGGTGCTGTCAGGGTTGTTCGCGCTGTTCATGGCGGGGGCGTCGGTGGCGCCGAAGCTGCTGCGGCTGCCGGCGGCGACGGACACCCTGGCGGGGCTCGGCTGGGATCCGGGCTACGCTCTGATGATCGGAGTCATCGAGCTCGGGTGCCTGGTGCTCTACCTGATCCCGCGCACGAGCGTGCTGGGCGCGGTGCTGTTCACCGGCCTGCTGGGCGGGGCGATGGCGACGCAGATCCGGGCGGAGAGCCCGCTGTTCAGCCACATCCTGTTCAGCCTCTACCTGGGCTTTGCGATGTGGGGCGGGCTGTGGCTGCGGACGCCGGCGCTGCGGGCGCTGTTTCCCTTGCGGCGCGCGAGCTAGGTCCTCGCCGGCGCGGAGGCCCGCGGCCGCCGCATGTGGAGCAAGGGGTAGGCGCGACCCTGGCCGTCCTTCGGAGAGCGGCCTTCGATCACGAAGCCGAGGCGTTCGTAGAAGCCGACGGCCTGAGGGTTCTCGGCGTTGACGTCGACAGTCACGTCGCCCCCGGTCGCCGCGATGGCGTGCTGCATCAGGGCGCGGCCGAGGCCGGCTCCGTGATGCGCGGGATCGACGAACAGGGCGTCCACGTGAGCGCCCGAGAGCCCCATGAAGCCGAGCGGCCGGTCGGCCGCGTCGACGGCCAGCCACAGGTCGGCGGCGGGCAGGACGGCTCTCACCTCCTGCTCGATGGCGGCGCGGTCTTGCGGGGCCAGGAAGTGGTGGGTGGCGTCGACGGCGGCGCACCAGATCTCCACCACCCGCGACCCGTCCGCGGGGGTTCGACTTGCGAAGCGTAGGCATGGACCGGGAGCTAGCGGCCAGGCGGCGCCCGATCAACGGGTCGGCCCCCGAAGCGTCCGATCCTGACGCAGCGGCGTGGGAGGCTGGGCGGCATGGAGCAGTACGAGACGCGGACCTATGACCTGGACGACCTGGCGGAGGATGACTGGGGGCGGTCGCACGAGACCTTTCCGGAGATGAACCATGCCGGGGGCGGGGTGGAGAGCCGGTACGATCCGGTGATCGCGCGCGAGATCCTGCGGCGGGTGCTGGGCGGGGAGACGGTGAAGGCGATCGTGGCCGACCCGGACCTGCCGTCCTACTCGACGGTGTTCGTGTGGCTGAGGCGGCACTACGAGTTCCGCTGGCGGTGGCGGGCGGCCCGGCGGCACCTGGCGCAGGGGCGGGTGAACAAGATCGAGTTGACCGAGCGGTCGAAGCGGGCCTGGCAGGTGCTGAAGACCAAGGTGGACGGCCATGCGATCCGCGGGCGTGGCGGGCGGGGCTCGACCTACAACCTGCGCAAGGCCCGCGCCTTCTGCCGGCGGGTGGAGCGCGGGGAGACGGTGAGCGCCATCTGCGCCGACCCGAAGATGCCGTCGGTGAAGGCGGTCTATGGCTGGCTGCGGCGCGAGCCGGTGTTCCGGGAGATGTACGTCAACGCCCGGGCGGTCTGGCTGACCTGGCTGGAGGAGGAGAAGGACGAGGCGCTGAGCGCCGCCCTGCGCGGGCCGGTGACCGGGCGCTCGGTGCGGGCGGCCTGGCGGCGGGTGGAGGAACTGGAGAGCCGCATCGGGCGGCTGACGCCGAAGACCTACCGGCTGGGCTCGACGGGGTGAGAAGGGCGCGGCCGGGGCCGCGCCGCTTCGGTTCGCGCGGGGCTACTGCTTCTCGAGGGTCACGTGCGCGGGGTTCGGGGTCAGGTCGAGCATGGCGCCGGTGGCCACGTCGACGCCGGCGCCGATGATGCCGCCCACCAGGACGTTGCCGGCCATGCCGGCGCCGCCGCCCGTCCCGACCTTGTTGGTCACCGAGACCGTGGCCGGCTTGTAGCCGGGCTTGGTAAGGGTGGCGGTGAACTCGGACTTGCGCTTCATCTTGATGGAGCAGGGGGTGGCCGGGCACTGGTGGCCATGGGAGGTCTCCACCTTGGCGCCGCTGGGGTCGGAGGTGACCTGCCAGGCGGTGTTCGAGCCGCGGGTGACGGTGGCGCAGGCGGTGGCGCTCAGCGCGAAGGCGCCAAGGGCGAGCAGTCTGACGATCTTCAAGTTGTCTTCTCCCAACACGGCGGCATGTCAGGAATGGCCCCCCAGTCCCGCTGCCCCGGATCGTCAGCATACCCTGTTATCCGAGCTTAACAATGATGAGCCGGCGAAGGGATGGGGCGCGTCCTACGGGCGGCGGGAACGTCTGGCGCATGTCCCGGGTTCGCAGTGGCCTGCTGAACGAGGATGGACATGCGAACGGGGCCGCAGCCGCCGTACGACACGCCCATGGAAGGGCAGGCCGTGGACGGCGAGGTGGCGATCACCGGGCCGGGACGGCTGGCGGGATCGCTGACACCGGAGGCCGCGCGCAGGAGCGCCGAGGCCCTGACGGAGCTGGCCGACCAGGCGGAGGGGCAGCCGGGCGCGGCGCCGGATGACGACGAGGCCGGCGGGCCGGCCGATCAGGACGAGCAGACTTCCTCGTCCGAGCCATAGATGTCGGCGTGGGCGGCCAGCAGGTGCTCGCGGCAGGAGCAGGCGCTGCGCTCGAGGGCGGCGCGGTCGAGCACATCGAAGCCGCCGCGCCAGGTGCGCAGCACGCCGGCGGCCTGCAGCTGGCTGACCACGGCCGTGACCGTGGTGCGCTGGACGCCGAGCATCTCGGACAGCGTCTCCTGCTTGAGCGGCACCACGTCGCCCTCGCCGATGTGGTCGAGCGCCTCCAGCACCGAGCGGCAGAAGCGGGCCTCCACCGCGTGCAGGGCGTTGCAGGCGACGAACTGGCGGGCCTCGGCCAGCAGGACCTCGACGAACTTGTGGACGGCGGCCTGCAGGCCCGGGGAGGCGGTGAACAGGCGCCGGTAGTCGGCGACGGGCATCACGAGGGCTGCGCCCGGCACCTGGACCTCGGCGAAGGCGGTGCTGCGACGGCTGCCGCAGGCCTCGAACACGCCCACCGCGCCGTCGCGGCCCACCATGCCGGTCTGGACGGTGTCGCCGGCCGGCGAGGCGCTGATCAGGCCGACCATGCCCTGCACCGGGAACACCACCTGGCGGATCTCCTCGCCGGTGCGCAGCAGGATGGCGTCGCGCTCTAGGGCGAGGGCCTCGATCCGGGGCGCCACGTCGGTCCGCACGCGCGGCTCCACCGCCGCGAGCAGACGATTGCCGCTCCAGTCGATCGACATCGGGTCACTCCTGCGCGCGCGCGGGGTCGCGCCCTCCCCACGGCGTCACCATCGCCCCGCTGGAACGCAGACTCAATTCACTTCGCTAACCTCGCGGTCGATTTGGCGGCCGGGCTAGCGCCCGGAGCCAGCGGGCCTCGGCGTCGCGCAGCCCTTGAACACCTCGCCGCCCACGGCGACCTCGGCCGTGATGGGGCCGCGAACGTCGCCGGCGACGCAGGGCTGGAAGACGAAGGTCACGGTCATCGGCTGGGCCTGACCGGTCGGGACGGTCCAGCTGGCCTTGGGCGGTGACATGGCGGCGCCGGGGGCGTGGCCCTGGACGTCGGGCTTGCCCGGGCGGCTGAGGACGAAGTGCAGGCCGTGGGTGCGCAGCGTCCAGGCGGGCTGGGCGCCGCGGGCCTCGAAGTCCTGATTGAGGTTCATGCTGACCGCGCCGGCCGGGGCGGCGGCGGCGAGGCCCAGGAGGGCGGCGAAGGCGAAGGCGGCCGGGGTGCGCATGGGCTCTGGTCTCCGTCTGGTGGGTCGGAGGTGATGCGCGCGCATTGGGCCGCCAATGAGGCGCCCGCTATCGCTCGGCCTTGGCCCGAGCCTTGGCCTCGGCGTCCGCGCGGGCGCCGTCCATCAGCTCGGTGACGGTGGTCACCCGCAGCCCCTTGGCCTGCAGGCCCTGGAGCACCAGCGGCAGCGCCGCGCGGGCGGTGGCGTTGGCGGCGTACATCGGGTGCATCAGGATGATCGAGCCGGGCTTCGCCTGGCTGACGATCTGGCGGGCGTAGGCGGCGGGATCGGTGGTCGTGGGCTCTTCCACGTTCCAGGTGACCATGATCAGGCCGTTCTCCCGGGCCGCCAGGGCCAGGCCCGGCAGCTTCTTGCCGTACGGCGGGCGGAACAGGAGGCCGGGCTCGTCCTCCTCGCGGACCTTGTCGAGCAGGTTCTCGGTGGCCTGCAGCTCCTTCTTGTAGAAGCCCTGGGAGCGCAGGAGCATGCGCTGGTGCGACCAGGAATGGTTGGCCACCTCGTGGCCGGCCTCGACGATCCGGCGGCCAAGCTCGGGCCGCTGCTCCAGCTCGCGGCCGATCAGGAAGAAGGTGGCGCGCGCGCCGTGGGCGCGGAGCACGGGCAGAACGGCCTCTACGCCCTCGGCCGTCGGACCATCGTCGAAGCTGAGCGCCACCTCCGGGCGGACGGTCTCCACCTTGCAGACCAGCGGGCCCAGCAGGGCGAAGCAACGCAGCTTGCTGATCTGGTGCAGACCGAAGGCGGACGCGGCGAGGATAGCCGCCAGGATGAGCCAGCCGCGCAGGCGCTGGGCGGGGGTCTTGCGGCGGGCGGCCGGACCGGGCTCGGCGTGGTCGGTGGGCACGGCGGGACTCCCCCTCGAATCGGATGCGCGAGGGGGAGTTTAGCGTGGTGCGGCTAGTGCTTCTTCAGCCGCTCGGCCGCGGCGTCGAGTTCCTCGCGCTGGTTGCCGTGCTGCGCGATCAGCTCGCGCGCCTGATCCATGGAAATGCCGTGCTTGTCGGCGAAGTAGCGGACCTCGTAGTCCTCGGAACCCGAGACCCGGCTGCGGTCGGGCTCGCCCACGTTCTGCTTGTTGTCGGCCATGGCGGCTCTCCTTTGCTTGAGCAGCCGGAATCCGAAGCTCCGCCAAGAGGTTCCTTCCGGCCAAGCCGAAACGAACCGGGTCACCCGTCGGTTGGAGCGCCAGATGAGCCTCAAGGAGGACTACGAGATGCGCGTATCGGAATGCATGAGCCGCCAGGTGCGGACGGTTTCGCCTGAACAAAGCCTGCAGGACGCCGCGCGGGTGATGCTGGACGAGGACATCGGCGCCCTGGTGGTCGGCTCGGAGCAGGACGTCGCGGGCATCCTGACCGACCGCGACATCGCGGTGCGCGCCGTGGCCATGGGGCGCGGGCCGGACGCCAAGGTCTCGGAGGTGATGAGCGCCGGCGACATCGTCGTCGCCTATGACGACCAGGACCTGGACGAGGTCGCGGTCATGATGGCCGACCGCAAGGTGCGCCGCGTGCCCGTGCTGGAGCGGGCGAGCGGACGCCTGGCCGGCGTGCTCTCGCTGGGCGACCTCGCCCGCACGGATTCCGACACCGCCGAGGTGGCGGTGGCCGGCGTCTCCGAGGCCGGCGGCGAGCACAGCCAGAGCTCGGACGGGGCGTCCGGCCAGGCGATGTGAGCCGAGCCGCGGCGGCGGCGTCAGCCCGCCGCCGTGGCCCGGGTCTTCCAGGCCATCAGCAGGGCGGCCTCGCGTTCCGGCGTGAGGCCAGAGCGCAGCTTGGCCTGCCGTTCTGCGGGCAGGGTCTTGAACCAGGCCAGGGTGTCGGCGGCGGTGACCGGCAGCGGCCGGTAGGTGAGGCCCGAGTTGATGGCGCGGGCGATCGAGCGGCGATGGAAGCCGGCGGTCTCCCCCTGCCCCGGGATCCAGACTGGCATGTCGGACCAGGCGTTGATCTTCTGCGCCTCGAGGAAGGCGGTGGGGATCCAGGTAAGCTTGGGCTGGGCCTTCACCCCCTGAGCGATCCCCGCCAGCATCTCGGACATGGTCATCGGCCGGGCGGGGCCGATGGCGTTGAACGCGCCGGTGCGGCCGGTCTCGGCCAGGCGGATGGTCCATTCGGCGAGGTCGCGGGCGTCGATGAACTGCACGGGGTCCTTGCCGTCGCCGGGGGCGGCCACCTCGCCGCCGCGGGCCAGGCGGACGGGCCAGTAGCTGAAGCGGTCGGTCTCGTCGCCCGGGCCGACGATCAGGCCGGGCCGGACCAGGGTGACGGCGGCGTCCCCGAACTGCTTGCGGGCCTCGGCTTCGCTGGCGGCTTTCAACGGGCCGTAGAGGCCCATGTCGGCGCGCAGCTTCTCCTGGGTCTCGGCCATGACGTCGGCGCCCGTGTAGCGGGCGAGCGGCGCGGTCTCGTCCGTGCCGGCCGTGGCGTTGCTTTCGTAGACCGAGAGGGTGGAGATGAAGATGTACTGCTTCACCTTGCCCTTCAGCACCTTGCCGGCGTCGCGCACCCAGAACGGCAGGCTGGTGGGGTTATCGATGCAGACGTCCCAGGTGCGCCCTTCGAGCGCCTTGAGGTCGCCGGTGTTGCGGTCGCCGGTCAGGTGCTCGACCCCGGCGGGGAGATCGGCCTGTCGCCGGCCGCGGTTGAAGACCGTCACCTTGTGGCCCCGGGCCACGGCGTAGCGGACCTGGTGGGGGCCGGTGAAGCCGGTGCCGCCCAGGATCAGGATGTTGAGCTTGCGGCGCGGCGCCTGCGCATGGGCGGCGGGGCCGGCGAGCGCCAGGCCGGCGGCGAGCGCGGAGAGCCGGACGAGGCTGCGGCGGGTTGCGGTCATGGATGTCCCCGACAAGTGCATTCTTGCAGCAAGACTACTGCGCAGGCGGCGCGAGGCCAGCCCCGCGCAGCGCGGCTTTCGTGCGGATTGCGCGGCGGAGGCGCACGAAAAACGCCCCGGCGCAGGCCGCGCCGGGGCTTTTGAGGTGGTTGGACCAGGGCCGAACTCGGGGGGAGGGGATGAACGGCCCCGCTGGCTCGGAGAACTCGGGTACGGAACCGCCGTTCCGGCTCCCGACCGATAAACAGCCGCGCTTCAGCGGCCCTTCGGCGCCGCCTCGAAGCGCATAGGCACGGTCACCGAGGCCTTCACGCGCCGAGCGCCAGCAGGGCGGCGCCGAACCCCTGCCGCTTGGGCCGCTCCCTGGATCCGGCAGCGGCCCAGGGCGTCGCCGTGACGCCCCTTGCGGGCCGCCTCCCGCGGCCAGACCGCCATGACGGCGGCGGCCGACGGCGCCTCGGTCCAGACCTGGGCGGAGGCGCCCTGGGCGGCGGCGGGCGCGGAGAGAAGGGCGCAGGCGACGAGAACGGCGGGCGCAGCGAGGCTGTAGCGGGCTTCCATCGTGCGCAACAACGCTCCCATCCGCCTGAAAGTGGCAAGCTGTTGCGGCGCCGTCACTGAAGTCGGCCACGGCTCTAATTACGCTGTTCAGCGACTGCGAGCACGTCTAGGCTGTGCCGTGGAACGAGGAGCCGCATGCGCGCCCTGATCGCCGCCGCCGTATTGTCGACCGCCGCCCTGGCCGCCCCCGAGGCGATCGCCGAGCGTGCGAGCGGCTACGACTGCCGCGGGTTCGGAAGCGGCAAGGGCTGCTCGGGCGCGCCGCCGGCACGGGCGGCGACGCCGCTGGCCCGGCCCGCGAAGCGCGAGCGGCCCGCGCCGCCAAGGACGGCGCGGCCGTTGGCGCATGACGGCTCCGGCGACGGCGTGACGCCGGACTGGCGCCGCCGCCTGGGCTCCGCGATCCTGGAGGGCCGGTGCGAGGACGCCAAGCGCATCGCTCTCGAGTTCGGCAGCGTCGACATGGCCCTCAAGGCGGTCCGCCTCTGCCGGCCGGGACCCTGGCTGCCACTGAGCTGAGCCGCCCCTCAAACCATCGCAAGTTGTGCGACGGCGGCGAAGCCTGCCGCCACCGGGATGACCGCGGCCAGGACGACATGGGCGAAGGCGGCCAGGAACGGCCGGGAATGCTGGGACATCTGCGAGATCCTTGAGGCTGGGGCGGGGGAGCGCCCTCGGTGTGGCGCTTCATGCTCCGGCCCGCGTCCGCGCGGCTGTGACCCCCGTCACCGGACGCTCACCTGCGGGCGTCAGCCCTTCTGGCGCAGGAGCCCGTCGACGGTTTCGAAGTTGAGCACGGCCTGCCGCTCCACCGCTTCGCGGACCGGGACGAGGCTGCGGTAGGCGGCGGCGGTGAAGAACAGCCCCGCCTCCGTGCGCGCCAGCCAGCCGGCGTCCACCAGCTCGGCGACCTTGCGACGGACGGTTTCCTTCGGGATCTGCAGGCTGTCGGAGATCGACCGGACGTTGGTGGCGAGGCCCGGAAAGACCGGGATGTCGCCGCTGAGCAACTCTTCCTGGGTAAGCCGCCGGAACTCCGGATGCTCGGTGGTTCGCACCCCGACCACCAGCAGGATCAGGAACTTGTCCATGTCGCCGCCGCAGGCCTCTCGCGAGAGGCTGCAAATGTCGAGCAACGGCTTGAGGAGGTCCCGCGCGACGGCGGGGTAGTTCTCGCTGACGAGACGCAACAGGGACTGACGCACGCGGTCGATACGCTCCGCTCCGGCCGCAGCCCAACTCGCGGCGGCCGTCGTGACAACCCCTGGAAAGATCGAGGGGGCAGGCGGGGTTTAGCGGCCCGCCCCCAAGAGCACTAGTGGGGCGCGGCTGCGCCGCCGGAGGGCTGGGCGCCCGAGCCGGTGGCGGGCGCGGTGGGCTCGGGACTCACCACCACGGACGTGCCGGCCTGCGGCGTCTCGGCGACCGCGGCGGCGCCTTCGGCCGCCGCCTGCAGCTGTTGGTCGCTCACCTGGCTTTCGGGCAGCTTGGTGGTCACTTCCGCTTCCGCAGCGGCGGTCTCGGCCTCGGCCGAGCGCTCCTTGTCGCCGCAGGCGGTGAGCGCCGCGGCGCTGGCGATCAGAGCCGCGGCCGCGAGGCCGGCGGACAGGGGTCGTCTGGTCATGTGGGAAGCCCTCGTGGAGATCTGCACCCGCCCTTAGCCCCGGAACGCCACGTTTGGTTCCGCCGCGGGCGAGCGGGCTCAGGCGTCGTTGGCCGCCCGCCGCTCGCGGCGGGCCTCGTCGGCGAGGAAGACCCACTGCATGGCGAGGTCCAAATAGGCCTCCTTGACCTCATGCCCCGTGGCGCGCCAGGCCATGTTGCGCACCCGGTCCGCCATTCGCAGGTAGCGGCCGGCGCGGTCGGCCGGAGACTCTTGGGATTGGCTCGTCGTCAGCACGTCGCTCTGCCTGCGACGGGACGCCCTTGCGGACCATCGCAATACAAACTTTACCATTGGAGCGCGCGAGCCGGAAGAGCGAGGCTCAACCCAAGGTGGGCCGGAGCAAGGGGGGAGGCCCTCAGTCCTCCGATCCGAACGACCGACGTTCGCGCGCGATCCGGGCGGGCGGCGGCGACATGGGCTTGGGCCGCTCAGTGGCCGGGTTGAGGCTCTTGCCGGCCATGTAGAGCCAGGTTTCGGCCTCCTTGTACAAGGCCTGCCCGGCGTGTTCGGACGGCGCGTTTTCGGCCGCGTCCATGGCTTCCTGGGCGCGCTGCATGAAGAAGGCGGCGGCCTTCAGTTGCTCGTCCTTCTTGCTTCCCATGGCTAAGCGCGAACGGCGCCCCAAAGCGCAGAGTTCCAAAAGCCACGCCTTGCGCGATCGAGGTAACCGGTGTCATTCGTGAGTTGAGGAGGAGCCCACCATGTTGCGAACCCTGCCCCTGCTGCTGGCCCTGAGCCTTCCCGCCGCGGCTCACGCCGCCCCGCCGGCGGTGATCGTGCACGAGGGCCAGGTGGTGCGGAAAGAGCCGCCGCCGCACGGCGCGATCGGCATGAGCACCGCCTACCGGATCTCCGACGCCGCGCCGAACCGCACGATGGAGTTCCGCAAGCGGATCCTGCACAAGGGCGCGGCCATCGGCCTGCACCCGATCGCCCACGACGAGGTCTATTACGTGCTGTCCGGCCAGGGCGAGGTGACCTCTGACGGCGTGACGGCGCGCCTTGGCCCCGGCTCGGCGGCCTATCTCTACACGGGCGCCAACGTCGGCATCCGCCAACTCGGCGACGAGGACCTGGCGCTGATCATCGCCTATCCGGTGATCAAACCCTAGGCCGCGGAACGTGCGCGGGGCACGCCAGTTACCGCGCGATGCGCAGCAAGACCGCCCTTCAGGAACGTGACCCGCCGCGCCTATCGGCTGCGGGCCTGGTGCTCGGCGTCTCGCTCGGGGGCTTTTTCGACGGCATCCTGCTGCACCAGATCCTGCAGTGGCACCACCTGCTGAGCGCGATCCGTCCGCAAGACGCGCGCTTCCAGGTCGCGGCCGACGGTTATTTTCATGCCCTGATGTACCTCGTGGCCGGAGCCGGCCTCTGGATGCTGTGGCGGGCGCAACGGCGGTCGGCCGGTTCCTCCGGGCGCAGCCTGGCTGCAAGCCTGCTGGCCGGGTTCGGCGCATGGAACGTGGCCGACATCGTGCTCTTCCACTGGCTGGCGGGCATCCATCGGGTGCGGCTGGACGTCCCCGACCCGCTGTTCTGGGACCTGGGCTGGCTGGCGGTCTTCGCCCTGGCGCCGCTGGCGGCCGCCTGGGCGCTCGCCCGCAGCGGGGGCGCGCCGCCGAGGGCGGGCGGCGCAATGGCCGCATCCATCGCCGCCCTGCTGACCGTCGGCGCGGGCGCGGCCTCGCTCCGTCCGGCAGACGGAGACACCACGGCGGTGCTGTTCCGGCCGGGCACCAGCCAGGCCGCGGTCATGAACGCGTTGGTCGGCCAGGGGGCCCGGCTGGTCTGGATGGATGCGTCCGGCGAACTGGTCATTGTCCAGCTCGACGAGCCCGCGCGAGCGCCGGCCTTCTACCGGGACGGCGCGATCCTCGTGACCGGCGCGGGCGGCGCGGGCGGCTGCCTGAGCTACCTGAAGACCTGAACCGCACGCCGGGATCGACTAGCCACGCTTCCGCGTTCCGGCCGCATGCAGGCGCAGGACGAAAAACTCGCGCGACTGGTGGCCGAACTGCAGCGGGCGGTGGTCGGGGCCGAACGGCACCGGCTGGGGCTCGGGCGGGCCCTGCCGCGCCGGCCCGTCACAGGACGCCCGGGCTTCACGCGCGGCTGAGCGCGGCGCCCGGACGGTCCGCCCAGGCTGGGTCACGCTCTGCGGTCAGGCCGCAGAGCTGCAGGAAGCTGATGGCCGCCACGGCCGCCGCCGGACGACGGCTGGGCCGGCCCGGGCCGGGGGGCGCCAAGCGCACCAGCAGCGGCGCGACGCTCCAGGCCTCCGGAAAAGCCATGAGCTCCCCCGACGTGTGGCTCTGCAGGTGCGGGCAGTGGGCGGCGGCGCGCCGGGCGCAGGCCAGATGCGACGGCGCGATGGCGCCGGCGTCCACCACGACCCGGTCATCCGAGAGATCCGACGGCAGCAGGGCGCCCAGCCCGCGGGCGCGGAGCGCGCCCACCGCCAGCCGTCGTCCCGTCTGCAGCCAGCGGTCCTCGGCCGCCGTGGGCCGGCCGCACATCGGGCACAGCATCCGCGCGATGGACTGGCGCTGCCGACGAAGGTGGTTGCGGGAATAGTTCGGCCGTCCATAGCCGGGCCGCTCGAGCTGATGGACGGCGATCCGCCCCGCCACTGTGGCGCAGGGCCGCGCGCCCAGCACGGCCTCCGCCGACCAGCTGGTCACCCAGGGCACGTCGACGCCGACGCGCAGGCGCGACCTGCGAAGCTCGTTCATGGGTCCCTCCCCAGCCCGACGGTGGCACGGCGCCGCGGGTGCGTGAAGCGCCGCCGTTCAGGCGTGACGACTCTCAGGGCTTGTGCGACGGATGCGGGCCATGAGCGAGCGCACCCTCAACGACATGGACGTCTACCAGCACCTGACCCGGGTCGCCGGGGAGCTCGAGTCCCTGGCCGCCATCTCCCAGACGCTCATCGGGGAGACCGCTCTCAAGACGGCGGCCCAGACCGTCCGCGGCATGGCCAACGCCGTCTACGAACACAGCCTGGCGGACGGCGCCCACTGAGGCGTGACCGCGGTCACGCGGGATTGCGGCGGAACCGTGGCACAAGCTCAACAATTGTGATTGTCGAGCTTCCGCTGTGGAGCTTGAATAGCGACCCCGCTGGAGGGCTATGCCTATGAGCAGCTTCGCGTCCCCGCTGCAGATCGCCACCGTGGCCGCCGCCGTGGCCTGGCCGTTTGCGGCCGGCCTGGGGGTGGTCCTCTGGTCGAAGGCGCGCGCCGCCGGCCACGCCCGCCGCCGCGCCGCGGTGGACAGCCAGCTGCAGGGGATGTTCCGCCAGGTCGAGGCCCGTGGCGTCCCGCCCCGGCTGGCCCTGGTGGTCGACGCGCTCGAGGAGCACGAAGCCCTGAAGGCCGCCGCCGACCGGGCGAAGAAGGCGAGCCGCACCGGCGCGACCCTCTAGGCCCAGCCGCCTCCCCCGCGCGAGGGCGGGAGAGGCGCAGCCATCCGGCTCAGAAGATCCAGTCGCCACCGGTCAGGCGCGTGGGCAGCACCCCGTCGAGCGTGACCACCACGGTGGACCACTGCACCCCGGTCCCGGCGCCGTCCGCGTCGAACAGCACGTTCGTGCCGCCCCGCCCATCCGCCTCCAGCTTCAGATAGCCGTCGGCCAGGGGGTTGGAGCCCGCGTAGCCGACGCTGTCCAGCAGGCCGGAGACGTCGAGGTTGTCGGTGCCCGGCCGGAAGTCGGTGATGCGGCCTGGCGCCCAGGGCGCGGTGCGGAAGACGAAATTATCCTCGCCGAGGCCGCCGGTCATCACATCGGGGCCTTGGCCAGCCACCAGGGTGTCGTCACCGAGGCCGCCGGTCAGCTTGTCGCCGTAGCTGTCCGAGACCAGCAGCTTGCCCCGGATAAAGGCGCCGCTGAGGTTGTTGACCACATTGCCCACGGCCGTGCCGAGGCCGCTGGAGCCGGAATCCAGCCAGTTGCCGACCGCCTCCACGAGGCCGGGCTTCCAGTTGGACAGGATGGCGTTCGAGGCGGTGAGCCCGCCCGCCGAGACGCCGTCCAGGGTGACGATGTGGTTCGGGCCGAAACCGCCCTTCCACCCGTCGGCGTCGTAGATCACCTTGGTCCCGCCGGCGCCGTTGGACTCGAAGCGGATGAAGCCGTCCCGCACAGGGTCGGCGCCCATGTAGTTGGAGCCCTTCAGGAAGACGGACAGGTCGAGCTTGTCCGTGCCGGCGCGGAAGTCGGTGATGCGGCCGGCGCTCCACGGCGTCGATTTGAAAACGAAGATGTCGGCGCCGCCGCCGCCGGTGAGGACATCAGGCCCCTGCCCTGCGATCAGGGTGTCCGCCGTAGCCCCGCCCACCAAGACGTCGCCGTATTTGCTGGAAGTCAGCACTGCCATTGTATCAGTCCCTCTCTAGGATCCTGTGCCCGGCGGCTCGAACCAGCACCACGGCAGCGCTGTTCCAGCTTGGCTGTAGGAAATTGCTGCGCTTGATCTCTGCGCCGGCTGGGCCGCCCCTTTGCGGCCCAGGTCTTCACGTTAAGGTGAGGCTGTCGTCCGCCTCCGGAGCGCCAATGCCCCGCCGCCTTCCGCTCGCCGTCGTGGTGCTCGCCGCCTGCGCCCTGCCCGCCGCCTCGCAGCCGGCCCAAGCGCCGCTGCTGTCGGTGAAGGAGGTGATGCGGCACGTCCTCAATCCCGCGGCGGAGCGGTTCTGGAAGGGCTCGGGCTCGGTGTCGACGGAGGCCGGCGTGGAGGAGCGGGCGCCGACGTCGGACGCCGCCTGGGCCGAGATGGCGGACGCCGCCGCGGTGGTCCAGGAAAGCGGCAACCTGCTGCTGATGGAGGGGCGCCGACCGCCGGAGGAGGCCTGGACGCGCTACGCCCGCCAGCTCGCCGAGGCCGGGGCGGCCGGGATGGCGGCGGCCCGGGCGAAGGACCCCGACAAGGTGTTCGAGACCGGCGGCGAGATCTACAACGCCTGCTTCGCGTGCCACGCGCGCTATATCCCGCGGCCGGCGAATTCGCTGTGGAAACAGCCGTGAGCCCCAGCCGGCGCGGCCTGCTGGCAGCGGGGCTCGCGCTCGTCGCCGCGCCGGCGCTCGCGTCGCCGCGCACCGCCTCGGCCTGGATCGCCTACGAAGGTCGGCTGCGCGCGCGCCTCGGCGACGCCGGCGGCGGTCGCTTCCACGCCGGGATCGCCCAGGGGCTGCACGACCTCACCAACCGCGCGCGCCGTCGCGCCGGCGCGCCGGCGGTGGCCTGGCACGAGGGACTGGCGCGCGCCGCCCGGGCCCACGCGGCGGACCTCGCCCAGCGCGTCTATGTGGAGCACCTGTCGCCCGAGGGCTTCGACCCCACCGACCGGCTGGGGCTGGTGGCGCGGCGGCTGCTCTGCACGGCGGCCGAGAACATCGCCTACCGGCGCGGCGACGCCCCCCATTCCGCCGTGGACCTGATGGAGCAGTGGCGCGGGAGCCCGCCGCACTGGGCCAACCTGCTGCGCGACCGCCACACCCACGTGGGCTACGGCGTCGTGCAGCGCGAGGAGAGGACCTATGCCGTCGGGCTGTACGGCGCGCCGGACGGGGAACTCGCCGCCGACCTGCCGTTCCGGCTGCGCGAGCCGCGCGAGGTGCTCGCCGCCTTCGAGGGCCTGGGCAAGCCGTTCATCGGGGTCTGGCTCGCCGACGAGCTGAACGACGGGGCCCGGGCGCCGCTGACCAACGGGACGCTGCTGAAGGCGGGCGTCTACCGGGTCCGTGTCGACCGGCGGGTGCGCGACGGCGTCTATACCTCGGCCTTTGGCCCGGTGATCGCCTGGGGCGGCGCGGGCTAGTTGCGCGCAAGCCCCCGCGGGTGCTCTAGCTTGCGGATGCGACTTCCGATCTCCGCCATCGCGGCCCTCGCCCTCTCCGCCACCGCCGCCTGGAGCGCGCCGGCCGACCTGGTGATCTGGGGCGGGCCCGTCTACACGGGCGAGGCCTCGCAGCCGAAGGCCGAGGCGGTGGCGGTCGCCGGCGGCCGGATCGCCTATGTGGGGCCGCGGGCCGGCGCCCAGGCGCAGGTCGGGCCGAACACCCGGGTGATCGACCTCAAGGGCGCGGCCCTGTTCCCCGGCTTCACGGACGCCCACGCCCACCTGCGGGGGATCGGCGAGCGGGAGCTGACGCTGAACCTCGAGGGCGCGCGCTCGGCGACCGAAGTGGCCGAGCGCCTGCGCCGCCACCTGGCCGCTCGCTCAGGCGCGGGGCCGATCTATGGCCGCGGCTGGATCGAGACCGGCTGGCCCGAGAAGCGCTTCCTCCAACGCCAGGACCTGGACGCCGTCGCGCCCGATCGCCCGGTGATCCTGGAGCGGGCCGACGGCCACGCCCTGACGGCGAACAGCGCGGCGCTGAGGGCGGCGGGCATCGACGCGCGCACCGTGGCGCCGGACGGCGGCCAAATCCTGAAGGACCCGCAGGGCCAGCCCACCGGCATGCTGGTGGACAACGCCATGGCCCTGGTGATGAAGCTGATCCCGCCGCCCAGCGAGGCGGAGAAGCTCGCCGCCTACCGCGCCGCCTTCAAGGTGGAGACCGCCTACGGCTGGACCGGCGTCCACAACATGAGCGTCGACTGGGCCGACGTGGCGCTGCTGGAGCGTCTCGCCGCAGCGGGCGAGGCGCCGCTGCGGGTCTACAACGCGGTCGACGCCGGCCAGGCAGGGCCGCTGTTCGAGAGCGGCCCGCGGGCCTCGCCCGACGGGCGGATCACCACCCGGGCGGTGAAGCTCTACATGGACGGGGCGCTGGGCTCGCGCGGCGCCCTGCTGTTCCGGCCCTACTCGGACGCGCCGCACGTCTCTGGGGCTTATGTGACGCGGCCGGACCAGGCCCGGCCGCTGCTGGCCAGGGCGCGGGACAGCGGCGTTCAGGTCGCCATGCACGCCATCGGCGACAAGGGCAACGCCACGGTGCTCGACCTCTTCGAGGAGGCGTTCCGCAACGTCGCGCCCAACGTGCGGCTGCGCGAGCCGCGCTGGCGGGTCGAGCACGCCCAGGTGCTGCGGCCGGCGGACATTCCGCGCTTCCGCGACGGCGCGGTGATCGCCTCCATGCAGCCCAGCCACGCCATCGGCGACCTGCACTTTGCGCCGGCCCGCCTGGGCAAGGCGCGGCTCAAGGGCGCCTACGCCTGGAAGAGCCTGTTGAAGACCGGCGCCGTGGTGGTCGGCGGCTCGGACGCGCCGGTGGAGCGGGGCGACCCGCTGATCGAGTTCTACGCGGCCGTGGCGCGCAAGGACCTGAAGGGCTTCTCCAACGCCGACTGGCACCCGGAGGAGACGCTATCGCGCCATGAGGCGCTGAAGCTGTTCACCTCGGGCGCGGCCTTCGCCCGCTTCGCGGAGGACGAGCTCGGGACGATCGCGGTCGGCAAGCGCGCGGACCTCTCGGCCTTCTCCGTGGACCTGATGACGGCGCCTGCCGCCGAGATCCCGAAGGGCCATGCGGTGCTCACCGTGGTGGACGGGGAGGTGGCGCACCACCGGCCCTAGAAGCCTGGGCGGGCCTCGCCGGCGGGGACATTGGCGACGACGCCGCCCTCGTTGCCCGGCTGGCCGGCGGGGATCAGCTCGTAGAAGCCGGCCAGTTTCAGGCGCACGACGATCGGCTTGAGCGCCCCGTTCTGGAAGAACCAGCCGTGGATGCCGTCAAAGGGGGCGGTGAGCGCGCCCCGCAGGGCCGGGGCGTTCGCCTGACGATAGGTGGCCACCGTCATCTCCTCGCCGCGAGCCGCCAGGGTGTGGCCGTGGAAGTCGACATAGAGGTCGTCGGGATGCGGCGCGCCGACCGCCTCCCACTGGTAGATCAGCGTGGCGCCCTTCTTCAGCCGGACCTTGTACTCGATCTGGAAGTCGGCCGGGCTTCCCGACACCGCCTTGAGCGGGATCTCGACCACGTCGGTGCGGAAGCCTGTGGGATACTCGTGGGCGAAGGGCGCCTCGCCCGACGCCTTCAGCGGGACCTCGCGAGGCGCCCACAGCCGGTCAAGGCCGGTGAGCTTGCCGAGCCCCGTCGGGTCGCGCCCGAACTCGGCCGGGATGACGGCGGCGAACAGCACGAACATCGCGACGGCCAGCGCGCCGGCCAGGGCGGCAAGCAGCTGCGCGCGGCTCAGACGGACGGGATGCGGGTCGTCCATCAGGCGGGCCCCTGGAAGGCGTAGCCGGCGAGCTGGGTCCCGGTCAGCAGGAGGCCGGCGGTCATCAGCAGCACGTTGGCGGCGACCGCGGCCGGACGGAAGGCCCGGGTGGCGCGCCAGGCGGCGATCAGCAGGACGAGCAGCGACAGCGAGAGGACCTGCCCGAGCTCAACGCCGAGATTGAAGGCGAGGATGTTCTCCACCAGGCCGTCGGCCGACAGGCGCAGATCCTGCAGCTTGGTGGCGAGGCCGAACCCGTGCGCCAGGCCGAAGCCGGCGACGACGAGCCGATTGTCCGGCTGGACCCCGAACAGCGCGGGAAACGCGCCCAGATTGTCCAGCGCCTTCCACACCACCGAGAGCCCGATGACGGCGTCCACCAGGAAGGGATCCACCTGGATGCGCGCGAGCACGCCGGTGAGCAGGGTGAGCGAGTGGCCAAGGCTGAACAGGGTGGCGTAAAGCGCCACGTCGCGCAGCCGGCGCAGGAAGAAGATCACGCCGGCCAGGAACAGCAGGTGGTCGTAGCCGGTGACCATGTGCTTGGCGCCCAGGTAGATGAAGGCGGCGATCTGCGGCCCCGGATGCGCCTGGATGAACGCCGCGTCCTTGTCGGCCACGCCGTGGGCCAGGGTGGGGCCCGCCAGCAAAGCGAGTGCAAGGCCCAGCACCACCGAGACGGACCCGCCCGGCCCGAGTCTGCACGTCAGCCGCACCTCGTCATCCCCCTTCGAGAAGCCTAGCCGGCTCCGCCAAGGACGTCATCATCGACCGCGCGCGGAGCGATTTGAGCCCTGGAGTTGAAGCTGTCCGGCGATGTTCAGGCTGTGGTTGCAGTTTCACCGAACGACGTGCGCCGTTTCCGCGCAAGCAACGGCGCCGCTGTTGCAACGGACAGGCCTGAAGGGTATTGGCTGGACCGATCAATGTTCTGTTTTGACACGCGTAACGTCAGAACGGACCGGGTATCCGTCCTGCGCCACGGCCCCGAAGCCATAGTTCCGAACCAAGGAAGCCGCGGGAAAACGATGCAGAGCCTTAAGACCCTGGCCATTGCCGCAGCCGGCGCCGTCGCCGTGCTCGCCCTGGCCCCGGCCGCCTGGGCGCAGGCCTCGGCGAACCAGAACACCACCTCCACGGCGACCATCTTCCAGCCCATCCAGCTGGCCAAGAATACCGATCTTTCCTTCGGCACGATCGTGCGCCCGATCTCCGGCTCCGGCACGGTGGCGGTAAGCGCGACCGATGGCCAACGCACCCCCACGGGCGGGGTCGCCCTGCTGAACACCGGCCCGAACGCCGCGGCCGGCCGCGCCACCTATACGGTGACGGGGGAAGGCGGGCAGTCCTTCAACATCAACATCCCGGCGAACTTCTCGATGACCCGCACCGGCGGTTCCGAGACCATCCTGGTGACGCTGGCGATGTCGGTGACCAACCCGCAGACGCTGTCGGGCACGCTCGGCACCACGGGCAACCTGACCTTCGGCGTCGGCGGCTCCATCCCGGTGGCCAACACCACCCAGTCGGGCGCCTACACGGGCACCTTCAACGTCGTGGTCGCCTACAACTAGGCGGCTCCTCTGCACCGCTGGACCTTTTTCGCCCCTCCGGCCCCGCCGGAGGGGTTTTTCGTGCACGGCGGTGCGGGTAGAGAGCGGCCTCTTTGTTGCGGGGAAACGGCGTGTCCGGCGGCTGGGTGATCGGAGTCATGGTGGAGCAAGGGGGCCAGCCGGCGCAGCGCCACTACTTCGCCGTCGGCCACGACGATCGGGCGAAGGCCGAGTGGACCGCCGTCGATTGGGCCCTTCGGGAAGGCCAGGTGGCCTCGAGCCCGGTGGGCGGCCAGGAGCCGGTGGAGGCGCTGCGGCGCCTGACGCCGCAACGCATGATCTCGCTGGGCCTGAAGGCCGGCGAGGTGCGTCCGCTGGGTTGGAGGCACCCTCGCCGCTGGCTGAGCTGAAGCCGGAACTGCCGGCCGCGGGTGGGGTTTCGGGGCGATCGGAACCGGAGACACGCCATGGCCTATCACGACCACGACCCCGCCGCCGTTGAGGCCCGGCTCTGGAAGGCGATCGAGGACGGCCGCACCGGCATGCTCGGTCTGATGCGCGACGACCAGCACTTCCAACCGATGACGGCCTTCGTCGAGCGCGACAGCGGCCAGATCTGGTTCTTCACCTACAAGGATACCGACCTCGCCCAGGCCGTGGCGGCGCAGGGCGGGCACGCCATGTTCGTGTTCCAAGGAAAGGACCTGCAGGCCTGCATCGGCGGCCACCTTAGCGTCCGGCCGGACCGCGAACGCATGGAGCGCTACTGGAACCCCGTCGTGGCCGCCTGGTATCCCGAAGGCAAGGACGACGAGCGGCTGACGCTGCTCTGCCTGGACTGCACCGACGCCCAGGTCTGGGTCACGGAGGCCGGTCTGGTGAAATTCGCGTACGAGATCGCGAAGGCCAACGCGTCGAAAACGCGACCGGATCTCGGCGAGCGCGCGAATCTGAGCTTCCATTGAGACCAAGTCGCGGCGGCGAATAGAGCATCGCTGCCGCAGCGCCATCAAAAGATAGCCCGCGAAGTGATTCGCGCGGCGTAGCTGCTTCGAGATAAAACTAAGTCGGCCAGTCGACGTTCTGGTTGCAGTGGAAAATCACCAGATATCCACAGCACCTGTCTAGTTTGGGCGAGTTTTTGCCCATCGCCCGCTAACAGTGTCGAGTTCTCGACAGTCTAAGGTCTTCAGCATCGATAACTTGAAACCGAAGCCGTACGGCGACGTTTCGTCCCCCCGATGCAAAGGCCCGTCACCGCGTTGAGAAACCGACTTCTGGCGTCGCTCTCTCCCGAGGATTACGGGCTCCTCTCGGCCAACCTCGTGCAGGTGGAGCTGGAGCGCGGACGGCTGCTGTACGACCCAGGCGACACGATCGAGACCATCTATTTCCCGCTCGACGGCGTGATCTCCTTGATGACGCTGATGGAGAACGGCGCAGCCATCGAGAGCGCCACCATCGGCCGCGAGGGCGCGCTGGGCCTGATGGCCGCGGTGTCGCCGCGCCAGTCCCTGTCGCGGGCGATCGTGCAGACCCCGGTCCGCGCCGTGAGGGTGAGCGCCTCGTTGCTCCACGAGGCCTGGGAAAAAAGCCCGGCCATCCGGCAACTGGTGGATCGCCACACCGAGGCGCTGTTCGGGCATGCGATCCAGTCGGTCGCCTGCAACGCGCTGCACTCGGTCGAGGCTCGGTTCTGCCGCTGGCTGCTGACCTGCCACGATCGGATCTCCAGCGACACTGTCGCCCTGACCCAGGAGTTCCTGGCCGACATGCTGGGCGTTCAGCGGACAACGGTGACCGCGGTCGCCCGGGGATTGCAGGACAAGGGGGCCATCCGCTACCGCCGCGGGGTGGTGGACATCATCGACCGCGCCGCCCTCGAGCAGCTGGCCTGCGAATGCTACGGCGCGATCAACCGGACTTACGCGCGCCTCCTGCCGCCGGAGCGGTAGGGCCTTCGGAGGCGGGTCGCGGCGGCGGGAACTAAGTCCTTGCCCCAGGCCCAAAATTCCACCTTTCTTCCGCGCCAGGGCAGGCCCGTCCCTGCCCGCCCGCAAACCCGTGCACTCGAGACGCCGATGACCTCCGTTACGCGAAAGATCCTGCTCTGCGCCGCCGCCCTGGCGGCGCTTTCGACCAGCCCGGCCCTCGCGGCGGCGGGCCACGACCACGCCTGCGCCGACGCGCTGTGCGCAAACGAGCTGCTGTTCGACGCGGCCGACGCCGCCGACACCGGCGGGACCACGGCGTCGCTCGCCACGCCGAAGTACGGGACCTGGGGCTTCGACCTCTCCGGCATGGATCGATCCGTGAAGCCGGGGGACGACTTCTTCAAGTTCGCCAACGGCGCCTGGGACCGCGCCACCCAAATTCCCGCCGACCGGGTGCGCTGGGGCAACTTCAACAAGCTGCGGGAGCTGTCCGACAACCGGATGCGCGCCATCCTCGAGGAAGCCAAGACCGGCAAGCTGCAGGACCGCGACGCAGCCAAGATCGCCGCCGGCTACGCCGCCTTCATGGACGAGGCCCTGGCCGAGAAGCTGGACGCCAAACCGATCCAGCCCGAACTCGAGCAGGTGCGGGCGGTGGCGACCAAGGACCAGTTCACCGCCCTGATGGGCAAGGCGGCGACCACCGGCTTCACGAGCATCCTGCCGGTGTTCATCTCGATCGATGCGAAGGCGCCTACCCGCTACACCGTCATGGCCGCGACGGGGGGCCTGGGCCTGCCCGACCGCGACTATTACCTGCAGGCGGGCTTCGCAGAGAAGAAGGCCAAGTACCAGGCCTATGTCGCGCAGCTGCTGACCCTGGCCGGCTGGGACAAGCCGGCCGAGAACGCCAAGGCCATCGTCGACTTCGAGACCCGGCTGGCCGAGGCCAGCTGGAGCCGGATCGAGCGGCGCGACCGCGACAAGACCTACAACCCCGCGAGCCTGGCGGAGCTCTCGGCCATGACGCCGGGCTTCGACTGGAACCGCTATCTCGCGGCCACCGAGCTGCCGAAGATCGACCGGGTGGTGGTGACCACCAACACCGCCTTCCCGAAGTTCGCCAAGGTGTACCAGGAGACCCCCCTGGAGACGCTGAAGGCCTGGCAGGCCTTCCACGTGATCGACGGGGCGGCGCCCTATCTGTCCAAGCGCTTCGTGGACGCCCACTTCCAGTTCCGAGCCAAGGAGCTGCAGGGCCAGCCTGAGCTGCAGGCGCGCTGGAAGCGCGCGGCGGCGTTCATGGACAACGCCGTCGGGGAGTCCATCGGCCGGGTCTATGTGGCGCGCTACTTCACGCCCGAGGCCAAGGCGAAGATGGACGACCTCGTGAAGAACATCCGCACGGCGATGCATGATCGCATCCAGAAGCTGGAGTGGATGGGCCCCGAGACCAAGGCGCGCGCGCTGGACAAGCTCGCCAAGTTCACCGTGAAGATCGGCTACCCCGAGACCTGGCGCGACTACGGACCGCTCGAGCTGAAGCCGAACGACCTCTACGGCAATGTCCTGCGGTCGAACGCCTACGAGTGGCGCCGCGACGTCGCCCGGCTGAACGAGCCGGTCGACAAGAAGGAGTGGGGCATGACCCCGCAGACGGTGAACGCCTACTACAATTTCGCCAACAACGAGATCGTCTTCCCGGCCGCCATCCTGCAGCCGCCCTTCTTCGACCCTGATGCGGATCCGGCGGTGAACTACGGCGGCATCGGCGGCGTGATCGGCCACGAGATCAGCCACGGCTTCGACGACCAGGGCCGCAAGTCCGACGGCGACGGCGTGCTGCGCGACTGGTGGACCGCCGAGGACAACGCCAAGTTCAAGGCGCAGGCGGACAAGCTGGGCGCCCAGTATTCGGCGTTCGAGCCGCTGCCCGGGGCCAAGGTCCAGGGCGGCCTCACGATGGGCGAGAACATCGGGGACCTGGGCGGCCTGTCGCTCGGCCTGGACGCGTACCACGCCTCGCTGAAGGGCAAGCCCGCCCCGATGGTGGACGGCCTGACGGGCGACCAGCGGGTGTTCCTCGGCTGGGCCCAAGTGTGGCGCGAGAAGATCCGGGACGAGGCGCTGCGCCAGCAGGTGGTCACCGACCCGCACTCGCCGGCCTACTACCGCGTGAACGGCACGATCCGGAACATCCCCGGCTGGTACACGGCCTGGGACATCAAGCCGGGCGACAAGCTCTACGTCGCCCCCGCCGACCGTGTCCGCATCTGGTGAATGAACAACGTTCTCCGGCTCGCCTGCGGCGAGCCGGAGAAACGTGGTGAATGAAACCCTAAGAGGCGCCCTGACCCGGCAGTGCAATCGGAGTGGTACGGCGCAGCGTCGCTGCGCGGTCGCGCGCACTCGCGGGAAACCTTGGCCTTAGTCAGGAATTCTGCGAGACGGAGGGGCAAATCGCGTCGCCTCCCGGCAGTCGGCAGGACCATGCGGCTTACAGCGCTGATCACATTCGCCCTCCTCGCGGGCTGCGCCACGACCACCACCACCGTGGACGCCCCGAGCGCCCTCACCGGGCGCGAGCTGGACACGGCGCTCAACCTCTATGGTCGCTGGGACGAGAAGATCCTGCTGGGCGGCCGTCCGCACTATGTGTGGCGCCGCGGCGTGACCCTGAACGGCCAAACCTACTTCTGCGAACTGCGCAGCCAGCTCGGCTACCGCAACACCATCGCCTCCGCCGTCGTGGAGGGCTATCCCGCCGCCTGCTCGCTGTTCTCCGTCCAGTACAGGACGGGGTACGACGGCAAGGCCAAGCCGGACGAGCCGCGCACCAAGATCGTCGCAGCGCAGGCGCGCAACTACCGCCCCGTCGGCGCACCGTCCGAGACGGCCAGCGTCAGCGAGGCAGCGCGAGACGCGTCAGCGCGTCCTCAATGATGGGCTGCTGCCCGCGGTGGATCCTGACCCGGGCGTCGGCGGGCGTGAAGTAGGCGGCGGCGTCCACCTCCGGAAAGCTTGCCCGGCGGCCGGAGCGCGGCGGCCACTCCATCTCGAACATATTGCTGCGCAGGTCGGCGAGGTCGAGGTCGGCCTCGAGCAGGAAGGCGTGGACCCATTTGCCGCCAGGCAGGCGGCGGGGCGTGAGCGGTTCAGCCGGCCCCTGCAACGGCTGGCCGACCTCCTCGGCGAACTCACGAAGGGCGGCGGCGAACAGATCCTCGCCCGGCTCCACGAGTCCCTTGGGGATCGACCAGGCCGCTTCGTCCTTGCCACGCCAGTAGGGGCCGCCGGGATGGACCAGGAGCAGTTCGGACCCGTCCGGGCCGCGCCGCCAGACCAGCACGCCGGCGCTTACCTCGGGCATGGGATCACCGGCTCCGCGCCGCCTGCACCTCGATCTCGGCCAGCATTCCGGGCGCCACGAGCCCCGCCACCTGGGAGGTGATGCGCGCCGGCCGCGTCTTCAGGGGCGCGTAGACGGCGTTGTAGGCGGCCATCATGCCCTCGAAATCCATCCGGCCGCCCTTGGCCGGGTCGCCGACCAGCAGCACGCGCATCATCACCACGTCCTCCCAATCGTAGCCCTGGGCGCGCAGGATCTCCGCGATCTGGTCCAGGATGGAGGCCACCTGGGTCCGCGTATCGCCGAAGGTCTGCCGGTCGCGCGGCGCCTCAGGATTGTGCGGCCTTGGCGTGATGCCGCTGACGTAGAGCATCTCCGATCCGGCCGGCACCTTCACGGCGCGCGAGATCGGGGCGTTGGCTGGATTGACGTGCAGGTTCTCAGCGGCCGTGGCGCCCGCGCCGGCCAAGCCGATCGCGAGGGCGAGAAGGGCGGTCGTCTTCATGCAGGTCTCCGTGGAAGGACCGCACCGTCCAGCGCCGCGCGGCCGGGATCAACCCCCCGCCTCATGCCCGTGAGCGGCGGGGCGGCATGGGAACGGGGTCGTTGCGCGTCGGCATGGCGGGATAGGCCGGGCGCTCGAGGCCGGTGACCAGGTCGGCGATCCGGACCGGACCGCCGGTCTGGAAGGCCTGGTTGGCGGCCGCGCCGATCAGGACGGACCAGGCGCCGCTGCGGTGATCGGAGGCCCGCAGGTAGCGATCTGGCTCCGGATTGGCGGCGAAGATGTCGGCAAGCATGAGGTCGTCGCCGCCGCCATGGCCGCCCTCGCCCTTCCAAGGCTCGATGGCTCGAGCCGCCCCGCGCAGCGGCATGACGCGGGTGCTGACGCCGCCCGGCTCGATGCCGCCCTGGACCATGTCGCCGCCGGCTACATAGACCTGCTCGACGATCTGGTGCTCCAGCCGACCCTTGGTCCCGTTGAAGGCGATGGTGTAGCCTTCCCACGCATTGCAGGCGTTCAGCGAGTAGCTGAGCGTGGCGCCCGTGTCGTACTTCACGATGACGTTCATGGTGTCCTCGATGTCGATCTCGGGCCGCCAGACGCACTGGTCGCGGAAGTAGCCGTCGTACCGCTCGTTCTCGAGGTAGAGCGCCTTCAGGCTCGGGTCGGCGGCGAGATCCAGGTAGAAGCCGCACTTCGCCTTCTCTGGGCAGGTCAGGCAACGCTCGTGGGCGCCGGCGAGGCCCATGCGCCTCGCCGTGGCCGGGGTGTAGAACTCCTTCTTGCCGTAGGCGAGGACGGTCTCGGGGACCGCCGAGAGCCACCAGTTCACCAGGTCGAAGTGGTGGGTGGCCTTGTGCACCATCAGCCCGCCGGAGCTCGCCTTGTGGGAATGCCAGCGGCGGAAGTAGTCGGCGCCATGGTTCGTGTTCAGCAGCCAGTTGAAGTCCACGGAGAGGATGTCGCCGATCTCGCCGCTCATCAGCAGGTCCTTCACCTGGGTGCGGGGCGGCGTGTAGCGGTAGTTGAAGGTCACCCGCACGTTTCGGCCTGAGGTGCGGCAGGCGTCCAGGATCCGCTGGGCCTTGGCCGGGGTGGTGGTCATCGGCTTTTCGGTGATCACGTCGCACCCGGCCGCCAGGGCGCGGACGAGGTAGTCGTCATGGCTCGCGTCGACCGTCGTGACGATGACGTAGTCCGGCCGGGTCTCGCGAATCATCCGCTCGAAGTCGGTGTGCGCGTAGGGCCTGGGGGGTGCGGCGCCGGCCTTCTTGGCGCGCGCCTGGCAGTAAGCGAGGCGGCCGGGGTTGAGGTCCGCGATGGCGACAAGCTCGGACGTCCCCTTGTAGCGCCCCCAGATGGCGTCCTGGTACATCCGGCTGCGATGGCCGACACCCACGATGGCGTATCGCTTACGTCGATCGGCAGCCCTGGCCCCCTCGCCGGCCGCCAGAGAAACCGCGGCCGCGCCCACGCCCGCCACAATCGCCCGGCGGTCCACGCCCTTGCCCATGAGATCCTCCCTTTTCGAGGGATCGTAGCCGCTGGATAGCAAATTGCTACCGGTGTCATAGCAGCCCAGCGCAGGCTTGGCCGTGGGGTAAACAAGCTTCACACGGTCAACCCGTCGCAGAATTGTGGCGGCGCTCGCCACATTGCGGCCCGCCCCAGCCGCAAGTTTCGCGCCTGCAACGAGCCGGGGGGCCACTCCGAGACAACCTGCCAACTGGCGCGCCGTACGGGCGGCGCGCCTCCAGCGCCGGGCCGCGATCGGGAGCGGTCCGGCGCACTTCCGATAAGGGGATGACGGATGAGCACGGGAAGCTACACGGACCTGCTGCGCGCGCTGGGCCAGAACGAGTCAGGCAACAACTATGCCTTTGTGAGCAGCGTCGGGTACCTGGGCCGCTTCCAGTTCGGGGAAGAGGCGCTGAAGGCCATCGGGTTCTACGAGGGCAACGACGGCACAGGGGCCATCGACTTCATCGGCAAATGGACTGGCAAGGCGGCGTCGTTCGGCGTCTTCGACAAGGCGAGTTTCCTGGCCAGTCCGGCCGCGCAGGACGCCGCCCAGCAGGCCTGGTTCGAGAACATCCACGCCGACCTGAAGCAACTCGACCTGCTGAAGTACGTGGGCCAGTGGGTCGACGGCGGCCAGGTGACCATGTCGGGCCTGATCGCCGGGGCGCACCTGGTCGGGGTCTGGAACCTGAAGGACTACCTGGCCACCGGCGGCGCCATGAACATGCGCGACCCGTACGGCACGCCGGTGTCGGAATACGTCAAGAAGTTCGCCGGCTATGACACTCCCTGGGCCGGGGGCTCCTCCTCCACGTCCACCGCTGAGGTGCAGGCGCCAGCGGCGACCGGAAACGACTGGTTCAACGGCCAGGCGTGGGCCGACACCCACCACGGCGGCGCCGGCGACGACACCCTGGTCGGCAACGACGGGGGCGACTACCTGCGCGGCGACGACGGGCGCGACAGCCTCTCGGGCGGCGCGGACTTCGACGACCTCAACGGCAACGCCGGCGACGACACGCTGTCGGGCGGCTGGGGCGACGACTGGGTGGTCGGCGGGCGCGACAACGACCTGCTGTCCGGCGACGACGGGGCCGACATCGTGCTGGGCAACCTGGGCGCCGACACGGTGGCCGGGGGCGCGGGCGCGGACGTGGTGCGCGGCGGCCAGGGCGACGACTTCGTGCAGGGCGGGGACGGGAACGACTGGCTGGCGGGCGACCGCGGGGCCGACGTCCTGATCGGCGGCGGCGGGGCGGACACCTTCCACATCTTCGGCGAGGCCGAGGCCGACCGGGTGCTGGACTTCAACTACCGGGACGGCGACCGGGTGGACGCGCAGGGGAACTACTGGGTCCAGCAGGTCGGCGCCGACACCGTCCTCACCGTGGACGGCGGGGCGCAGCTGACGCTGGTGAACGTCCAGCTGTCGTCCCTGGGCTCCGACTGGATCTTCTAGTCGCGAACGGCGGCGGGGCCCTCGGGCGTTAGGCGGTGGCAAGCCCATCGCGGAGACGACCATGGACCTCGCCGACCTTCACCTGCTCCTGGGCCGCCAGGGCGACATCAGCTGGTGGCAGATGTCGATCCGGGCGGTGGTGATCTTCCTCTACGGCCTGGCGCTGCTGCGGATCGCCAGCAAGCGAGTGTTCGGCAAGTGGAGCGCCATCGACATCGTGCTGTCGGTGATCATCGGCTCCAACCTCAGCCGGGCGCTGACCGGCAGCTCGCCCTTCCTCGAGACCCTGGTGGCCACGGCCGTGCTGGTCGGGGTGCACGGGGCGCTCGTCTGGGCCGCGGCGCGGGCGCACTGGCTCGGCCCGCTGCTGAAGGGCAGCCCCTGCCAGATCGGCCGCGATGGCCGCTTCGATCCCGCCGAGCTGCGCCGCCACGGGATCGGCCCCCACGACGTCGAGGAGGCGCTGCGCGAAGCGGGGATGACCGGGCCGGAGAAGGTCCAGGAGGCCTGGATCGAGCGCAACGGCGACATCAGCATCATCAAGCGCTAGACCTTGGCCATCGGGAGGCTTCGATGGCGACGGCGATCCTGCAGGCGCGGATGAGCTCCCAGCGCCTGCCCGGCAAGGTGATGAAGCCGCTGGCCGGCAAGCCGATGGTGGAGCGCCAGATCGAGCGGCTGCGGCGCTGCGAGACCCTCGACCGGCTGGTGGTCGCGACCAGCACCGAGCCCTCGGACGATCCGCTGGCCGGGCGCCTGGAGCGCGTCGGGGTCGAGGTGTTCCGGGGCGCGCTGGACGACGTGCTCGGTCGCTTCGTGGGCTGCCTGGACGCGCTGGGCGTCGACGGCGACGTGGTGCGGCTGACGGCCGACTGCCCCCTGGCCGACCCGGGCGTCATCGACGCCGGCGTGCGGCGGCGGGCGGAGCTGGGCGTCGACTACCTGTCCAACGGGCGGGTGAGGACCTATCCCCGCGGCCTCGACATGGAGGTGTTCACCGCCGAGGCCCTGCGCGCGGCGGGGCGGGAGGCGACCAGCGCCTATGATCGGGAACACGTGACGCCCTACCTCTATGCGGCAGGCTCGCGGTTCAGCCAGGGGGCGCTGACCCAGGACCGCGACGAGAGCGAGCTGCGCTGGACGGTGGACACGCCGGACGACTACGCCTTCGTGGCGAAGGTGTACGACGCGCTCTATCCGGCCAATCCGGCCTTCACCAGCGACGACATCCGGGCGCTGCCGTTCCAGAGGTACGAGCGCGAGGCTCTGTAGGGGGGATCGCCTCCTCTCCCGGGCCGCAGGCATGGGAGAGGGTAGGGTGAGGGCCGGCTGGAGTTCCTCCGCCGCTTCGGGTGCGGGCCCGAGGGCCCTCGGGCTCTCATCCGGCGAGATCCCGCTGCACGAGCCGGCCCTCACCCTGCCCTCTCCCGCAAGCGGGAGAGGAGGTGGGAGCCCCCTACTCCACCATGGTCCAATCGAGGGGCGCTCCGCGCTTGAGGTCGCGGGCGGCGCGGCGGCCGAGGACCTCCGGGAGGTGCTTGGGCGGCAGGCCGAAGCCCGGGCGGATGGAGCGGACATTCTCCGGGGTCAGCGGCTGGCCGGCAGCCACGTCGGCGGTGACGTAGAGCGAGCGGCGGTGGTCGCGGCTGGAGGCCTCGCAGGCGGCCTCGTCGTAGCGCACCGTGCCCAGCGCCTCCCAGGCGGTGCGGGTGTCCTCCACCAGGCGGGCGAGCTCGGCCGGCTCGAGGGAGAAGTCGCTATCCACCCCGCCCTCGGCGCGGCTGAGGGTGAAGTGCTTTTCGATGAAGCAGGCGCCCAGAGCCACGGCGGCGATCGAGACGGCGACGCCCAGGGTGTGGTCCGAGAGGCCCACCACCACCTCATGCTCGGCGGCGATGTGCTGGAGGGTCTTAAGGTGCATCTGGGCGGCGGGCGTCGGGTAGCCGCTGGTGCAGTGGAGCAGGATGATCTCGTCGCAGCCGGCGCCGCGGGCGGCGGCCACCGCCTCGGTGATCTCCTGCGGCGAGGCCAGGCCCGTGGACATGACCAGCGGCTTGCCGGTGCGGGCGCAGAGCTCGATCAGCGGCAGGTCGATCAGCTCGAAGCTGGCGATCTTGAAGGCCGGCGCCCCCAGGCCATCGAGGAAGGCCACCGCGGTGGGATCGAAGGGCGAGGAGAAGATGTCGATGCCGACTGACCGGGCATGGTCGAACAGCCGCTCGTGCCAGTCCCACGGGGTGTGGGCCTCCTGGTAGAGCTCATAGAGCCGGCGACCATCCCAGAGGCCGCCGTGGACGCGGAACTCCGGCCCGTCGTGGTCGATGGTGATGGTGTCGGCGGTGTAGGTCTGCAGCTTCACCGCATGGGCGCCGGCGGCCTTGGCGGCGTCGATCAGGGCGAGCGCCCGGCCGATGTCGCCGTTGTGGTTGCCCGACAGCTCGGCGACCACATAGGGCGGCTGGTCGGGGCCGATGGCCCGGCCGGCGATGGTGACGCTCTTGCTCATCTGGAGATCCCCTCGAGCCGGGCGAGCGCGTCCGGCACGTCGGTGAAGGTCGCCGCGTCAGCATCGGCCTTGAAGCGCGGCGGGTCGACTGCGGCGAAGCGCCCGGTGCGCACCCGGATGGAGCGGGCGCCGATCGCGCGGGCGGCGGCCATGTCGTGCAGCGGGTTGTCGCCGACCACGACGGCGTCGGCAGGCTCCGCGCCCAGGCGCTTCAGCGCCTCGCGGTAGCCGCGTGGATCGGGCTTGGGGGCGTCGTGCTCCCAGCAGAACAGCACGGTGTCGACGAGGTCGGCGAGGCCGAGGGCCTGCGCCTTGCGGGCCTGCATCAGGTGCAGGCCGTCGGTGACGATGGCGAGCTTCCAGTCCCGACGCAGTTCCGCGAGCGTCTCGGCCACGCCGGGCCAGAGTGCGATCTCTGGCGTGTGGTCGCGGTAGACGCCCACCAGGTGCTGGACGAGCTCGGGCGTCGCTTCGATGCGCAGCTGCAGCAGGGCGCCGTCGAACAGCTTCCCCCGCCCCTGAACGTCGAGCCCCTCGACCAGGTGGGCGAAGACCGCGTCGGGTTCAGCGTGCGGATAGAGCTCGTGGATCGCCGCAGCCACGGCCCGGAAGCCGGAGAGGACGTAGGACCGCTCGTCGTAGAGGGTGTCGTCCATGTCGAGGAGCAGGGCCCGGGTCATGGGGCGAGCGCCGCCAGGTCGGCGCGGGTGACCAGGCGGTCCTCCGCGTAGCGCAGCAGGGTCAGGCCCGCCTGGATGGGGCGCGGGGCGTAGGCCGCGCCCTCCCCCGCCAGCATCTGCAGGATCCGTTCGGGCGAGGCGAGGCCGGCGCGGATCGACAGGTTCGAGGCGCCGCCGAAGCGGGGGTTCACCTCGATGAACTGCGGGGCCAGGCCACGCTCGCAAAAGGCCTGCACCACATTGTGGCCGACCAGGCCGAGAGCACGGCAGAGGCTGAGCGCCGGTTCCGTGAAGCCAGGGGCGTCCACCACCCGGGACTTCACGGCCTCGCCGGCGCGCACCTGCAGCCGCTCCCGGGCCACGGCCTGAACCGGCGAGCCGTTCAGGTCCATGAGGACGTCGATGCTGTACTCGGGGGCGTAGACCGGCTCCTGGACGAGCAGCCCGGGGTCGGCGGGCAGATCCTGCGCCCCATGGACCAGGCGGGCGCCCGCCCCGCCCGCCCCCTCGGCCGGGCGTACGAAGACCGGGAAGGCCTCGGGCGTCTCGCCCGGCGCATAGGTGTGCGGGGTGGCGAAGCCGTGGGCCTGGCAGAAGGCCACGAAGCGACGCTTGTCGCGGCAGGTGGCCAGGGCCTCCGGCTCGGCGACGAGCAGGACGATCCCCTCTGCGGCGAACCGCGCCTTGAGCCCGGCGAGCGCCGCCAGCTCGCCGTCGCGCGTGGGGACCACGAGGCGGATGTCATGGGCGCGGCAGGCGGCCAGCAGGGCGTCGGGGAAGGCGGGGTCATCGCTCCGGGGCAGCAGCAGGGCGCCGTCGGCCTCGAACAGGGCGGCGTTTTCGCGCGACAGGTCGGCGGCGAAGACGCGGCCGCCGCGGGGCTGCGCGGCCTCCCGGAAGGCGCGGACCAGGAGGACCTTGGCCGCGGCGCTGAGGATCAGGACGTTCACGCCCCTAGCGGCGGGCGGGCCGGGCGTAGGCCGTCTGGTTGCGGCCGATCCCAGCCTGGGCGCAGCCGCGGCGGTAGGCGACGACGGCCTCCAGCCCCCGGGACTTCCACAGCCCCATCTCGAAGGCCACCCGGGTGAAGTGGCAGGCGCGGCCGCGCGACTTCTCCTGCAGGTAGTTGGTGGCCGGGTTGAGCAGGAAGACGTCGATGGGGAATTCGCCCAGGTGCTCGGTCACCTCCCAGCCGTGGGCGGCCAGGGCCTTGGGCAGGGTGTCGGTGTTGAAGTAGTTGAGGTGGTCGGGCGGCGCGAGCCAGAACTCGGGCTTGCCCTGGCCGCGGGCGACGATCTCGTCGTGCAGCCAGGAGCCGTCGTTGGGCACGGCGATGCGCAGCAGGCCCTCGGGACTGACGATGGCGCGCAGCCGGTCGAGCAGGCCCATGGGGTCGATGACGTGCTCGAGCACGTTGTTGCAGATGATCAGGTCGTAGGTCTCGCCGTCGGCGATCGCCTGGTCGAGCAGCTGGAAGGCGTCGCCGGTGGTCAGCGCCCCGGCCAGGTGCGGGTGGAACTCGCGCACGCCGTCGTCGGTGAAGTCGAGCCCCGTGGCCCGCCAGCCGCGCTTCAGGAAGTACTCCAGCGTGAAGCCCTCGCCGACGCCCACCTCCAGCAGGCGGCCGGGCGCGCGGCCCCAAACGTGCTCGGCCTCGGCCGGCTGCAGCCATTTGTGCTCCAGCTCCTCGGGCGTGTAGCCGTAGGCGTAGGGCGTGCGGCCGTCGCGGCTGCCGTAGTACTTGTCGCGGTAATAGGCCGCGAGTTCGTCCGGCGTCGGCCGGGGCTCAAGCTCCAGGTGCCCCTCGGGCCTCTCCACCAGCCGCATCGCCGAGATGTCCATGGGCCAAGGGTGTCGGGTGATTGTGGTTAATGGGCGGTAAGCCTTGGAGGGCGGAGCCCCGCCGCCCCCGATCCGGCAAGGCGGGCCAGGAGGAAAACCACGCCGGCCACCTGACAGAAATTTGCGAGGCTTAACGAAAGAGCGGGACAGTTCCGTCGGCTAGCCGCCACAGTAGAGGGATGACGACGCCGCCCGCCTACTGCCTCAGCAAAGCCGACGAATGCGAGTTCCGGGCCGCTGAAGAGCCCGATGAAGAGCGTGCTGAAGCGTGGCTTCAGATGGCCGTGGGTTGGCGGGCCGCAGCGTTCGTTCCGGCCAACGAAGAATAGCTCGAGCCATCTGCGAGCAGAGCAAGGCTAGCGGTTCCCGGCCCGCAGGTTGGCCAGCGCCACGACGATCTCCGCGCCGGCGAAGGGTTTGTGCACGAGCACGCTGTTCGGAACACCGCACGCGCTCCACTCGTGGCCGCTGTCCCCCGTGACGTAGATCACCGGCAGCGTCGGGTTGAGCTCGCGCGCCCGATGAGCCACGTCCCAGCCGCTCGGCCCGGGGCCAAGGTTCACGTCGGTGACCAAGCCGCCGAGTTCCGCAGCCCTGCGCTCCAGGAGCGCCATCGCCTCGGCCCCATCATCGGCCCCGGCGACCGCGAAGCCGCTGTCGGTAAGCACGTCCTGGATGAGATGTTGGACCAGAAACTCGTCGTCGACGACGAGCACGAGCACTGGATGTTCGGATTGAGACAAGTTGAAGCTCCGCGCGGAGGGAGCACATGACTCTCAGCCGTTGCATACCGGGGAACGAGCGACGGTGAACGCTAAGTACACCCTCCGAGGAGAAACCGTCCTACAGAAAGTAAGCAATTCCACGTCGAAGCTGTACAATGTACATCACGCCACCCCGAATGATTGTTCATGGCTGTTGCGCGAAAAGCGGAGACTTTTTTCCGCGCTCAGACGTTGCACAATCACCATGTACCATCTCGATGTCTTTGATGCGGGCGGCGTCAGGCCTACGGAAACACTCCGCCAACGTGCATCCGAAACCACCTCCGCGCTCAACTTGCTTTGGGCTCGCCATCCGGACTGCGAACGCATCGAGGTCTCGCACGACAATATCCCGCTGTTTGCGGTGGATCGACGCCGGACGACGCCCACCTGAGCGGGGCAAGCCCGCTCGCCTCGCCCGGTGGACCGCTCAGATCGTCGATACGTCGCAGGCGAGGGACCGATGGCCCGCGCCAACGCAGGCTAGGACTCCCGGTCCTCATCCATGATTTCGAGGCTGTCGCGGTAGCTTCTGACCTGCGCGCGCACCCGCTCGATCTGCCCCCGCAAATCCTTCACCGCCGCCTCCGCCATCTTCTCGGCCTGGCTCTGATCTTTCGCGCGGGGATCTTCGGTCATGGCGCTGACCTCAGCCTGATCCGGCTGACCTGTCCAGGGCGGCGTTGGAGCGGGTGAGGGGAATCGAACCCCTGACATTCAGCTTGGGAAGCTGACGTTCTACCTCTGAACTACACCCGCGTTTCAACCACTTAGCTGGTTGGCGCCGAAGCGTTTTACACCGCGCTTTACAGCGGCCGCTCGGGCGGGTTCTCAACTACCCTCGCGGGGGCCGCCCGACAAGGGGCTCGCCGCCGCGAGAACCGCCCCGCGCGCTGCTGGTCCGGCCAAAGCATGCGCCAAGCGACGGCAGGGACGCGATCGGGCGCAGAGATCGGAGTTCTTTATACCAGGGCGTGGCCTTGTGTCGGGTTTGCGACTATCAAGGCGGCGGGGAGGGGCGCAGCAGGAGGGCTTTCGGGTGACTGTACTGCAGCGTCACAACGTCAAGGTCAGCGGCCGCGGGGAGCGGGCGATGATCTTCGCGCATGGCTTCGGATGCGATCAGAACATGTGGCGCTTCGTGGCGCCCGCGTTCGAGGACCGGTTCCGCGTGATCCTGTTCGATCATGTGGGGGCCGGCGCGTCGGATCTCTCGGCCTACGATCCCGCGCGATATGAGTCCCTGACTGGCTATGCCGACGATGTCGTCGAGCTGGCCCGGGCGCTGGACGTGACGGACGGCGTCTTCGTCGGGCACTCGGTCAGCGCCATGGTGGGCGTGCTGGCCGCCAAGAAGGCGCCGGAGCTGTTCCGCGACCTTGTGCTGGTTGGTCCCTCCCCCCGGTACATCGACGACGAGGGATATGTGGGCGGCTTCAGCGAGGCGCAGATCCACGAGCTGCTCGACTTCCTGGACAGCAACCACATGGGCTGGTCGCAGGCCATGGCGCCGGTGATCATGGGCAACCCGGACCGGCCGGAACTGGGCGAGGAGCTCACCAACAGCTTCTGCCGCACCGACCCTGACATCGCGCGGCGGTTCGCGCGCACCACCTTCCTCTCCGACAACCGCGCCGACCTGCAGGGCGTGAACACCCGCGCGCTGATCCTGCAGTGTTCGGAGGACGTGATCGCGCCGCGCGAGGTGGGCGAATACGTGCATCGCATGCTGCCCAACAGCCAGCTGGTGATCCTGCAGGCGACGGGCCACTGCCCGAACCTCAGCGCGCCCGAAGAAACGGTCTCGGCGATCCAAGCCTTTGTCTGACGCGCCGACCGTCTCGCCGGTGGAGCCGCCCAGCGAAGAGGACTTTGCCGACCTCTTCGAACAGGCGCCTTGCGGCTACATCTCGGCCGACCCGAGCGGCCGGATCCAGCGGGTCAATGAAACCCTGGCTGCGTGGCTCGGGCTGCCGAAGGCGCAGATGGAGGGCCGGCGCTTCCAAGACCTGCTGAACATCGCCGGCAAGATCTACTACGAGACCCACTTCGCCCCCCTGCTGCGGATGCAGGGCTTCTTCCACGAGGTCGCCCTCGACCTGGTGGGCGACGGCGGCCGGACGCTGCCGGTGCTGGTGAACGCCGTGGAGCGGCGCAGCGCGGCGGGGGGCGCCGAGTTCATCCGCATCACCGTGTTCAACGCCACGGACCGGCGGCGGTACGAGCACGAGCTGCTGGAGGCGCGCCGCGCGGCGGACGAGGCGACCGCCGAGCTTCGCGAGCTGAACGCCACCCTGGAGGCTCGGGTGGCCGAGGCGGTCGCCGAGCGCCTGAAGGTCGAGGAGGCGCTGCGGCAGGCGCAGAAGATGGAGGCCATCGGCCAGCTGACCGGTGGGATCGCGCACGACTTCAACAACCTGCTGACGGTGATCCTGGGCGGGCTGGAGACGGTCAGCCGGCAGGTCGTCGCGCTCCCCGGCTCGCCGGCCACCGAGCGGATCGAACGCGCGGTGCGCATGGCCACGCATGGCGCCGAGCGGGCCGCCACCCTGACCGCCCGGCTGCTGGCGTTCGCGCGCCGGCAGCCGCTGGCTCCCAAGCCCGTGGACGCCGGCCGCCTGATCACCAACCTGGCCGACCTGCTGCAGCGGACCCTGGGCGAGACCATCGACCTGGAGACCGTGTCAGGCGCGGGGCTGTGGCGGGCCATGGCCGACACGGGCGAGCTCGAGAACGCTCTGGTTAACCTGGCGGTCAACGCCCGGGACGCCATGCCCGGCGGCGGGCGGCTGACCATCGAGACCAGCAACGCCTACCTGGACGACGACTATGTGGCCGCGATCCCCGAGCCGGTCACACCTGGGCAGTACGTGTTGATCGCCGTCAGCGACACCGGGACAGGCATGTCGCCCGAGACCCTGGCGCAGGTGTTTGAACCGTTCTTCACAACCAAGGACACCGGCAAGGGCACGGGCCTGGGCCTGAGCCAGGTGTACGGCTTCGTGCGCCAGTCGGGCGGGCACGTGCGCATCTACAGCGAGCTCGGCGAAGGCACGACGGTGAAGATCTACCTTCCGCGCCTCACCTCGGACCAACCGACGGCGGAGGAGGAGGACCGCGCGCGCGACGCGCCGGTCCACGGGGGCATGGAGACCATCCTGGTGGTGGAGGACCACGACGACCTTCGCTCCTACAGCACCGGCGTCCTGCGCGAACTCGGCTATCGGGTGCTGGAAGCCGCCAACGGGCGCAGCGCCCTGGAGGTGCTGCAGGGCGCCAACGACGTGGCCCTGCTGTTCACCGACGTGGTGCTCCCCGACGGAATGGACGGCCGGCGGCTGGCCGACGAGGTGCAGCGACGCCGGCCCGGGACCAAGGTCCTGTTCACCACCGGCTACACGCGCAACGCCATCGTGCACAACGGACGGCTGGACGCTGGCGTGCACCTGATCGGCAAGCCGTTCAGCTTCAACGACCTGGCGATCAAGGTCCGCGCCGTCCTGGACAGCTGAAGCCGCTCGGGCGTCAGGCGGGCGGCGTGTGGCCGGCCTGGCGCTCCAGCTGGCTCTGCTCGTCGGTGTCGGCCGGCGGCGGGGCGGCGTCGGCAGGCGGGTCATCGGGCCAGCGGGCCGGGGTGGCCGTGTGCGGGGCGTCGGCGAGGCCGGGAGCCGCGGCGGGATCGTCGGAGGCGGCGGGATCGGCGCCGCCCTCCACCATGCGTCGGGTCTGTTCGCCCATGGCGGGTCCTCCTGTTGCGTCGGGTGGAGGACGCGGCAGGGCGGGCCGCGGTTCCGTCAGGCGCCGGCGGCCATGACCGGGGCCATGCCGTTCGGGGACAGGATCTCGATCCAGTAGCCGTCGGGGTCGGTGATGAAGGCGATGCCCTTCATGACGCCGTCGTCCGGGCGCTTGCGGAAGGGGACGCCCAGCTGCTCGAAGCGGGCGCAGGCGGCGGCGACGTCCGGGACGCTGATGCCCAAGTGGCCGAAGCCGCGCGGCTCGGCGTTGCCGTCGTGGTAGCCCTTGAAGTCGGGGTCGCTCTCGGTGCCCCAGTTGTGGGTCAGCTCCAGCGTCGTCTCGCGGCTGAAGATGAAGCGGGCGCGCTCGGCCGGATCCTCGGGGACGGTCTCGCCGTCGGCCAGGTAGGCCATGAAGTAGAGCGAGAACTTCATCGGCGGGAAGTCGAGCTTCTGCAGCAGCGTCATGCCGAGCACGTCGCGGTAGAAGGCGACGGAGGCTTGCGGATCGCGCACCCGAAGCATGGTCTGGTTGAGGGTGAAGCCGGCGGTGGCGGGGTGGCGCTGGGTCATGTGGGTCTCCGGGAGGGCCTGCCGAGCTAGTCGCCGGGGGCATTTCCCGCAAGGCCGCGGCGGCCTAGTTTCCGGCCCATGTCCGAACCCATGACCTATGCGCGCTACCTGGGCCTCGACGCCCTGCTGGGCGCCCAGACGCCGCTCTCCGACCGCCACGACGAGCTCCTGTTCATCGTCATCCATCAGACGAAGGAGCTGTGGCTGAAGGAGATCATCCACGAGGTGAAGCTGGCGAGGCGCCTGGTGGCCGCCGGCGACCTGGAGCCGGCGTACAAGGCGCTGGCGCGGGTGTCGCGGATCCAGACCATCATGACGCTGAGCTGGGACGTGCTGGCCACGCTCACGCCGGCCGACTACCTGAGCTTCCGCGAGAGCCTGGGGACGAGCTCGGGCTTCCAGTCGCACCAGTTCCGAGAACTGGAATACCTGCTGGGGCTGAAGGACGAGAGCTTCCTGCGCTTCCATGCGGAGCGGCCGGAGGTGCTGGCCGAGCTGAAGGCGGCGCTGGAGGGGCCCAGCCTCTACGACCTGGCCATCGCCCAGCTGCCCGCCCACGGGCTCGTGCTGCCGGACGCGGTGCTGATGCGGGACGCGTCCAAGCCCTACCAGCCCTCGCAGGCGGTGGAGGACGCCTGGCTGGCGGTCTATGGCGACACCCAGCGCTGGTGGGAGCTCTACCAGCTGGCCGAGAAGCTGGTGGACCTGGACGACGCCCTGCTGACCTGGCGCTACAAGCACGTGCTGACGGTGGAGCGGATCATCGGCGGCAGGCCCGGCACCGGAGGGACGGAGGGCTCGGGCTACCTGCAGAAGACGCTGGGCCGGCGGGCCTTCCCCGAGCTGTGGAGCCTCCGGACGCGGCTTTGATCCTGCACGGCGTCTCCTCCGCCCCTCGGCGACCCGTCGACCGCAGCGAGGGAAGCTCTCGGCATGTCATGGATCCTCGCGTTCTCGCCTATCGCCCCCCTGCTGACGCCTGGCATGCGGTCCCTGGCTGCCTGCGCGGTGTTCGGGCTCGGAGCGACAGTGGGCGCCGTGGTCATGTTCGAGAGCGCTCCGCCCGCCGGCGACAAGGCCGGCCTCGCGCTCGTGGTGGTCTTCATGTGGTTCGTGACGCTGCTCCTGGCCTGCGCCGTGCGGCTTGGGGCGCACATGATCAGCAGTGAGCAGGCGGCGTCCCGGAGCATCGGGCGCCATCATCAGACGCCCCTGAACCCCTCCCCTACTCCCGCGTCGCCTGGATCCCGCGCTTGGCGAGCTGGGCCTGGACGCTGTCGGGGCCAACGAGGTGGCCGGCGCCGACGGCGACGAAGCTGACGCCCGAGCCTTTCAGCTTCTCGGCGAGCTGGTTGGCCCAGTCCTTGTTCCGGGCGACGACGACCACCTTGTACATCTCGGGGTAGTCGCGGCGGGTCTCCTCGACGAACTCCTTCTCCAGGGCGGCCATGTCGCCGGCCGCCCAGGCCGCGACCATGCGGTCGAGCTGGGCGGGTCCTTCGGCCACGTCGTCGAGGGTGGCGCGCAGGAGGTCGACCTCCACGTCCGGCGCCATGTCTGCGAAGAAGCGCAGCTGCTGCTCGAGGGTCTCCAGGGCGCCGACCGGCTTGCCGGCGGCCTTCGCCTCGGCCTGCAGGATGGTCTCGACGCCGCTCTTGGGATCGTAGCCGGCCTGGATCATCGGGGTGACGGCGAGCGTGAGGGCGGCGAGCCAGGGGCGCATGGGCTCCAGGGCGCCGTCCGGCAGGCCCATGGCCTTGGCGGCCGCGGCGAGCCTCGGCCGGTCGGCGGCGGGCAGCTTGGAGGACAGGGGCCGGGCGGCGTCGACGCCGAAGCGGGCGATCAGCGGCTGGGCGGCGGCGACGTCGTCGGCGCCCACCACCTCGATCACCAGTTCGCGGCTGTCGGCCAGCGCCCGGGCCATCTTGGCCGAGCGCCACTCGGTCCCGGGCTTCAGCACGTGCACCGTGCCATAAAGATAGATGGTGCTGTCGTGGTCGCGGATCGCCCAGAGCGCCGGCTCGGCGGCGGCGGGCGTGGCGGCGGCGACGGTCGCCAGAGCGGCGCTGGCAAGCGCCAGGCGGCGGCCGGCGCGGAGGAGCTTGGTCAGCATGGAAGGTCCTTGCGTGCGGGCGGCGCTCAGGCCGCCTCGTCCTGGAAGATGGCTTCGATCGGCAGGTCGAAGACCCGGGCGATCTTGAAGGCGAGCGGCAGGCTGGGGTCGTACTTGCCGGTCTCGATGGCGTTGACGCTCTGACGCGAGACGCCGAGCCGGTCGGCCAGGTCGCCCTGGCTCCAGTCGCGCTCGGCGCGGAGCACCTTGAGGCGGTTCTTCACGGGAGCGGCCTCCTAGCGCTTGGCGATCCACCAGCCGGCCCATACCAGCAAGTAGCCGACGAGCTGGGCGGAGACGACGCCGATGAGCCCGAGCTCCACCAGGTCGGCGGGGCTGCGCCCGCCGCCAAGGCCTGTTTCGAGCAGGTGGGGCCAGTGGTGCTCGGCCGCGATGAACGCCAGGAAGGCGACCACCATCCCGAAGGAGCCGCCCCACATCCAGGCGGTCTTGTGGGCCTCGCGGGCGACCTCGTCGAGGGCGCGCCAGCAGAAGATGGAGGCGGCGGCGGTGGCGACCAGGGAGATCACCGCCCAGGCGAGGAAGGCGACCGGGTGCTGCACCAGGCTGACGGACACGCCGAGCAGCAGGGCGAAGACCAGGGTGAGCACGATCGGCAGGGTGCGTCGGAGGGAGGGCGACAGGGCCATGGGGCTCCTCAAGGGTTTACGCCGACGGAGACCGCGACCACGGCGCCGGCCAGCTGGGCCAGGACGACGGGCGGCTGTTGCGCCAGCTCGAGGGATGGAGGGTTCAGGAGCAGGGCCGCCCCGGCCACGGCATAGGCGCCGAGCACGACGGCCGCGAAGGCCGAGATCAGGCTCCAGAAGGTGGGCCGGCGAAGCGGCATAGCAAGCTCCCTTGTCTTGATGACAAGGAAACATGACAACCAAAGTCTGTCAAGCGTGCATGACAGAATGTCAGGCCTGCTTGTTAGCTACTGGACCCGGGTGACCTGGAAGCCGCGGGCGGCGAGGAGCGCCGGAAGGCCCTCGTCGCCCACCATGTGGAGGGCGCCCACATTGACCAGCTCGACGCCTGCGCCGGCCATCTCGGCGGCGAGCTGGTCGGCCCACTGGAGGTTCCGGCGCTTGAGGAGGGCGTCGTAGAGGCCGGGGTTTTCGTCCCGCAGCTGCCCAACCAGGGCCGGGCCGAGACGGGCGAGGTCGCCGGCGGCCCAGGCCTGCTCCAGCGAGCCGTGGTGGCGGCGCAGGGTCAGCCGGGGTCCCTGCCCCCGCTGGCGGATGACGTCGGTGAGGTAACGGATCTCGGCGGGCTCGGAGAGGCTAGCGAACAGGCGGGCCTGGTCCTCGAGGGTCTCGAAAGCGCGCACCCTCTTGGCCCGTTCGCGAGCGTCGCGGGTGACGGTGAAGTCGGCGCCCGCCTCCACCCGCGCGCCGCGGCCGAGCATGGGCTGCACGGAGAGCATCAGGGCGGCCGCCCAGGGGCGCAGATGGTCTATCCGCGAGAGGTCCACGTGGCGCTGGAGGGCGGCGAGGTCGGCGGCGGGCAGCTTGCGCGACAGCGGCCGGGCCGCATCGACCCCGTAGCGGTCCACGATGCCGGCGATGCTCTGCGGGTCGGCGGTGTCGAGGTCGGCCTCGAACCAGACGGTGTCGGCGCGGGCGAGCACCGCGTCGTAGGCCGGCGTGCGCCAGCGGGTGGCGGGGTCGAGCGCATGCAGGGTGCCGAACAGGTAGATCTCGGAGTCAGCGTCGCGGACGACCCAGAGCGCCGGCGCGGCGGCGGCCACGCCCGCCATGCAGAGCGCCGAGACCAGCGCGGTCGCCGCCAGCGCGGCTCTGCGAACGAAGCCCACTCGACCGCCCCCCTCAGGCGGGGCGGGCTTGTCTCGCCCTTACTCGCCCCAGACCCTGAAGTGCTTGGATAGTTTGAGCCCTTGGCGCTGGTAATGCGACCCGAGGTCGCCGTAGAGCCGCGTCGGCCGCTCGGTGAGCGGCTCGTAGACCAGGCGGGCCACGGTCTGGCTGTCCTCCAGGATGAACGGCGTCTCGTGGCTGCGCACCTCGAGCACGCCGCGCGAGCCCTTGCCGTGCGCCTCGTCGGTGCCGAAGCCGGGGTCGAAGAAGCCGGCGTAGTGCACCCGGAACTCGCCCACGGAGGGGTCGATCGGGGTCATCTCGGCGGCTTCCAGCACCGGGATCTCGACGGCCTCCTTGGACGCCAGGATGTAGAACTCGCCGGGATCGAGGAGCAGCTGACCGTTCTGCGGGACCAGGGGCTCCCAGTAGAGCCGCGGGTCGTGGCCGTCGACGTTGTCCAGGTCGACCACAGGGGCGTGGCGGCGGCCGCGGAAGCCGGCGACCTCGCCCGTGAGATCGACGCCGACGCTCTCGGTGCGCAGGCGCGGCGGCTCGCCGGTCTTGAGGCGCAGCTGGTTCAGGCGAGTGCCGCGGCGGACCAGGACCGAGAAGGTCTGCGGCGCGATCTCGATGTAGGTGGGGCCGTGATAGCCCTCGACCACGTCGTCGAAGGCCGGGCCGCCGTCGGACAGCAGGCGCACGAAGACATCGACGCGGCCGGTGGAGCTCTTCGGATTGGCGCGGGCCGAGACGCCCTTGGGCAGGGCGAGACGCTCCTGCAGCTCGGCGATGTAGACGCAGCCCTTTTCCAGCACGGCGCCCTTTGAGAGGTCGAGTTCGTGCATGGCCACGTCGGCGATGCGCTGGGCCACCGTCTGGCCGAGCCGGGGCAGGAAGGAGGCCCGCACCCGCCAGCAGCGGGCGGCGAGGCGCAGGTCCAGGCTGGCCGGCTGGACCTGGTCGTCGTCGAAGCGGTCTTCGGACGTGATGGCGCCCTGGGCGATCAGGGCGTCGATGGACTGGCAGGGCAGGATGCCCGGGCGGAGGTATTCGCTCATGGGCGGCGAAGCCTTAGCGCAGATGGGGAGTCTTGCAAGGGGCAGCCCTCTCCTCTCCCGCGCGGCACGCGTGGGAGAGGTCGGGTGAGGGCGGCTCGGCCTCTCCCGGCAGGCAGGGCGTTCGACCCGGTGCAGGCGGGTTCAACCGGAGCGGCGGGGGCGAGCACGGCGCCGCCCTCACCCTGCCCTCTCCCGCAAGCCGGAGAGGAGACGAGCTATCCGCCGCTTCAGCATCGCTGCCTTGACGCAGCGTCCCCGCCTGCCGTTCATGCGCCTCCGCTGCCGAAGGAGGGCGTCATGGCTGAAGATCCGCGCGACTGGGAAGAAGCGACCCGGGCGGTGCGCGGCGGCATGGCCCGCTCGCCCTATGGAGAGATCTCGGAAGCGCTCTTCCTCACCCAGAGCTTCGCCTATGACAGCGCCGGCGCCGCGGACCGGCGGTTCTCCGGCGACGACCCGGGCTTCATCTACCAACGCTTCGGCAACCCCACGACGCAGATCTTCGAGGAGCGGCTCGCGCTGCTGGAGGGCGCCGAGGTCTGCCGGGCCACCGCGTCGGGCATGAGCGCCGTGCACATGGCGCTGATGGGCCTGCTGAAGGCTGGCGACCACCTGGTCGCGGGGCGCGCCCTGTTCGGCTCATGCCGCTGGATCATCTCCGAATGGCTGCCGCGGTTCGGGGTGGAGGCCACCTATGTGGACGCCACGGACCTGGACGCCTGGAAGAACGCGGTCCGGCCCAACACCCGCGCCTTCCTGGTGGAAAGCCCGGCCAATCCGCTGCTGGAGGTGACGGCCATCGGAGCGGTGGCCGAGATCGCCCATGCGGCCGGGGCCAAGCTGGTGGTGGACAACGTCTTCGCCACCCCGATCTTTCAGAAGCCGCTGGCGCTGGGCGCCGACGTGGTCGTCTATTCGGCCACCAAGCACATCGACGGCCAGGGCCGGGTGCTGGGCGGCGCCATCCTCGGCGGGGCCGAACTGATGACCGAGGCCTACAAGGACCTCCTGCGCCACACGGGACCGGCGCTGTCGCCGTTCAACGCCTGGGTGCTGCTGAAGGGGCTGGAGACCCTGGAACTGCGGGTCCGCCGGCAGACGGAGAACGCCGCGCGGGTTGCGAACGCCGTGGCCAGCCACAGCAAGGTGCGCAAGGTGGCCTACTGCGGCCGGCCCGACCACCCGCAGGCGGCGATCATCGCCAACCAGATGACCGGCGGCGGCAACGTCCTGGCCTTCGACCTGGGCAGCCAGGAAGCGGCCTGGCGGTTCCTGGACGCGCTGCAGATCGTCGACATCTCGAACAACCTGGGCGACGCCAAGTCCATGGCGACGCACCCCGCGACCACGACGCACCGGTCGGTGCCGCAGGCGGAGCGCGAGGCCATCGGGCTGACGGACGGCTGGGTGCGGATGAGCGTCGGGCTGGAAGGCGCGGGCGACCTGGTGCGCGACGTCAGCCGGGCGCTGGACGCGGCCTGACGAAATGCTCCCCCGCAGGGGGAGCTGTCGCGAAGCGACTGAGGGGGTTCACCTGCACGGGGTCGGTGCGTGACCCCCCCCACCACTTCGTGGTCCCCCTCCCCCCGGCGGGGGAGGATCCCTACGCCGCCTGCTCGAGCTTTTCGGGCTCCACGGCGTAGACGCGGCTGCAGTATTCGCAGGTGACGTGGATCAGGCCGTCGGGCTCGACCATGTCCTCGCGGTCCTCGCTCGGGAAGGACTTCAGCACCGTCTCGATGCGGTCCTGACTGCAGCGGCAGAAGGCGCGCAGCGGCTGGGAGCCGAACACCCGCACGCCGTCCTCGTGGAAGAGGCGGAACAGCAGGTGGTTCGACGAGAGCAAGGAGTCGATCAGCTCGTCCTCGCCGATCGTCTCGAACAGCGCCTGGGTGCGGTTCCAGGCCTCCTCGGTCGAGCCGCGGGCGTCGTCCTCGGCGATGTTCTGGATCAGCACGCCGCCGGCCCGCCACTTCGGCCCCTCGCCGTCGTCGGCCTGGCCGACCGCCAGCCGAACGCGGGTGGGCGTCTGCTCGGACTGGGCGAAGTACTGCTCGGCGCAAAGCGCCAGGGTCTCGCCCTCGATGGCGGTGATCCCCTGGTAGCGGTCCATGTCCGCGCCCTGGTCGACGGTCATCAGGAAGATGCCCTCGCCCAGCAGGGAGCGGGCGCCGGGGCGCGCGAAGCCGGCCGAGGCCGCAGCGACTTCCTCGGGGTCGAAGCGGCAGTAGCCGCGCAGGCCGCCGGACGTGTCGTAGTCGGCGACCACGTAGCGCACGGCGCCGGAGCCGCGGGCCTCGACGATCAGCCGGCCGTTAAACTTCAGGTTGGAGCCCACCAGGGCGGCGAGCGCGCAGCACTCGCCGAGCAGGTTGGCCACCGGCTCGGGATAGTCGTGCGCGCGCAGGATCTCGTCGATGGAGGCGCCCAGCCGCGCCACGCGGCCGCGCACGGGTTCGCCTTCGATCTGGAAGGCGCCCACCAGGTCGTCAGGGATCTGGGAAGTCAGCATCGGCCCCATATAGGAAAAGGTTCGCGCAAGTCGAGCTTCGCCCTAGGACCCGCGTTCGGCGAGAGGCCGGATGGCCGCAGTCAGTCGCCGGCGCGGACGGAGCGCAGGTCGCGGATGCGCGGGCCCCAGAAGCTGAGCGCCTGCACCCGCCCATCCGGACCGCGGACCAGGCGCACGGTGTCGGGCCCGCTGATCCGGAAGGTGTCAGCGTAGATCGGGGTCAACGCCACGGCGGCGCTGGGGCGGTCGTCCGCCTGCAGCACGAGCCGGCCGCCCTGCACGTTGAGCAGGTGGACCGCGTCGGCCTCGGCGCTGACATAGCGGCCGGCGGCGGCGGCGAGCTCGGCGGCGGACGGGCTCCAGGGCGCAACACGGCGGAAGGCCTGGACCTCCCCCTCCTGGGTGCGGCGCGTGAACCCTTCGCCTGCGAAGCTGATGTCGCCGCCGGCCCCAGCGTAGCGGCCCGGGGCGACGAACTGCAGGGCCGGGCCGCCCTGGACGCGCAGCGCGCCCTGGGCTGCCGCCAGCTCCATCACCGCGCCCGTTCGGTCGTTCACATAGAGGCCGGCCAGGCGCTGGACCTCGTCCATGGGCGCGACGGGCAGCGGCGGCGCGCCCGGCGCGGGCGCTGGGGGCGGGATGAACCGGTCCACCACCTTGTGGCCAAGGACCGCGGTGTTGGCGTCGGCGGCGTTGCAGAGCAGGGCCACGGAGAGCCCCTGCTCCGGGTAGCGGGCGAGCCAGGTGCGGTAGCCGGCGGTGGCGCCGCCGTGGGCGATCTCCAGGGCGGCGAAATGCCGGTCGACGAAGACCCCGCGGGCGTAGGCGATGGTGCGGCCGTCGTTCAGCTTCGACTGGCGTTGCAACTCGGCGGTGACCACCGGGCCGAGCCGGCCCTGGGCGAGGGCTTCGTTCCAGGTCAGCAGGTCGGCGATGGTGGTGAGCAGGGCGCCGTGGCCGTAGGTGTTCTCGAACGGCATGTCCTGCTCCCAGGACCGCCCGGTCCAGCGGTAGGCGATGGCGCGGCCGGGGACCACCTTGCGGAAATCGTCCCGCCACTGGGTCTTCGCCATGCCAAGCGGGCGGAACAGCCGCTCCTGGCTGAACTCGGCCAGCGACCTGCCGCTGACGCGCTGCACCACCAGGGCCGCCAGGTTGTAGCCGGTGTTGGTGTAGGAATACTCCTCGCCCGGCGCGTAGTTCAGGCGCGTCTGACGCGTGGCGATCTGCACCGCCTCGCGGTTGGTGTAGATACGCGAGCCGCGCGGCCAGCCGCCGATCTGGGCCACCTCGCCCCAGTCGCGGAGGCCGCTGGTGTGGTTCAGCAGCTGCTCCAGCGTGATCGGGCGGCCGTAGTCCGGCAGCTCGGGGATGTACTTACGCACATCGTCGGTGAGCGCCACACGCCCGTCCTGCACCAGCGTAAGCAGGGCTGCGGCGGTAAACTGCTTGGCGATGGAGCCGCTCTCGAAGACCGTCTGGGGCGAGTTGCGGACGCCGTGCTCGAGGTCGGACGAGCCCCAGGCGCGGGTCAGCACGGTACGCCCGTTCCGCCCAACGCCCACGGCGCAGCCAGGGGCGTCCGGGCGGTTCCAGGTGGCGAAGATCGGATCGAGGTTCGGCGGCGCCGGCGCTGCGGCGGGCGGCGGGGCCCGGGTGGGGGCTGTCGCCTGGGCCTGGGCGGCGGACGCAGACAGCGCCAGCGCGCCGGCGAGCAGGACGAATTTCATGGACGGCGGACCTCCCCCAACGCGCCCGAGCCTAAGGGTGCGCGGGGGAGGCTGCAAAGGGCCTCAGCCGATGGCGCCGAAGCACCAGGCGAGGATGGACTTCTGCGCGTGGACGCGGTTCTCGGCCTCGTCCCAGACCAGGCTGCGCGGGCCGTCGATCACCTCGTCCGTCACCTCCTCACCGCGGTGGGCGGGCAGGCAGTGCAGGAAGCAGGCGTCCGGATTGGCCAGGTCCATCAGCTTCTCGTCCACTTGGTACGGCTCGAGCGCGTCGAGGCGCTCGTCGTGGTCGGTGTCGCCCATGGACACCCAGGTGTCGGTGATCACGCAGTCGGCGCCGCGGACCGCCTCGCGCGGGTCGTCCGTGGTGACCACGCGGCCCTGCTCCTGCTGGGCGCGGGCAAGGTCGACGAGGTCCGGATGGTAGATCGCCGGGCTGGCGATGTTCAGCTTGAAGCCGAGCTTGGGCGCGGCGTGGATGAAGCTGGCGCACACGTTGTTGCCGTCGCCGATCCAGGCCAGGGTCTTGCCTTCCAGCGGCCCACGATGCTCCTCGAGGGTCAGCAGGTCGGCGATGATCTGGCAGGGATGGCCCTTGTCGGACAGGCCGTTGATCACCGGCACAGTGGCGGCGAGCGCCAGGCGCTCGACGTCCTCGTGGTCGTTGGCGCGGATCATGATGGCGTCGACCATGCGCGAGAGCACGCGGGCGGTGTCCTCGAGCGGCTCGCCGCGACCGAGCTGCATCTCGGCCGCGTTGGAAATGATCGTGTCGCCGCCCAGCTGGCGCATGGCCGCGTCGAACGAGAAGCGCGTGCGGGTGGAGTGCTTCTCGAAGATCATCGCCAGCACGCGGCCGTCGGCGGGCTTGTCGGCGTCGGGCCGACCCTTCGGCCAGCCGAGACGGGCCGCCTTGCGGCGCCGGGCGTCGTCCAGGATGGCCCGCAGGTCGGCGCCGTCGAGCCGCCAGAGGTCGAGGAAGTGACGGACCTGGCTCATGCCGCCGCCGCCTTCGCCTTGGCCCGGGCCGTCTCGCAGGCACGTTCCATCTTCTGGATGGCCTCGGAGGCCTCCTCGACAGTGATGACCAGCGGCGGCAGGAGCCGCACGCAGTTGTCGCCGCCGCCGGCGATCAGCAGGTGCTCGTCGCGCGCGTGCTGCATGAACTCACGGTTCGGGGTGGCGAGCTTGACGCCGATCAGCAGACCCTTGCCGCGGATGTCGACCACCACGTCGGGGTAGCGGTCCTTCAGCCCGGTGAGCTGCTGGCTGAGGAAGCCGGCCACGTCGCGCACGTGCTCCAGCAGCTCGGGCTTCACCAGCTCCTCGAAGGAGGCGAGGCCGACGGCCATGGCCATCGGGTTGCCGCCGTAGGTGGAGCCGTGCGAGCCGGGGGTCATGCCCTTGGCGGCGTTGATCGTGGCCAGGCAGGCGCCCACCGGGAAGCCGCCGCCGAGCGCCTTGGCGACCGCCATGATGTCGGGATAGGCGGCGCCGTCGCACCATTCGTAGGCGAAGAGCTTGCCGGTGCGGCCGAGGCCGCACTGGATCTCGTCGTAAATCAGGAGCGTGCCCGTCTCGTCGCAGAGCTGGCGGATGGCCTTGAGCTCGGCCTCGGACCAGGAGCGCGCGCCGCCCTCGCCCTGCACCGGCTCGAGCAGGATGGCGGCGGTGGTCGGGCCGACCAGCTCTCTCAGGCCTTCGAGGTCGCCGAACTTCGCCTGGACGAAGCCGGGCGGGGTTGGGCCGAAGCCTTCCACGTAGCTCGGGTTGCCGGCGGCGAAGATCGCCCCGATCGTCCGGCCGTGGAACGAGCCGTCGAAGCCGATGATGTCGATGCGCTCGGGCTGGCCGTTGGCCCAGTGGTGCTTGCGCGCCGTCTTGATTGCGCACTCGATGGCCTCGGCGCCCGAGTTGGTGAAGAACACCACGTCGGCGAAGGTGGCGTCGGTCAGCATGCCGGCCAGCTTCTCCTGGTCGGGGATGCGGAAGATGTTGGACGTGTGCCAGACCTTCTCGGCCGCGGTCTGGACAGCCTCGACCAGCTTGGGATGGCCGTGGCCCAGCGCGGTCACCGCGATGCCGGCCATGCAGTCTAGGTATTCGTCGCCCTCGGCGGTGAACAGCTTGACGCCTCGGCCTCGCTCGAACGCCAGCGGGGCGCGCTGGTAGACGCCCATGATGTGGTCGCTGGGAACGGCAGGCGTGGTGGCGTTTTCGGTCACCGTGGAGGCCCTCCAAAATGGAAGCGTCCCCGCCGCTGGGCGACGGGGACTGGAAGGCTTGGCGTTTTCGGCCTCTAAGGCGGGTGTGTCAATCGCGCGCCCGTGAGGCGCGCGCGGCCGCCGGCGTCAGGTCCGAAGTCAGGTTTTGATCTTGTACCCGGTGCGGAACATCCACAGGCAGGCCCAGCCGGTGGCCAGGACCAGCACGACAGTCATGATCGCGCCCACGAGCAGCGAGCCTTCCGCCTGGCCGATGAAGCCGTAGCGGAAGCCGTCGATCAGGTAGAAGAACGGGTTGTAGTGGCTGGCCGTGCGGAACGGCTCGGGCAGGCGCTCGACGAGGTAGAAGGTCCCCGACAGGAAGGTCATTGGCATGATGACGAAGTTGGTGACCGCCGCCATGTGGTCGAACTTCTCGGCCCACAGGCCGGCCATGATGCCGATGAAGCCCATGATCAGCGCAGCGCCGATCCCATAGAAGGCCACCGCCCAGGGCTCGGCCACCGGCAGCCGGGCGAAGGGCAGGATCGCCGCCAGGCTGACCGCCCCCACCAGGATGCCGCGGGTCGCCGCGCCCAGCCCGAAGCCGGCGACGTGCTCGGCCGGCGTCAACGGCGGCGTCAGGAAGTCGCCCATCAGGCCGTTGAACTTTGCCTGCAGCAGGCTGGAGGAGGAGTTGGCGAAGGCGTTGGAAAGGATCTGCATCATCACCAGGCCTGGCGCCACGAAGGTCCCGTATTCGACACCGTGCACGGCGCGGCCGCCGCCCACCGCGACCACGAACACCAGCATGTAGAGCAGCGCCGTCACCACCGGGGCGGCGAGCGTCTGCATGCCCACCTTCAGGAAGCGCCGCACCTCGCGCTGGTAGAGGGTCTTGAGGCCTTCCCAATTGACGCCGGCGTACACGCGCGGCTGCGGCGGCAGGACGGAGGGATCGGCGGGCATATCCTTCATGGCCGCTGATGTGCGCCCATGCGGCCAAGGCCGCAAGCCTGCGACAAAAGCGCAGCTGCTGGACGCTATATCTAGTTCCTGTGGACAAGCGCGAGGGCGCCTATTGTGGGCGTTAGGGGTTCGTTTACTACTAATCGTGGTTGGTAGGCGGTGAGGCTGCTCAACGCCACAAGATGTTGATCCGGAACGCAGGGGTGCGTCCGGGTCCCAGGGTTGGGAGAGGCGAAATGGGTTGGACGGACGAGCGCGTCGAGCTGCTCAAGAAGCTCTGGCAGGACGGCCTTTCGGCCAGCCAGATCGCCAAGCAGCTGGGTGGGGTGACCCGCAACGCAGTCATCGGCAAGGTGCACCGCCTGGGCCTTTCCGGCCGAGCCGCGCCGTCGAAGCCGGCCCGCACCGTCTTCAAGGCTCCGCGCCCCGCCCGCCCGGTGACCGCCGCCCCGTCCGCCCCGCGCCGCATCGCCGAGCCCCTGCCGGTGGCCGCCGCCGTGCAGCCGACGCCGGTCCGCTACATCGAGGAAGCGCCGGGCACGGCGACGGTGCTGACCCTGGGCGCCCACATGTGCAAGTGGCCGATCGGCGATCCGGCCCTGGACAACTTCACCTTCTGCGGCCGCCGCTCCAGCGAAGGCCCCTACTGCCACGAGCACAGCGCGGTGGCCTACCAGCCGGCCCAGACCGGCAAGAAGAAGTCCGGCCCGGCCGAGCTGGCTCGCAGCCTGCGCCGCTACATCTGAGATCCGCCTGCGGGCGGTGCGTGATCCGTTGGGGATGGGGGCGCGTTGGACGCTGCAAGCGGCCGGCGCGCCCTTTCCATTTGCGCCTCATGCCTCATTGGGTTCCGCGTTCCGCATCGCTACCTTCCCCCGATGACCGACCTTGCGCCTGAGTCCACGGCCGGCAGCGGCAACGCCCGGCCCTACTCCGTCTCGGAGCTGGCGTTCGCGCTGAAGCGGACGCTGGAGGACGCCTATGGCTTCGTGCGCCTGCGCGGCGAACTGTCGAAGGTCACCCACCACTCCAACGGCCACGTCTACCTGACCATCAAGGACGACAAGGCGGCCATCGACGGCGTGGTCTGGAAGGGCCAGGTCCGGATGCTGCAGGTTCGCCCGCAGCAGGGGATGGAGGTGGTGGTCACCGGCAAGATCACCGCCTACCCGCAAGGCTCGCGCTACCAAATCGTGATCGAGACGATGGAGCCCGCCGGCGTCGGGGCGCTGCTGGCCCAGCTGGAGCGGCTCAAGGCCAAGCTGCAGGCCGAGGGGCTGTTCGAGCCCGCGCGCAAGAAGCCTCTGCCGTCGATGCCCGCCGTGGTGGGGGTGATCACCTCCCCCACCGGCGCCGTGATCCGCGACATCCTGCACCGCATCCGCGACCGCTGGCCCTGCCGGGTGGTGGTCTGGCCGGTGGTGGTGCAGGGCGACGCCGCCGCGGGCCAGGTCTGCGCCGCCATCCGGGGCTTCTGTGCGCTCGACCCGAACGGACCGATCCCGAAGCCGGACGTGCTGATCGTGGCGCGGGGCGGCGGCTCGGTGGAGGACCTCTGGCCGTTCAACGACGAGCAGCTGGCCCGCACGGCGGCCGCCTGCACCATCCCGCTGATCAGCGCCGTGGGCCACGAGACGGACACCACGCTCATCGACTTCGTCTCCGACCGGCGCGCGCCGACGCCCACCGCGGCGGCGGAGATGGCGACGCCGGTCCTCTCGGAGCTGAAGGCGCTGGTCAGCGACTTCGGGACGCGGATGCACCGCTGCGCCGGCCGCGTGGTGGAGGACCGCCGCGCTCGGGTGCAGCACGCCGACCGGGCGCTGAAGCGGGTGCCGGATCTCGTCGAGATGGCGGCGCAGCGCTTCGGGATCGTCTCCAGCCGGCTGGGCGCCGGGCTGGCCAAGAACGCCGCGGCGCACGAACGGGACCTGGTTCGCGTCTCGGCCCGCCTCTCCCCCCTGCTGCTGCAACGGCCACAACAGGTGCAGAAGGACCGGCTGGACCGCCTGGCGGTGCGGCTGCAGCCGGCGGCGGAGCGCAAGCTGGACCGGCTGGCCGAGCGGCTGACCGCCCTAGGCAAACTGCACGCCAGCGTCGATCCGGAGCGGCCGCTGGAGCGCGGCTTCGCGCGGGTGACGCGAACGGACGGCTCGATCGTCCACGCGGGCGCCAGCCTGGCCTCCGGCGAACCCGTGTCGATCAAGTTCGGCGACCGGGTCAGCCGGCAGGCGGTGATCGACGGGGCCGCCGCGGAAGGGTCCGGACCGCAGGCGCAGCCGCCCACACCGGTCCTGGCGCCCGCCAAGCCCGCAAGGCCGAAGCCGAAGGCGGCCGACCCGGCGCAGGGCGACCTGTTCTGAGGCCGGCCGGCGCGCTATATCGGCGACCATGAACGCCCACGACCGCGACTTCACCGGCCAGGACCTCGCCAAGCTGCACTACGGCGACGGCGACTTCGCCGTCCTGAAGCCGGGCCGCTACGTGATCTGCGCGGTGACGGGCAAGAAGGTGCCGCTCGAGCAGCTCCGCTACTGGAGCGCGCCGCTGCAGGAGGCCTACGCCGGCCCGGCCGAGGCGCTGCAGCGCTGGAAGGAAACGAACAAGTAGCCGGCTCGTCCCGCCGGAAGCGGGACCCATTCGGGCGAGCGGCGGTCCTGGAGTCAGCTTGGGCCCCGGCTTTCGCCGGGGTGAGCGGTGTCTTTTGCGGCCTTGTAGATCTCGTTCGGCCAGCGCTTGTGGACCCAGAACCACTCGGGCGGGCGGGCGCGGATGCGGTCCTCCATCCAGGCGTTGACCACGCGCACGCCCGCCTCGATGTCCGCGGCCCGGTCGCCGGTGTCGGCGAGGTAGATCGGTTCGTGGACGATGACCCGGAAGCGGGCCTTGTCCTTGCGCTCGACGCTCATCGGCTGCAGCGGGACGCCGTAGCGCAGGGCGAAGGATGAGGGGCCGGGGGCCGTGTGTGCCATCACCCCGAACAACGGCGCGGCGACCCCGCCGTTGAACTTCTGGTCGTTCATCAGCGCCACGGACTCGCCGCGGGCCAGCGCCCGGAGCAGCTCGCGGGCGCCGTCCGTCCCTTTGGGCGCGAAGAGGCGCACCCCGTAGCGGAAGCGGCTGCGGCGGATACGGGCGTCCACGTGCGGGTTGTTGGTGGCGCGGTAGGTGATCTGGCAGGTGACGCCCGAGTGGATGATCACGGCGGGCATGATCTCGAACGACGAGAAGTGGCCGGAGATGAACACGACCGGGCCCGCGCCGTCGCGGATCGCCGCCAGCCGGTCGGCGCCCAGCACTTCCACCCGGTTCGGGTCGGCGATGATCCGGTCGAGGATCGGGAACTCGGCAAACCAGCGGCCGAGGTGGGCCCACTGCTCCGCCAGCAGGGCGGCGATCTCGGCGTCCGTCTTTTCCGGGAACGCGATGCGCAGGTTGGTGTCGGCGACCCTGTGGGCGCTGGTGAGCGGGCCCACCCGTGCGAACAGGCCGGCGCCGAAGTCCGAGACGGCGTCGATCGGGAAGGCGCGGGCGAGCGCCTCCAGCACATCGTAGGCGAAGGCCTCCAGACGCCAGCCGATGTCCTGCCAGATCGAAGGCTTCTTCTCCGCCATGGCCCCTACCTAGGCGGCGTCGCCCGATCCGTCCAACTCGCGTGGCGCGCGACTTGCGGCGCTGGGCGCGAGTTGTCCCGCATCGGGACGGGGACGAGGGGCAGTACGCGTCATGAGCAGCGAGATCGACGTCCACCTGGGCCGCAGGCTGCGGCGCCGCCGTCGCCTGCTGGGGCTGACCCAGCAGCAGCTGGCCACGGTGTGCGGCGTGCGCTTCCAGCAGATCCAGAAGTACGAGTGCGCCGCCAACCGCATGTCGGCCGCGCGCCTCTGGCAGCTCGCCGAGGTGCTCGAAGTGCCGGTGAGCTACTTCTACGAGGGTCTCTCCCGCGCCCAGGTGCAGGAGTACGTCATCCAGGGCGAGGCGGGCGGGGAGATGTTCGCTCGCAAGGAGACCCGCGACCTGATCCAGGCCTACTACCAGCTGGGCGAGCGCCCGCGCCGCCGGCTTCTCGACCTCGCCAAGTCGCTCAACGGCGAGACGGAAGGCTGATAAAGGGCGGGCCATGCCCGCCCTGCCCCCCGAGAAGATATCCGAGCTGGACGACTTCCTGCTCGAGCTGAACGCCGCCGCCGCAGAGGCCATCGCCCCCTACTTCCGCGCGGAGTACGGCATGGTGGACAAGGGCGGGGCCAAGGGCTTCGACCCGGTGACCGAGGCGGACAAGGCGGCCGAGCGGGCGATCCGCAAGCTGATCGGCCAGCGCTATCCCGACCACGGGGTGGTGGGCGAGGAGTTCGGCGAGGATCGGCCCGACGCGGAGTTCGTCTGGATCACCGATCCCGTGGACGGCACCCGCGCCTTCATCTCGGGCCTGCCGCTGTGGTGCACCCTTATCGGGCTGCGGGTGGAGGGCCGCCAGGTCCTAGGCTCCATCGCCCAACCGTACCTGGGCGAGGTCTTCCTGGGCTCCCCCTCGGGGTCCCGCCTAGTGGCGCGCGGCGAGACCCGGCCCCTGAGGGTGCGGCCCTGCCCCAAGCTGACCGACGCTCTGATCGCGACGACGGATCCCGAGGCCTGTTTCGACGGCGCCGAGTTGGGGGCTTGGCGGCAGGTGCGCTCGGCCGCCCGGCTGGCCCGGCTGGGCTGCGACGCCTACGCCTACGCCATGGTGGCGGCCGGGCAGATGGACCTGGTGATCGAGGCGGGCCTGGCGCCCTGGGACGTGGCGGGGCTGGCGCCCCTGATCGAGAACGCCGGCGGGATCGTCACCGACTGGCGCGGCGCGCCGATGCCGGAGCGCGGCGGCCAGATCGCCATCGCAGGCGACCGCGCCTGCCTGGACGAGGCCCTGGTGGCGCTGCGCCGGTCGGCCAAATAAACAAAATCCCTCCCCTGGCGGGGAGGGACCTTGGACTTGCTGCGGGGCGTCGGGCGCGAGCGCCGACGAGTCCGCCTGGACCCCACGCCCTGCGGGCGAGCCCTCCCGAGGGAGGGCCCTCGGGGCTCAGGCCGGCACGGGCTTCTTGGCCGCCGGCTTCTTGGCGGCCACGGCCGGAGCCGCCGCCTTCTTCGCAGCCGGCTTGGCCGCGGCGGGCTTGGCGGCGGCGGCCTTCGGAGCGGCGGCCTTGGCGACCGGCGCCTTGGCCGGCTTGGCGGCGGGCTTGGCGGCAGCCTTCGGAGCCGCGGCCTTCGGTGCGGCGACCTTGGCCGGAGCCTTGGCGGCGGCGGGCTTGGCCGCCTTGGGCGCGACCTTGGCCTCGGGCTTCTTGGCGACCGCGGGCTTGGCGGGGGCCGGCTTGGCCGCGGCCTTTACCGGGGCCTTCTTGGCAGGCGCGGCGGCCTTGGCGGCCGGCTTAGTCGCGGCGGCCTTGGCGGCGGCGGCCTTGGCGGCCGTAGGCTTCTTGGCGACGGCCGGCTTGGCCGCAGCGGGCTTGGCCTCGGCCTTGGGAGCCTCGGCCTTCGGCGCGGCGGCGACCGCAGGCTTCGGGGCCTCGGCGGCAGGGGTCGGCTTCGGCGTCTCGGCGGGCTTGGCCGGAGCGGCCGCAGGGGCGGCGGCGGTCGCCTTGGGGGCCTCGGCAGGCTTCGGCGCGGTGCGGCCGGTCAGCATGTCGAAGGCCTTCAGGAAGATGTTTCGCATCTCGTCGGTCTCCATCAGGATTTCGTGGTAGGCGCCGGGCGCTGTCACCAGCTTGCCCTGCGGCAGGTGTCGGGCGGCGGCCGCCTGGGCGGCGTTGTCCACCAGCTTCTCTTCTCCGGCCTGGACGATGATCACCGGCAGGGTGACCTCCCGCAGACGCTCGGGCTTCGCGAGGAAGGCGGTGGCGCGGAAGGCGAAGTCCAGCCAGCCCCAGGTCGGCGACCCAAGCGCCAGGTCGGGGTGGGCCGCGACGAGGGCGCAGTTGCGGTCGAAGCGCGCCCGGTCGTGCGTGAGGATGTTGCCGTCGAAGACGTCATCGGCCGGCATGCGGCGCGGATCACGGGCGTAGCGACCGGCGCGGCCGAGCAGCAGGTTCACCCGGGCGGCCAGGCGCGCCGCCTTGGGCGAGACCGGCTGGGTCCGCAGTCCAAGCATCGGGGCGCTGAGGACCGCGCCGGCGAAGCGGTCCTCGCCGTGCGCCAGGGCCAGCAGGGTGAGGCACCCGCCCATGGAGTGGCCCACCGCCAGCCACGGCTTCGGCAGGCGGCTCTGGAAGGCGGCGAGCAGGGCTTTGTAGTCGTCGAGGAAGGCCTTGTAGCCGTTGGCGTGACCCTTCAGGCGGTCGCCCAGCTCGCGGTGGGACAGGCCCTGGCCTCGCCAGTCGTGGACCAGAACCACGAACCCGCGCTCGAGGAGCTCGCCGATGGTCTCGAAGTACTTCTCGATGGGCTCGGTACGCCCGCCCGACAGGACGATCGAGCCGCGCGGCCTCCCGTGCGGGCGAAACAGGGCGGCGCGCAGCTTGGCGCCCCCATGGCCGGTGAACCACTCGGCCTCGCCACGCGGCGGGACCGGGTTGCCGGGGATCTCGAACAGTGGCGCGGACTCGGCCATGACGCTGATTACCCGGCGTTGGAAAACAGAGTTTGAATCTGCGGCAGGAGTTTCATCGCAAGCCCCATGTCCGACAGCTTCAGCCGGCCGGTCATGACCGCGCGCATGGGGTCGAGCTCGCGCCTGCCCAGCGCCTCGAGGTCCTTGCGCGCGACGGTGACGGTGAGGTCGGCCGGCCGGTTGTCGTTGGAGACCTCGGCGCCGGCGATGTGGATGTAGCCCTCGCCCTTGAGGTCGAGCTTGATCGACTTGTCGAGGTCAGCCCCGGATGTCGCCGCCGCGCGGCGGATCCGTTCGGTGATCTCCTCGATGGTCGCCATAGCCCCCCGGCCCTCCGACTCACTTGCGAGCTTCGCTTCGCAGGCGAGCGAAGTAAACCGTCAGGGTTGCGTTGCGACAGGCTTCGCGAACCGCAGCGTCATTCGGTCGCTCTCGCCGATGGCGTCGTACTTCGCATGGTCGAACGCAGGGTCGTCCGGCTGGCCGCGCGGGCTCGACCGGCGCACCGGCGGCAGGGTCCAGACGCCGAAGGGATGGTCCTTGGTGTCCTTCGGGTTGGCGTTGATCTCGCTGGCGGCGGCCAAGGTGAAGCCCGCCTCCTGGGCGAGCTGCGTCACATAGGCCTGCTGCACATAGCCGTCGGCGGCGAGCACGTCCTGTACGCCCCCCACATTGGCGCGGTGCTCTTCGATGCCGAGGATCCCGCCGGGTTTCAAGGCCGCGAAGGCGTCGCGGAAGGCCTTCTCGGCGATGCCGGCCGCCATCCAGTTGTGCAGGTTGCGCAGGAAGAGGACCACGTCGGCCGAGCCGGCCGGGGCCACAGGGCCGCTGGTGGGACCGAAGGCGGTGATCTCCACCTGGCCGTAGAGCCTGGGGTTGTCCGCGAGCTTGCGGCGGTAGGCGTCGATCACGGCGACGCTGGCCGGGTCGGCGGGGTCGGGCTGTAGATTCGCGGCGTAAAGCTTGCCGCCGGTCTGAGCCAGGAAGGGCGCCAGGATGTCGGTGTACCACCCGGCCCCTGGCCAGAACTCGACCACGGTCTGGCCAGGCGCCACGCCCCAGAACTTCAGGCTCTCGACGGGATGGCGCCAGGCGTCCCGGGCCTTGTCGGCCGGGAGCCGCCAGGCCCCGGCGACCGCCTGTTCGAGGGTCATGCCCTCGGCGGCCTGGGGCGCGGCCTTCGGCTGCGCCGCCGGCTCGCGACCGCAGGCGCCAAGGGCGGCGGCGGCGAACAGGACGGAACGGCGGGAGAGGGAGGAAGCAGGGCGCGGCAATTGGACCTCGTCACACCCCCCGGCGCCGAACATCGGAGCCGACGTAGCCCGCCGCGCCTGGACCGTCAAAGCCGCACCGTCACGCGGGCTTCACGAAGCGTAGCGTCATGCGGTCGCTCTCGCCGATGGCGTCGTACTTGCTGCGATCGAAGGCGGGATTGGCGGGCTGGCCGTTGGGCGAGGTGCGGCGGGTCGGGGGAAGGGTCCAGACGCCGAACGGATGGTCCTTGGTGTCCTTCGGGTTGGCGTTGATCTCGGACTGGGCGGCGAGCTTGAAGCCCGCCTTCTCGGCCGCGGCCACCACGGTCTTCACCGCCACATAGCCGTCGGTCACGCCGGGGGTCTCTGGGCGCGGGTCGGCGCGGTGCTCCTCCACGGCGAGGACGCCGCCCGGCTTCAGCACGGCGTAGGCGTCCTTCAGCACCTTATCCAGCATGCCCTGCTGGTACATGAAGTTGTGGACGTTGCGGGCGGTGATGACGATGTCGGCGGAGCCTGGCGCGCCCAGCGGCCCCGACTGCGGCCCGAAGTTGACCACCTTCACCGGCCCCCACTTGGCCGCGTCGGCGTACTTGGCCTCGAACGCCGCCCGCCCGCGCTTGGCGCCTTCCGAGACATTCGGGTTGGCGAGGTCGGCGCCCGTGGCCACGTAGGTCCCGCCGGTGGCCTTGGCGTAGGGTGCCAGGATCTCGGTCCAGTAGCCGGAGCCGGGGGAGAGCTCGATGACGGTCTGGCGCGGCTTGAGCCCCCAGAAGGTCAGGGTTTCGGCCGGCTTGCGCCAGGCGTCGCGGGCCTTGTGCTCCTCCGCGCGGGCGGGATTGGCGACCGCCTTCTGCAGCTGGGCGTCGGCGGCCTGGGCCGGCGCGGCGGCCAGGACGGCGGCCATGACAGGGGCGGCGATGACGGGGGCGGCGAGCAGTGCGCGGAGCATGGGTTTCCTCCCGGAGGACCTGATCTGGGGCGCAAGACTTAGCTGCCGGGGCGCCCCTGGCAAGCGCTCGATTCTGGCGCCGCGGCCCCTCTTGAAGCCGGGAACGGCGCCCCTACCTAATCTCTCGGAAGGCGCTGGATGTCCGGGCCTTCCGGGGCGCCGTGCGAGGCCTGAGGGCTCGCCGACAGCTCCACAGACGCAACCTTGCTTTTGAAGAAGGATGTGGATCGCATGCGTACGATCGACTTCTCCCCCCTGTACCGCTCCGTCGTGGGCTTCGACCGGCTGGCCGACCTGCTCGAGTCCGCCACCACCGAGACCGCGGCCACGGGCTATCCGCCGTACAACATCGAGCGGACCGACGAGAACGCCTATCGCATCGAGATCGCGGTGGCGGGCTTCCGTCCCGAAGAACTCAACGTCGAGGTCAAGGAGAACCTCCTCACCGTCCAAGGCCGCAAGACGGCCAATGAGGACGGCCGCCGGTTCCTGCATCGCGGCCTGGCCGAGCGCAACTTCGAGCGCCGGTTCCAGCTGGCCGACTATGTGGTGGTCACCGACGCCAGCCTCGACAACGGCCTGCTGTCCATCTCGCTGAAGCGTGAGCTTCCGGAAGCGCTGAAGCCGCGCCGGATCGAGATCAACGGCGGCGGCCGCGCCCAGCTGATCGAAGGCGAGAAGGCCGCGTAAGCGTCCAGCGCCTCTCGGCTGAACGAACGAAGGGCGGTCCCGCAAGGGGCCGCCCTTTTTCTTGGCTCTGGCGGCGTTGCAGTTCGCCGCTAGTCCAGCAGGTCCTGCAGCGCCGGCGTGACGTGCTCGTGGAAGCCCTCCCCGACGCGGCGGACGATCACGGCCGCGATGTCGTGGCGCTCGGCGAAGTCGGGCGCCTCGTCTCCCAGGACAGCGAGCGCGGTGCACAGCGCGTCAGCCTGCATGCACTGGGGGTGGAGGGCGGTGACCGCAGCGACGTCCTGAACAGGTTGGCGGGTGCGCGGGTCGAGCGTGTGGCTGTAGCGCCGACCGTCTGCCTCGAAGCTCCGCCGCCAGTCGCCCGAGGTGGCGACGGACAGGCCATGCAGCGCAATGCGGAGCGGCTCAAAGGTCGCCCCGGGCGGCGGCTCCACATCGACGAACCAGGGCTCGCCCGAGGCCTTCACGCCCTCGCCCCGCAACTCGCCGCCGATCTCGATCAGGTGGTCGCGGACCCCGAGCGTGGCGAGGGCCGCCGACGCCTTATCCACGCCGAACCCCTTGGCGATGCCGGCCAGATCCAGGCGAAGGCCGCCGGGCTGGAAGATCCGCCCGCCCGCCAGGTCGACCTGCATCCGCCGCCAGCCGGCGACGGCCGCGGTGAGCCGGCTCCGCTCCGGCGGCGCCGCAACCGGGCCGGCCGGCCCGAACCCCCAGAGCTCGGTCAGCGCCCCGATGGTCGGGTCGAACGCGCCCTCGCTGAGGGTCGCCAGGAACACGCCGGCCTGGACCACGTCGAGCAGGTCGCCCGGCGCCTGGACCCAGCTTGCCGGCGGGGCCTGGTTGAAGCGGCAGACATCGCTGTCCGGCTCCCAGTCGCTCATCTGGGCGACGACCGTGTCGCAGGCGGCCTGAACGGCGTCCCGGATCGCGCCGTCGTCCACTCCGTCCGGCGCGAGCGCCCGAAGCGTCCACTGGACGCCCATGGTGGGGCCGGAGAGGCGCACCTCCCGCCCGCCTTGCGGCCGGGCGGTCTCGGGGGTCAGGTCGTTGGGGATGGCGACGCGCACCTCCCCTTAGTCCGGCAGCACCTCGAAGGTTGCCACGTAGGCGGCGTTCCGCTCGGAGCCTGGGATCTCGCCCGGGCCGCCGCGCGCCTCGGCCTCCAGCCAGTACATGCCCGCCTCGGGCCAGGTGACCTGGAAGACGCCGTCGGCGCCGGTCTTCACCTTGATCTCCCCAGGCGCCTTGCGATAGCGCGCGGCGCCGGGAACCACCTCCACCTCGACCCCGGCAGCGGGCTTGCCGTCGAGCACGAGGCGGAACTTCGCGGCCTCGCCGGCCACCAGGTCGTTGGGGTGGCTGACAGGTTCGAGCTCCAGGCCCTTGCCGGTGGTCTTGAGCGCGCCGTTCGACGGCGCTCCCAGGGTGACGAAGGTCTCCAGCCGGCGCTGGTTGGCGGTGACCTTCAGCTCGGACGCCCCCTTGGGGACCGCCGTGGCGAAGTCGGCCGCCGAACCGCGCCAGCGCTTCGTCTCGGCCCCCTCTTTCCAGGAGGCCATGACGCCGTCGTTGACGGTGGCGATCTTGTACGTGCCGGGCTTCGTCAGGTGGACGTCGAAGGTCGACCGGAACTTGCCGGTGGCGGCGTTCTCCAGCTGGGCCGGCGCGCCGTCGGGGCCCGTCACCTGCACCCCGTTCAGGCGCAGCGGCACGTGGTCGGGGAAGAACAGGGTGTTCGACACCGCCGCGTCGACCGTGACCCAGGCGTCCTGACCGGACAGGACCGTGGAGGACGGGGTCATCCACATCCGGTGGGCGTGGGCCGCGGCCGGAGCGACGGCGAGGGCGAGGCCGGCCAGCAGGGCGGCGGCGCGGGGAGCGGTCATGGCGGTGCTTCTCTCGATCACGGTTTGGCGGTGACGCTGAGCGCGCCCAGTTCGGTGGTCCCGCGCGCTTGGGCGGTCTTGGAGGTCTTCGGCGGCCAGGAGAACGGCGCCTTGACGACCTCCCGGCCGCCGACCTCGCGGGCGGCCTCGACGACAAGGCTGTACTCGCCGGCCGGCAGGGCGCCGATCTGGCGCTGGGAGAAGACCGCCTGATGGCGGCCCGGTGCGCGGGTCGGCCCGCTGATCCCGTCGGCGGGCATGGCCTGGCTGCGGCCGGCGCGGCGCCACCAGGTGCGCATGTCCTTCAGCCACTCGGCCCCTTTGTTGTTGGCCTGCTTCACGTCGTACCAGACCGCCAGGGTCTTCACGGCCGTCTGGTCGGGCTTCTCGATCCACATGGCCACGTAGGGGCGGTGGTACTCGGCCACCGACAGGCGTGGGATCTCGACATTCACGGTCAGGTCGGCCGCCGAGGCGGCGGCGGGCGCGGCGGCCAGGCCGCCCAGCGCGACGACGAAACGGGCTTTGGGGGCGCGCATGGGCTCTCCTCAGTGGATCAGGAACAGGGCGAGCAGCAGGGGAATGACGAGCCCGAGCCCGACGAGGGGCCAGGTCGACTTCCGCGCAGGGGCGTGCAGCTGCAGCAGGATCAGGCCGGTGATGCAGAACACCACGCAGCCGACGGCGAAGATGTCGATGAACCAGGCCCAGGCGGTCCCGGTGTTGCGGCCCTTGTGAAGGTCGTTGAGGTAGGCGACGAGGCCGCGCTCGGTGCGCTCGTAGGCCGCGTCCCCGGTGGCGGTGTCGATGGTGACCCACGCATCCGAGCCCGGCCCCGGCAAGGCGACGTAGGCCTCGCCGGGCGACCATTCGACCTTCGCGCCCCGCGGCGCGTCGACCTTCATCTCGCGCGCCAGCCATTCGCGGGTCGGCTCCGGAAGGGCGCCGCCGGCGGCCTCCGCGGCCTGGAGTGCGGGCCGCAGCGGCGCGGGCAGGACGTCCTCGCGCGTGACGGTTTTCGGCTCGGCCTTGATCGCCGCGGCGTGGTTGAGGGTGATCCCCGTGACCGCGAACAGCAGCATGCCGACCAGGCAGATCGCGGCGCTGATCCAGTGCCAGCGCATGACCTGCCGGAGCAGGGCGGCGCGCGACTGGGCCCGCTTCTTGGCGCGCGCACGCTCGGCGGCGGCGGCCTCGGGAGGCGCGAGCTCGGACGCGGTCATGGGAACAGCGGGCCTCGTTGTTGCGAGTAAGTCGCAATATCGAGACTTCGGCGGCTTGGCAACGGCCGTGCGGTCGCGCCGATCTGCGCCGTCAGATGATGTCGTCGAGACCCCGGGCGCCCTGGCGCACGACGCCGGTGAAGTCGGCCTGCCGCAGGAGGGCGCCGGTGAAGTTGGCGCGGCTGACGTCGGCGGCGCGAAGGATCGCCTGGTGGAGGTCGGCCCGGGCGAGGTCGGCGCTCTTCAGGTTGGCGCCGGTGAGGTCGCAGGGCAGCACCCGCTCGGGCCCGATGAGCAGCGGTCCGAGCTGGGCGTCGCGCAAGTCGGCCCCGGCGAGCTTGGCATGGGCGAGGCGGGCGCCACGCAGGTCGGCGCGGCGCAGGTTGCAGTTGCGCAGGTCGGCGCCTTCGAGGTGGGCCCCCTGCAGCTGCACGCCTTCCATGTCGAGGCCGTAGAAGACGGCGTCCTTGGCCGACAGGGCGGTGAGGTTGAAGCCGCGGATGCTCTTCAGCGCGCGCAGGTCCGCGTTGTTGAACGCCGAGGGGTGGCCCTCCGCGCCGCCCGTGGCGCACCAGCGGGCGTGCTCGCGGATCATGATCTCGTAGGGCAGGTCGGATGCCGGGACGCCGGCGGGCGCATCGGTGAGCACGCCCTTCAGGTTGGCGTCCATGACGTTCCAGGCGGCGGTCTTGGCGCCCACCAGCACCGCGTCCTGCAGGTCTGCGCCGCCGAGGTCGGCGCCGGACAGGTCGGCGCCCGAGAGGTTCGCGCCACGCAGCTGCGCCTGCTTCAGGTTCGCGCGGATCAGCTTGGCGTCCTTCAGGATCGCATCAGTGAAATCCGCCCGGTGGGCCATGACGCCGGAGAGGCGGGAGCGTTCGAGGTTGGCGCCCGTCAGGATGGCGCCGGCCACCTCGCCCTGGCGGGCGTTCGGCTCCAGCCTGCGGAAGCCCTCCTTGCGGTCGGCGGCGGCCAACGAGCCTTCACGCAGGTCGGCCTCGAACAGGTCGGCTCCGGTCAGGTTGGCGTTGCGCAGGCAGGCGCCGCGCAGGTCGGCGCGGCGCAGGGAGGCGTCGCTGAGATCGGCGTGCTGCAGGTCGGCGCCGAAGAACGTCGCGTGGTCGAAGCGGGCGCCTTGCATCTGGCAGTCGTGGAGCACGGCCCCGGTGAAATCGGCGTTGCAGAGGTTCTTGCCGCGCAGGTCGAGCTCGGAGAGGTCCATCCAGGCGAACACCGCCCGCGCGCCGCCGGGCTTGGAGCTCCACAGGCGGTCGTGCTTGGCCGCAATCTGATTGAGCTCCGCCTGGGTGAGGCGGCGCGTCAGCATCGTATGGGCGGGGGCGACGGCCATGACGGCGAAGCCTAGGCCGCTACGCTTAACGATGGCTTTCGAGGGACTTAGGTGTGGCGCGGCCGGTAGGTCGCGTAGAGGTCGCCGGCTTCGGCCGCGAGGACGCCCGTCTCCACCGTGACGCCCGCCGCCTGCAGGCGCGCCGCGCCGCGGCCCGCGGCCATGACCGAGGCGTCCTCGCAGGCCACCACCACCCGCACGACGCCCGCCTCGACCAGGCGCTGCGAACAGGAGGCCGCGCCGGACGAACGCTCCGCGCAGGGCTCCAGGGTGACGTAGGCCACGGCCCCGCGGGCGCGGTCGCCGGCCTGGTCCAGCGCCAGCTCCTCAGCATGCGGCCGGCCGCCGGGCGCGGTAGCCCCCTCCCCCACCACCTCGCCGCCGGCGACGATCACGCAGCCGACGGCGGGGTTGTCGCCGGTGCGCCCGACGTGCGCGGCGGCGAGCGCGATCGCGCGCCGCATGTGGTCCTGGTCGGATCCCTCTCCCACGGGGGAGGGTCCTAGACCGCCGGCAGGGGCTGGGCGCGGGCCTTGTCGAGGTAGCGGGCGGCGGTGGGCTTGAGGCTGCCGTCGAGCTCGATCAGCAGCGGGTTGCCCGTGGGGATCTCCACGCCGACGATGGCGTCATCCGCGACGCCGAACAACAGCTTGACGATGGCGCGCAGCGAATTGCCGTGGGCGGCGATCAGCAGGGTCTTGCCCGACTTCAGCTGCGGCGCGATCTCGGCCTCCCAGTAGGGCTGCACGCGATCTAGGGTGGTCTTCAGGCTCTCCGTGGACGGCAGGGTCACCCCGGCGTAGCGACGGTCCTTGGAGAAGTCGTGCTCGCCGCCCGGGGCCAGTTCCGGCGGCGGGACGTCGTAGGAACGACGCCAGATCTTCACCTGCTCCTCGCCGTGCTTGGCCGCCGTCTCGGCCTTGTTGAGGCCGGTCAGGCCGCCGTAGTGGCGCTCGTTCAGCCGCCAGTCCTTGGTCTCGGGCACATAGGCCTGGCCAGCGGCATGGAGGGCGATCCACGAGGTGCGGATGGCGCGCGTCTGGACCGAGGTGTAGCAGCCGTCGAGGAAGACGCCGGCAGCCTTGATCAGCTCGCCGCCCTTCTTCGCCTCGGCCTCGCCCTGGGGCGTCAGGTCCACGTCCACCCAGCCGGTGAAGCGGTTCTCGAGGTTCCACTGGCTCTGGCCGTGGCGGAGCAGGATGAGCGTCGGCAAGGCGGAGTTCCTCCTTAAGGCTGGGCCAGAGGCGCTACGGTCCACGACGTTGGCCGTCAAGCGGCGAAGCGGCTATATGCGCCGCATGCTCGACCGCCTCTTCCTGCCGCTGCTGGGGCTCTGCGCCGTGGGCGCGGTGGCCCTGGCCATGGCCTGGCCGCAGGGCCTGGGCGCCCGATCCTGGGGCCCGTTCGGCCACACGCCTGTCCAGCAGACGCCCGCCATGAAGGCCGCCATGCAGCGCGAGCACGAGGCGGCGCAGCAGCGCGCCCGCCAGGCGCGCGATGCGGTTCGCGACCTGCAGAGCCAGGCGATCGCGCCGGCGCAATGAGCGGGTTCGACGCCATCGCGGTGGGCCGCCGGGTCCTGGCCCAGGAGGCCGAGGCCCTGGCGGCGCAGGCGAACGGGCTGGGCGCCCCATTCGTCCAGGCGGTCGACGTGCTGTTCGCGGCCAAGGGGCGGATCATCTGCACGGGCATGGGGAAGTCGGGCCATGTGGCCCGCAAGATGGCGGCGACCTTCGCCTCCACCGGCTCTCCTGCCCTGTTCGTGCACCCGGCCGAGGCGAGCCACGGCGACCTGGGCATGGTCACCGAAGGCGACGCGATCGTGGCGCTCTCCAAGTCCGGCGAGGCGCGCGAGCTGGCCGACATCCTGGCCTACGCCAAGCGGTTCGCCATCCCGCTGATCGCCATCACGGCCCGGCCGGAGAGCGCGCTCGGCCAGGCCGCCGACGTGATCCTGGAGCTGGCCGACGCCGCCGAGGCCACGGCCGAGGTGAATGCGCCCACTACCTCCACCACCCTCCAGATCGCCCTGGGCGACGCCCTGGCGGTCGCCCTGCTCGAGCGCCGCGGCTTCCGGCCGAGCGACTTCCACGTCTTTCACCCGGGCGGAAAGCTGGGGGCCATGCTGCGCACGGTCGGGTCTCTGATGCATGGGGCCGACGAGCTGCCGCTGGTGGACCAGGGCCGCCCGATGCGCGACGCCCTGCTGGTGATGACCGAGAAGCGCTGGGGCATCGTCGGCGTGACGGGCGCCGACGGCCGGTTGGTGGGCGCCATCACCGACGGCGACCTGCGCCGCCACATCGACGGCCTGCTCGACCACACGGCGGGGGAGGTGATGACGCCGGGCCCGAAAAAGACCGTGCCGCCCGAGATGCTGGCTTCGGAGGCGCTGGCGCTGATGAGCGACCCGGCCCCGGCGGTGACCGTGCTGTTCGTCGTGGACGACGGCCGGCCGGTCGGCATCCTCCACGTGCATGACATCCTGCGAGCCGGCGTGATGTGACCCGGCGCCTGCCCGCGAACCGCGTGGAGGGTCGACAAGGGCACAAAGCGGGGCCGCAAGCGTTGGGGTGGCCTAGGGGCCCACTGCTCAAGTACTAAGACCGCCCACGCCGTTTGACCGGAGTTCCGATGCTGCCTGCTCCCCGCGCCGACCTCGTGCCCAACACCTTCGAGTACGAGACGCAAGCTCTGGTGAAGGCCACAGGCTTCCGCGAGTACGACGCGCGTTGGCTGTTCGGACCCGAGATCAACCTGCTGGGCGTTCAGGCGCTGGGCCTGGGGCTCGGGACCTACATCCATGAACTCGGCCAGAAGCGGATCGTGGTCGGCCACGACTTCCGCTCCTACTCGCTCTCCATCAAGCAGGCGCTGACCATCGGCCTGGTGGCGGCGGGGTGCGAGGTGCTGGACATCGGGCTGGCCACCTCGCCCATGGCCTACTTCGCCCAGTTCGACCTGGACGCCCCGTGCGTGGCCATGGTCACGGCCAGCCACAACGAGAACGGCTGGACGGGCGTGAAGATGGGGGCCCAGCGGCCGCTGACCTTCGGCCCCGACGAGATGGGCCGGCTGAAGGAGCTGGTCCTCGGGGGCCAGTGGAAGCAGCGTCCCGGCGGCACGGTGGCCCACGTGGACGGGGTTCGCGAGCGCTACATCGCCGACGCCGCCACTCGCGCGCAGATCAGCCGGCCGCTGAAGGTCATCGCCGCGTGCGGCAATGGCACCGCCGGCGCTTTCGCGCCGGAGGCCCTGCGCCGCATGGGCGTGGCCGAGGTCATTGAGATGGACTGCGACCTCGACTGGACCTTCCCGAAGTACAACCCGAACCCCGAGGACCACCACATGCTGAGCGAGATGGCCAAGGCCGTCCGCGAGCATGGCGCCGACCTTTGCCTGGGCTTCGACGGCGACGGCGACCGCTGCGGCGTGGTGGACGACGAGGGCGAGGAAATCTTCGCCGACAAGATCGGCCTGATGCTGGCGCGCGACCTGTCCGCCCTGCACAAGGACGCAACCTTCGTGGTGGACGTGAAGTCCACAGGCCTGTTCGCGACGGACGAGGTGCTGAAGGGCAACGGCGCCAAGACGGTCTACTGGAAGACCGGCCATAGCTACATCAAGCGCAAGACGGCCGAGCTCGGCGCCCTGGCCGGCTTCGAGAAGAGCGGCCACTTCTTCTTCAACCCGCCGATCGGCCGCGGCTACGACGACGGCATCGTGGCCGCCGCGGCCATTCTCGCCATGCTCGACCGCAACCCGGGCAAGAAGCTGTCGGACCTGAAGAAGGCCCTGCCGGTGGCCTACACCTCGCTCACCATGAGCCCGCACTGCGCTGACGAGGAGAAGTACGGCGTCGTCGAGGACGTGGTGCGCGAGTACACCGAGTACGCAAAGGGCGGCGGCAAGATCCTAGGCCGGGCGATCAGCGAGGTTATCACTGTGAACGGGGTCCGCGTGGCCCTGGAAGACGGCTCGTGGGTGCTGGTCCGCGCCTCGTCCAACAAGCCCGAGATCGTCGTGGTGGTGGAGAGCTCGCAGTCCGAGGACGACATGCGCGCCCTGTTCCGCGAGGAGGTGAAGCCGCGCCTCGCCAAGCGGCCGCAGGTGGGCGCCTACAACCAGGAAATATAGCGGCGCCGGAATTGCTGCAGTCCGGTGAAATTGTGCCGCCGTGACCCGGCGGGCTGTTGTTATGGCCGCGCCTGCGTGGTGAAAGGCGCCAACTCAAGTCGGGGATAGCTACCCATGCACGTGGCGATGATCGGGACGGGCTATGTGGGCCTGGTAAGCGGCGCCTGTTTCGCCGACTTCGGGCACATCGTGACCTGCATCGACAAGGACGCGAGCAAGATCGAGCGGCTGCAGGGCGGCGGCATCCCGATCTAC
>NZ_DATCML010000015.1:0-513673 GCF_036563385.1 Phenylobacterium sp.
ATGGTGATGCCGGGCGACAACGTGACGATGGATGTTGAGCTCATCGTGCCGGTGGCCATGGAAGAGAAGCTGCGCTTTGCCATCCGCGAGGGCGGCCGCACCGTGGGTGCGGGCGTCGTCGCCCAGGTGATGGACTGACCACAACACAACAACACCAACAAAGGCGCGGCGCCGTCAGTGCTGCCGCGCCTTCACCTTCGTGAGCGGGGCAACCCATGAACCAGAACATTCGCATTCGCCTCAAGGCGTTCGACCACCGCATCCTCGATGCCTCGACCCGTGAGATCGTCTCGACGGCGAAGCGGACGGGCGCGCAGGTTCGTGGGCCGATCCCGCTGCCGACGCGCATCGAGCGTTACACGGTGCTGCGCTCGCCGCACATCGACAAGAAGTCCCGCGAGCAGTTCGAGATGCGCACGCACAAGCGCGTCCTGGACATCGTGGATCCCACCCCGCAGACCGTGGACGCGCTGATGAAGCTCGACCTGTCCGCCGGCGTGGACGTCGAGATCAAGCTCTAAGGGGATCGGTCGATGCGTACCGGCGTGATCGCCAAAAAGCTGGGTATGGCGCGCTTCTTCGACGAAGCCGGCGCCCATGTCCCGGTGACCGTGCTCAGCCTCGAAGGCTGCCAGGTCGTCGCCCAGCGCACCAAGGACAAGGACGGCTATGTCGCGCTCCAGCTCGGCGCTGGCGCGAAGAAGGCCAAGAACACCTCGAAGGCCCTGCGCGGTCACTTCGCCAAGGCTCAGGTCGAGCCGAAGCGGACCGTCGCCGAGTTCCGGGTGTCGGAAGACAACCTGATCGACGTGGGCGCGGAAATCACCGCCGACCACTTCGTCCCGGGCCAGAAGATCGACGTCACCGCGACGACGGTCGGTAAGGGGTTCGCCGGCGCCATGAAGCGCTGGAACTTCGGCGGCCTGCGCGCCACCCACGGCGTGTCCGTCTCCCACCGCTCGCACGGTTCGACCGGCCAGCGGCAGGATCCGGGCCGGACCTTCAAGGGCAAGAAGATGGCTGGCCACCTCGGCCAGGAAACCGTCACCACCCTGAACGTCACCGTCTGGCGCGTGGACGCCGAGCGCGGCCTGATCCTGGTGAAGGGCTCCGTGCCCGGCACCGAAGGCACGTTCGTGAAGATCCGCGACGCGGTGAAGGTCGCCCTGCCGGCCGACGCCCCGAAGCCGGGCGCGTTCCGCAAGTCGGGCGAGCCCACCCCGATGGAAGCCGCCGCCGACGAGGCGCCGGCCGAAGCCGCGGTGACTGAAGCTCCGGCGGCCGAGGCTCCGGAAGCTGGGGAACAAGCGTAATGAAGCTCGACGTCATCAAACTCGACGGCGGGAAGGGCGGCTCGATCGAGCTGGCCGACGAGATCTTCGGCATCGAAGAGATCCGCGGCGACATCCTGCAGCGCGTCGTCACCTGGCAGCTGGCCAAGCGCCGCGCCGGGACCCACAAGATCCAGGTCCGCAACGAGGTCTCTCGTACGGGCAAGAAGATGTACAAGCAGAAGGGCACCGGCGGCGCCCGTCACGGCTCGCGCCGGGCGGCCCAGTTCGTCGGCGGCGCCAAGGCCCACGGCCCGGTCGTCCGCAGCCATGCCTTCGACCTGCCCAAGAAGGTCCGCGCGCTCGCCCTGAAGCACGCGCTGTCCTCCAAGGCCAAGGCCGGCTCGCTCATCGTGCTGGACTCGGTGGCCGTGCAGGAAGCCAAGACGGCCGCCCTGCGCGAACAGCTGGGCAAGATCGGCGTGACCCACGCGCTGGTGATCGCCGGCGCCGAGGTCGACAACAACTTCAAGCTGGCCGCCCGCAACATCCCGAACGTGGATGTGCTGCCGAGCGCCGGCCTGAACGTCTACGACGTGCTGCGTCGTCGCACGCTGGTCCTCACCAAGGACGCGGTCGAAGCGATCAACGCGCGCTTCCAGGCTAAGGAGGCCGCGTGATGGCCGAGCAACCCACCGCCCGTCACTACGACACCATCCTGTCGCCGGTGATCACGGAAAAGGCCACCCTGCTCTCCGAGCAGAACAAGGTCGTCTTCCGCGTCGCCGCCGACGCTTCCAAGGACGAGATCGCTTCGGCGGTCGAGGCGCTGTTCAAGGTCAACGTGACCAAGGTCAACACCCTGAACGTGAAGGGCAAGACCAAGCGCTTCCGCGGCATCAAGGGCCGTCGTTCCGACGTCAAGAAAGCTGTCGTGACCCTGGCCGAGGGCCAGTCCATCGACATCACCACGGGGCTCTGATCCGATGGCCTTGAAGCAGTACAACCCGACGTCCCCGGGCCGGCGCCAGCTGGTCCTGGTGGACAAGTCCGAGCTCCACAAGGGCCGCCCGGAGAAGTCCCTCGTCGAGGGCCTGACCAAGTCCGGCGGCCGGGGCGGCGGCGGCCGCGTGGCCGTGCGCTTCCGCGGCGGCGGCGCCAAGCGCCTCTACCGCAAGGTGGACTTCAAGCGCCGGAAGTTCGACGTCGTCGGCACGGTCGAGCGCCTGGAGTACGACCCCAACCGGTCGGCCTTCATCGCCCTGATCCGCTACGCCGACGGCGAGCTGGCCTACATCCTGGCTCCGCAGCGCCTGAAGGCCGGCGACCAGGTGGTGGCCGCCGAGCGCGCCGACGTGAAGCCGGGCAACGCCATGCCGCTGCGCGGCATGCCGATCGGCACGATCATCCACAACGTCGAGCTGAAGCCGCTGAAGGGCGGGCAGATCGCCCGCTCGGCCGGGGCCTACGCCCAGCTGGTCGGCCGTGACGCCGGCTACGCCCAGATCCGCCTGAACTCGGGCGAGCTGCGGATGGTGCCGGACTCCTGCATGGCCACGGTCGGCGCGGTCAGCAATCCCGACCATATGAACGAAGTCATGGGCAAGGCCGGCCGCGTCCGGCACAAGGGCCGCCGGCCCCACGTCCGTGGCGTCGCCATGAACCCGGTCGATCACCCGCACGGCGGCGGTGAAGGCAAGACCTCGGGCGGCCGTCACCCGGTCACCCCGTGGGGCAAGCCGACCAAGGGCTCCAAGACCCGCACCAACAAGGCGACGGACAAGTTCATCATCCGCTCGCGTCACGCTCGGAAGGCTCGCTAACCGATGACCCGCTCCGTCTGGAAAGGCCCGTTCGTCGACGGGTACCTCCTGAAGAAGGCCGAGACCGCGCAAGGGTCCGGCCGGAAGGACGTGATCAAGACCTGGTCGCGCCGCTCCACCATCATGCCGCAGTTCGTGGGTCTCACGTTCGGCGTGCACAACGGCCAGAAGCACGTCCCCGTGCTGATCTCGGAAGACATGGTCGGGATGAAGCTCGGTGAGTTCGCGCCCACCCGCTACTTCCCGGGCCACGCGGCCGACAAGAAGGCCAAGAGGAAGTAACCATGTCCAAGCAAGCGAAAGCACGCCGGCTGACGGGCATCGAAGCGATGGCCAAGGTGCGCACCCTGCGCACCAGCCCGCGCAAGCTCAACCTGGTCGCCCAGTCGATCCGCGGCCTCAAGGTCCAGCGGGCGCTGAACGAGCTGGAGTTCAGCCACAAGCGCATCGCCCGCGATGTGCGCAAGGCGCTCTACTCGGCGATCTCGAACGCCGAGAACAACCACAACCTCGACATCGACAACCTGGTCGTCGCCGAGGCCTTCGTGGGCAAGAACCTGGTGATGAAGCGTTTCGCCGCCCGTGCGCGCGGCCGGGCTTCGCGCATCGAAAAGCCGTTCTCCGAGATCACCATCGTGGTCCGCGAGCTGGGTGAGGCCGCCTGATGGGTCAGAAAGTCAATCCGGTCGGGCTTCGTCTCGGCATCAACCGCACCTGGGACTCCCGTTGGTTCGCCGACGGCCAGGAGTACGGCAAGCTGCTGCACGCCGACATCAAGATCCGTCGCGCCCTCAAGAAGCGCCTGTACCAGGCCGGCGTGTCGCGGATCGTGATCGAGCGTCCGCACAAGAAGTGCCGCATCACCATCTATGCCGCGCGCCCCGGCGTGATCATCGGCAAGAAGGGCGCGGACATCGAGAAGCTGCGCAAGGACGTCGCGGCGATGGCGGGCGGGGCGGAAGTCCACCTGAACATCGTCGAGATCCGCAAGCCCGAAACCGACGCCCAGCTGATCGCCGAGAACATCGCCCAGCAGCTCGAGCGTCGCGTGGCCTTCCGCCGCGCCATGAAGCGCTCGATGCAGTCGGCCATGCGCCTGGGCGCCAAGGGCGTCCGGATCAACGTCTCGGGCCGCCTCGGCGGTGCGGAGATCGCGCGGATGGAATGGTATCGCGAAGGCCGCGTGCCGCTGCACACCCTGCGCGCCGACGTGGACTATGGCTTCACCGAAGCCAAGACCACCTACGGCATCATCGGTGTGAAGGTGTGGGTCTTCAAAGGTGAGGTGCTCGAGCACGACCCGATGGCCCTCGACAAGCGCCTGGCCGGCGAAAGCGGCCCGGCCGGCGAGGGTGGCGGCCGTGAACGTGGCGATCGCCCGGACCGTGGCCCGCGCCGCGACCGGCGCGAGCAGGCGAACGCCTAGGGATCTGAGTCATGCTCTCTCCGAAGAAGACCAAGTATCGCAAGCAGTTCAAGGGCCGTATCTCCGGTATGGCCAAGGGCGGCTTCAGCCTGAACTTCGGCTCCTACGGGCTGAAGTCGGTTGAGCCGGAACGCATCACTGCGCGTCAGATCGAAGCCGCTCGTCGGGCGATCACGCGTCAGATGAAGCGCCAGGGTCGTGTGTGGATCCGCATCTTCCCGGACGTGCCGGTCACCGGCAAGCCGGCCGAAGTGCGGATGGGCTCGGGCAAGGGTTCGGTCGAGTACTGGGCCGCCCGCGTCGAGCCCGGCCGGATCATGTTCGAAATCGACGGCGTGCCGGACGATGTGGCCCGCGAAGCCCTGCGCCTCGGCGCGGCGAAGCTTCCGGTGAAGACCCGCATCGTCACCCGCATCGACGCCGCCGTCGCGGAGCACGCCTGATGAAGATCGACGACATCCGGGGCATGACCCCCGACCAGCTGGCCGAACAGCTCGTCAACCTGAAGAAGGAGCAGTTCAACCTGCGCTTCCAGAAGGCGACCGGCCAGGTGGAGAAGACCCATCGCGTGGGCGAGGTGCGCAAGGATATCGCGCGCATCCAGACCGTCCTGCGCACGAAGCAGGCCCAGGCCTGAGGAGAGCCAGATAATGCCGAAGCGAATTCTCGAAGGCGTTGTCGTCTCCGACAAGGGCGACAAGACGGTCGTGGTGAAGGTCGAGCGGACCTTCCTGCACCCGGTGCTGAAGAAGACCGTCCGTCGGTCGAAGAAGTACCACGCCCATGACGAGGCCAACGCCTACAAGGCCGGCGATCTCGCCCGCATCATCGAATGCGCGCCGCGGTCGAAGCTGAAGACGTGGGAAGTGCTGCCCAAGGGCGGCGCGGACCAGCAAGCGTAAGAGGGATCACATCCAATGATCCAGATGCAAACTAACCTGGACGTCGCCGACAATTCCGGCGCCCGCCGGGTCATGTGCATCAAGGTGCTGGGCGGTGCGAAGCGCCGCTACGCCTCGGTGGGCGACCGCATTGTCGTTTCCGTGAAGGAAGCGATCCCGCGCGGCCGGGTGAAGAAGGGTGACGTGCTGCAGGCGATCGTCGTGCGCACCAGCCAGGCGATCAAGCGGAAGGATGGCTCGGTCATCCGGTTCGACAAGAACGCCGCCGTGATCGTGAACAAGCAAGGCGAGCCGATCGGCACCCGTATCTTCGGGCCGGTGCCTCGCGAACTGCGGGCGAAGAACCACATGAAGGTGATCTCGCTCGCCCCCGAGGTGCTGTGATGGCTGCCAAGATTCGCAAGGGGGACCGCGTCGTGGTCCTCACCGGCAAGGACAAGGGCCGTCAGGGCACCGTCCAGAAGGTGTTCCCCAAGGAGCAACGCGTGCTTGTGGAAGGCCTGAACATGGTTCAGCGCCACACCCGTCCGACGCAGTTCGATCCCCAGGGCGGCATCAAGAACAAGGAAGCGCCGATCCACCTGTCGAACGTGGCCGTGGTCGACTCCGCCGGCAAGCCGACCCGCGTCGGCTTCCGCGTGGAAGGCGACAAGAAGGTGCGGATCGCCAAGACGACCGGCGAGGTGATCACCAATGGCTGACCAAGCTTACGAGCCGCGGCTCAAGACCGAATACCGCCAGCGCATCCGCAAGGCGCTGAAGGACCAGTTCGGCTACACCAACGAGATGCAGATCCCCAAGCTGGACAAGATCGTCCTGAACATGGGTGTCGGCGAAGCCGTCGGTGACTCCAAGAAGATCCAGTCCGCCATGGCGGACCTGGCGCGCATCGCCGGTCAGAAGCCGGTGGCGACCAAGGCCCGTACGTCGATCGCCGGCTTCAAGCTGCGCGAAGGCATGACGATCGGCGCCAAGGTCACCCTGCGCCAGGACCGCATGTACGAATTCCTGGACCGGCTGATCACCATCGCGCTGCCGCGCGTGAAGGACTTCCGGGGCCTGAAGCCCACCTCGTTCGACGGCCGTGGCAACTACGCCATGGGTCTCAAGGAGCACATCGTGTTCCCGGAGATCAACTACGACCAGATCGAGCAGATGTGGGGCATGGACATCATCGTCGCCACGACTGCGAAGACCGACGACGAAGCGCGCGCGCTTCTCAAGGAATTCCAGTTCCCGTTCGTGCAAGCGTAGCGGGAAGGAAAGAGCACCATGGCCAAGAAAAGCGCCGTCAACCGCAACGAACGCGTCAAGCAACTCGTGAAGCAACACGCCGACAAGCGCGAAGCGCTGAAGGCGATCGCCAACGACGAGAGCCTGCCGCTCGAAGAACGTTTCGAAGCCCGGCTGAAGCTGGCGGAACTGCCGCGCAACTCGTCCAAGACCCGCATCCGTAACCGGTGCGAAGTCACGGGCCGCCCGCGCGCCTACTACCGCAAGCTGAAGATGAGCCGGATCTCCCTGCGCGACCTCGGTTCGCACGGGCTGATCCCCGGCCTCGTCAAGTCGAGCTGGTAAGGAGAGGGTCTCATGGTCAACGACCCCATTGGCGACCTGATCGCCCGCATCAAGAACGCCGCCCAGCGCGGCCGCAGCAAGGTCTCGACGCCCGCGTCCAAGATGCGCGCCCGTGTCCTCGACGTGCTGGCCGACGAAGGCTACATCCGCGGCTACCACCTGGTGGAAAAGCCCGGCGCCTTCCCCGAATTCGAGATCGAGCTGAAGTACTTCGATGGCCAGCCGGTCATCGTGGAGATCAGCCGCGTGTCGAAGCCGGGCCGCCGCGTCTATTCGTCGATCAAGGACCTGAAGCCCGTGAAGAACGGCCTCGGGATCTCGATCCTGTCGACGCCCAAGGGCGTCATGTCCGACACCGCGGCGCGTGACGCCAACGTGGGCGGCGAAGTGCTCTGCCGGGTCTACTAAGATGTCGCGGATTGGAAAAAAGGCGGTCGCCGTCCCCAATGGGGTGACGGTGACCCTCGAGGGCCAGTCGGTCACGGTGAAGGGGCCCAAGGGCCAGCTCTCCTGGACCGTGCCCGACGAGATCGAGGTGCGCCAAGAGGGCGCCGAGCTCCAGCTCGCCAAGCGCGTGGACACCACCCGCGCCCAGTCGATGTGGGGCCTGTCGCGCACCCTGGTGAACAACATGGTCACGGGCGTCACCCAGGGCTACGAGCAGCAGCTCGACCTGGTGGGCGTCGGCTACCGGGCGGCGATGAAGGGCCAGGCGCTCTCCATGCAGCTCGGCTTCAGCCACGACGTGGACATTCCGCCGCCGGCGGGCATCACCTTCGCCACGCCGAAGCAGACCGAGATCCGCATCTCGGGCATCGACAAGCAGCTGGTCGGCGAGACCGCGGCGCGCATCCGCCGCATCCGTCCGCCCGAGCCCTACAAGGGCAAGGGCGTCCGCTACGCCGGCGAGCAGGTCCGCCGCAAGGAAGGCAAGAAGAAGTAAGCCATGGCGCTCTCTCCCCGCGACACCAATAAGCGCCGCGCGCAGCGCGTCCGGACCCGCCTCCGCAAGGTCGCGGCCGGCCGTCCGCGCCTGTCGGTCTTCCGTTCGTCCAAGAACATCTACGCCCAGGTCATCGACGATGATGCGGGCGTGACCCTGGCTGCGGCCTCGTCGCTGGAAGGCGGCGAGAACAAGCAGAAGGGCTCGGACCGGGAAGCCGCCGCCCGCGTGGGCGCCCTGGTCGCCCAGCGCGCGATCGAAAAGGGCGTCAAGGCCGTGGTCTTCGACCGTGGCGGCTACCTCTATCACGGCCGGGTCAAGGCCCTGGCTGACGCCGCGCGCGAAGCCGGCCTGGATTTCTAAGGAACGATCATGGCTCGCAGAGACGAACAGCGCGGCGACCGTCGCAATCGGAACGAAGAAGAGCGCGACAGCGAAATCGTCGAGAAGCTGGTCCACATCAACCGCGTCGCCGCCACCGTGAAGGGCGGCCGCCGGTTCTCGTTCGCCGCCCTGATGGTGGTGGGCGACCAGAAGGGCCGCGTGGGCTTCGGTCACGGCAAGGCGCGTGAAGTGCCGGAAGCCATCCGCAAGGCGACCGAAGAAGCCAAGAAGTCCATGGTCCGCGTGCCGCTCCGCGAGAGCCGCACCCTGCACCACGACGGCTACGGCCGCTGGGGCGCGGGCAAGGTCATGGTCCGTGCGGCGCCTCCGGGGACCGGCGTGATCGCCGGCGGTCCGATGCGCGCGGTGCTGGAAACCCTGGGCGTGCAGGACGTCGTCGGCAAGTCCGTCGGCTCCTCCAACCCCTACAACATGGTGCGCGCGACCTTCGAGGCGCTGAAGGCTCAGTCTTCGCCCCGCCAGGTCGCGGCCAAGCGCGGCAAGAAGGTCTCCGACGTGATCGGCCGCCGCGCCGACGGCGCCTCGGCGGCCCAGCCCGCCGCGGACGCGGAAGGGTAAGGTAGAAGATGGCTACGATCACCGTTCGTCAGACCGGCAGCCCGATCCGCCGGACCAAGGACCAGCGGGCCACGCTCGCCGGCCTGAAGCTGAACCGCGTCGGCCGCGTGTCGACGCTCGAGGACACCCCCGCCGTCCGTGGGATGATCGCCAAGGTCGCCCACATGGTGGAGATCGTCGAGTAGGACGGCTCCGGGCTTCCGCCCAGGAAGTCCCCTGAAATCCATCGAGGGGGTTGCATCCGCCGCTTCGGCAGGGTTCAACCCCCTCGATCCGTTTTCGCCTGCCCGTCAGGGAAGGGCCGCACATCCGCCGAGTCGGGGCGATCGCCCCGGCGCCAGATCTCCAAGGAGAGGCACATGACCAAGCTGAACGAACTCGCGCCGCGCGAGGGCTCCACCAAGAACCGCATGCGCGTCGGCCGCGGCCCGGGCTCGGGCAAGGGCAAGACCGCCGGCCGCGGCGTGAAGGGCCAGAAGGCCCGTTCGGGCGTCGCCATCGCCGGCTTCGAAGGCGGCCAGATGCCGCTGCACATGCGCATGCCCAAGCGCGGCTTCAACAATCCGTTCGCCAAGCAGTTCGCCGAGGTGAACCTGTGGCGCCTCGAGCAGGCGATCGCCGCCGGCAAGCTGGACGCGGGCCAGGCCATCGACGCCGAGGCCCTGGTGAAGGCCGGCGTCGTGCGCCGCGCCAAGGACGGCGTGAAGCTGCTCGGCAAGGGCGAGCTCACCTCCAAGATCAACATCACGGTTTACTCGGCCACCGCCTCGGCGCGGGCGGCTGTGGAAAAGGCCGGCGGCTCGGTGACCACCACCAAGCCGGAAGCCGCCCAGGCGGACGCTTAAGGCTCGACCTGCGACCATCCCGGCCTCGCGTCGTCCCTCCCGCCGAAGTGGTCTCCGGTTCGGCGGCGGGGAGGGACGAAGGGCAGCATTCTCGCAGACTGCGGCAAGCCGCAGTTTGCTGGGGGGGCCGGGGTGTCCTATCTGAGCAGGACCACGAGTCAGGGGATACGGTGAATGGCTTCGGCCGCTGAACAGCTCGCCGCCAATATGAACTTCGGCGCCTTCTCGAAGGCGACGGAGCTCCACAAGCGCATCTGGTTCACTCTCGGGGCGATGATCGTCTATCGCCTCGGGTGCTACATCCCGATCCCCGGGATCGACCCCGTGGCCCTGCAGCAGGCCTTCCAGGGCCAGGCCCAGGGCATCCTGGGCATGTTCAACATGTTCTCGGGCGGCGCCGTCGAGCGGATGGCCATCTTCGCCCTGAACGTGATGCCGTACATCTCGGCCTCGATCATCGTCCAGCTGCTCGGCACGGTCTATCCGCCGTGGGAGAAGCTGCGGAAGGAAGGCGGCGAGGCGGGGCGCAAGACGCTCAACCAGTACACCCGCTACCTGACTGTCGTGCTCGCGGTGTTCCAGTCCTTCGGCATCGCCATGGGCCTGGCGAACTCGCCGGGCCTGGTGGACAACCCGGGACCGTTCTTCGTCATCGCCACCGTCGTCACCCTGACGGGCGGAACCATGTTCCTGATGTGGCTGGGCGAACAGATCACCAGCCGCGGCATCGGCAACGGGATCAGCCTGATCATCTTCGCCGGCATCGTCGCGGTGCTGCCGCAGTACATCTACCAGGCGTTTTCGCTGACCCGCACAGGCGCGATGAGCGGCGGCGCGCTGCTGCTGATCGCGGTGCTGATCGTCGCCGTGACGGTCGCCATCGTGTTCATGGAGCGCTCGCAGCGCCGGCTGCTCGTGCAGTACCCGAAGCGCCAGCAGGGCAACCGTATGTTCGGCGGCGACACCTCGTTCCTGCCGCTGAAGATCAACACCGCGGGCGTGATCCCGCCGATCTTCGCCTCGTCGCTGCTGCTGCTGCCCACCACGGTCATGGGGTTCGCGGCCCAGGGCGACCTGCCGGCCTGGCTGCAGTGGCTGCCGGCGGCGACCGGGCAGCTGCAGCACGGCCGCCCGCTCTTCATGGTGCTCTACGGGGCCCTGATCATCTTCTTCGCGTTCTTCTACACCTCGGTCGTCTTCAATCCGGACGACACGGCGGAGAACCTGCGCAAGTACGGCGGTTTCCTGCCGGGGATCCGCCCCGGCAAGCGCACGGCCGAGTACCTGGACTTCGTGCTGACCCGCCTGACGGTCATCGGCGCGGCCTATATCGCGATCGTCTGCCTCCTGCCCGAGGCGCTGATCGGCTTCTACAACGTCTCCTTCTACCTGGGCGGCACCTCGATCCTCATCGTGGTGAGCGTGACGATGGATACGGTGACCCAGATCCAGTCGCACCTGCTGGCCCACCAGTACGAAGGCCTGATCAAGAAATCCAAGCTGCGGGGGGGACGCGGCCGCTAGCGGCCGCGTCTGGTGGAGACACGCCGGCCCCGCCAAGAGGGCCGGCGCGGAGGGGCGCTAATGAATCTGATCCTGTTCGGGCCGCCGGCGGCGGGGAAGGGCACCCAGGCCAAGCGCCTGGTGGAGACCCACAACATGGTGCAGCTGTCCACGGGCGACATGCTGCGCGCCGCCATCGCCTCGGGCTCCGAGCTCGGCCAGCGCGTGGCCGGCATCATGGAGCGCGGCGAGCTGGTCTCCGACGAGATCGTCATCGAGCTGATCGAGAGCCGGCTGCCGGAGGCCGAAGCCACGGGGGGCGCGATCTTCGACGGCTTCCCGAGGACGCTCGCCCAGGCCGAGGCCCTGGACATCATGCTGAAGGGCCGCGGACGGAAGATCGACCTGGTCATCCGTCTGAAGGTCGACGACCAGGTCCTGACCGAGCGCATCGCCGGCCGATTCGCCGAGAGCGGCCGCCCGGACGACAACCCCGAGAGCTTCAAGGTCCGGCTGCAGGCCTACAACAACCAGACCGCCCCGCTGCTGCCGTACTACGAGAACGCCGGCAAGCTGGTGCAGGTGGACGGCATGGGGTCCATCGACGAGGTCGCCGCCGCCATCGACGCGGCCCTGGCGGCCTGCCAGGCCTGACGCCCCGCCCTCGGCCCGTGCGTCCCGCGCCGCTCGCGCGGTCACGTCGCGCGGCTGAGTCTTTCCCGGACCCGACCCGCCCCCGCGGCGAGTCGCGCCGCTCGCTGGCGCCCGCCGGCCGCGCCTCGACGCCGCATTTGCGCCGCGCCGGCAGGTGATGCATCTTGTTAACCATCCGGCGCCACGCTTGCGGTGTTCGGGCGTAGAACCCCAGCGCAAGGCCCCCTTGCGCCGACCGGTTTTCGTTCACAAATGGGCGCATTCCGCATTGACGGAGGCGCGCCGATCCCTATAACGAGGCGCTTCCGCGAAAGAGCGCGAAGGACGCGCCGGCCTGTGCCTTTGGGCGAATTGGGCCGGGGCGCCGTTCGCGCTTCTCTTGCGTGATCAGGAGATTTCCCCACGTGGCCCGTATCGCTGGCGTCAACATTCCCACCAACAAGCGCGTCGTGATCGCGCTGCAGTACATCCATGGCATCGGCGAGGCGAAGGCCCGCGAGATCGTCCAGAAGGTCGGCATCGAAGACGCCCGGCGCGTCAACCAGCTGACCGACCAGGAGGTTCTGCAGATCCGCGAAACCATCGACCGCGACTACATGGTCGAAGGCGACCTGCGGCGCGAGACCGCGGTCAACATCAAGCGTCTGATGGACCTGGCCTGCTATCGCGGCCTGCGTCACCGCAAGGGCCTGCCGGTCCGCGGCCAGCGCACCCACACCAACGCCCGGACCCGCAAGGGCCCGGCCAAGCCGATCGCCGGCAAGAAGAAGTAAGAGAGTCTAGCTCCGATGGCCAAGGAACCGGCGCGCGTCAAACGCCGCGAGCGCAAGAACATCACCTCCGGCGTGGCGCACGTGAACGCCTCGTTCAACAACACCATGGTGACCATCACCGACGCGCAGGGGAACACCATCTCCTGGTCGAGCGCCGGCATGATGGGCTTTAAGGGCTCCCGGAAGTCGACCCCGTACGCCGCCCAGATGGCGGCCGAGGACGCCGGCCGGAAGGCCGCCGAACACGGCGTGAAGACCCTGGAAGTGAACGTCTCCGGCCCCGGCTCCGGCCGCGAGTCGGCGCTCCGCGCCCTTCAGGCCGTCGGCATGACGATCACCACCATCCGCGATGTGACCCCGATCCCGCACAACGGCTGCCGCCCGCCGAAGCGCCGTCGGGTCTGAGTAACATCGTACTGCAATTCAAGGCGCCGGACCGCGACCGCGGCCGGCGATCCTGCGTTCCGAGGGACACACATCTGTGATCGAAAGAAACTGGAACGAGCTCATCCGTCCCGAGAAGCCGCAGATCGAGACCGGCGCCGACGCCAGCCGCAAGGCGCGTCTGGTGGCCGAACCGCTCGAGCGCGGCTTCGGGGTGACGCTGGGCAACAGCCTGCGTCGGGTGCTGCTGTCGTCGCTGCAAGGCGCGGCGGTGACCGCGGTGCAGATCGACGGCGTCGTGCACGAGTTCTCCTCGCTGGAAGGCGTGCGTGAGGACGTCGTCGACATCGTCCTGAACATCAAGCAACTGGCCGTGCGCATGCACGCCGAGGGCCCGAAGCGGATGACGCTGCGCGCCACCGGTCCGGGCGCCGTGACCGCCAGCCAGATCGAGGCTCCGGCCGACATCGAGATCCTCAACGGCGACCACGTGCTCTGCACCCTGGACGACGGCGCCACTGTGCGCATGGAGTTCACGGTCCAGACCGGCAAGGGCTATGTCCCGGCCGAGATGAACCGCCCCGAGGACGCGCCGATCGGCCTGATCGCCGTCGACGCCCTCTACTCGCCGGTCAAGCGCGTGGCCTACCGCGTCGAGCCGACCCGCCAGGGCCAGAGCCTCGACTACGACAAGCTCGTGATGGAAGTGGAGACCAACGGCGCGGTCAGCCCCGTTGACGCCGTGGCCTACGCCGCGCGCATCCTCCAGGACCAGCTGCAGATCTTCATCACCTTCGAAGAGCCGAAGAAGAAGGTCGAGGGCGAGGCCAAGCCGGAGCTGCCGTTCAACCCGGCGCTGCTCAAGAAGGTCGACGAGCTCGAGCTCTCCGTCCGTTCGGCCAACTGCCTGAAGAACGACAACATCGTCTACATCGGCGACCTGATCCAGAAGACGGAAGCCGAGATGCTGCGGACCCCGAACTTCGGCCGCAAGTCGCTCAACGAGATCAAGGAAGTGCTGGCCGGCATGGGCCTGCACCTCGGCATGGACGTCCCGAACTGGCCGCCGGAAAACATCGAAGAGCTGGCGAAGAAGTTCGAAGACCAGATGTAAGCGCTACTGCGTCGACTCCGGGCCGCCCCTTCAATCTTGGAAGGAAGGCTCGGGTCCTGCGAAGCCGCAACAGCGGTGGAGGGCCCCGACGCTTCGTGATGACCCGGGCGGGAGCAGGCCGGGATTGGTCAGGTTAAGCGGGCAAGTCGCCCAGGAGATATCGAGATGCGTCACGGCAAAGCCCACCGCAAACTGGGTCGTACGACCGCCCACCGCACCGCCATGTTCGCGAACATGTCGGCCAGCCTGATCAAGCACGAGCAGATCGTGACCACCCTGCCGAAGGCCAAGGAACTGCGGCCCTTCGTCGAGAAGCTGGTGACGCTGGCCAAGCGCGGCGACCTGCACGCCCGCCGCCAAGCCATCAGCCACGTGCGCGACGTGGAACAGGTCGGCAAGCTGTTCGCCGTCCTCGGCCCGCGTTACGCCGAGCGCAACGGCGGCTACATCCGCGTCCTGAAGGCGGGTTACCGCTACGGTGACAACGCGCCGCTGGCGGTGATCGAGTTCGTGGATCGTGATCCGGCCGAGAAGGGCAAGGACTCCGGTCCGGCCGCCGAGGCGAACTTCGCCGACGCCTGATCCTTCAGGTCGAAGAGAGATTTGAGAGCCCCGGGCCGCAGGCCCGGGGCTTTTTCTTTGGCAAATGGCCATACCGAGCGGCGAAGCCGATCTTGCTGGTAGTTGCGCCGCGCGTTAAATATTGCCGGCAAACGCAAGGAGAAGTCGCCATGGCCAATCGTCCCAGCCTGACCTCCGCCATCTGCTACCGCGATCCCAAAGCCGCGCTGAAGTTCCTGGAGCAGGCCTTTGGCTTCGAGCTGTTCATGCTGATCGAAGACGGGGAGGGGAACCTCGTCCACTCCGAGATGCGCTACGGGGACAGCGTCATCATGGTGGGCACGGAGTGGTCGGACGACCACAAGAGCCCCCTATCGATCGGGGGCAAGAACACCCAGACGGTGCACCTGCAGGTGGAGAGCGGGATCGACGCCCACTGCGAGCGCGCGCGGGCGGCCGGTTTCGAGATCCTCATGGCGCCCGCGGACCAGTTCTACGGCGACCGCACCTATCGGGCCCGTGACCCGGAAGGGCACATCTGGACCGTCGGCCAGACGGTGAAGCCGACCACCCGGGAAGAGGCCGAGGCGGCCAGCGGGCTGAAGATCGAGGGCTGGGTTTGAGCCAGGCCGGCACGGCTGCGGTCGATCGGACTCTCTCGGCGCTCGCCGACCCGCACCGCCGCCGCGTGGTGGAGCTGCTGGCCGAGCGTCCGCGCCCGGCCGGCGAGCTCGCCCGGGAGTTGGCCCTGAGCCCGCCGGCCATGAGCCGGCACCTGAAGACCCTGCGCGCCAGCGGCCTCGTGGAGGAAAGCCACCCCGAGTTCGACGCCCGCGTCCGCATCTACGCCTTGAGGCCCGAGCCCATGGTCCATCTGCTGCGCTGGCTGGAAGAGAGCGAACGGCTGTGGAGCGAACAGCTCGCCGCCTTCAAGCTCCATGTGGAAGGCGGCCCGTGACGTCCAAGGTCTACGTCGCCCTGCGCGTGAAGGCCTCGCCCGAGCGCGCCTTCGAGGCCTTCACCCAGGAGATCGGCGCCTGGTGGCGGCCAAACGGCCTCTTCCAGACCACGCCCCGCGCGCCCGGCCGCCTGGCTTTCGAGGGCGGGGCCGGCGGCCGGCTGGTGGAGACGCTGGCCAACGGCAAGGTGTTCGAGATCGGCCGCGTGCTGGCCTGGGAGCCGCCGGAGCGGCTGGTGTTCTCCTGGCGCCAGGCGAACTTCCCGCCGGAGCTCACCACCGAGGTCGAGGTCCGGTTCGAGGCGGTCGGATCGGAGACCCGCGTCAGCGTCGAGCATCGTGGCTTCGACAAGGTGCCGGAGGGCGCCGCGCGCCACGGTTTCTCGGATGGCGTGCTCCTCATGCGGCTGGGCGACTGGTGGCGGGTGCTGCTGGGCTCCCTCGGCCAGGTGACGTAACGCTGTTGCGCGGGTTCGCCCTTTGTCTATGGTCCGGCGCTCCGGGGGAAAGACGATGAACGAGATCCAGAGTCCGCAAGGGTCCGAGGTGGCCCCGGAGGTTGCGCCTCAGCCAGCGGCCGCACAGGTACGAGGCCGTGCGCAGCGCCAGGCGGGGTTCGGCTTCATCTTCGGCAGCGCGCTGATCAACGCCGTCTCGTTCGGCATCATGATCCCGATCCTGCCGAACCTGATCCGCGAGATGACCGGCGGCGACACCGCCGCGGCGTCGGAATGGAACGTGCTGTTCGCCACCACCTGGGGCGTCATGCAGCTGTTCTTCGGGCCCATGCTCGGCATGCTGTCCGACCGCTATGGCCGCCGCCCGGTGCTGCTGCTGTCTTTGGCTGGACTGGGCGTGGACTTCCTGTTCATGGCCTTCGCGCCGAACCTGTGGTGGCTGTTCGTGGGCCGTGTGCTCAACGGAGCCACGGCGGCCAGCTTCTCCACCGCCAACGCCTATCTCGCCGACGTCACCCCGCCCGAGCGCCGCGCAAAGGTGTTCGGTTGGATGGGATCGGCCTTCTCGTTCGGCTTCCTGATCGGACCCGTCCTGGGCGGCGCCTTGGGCGAATACGACCTGCGCCTGCCGTTCCTGGCGGCTGCGGCGCTCACCTTCGCCAACTGCCTCTACGGCCTGTTCATCCTGCCCGAGTCCCTGCCGCCCGAACGGCGCGCCAAGAGCTACGACTGGAAGCGGGCGAACCCCCTGGGCTCGCTGCAGCTGCTGCGCTCTCGCCCGGGGCTGCTGGGCCTCGCCGGCGTCGGCTTCCTCTTCCAGCTGTCGCACATGGTGCTGCCGACCATCTTCGTCCTCTACACCACCTACCGCTACCACTGGTCGCCGGCGATCCTGGGGGCGAGCTTCCTGCTCACCGGCGCCCTTGGCATCGTGGTGCAGATGTTCCTCGTCGGCCCCGTCGTGGCGCGGATCGGCGAGCGGCGTGCGGTGCTGCTGGGGGCCGTGGGTGGGATGGCCGGCTTCATCTGGTACGGCTGGGCGCCCACCGGCTGGCTCTACCTCATGGGCGCGCCGATCTTCGCCTTCGTGGGCTTCCTGATGCCCGGCCTGCAGGGCTTGATGACCCGCAAGGTGCAGTCGCACGAGCAGGGACAGCTGCAGGGCGCCAACCAGAGCCTGCAGGGCATCTCGGCCGTGCTCGGACCGCCCATCTTCGGCCTGGTGTTCGCCTGGTCGGTGCGCCACGACGCGGTGCTCCACGCGCCGGGCGTGGCGATCTACCTCGCCGCCGCCCTCCTCGGACTGGCCTTCGCGCTTGCTTTTGGCGTGGCGAAGGCGCCTGACGCACACGCCGCGCGCGCTTGAAGCGTCGCCATTTTTGCGCCTGAAACTCGGGAAATAGCGAAGCGTTTTCGCGGTTTTCCCGGAGGGATCATGCGCGCGCACCGCGTCCTCATTCCCGCCCTCGCGCTCGTGCTGGCCGCCCAGGCCGGCCTGGCCGGGGCGCAGCCCACCCTGGCGCAGCCGAACCGCACTCCGCCGACCAGCGCGGTGGGCATGAAGCAGTCCTTCGCACCCGTGGTCCAGCGGGCCGCCCCGGCCGTGGTCAACATCTCGTCCAAGCGCCTGGTGCGCGCCCAGACGGACCCCTTCTGGGAGCTGTTCGGCCTGGGCGCCCCGCGGGCGCGCGTCCAGGGCTCCTTGGGCTCGGGCGTCATCGTCCGGGCCGACGGGGTGATCGTCACCAACAACCACGTGGTCCAGGGCGGGCAGGAGATCACCGTCTCCCTGGCCGACCGGCGCGAATTCGCCGCCCGCATCCTGCTGGCCGACCCGCGGACGGACATCGCCGTCCTGAAGATCGATGTCCCGCAAGGCGAGCGGCTGCCCACCCTGGCCATCGACGACACTTCGGACGCCCAGGTGGGCGACCTGGTGCTGGCCATCGGCGACCCCTTCGGCGTCGGCCAGACCGTCACCAACGGCATCATCTCGGCGCTGAACCGCACGGCCGACCCCACGGGCGACGCCGCCACCGCCTACATCCAGACGGACGCCGCCATTAATCCGGGCAACTCGGGCGGCGCCCTCGTCGACATGGACGGCGACCTCATCGGCATCAACAGCTTCATCCTCTCGCGATCCGGCACGTCCTCGGGCGTCGGCTTCGCCGTGCCCGCCGCCGTCGTGCGCCGGGCGGTGGAGACGGCGGTGGGGGGCGGCCGGGCCGTGGTGCGTCCGTGGTTCGGCGCGCGCCTGCAGAGCGTCGACGCCGAGATCGCCCGCACGGTCGGCCTGCCCCGGCCTACCGGCGCCCTGGTGGCCGACGTCTGGCCCGGCGGCCCAGCCGACCGCGCGGGCGTGCGGCAGGGGGACGTGGTCACCGCGGTGAACGGCCAGCCGGTGCTCGAGGCCGCCACCCTGAACTACGCCGTCGGCAACAGCCGGCCCGGCGACCCCCTGCGCCTGACGGTGCGCCGCGGCGAGCGCGACCTGCAGCTGAACCTGCGCGCCGAGCCGCCGCCCGCCACGCCGGCCCGCGACGAGCGTCTGATCAGCGGCCAGAACCCGCTGAACGGCGCCACGGTGGTCAACCTCTCGCCGGCCGTGGCCGACGAGCTGGGCATCGACGTCTTCACCGGCCCGGGCGTGCTGATCACCAACATCGGCCGCGGCTTCGCCATGAATGCGGGCTTCCGGCCTGGCGACATCGTCCGCGCCGTGAACGGTCGGGAGGTGAGCTCGACCCGCGACCTCGCCGCGGCGCTCGCCGCCCGGGTCCCGGCCTGGCAGATCACCATCCAGCGCAACGGCCAGCTGGTCACCGCCACCTACCGGGCGTGAGGCGCGTGGCCCGCAGGTTTTGATGAGAGCCGGCAGGTGCTAAGCCCCACGCCATGGCCGACCTCTTCGAAGCCGCGGGCCTGACGCCCTCCGCCCCGTCGCCGCTGGCGGACCGGCTTCGGCCGCAGTCTCTGGGCGAGGTGGTGGGGCAGGACCACCTGCTGGGGCCTGAGGGCCCGATCGGCCGCATGGCCGAGGCGAAGCGGCTCGCCTCGATGATCCTCTGGGGGCCGCCCGGGACTGGCAAGACCACCATCGCGCGCCTGCTGGCCAAGGCGGCGGGCTACGAGTTCCAAGCTGTCGGCCGTGTTCTCCGGCGTCGCCGACCTCAAGAAGGCGTTCGAGCAGGCGCGCGTGCGCCGCGCCGCCGGCCAGGCGACCCTGCTGTTCGTGGATGAGATCCATCGCTTCAACCGCGCCCAGCAGGACGGCTTCCTGCCGTTCGTGGAGGAGGGGATCGTCACCCTGGTGGGCGCCACCACCGAGAACCCGTCCTTCGAGCTGAACGGGGCGCTGCTCTCCCGCTGCCAGGTGTTCGTCCTGAAGCGGCTGGACGAGGAGGCCCTGGAGAGCCTGCTGTCCAAGGCCGAGACCTTCGAGGCGCGCGAGCTGCCGCTCGACCCGGACGCCCGGCGCGCGCTGGTGGCGCTGGCCGACGGGGACGGCCGCTACCTGCTGACGCTCGCCGAGACCCTGTTCAACATCGGCACGGCCAAGCCGCTCACCACGCGCGAGCTCGGCCAGATCCTGCAGAAGCGCAGCCCGGCCTACGACAAGGACCGCGAGGAGCACTACAACCTCGTCTCGGCCCTGCATAAGTCGATCCGCGGCTCGGACCCGGACGCGGCGCTCTACTGGCTCGCCCGCATGCTCCAGGGCGGCGAGGACCCGCTGTTCATCGCCCGCCGGCTAATCCGGGCGGCGGCGGAGGACATCGGCGAGGCCGATCCCATGTCCCTGGTGCTCGCCAACGCCGCCAAGGACACCTACGACTTCCTGGGCTCGCCGGAGGGCGAGATCGCGCTCGCCCAGCTGGTGGTCCACCTGGCGGCCGCGCCCAAGTCCAACGCGGTCTACGTGGCCTACAAGGCGGCGATGAAGGCGGCCAAGGAGACGGGCTCGCTCATGCCGCCCAGCCACATCCTGAACGCGCCGACCCGGCTGATGAAAGACCTGGGCTACGGAAAGGGCTACGCCTACGACCACGACGCCGAGGGCGGCTTCTCGGGCCAGAACTACTTCCCGGACGGGATGGAGCGGCGCCGGTTCTACCAGCCGCGGGGCGAGGGCTCCGAGGCGCGGATCAAGGAGCGGCTGGAGCGCTGGGCGGCCCTGCGCCGCGAGCGGGGCGGCGACTGATCGCCGATCATTGTTCTGCGAGCCCCGCACGCGTAGGCTCCCCCAGCATCCTTAAGGGGGGAAGCCAAGATGACCACCACAATGAACGACGCGGGCCCCGCCCGCAGCACGACGCCCTGGCACCTGTGGGTGGTGGGCGCGCTGGCGCTGCTCTGGAACGGGTTCGCCGGCTACGACTACGTGATGAGCCACGTGCAGGGCGAGGCCTACATGCGGCAGATGAAGATGACTGAGCCGCAGATCGCCTTCATGAACGCCTACCCGGCCTGGATGACGGCGGTCTGGGCGATCGGAGTCTGGGGCTCGGTGCTCGGCGCCATATTGATGCTCGCCCGCTCACGCTGGGCGCTGCACGCCTACCTGGCCTCGCTCGCCGGCTTCGCGGTCAGCCTGGTCTACGTCTACGGGCTCACGGACGGCGGGGCGGTCATGGGCCAGATGGGGACCACCATGAACGCCGTCATCGCGGTCATCCTCCTGTTCCTGATCTGGTACTCCTGGACCATGACGAAGCGGGGCGTGCTCCGCTAAAGGAGGCGGGTGAAGGCCCCCAAGCGTCCCGTCCAGCTCAGCCGCCAGGAAGTCGACCTCGTCCGGTCGCTGGTGATCTACGAGGACCCGCACGTCCTGGCGCTGAACAAGCCGGCCGGCCTGTCCAGCCAGGGCGGCCGCGGGCAGGTGAACACCCTGGACGAGATGCTCTGGGCCTTCGCCCGGCCCGGCAAGGCGCGCCCGCGGCTGATCCACCGCCTCGACCGCGACACCTCGGGGGTGATCCTCACGGCCAAGACCCAGCCCGCGGCGAGCTTCCTGGGCAAGGCGATGATGGCGCGCAAGTTCGCCAAGACCTACCGCGCCATCGTCACGCCCGGTGCGCCGTCTCCCGCGGCCGGGGTCATCGAGGCGCCGCTGCGGCGCGAGGAGCAGGGTCGCGAGGCCTATATGCGGGTCTGCGCCCCCGACCACCCGGACGCCGAGGCGGCCCGCACCCGCTACCGCACCCTGGCCGAGGGGAAGGGCGCGGCCCTGCTGGAGGTCGACCCCGAGACTGGCCGCATGCACCAGATCCGCGTGCACCTGGCCTCGCTCGGCCGGCCGATCGCCGGCGACGTCCGCTACGGCGGGGCCCTGGTGGTGGCCGGCGAGCCCGTGCCGCGGCTGATGCTGCACGCGCTGGCCCTCGTCTTCCCGCATCCCGGCGGCGGCGAGATGCGCCTCGAGGCCCCCGTGCCGGCGGACATGGCCAAGGTGGTCGCCGAGCTCGGCCTCAGCTGATATCCGGAACGGCGCCGCAGCCTCGCCCGTTTCCTGCGGCAAGCTGCGGAACCAGAACGGTTTTCCGCCCGGACCCAGAGCCTGTGATGAAACGCCTCGTCCTCGCCCCGCTCGCCGCCCTCGCCCTGGCGGCCTGCGCCTCCACGCCGACCACCTTCCAGGCCGCTACTGGGCCGCAGGCGGTGGGCTACTCCGAATATCGCATCGAGCCCGGCCGCTATCGCATCACCTTCCGCGGCGGCCCCGGCGCGCCGCCCGCCCAGGTCACCGACTACGCCCTGCTGCGCGCCGCCGACCTGGCCGTGGCCGAGGGCTATGACTGGTTCCGCGTCTCCGACCGCTTCATGCAGGGCCAGCCCGACCGTGGCCCGCGGGTCAGCTTTGGCGTCGGCGGCATGGACTTCGGCCGCCGCTCCAGCGTCGGCGTGGGCCTGGGCACCGGCTTTAACCTCGGCGGCGGCCCCGCGGTCGCCGCCACCATCGAGGTGATGATGGGCCGCGGCCCCCGGCCGGTCGGCGGCGACATCTACGATCCCCGGGCGCTCCGCCAGAGCCTGCGCGGCGCCCCGGCCTAGCCGCCGCCGCCGCGCCGTCGCATAAGGGCGCGATGCAGAACCTGCTCTACGTCGGCCTCGGCGGCGGCCTGGGGGCCGTCGCCCGCTACCTGGTGGGCCTCCAGGCGCAGCGGAGCCTCGGCGCCGGCTGGCCGGCCGGCACCTTCGTCGTCAACGTCCTGGGCGGCCTGCTCATGGGCCTGCTGGCCGGCGCGCTCGCCCAGCGCGGCGGCGGCGACGCCGAGCGCTGGCGCCTGCTGCTGGGCGTCGGCGTGCTGGGCGGCTTCACCACCTTCTCGGCCTTCTCCCTGGAGCTCGCCGAGATGCTCGAGCGTCGGGCGCTCGGCCCCGCCGCCGCCTACGCCCTGGGCTCGGTGGTCGCGGCCACGCTCGCCCTGTTCGCCGGCCTCGCCGTCGCGCGCCGGGTGTTCGCATGAGGGAGGTCCGCACCCTCTACGTCGACGACGGCGAGGACGGCGTCCGCCTGGATCGCTGGTTCAAGCGCCGCTGGCCGCACCTCAACCACGTCCAGATCCAGAAGCTGACCCGCTCGGGCCAGATCCGCGTCGACGGCGCCCGCGCCAAGCCGGACACCCGGCTCTCCGCCGGCTCGCAGGTCCGCGTGCCGCCGCTGCCCGACGCGCCGGCCCCGCACGAGAAGGGCCGCCTCGATCCGCGCGAGGCCGCCTTCGCCCGTTCGCTGGTGCTGTACGAGGACGAGGAGGTGCTGGCGCTGAACAAGCCCTCCGGCCTCGCCGTCCAGGGCGGCACCAAGACCAGCAAGCACATCGACCGGCTGCTGTCGGCCTGGGGCGAGGGGCTGGAACGGCCGCGCCTGGTCCACCGGCTGGACCGCGACACCTCGGGCGTCCTGGTGCTCGGCAAGACCCCCGGCGCCGCCGCCAAACTGGCCGGCGCCTTCGCCCGCCGGAAGACCCAGAAGACCTACTGGGCCCTGGTGGCCGGCCTGCCGAAGCCAGGGGAGGGCGTCCTCGAGCTGGCGCTCGCCAAGAAGGGCGTCGGCGACCGCGAGATGATGGTCCCGGCCGAGCCCAAGGACCCCGACGCCGAAAGCGCCGAGACCGAGTTCGTCACCCTCAGCCGCGCCGCCGACAAGGTGGCCTGGATGGCGCTGTGGCCCCACACCGGCCGCACCCACCAGCTGCGGGCCCACATGCTGGCCATGGGCCACCCGATCCTCGGCGACCCCAAGTACCGCACCGAGGCCTCCGCGGCCCTGTCAGAAGGGCTGAAGCTGCAGCTCCACGCCCGGCGGCTCGTCCTCCCGCACCCGTCGCGCGGCCTGCTCGCTCTGGAGGCGCCGCTCAGCCCGGAAATGCGGCAGGGGTTCGAGCGCTTCGGCTTCGACGAGCACGAGGCGGACCCCGAACCGTTCGGCAAAAAACGGCGTTGATCGAACGCCGCTTGCCAGACTCCCGCGCCGCTGATCCTCTGGACGCGGCGGGCAGGCGGGATGAGCAAGCAGGAACTGGATCGGGCGCGGGCGCTGATCGACACCGGCGACGTGGAGGCGGCGCTGGCGCTCACCGCGCCGCTGGCGGGGCGGCCTGACGCCGAGCTGCGGGCGCTGGCCCTGCACGCCGCGGCTCTGAAAGGTGCAAAGCGGCGCGAGGAGGCCCTGGCCTTCGACCGGCAGGCCGTGGCGCGCTTTCCCACCAGCGGCGTCGCCTGGCACAACCTGGGCGCCACCCTGGGCGACCTCGGCCGCGGCGCCGAGTCGGCCGCCGCCATCGAGAAGGCCTTCGCCCTCGGCGTCGATTCCCCGCTCAGCTGGGGCGTCCTGGCCCGCGCCCGCCTGGCCACGGGCGAGCTCGACGCCGCCGAGGAGGCCTACCGCCAGGCGCTCCGCCGCGCTCCCGGGGCCGAGGCCACCGCCGTGGAATACGCCAACGTCCTGTGGATGCGGCACGCCGACATGGACCTGGCCATGGCCGCCATCGACCGCGCCTTCCACGGCGGCGGCAATGCGGCGCCCCTGCTGCTGGCCAAGGCCAAGCTGCTCGACGCCGCGGGCCGCCCGGCCGAGGCCGCCGACCTGCTGGCCCGGGCCGCCCAGCGCCTGCCGGACGACGCCGCCATCCTGATGGCCGCCAGCCAGGCGGCGCTGGACGCCGGCCGCCTGCACGAAGCCGAGCGGCTGGTCCTGGCGGCCGACACCGCGCGCCCGAACAACCCGGGCGTGATGAACCAGCTGGCCATCGTCTACCTGGCGCTCGGACGCCCCGACGTGGCGCTCGCCAAGGCGCGCTTCGGCCTCTCGATCCAGCCGGAGAACCAGTCCCTGTGGGGTTGGGCGGCGACCGCCGCGCGCGCGGTCGGCGACCCGCTGCACGCCGAACTCTACGACTATGACGCCATGGTCGGGGTCTACGAGCTCGCCGCGCCGGACGGCTGGCCTTCGCGCGAGGCCTACCTGGCCGACCTGGCCCGTTCGGTGGACCGCCTGCACCACTTCGCCGAGCACCCGACCAACCAGTCCCTGCGCCATGGCTCCCAGACCCTCCACCTGCTCACCGGCTCCGACGACCCGGCCATCGCCGCCTTCTTCAAGGCGCTGGACGCGCCGATCCGCGAGCACATGGCGAAGCTAGGCACGGGGCGGGACCCGCTGCGCCGCCGCAACACCGGCGACTACCGGATCCAGGGGGCCTGGTCGGTCCGCTTGCGGCCGGGCGGGTTCCACAAGGACCACTTCCACCCGGAAGGCTGGCTGTCGTCCGCCTTCTACGTGGAGACCCCGGCCCGGGCGGTGGACGGCGGCGACCGGCAGGGCTGGATCCGCTTCGGCCAGCCGCCCTTCCGCACCGACCCCGCCCTGCCGCCCGAGCGCTGGGTGAGGCCCGAGCCCGGCCGGCTGGTGCTCTTCCCCTCCTACATGTGGCATGGCACCGAGCCGTTCACGACCGACGAGCGGCGCATGACCATAGCCTTCGACGTGGTCCCCGCCTGAGGGGCTTGCGCCGGCTCGCCCGCATCCCCATTCAGGCCCGATGCAAAAAGGTTTCCATGAGCCGGTCGAGAAGCCGCGGCGCTTCTACAAGACCGTGGAGGTGGTCGAGGTCGAGGGCGGCTTCGGCGTCAGGCTGGACCAGCGCAACCTGCGCACGCCGAAGGGCGCGCCGCTGGTGCTGCCCACCCGCGCCGCCGCCGGGCAGGTGGCCGCCGACTGGGACGCCCAGGGCGAGCACATCGAGCTGGCGGTGATGCACGCCAACCGCCTGGCCAACACGGCCATCGAGTCGATCCCCCAGGCCCGCGCGGCCACCGCCGACCAGGTGGCCAGCTTCGCCGGCACCGACGTGCTCTGCTACTACGCCGAGGAGCCGGCCAGCCTGGTGGCCCGCCAGCGCCAGCGCTGGGAGCCCGTCCTGCAGCGCGCCGAGCGCGAGCTGGGCGTCAGCTTCGTCCGCGCCGCGGGCATCGTGCACCGCCGCCAGCCGGAGGCCACCCTCGCCGAGGTGAAGGCCCTGGCGCTCGGCCTCGACGACTTCCGCCTGGCCGGCCTGGCCTTCGGCACCGCCCTGTTCGGCTCCGCTGTTCTGGCGATCGCCGTCCAGCGCGGGTGGCTCACCGGCCCGGAGGCTTTTGAACTCTCCCGTGTCGACGAGAGCTGGCAGGAGGAGAAGTGGGGCGTCGACGCCGAGGCCGCCGAGCGCGCCGAGCGCCTGCGCGGCGAGGCGCAGATGCTCGAGCGCTGGTTCCGCAACCTCGACGCCGCCTGACCTTAGGGCCCGCCGGCGGCGGGCCTAAGTGTCTGACGCCGCGTGACCTTGCCTCCTGTCGCGGACGCCTCTACGCCTGAGCCGGCTAGGGAGGACCGCGTTGAAAGAGATCCTGGAAGAGCTCGAACGGAAGCGCGCCAACGCCCGCCTCGGCGGCGGCGAGAAGCGCATCGCCAGCCAGCACGCCAAGGGCAAGCTCACCGCCCGCGAGCGTATCGACCTGCTGCTGGACGAGGGCTCGTTCGAGGAGTTCGACATGTTCGTCGAGCACCGGGCTGTCGACTTCGGCATGGCCGAGCAGAAGATCCCCGGCGACGGCGTGGTCACCGGCTGGGGCCGGATCAACGGCCGCACGGTCTTCGTCTTCTCCAAGGACTTCACCGTCTTCGGCGGCTCGCTGTCCGGCGCGCACGCCCAGAAGATCCTCAAGGTCCAGCGCCAGGCGCTGAAGATGGGCGCCCCGATCATCGGCCTGTTCGACGCCGGCGGCGCGCGCATCCAGGAAGGCGTGGAAAGCCTCGCCGGCTACGCCGACATCTTCCTCGAGAACACCCTGGCCTCGGGCGTCATCCCGCAGATCAGCGTCATCATGGGCCCGTGCGCCGGCGGCGACGTCTACTCGCCGGCGATCACCGACTTCATCTTCATGGTGAAGGACACGAGCTACATGTACGTGACCGGCCCCGACGTGGTGAAGACCGTCACCCACGAGGACGTCACCCACGAGGACCTCGGCGGCTACCGCATCCACGCCATGAAGTCCGGCGTCACCGACGGCGCCTTCGACAACGACCTCGAGGCGCTGACCCAGGTCCGGCGGCTCGTCGACTTCCTGCCCAGCTGCAACCGCGAGAAGCCGCCTGTCCGGCAGAGCTTCGACGACCCGTACCGGGACGAGCCCAGCCTCGACACCCTGGTGCCTGCCAACCCCAACAAGCCCTACGACATGAAGGAGCTGATCCTGAAGGTCGTGGACGAGGCCGACTTCTTCGAGATCAGCCCGGACTTCGCCAAGAACATCATCTGCGGCTTCGCCCGCATGGACGGCCAGCCGGTCGGCATCGTCGCCAACCAGCCGCAGGTGCTGGCCGGCGTCCTCGACATCGACGCCAGCCGCAAGGCCGCCCGCTTCGTCCGCTTCTGCGACGCCTTCGAGATCCCGCTGGTCACCTTCGTGGACGTGCCGGGCTTCATGCCGGGCACCCGCCAGGAGCAGGGCGGCCTGATCCGCCACGGGGCCAAGCTGCTGTTCGCCTACGCCGAGGCCACCGTACCGAAGATCACCCTGATCACCCGCAAGGCCTATGGCGGCGCCTACGACGTGATGAGCTCAAAGCACATCCGCGGCGACGTGAACTATGCCTGGCCGACGGCCGAGATCGCGGTGATGGGCTCGAAGGGGGCGGTGGAGATCATCTTCCGCAACCAGACCCCCGAGCAGCTGGCCGAACGCGAGGCCGAGTACAAGGCCCGCTTCGCCAACCCCTTCGTGGCCGCCAGCCGCGGCTACATCGACGACGTGATCATGCCCCACGGCACCCGCCGCCGCATCGTCAACGCCCTGAAGAACCTCCGCGGCAAGCAGCTCACCAATCCCTGGAAGAAGCACGACAACATTCCGCTGTAGCGGCGCTTCACGAAACCGCGATCTCCGGACCTCTGCGGAACGCGCTCCAGCGCCACCGTGTTTGGCCGTCAGCGCAGACTGCGCCCGACAGCCTGAAACACGGAGGACTCCCCCATGGCCGACAGATGGATGGACGAGCGCGACCGCCAGATGCGCGAGCGTGACTGGCGCCGGAGCGAGCAGTACGGACGGGGCGGGAGCTACGGAAGCGGTGAGGACTATCGCCGCAGCCGGGAGGACTACGCCGGCGGCTATGACTTCGAGATGCGCGGCGGTGAGGGCCGCAGCTTCGGGTCAGGCGACGACGAGTTCGCCGCCCGCCTCGAGGGGCCTGATCGCGACCGCGTCTTCGGCGAGCGCGAGACCGGCGAGAACTACACCCGGGGCACGGGCATGAGCTCCGGCGGCGCTTATGGCGGCGGCGAGAGCTATGGGCGCGGCGGCGGCGGCGGCGGCCGGCCGCAGGGCTACCAGGGCCGGATCGTCTCTGGCGGCGGCCAGGAGCGTGGCGGTCGCGGCGGCGGCTGGCAGGAGCGCGGCTACCAGGGGACCAGCCCCGCCTTCCGCAACCAGGACCAGGGCGCCGTCCACGGCCGGGCCTGGCAGGACCGCGACTATGGCGGGACCAGCCCGGCCTTCCGCGGTCAGGAGCAGGGCCGCGGCCAGGGCCGCAGCGGCGGCCAGGACTATTCGCAGGGCGGCCGCTTCTACGGCGACGACGATCGCCAGCCGATCTACCGCGAGGAATACGGCATGGGCGGCCGCGAGTACGGCCCGGTGCCCGGCGGCTATGACGCCCGGCGTGAGGGCTGGGGCTCCGGCGACCAGTACGGCGGCGGCCAGTACGGGGGTCAGTCGGGCGGCGGCCAGTCCTACGGCGGCGGCTACGGCGGGGGTCAACCCGGCTCCGGCGCCTACGGCGGCGGGCAGGACTATCGCGACTACCGGCAGGGGAACATGCGTCCCGCTTACGGCGACGTGGCGTCGGGCGGCACCGGCGGCTACGACTTCGAGCGCGGCTACGGCGACGGCGGGCGCGGCGACATGGGCCGCGGCGGCCAGGGCGGCCGCGACGTGGGCGACCGGGCGCAGGATTTCCTCAGCCGGGCCGGCCAGAAGATCTCCAACTTCTTCCGCGGCGACCACCTGATGGAAGGCTCGCGTCCCGACGAACAGCGCGGTTACCGCGAGGACTTCGGCCGCGAGTACCGCGCCGACGACCGCGGCCACCGCGGCCGCGGGCCCAAGGGCTACAAGCGCTCAGACGAGCGGATCAGCGACGAAGTGCACGAGCGCCTCGCCGACGACAGCTGGCTGGACGCCTCCAACATCGACGTGAAGGTGGAGAACGGCGAGGTCACCCTCTCCGGCACGGTGGAGAACCGCCAAGCCAAGCACCGGGCCGAGCGGCTGGTGGAGGACATCTCCGGCGTCGACCATGTGCAGAACAATCTGCGCGTGGTGTCCAACCCGATCACCGGCTCCGGCACGGGCTTCGGCGACAGCGCCACCGAGACCCTAATGGGCCGCGAAGGTCCGGCCACCGGCGGGGCGACCACCTCCACCACGGGCGGCGGGACCACGGGCGAAGACTCCGCCTCCACCCGGACCACCACCCGCCGGACGTAGGCGACGCGCGGACCCTTCTCCCCTTGCGGGAGAAGGTGGCCCGCGAAGCGGGTCGGATGAGGGGTCGCACCGGTCGCGGTGCGGCCCTTCTCCGTTCGAGGGAGGCGGCGCGGGGCCCCGGGCTCAGTAGGCGAAGGCCCGGTAGCTCTCTTCCCGCTGCGAGGCCTCGGCCTTGGTCTCGAACACCGGGTTGAACCGCAGCCAGCGCCGGGCGCGCTCGGGAAGGGCGACCAGCACCTCAGCGGGCACGCGGATGTTCACCTCCGGCCGGAACAGCCAGCGGCGCGAATAGCCGATCACCACCATGGGGCGGGGCGTGTTGGACGGGTTCGGCGTGCCGCGGTGGATGTGGCGCACGTCGCGGATCATCACGTCGCCCCGGTTCATGTAGCCCTTCACCAGCGGGATCTCGCCCGTCTCCACGGCGCGCATGCCGTCGGCCTTGGACATCATGTGGGTCCCCGGCGCGTACTCCATCGGGCCGGTCTCGTCGGTGACGTCGATCAGCGGGAAATTGACCGCCAATTGGTAAGGCGGCGTCTCCACGCCGCTCTCCGGGAACAGCAGCTGGGTGTCCCGGTGCAGGTCCTGGTACTCCGAGCCCAGGCAGGGCGTGTCGCTGGCCAGCTGGCACATGACGCCGTCGGCGCCCACCAGCTCTTCCACGATCGCCATGATGGCGTCGTTGTCGATGATCTGCGGGTCGGCCCAGAGGTCCTGGAAGGGCAGGGTGACGTAGTAGCGGTTCGCCCCGCGGTTGGGGTCGTCGCCTTCGCGGCGGATGGCCTCCTGCAGCAGCGGCTGGAAGGCGGCGTTCCAGCGGTCGATGGTCTCGACCGGGATCAGGCCACGGAGGATAGTCAGGCTGGTGGCGCGCACCTCGTCGGCGTGCGCACGGGCTTCGGCGGGCGTGAGCTTCATGGGCGGGCTCTTTGGGTGTTCCTTGGGGGAGAACCGGAAGATACCGCTGGTGGTCCAGTGACGCTTTGGGGGCGATTCGTCGCATGGGCGAGCCATCCACAGACATCGCGCCCTGGCTGGAACGCTGGGGCCTGCAGCCCGACGGCTGGCCGTTCCAGACCATCTGGACGCGCAGCCTGCTGCAGCCCGTGCGACGGAGCGGCCAGCCCTGCATGCTGAAGCTCGCCACCTACCACGAGGAGGTGAAGGGCGCGGCGGTGATGGCTTGGTGGGCGGGTGAGGGCGCGGCCCCGGTCCTGGCCCACGAGGCCAACGCCTTGCTGATGGTCCGCGCAGAGGGTGAACGCGATCTGGCCGCCTGGGTGGCGGAGGGGCGCGACGACGCGGCCACGGAGGTGCTGTGCGCCGCCCTGGCCGACCTCCACCGGCCGCGGGGCCGGCCTGCGCCGGAGGGATTGATCCGCCTGGAGGACTGGTTCCGCTCCGTCGAGCGCCAGCAGGCGCAGGGCGACGTGTTCGTGCGCGGCCACCAGCTGGCGCAGGCGCTGCTGGCCGAGCCGCAGGACGTGCGCCTGCTGCATGGCGACATGCACCACGGCAACGTGCTCGACTTCGGCGCAGCGGGGTGGCTGGCCATCGACCCGAAAGGCGTGACCGGCGAGCGCGCGTACGACTACGCCAACATCTTCCGCAACCCTGACATGGCCACGCCGCTCTCGCCCGGGCGCCTGGAGCGGCAGCTGGAGCTGGTCTGCCGGCTGGCCGCCCTGGAGCCCCGCCGGATGCTGCAGTGGGTCTGCGCCCACGCCGTTCTGTCGCTGGCCTGGTGCCTGGAGGACAATCTCTACCCCGACCGCTCGATCGACTTCATCCGCCTGGCCTTTGCGCGTCTCGATGCGCTGGGGGGAAGTGATCGGCTGCCGCGGCCAGCTTAGAGCGGCGTCATCGGCCGTGGCAAATCGGCATGGGGCCTGACGGGCTGGCCTTCCTGGAAGCTGGTGCATCGCCGCCAATTCATCCCGCGTACCCCGAACACCTGAAGGCAGTCGTGCAGGTCTCGCGGCCCCACTCGGCCCTGGCGCTGCAGCCACGTGCACTGCGCCACAGCGCCCACGAGGTAGCTGCCCACCGCCGTGGTGGCCATCGGACTGCGGCGCGCGATCTGGGCCTCGGACGGTCGGGTGTCTGTGAAGGCGTTGGTGAAGAAGAAGGGCGTCGTTGAGATGGTATGCGCCAGCTCGTGGGCCGCCACATTGATGGCGCAGGACTGCTCCACCGGATCTGACGAGCCATATTGCGCCACGTGGGCGCGGCCGAGCGACATGCGGGCATAGACGCCAGCGTCGGTGTACCCGCCCGCGCTAGCGTGCTCACGCAGGGGATCCGACGGCGCCTCGCCTCCCACGAGTTCCACCTCCAGCGATGCATAGCGCGAACCCCAGGTCTCGTTCGAAACCCAAGCGGCGGCCCGCGAGAGAGGAACCTCCCCCGCCGAACGGCTGGCGTAGATCTCCGGGTAGCGGCGTTCCAGCCCCCGCAGGTTTCGCTGGAAGTCTTCCGACCGGAGCACGCCATACGCCTCCGTCAGCAGGGCCGCTGCGGCGGCGCGCTCTGCCTCGGAGGCCGCGCCATCGATGCGCCGGAAGGGGGCTTCCTCAGGTCCCGGAACCACCAGTTGTTTGTACGCCAGCCAGGCGACGGCCAACAGGCAGGCCGCCAGCGCCCAGGTGCTGGAGGAGGTCAGCGAGCGTGGGACGGACTCGGACAGGCGCTACTCGGCGGCCTGCAGGTGGGCGTTGTCGCCGCGACGCAGGGGGTCGCGCAGGGGCTCGCCGTCGGCCACGAACTCCAGCGACACCGAGTTGATGCAGTAGCGCAGCCGGGTCGGCGGCGGGCCGTCCGGGAAGACGTGGCCCTGGTGGCTGTCGCAGCGGGCGCAGCGGGTCTCGATGCGGATCATGCCGTAGGAGGTGTCGCGCACCGCCTTCACATGGGCCTCGTCGAACGGCGCCCAGAACGAAGGCCAGCCGGTGCCGCTCTCGAACTTGGTGCGATGCCGGAAGAGGGGCAGGGCGCAGAGGCGGCAGCAGTAGACGCCGTCGTCCTTCTGGTCGAGCAGGCCGCCGCAGAACGGCGCCTCGGTGCCGTGGTGCAGCAGGACGTCGGCCTCTTCCCGCGACAGCCCCGCTTCCAGGCGCTTGCGTTCCTCTGCGTTAGGCGGCGAGAGATCGAAACCGGAGGGGGAGACCGCTGGCGTGCTCATGGCCGCCAATCTAAGGTCCGCCCGTCGCCGCTTAAAGGGCTCCCGTGAAGACTGGAATGTTCTCCAAGATCCTGATCGCCAACCGCGGCGAGATCGCCGTGCGCATCATCAAGACCTGCCGCCGCATGGGCATCGCCACGGTGGTCGTCTATTCCGAGGCCGACGCCGACTCCATGGCCGTGGAGATGGCCGATGAGGCCGTGTTCATCGGCGGCGCGCCCGCCTCGGAGAGCTATCTGGTCGCCGACAAGATCGTCGACGCCGTGCGCCGCACGGGCGCCCAGGCCGTCCACCCGGGCTTCGGCTTCCTGTCCGAGAACGCGGGCTTCGCGCGGCGCCTGGCCGCCGAGGGCATCGTCTTCATCGGCCCCAATCCCAAGGCCATCGAGGCCATGGGCGACAAGATCGAATCCAAGAAGTTCGCGCAGAAGGCGGGCGTCTCCACCGTGCCCGGCCACGTGGGCGAGATCGACGACACCGCCCACGCCATCAAGATCGCCGAGGAGATCGGCTATCCGGTGATGATCAAGGCCTCCGCCGGCGGCGGCGGCAAGGGCATCCGCGTCGCCTGGACCCGCAAGGACGTGGAGGAGGGCTTCCCCGCCGTCCGCGCCGAGGCCAAGGCCAGCTTCGGCGACGACCGGATCTTCATCGAGAAGTTCATCGAGAGCCCGCGCCACGTGGAGATCCAGGTGCTGGGCGACAAGCACGGCAACGTGGTCCACCTGTTCGAGCGCGAGTGCTCCATCCAGCGCCGCAACCAGAAGGTCATCGAGGAGGCGCCCAGTCCGCTGCTCGACGAGGCGACCCGCAAGGCCATGGGCGACCAGGCCGTCGCGCTCGCCAGGGCGGTGGGCTACGACTCCGCCGGCACCGTCGAGTTCGTCGCCGGCCAGGACCGCAGCTTCTTCTTCCTGGAGATGAACACCCGGCTGCAGGTGGAGCACCCGGTGACCGAGCTGATCACCGGCCTCGACCTCGTAGAGCAGATGATCCGCTCGGCCGCGGGCGAGCCCCTGGCGTTCGGCCAGCAGGACCTGAAGATCAACGGCTGGGCCATCGAGAGCCGGATCTACGCCGAGGATCCCTACCGCGGCTTCCTGCCCTCCATCGGCCGTCTGGTCCGCTACGACCCGCCGGCCGAGGGCCAGGCCGCCGACGCCGTGATCCGCAACGACGCCGGCGTCCGCGAGGGCGACGAGATCTCCATGTTCTACGACCCGATGATCTCCAAGCTGTCCACCTGGGCGCCCACCCGCGAGGCGGCCATTGACGCCATGGGCCGGGCCCTGGAGGACTTCCACATCGAGGGTCTCGGCCACAACGTGCCGTTCCTCGCCGCGGTGATGGACCAGGAGCGGTTCCGCTCGGGCAAGATCTCCACCAACTACATCAAGGACGAGTTCCCCGAGGGCTTCCACGGCACGCCGCCCACGAGCTTCCAGCGCGACGTCATGGCGGCGGTGGCCTGCGCCATGCACCGCACCTACGTCGGCCGCGCCGCGCCGGAGCTGCTGCGGTCCGACTGGATCGTGATCGAGGGCGGCGAGCAACGCACGGTGCGGGCGAGCGAAGGCGCCGTCGAGTTCGTGGATGAGGGCCGCACCCTGCGCCTCACCGACGTCCAGTGGCGCCCGGGCCGGCCGACCTTCAAGGGCGTCCTGGACGGCGTCCCCTTCACCGCCCAGGTGAAGCCCGCCGCCGAGGGCTACGTCGTCCGCCACCGCGCCGCCCAGGCCCGGGTCCTTGTGCTGACGCCGCGCTCGGCCGAGCTGCACCAGAAGCTGCCCCCCAAGAAGGCCGCCGACACCTCCAAGATGGTGCTCTCGCCCATGCCCGGCCTGGTGGTCAGCGTCGACGTGAACCCCGGCCAGGAGGTGAAGACCGGCGAGGTCGTCGCCGTCCTCGAGGCCATGAAGATGCAGAACATCATCCGCGCCGAGCACGACGGGGTGGTCAAGGCCGTCAACGCCAAGGCCGGCGACAGCGTCGCCGCCGACGAGGTGCTGGTGGAGTTCGCCTGAGGCGGCGCGTCAGGGGAGGGGCGGCTCGGCCGCCGCGACCTCCCCGAACACCCGCCGGAAGCTGGCCTTCAGCGCCTCGTCCGCCTCGTCCATCATCACTGGCAGGCCAAGGTCCACCAGGCTGGTCACCCCGTGCTCGGTCACCCCGCAGGGCACGATGCCGGAGAAGTGGCTGAGCTCCGGCTCCACGTTCAGCGCGATCCCGTGGAAGCTCACCCACTTCCGGAGCTTCACCCCGATGGCGGCGATCTTGTCCTCGCGCGGCGGTGCGCCCGGCGCCTTGCGCTCCACCCACACCCCGACCCGGCCCTCGCGCATCTCGCCGGCCACGTTGAAGGCGTCCAGCGCCCCGATCACCCAGGCCTCCAGCGCCGCCACGAAGGCGCGCACGTCGCGCCTGCGCCGCGTCAGGTCGAGCATGACGTAGGCCACCCGCTGGCCGGGCCCATGATAGGTGAACTGCCCGCCGCGGCCCGAGCGGAACACCGGGAAGCGATTCGCATCCAGGAGGTCGCCAGGCTTGGCCGAGATCCCCGCCGTGTAGAGCGGCGGATGCTCCAGCAGCCAGACCAGCTCGCCCGCGCTCCCGGCCGCGATGGCGTCGGCCCGCGCCTCCATGGCCGCCACCGCCTCAGGGTACGGCGTGAGCCCGCGCGACACGGCCCAGCCCGTCGCGGCCTGGTCGTCGCGCCCGAAAAGCGGCGCCGTGGGGAGGGGGTTTAACCGGTGGTCAAGCATGTTGAACGAATGTGGGCGTCCGGGCGGCGATGCGAAAGCCGCAGGGTTTGAGTCGCTTATCTTCGCGTCGGGGGCGTCGCTCGTGAGCCAGGTCAAGGCCATCAATGTCGACATCCAGGTGGTGCTGGGACGCGCTCAGCTTCCAATGCAGCAGCTGCTGCGGATGGGCCGCGGCGCGGTGATTCCCCTCGACGCCACGGTCAACGAGGAAGTCTGGATCCTGGCCAACAACCACCCGGTCGCCCGGGGCGAAATCCAGATCAACGAGGACCGCATCTCCATCGCCGTGACCCGCGAAGCCAACGTCTACGACTTCATGGCGGGCGGTGGCCAATAGGTCGCTGAAACCTACCCTTCACAAAGGCTTCGGCGTTTGCTACCTGCCGCGCCTCACCACGAGCGGTCGTGGCGGAATTGGTAGACGCGCAGCGTTGAGGTCGCTGTGGGGCAACCCGTGGAAGTTCGAGTCTTCTCGACCGCACCATCCTGCTTCGCCCCCTGGGCTTCGCGGGATTAGTGGAGGCGCCTGGCGCGGCATCCCCTGCGAAGCCTCGGCCAAGCAGGGTTCCTCGACGGGGCCAGTGAATCAGGGTCAATCGATCGGCGAACGAGAGTCCATCATCGGCTAGAGCAGGGAGGTCCGCATGGTACGCGACACGGACGACCCCGAGCTGATGACGGAGGCCGACGAGGACCTGGAAGACCTCGCGCTCGGCGAGGACTACGCCCTCGATCCCGAATTCGTTCGCCGGGTCGCCGACGCCCTGGACCGGGGCGATTCGGAACGCCTGCGCGAGCTGCTCGGCGCGCTGCGCGCCGAGGACATCGCCGACCTGATGGGCTTCCTCTCTGCGGACGACCGCGAGGAGCTCCTGCCGCACCTGGACCCCGAGGTGCTGGGCGACGTCATCAACGAGTTGGACACCGAGATCCGCGAGGACGTGCTGGAGCACGTCTCGCCGGCCATCCTGGCCAAGGCGCTCGGCGAGATGGACTCCGACGACGCCGCCGACGTGGTCGACGACCTTGAGGAGGACAAGAAGGCTCAGGTCCTGGCGGCCATGCCCGAGGTGGAGCGGGCGGCCATCGAGACCACGCTCGCCTACGAGGACGAGACCGCCGGCCGCCTGATGCAGCGCGAGGTGGTGGCCGCGCCGCAGTTCTGGACCGTCGGCCAGGCCATCGACCACTTCCGCCGGGAAGAAGAGGACCTGCCGGAGCTGTTCTTCGACGTCTATGTGGTCGACCCCGCCTACAAGCCCGTGGGCGCCGTGCCGGTCAGCCATCTGCTTCGGGCGCGCCGTGAGATCCCCCTGGCGCAGATCATGGAGCCGGTGACCGAGATCCCGGTTGAGATGGACCAGGAAGAGGTCGCCTACATCTTCGACAAGTACCACCTGATCTCGGCCCCCGTGGTCGAGCCGGGCGGCCGGCTGGTGGGCCAGGTCACCGTCGACGACATCGTCGGCGTCATCCAGGAGGAGCGCGAGGAAGACATCCTCGCCCTGGCCGGCGTTTCCGACGCGGGCCGCGACGCGGGCGTGCTCGGCATCGTCCGCTCGCGCCTGCCCTGGCTGCTGCTCAACACCCTGACCGCCGCGCTCGCCGCCAGCGTCATCCAAGGCTTCCAGGCCGAGATCGACAAGCTGGTCACCCTGGCCGTCCTCATGCCCATCGTGGCGTCCCTGGGCGGCAACGCCGGCACCCAGACGCTCGCCGTCGCGGTGCGCGCCCTCGCCAGCCGCGAGCTTTCCGCCGTCAACGCGGTCCGGACCGTCCTGCGCGAGATGACGGTGGGGGTGATGAACGGCGCGGTGCTGGCCCTCGTCACCGGGACGGTGGTCTACCTGCTGTTCCGCGACCCCATGCTCTCGCTCGCCTTCGGCCTCGCCCTGCTGATCAACCTGTTCGTCGCCGCCCTCGGCGGGGCCCTGATCCCGCTCGCGCTGGAGAAGTTCGGCCGCGACCCGGCGGTGTCTTCCTCCGTCTTCGTGACCTTCCTGACCGATTTCACGGGCTTCTTCGCCTTCCTGGGCCTGGCCGCCCTCATCCTCTTGTAAACCTTAGCCGGGTTACGACTGTCGGCCCGGGGCTTGCTTAACCCGGGTTGGGCGCGCAAGCGCCTGTGTCAGAACGGGTCAGATCAAGGGCATGACGCCGCGCCACCAGGTCTCACGGGCCGCGATCGCGCTGATCAAGCGGTTCGAGGGCTATCGCCGCAAGGCCGCCCAGCTGCCCGATGGCCGCTGGACCATCGGCTACGGCCACACCCTGACCGCTCGCCAGGGCGCCGAGGTCACGGAGGCGGACGCCGAGGCCCTGCTGCTCTACGACCTGATCGCCGTCTCGAAGGCGGTCAACGAGCTCACCTTCACCCCGCTGACCCAGAACCAGTTCGACGCGCTCTGCGCCTTCGCCTTCAACATCGGCCTGGTCAACTTCCGCCGCAGCCGCGTCCTCAAGCAGGTCAACGAGGGCGCCCTGATCCAGGCGGCCTGCTCCATGGAGCTCTGGCGCAAGGCCGCGTTCGAGGGCGAGACCATCGTCATCGACGCCCTGGTCCGCCGCCGCGCCGCCGAAAAGGCACTGTTCCTCACCCCGCCGGACGACAGCTGGCCGCCCGTCCCCTCGGCCATCCTGAGGCCCGAGCTGGACGAGGCGGCCGAGGCGCTGGTGCCGGCCGAGCCGCCGACGCCGGTGGTCACCTCGCTGGAGGGCGAGACGGTCAGGGTGCTGCGCGAGGACGAGGGCGCCCCGTCGCCGTCGCCGCCGGACGAGGGGCCAAGCCCCGTGACCGCCGCCGCCGAGGCCGTGACCGCACGCCTGGCGACGGTGTTCAAGGACGAGCCCGCGCCCTCCGCTCCGGCCCCCGAGGCCGGTGACGAGGCCGCGCCGCCAGCGGAGGTCGCCCCGCCGACCGGCGTCGAGGCCGTGGTCGAGCCGGCCGACCCGTTGGCCATGCCGGACCCGCCTACGGCGGCCGACGCCCTCGCCGAGCCCCTCGAGCTGGTGGCCCCCGAAACCGAGGTGGAGCCCGCCCCGGCGCCCGCTGAGCCGGCGCCGGGCGACGTGGAGCCCGAGGCCGAAGGCCCGCCCAGCGGCGACCTCTTCGCGCCGCCCGAGCCCGCCAACGACGCCCGCGACGCAGACGCCGCCGCCGCGGCGGACGCCACCCCGCGCGAGCGGGTGGTGATCGACGACCTCGCGCCCTTCGAATTCGCGCCGGCCCCCGTTCATGCGGCGCAGCGGCCGAACGACGGCTACTTCTCCCTGGTCAGCCTGGCGGTCCTGGGGCTCGCCTTCTTCGCCGGCGGCCTGTTCTGGGCGGTCAACGCCCAGGCCGGCGACGAACCCGCCTGGCTCACCCCCAAGGTGGTCGGCGCCCTGGCCTGCGTGGCCGGCGTCGGCTTCTTCTCCATCGCCCTCTTCCTGCTGCTCCAGCGGCTGGGCCAGGCGGCGGAGCGGGGCGACGGGACCAACCCGCGGATCTGAGGCCCGCGGCTTGCGACCGGCGGCTCGCGGGCGTCGGCGACGCATGCTAACGCTCGCCGCATGATCCCCAATCACGGACCCTCCCTCGAGTTCGGCCTCGGCGAGACCGCCGACGCCATCCGCGAGACCACGGCGCGCTTCGCCGCCGACCGCATCGCCCCGCTCGCCGCCGAGATCGACCAGACCAACAGCTTCCCCCGCCAGCTCTGGCCCGAGATGGGCGAGCTCGGCCTCCACGGCATCACCGTCGAGGAGACCTGGGGCGGGCTGGGCCTGGGCTACCTCGAACACGTCGTCGCCATGGAGGAGGTGTCCCGCGCCTCCGCCTCGGTCGGCCTGAGCTACGGCGCCCACTCGAACCTCTGCGTGAACCAGATCCGCCGCTGGGGGACCGACGACCAGAAGCGCCGCTACCTTCCGAAGCTGATCAGCGGCGAGCATGTGGGCTCGCTGGCCATGAGCGAGGCTGGGGCCGGCTCTGACGTGGTCTCCATGCGCCTGCGCGCCGAGAAGCGCGGCGACCGCTACGTCCTCAACGGCACGAAGTTCTGGATCACCAACGCCCCGCACGCGGATACCCTGGTGGTCTACGCCAAGACCTCGCCCGAGGAGGGATCCAAGGGGATCACCGCCTTCCTGGTGGAGAAGGGCTTCAAGGGCTTCTCCGTCAGTCCCAAGCTCGACAAGATGGGGATGCGCGGCTCGGACACCGCCGAGCTGGTCTTCGAGGATTGCGAGATCCCCGAGGAGAACGTCATGGGCCCCGAGAACGGCGGGGTCGGCGTCCTGATGAGCGGCCTCGACTATGAGCGCGCGGTGCTCTCCGCCGGTCCGCTCGGGATCATGCAGGCGTGCCTGGACGTGGTCCTGCCGTACGTCCGCGACCGCAAGCAGTTCGGCAAGCCGATCGGCTCCTTCCAGCTCATGCAGGGCAAGGTGGCCGACATGTACGTGGCCCTGAACTCGGCCCGGGCCTACGTCTATGCCGTGGCGCGGGCGTGCGACGCGGGGATGACGACGCGGTTCGACGCCGCAGGCGCCATCCTGATGGCCAGCGAGAACGCCGTGAAGGTGGCGCTCGAGGCGATTCAGGCGTTAGGTGGGGCGGGGTACACCAAGGAGTTCCCCGTGGAGCGGCTCCTCCGGGACGCCAAGCTCTACGACATCGGCGCCGGGACCAACGAGATCCGGCGCTTCCTGATCGGACGGGAGCTGATCGGCGGATGAGGCGGGCAGGGGGCATCGGTCTGGCGGCGCTGCTGCTGGCGGGCTGCGCCAGCGCGCCCGCGCCTCCCCAGGAGGTTGCGCAAGCCGACCCGTGCCCCGCCGGCCAGGAGCACCTGCGCACCGCCCAGCTGTTCTTCGGCCGCAACCTGGGCCGCGAGCCGACCATCTCCGAGGCCACCTTCACCCGCTTCGTGGACGAAGAGATCACGCCCCGCTTTCCTGACGGCCTGACCATCCTCGACGGCGGCGGCCAGTGGCGCGGCTCGGAGAACCAGCTGATCCGCGAAGCGGCCAAGGTCGTGCTGATCGTCCTGCCCAAGGACAGCGACACCCCGCGGCGCATCGAGGCCGTGCGCGAAGCCTACAAGAAGCGCTTCCAGCAGGAGACCGTCCTCCTGATCACCCAGGCCGCCTGCGTCTCCTTCTAGCTCGCCGCCTCATTCTCCCTTCCTCCCCCGCCCCAGCCTCCTATGCGGCGCCAGCGGGGTAGGCGCTGCGTCAGCTCCCCCTTCCTCCTCGATGGAGGAAGGGCGGGATGGTGGTGGGGGCGTGGGCTGAAGGTGAAGCGCGGGTGGGCGCCAGCGCCCTCCAGCGCGTCTGCGTCCAGGCGTTGCGCACACCACCCCCAACCCTCCTCCATCGAGGAGGAGGGCTTTCGCGCCGGGGCAGCTTCCTACGCGGCGTCAGCAGGGTGCAGGCGCTGCGTCAGCTCTCCCTTCCTCCTCGATGGAGGAAGGGCGGGGATGGTGGCGGGGGCAGTGGGCTGAAGGTGAAGCGCCGGTGGGCGCCAGCGCCCTCCAGCGCCATCTGCCTCCAGGCGTTGCGCCCACCACCACCCAACTCTCCTCCATCGAGGAGGAGGGCTTGAGTTCCGGCCCGGCAAAATATGCTTAGCGAGGCAATAATTGCCGGCCGCAAGTCGGCAATTCCCGCCGCCCGGCAACGGCTGCTCGGCAGCAAACCCTTATCCGGCAAAGGAAAACGCGCAACCTGGCCGTGCGGCCCGAACCTTGCGCGTGTGGACGCGAGCAGAACGCTCCGGGCGTCAAAACGACGTCCGACACTTCGAAAGAAGGACATCGTCCATGCCGTACAACAGCGTGAACACCAATGTGGGGGCGATGGTCGCCCTCCAGAACCTGAACGCGACCAACTCCGACCTGCAGACCACGCAGGCCCGGATCAACACCGGCAAGCGGATCGCGTCGGCCAAGGACAACGGGGCCATCTGGGCCATCGCCCAGAACCAGCGCGCCACGTCCAACTCCCTCAACGCCGTCAAGGAATCCCTGCAGCGCGGTCAGTCGACCGTGGATGTGGCGATCTCGGCCGGCGAGAGCATCTCGGACCTCCTGGTGCTCATGAAGGAGAAGGCCCTCGCGGCCTCCGACACGACCCTCGACGCCAACAGCCTGCAGGCCCTGAACGACGACTTCACGTCGCTTCGGGACCAGATCACCAAGGCTGTGGACAACGCCGTGTTCAACGGCGCCAACATGATCAAGAACGGCGGCACGACCGTGGCCGCCCTGGCCAACGCCGACGCGAGCTCGCTCATCACCGTGCTCGCGCAGGACCTGTCGCTCGGAGGAACCGTGATGGGCGCGCTCACCGCGGCCTCCTCCATCGGCACCCAGTCGGCGGCCTCGGCCATGATCGGCACCCTGAACACCGCGATCATCAACGTCTCCAGCGCGCTTTCGAAGCTGGGGACGGGGTCCAAGTCGCTGGCGTCGCACCTCAGCTTCGTCATGAAGCTGCAGGACACCCTCGACGCCGGGGTGGGCAACCTGGTGGACGCCGACCTGGCCAAGGAAAGCGCCAGGCTCCAGGCGCTCCAAACCAAGCAGCAGCTGGGCATCCAGGCGCTGTCGATCGCCAACGGATCCTCGGCGATCCTGCTCGGCCTCTTCCGCTGAGCCGCGGGCCGCGTCGGCTCCGCCGGCGCGGCCTTCCCTCGGGCTGGATCGCCGCCGGCGGTCCGGCCCGTCTATCTTCGGGTCGAGGCTGGTTCGGGGCGCAGGCGGGGCCGCCGGTCCCCACCGGCGGCCCGCCACCGGGCTCGCGCCAGACGGCCTGCAGGCAGGCCTCTCCATGTCCGTCGCGTCGGCTCCAGTCGCCGGCGGAACGGCAAGTCTCCGTCGCGCCGGCGGGTCTTTGGGGGCGTGTCATCCCTCCGCCTTCACCAACGACGCACGGGCAGCCTTCCATCCGGGGTGGAGCGGAAAAATTCTCGCGTCGGCCTCAGGGGCCGCGGAGCGCGGTGCGCTGGGCCCCCACGCTAGCCGGGTCGGTGCGGACATCGAAGGCGATCAGGCCTTGGCCGAAGACGGGGTCGCGGCCCGTCGGACCGAGGTCCGCGGCCTGGCTGGCCAGCGCCGACACCGCCCGGGCCGCCGCCGCGGGGTCGGGACGTGGCAGCAGGCGCGCCAGGCGCCCGGCCGCGATCGGGGCGGCGAACGAGGTCCCCCGCACCCGCACGAACCCGGCGCCCATGCCGCCGGCCGCCATGTCGGCTCCGGGGGCGGCGAAATCCACGTGCTCGCCGCGCCCGGCTTCCGGCAGCACCCGCCGCCGGCCATCCACCCCGGTGACCGCCACCACGCCCGGATAGGCCGCGGGGTAGAGCGGCGGGGCGGAGGGCCCGTCGTTGCCCACCGCCGCCACCACCAGGTGTCCCCGGGCGGTCAGGGCCTGCACCGCCGCCTGCAGCAGCCGGTTCGGCGGCCCCACCAGGCTGACGTTGATCACCGGGACCCGGTTCTCCGCCATCCAGGCCAGACCCCGCACCAGGGCGGCGACCGACCCGCCCATGGGGGAGGGGCCGTATACATCCGCCACGTACAGGGTGGCGCCAGGCGCCGCGCCGGCGAACGGGCCCCAGGCGCCGGCGATCAGCGAGGCCACCGCCGTGGCGTGGGGCGTGGCCTTGGCGCCGCCGGGCGCGAAGGCGCGCTGGACGAGGCGGGCGCCGGAGAGCGTCGGCTGCTCGCGCGCCACCGAGCCGTCCACCAACCCGACGCGCGCCCCGACGGCGGGCGCGGCGCGCGCGATCACGGGCGCGGGTGCGTTGGCGGCCAGGCCAGTCGCGCCGCCCAGCTGGTAGACGTGGTTGAACTCGTACTGGCCCTGCGGATCGAGCGCGTGCAGCCGCTCGGCGGCCTGGGCGGTGGTCAGGCCGCGCGGCGCAGTCAGCGTCACCACCTGCAGCCCCAGCGCCCCATAGCTGGTTGTTCCGCCGATCGCGAAGCCCGCCCGCCGCGCCTTGTTCAACGCCTCGGCGGTGGGCCCGATCGCCAGGATCTCGCCGCGGACGATCGGCTGGCCGAACGGATCGGGCTCGATCTGCCCCGGATGGTCGCGCAGGAGCCGCTGGGCCTGCTCCCGACGGGTGGGGACCTCGGGCATGTCGACCAGCGGCTGGGACATGGCCGCGGCCACGGCCTCGCCCCTCGTCGCGCTCTCACCGGCCTCGCCCGCACCTCCGCCGTGCGCCGGCGTGCCGGAGAGGCGCTCGCCACGGCCCTCCGTGGCGCGGCCCTCGGCGGGCGGAGACGCCATGCCGCCGGGGCCGGCGAAGGCCCCCGGGCCCGACCGGCCCTGGGCGCCTGGCCCGCCCGCGGAAAGCCCCGGGGCAGAGCCCTGGCCCGGCGCGCCGCCGCCAGCCTGGCCAGGAGGCCCAGATCCGGTCTGTCCCGGAGGTCCGCCGCCGGCCAACCCGGGAGGTCCGCCGCCCGACTGCCCGGGTGGCCCCGACCCGGTCTGCCCGGGAGGTCCGCCGCCCGCCACGCCTGGGGGAGCGCCGCCGGCCAGACCTGGGGGGCCGCCGCCCGCGAGCCCAGGCGGGCCGCCGCCATCCAGGCCTGGCGGTCCGCCCCCGCCGACGCCGGGCGGGGCGCCGCCGGGAGGACCACCACCGGCTTGGCCGGGCGGCGCGCCGCCTCCGAGCCCGGGCGGGCCGCCGCCGGGGGGAGCACCACCGGCTTGGCCGGGCGGGCCGCCGCCAGCCTGGCCCGGCGGGCCGCCGCCTGGGGGCCCGCCGCTTGGGGGTCCACCGCCCGGAGGCCCGCCGCCTGGAGGCCCGCCGCCTGGAGGCCCGCCTCCGCCGCCGCCATTCTGGGCAAACGCGACGCCCGCCAGGCCAAGCGCCGCCGACGCGCCCAGCACCAGGGCGGCGCGACTGAGGCGACAGAGGCGACCGGCTTGCGGCATGCTGGGCCTGCTCCTATGGCTGCGCTTGCGCGCGCGCTTTGGTGTTCTTTGGACCTTAACGGATGAAACGCACCTTGCGGTTCGTTTCATCCCTGTAGAAGGCGATACCTTGCCCGAGATCCGGAGCCAGATCGTCGCGCTCCTGCCGCGCCTGCGCCGTCTGGCGCGGGTGTTGACCCGGGACACCGTCGATGCCGACGACCTGGTTCAGCTGACGGTGGAGCGGGCGCTTTCGCGGACGGACCTGTACCGGCCAGGGACTCGCCTGGACAGTTGGATGTTCCGGATCATGAAGAACGCCTGGATCGACGAGAGCCGCGCCCGCGGCCGCCGCGGCGTGGTGCTGGCGGCCGAGGAGGACGGGCTGCAGGTGGGCTCGGATGGCGCTGGCGCCATGGAGGCCCGGCTCGCCGCCCGCGAGGTGGAGGCCGCCATGTCGACCCTGCCCGAGGACCAGCGGATCGCCGTCGCCCTGGTGCTGGTCGAGGGCCTGTCCTACCGCGAGGCGGCCGAGGTCCTGGAAGTGCCCGAAGGCACCCTGACCAGCCGCCTGGTGCGCGGCCGGCAGGCCTTGATCAGCCGCCTCGGGGAGGCCGCCCGATGAGCCGCGAAGAACGGGTGATCGCCTACGTCGACGGCGAGCTGGGCGCGAGCGACGCCGCGGCCTTCGAACGCGACCTGGCGAGCGACGCCGCGCTGGCCGCCGAGGTCGACCAGCAGCGCCGGCTCCGCGAACGCATTCTGTCCGCCTACGGAGCAATCGCCGAGGAGCCGACGCCGGATCGGCTGGTCCTGTCCGCCTGCGCCGCGAACCAGAACCGGCGCTTCGGCTGGCGCCACTGGGCCGCCATCGCCGCCTCCCTGGCCGTGGGCGTCACTGTCGGCTTCGTCGTTCCCCACCAGCGCGGCGCCCTGGCGGCCCACGACGGGGTCCTGGTCGCCCGGGCCGGACTTGCGCAGGCCCTGGAGACCCAGCTCGCCTCCGACACCGGCCCGATCCGGGTCGGCCTGAGCTTCAAGGACGCCGACGGCGACTACTGCCGCACCTTCCAGAGCACCCCCGACCGGCTGGCCGGCCTGGCCTGCCGCGAGAACGGCCGCTGGATCGCCCACGCCACCCTCGCCTGGAGCCCGGCGCCCGCCCCGCAGTACCGCACCGCCGGCTCCGAGCTGCCGCCCGCCGTGCTCACCGCCGTCGACGAGCTGATCGCCGGCGACCCGCTGGACGCCGCCGCCGAGCGCGCTGCCCGCGACGCTCGCTGGCGTCGCTGACCTCCAGACAGACGAAAGGCCGCCCCATCGCTGGAGCGGCCTTTCCATAGTCGGTCCGCAGAACGGTCCCGAACCATCACCGAACCGGTGGTTAGGCGCGGACCTCAGCGGAGGTCCAGGTCACGGTCACCGAACTACGGATGAAACTATGAGACACTGGATCACCTCCTTTCAACTGTTGAACAGGGATGAGGAATATGGGGCCCCTCCTGGTCCAGCGCAAACGCCGCCGTAGTCTTTCTCGTCTTGCCGTCAGCCTGCCGAGGCGATGAGCATCCGGCCGCCTCGCTGCTCGTCCAGGCTCGGGCGACGCCGCAGCTCCTGCACAGGCCGGTCCAGCTTCTCCAGCGCCTGGCACATCGCCCGGTACCCGGCCTCGACGGCCGGCTCATAGGCGGCGAAGTCGCGGATCTCGACGCCGCCGACTTCCGGCATCACCAGCAGGTCGGTGGCCTCGCGCGCTGCGATCAGGTCGCGCCCGGACGAGACGGTCGCCGCCCGCATCAGCAGCGACACGATGGGCGGCCCTTTCCGCCATTGGCCTGAAAGGAGCCAGCGGAGCGCCGACTCCGGCCGCGCCACCTGGCCGGCGGTGATGCTGCGGCCGCCGCTGACGTCGACGCCGACGATCGGGCCGGGCTGGGCCGCCCGCATGACGTCCGCCGGGAAGTTCTTCAGCACCGCGCCATCCACCAGCACCTGATCGCCCTCGGTGGCGGGCGGCATCACGCCGGGGAGCGAGATGGTCGCGCGCAGCGCCTTGCGCAGCAGCCCTTGGCGGTGGAGGTGATACGCGCCCGTAGTGAGGTTGGACGACAAGCAGAAGAAGGGCAGCCAAAGATCGGCGATCTCGGTGTCGCCAAAGTGCTCAGCAAGCCGGTGACCCACCTTCTCACCGCGGGTCATGGCCAGGATCGGCAGGGCGATGTCGTCCAGCGGGCTCGAGTTGACGAACGCCGCCTGGATCCGGTGGTGCAACTCGGCGTCGTCCCATGCCATGGCCACGCCAGCGGCAATGATCGCTCCCATGGAGACGCCGCCCACGAAATCGATAGGCACGCCGTGCTCGTGCATCGCCCTTACCGCGCCCACGTGGGCATAGGCGCGGGCGCCGCCGCCGGAGAGCACCAGGCCGACAGACTGGCCGGTGAGCACCCGCGCGAGCCGCTTCAGGTCCCCGTCGTGCTCGCGGCGCAGATGGAAGACCTGCGCCGGCTGCACCGCGTCCATCCAGAGCTCCGAGCCAGATGGCGCAGCGGCGGTCTGTGGCTGGAGGAGGATCAGGTCGACAAGTTGCTGCGCCTGTAGGGGCGCGGCGAGGTAAGCGTTCGCCGTCGCCTTGGGCGGCGCGCGATCACCTCGCCCCACCCGGAACAGCCGATCCACCTGTCGCGAGACCACGTGCCGCCACCCAAGGTCGGTGGTCTCGGCCACGTAGAGGACGAAGTCGTGCGTCCGCTCGACTTCGGAGAACCACTCCGTCGGGGCGGACTGGGCCTCGGAACCGACGCAGGTCACGCAATAGCCGAGGCGAGTGATCTCCAGCGCCAGGCGTTCGACCATGGCGCGCAACAGGCCGGGCTGCCCCACCGGCGTGAAGCCGAATACCGAAGGCTCCCCACTGGCGCCGCGCCGCACCGCCTGGCGTGTGCGCAGGATCATCAGGCGCGCGAGCTCGGTCATGACCGAGCCGTCGGCCTCACAGGCCTCGAAGAAGGCGTCGCGGGGGAGGGCGAAGATCTCCGAGTCCCGCAGGGCGACTACGTCGGCGGAGTGCGGCGCCCCTGCGATCAGAGACATCTCGCCCGCCGGCTCGCCTGGTCGGATCACGCCGAGGAACTGCGGCTCCTGACCCTCTTCCCGGCGAAAGGCGCCGAGCCGCCCGGCGCGTACGAAGTAGAGATGGTCCGCCGGATCGCCGGCCGCGTACAAGGTCTGTCCGCCGGGGAGGGAAAACCAGGTGGCGTCCCCCTGCGCGCGCTCCTGGTTGAACAGCCGGGCGAGCGCCGAATCGTTGGGGATGTCCGGGAGTCTGGCCACAGGGCCGGAAGCTAGCGTTGCTGTAGCCTCGCCGCTATGGCTCGTGGGAGCCCGCGACCTTCCGCCCCGGCTCGAGCGTTCTGCTGCCAGGAGGACCCATGAGCAATCCCATCGTCGATCCCCTGGTGGAGGTTCCCGACACCAGCGCCACCACCAATCTGGTCGCTATCGACGCCACTGTCGAAGGGGCGGTGACCGTCACCTTGAACCCGACCGCAGCGGAAGAACGCCTTCGACTCCGACCTGATCTCCGCCATGGAGGAAGCCTTCCGCACTCTGGCCGGGGCCGAGGGGGTCCGGGTCGTGTTCGTGCGTGGCGCTGGGGGCACGTTCAGCGCCGGCGCTGACCTTGAATGGATGCGCGCCGCCGCGGACCGCTCTGAGGCCGATAATCGAGCCGACGCCATGGACCTGGCCGTGATGCTGAAGCAGCTGTGGGATATGCCCATGCTGACGGTCGCCCTTGTCGAAGGCGGGGCCTTTGGCGGCGGCGCCGGGGTCGCGGCGGCCTGTGATCTGGCGATCGCCACGGCGGATGCGCGGTTCAGTTTCTCCGAGACCAGGCTGGGCCTCGTACCGGCGACCATCAGCCCCTATGTCGTCCAGGCCATTGGCCCGCGGAACGCCCGCGGCCTGTTCGCCACCGCCCGAGTGTTCGACGCCGCCTTCGCGGAAAGGATCGGCCTGGTCAGCGAGGTCGCGGCCGACGCCGCGGCCCTGGACGCCGCGCGCGACCGCATCGCCCGTGAGATTCTGGCCTGCGGCCCCGCGGCCGTCGCCGGGTCCAAGCGCCTGGTGGCGGAGGTCTACGGGCGCGAGATCGACCGAGGGCTGCTCGACCTCACCGCTCACCGGATCGCTGCAGCCCGGGTGGGGGAGGAAGGTCAGGAGGGCGTGCGGGCGTTCCTGGAGCGGCGCAAGCCGCGCTGGGCCGAGTGAGGCGGGGCGCCGCACTGGAATCCCGACGCGCCGCGCCCTAATCGAGGGGCATGGCGCTTCATATGATCAAGCTCTGCGTCGGCGCAGAGACCATCGAGGATCTCCTCGAATGGCGACGGACACAGTACGCCCAGGGTCAGCCCTGGACCCTGCGCACCCGGCAGACGCCCAAGCGTGCGCCGGAGATGATCGAAGGCGGTTCGCTCTACCGTGTCTTCAAAGGGGTCATTCTCTGCCGCCAACGCATCGTCGCCGTCGAGACGGTGGGGGAGGGCGTCAACGCCCGCTGCGAGGTGACGTTGGACGAAGAGATCGTGCGCGTCGCCCCGACCCCCAGGCGAGCCTTCCAGGGCTGGCGCTACCTGGAGCCGAAGGACGCCCCTGAGGATTTGGCGATGGAAGCGTTCGGCGAGGCGCCCCCTGAGCTGGCGAGGCAGCTGCGCGAACTCGGCGCCTGGTGACAATCCCCCAATGAAAGAAGGCGCTGCTCCGGGCCCGGAGCAGCGCCTCAACCCTGCAGGGCGACGGACTCCCTTGTTCGGGAGGAAGCCCGCCTCGACCCTTACTGGAACAGCCAGTCGGAAGCCGTGAGGCTCGCCGGCGACACTCCCGCGAGGGTCGTGATCTGGTACGGCCACGGGTTGGCCGCACCAGCACCGTCGGTGTCCACCAGCACGCGCGTGCCGCCGGCCCCGTCGGATTCAAGTTTCAGATATCCGTCGGCGATGGGGTTGGTCCCCTGATAGCCGACTTGGTCGAACAGCGGGCGCAGGTCGATCTTGTCCGCGCCCGGCGTGAAGTCGGCCACGCGGCCGGCGTTCCACGGCAGCTTGTCGAACACGAAGTGGTCCGCGCCGGCGCCGCCGACCAGCCGGTCGGGCCCCTGCCATGCGGTCAGGGTGTCCGCACCCGCGCCGCCCGTCAGCGTCTCGCCGTAGGTGGTGGAGGTCAGGACGACGCCCGGAGACGTCGGTGCAGGCGGCGGAGGGGTCACCGCGCCCGATCCGTTGAACACCTGCGCGGCGGTCAGACCGGCCGGGGAGACGCCCTGCAGCGTCACGACGTGGAAGGACCACGGGTTCGCCGTGCCAGCCGCGTCGGTGTCGAGCATCACCTTCGTGCCGCCCGCGCCGTCGCTCTCGAAACGAACGTAACCATCGGCGATCGGGTTCGCGCCGTTGTAGCCGCCGGCGTAGAGGGCGGACACATCGAGCCTGTCCACGCCGACCTGGAAGTCGGTGATCTTGCCTGCGCTCCAGGGCATGGCCTGGAAGCGGAACACGTCAGCCCCAGCGCCGCCGGTGAGCTTGTCGGCCCCTTGGCTGGCGTTGATCGTGTCCGTGCCCGCACCGCCGGCGAGCGTGTCGCCGTGCTGGGCGAAGGTCACGGTCGCCCCGGCCGCAGGCGCGGGAGGCGGGGGGGCGGAACCGCCGGCATCGCCACTCGCCGGAGGCGGGGTCGTCGCCGCGCCCGAGCCGCTGAACACCTGAGAAGCGGTCAGGCCGACGGAGGAAACGCCCTGGAGCGTGACCACATGGAACGACCACGGGTTCGCCGTGCCCGCCGCATCGGTGTCGAGCATCACCTTCGTGCCGCCGGCGCCGTCGCTCTCGAAGCGAACGTAGCCATCGGCAACGGGATTCGCCCCATTGTAGCCGCCCGCGTAGAGCGCCGAGATGTCCAGCTTGTCGACGCCGACCTGGAAGTCGGTGACCTTGCCGGCGCTCCAGGGCGTGGCCTGGAAGCGGAAGACGTCCGCGCCAGCGCCGCCCGTCAGCTTGTCGGCGCCTTGGCTCGCATTGATCGTGTCGGTCCCTGCGCCGCCCGTAAGCGTGTCGCCATGCTGGGCATAGCTCAGCGTCGCGCCGGCCGAGGAGGGCGGGGGCGGAGGCGGAGCCGTGTTCGAGTCGCCGGTGTCGCCGCCGACCGGCGGCGGGGGCGCGCCCGTGCCCGTGCCCGTGCCGGTGCCCGTTCCTTCGCCGAGCGCGTAGGCGCGGATGTAGTCGATCTTCAGTTCCGCAGGCAGGTGCGCGTTGGTGATCGCGCCGCCCCAGCCGCCCAGCGCCAGGTTGGCGATCATGAACATCGGTTTGTGCATGTCGGCCGGCGTCGCCTGGCGGAACACTTCGACGCCGTCGATGTACCAGACGATGTTCTCAGCCGTCCAAAGCGCGCCGTAGGTGTGGAAGCCGTCAGTGGTGTCCGGGGTGAACGAGAGGATCCCGTGCGAGGTGTGGCCGCCGACGCCCGAGTGCTCGGTGGTCCAGGTCCCGCGGGGGTCGGAGGTCAGCGCCTCCATGACGTCCAGTTCCGGCGGCCAGGAGCCGTCCGCCGGGATCAGCCAGAAGGCCGGCCATGCGCCCGCGGCGGAGGGAATGTCCGCCCGCATCTCGAAGTAGCCGTAGGTCTGGGCGTGGCTCTCTTTCGTGGAGATGAAGCCGGAGGTGTAGCCGTAGCCGAAGATCTCCGCGTTCGTGGAAGGCTTGGCCCAGATCGAGAGGGTGCCGTCGTCGTTCGACACGAACGGGCTCTCGCCGAAGTCGCCGTTGTGACCGCGGAAATACGGCGAGGTGTAGATCTGCTTCTCGTTGTTCGAGACCAGGGTGTAGCTGCCGACGCCCTGTTCGCCCTGATAACCAAAGTCCGGGCGCCACACGCCGGTCGGATTGCTCTGGGCGTCCCATAGCGACAGCTTGCCGGTGAACTCGTCGCCGAACGTCTGGGCGCCGAGCGAGCCGCTGTCGAACTGCAGCTGGAAGTTCTTGGCCGTGAACTGGCCGACCGAGGCGTTGCGGAACAGCAGGGCGTCGCCGCCGCCGAGGTCCAGCTTCACGTCCGCGCCCACCTGGGTCAGCTTCGTCTGCACCTGGGCGAAGGAGGTGAAGCCCGCCTTCAGGCGGACCACGTCGTCGGCCGCGCTGAAGTCCTGGATGACGTCGTTGCCTTCGCCCTTGTAGACGATGAACACGTCCTTGCCGGCGCCGCCGGCCAGCACGTCGAGGCCCTTGCCGCCGTAGAGCTGCTGCACGCCGGCGCCGCCCTCGATGACGTTGTCCTGCCCGTTGCCGGCGCCGTAGGTGCTGTCGCCGCCGACGAAGACGTTCTCGAAGTTGGCGTAGTCGTCGAGGTAGATGCTCTGCCAGCCGGCGATCTTGTCGACCCCGCCGCCGGCCAGCTCGGTCACCGTAAACTGGCCCTTCAGCGCTTGCAGCCAGTAGGTGTCGTCCCCGGCGCCGCCCACAGCCGTGTCGCCGACGCCGACCCACAGCGAATTGGCCGCGGAAGTCCCCGTCAGGACCTCGACGGCATCCGTGCCCCAGAAGTCAGACACAGGCGCAGCGGTCTCGGCGGCGCGGACGCCGTCGTACTTGAAGTACGTCATTGTGGTCTTTCCCGTCTCTCGAAGGCGGGCCCGACCCCGCCGTCGTCGTCTTGGCCCCGACAGCCGAACGACGAGTAAAAGCTAGCGACGACCTGCGGCGCGCACCCTTGTCAAAGTTGTCGCACACCGCTGCCGTAGGGTGGGGTTGACAACCAGCGGTGATCAATAAGTACAAGCTTCACCGTAGGGCGCCTTATAGCTAAGGCTGTTCCGTAAGTGGCTGTGTCGACGCTGAATTTAATGAAACAAACTTGACCTTGGGCGGCAGTCACTGCGGCTCAGCTGATGTGCTGAAGGTTACCCGGATAGCGCGTAATGAAGCTGTGCTGTGGCGCCTTGTCACAGCTAAGTTGTGCGCAGGCGCCGCACCTGGCGGGTGCGGCGCCTGCGGCGGGCAGCCGCGACGTCTGCGACCAGGCGTCGCGAACCAATGTTACGCGATGAACAGCCAGCCAGCCGGCAGGTCGCCGAGCTGCACCCCCTGGAGCACCACGCGGTCGCCTGCCCCTATGGAAACGACCACGTCGGCGCCTTCCTGCGCCACGGTGTAGGTGGTGCCGGCGTCCAGTTGCACGCGGTCGCCGTCCCCGACTCGGAAGTCGACGATCAGGTCGAGCCCGGCTCCCGAGAAGCTGTGGAAGATGTCCGCGCCGGTCCCGCCCGTCACTGTGTCGTCGCCACGGTCCCCGGACAGCCAGTCGTCGCCCTCGTTGCCCATCACGACGTCGGCGCCCTGACCGCCGCGCACCAGGTCCGCCCCAAGGCCGCCGAAGCAGCTGTCATCACCGAGGTTTCCATAGACGAGGTCGTCGCCCGCGTCGCCGAGTAGGGTGTCTTGGTCCTTGCCGCCGAGCACCCAGTCGTTGCCGTGCCCTCCGGAGACAAGGTCGTCGCCCAGGTTGCCCTGCAGACGGTCCCACCCGTCGCCGCCATACAGCCGGTCTGCGCCAGCTCCGCCTTCGAGCAGGTCCTCCCCGTCGCTGCCGTTCAGCATGTCGTCGCCGGAAGCGCCCTGGAGGCTGTCGCCCCCGGAGCGGGCCACCAGGACGCGGGGCGCGGTGTCCGCTCCCCCGCCCGAGTAGCTGCCGCCACCCCCGGTGGAGGGGGAGGGGGAGGGGGCGGGCGCGGGGGGCGGCGCTGGCGCGGGTGCGGGCGCCGGGGGCGGCGTGGTCGTCACAGGCGCCGGCTCTGGGACCGGAGCCGGCGCGGGCGTCGGCGTCGCGGTCGGCAGTTGGTAGGCGCGGATATAGTCGATGCGCATTTCCGCCGGGAAGTGAGCGGGGTCCACCGTCCCGGCCCAGCCGCCGAGCGCCAGGTTGGCGATCATGAACATTGGCTTGTTCATGTCGGCCGGCGTGGCCTGGCGGAAAACTTCGACGCCGTCGATGTACCACGCGATCTCGCTGGAGGTCCAAAGCGCGCCATAGGTGTGGAAGCCTTCGCCCGGGGCGAGATTCTGGATACCCTTCGAGCCGTGGGCGGCAGGCGTGCCCCAGTGGGCCGTTGTCCAGGCCACGCCGTCGTTGCTGAGGGATTCCATGATGTCGAGCTCGGGCGGCCAGGCGCCGTCCGCTGGCAGCATCCAGAACGCGGGCCAGGCGCCCACCGCGTCCGGCAGGTCCGCCCGCATCTCGAAGTAGCCGTACGTCTGGCTGAAGGTGCCCTTCGTGCTGAGCATGCCCGAGGTGTAGCCGTAGCCAAACAGCTCGGTGTTCGTCGACGGCCGCGCCCAGATCGAGACCGTGCCGTCGCCGTTCACCTTGAACGGCGACTCGCCGAAGTCGCCCGCGTGGTCCCGGAAATAGGGCGAGGTGTAGATCTGCTTCTCGTCGTTGCTCACGAGCGTGTAGCTGCCGGCGCCCTGCGTGCCCTGGTATCCGAAGTCGGTGCGCCACACGCCGCCTGGAGCGCTCTCCGGATCCTTCAACGACAGGGTGGTGAATTCGTCGGCGAAGGTCTGGGTGAATCCGGTCAGGTCCAGCTGCAGCTGGAAGTTCGCCGCGGTGAGCTGGCCGACGGCGAGGTTGCGGAAGATCAGCCCGTCGCCGCCACCCAGGTCGAGCTTCACGTCGGCGCCCATCTGGCTGAGCTTCGCCTGCACCTGCGCAAAGGTGGTGAAGCCCGCCTTCAGCCGGACGGCGTCGGCCGCCGCGCTGAAGTCCTGGATGACGTCGTTGCCCTCACCCTTGATGACGATGAACACGTCCTTGCCAGCGCCGCCGACCAGCACGTCCTGACCCTTGCCGCCGTAAAGCTGCTGGGCGCCGTCGCCACCGACGATGACGTTGTCCAGGTCGTTGCCCGCGCCCCAGATCCCGTCGAGGCCGACCGACAGGTTCTCCACGTGAGCGAAGTTGGCGAGATCCACGCTCTGCCAGGCCTTGATCGTGTCCAGCCCGCCGCCGGCGGCTTCGGTGATCGTCAGGTAAGGCAGGTGGGTCTGGAACCAGTAGACGTCGTCGCCGGCGCCGCCGACCAGCACGTCACCCTTAGAGGCGCCGTAAAGGTTCTCGGCTGCGGCGGTGCCGGTCAGGGTGTCCGCCCCGGAAGCGCCATTGAGGTTCAGGCTCGGCTCGCCAGGCAGCGTCGTCGCCGTGCCGTCGTACTTCAGATAGGACATGACTGAATTCCCCCCCCGGACGCCCGCCGGACTCGGCCAAGCTAGCGGAGGAGGGTTGCTGGCCCGTTCAGACGGACTGTCGCAGAGCTTCGGTCATGTGGCTGAAATGGCTAAGCTTATCGGCGCCTAGAACACGGAACTCGTTGAGTTTGTAGCTTGGCCATAAGGCCCGCTAAGCGCGCGAAGCGTAGCTATGCGGCACAACGCCACAGTTACGCTAGACAGCCATGTTGTCGATCAGCCGCGTCCGGCCGATCACGGCGGCGGCGAGGATCCGCGCCTCGCGGTCCAGGGGGCCGGGGCCGAGTCGAGAGAGGTCGTCCGGATCGCGGACCTCGACATAGTCCACCTTCTGAAAGCCGGCCTGCTCGAGCGCGGCCACGGCTGCGGCCTCTACCGCCAGCACCGGCTGCCCCGACCGCAGATGAGCCACGGCGGCCTGCAGCGTCAGGTTCAGCTTGGCCGCGACGGCGCGCTCGTCAGGATTGAGGTATGTGTTGCGCGAGGACAGAGCGAGGCCGTCGGTGGCCCGCGCCGTCGGGCCGCCGAGGATCTCCACCGGAATGTTCAAATCGCGCACCAGGCGGCGGATGACCTGCAGCTGTTGGTAGTCCTTCTCGCCGAAGACGGCGATGTCGGGGCCGCACTGGAGGAGCAGCTTGGCGACCACGGTCGACACTCCGTCGAAATGTCCGGGCCGCGCCGCGCCGTCGAGCGGCTCGGTGATCCGCGCGACTGTCACCTTCGTCGCGTAGCCTTCCGGATACATCTCCGCCACGGTGGGCGCGTAGAGCAGGTGGCAGCCGGCGCCCGCCAGCAGTTCGGCGTCCCGCGCCTCTCCCCGGGGGTAGGCGTCGAAGTCCTCGTTGGGCCCGAACTGGGTCGGGTTGACGAAGACGCTCGCCACGACGCGGTCGGCCTTGGCGAGCGCCATGCGCACCAGCGACAGATGCCCCTCGTGGAGGGCGCCCATGGTGGGGACGAAGCCGATTCTCAGGCCCTCGGCCCGCCAGGCGCGCACCTGCGCGCGAAGGTCGGCGACGGTGCGGGCGGTGGGCAGCGGGAGTTCGGCCATGGTGTCGCTTATGGCCGAGCCCCAGAGTCGGGTCCATCCACAGCGCGGCGGCAAAGCGCGCGTTGACCCGACTCTCTCCTGTCGGTCACCTAGGGCCCAAATGGGCTGCGTCCGGCGGTCCTCCAGGAGATCACGCATGGCGAGCGTCATCGTCGTCGGGAACGAAAAGGGTGGGGCGGGCAAGTCCACCCTGGCCATCCACATCGCGGTCGCTCTGCTGCATGGCGGCGCCAAGGTCGCTGTCCTGGACCTCGATCTGCGGCAGCAGACCATGGGCCATTTCTTCGCCAACCGCGCCAAGTGGCTGGCGGCCAATGGCGCCGAGGCGCCCATGCCGGTGGAGCATGCGATCAGCTCGGCGGGGGATGCGCTCGCCAAGTCCGACGACGCCGCCCAGCTGGCGCGGTTCCAGGACGCCTTCGCCGAGGTCTCGGCCGCAGCGGACTTCGTGCTGATCGACACGCCCGGGGCGGACACCGCGATCAGCCGCGCCGCCCACGCCAAGGCGGACCTGATCGTGACGCCGATGAACGACAGCTTCGTCGACTTCGACATGCTGGGCGTGGTGGATCCGGTGACCCTGGAGCTCACCCGCCACAGCCTCTATTCCGAGACCGTCTGGGCCTGCCGCAAGCAGCGCGCCACCGTCGAGCGCAAGCAGATCGACTGGGTGGTGCTGCGCAACCGCCTGGCGCCCACGGAGGCGCGCAACCGCAAGCGTCTCGACGAGCGCATCACAGCCCTGTCGCGGAAGGTGGGGTTCCGGGTGGGACCCGGCCTGCGCGATCGGGTGATCTACCGTGAACTCTTCCCGTTCGGCCTGACCATCGCCGACCTGTCGCCGACCATCCGGCCGGTGGCGATGTCGCTGCAGCACGTAGCGGCGCGCCAGGAGCTGCGGGCGCTGATGACCGCGCTCGGCTTCCAGGGGCTGGACGACGCGGAGAAGATCGCGGCGGAATAGCCGCATGCTCTACCTCGCCCTCGGGGCCGCCGCCCTGGCCCTGATCCTGGCGGTCAGCCGCGGCAAGCCGATGGTCAAGCGGCGCGAGTGGCGGTTCATGGCCGGCGCCCTGGCGATCGCCGCCTTTGCGGCCGCGGCCTGGCTGTGCGTCAGCGGCCGCTGGGGCTCGGGCATCGTGCTGGTGGTGCTGGGCCTCTGGCTCGCCGTCTCGACCCGTCGCACCGGCCTGGCTCCGCGCCCCGCCAGCGGGCGCATGAGCCTGGAGGAGGCGCGCTCCATCCTGGGGGTCGGCCCCGACGCCTCGCCCGCCGAGGTCAAGGCGGCCTACACGCGGCTGATGCGAAGCGTGCATCCTGACAAGGGCGGCACCGCCGGCCTGGCGGCTCAGCTCAACGCCGCCCGCGACCGCCTTCTCGAGAAGTAGACGGCAGGGCCCAACGAAAAAAGGCCCGGGATCGCCCGGGCCTTTCTGTGTTCCAGCTTTGGTCGGCGTCAGGCGCTGGGCTCGATCACCTGGCAGGCCATGCCCTTCGCCTTGATGGCCTTGCAGGCCGTCTTGGCCTCGCGTTCCGAGAGGCCGACGAAACGCGAGCGGTAGCGGCCTGCGGCCTTGTCCGTGACAGGCTTAGCGCCGGCCACCTGCTTGCCGAAGCGCTTCTCGATCAGGTCGATCTGTTCCTTAGCGTCCGACCGGGCCTTGAAGGCGCCGACCTGCACCGCCCACTTCTCGGCAGCCTTGGCGGGGGCGCTCTTCTTCGACTTGGGTTCGACGATCTCGATCCGCGATGCGCGTGGCGCGGGCGCGGCCGAGGCCAGGACGATCTTCAGATCCTGGTCGCCCTGTTCGGTGCTGCCCTGCACCCGGCCGGTGGGCTCGGGTTCGAACAGGTTCTGGGCGATGGTGATCCGTTCGCCAAGCTCGCGCCGGCGGACCACATCAAAGCCGGTCAGCAGCAGGGACTGGGCGTTGTCGTCCCGAGCCCGCGTGGTCGGGCCGCCCATGACGACGGCGATCAGCCGGCGGTTGTCGCGCACCGCAGAGACCGCCAGGTTGAAGCCAGAGGCGTTGGTGAAGCCGGTCTTCAGACCGTCCACCCCCGGCATCCGATGCAGCAGGCCGTTGTGGTTGCGCAGCGTCTGGCCGCGGAAGGTCATCTCCCGCTGGCTGAACAGCTTGTAGTACTGCGGGTAGTCCCGCATGACGGCTCGCGACAGGATCGCGATGTCCCGCGCGGTCGACAGTTGGCGGCTGTCCGGCAGGCCCGAGGCGTTGGCGAAGTGGGTGTTGGTCATGCCCAGCTCCTTGGCCCGGAGCGTCATCAGGGCGGCGAAGCGGCTCTCGGTGCCGCCCAGCTTCTCGGCCATAGCCACGGCCACGTCGTTGGCGGACTTGATGGCCAGGGCTTGCATGGCTTCCGACACCGTGATCGTGCCGCCGGCCGGCACGCCCAGCTTGGTGGGCGACTGGGCTGCGGCGCGGGGGGAGATCACCACCGGGTCGTCCAGCCGGATCTTGCCGGCGGCCAGAGCTTCGAAGGTGAGATAGAGGGTCATCACCTTGGTGATCGACGCCGGATAACGCGGCGCGTCGGCGCGCTTGGCGTAGAGCACCTCGCCGGTCTTGGCGTCCACGACGATCGCCGCGTACTTGGTTTGCGAGGCGGTGGAGAGTTGCTGGAAGACCGGCTGAGCGTACGCGGGGGGCGCGGTCGACGCGAATGCGACGGCGGCGGCGGCGCCAAATGCAACGAACAGGCGGCGGGCGTGCTGGAACATGCTTCGTCCGTCGAATCAGAGGGTTACGGCGGCGCCCCGCCGCCAGGAATCCCGGTTAGCATGCCTTAAGGACCCTTGCTCGACAGTAAACAAGGCTTGAACGGGCGGAATTGTCGCGCCGGCCGCCGCTCGCTGGATTCAAGCGTGTTGTGCAGTGCACAAATAGCACTTGACTGCTGCACTGCAGCATGAGACAACGGTGGCGAGTTAGGGGACTTGCGCCCCGAATCCATTGCAGTGCGGCGATCTAGCCGCGACCGCCCAACCCTTGTCCAGGAGCGTCTACGATGGCCGCCGCTGAAACCGTGAAGTCCACCGTCGAGCAGTTCACCGCCGCCTCCAACGTCGCCTTCAAGGATGGCGTGGAGAAGACCCTGGCGGCGCTGAACGAAGCCAACACCCACTCGAAGCAGAACCTCGAGGCGGTCGTCGCTTCGGTCACCGCGGCGACCAAGGGCGCCGAGGCGCTGGGCGCCCAGGCCATGTCGTTCTCCAAGGCCGCTTTCGACACGCAGGTGACCGCCGCCCGTTCGCTCGCCTCCGCCAAGAGCGTGCAGGAAGTGTTCGAACTGCAGACCGCCTTCGCGAAGACCGCGCTCGAGACCTACATGGCCCAGGTTGGCCAGATGTCCGAGACCGTTTCGGCCTCGGTCAAGGACAGCATGAAGCCGCTCAACGAGCGGGTGACCGCCCTGGTCGAGCGCCTGCAGGCCGCCCGCTAAGGCAACGATCGATCCCGACCGCGTTCTTCGCGCTTCGGAACACGGAAGGCCCGGACCCCTGGTCCGGGCCTTTTCTCGTGAGGGAGGGAGCGCTAGACCATCGGCCATGTCCCAGGTCGAAGATCGCCTCGCGGCGCTCGGCATCACCCTGCCGAAGCCCAATCCGCCCGTCGCCAACTACGTCCCGTTCGTGCGGGCCGGCGACCTCCTGCACATCTCCGGCCAGGTGTCCGTGGACGCCGAAGGCGGGATCAAGGGCGTGGTCGGCGAGGACGTGGACGCCGAGACCGCCCGGCGTGCGGCGCGAATCTGCGGGATCAACCTCATCGCTCAGATGAAAGCCGCGTGCGACGGCGACCTCAACCGCGTAGCGCGGGTGGTGAAGCTGGGGGGCTTCGTGCAGGCCGGCCCGAACTTCTTCGAGATCCCTCAGGTGGTGAACGGCTGCTCAGACCTGATGGTCGAGGCCTTCGGCGACGCGGGCCGCCACGCCCGCTCGGCCGTCGGCGTGTATCGGCTGCCGATGAACTTCGCAGTCGAAGTTGACGCGGTGGTGCAACTGTCGTGAGGGACCGGTTTGGCGAGGCCTGGGACCTGCTCTTCCACCCGCCAATCGCGCACCGCGGGCTCTGGAGCCCCGACGGTCCGCCGGAGAATTCGCTAGGCGCCTTCCAGGCCGCCTGCGCGGCGGGCTACGGCATCGAACTCGACGTCCAGATCTCGCGCGACGGCGAAGCCATGGTCTTCCACGACGAGGACCTGAAGCGGATGACCGGGGCGGAAGGCCGGCTCTCCGACCGGACGGCCGCCGAACTGGCCGAGCTGCGCCTGGCCGGAACCGAGGAGGCGATCCCCACCCTGGCTGAGACCCTGGCCCTGATTGGCCGTCGGACGATGGTCCACATCGAGCTGAAGACGCCTCCCGGCCGTGTCGGGCCGCTCGAGCAGCGCGTGCACGAGATCATCGTCGACCATGCGGGCCCCCTGTGCGTGATCGGCTTCAACCCCTACAGCCACGCCTGGTTCGCTGAACGTTTCCCCGGCGTGCTCCGGGGGTTGGACAGCTATTCGTATCGCAAGGCGCCGCACCTCAGCGAGGAGCAGCGCCGGGCCTGGGCCGACCTGCAACACGTCGCGATCGCCCGACCTCACTTCCTGGCCCTGGGCCTCGACATGCTGCCCAGCGCCCGGGCCGCCGATTATCGCGAGAAGGGGCTGCCCGTGGTGGCGTGGACGGTGCGCGATCCCGCTCAGTGGGAGGCGATCAAGGACAGCTGCGACAACCTCATCTTCGAGGGCTTCCGCGCGTGAGCCTCAAGCCGGCGGTGAAAGTTTCCCGCCGCATCGCCGACATCGGACGCGAGGCGTGGGACGCCTGCGCCCGCAACCCCGCCTACGCCGGCAATCCCTTCATCGGTTTCGACTTCTTGGCGGCGGTGGAAGAGGCCCACTGCGCAGTGGAGAAGACCGGTTGGGGGCCGCACCATCTGGTGGTGGAGGATGAGGCCGGCGCCGTGGCGGCGGTGATGCCGCTTTATCTGAAGTCCCACAGCCAGGGCGAATACATCTTCGATCACGCCTGGGCCGACGCCTATGAACGCGCGGGCGGCCGCTACTATCCCAAGCTGCTCTCGGCAGCCCCTTTCACCCCGGCCACCGGGCCACGCCTGCTCGTGCGACCGGACGTGGACGTGGACGAGGGCAGGGCGCTGCTGCTTGGCGGCGCGCTGGCGCTCTGCGAGCGCTACGAGATCTCTTCGCTGCATGTGAACTTCCCCACCGAGCCCGAATGGCGGTGGATGGGCGACCAGGGACTCGCACTCAGGGAAGGGCAGCAATACCACTGGGAGAACCGCGGCTACGCCACGTTCGATGACTTCCTGGCGGCGCTCTCCTCCGGCCGTCGCAAGACCATCCGTCGCGAACGCCGCGAAGCGCAGGCGGGACTCGAAATCCATTGCCTGACCGGCGCCGAGCTCACCGAGGACCATTGGGACGCGTTCTTCGCCTTCTACATGGACACCGGTTCGCGCAAGTGGGGCCGCCCCTACCTGACCCGCAGCTTCTTCTCGCTGATCGGAGAGCGCATGGCGGACCGCATCCTGCTGGTGATGGCGCGCCGCGGCGGGCGCTGGATCGCGGGCGCCCTCAACCTGATCGGCGACGACTGCCTCTACGGCCGCAACTGGGGCTGCCTCGAGGACGTGCCGTTCCTGCACTTCGAGCTCTGCTACTATCAGGCCATCGAGTGGGCGATCGGCCGTGGCCTTGCACGCGTGGAAGCCGGCGCGCAGGGGCAGCACAAAGTCGCCCGCGGCTATCTGCCCAAGCCTGTCTACTCCGCCCATTGGATCGCCGATCCGCGCCTGCGCGCCCCTGTGGAACGCTTTCTGGAGGAGGAGCGCCAGGGCGTTGAGCAGGAGATGGAGTGGCTGGCCGAGGAATACTCGCCCTTCAAGGCCGAGAGCTAGCTGCTCTCCCAGGCTTGGCGAAGCAGATCCTCGATCCGCGCGTTCACGTCCGCCGGTGAGGTGAGCAGAAGTTGGGCCTTCAGCCGCTCCCCCCAGCTCTCGCTCCTGCCCCGCGGCGACAGGGTCCGGTCAGCGTCCGGCTCCACGGCGAAGCCGACGAGCGCATGGCCACCCTTCATCGGCCGCGCGGCGGCCATCTGCACCTTGCGAGAGAAGGCGGTGAAGCCCTTGCGCTGTCCCACCGTGACGTCCGGCAACTTCAGTGCTGCCGTTTGGAGTGACTCGAGAATCGCAGCCGAGGCGGGGTCGCTCCACAGCTTTGCGCGCAGCGGCTCCGGGTTGTCCCAACGATCGTCCGAGGGGAAGGCGACGGAGAGCACGTGGGCGGCACGGTTGACGCCCAGCCCATGCTGCTCCCGCAGCCACTGCGTCCTGGCCCGCGGCTTGTCGTGCGGGCAGGTGCGGGCGATGGCCACCCAGGCGTCCAGAGACTTGCCGGTGTCGCGCTCCAGGCTTTCCTGCACAGAGGCGAACCACCTGCGTTGACGTTCCGTCATGCCGCTTGGCTGATCACCCACGTTCCGCCTCCCGCCGCGATTTGGTACCGAGGGCGCGCAGACCTCGGAGCGCGCCATGAGCCTGGACGGGACCTACGACGACGGCAACATCTTCGCGAAGATCCTGCGGGGCGAGATGCCCTGTGCCCGGGTCTTCGAGGACGACCATGTGCTCGCCTTCATGGACGTCTTTCCGCAGGCTAGGGGCCACACGCTGGTGATCCCGAAGCGCTCGCAGGCCCGCAACCTGCTGGAGGAGGAGCCGCAGAACCTCACCGGCCTGATCCTGGGCGTCCAGCGGGTGGCCAAGGCGGTGCGGGCGGCCTTGCAACCGGAGGGCCTGGTGATCACCCAATTCAACGGCGCGCCGGCCGGTCAGACCGTCTTCCACCTGCACGTCCACATCATCCCGCGCTGGGAGGGGCAGGCCATGGGCCGTCACGCCTCGGGCGGCATGGCGGACATGGACGAGCTGAAGCGGCTGGCCGAGCAGATCGCGGCCAAGATCAGCTGACGCGAAGAAGGCCCGGGGGACGCCCGGGCCTTTCCGTATTCAGCCTGCGGGTCCGGCTACTCGGTGAACTCCGGCGTCGCGTCCTCGGCCGGGTTCTCGATCACCGGGGCCCCGCGCTCGCGCGCATCGCCCTCGATCTCGAAGCCGAGCTTGCCATCCTTGAGCACCACCCGGACGTGCCCGCCCTTGGTGAGCCGGCCGAACAGGATCTCGTCCGCCAGCGGCTTCTTGATGTTCTCCTGGATGACCCGGCCCAGCGGACGGGCGCCGTAGAGTTCGTCGAAGCCGTTCTTGGCCAGCCAGTCGGCCGCCTCGTCGTCCGTCTCGATGGTGACGTGACGGTCGGCGAGCTGGGCCTCCAGCTGCATGATGAACTTCTGCACCACCTGGCGGATGATCTCCGGGGTGAGGGCGCGGAAGTGCACCGTGGCGTCGAGGCGGTTGCGGAACTCCGGCGTGAACTGCCGCTTCAGCGCCTCTTCCACCTCGCCCTCGGCCTTGCCGCGGCCGAAACCGATGGAGTTGCGCTGGGCGTCGGCCGCCCCGGCGTTGGTCGTCATGATCAGGACGACGTTCCGGAAGTCGATCTTCTTGCCGTTGGAGTCGGTCAGCTGACCGTGGTCCATGACCTGCAGGAGGATGTTGTAGACATCCGGGTGCGCCTTCTCGATCTCGTCGAGCAGGACCACCGCGTGCGGATGCTGGTCGACGGCGTCGGTCAGCAGGCCGCCCTGGTCGAAGCCCACATAACCCGGCGGCGCCCCGATCAGGCGGCTCACCGTGTGGCGCTCCATGTACTCGGACATGTCGAACCGCAGCAATTCGATACCGAGCGTGGACGCAAGCTGGCGCGCGGTCTCGGTCTTGCCGGTGCCGGTGGGGCCGGTGAACAGGTAGCAGCCGATGGGCTTGTTGGCGTCGCGCAGGCCGGCCCGGGCCATCTTCATGGCGGCGGACAGCTGCTCGATGGCGTCGTCCTGGCCGTAGACCGCCCGCTTGAGGTCGGCCTCCAGCTGCCTCAGGGCCTCGGTGTCGGATTTGGAGACCGACTTCGGCGGGATGCGGGCGATCTTGGCCACCACGGCCTCGATCTCCTTCACGCCCAAGGTCTTCTTCCGCTTGCCTTCGGAGAGCAGCATCTGGGAGGCGCCGGCCTCGTCGATGATGTCGATCGCCTTATCGGGCAGCTTGCGGTCGGTGATGTACTTGGCCGACAGCTCCACCGCCGCCTTGATGGCGTCGTTGGTGTACCGGAGCTTGTGGAAGTCCTCGTAGTAGGTCTTCAGGCCCTTCAGGATCTTGATCGTGTCGTCGATCGTGGGCTCGTTCACGTCGATCTTCTGGAAGCGCCGGACGAGCGCCCGGTCCTTCTCGAAGTGCTGGCGGAACTCCTTGTAGGTGGTGGAGCCCATGCAGCGCAGGGTGCCCGAGGCCAGGGCCGGCTTCAGCAGGTTCGAGGCGTCCATGGCCCCGCCGCTGGTGGCGCCGGCGCCGATCACGGTGTGGATCTCGTCGATGAACAGGATCGCGTCGGGGTGGTTCTCCAGCTCCTTGACGACCTGCTTGACCCGCTCCTCGAAGTCGCCGCGGTAGCGGGTGCCGGCCAGCAGCGCGCCCATGTCGAGCGAGAAGATGGTCGAGCCCGCGAGCACGTCGGGGACCTGCTTGTTGATGATCTTGCGGGCCAGGCCCTCGGCGATGGCGGTCTTGCCGACGCCCGGGTCGCCCACCAGCAGCGGGTTGTTCTTGGTCCGGCGGCACAGCACCTGGATGGCGCGTTCCACCTCGGACATCCGCCCGATCAGCGGGTCGACCTTACCCTGCTTGGCCTTCTCGTTGAGGTTGACGCAGTAGGCCTCGAGGGCCTCGCCGCCGGTCTTGACGGTGGGCTTGTCCTCTTCCTCGGAGCCCTTCACGGGCTTGGCCTCGGAGGCGCCGGCCTTCTTGGCGATGCCGTGGGCGATGTAGTTCACCGCGTCGTACCGCGTCATGTCCTGCTCCTGCAGGAAGTAGGCGGCGTGGCTCTCGCGCTCGGAGAAGATGGCGACGAGCACGTTGGCGCCCGAGACCTCCTCGCGGCCGGAGGACTGCACGTGGATGACCGCGCGCTGGATCACGCGCTGGAAGCCGGCGGTGGGCTTGGCGTCCTCGCCGTCGTCCACGACCAGCGAGCGCAGCTCGTTGTCCACGTAATTGGTGAGGGTGGTGCGAAGCGACCCCAGGTCGACGTCGCACGCCCGCATCACGGCGGCGGCGTCCTCGTCGTCCACCAGAGAGAGCAGCAGGTGCTCGAGCGTGGCGTATTCATGCTTGCGCTGGTTGGCGTATGCGACCGCGCGATGAAGGGACTCTTCGAGCTGGCGCGAAAATGAAGGCAAGAGCCTCTAATCCTTTTCCATGGTGCACTGCAGCGGGTGCTGGTGCCGGCGTGCCGTATCAACGACCTGGGCCACTTTTGTTTCCGCCACTTCGTACGTGAAGACCCCGCAGACGCCGACACCGTGCTGGTGGACGTGCAGCATGATCCGAGTCGCGTCTTCGCGCGACTTATTGAAGTATTGCTCAAGAACATAAACGACGAACTCCATCGGGGTGTAGTCGTCGTTCAGCAGAAGCACCCGGTACATCGAGGGTTTCTGCGTCTTGGGCTTGGTCTGCGTTATCACCGCCGACCGAACGCCGGCGCCCGAGTCACCTTGCTTGCGTTCGCTCATCGAACGGATCTCCTGACGGAGCCTTCGCTCCGCCCTTGCACGATTAGATATGGAAAAGATCGCCATTTACTAGGGCCGAAATGTCACGCGGTTGACGGGCTGGTCCAAGCCGCCCCGCACGGGGCGGCGCCGGAGCTCCGGCGGGCATCAATCCTCCTTGAGCGCCGCCTTTGCACGCAAAATCCGACCGGAGGTGACGGCGTCGGCGCCGAACCGGGCGCGCAGGGCGTCGAGCGTCTTTTCGGAGGCCAGGGCGCGGCGCTCTTCGCCGGCGAAGAAGTCGCCTTCCACGGCGTCCGCCTCCACCAGCTCGGCCATGCCGACGCCCACCAGCCGGAAGGGCCGCCCGTCCACCTCGCGGGCCAGCATCTCGCGGCCGACGGCGAACAGGGTCTTGGCCGTCTGAGTCGGCACGGGGATGGTCTTGCGCCGGGTGTGGATCTTGAAGTCGGTGGTGCGCAGCTTCAGCGTGACCACGCGGCCGGCCACCCCGTCCTTGCGGGCGTGCCGCGCGACCTTCTCGCTGAGCTCCGCCAGGATGTCCTCGAGGTCCGCGAGCTTCGTCAGGTCCTCGTTGAACGTCGTCTCCGCGCTGATCCCCTTGCGCGCCTCGTGCGGGTTCACCGCCCGGCTGTCGCGCCCGTGCGCCAGTTCGTGCAGCCGAAGGCCATGAGCCCCCCAGCGGCCGGCCAGGTCCTTCGGTTCGGCGCGGGCCAGGTGGCCCACGGTGCGGAAGCCCGCCTTCTCCAGGGAGGCGACCATGGCCGGGCCGACGCCAGGCAGGATGCCCACGGGCCGGCCGTCGAGGAAGCTCTGCGCCTCGGCTGCGCCGATCACCGAGAAGCCGCGCGGCTTGTCCAAGTCGGACGCGATCTTGGCCAGGAACTTGTTGGCCGCCAGGCCGATGGACACCGTCAGCCCGGTCTCGGCCTCGATGCGGGCCTGCAGCCGCGCGAGGGTGAGGGCAGGGGCCGCGCCGTGCAGCCGCTCCGTCCCCGACAGGTCCATCCAGGCCTCGTCCAGCGACAGGTTCTGGATCAGGGGCGTGAGCTGGGCGGCGAGGCCGAGGATCCGCTGGCTCTCGGCCCGGTACTTGGAGAAGTCCGGCTTGATCACCACCGCCTGCGGACAGAGCTTCAAGGCCTTGAACATCGGCATGGCCGAGCGCACGCCCGAGATCCGGGCGATGTAGCAGCAGGTGGTCACCACGCCGCGCCGGCCGCCCCCGACGATCACCGGCTGGTCGCGCAGCTCGGGCCGGTCGCGCTTCTCCACCGAGGCGTAGAAGGCGTCGCAGTCCATGTGGGCGATGGAGAGGCGCTCCAGCTCCTCGTGAGCCACCACGCGCGGCGAGCCGCAGGCCGCACAGCGGCGCTGGGCGGCGGCGGTGGTCCAGAAGCAGTCGCGGCAGAAGGCCTTCAAGGCGGCGCCCATGACGCGACGATACCTGATTTGTTCCGCGCCCGAGAGGGGATGCGGCGACGTCGCGCGCCCGCGGGTCTGGCCGGCCGCCGCAAGGCGCTGTAGCAGGCGGCATGGCCGCCGAGATCGACCCCTTCCACGCCATCGGGATCAGCACGCTCGCCCACCGCCTGAAGGCGGAGGGGCGCTCGATCATCCACATGGAGTTCGGCCAGCCGTCCACGGGCGCGCCGAAGGCCGCCATCGAGGTGGCCCACCGGGTGCTGGACACCGAGCCCATGGGCTACTGGGAGAGCCCCGCGCTGCGGGACCGGATCGCCCGCCACTACCAGGACGCCTATGGCGTCACGATCGCGCCGGAGCGGGTGATCCTGACCTGCGGCGCCTCGCCCGCCCTGGTGCTGGCGCTGTCGTCCAGCTTCGCGCCCGGCGACCGGGTGGCCACCGCGCGCCCCGGCTATGTCGCCTACCGCAACACGCTGCGGGCCCTGCACATGGTCCCGGTGGAGATCCCCTGCGGCCCGGAGAGCCGGTTCCAGATGACGGCGGCCGCGCTGGCCGCCCTCGACCCCGCGCCGGCCGGCGTGATCCTGGCCAGCCCCGCCAACCCCACCGGAACGGTCATCGAGCCCGCCGAGCTGGCGGCGATCGCCGAGGTCTGCCGAGAGCGCGGCATCCGGATCATCTCGGACGAGATCTACCACGGGCTCAGCTACGTCGGCCCTGCGCGCTCGATGCTGGAGTTCGATCCCGACGCCGTCATCGTCAACAGCTTCTCCAAGTACTTCAGCATGGTGGCCTGGCGGCTGGGCTGGATGGTCGCGCCCGCGGCCGACCTCGCCCGCGCCCGCGCCTACGTGGGCAACCTGTTCCTCACCGCGCCGTCGCTGAGCCAGCACGCCGGCCTGGCGGCCATGGACTGCCGCGACGAGCTGGAGGGCCATGTGGAGGTCTACCGGCGCAACCGGGCGCTCTTGCTGGACGCCCTGCCGTCGCTGCACCTGGCGGAGATCGCGCCGCCGGACGGCGCCTTCTACGTCTACGCCGACGTCTCGCACCTGACCGACGACAGCCTGGAGTTCTGCAAGCAGCTGCTGCGCGACACCGGCGTCGCCACGGCCTCCGGCGTCGATTTCGACCCGGTGGACGGCCGCCGCTTCATCCGCATGAGCTTCGCGGTCTCCACCCCCGAGATCGAGGAGGCGCTGCGCCGGCTGCGGCCGTGGTTCGCAGCGCGCGCTGCCCAGGCGGGCCTGGCGGCGGCCAGCTAGGCCGAGATGGCCCGCTCGATGGCGTCGGCCAGCTCGGCCCAGTCGTCGATGCGGGGATGCTTGTCAGAGCTCGGCGCCAGCGGCCGCAGGCGCTCGTCGGCCACGTGCTGGAAGGTCGCCACCCAGGGCGCGTGCTCGGCCACCGAGTCGAGGTTCGGCAGCAGGTCGTCCACGAAGGCCGCCGGGTTCGGGGTCTGCGAGGCGATGGCCGCGGTCACCGGCCCCTTCGGTCCGGTGTTGAGGATCAGCGGGTGCGGCAGGCCGTGCCGCCTCAGCCAGTCGGCGCGCAGCGCCTCGGCGTTCGCCGGCGCGTTGGAGAGGATCAGGATCTCCGCGCGCCGCCCCAGCCGGGTCAGGGCCTCCACCGCGCCCGGCGTGGGCTCGATCTCGCCGCAGCTGGTGCGGAAGAAGTCGTCGAAGAGCTGCTTGCCCTCGTCGATGGGCAGGTGCTCGGCCGCGCCGGGCCGGTAGATGTTCTGGAACAGGGCGAAGCGGTCGACCCGGAACTCGTAGCCCCGCGCGGCCAGGAAGGCCCCGAAGCCTTGCATGAACAGGCCCAGCACCTCGTCCACGTCGACGATCACCAGCGGCCGGTCCTGGCTGAGGCCCAGGTCCGACAGGCGCGGGGCGGAAAGGGCGGCGGGGTCTGCCAAGGCTCACGTCCTGACGCGGCTAACGAAGTTTAAGGATATCCGGCCGATGAATGGGCCCAGAATGAGGACGGCCTTCGGGGTTTTCCTCTTGGAGCAGCGCCGGGTCCCGAATGGCCAAGACTGTCCTCATCGTCGAGGATAACGAGCTGAACATGAAGCTCTTTCATGATCTGCTCGAAGCCCAGGGTTACGAGACCCTCCAGACCCGCGAGGGGCTGGCGGCGCTTTCGCTCGCCCGGGAGCACCGTCCCGATCTGATTCTCATGGACATCCAGCTGCCGGAGATCTCGGGCCTCGAGGTCACCAAGTGGCTGAAGGAGGACGAGGAGCTGGCCGGGATCCCCGTGGTCGCCGTCACCGCCTTCGCCATGAAGGGCGACGAGGAGCGGATCCGCGAGGGGGGCTGCGAGGCCTATATCTCGAAGCCGATCTCGGTGTCGCACTTCCTGGACACCATCAAGCGCCTCCTGGACTAGGCCCATGTCCGCCAAGATCCTCGTCGTCGACGACATCGAGGCGAACGTCCGCCTGCTCGAGGCGAAGCTTTCGGCCGAGTACTATCGCGTCCTGACCGCCTCGGACGGGCCGACGGCGCTCGCCGTGGCCGCCGCCGAGAAGCCCGACATCATCCTGCTCGACATCATGATGCCGGGCATGGACGGGTTCCAGGTCTGTCGCCGGCTGAAGGACGATCCCGAGACCCGCCACATCCCCGTGGTGCTGGTCACCGCGCTCGATGGCCGCGCCGACCGGGTGGCCGGTCTGGAATCGGGCGCCGACGAGTTCCTGACCAAGCCGATCGACGATGTCATGCTGTTCGCCCGCGTGCGCAGCCTGACCCGGCTGAAGGCGGTGATCGACGAGTTGCGCGAGCGCGAGGCCTCGGGCCGGCGCATGGGCCTGATCGGCGGCGCCGTCACCCGCATGGGCGGGACCGGCGGCCGGATCCTGATCGTCGACGACCAGGAGCGTCACGCGCGCCGCATCTCGGTCGAGCTCTCCATCGAGCATCGGCCGGTGGTGGAGAACGACCCGGAGGCCGCCCTGCTGACGGCCCGGGGCCCCGTCGACCTGGTGATCGTCAACACGGGATCCAAGACCTTCGACGGCCTGCGCTTCTGCGCCCAGCTGCGGTCGGAAGACGCCACCCGCAACCTGCCGATCATCGCAGTGGTCGACTTCGACGAGCGCGCCCGGCTGGTGAAGGCGCTGGAGATCGGCGTCAACGACATCCTGGCCAAGCCGATCGACCCCCAGGAGCTGGCCGCCCGCGCCAAGACCCAGATCCGCCGCAAGCGCTACACCGAGCACCTGCGCGACAACCTCGACCACTCCCTGGAGCTGGCGGTCACCGACCAGCTCACCGGGCTGCACAACCGGCGCTACATGACCGGCCAGCTGGAAGCGCTGACTAAGCGCGCGGCCCACGGCGGCGCCCCGGTCTCGCTGCTGGTCCTGGACATCGACCACTTCAAGAAGATCAACGACGGGTTCGGCCACGACGTGGGCGACGAGGTGCTGAAGGAGTTCGCCGTCCGGCTGGCCTCCAACGTCCGCGCCGTGGACCTGCCGGTGCGATTCGGCGGCGAGGAGTTCGTCATCGTCATGCCGGACACCCAGCTGACCGACGCCCGCCGCATCGCCGAGCGGATCCGCCTGCATGTGGCGGGGTCGCCGTTCCGGGTGATGGGCGGCCAGGAGCTGCTGACGGTCACCATCTCCATCGGCGTGGCGGCCACCCTGCCGGGCGAAGAGAAGCCCCAGGCCCTGCTGAAGCGCGCCGACGAGGCGCTCTATGAGGCCAAGGCCACGGGCCGCAACCGCGTCATCGCCCACGCGGCCTAGGGCCGGTTCTTCAACTTCCAACCCGTCATGGCCGGGCTTCTCCCGGCCACCCTTGATCTTGAGGCTGTGGGAAAGCTGGCGGCTTCGTTCAGCCCATCTTGGCGAACGTCGTGATCATCGGTCCTGGGGACAAGCCCGGAATGACGAGCGGAGGAGGGGCGGAAGTGCGAGTGGGGAAGGGGCTAAAACGCAAAACGCCCGGCCTTGCGGCCGGGCGTCTGAGGTAAGCGCGCTGGAAGCGCAGCCTACTTGATCTTGCCTTCGCGGAACTCGACGTGCTTGCGCACGATCGGGTCGTACTTCTTCAGCACCATCTTGTCGGTCTTGGTGCGGGCGTTCTTCTTGGTCACGTAGAAGAAGCCAGTGTCCGCCGTGGAGTTCAGGCGGATCTTAATGGAGGCGGGTTTCGCCATGGGTCTCGTCCTCGGGCGGGGCCAAAGCGGATACGCACCGCCGGCGGGTGTTCTAAAGAGCGGCGGAAAATACGAATCCGCAGCCGGAAGTCAATGGCTCTACAGGTAGGTTGGCTTCATGCCGCCCGCGCGGAACCGCATGAAGGGCTTGGGACGTGACGGGTCCTCCATCCGGGCGACGGCTTCCTTCAGCATCATCCGCGTGACCGAGGGCAGGGGCAGCGCCTGGGCCTCGTCGAAATCCACCCAGGCGATCTCGTCGAGCTCGCCGCAGTCGGGCTGCCGGTCCAGGCTGACCAGGCGCTCGGCGTCGGCCAGCAGGAACCAGGTGTCGAACCGCTTGCCGACCATGGGCGGGGTGATCGCCCGGGCGATGACGTCCAGCGCCTCGAGGTCGGCCAGCGCGCCCTGTTCCACGAAGGGCCGCCAGGGGCCGGCGGACGGGCGGACCGGAGCCGGCTTGGCGAGCAGCAGGCCGGCCTCCTCCCAGGTCTCGCGCACGGCGGCGAGCGCCAGGGCCCGGCCGCGCCCGGCCGGCAGGTAGGCGTCGAACACCGCCTGCACGTCAGGCCGCAGGTCGCTGGCGTAGGGCGCGCGGTAGTCGGCGCGGTCGATGCGTCCGCCGGGGAACACCCAGCGGTCGGGCATGAAGCTGTGCCCGCCATGGCGGCGGCCCATCAGCACCCGCGGCTTGGGACCGTCGCGCCGGATGATCATGACCGTGGCGGCGTTCTTTGGACGCACCGCCCGCTGGCCGGGGATGCGGGCCGGGCCCTCGGGCTTGAAGCCGGGCGGATCGGGCGGGTCGTCGCTCATGCGAACAACTGTATGAGGCCCACCCCGCCGCAGGGAAGGGCGACCTCGCGTAAACTAGCGCCGCTTGCCGCCGCCCATCTTGCGCTGGCGGGTGTTCTTGACGCCGGGTGGGCGTCCGCTGCGGGGCTTGGGCCCGCCCGGGCGGCGGTCGCCGCGGGCGCGGACCCCCAGCCGGGGACGAGGCGCGTTGCGGTCCGGCGGAGCGGGCTCGCTCAGCATCTCGAACAGCAGGCCGCCGGTGACCGGGGTGGCCTCTTCCAGGCGGACGGTGACCTGCATGCCCAGCGGCCAGCGCGCGCCGGTGCGCTCGCCCACCAGGGCGTGGGCGCGGTCGTCGTGGACGAAGTACTCGGACCCCAGCTTGGAGACGGGGACGAGGCCGTCAGCGCCGGTGTCGCGCAGCCGGACGAACAGGCCAAAGCGGGTGACGCCGGTGATCTTGCCCTCGAACTCGGCCCCGATGCGGTCCGAGAGGAAGGCGGCGATGTAGCGGTCGGTGGCGTCGCGCTCGGCCGCCATGGCCCGGCGCTCGGCCGCCGTGATCATCTCGGCGGTGGCCTTGATCTGGCTGATGTCGCGGTCGGAGAGGCCATCGTCGCCGAGGCCGAGGGCGCGGATCAGCGCCCGGTGGACGATCAGGTCGGCGTAGCGGCGGATCGGCGAGGTGAAGTGGGCGTAGCGGGCGAGGTTGAGGCCGTAGTGGCCGATGTTGTCGCTGGAGTAGATCGCCTGCATCTGGCTGCGCAGGACCACCTCGTTGACGATCTCGGCGTGCTCGGTCCCGCGGGTCTGGTCGAGCAGGCGGTTGAACCGCTCGGTGCGGGGCGACTCGCCCTTGGTCCAGCTGATCTCCAGGGTCTGGAGGAAGTCCACCAGGGCCTGCAGCTTCTCCTGGCTGGGCTCGTCGTGCACCCGGTAGATCTGGGGGGTGCGCTTGGCCTCCAGGGTCTCGGCGGCCGAGACGTTGGCCTGGATCATCATCTCCTCGATCAGCCGGTGGGCCTCGAGGCTCTCGCGCGGGGTGATCGAGGTGATCTCGCCCTCGCGGTTGATGGCGATCTTGCGCTCCATGCTCTCGATGGCCAGGGGCGAGCGGGCGTCGCGGCCCTTCTTCATCACCCCGTAGGCGGTCCACAGGGGCTTGATGATGGTCTCGACGATGGGTCCGGTCTTGTCGTCGGGGTTTCCGTCGGCGGCGGCCTGGGCCTGTTCGTAGGAGAGCTTGGCGGCCGAGCGCATGAGGCCGCGGACGAACCGGTGCGACCGCTTGCGGCCGCTGGCGTCGAACACCATCCGCACGGCCATGCAGGCGCGGTTCTCGCCCTCGCGCAGCGAGCACAGGCCGTTGGACAGCCGCTCGGGCAGCATGGGCTCCACCCGGTCGGGGAAGTAGACGCTGTTGCCCTTGTCGCGCGCCTCGCGGTCGAGGGCGCTGTCGGGGCGGACGTAGGCGGCCACATCGGCGATGGCCACCCAGACGACCCAGCCGCCGGGGTTCTTCTCGTCGGTGTCCGGCTCGGCGTAGACGGCGTCGTCGTGGTCGCGGGCGTCGGCCGGGTCGATGGTGATGAAGGGGACCTCGCGCAGGTCCTCGCGGCCGGCGAGCGTCGGCGGCTCGGCGCTCTCGGCCTCCGCGATGGCGGCGTCCGAGAAGCCCGTGGGGATGCCGTGGCTGTGGATGGCGATCAGCGAGGCGGCGCGCGGCTCGTCCTCGCGGCCCACCACCTCCAGCAGCTTGCCGCGCTTGGGCCCGTAGCGGCTCTCGCTGCGGCCCACCTGGGCCACCACCAGGTCGCCGTCGCGCAGCTCGCCGGCCTCGGCCTCGCTGAGCACCAGGGTCTCCTTGGAACGGCGGTCGACCGGCTCCACGCGAATCTCGCGGCGGGCCTTGCGGATCACGCCCAGCACCCGGTGGGCGCTCTGGCCCAGGCGCTTGATCAGGCGGGCCTCGAACTCGCCGCTCTCCAGGCGCACGAAGCGCACCAGCAGGCGGTCGCCGAGGCCAGGCGCCGGGCCGGCCTCGCCCTTGCGGTCGGGGGCCAGCGGCGTCAGGGGCGCGTCCTGCGCCTTCGCCAGGCGGACCAGCAGGTCGCCGTCCGGGTCGCGCTCGGCCACGTCCACCACGCCCACCTCGGGCAGGGCGCCGGTCTCGGCGAAGCCCTTGCGGCCGCGGCGGGCCAGGGTCCCGCTGTCCTCCAGCTCCTTCAGCATCTCGCGCAGCGCCCGGCGGTCGGCGCCCTTCAGGCCGAAGGCGCGGGCGATGGCGGCGCGGTCGGCCTCGCCGGTCTCGCGCAGGTAGGCCAGCAGGGTGTCGCGGTCGGGCAGCCCTTGCGGGAAGCGGGCGGCCTTGGGGATGCGGGGTTGTCGAGCCATGGCGTTGCTTAGCACGAACGCCGACCTGCGCAGGCGGTTCGCAACTCAGCTTTCGAGAAGGAAGTCCGCCATGGCCGAGGTCGCCGTGCGGTCCTGGATCATGAACAGGTGGCCGCCCTCGAAGACCTGCAGCCGGGCGCCGGGGATTCGCTCGGCCATCCGCTGCTGGGTCTCCAGCGGGGCGATCCCGTCATAGCGGCCGGCGGCGATCAGCACCGGGCAGGCGATCTTGGGCAGGCGCGCCCAGGTGTCGTGCTGCGCCCGCGCCTCCAGCTGGCGCCAGGCGCCGGCGGCGCGGCCGGGCTCGTCGGCGAAGGGTTCGGCGGCGGCGAGCGCCACGAGCTTCTCGTACTGGTCGGGGTTGGCGGCGGCCCAGGCGGCGTCTCGGCGGGTGTCGGAGATCGGGATCATGTGCCGGGCGCGGGCCTCGCCGCGCAGGTGCTCGATCTCGTGGAACGGGAAGGACGATCCCCCTTCGCCGCCCGGCGAGGTGCAGGCCAGGACGAGGCGGCGCACCCGCTGCGGATGCCGCAGGACCAGCTCCTGGGCCACCATGCCGCCGAACGAGACGCCGATCACGTGGGCGCTGTCCCAGCCGAGGTGGTCCATGAGGCCGGCCGCGTCGTCGGCGTAGTCGGCCATGGAATAGGCGACGTCGGGCTTGTCGGACTGGCCGAGGCCGCGCTGGTCGTGGCTCGCCATGTCGAACCGCCGGGGCAGGGGGCCGTCGAACTGGTTGGGCTTGTTCCTGAGGTCGCCGCCGGTGCCCGAGATGAACAGCAGCGGCGGGCCTGAGCCCGCGCGCTCGTAGTAGAGGTTGAGGCCGTTGACCTGCGCGACTGGCATCCTGCCCCCTTATAGCCGCTCATCCCGGCGAACGCCGGGACCGAGCCTGAGTCCGCAGGTTAGCCGCCGCGCGCCAGCTCGCAACGCGCCTTGGGTCCCATGAGCGGAGGGGCGGGAGTCTAGGCCGGCTCCTTGGCCTTGGCCGCCTTCTTCGCCGGCGCCTTCTTGGCCGCAGCCTTCTTGGCCGTCGGCTTCTTGGCGGCGGCCGCCTTGGGCTCGGCCTTGGCCTTGGCGGCGCGGGCGGGCTTCTTCTTGCCGCCGCCCTTGGCCTCGCGCTCGGCGAGCAGGGCCACCGCCTCCTCCAGCGTCACCTGGGTGGGCTCCTTGCCGCGTGGCACGTTGGCGTTGGTGGAGCCGTGCTTGATGTAGGGGCCGTAGCGGCCGGAGAGCACGCGCACGGGCTGGCCGTCGGCCGGGTGGGCGCCCAGCTCGGCCAGGGCGGCGGCCTCGGCGCGGCCCGGGCGGCCGGCGCGCTTCTCGGCGAGCACCGCCACCGCGCGGTTCAGGCCGACCTCGAACACCTCGTCCACGGAGGACAGGTTGGCGTAGGTCCCGGCGTGCTGCACGAACGGCCCGTAGCGGCCGATGCCGGCCAGGATGGTCTGGCCGTCCTCGGGGTGGGCGCCCACCTCGCGCGGCAGGCGCAGCAGGCGCAGCGCCTTTTCCAGGTCCATGTCGGGCGCGCTCCAGCCCTTGGGCAGGCTGGCGCGCTTGGGCTTGTCGCCTTCGCCGAGCTGCACATAGGGACCGAACCGGCCGCTCTTCAGGAACACCGTCTCGCCGGTCTCGGGATCGACGCCCAGCTCGCGGTCGCCGCTGGCTGCGTCGGCGTCGCCGTTCTCCGCCTGGGCGATGGGGCGGGTGTAGCGGCACTCCGGATAGTTGGAGCAGCCCACGAAGGGCCCGTAGCGACTGGTCTTCAGGCTGAGCCCGCCCGTGCCGCAGGTGGGGCAGGTGCGCGGATCCGAGCCGTCCGCCTTGGGCGGATAGAGGAAGGGCGCGAGCGCGCTGTCCAGGTTGTCCAGCACCTCGCGGGTGCGCAGCTGGCCGATCTCCTCGGTCTTGGCGTGGAAGTCCTGCCAGAACTCCCGCAGCAGCAGCTTCCAGTCGAGCTCGCCGGCCGAGACGAGGTCGAGCTTCTCCTCCAGGGCGGCGGTGAAGTCGTACTCCACGTACTTGCGGAAGAAGGCCTCCAGGAAGGTGGTCACCAGCCGGCCCTTGTCCTCGGGCACGAAGCGGTTCTTCTCCATCCGCACATAGTTGCGGTCGCGCAGCACCGACAGGATCGAGGCGTAGGTGGACGGCCGGCCGATGCCGAGCTCCTCCATCTTCTTCACCAGGCTGGCTTCCGAGTAGCGCGGCGGCGGCTCGGTGAAGTGCTGGTCGGCCTTGGCGGCGGCGACCTTGGCCGCGGCGCCTTCGTTCACCTGCGGCAGCCGGCCGCCTTCCTCGTCGTCCGCGTCGTCGCGGCCCTCCTCGTAGACGGCGAGGTAGCCGTCGAACAGCACCACCTGGCCGGTGGCCCGCAGGCCCGTCTTCCCGTCCTGGCTTTCCAGGTCGATGGTGGTGCGCTCGATGCGGGCGCTTTCCATCTGCGAGGCGATCATCCGCTTCCAGATCAGCTCGTAGAGGCGGCCGAGGTCGCCTTCCAGCCGCAGGCGGCCGGGGTTGCGGGCCAGGCTGGTGGGGCGGATCGCCTCGTGGGCCTCTTGGGCGTTCTTGGCCTTGGTCTTGTAGATGCGCGGGGCCTCCGGGACGTACTCCCGGCCGTAGAGGCCGCCGATCACCTGGCGGGCCTCGTCGATGGCCTCCGGGGCCGCCTGAACGCCGTCGGTCCGCATGTAGGTGATCAGGCCGACGGTCTCGCCGCCGATGTCCACCCCTTCATAGAGCTTCTGCGCCGCCTGCATGGTGCGCTGGGCCGAGAAGCCGAGCTTGCGGGAGGCCTCCTGCTGCAGGGTGGAGGTGGTGAAGGGGGGCGGCGGCGAGCGCCGCGCGGGCTTCTTCTCCACGGCCTGGACCTTGAAGCTCGCCGCCTTGACCGCGTCGCGCGCCGCGAAGGCGCTGGCCTCGTTCCCAAGGTCGAACTTCGAGAGCCGCTTGCCCTCGTGCTTCACCAGCCGCGCGGTGAACGGGTCGGCGCCGGCCGACACCTCGGCCTCCACGGTCCAGTACTCCTGGGTGCGGAAGCGCTCGATCTCGATCTCGCGATCGACCACCAGGCGCAGCGCCACCGACTGCACCCGACCCGCGGAGCGCGAGCCCGGCAGCTTGCGCCACAGCACGGGCGAGAGGGTGAAGCCCACCAGATAGTCCAGCGCGCGGCGGGCGAGGTAGGCGTCCACCAGCTCCATGTCGAGCTGGCGCGGGTTCTTCATCGCCTCGGTGACGGCGGACTTGGTGATGGCGTTGAACACCACCCGCTCCACCTGGGCGTCCTTCAGCGCGCGCTTCTTCTGCAGCACCTCCAGCACGTGCCAGGAGATGGCCTCGCCCTCGCGGTCCGGGTCGGTGGCCAGGATCAGGCGGTCGGCGCCCTTGGCCGCCTCGGCGATCTCGGCCAGGCGCTTTGCGGCCTTGGCGTCCACGTCCCAGGACATGGCGAAGTCCTCGTCCGGACGCACCGAGCCGTCCTTGGCGGGCAGGTCGCGGACGTGGCCGTAGGACGCCAGGACCTTGTAGCCCGAGCCCAGGTACTTGTTGATGGTCTTGGCCTTGGCCGGGCTCTCGACGACGACGACGTTCATATTAGTAAGGAAGGACCTTTCACGGGCCGCCGCCCGGATCAAAGAGCGCGGAAGGTGGGGGTGGCGCCACGGGCCTGTCAACGGGCCTGAACGGCGCAGGAAGCGGGGCCGCCCCGCTTCCCCCTACGGGGGAAACAAGTTCCTCCCCCTGGCGGGGCGGAAGCGGAAGACCTCATGCCGCCGCCACCATCCCGCCGGGCAGCAGCTCGGCCCGGCCGGCGAGCGCCAGCTCCACCAGGGCGGCGAACACGGCGGGCGCCGGCGCGGCGGCGGCCCGGACCAGCTCGTTGCGGCTGACCGGGGTGGGGGAGAGCAGGGCCGCGACCCGGGCCCGCACCGCATCGTCCAGCTCGGCCGGAGGCTCGGCCGCGTACGCGCGGTCGGGTTCGCGGAAGCCGCGCAGGCCCTCGAGCGCCCGCAGGACGTCGTCCACGCCCTCGCACAGCGCCGCGCCCTGCCGGATCAGGTCGTTGCAGCCCTTGGCGCGGGGGTCCAAGGGCGAGCCGGGCACGGCCAGCACCTCGCGCCCCTGCTCGGCCGCGAGCCGGGCCGTGATCAGGGAGCCGGAGCGGAGCTCGGCCTCGACCACCACGACGGCCTGGGCCAGTCCCGAGATGATCCGGTTGCGGCGGGGGAAGTCGCGGGCGATGGCGGTGCGGCCGGGCTCGCTCTCGGAGACGACGCAGCCGTCGCGGCAAAGGCGGCCATAGAGTTCGCCGTGCTCGGGCGGATAGACGTCGTCGACGCCGCCGCCCAGCACCGCCGCCGTTCCGGTGGGCAGGGCCCCCTCGTGGGCGGCGCCGTCGATCCCCCGCGCCATGCCGGAGACCACCACCAGCCCGGTTTGGCCCAGCTCGGCCGCCAGCCCGCGGGCGAACCGCTGGCCCGCCGCGGAGGCGACCCGCGCGCCCACGATGGCCACGGCCGGGCGGCTCAGGAGCTCGGCCTTGCCGCGCGTCCAGATCAGCGGCGGCGGCGGGTCGAGGGCGGCCAGGGCCTGCGGGAAATCCGGTTCGCAGGCGCAGATCAGCCGGGCCCCCAGCGCCGCGCCCGCGGCAAGCTCGGCCTCGGCCTGCGCCTCGCTGGGGATCCTGATCGGCGCGGCGCGCCCACCGCGGCGGGCGAGGTCCGGCAGGGCGGCGAGCGCCAGGCTGGGCTCGCCATAGCGGCGGATCAGCTGGTCGAAGGCGACAGGGCCGACGTTCTCGGTGCGGGCCAGGCGAAGCCAGTCGCGGCGCTGCGCATCCGAGAGCGTGCGGATCACCCCTTGGCCTCTTCCTTGGACTTGCCGCCGCCGATGCGCGGCTCCTCGCCCTTGAAGATCCGACGGATGTTCGGCGTGTGCCGGATGTAGATCAGCACGCCCATGAAGAGCGCGAGCCAGGCGATCGGCGTCGGGCGGCCGAAGACGAAGACGTAGACCGGGGCCAGGGCGGCCGCCACCAACGCGGCCAGCGACGACATCCGGAACAGGAAGGCGACCAGCAGCCAGGTCGCGCCGGCCGCCAGACCGACCGGCCAGGCGGCGGCGAGCAGGGTTCCGAAGAAGGTCGCCACGCCCTTGCCGCCCTTGAAGCGCAGCCACACGGGGAACAGGTGGCCGACGAAAGCAGCGCCCGCGGCCACCGCCACCATGACGGCCTGGCGGTCCAGGGTCGTGTCCTGGGTCAGCAGCCAGGCGGCGAGGACGGCCAGCGCGCCCTTGCCGCCGTCGCCGACCAGGGTGATCAGGGCGAGGTCCTTGCGCCCGGTGCGCAGGACGTTGGTCGCTCCGATATTGCCGGAGCCGATGGAGCGCACGTCGCCGGCGCCGCCAAGCTTGGTGGCGATCACGCCGAAGGGGATCGACCCCAAGAGGTATCCGCCCAGCGCCACCGCGCCCAGCAGCATCAGGTCGTCAGACATCGCGCGCCTCCCGTTTCCGGCGCAGTCGTACCGCGGCTTTGGAGTCGCGTCAGGTGGGCAGCGATAGCCGCCATGGCGGCGCTTGGCAAGAACGAAGCGCGAACGCGGCGCGGCTTAGCCGCCGTACACCGTCCGGCCGTCCACGACGGTCCGCAGCACCTTGCCCTGCAGCCGCCGGCCATCGAAAGGCGAGTTCTTCGACTTGGAGATCAGCTTGTCGGCGTCCACGAGCACCGGGGCGTTCACGTCGAACAGCACGAGGTCGGCCGGCGCGCCCTTGGCGATCCGGCCCGCCGGCAGCCCCAGCAGATCGGCCGGGGCGCTGGTCACCGTGCGGATCAGGTCGATCAGGGGCACGCGGCCTTCGTGATGCAGGGTCATCAGGGCGGGCAGCAGGGTCTGCAGCCCCACCGCGCCGGGCGCGGCCTCGTCGTAGGGCCGCCGCTTGTCCTCCGCCGGCGCGGGCGCATGCGCCGAGACGACGATCTGCACGAGGCCGGACGCCACCGCCTCGATGAGGGCGTTGCGGTCGTCCTCCCGGCGCAGCGGCGGGTCCAGCTTGCAGAAGGTCCGGTAGTCGCCGATGTCGATCTCGTTGAACGACAGGTGGTTGATGGAGGTGGTCGCGACCACCGGCAGGCGCCGGTCGCGGCCGCGCTTGAGGGTCTCCAGCGCGCCCTCGGTGGTCACCTGGTCCACCAGCAGGCGCGCGCCGGTGAGCTCGACCATCGCCAGGTCGCGCTCCAGCCCGATCCGCTCGGCGATGGCCGGCTGGGCCGGCAGGCCCATCCGCGAGGCGAACTCGCCGGAGGTGGCGGCGGCCCCGGCGGCCAGCCACGCGTCCAGCGGCCTGTGGGCCACCAGCACGCCGAACTGCTTGGCGTAGGCCAGCACCCGCTGGAATACCTTGGAGTCCACGATCGGCCGGTCGACGTCGGTGACGTAGACGCAGCCGGCCTCGCGCATCAGGCCGATCTCGGCCATTCGCTTGCCTTCGCAGCCCTTGGTGGCGGCGCCGGCGGGATAGACGTGCACCAGCTCGATGTCGCGCGCCCGGCGCAGGATGAAGTCCGCCACCGACGGATCGTCCACCACCGGATGGGTGTCGGGCTGCACCACGATCGAGGTGACGCCGCCCGCCGCCGCGGCCAGGGAGGCGGACTTCAGCGTCTCCTTGGGTTCGTCCCCGGGCTCGCCGGTCTTCACCCGCAGGTCCACCAGGCCGGGGATCAGCAGCTTGCCGCCCCCGTCGATCACCTCGACGTCGCCGGACAGGGCGCCCGCGTCGCCGCCCTGGACCACATCGGCGACCACGCCCTCGGTGACGATCACGGCGCCCGGGCCGTCGTAGCCGGAGGCCGGGTCGACCAGGCGGACGTTGGTGAAGGCGAGGGGGCGGGCGGTCATCACTGGTTGTCCAGCCGGGCGGCCAGCGCCGTCAGCACCGCCATCCGCGCGGCCACGCCCATCTCCACTTGGTCCTGGATCAGGCTGATCGCCAGGTCGTCAGCCACTTCGGAGTCGATCTCCACCCCGCGGTTCATCGGGCCCGGGTGCATGACCCGCACGCCGGGCGCGGCGCGGGCCAGCTTCTCGCGGTCGAGCCCCCAGAAGCGGAAGTACTCGCGCTGCGACGGGGCCATCACTCCGTCCATCCGCTCCAGTTGCAGGCGCAGCATCATCACCACGTCGCAACCGTCGATGCCTTTGCGCATGTCGTGGTGGATCTCGACGTTCCAGCGGTCGGCCTCGGTGGGGATCAGGGTCGGCGGTCCCACAAGGCGGACGTAGGCCCCCAGCATCTGGAGCAGGGCGATGTTCGACCGCGCCACCCGGCTGTGCAGGATGTCGCCGCAGATCGCCACCTTCAGCCCGGCGATGCGGCCGAAGGCGCGGCGCATGGACAGGGCGTCGAGCAGGGCCTGGGTGGGGTGCTCGTGCTGCCCGTCGCCGGCGTTGACCACCGAGCAGGTGACCTTCTGCGAAAGCAGGGAGGCCGCGCCCGACGACGAATGGCGCACCACCAGCAGGTCCGGCTGCATGGCGTTCAGCGTCACCGCCGTGTCGATCAGGGTCTCGCCCTTGCTGATGGACGAGGAGCGGGGGCTCATGTTGACCACGTCGGCCCCGAGGCGCTTGCCGGCCAGCTCGAAGGAACTCTGGGTGCGGGTGGAGTTCTCGAAGAACAGGTTCATCAGCGTCCGACCCTTCAGCAGGTCGAGCTTCTTCGAGGTCTGGCGGTTCAGCTGGACGAAGCCGTCGGCGAGGTCGAGCAGGCTCGCCACCTCCACCTCGTTCAGGTCGGTCACGGAAAGGAAGTGGCGCTTCGGGAAAGGGAAGGTCCGGCCGAGGACCTCGTTCAGACCGGGAGGGGCGCCGCTCATTAAAGCGCCCTCCTAGACGAGGCCGGCCCCGCCGGAAAGCCCTTTCCGAAGCTCCGCCGCGGGGTCATACCAGCGGCTCGCAAACGATAAGGGGGAAACGCAGATGAAGGTCGATCTCTACACCACCGTGGGCGTCTACAGCCGTGGGCTGGACACCCTGGCCAACATCCTCGCCAAGGGCGTGGAACACGGAAAGGCGAGCGGCGCCTCCGAGGCCGAGGTGCTGGACTGGCGCCTGGCGCCCGACATGTTCCCGCTGCGCCAGCAGGCGGTGGTGGTGATCAACTTCGCCCGCCAGTGGCTGGCCCGCGCCGCCGGGACCGAGGCGCCCGCCAACATCGCCGAGGACCTCGACCTGGCCGGCCTGCAGCGGGAGATCGCCACCGCGAAGACCGAGCTCGGCGCGTTGAAGCCCGAGCAGTTCGACGGCCGGGACGAGGCGCCGCTCACCTTCAACATCGGGGTGATGGAGCCGACCTTGCCGATCGGGCAATGGATCCCGGGGTTCGCCACGCCCAACGTCTACTTCCACCTCTCCATGGCCTACGCCATCTGCCGCGCCAAAGGCGCCCCGCTGGGCAAGCGCGACTTCTTCGCAGGCGGGCTCTGAACCCCAACCCTCTGTCATCCCGGTTTTTCGCGGCACGCGAAAAGACCGGCACCTCCTGCGCCTGATCCGAGGTGTCTGCGCTCTCCAGCCGCCTGTGCCTTCTGCGCGAAGTTCCGGCGCTGGAGGTCCCGGTCTTCCGCTGCGCGGAAACCGACAGCGGGAGGAGGCGCTTCGGGGGTCAAATGCCGGCCACCCAACTCACTGTCATCCCGGTTTTTCGCGGGACGCGAAAAGACCGGGACCTCCTGCGCCTGATGCTGGGGCCTTGGGGATGGCGCCCGCGCCCGCGCTAGCTGATCGACGATGCGGCGCTGGAGGTCCCGGTCTTCCGCTGCGCGGAAACCGGGATGACAGGGGGAGGGGAGGCGGGAGCTTGACCGTGGAGCGCGGCGGGGGTGGAGTGGCGGCGCTACCGTCCACGCGCTCGAGGCCGGAGATGACCTATTGGGTCTACATGCTCGCCAGCCGCAAGTACGGGGCGCTCTATGTGGGCGTGACGAACAGCGTCGAGCGGCGTGTGGCTGAGCACAAGGCCAGGGAAGCCGCCGGCTTCACCAAGAGGTACAAGGTCGACCGGCTGGTGTTCTTCCGCGGGTTCGGGGAGATCGGCGAGGCCATCCGTTTCGAGAAGCAGCTGAAGCGGTGGCGCCGGGAGTGGAAGATCCGGCTGATCGAGGAAGACAATCCCCACTGGGAGGACCTGTACCTGCAGATGATGCGGCTTCCGCCTGTCCATCCGGCGCTGGAGGTCCCGGTCTTCCGCTGCGCGGAAACCGGGATGACAGGTGGGGGCAGGGCGTAGGTCAGGCGGCGGCGTTGCGGAGGCGCTCGAGGGCGCCTTGGAGGATCCAGGCGGCGGCGGCGCGGTCGACGACTTCGGCGCGCTTGGCGCGGGTCAGGTCGGCTTCGGAGATCAGCATCCGGTTGATGGCCATGGTGCTCATCCGCTCGTCCCAGAAGGCGATGGGGATGTCCTTGAGGCGCAGCAGGTTGCGGGCGAAAGCGCGGTTGGACTGGCAGCGCGCGCCCTCGGTTCCGTCCATGTTGACGGGCAGACCGATGACGATCCCCTGCGCCCCGCGGCTCTCCATGGCCTTGAACAGCGCATTGGCGTCGTCGGTGAACTTGGTCTTGCGGATCAGCTCCAGGGGCGAGGCGACGGTGCGCGTCGCGTCCGACACCGCCACCCCGATCGTCTTCTCGCCCAGGTCCAGGCCCGCGAGCGGCGAGTAGGGCGCGGTGACGGCGGGCAGTTCGAGCAGGTCTACGACGGGCATGGGGGCACCTTTAGCGCCCGCGCCCTGATCTCCCAACCGCTCCCATGGCGGGGAGCGTCCCTGTTCGCTTGCGAAGCGGGGCGCTCACCGCTAACCCACGCGCCTGAGTTTTAGGAGGGGATGGTCATGGCCATCGACGCGGCGACCGTGCGCAAGGTCGCCAGGCTCGCGAGGATCGCCGAGCCCGAGGAACGCCTGGAGCCGCTCGCCCGCGAGCTGTCCGGCATCCTGGACTGGATCGAGCAGCTCAACGAGGTCGACACCGACGGCGTCGAGCCGATGACCACCGCCATCCACACGCCCCTGCCCATGCGCGACGACGTCGTCACCGACGGCGGCGACCCGGCGAAGGTGCTGTCGAACGCGCCGAGGTCCGTGAACAACTTCTTCGTCGTGCCGAAGGTGGTCGAATAGCCATGTCCGACCTCACCTCGCTGACCCTCAAGGCCGCCCTCGATGGGATGGCCGCCAAGTCGTTCTCGGCCGTCGAGCTGACCCAGGCGCACGTGGAGGCCGTGGAGGCCGCCAAGGCGCTGAACGCCTTCTCGGTCCAGACGCCGGACAAGGCGCTGGACATGGCCAGGGCGTCCGACGAGCGCCGCGCCCGCGGCGAGGCGGGCCGCCTGGAAGGCGCGCCGCTGGGCATCAAGGACCTGTTCTGCACGGAAGGCGTGCAGAGCGCCGCGGCGTCCAAGATCCTGGCGAGCTTCCGCCCGACCTACGAGAGCACCGTCACGACCAACCTGTGGCGCGACGGCGCCGTGATGCTGGGCAAGCTGAACATGGACGAGTTCGCCATGGGCTCGTCCAACGAGACGTCGGCCTATGGCCCGGTGGTGAACCCGTGGCGGGCGCAGGGCGGCAACGCCCAACTGACGCCGGGCGGCTCGTCCGGCGGCTCGGCCGCGGCCGTCGCCGCCGAGCTGTGCCTGGGCGCCACGGCGACCGACACCGGCGGCTCGATCCGCCAGCCGGCGGCCTTCACCGGCACCGTCGGCATCAAGCCGACCTACGGCCGCTGCTCGCGCTGGGGCATCGTCGCCTTCGCCTCCTCGCTCGACCAGGCCGGCCCCATGGCCCGGACCGTCGAGGACGCCGCCATCCTGCTGACGTCCATGTGCGGCCACGATCCGAAGGACTCCACCAGCCTGCCGGTGGAGACCCCCGACTTCGCCCAGTTCGTGGGCAAGCCGGTGAAGGGGCTGCGGATCGGCATCCCCAAGGAGTACCGCGTCGACGGCATGCCGCCGGAGATCGAGAAGCTCTGGGAGCAGGGGATCGCCTGGCTGAAGGACGCCGGCTGCGAGATCGTCGAGGTCTCCCTGCCGCACACCAAGTACGCCCTGCCGGCCTACTACATCATCGCGCCGGCGGAGGCCTCGTCGAACCTCGCCCGCTACGACGGCATGCGCTACGGCCTGCGCGTCGAGGGCGGCAACCTGACCGAGACCTACGAGGGCACCCGGGCGGAAGGCTTCGGGGCCGAGGTGAAGCGCCGCATCCTGATCGGCACCTATGTGCTCTCGGCCGGCTACTACGACGCCTACTACCTGAAGGCCCTGAAGGTCCGCCGGCGTATCGCCGACGACTTCGACCAGGCGTTCGAGAAGGTGGACGCCCTGCTGACGCCGACCGCGCCCTCGGCCGCCTTTGCGCTGGGCGAGAAGTCGGACGACCCGGTGGCCATGTACCTGAACGACATCTTCACGGTGACGGTGAACCTGGCCGGCCTGCCGGGGATGAGCATCCCGGCCGGCGTGGACGCGGGCGGCCTGCCGCTGGGCCTGCAGCTGATCGGCCGCGCGCTGGACGAGGGCACGCTGTTCTCGCTGGGCGGCGCCATCGAGAAGGCGGCGGACTTCAAGGCGAAGCCAGCGAAGTGGTGGTGAGGTGAGGAAAACGTCCCTCCCTTGATGGGGAGGGACCGCCCGCGAAGCGGGCAGGGTGGGGGAGTCGCGCTCACGCGCCGATCGTCAGAACCTAGCCCTGACCTCCCCACCCCGCTCGCCTGGCGGCGAGTCGTCCCTCCCCATCAAGGGAGGGACTGGGCTCATCAGAGCTTGTCGAACTCGGCCTGCAGGGCCTTCAGCTTGGCGTCGTCCAGGGCACCCTGGCTCATCGGGGCCACCTGGGCCAGCGTCATGCCGCCGATCTGGTCGTAGTAGGCGGTGATTTCCGGCAGGGCCTTCTCGAGGGCGGCCTTGGCCTTCTCGTTCTTGATCAGCTCGCCGATCGGGGTGGTCTCGACCGAGATCTTGCCCGAGGCGGCGGCCGCCGGCTTGGCGGCGCCGTGATTGGCGTGGTTCTGCTCCTGGGCGAGCGCCGGGCCCGCGACGAGCGCCGCGGCGAGGGCGGCGAGAGCGATGGTCTTCATGTGGGTTTCCTTCCCCCGGTTGTCTGGACGCCGTAAAGCGCCGCGAAGCTTGAGGCCATTTCGTGACGATTGCGCAAGAGGGGATGTGATCACGCTTCACCTGGCGCGCGACCGGCAGTAGGGAAACGGCCATGAGCGAGACTGCGAACACCAAGGTCATTCAGGGCCGGACCGGCCCGTGGGAAATCGTGCTGGGCCTGGAGGTGCACGCCCAGGTCGCCTCCAATGCCAAGCTGTTCTCCGGCGCGGCGGTGGGCTTCGGCGCGGGGCCGAACGAGCAGGTCAGCCTGGTGGACGCGGCCATGCCGGGCATGCTGCCGGTGATCAACCGCTTCTGCGTGGAACAGGCGGTGCGGACCGGCCTGGGGCTGAAGGCGCAGATCAACCTGAAGAGCCGGTTCGACCGGAAGAACTACTTCTATCCGGACCTGCCGCAGGGCTACCAGATCAGCCAGTTCAAGGATCCGATCGTGGGCGAGGGCGAGGTGATCGTCGAGCGCGACGACGGCTCGACCTTCACCGTGCGCATCGAGCGGCTGCACCTGGAGCAGGACGCGGGCAAGAGCCTGCACGACCAGGACCCGAACGCCACCTACGTGGACCTGAACCGGGCCGGCACGGCGCTGATGGAGATCGTCTCGCGGCCGGACATGCGCTCGTCCGAGGAAGCGGCGGCCTATGTGAAGAAGCTGCGCACTATCCTGGTCTACCTGGGCACCTGCGACGGCGACATGGAGAAGGGCAACCTGCGGGCCGACGTGAACGTCTCGGTCTGCCGGCCGGGCGCCTATGAGAAGTACCGTGAGACCGGCGACTTCAGCCACCTGGGCACGCGCTGCGAGATCAAGAACGTCAACTCGTTCCGCTTCATCCAGCAGGCGATCGAGTACGAGGCGCGCCGGCAGATCGAGATCCTCGAGGACGGCGGCAAGGTCGACCAGGAGACCCGCCTGTTCGACACGGTGAAGGGCGAGACGCGCTCCATGCGCTCCAAGGAAGAGGCGCACGACTATCGCTACTTCCCCGATCCCGACCTGCTGCCGCTGGAGCTGGACCCGGCGTGGGTGAAGCGCATCGAGGCCGAGCTGCCCGAGCTGCCCGACGCCAAGAAGGCCCGCTTCCAGTCGCAGTACGGCCTCACCGCCTACGACGCCGGCGTGCTGATCGCCGACCAGGCCAAGGCCGACTTCTACGAGGCGGCGGCCAAGGGGCGCGACGCCAAGCTGGTGGCCAACTGGGTGACCAACGATCTGGCCGCCCGGCTCACCGCCGGCGGGCTGGAGATCTCCGAGAGCCCGATCGCGCCGGACGCCATCGCCGAGCTGGTCCAGCTGATCGAGGAGGGGGTGATCTCGTCGAAGATCGCCAAGGACGTCTTCGAGCGCATGTGGGCGGGGGAGGGCCGGGCCTCCGAGATCGTCGAGAAGCAGGGCCTGAAGCAGGTCTCCGACGCCGGCGCGCTGGAGACGATCATCGACGACCTGATCGCCGCCAACCCCGGCCAGGCCGCGGCGGTGAAGGACAAGCCCCAGGCGATCGGCTGGTTCGTCGGCCAGGTGATGAAGGCCACCCAGGGCAAGGCGAACCCGGGCGCGGTCAATCAGCTGCTGAAGAGCAAGCTGGGGCTCTAGGCCCCGCTAGCGGATCATGTCGAAGATCTGCCCGTCGGGCCCGACCAGGGCGTAGGCGCCGCCGACCCGCACCCAGCGGAAGCCGCGCGGCGGCGGGCGCAGACGATAGCGGCTATAGTCCTCGATGGCGGAGCCCTGGGCCTGGGGCGGCAGGTAGCCGCCCCGGCGCAGGCCGTAGGCGCGGGGCGGAGCATAGGCGCCGGGCGGCGGGCCATAGTAGTTGCGGCCATCGTCCCGTTCGAACCGGCGCTCGCGGTCCGGCGGCTGGACGCGTCCGCGGCCCGGACCGTCCTCGGCGCGCCAGGCGCGGCCGCCGCCCATCTCGCGGCCAAGCCGCTCCGGACCCCGCCGCTCCGCCCGCTGTTCCCAGCGCCGGCCGTCGTCGTCGCGCGCCCAGGCGTCAGGGGCCGCGAAGAGCGGGCCCGCGACGGTCGCGGCGGCGAACAGGATGGCCAGTAGGCGGTTCATGAGGGCGTCGGTCTCCGGTCGTCGTCTACCACGGCAAGATGGCCCGCGACGCCTGAACTGAGGCTGAACGCGGCTGCAAGCGCTTGAAAACCGGCCGGGAAGCGGAAAGCGCCAAGCTCCCGACGCGGTCGCCTGCGGGCGAATGAACGCGTGGTCGGGCCGCAGGCTCCGAATGGCGGCTTGCCAGCCGCGTTTGCGGCGCCATCTATCGCCCAGGCTCCACCAGAGACAAAAGGACGCGCCCATGCCCCAGCCGATCGAGGTGCACTACTGGCCCACCCCCAACGGCCACAAGGTCACCATCGCGCTGGAGGAGATGGGGCTGCCCTATGAGATCCGCCCGGTGAACATCGGCCGTGGCGACCAGTTCAAGCCGGAGTTCCTGGCGATCAGCCCGAACAACCGGATGCCGGCCATCGTCGATCCTGAGGGGCCGGGCGGCCAGCCGATCTCGATCTTCGAATCCGGCGCCATCCTGCAGTACCTCGGGCGCAAGACCGGCCAGTTCTACCCGGCCGACGAGCGCGCCCGGGTCGCCGTCGACGAATGGGTCATGTGGCAGATGGCCGGCCTCGGCCCCATGAGCGGCCAAGCCAACCACTTCCGGAACTACGCGCCGAGCGTCACCTCCGACCAGCGGCACATCGCCTACGGCGCCATCCGCTATTCCAACGAGGTGCACCGGCTCTACGGCGTGCTCGACAAGCGGCTGGCCGACCGCGACTACCTCGCTGGGGACTATTCCATCGCCGACATGATGTCCTGGCCCTGGATCACCGGCTGGAAGGCGTTCGGCGTCGTGCTGGACGAATTCCCGAACCTCAAGGCCTGGTACCAGCGGATCGAGCAGCGCGAGGCGGTGCAGCGGGCCCTGAAGCGGGCCGAGGAGATTCGCCGCGGGCCGGGGCTCAACGCCTCGGGCAAGGACGCCGAGGAGGCGCGCCGTATCCTGTTCGGTCAGCGGGCCCGCTGAGATTTATCCCCAGAAGAGCGGCCGAACACTTGGCCGCTCTTCTCAACATGAAGCGCAGACAACGGCAGGCTTAACCATGTGTTCAGCCTAACGCGCGTTTTCTATGTCCCCATAGGCCGGATCAGGGCTCCTCGAACGGGAGCGGCCGGTCATGAAGGGACTAGAGGATCATGCCTGCGAGCATGGAAGTCGTTTCCGAAGGCCTGCCGCTGCCGACGCCGGACGCGTCCGGCGACGAGCTGTTCCGCCTCGGCCTGCTGTACTCCACTGGCCAGGGCGGCGCCCCGCTGGACTATGTGTCGGCGCATATGCTGTTCAACCTGGCCGCCATGCGCGGCTCGGTGGAGGCCAAGGTCTACCGCAAGGAGCTGTCCGCCGAGATGGGCTCGGACGCCATCGCCGAGGCGCAGCGCCAGGCGCGCGAGTGGCTGGCCCAGGGCTGAGCCCGGCGCCCGCGGCGGGCCTCGCGGTCCGGGCTTAGGCGGGCCGCTGCTCGCGGAAGAGCGTGCGGCCGTTCTCCTGCACCTCGATGGCGAGATGTTCGCCCGAGGCGCCCAGTTCCCGCAGCGCGAGCTCCCGCGCCCGCTGCTCGTCCGCCGCGATGACGAATTGCAGGGTGGGCGCCGCGTAGCGCTTGTCCTCGATGAAGAAAGAGAATGTCCGCATCGCCGTCCCCGTCTGGCGACTAGATATTGTCACGCGCCATCAGCTAACGCCTCAAGCCATGTTATTTGCACGCGGGAATTGCAGCGACCTTCCGTCGCGCGTTCCAGGATCCCCCGGCGCGGCCTGGGGGGACGCGCCGGGGGCCGACGGAACGGCCGCCAAAGAGGGACGGGAGGCGACCGTCTGCCCATCCAACGACCGCGGTGCGGCGCTTCATCCCGCCAGACGCCGAAAAAAGTGCTGACGGCGGAAGGCGTTCGGAACCGGCGGGCCGCCTCACAAGCGGCCTGATGGCTCTGGCCTCAGCAGCCACCCAAAGAGTCCAAGGGCGAGCAGCGCCCCCACAAGCTGCGCTCCGATGAAGACCGGCGCCGAGGAAGGCGAGATACCGGCGAACGTGTCGGAGAAGCTGCGCGCCACCGTCACTGCTGGATTCGCGAAGGAGGTGGAGGCCGTGAACCAGTAGGCTGAGGTGATGTAGAGGCCCACGGCGAACGGGGTGAAGTCGGGACGAAAGCGGAGCGTGCCGAGGATCGTGGCCACGAGACCGAAGGTGGCGACCACTTCGGACCAGGCCTGGGCGGCGCCGCCGCGGAAGTGTGTCGACACCTGCAGTATTGGTTCAGCGAACATGGCGTGCGCAGCCGCGACGCCGAGGAGGCCGCCGGCGACCTGAGCCGCCGCGTACGCTGCGGCCAGTCCCGGGCCGAGTTCGTGCCGCAGGGCGAACACGAGCGTCACCGCCGGATTGAAGTGCGCGCCCGATATCGGCCCGAAGATGGTGATCAGCACGACGAGGGCGGCGCCCGTGGCGAGCGTATTGCCCAACAGCGCCACGGCGACGTTTCCCGCGGCGAGGCGGTCGCCCATGATCCCCGAGCCGACTACCACGGCCAGGAGAAGTGCTGTCCCGAGAGTCTCAGCCGCCAGGCGCCTCGCGGGTCCGAACGCTTCACGCGGTGGCTCCAGGGACGCGTCGTCCGGACGCTTCCGCCCGGTCACCGGGCCTTCGACCGGAAGTCCGACAGCGGGAATCCCAAGCTTTCCAGGATGGGGGCTGTGTGGGGGTTCACCCGACCGGTCGGCATCGATCCGGCCGAGTAGGCCCTCACGCGGCCCTCGGCCAGCTTGTTCATGAGGGCTTCCGCCATGATCGAGCGCGCCGAGTTGCCCGTGCAGAGGAAGAGTACGTTGTGCACTTGACCGGTTCCTAACAGGCGCTGCCTTCGCCGACGCACGAGCGGCTGGCGACGCCAGCCAGGGGCGCACAGATCAGCGGGTTCCCGGCGCAGCAGTCTTCCATAAGGAAGGCCAGCAGCCCGCGCATCTGGTCATAGGCGGCGCTGTAGATGATCGACCGCCCATTGCGGCGCGACACGACCAGCCCTGCGGCGTTCAGAATGTTGAGATTGCTCGACAGCGTGTTCGGCAGCACGCCCGTGGCTCGCGCTATGTCGCCAGCAGCCATGCCGTCGCTCCCGGCCCGGACGAGCAGCCTGAAAATGTCGAGGCGGCCTTCATGGGCGAGCGCCGACAGGGCCGTAACGGCGGAGTTCGTTTCCATAGTTCGTGGTTAGTCGAAATTGACGACGACGGCGTGACAAACTCCGCCTCAACGGCTCAGCAGCAGGCGGCCTGCGCCTGCGCCTGCGCCTGGGCGGGTTCCGGCTGGGGGCTCCCGCAGCAGGCGCTGGCGACGGCCTGCGGCTCCGGCAGCTTTTCGTCCTCGCCGTACCGGGTGGCCTCACCGAAGGTGTAGAAGGTTTCCCAGCGCAGCCCAGCTGGATCGCTGACCCACGACTTGTCCGACTTCGCGTAGCAACAGGTGGTCGCTTCCTGATCGAAGGTGGAATTTCCCGCCGCCTTCAGGCGTGAGGCCAGAACGCCGAGTTCGTCCGCCGAGTCCACCTGGATCCCCACGTGGTCGAGCCCCGGCGCGCGGGCCCGCTGACTGATGGCGAAGTTCACCAGCGGATCGTCGAGCATCCACTTAGCGTAGTCGTCCTTCACCACCGAAGGCGGCGCGCCGAAAAGGCTTTCGTAGAAGCTGATCGACTGGTTCAGGTCGGGCACGCTCACGTGCAGGTGCAGGCGCTTCATGGGCAGCTCCGTGGTTGCTCCGACTTCTATATTTCGAGAAACATCGAATCGGCAAGCTGCGCAGCGGCGCCGACGCGTTGAGCAGGCAAGGGCGCGGAACGCTCCCCCGGCCGCCGGGAGGCGCGGAACATCACAGATTTCAGAAGGATTTGGCGGTGACGGAGGGATTCGAACCCTCGATACCCTTTCGAGTATGACGATTTAGCAAACCGTTGCCTTCAGCCACTCGGCCACGTCACCAGCTTGATTTGGTTCGGGTTTTCTCCCGCTCCAGCGCGGCCGCCGCAGCCTTCCGGAGAAGGCCCGGCCGGCAGTCCCGCCGGGGACGCACTCCATAGCCGAAAGGCGGGGTGCGGGGCAACGGGCCACAACGCGCGCTCGGCGCCCTGCGGGCTTGGTTCGGCGCGCCGTTTCACGCTAGTCGGGCGCCTGACCTAGTCCAGGGGAGTTCGATGAGCGGGCCGTTGACGCGGGGTGTCGCCGACAAGGCGCGTGAGGTCGTGCGGCAGTGGCCGGAGGTTCCCGGCCTCCACGACGTCGAGACGCTCCTGCGTGTGCTGGCCAAGTGGCGTTCGCAGGTGCTCGGCCTGACCTACCAGTCCCACCACGGCCCGACGATCATGGGCGGCCTGTTCGCCGGCATGACATACCTGGACGAGACGGCCGAGGGCAGCCTGATCAGCCGCATGCTGGGGACCTACGAAGCCGCCCTCCAGCCGCACATCCAGGCGATCATCGACGAGGGCGTGGACTGCGTGCTCGATGTGGGGTGCGCCGAGGGCTACTACGCCGTCGGCATCGCGCGCCGCTGGCCCGCGCTCACGGTGCATGCCTTCGACATCGACCCTCGCGCCCGGGCCAAGTGCGCCGAGCTCGCCGCCCGCAATGGCGTTTCGGACCGGGTGATCATCGGCGAGGCTTTCAAGCCCGAGGATTTCGAGGCCTACGCCGGGCGTCGCACCCTGGTGCTGGTGGACGCGGAGGGCGCCGAACTCGACATCTTGCAGCCGGCGCTTGGTCCCGCCCTGGCCGGCATGTCGGTCGTCGTCGAGACCCACGACGTATGGCGTCCGGGCGCCCTGGCCGAGCTTAAGGAGCGTTTTCAGCCGTCGCACGACATCGTGCAGGTGGATGGCCTGCACGGGGAGGCGGCGCTGCCCGACTGGCTGCTGCGGCTGAGCGAACTCGACCAACTGCTGGCGCAGTGGGAATGGCGTCACCGGCTGACGCCCTGGCTGGTGATGCGCCCGAAGGCGTAGGGCGGGACAGTCTAGGTCACCGCCGCCCGCGCCCGGAACTCAGGCCTCTCCCAGGCGCCGGTCGCCAGCACCTCCTCCAGGATCTCGGCCGCCCGCCAGACGGCCTCGTGGCTGAGGTACAGCGGCGCGAAGCCGAAGCGCATCAGGTCGGGGGCCCGGAAGTCGCCGATCACCCCGCGGGCGATCAGCGCCTGGACGATCGGATAGCCGTCGGGATGGGCGAACGAAACGTGCAGCCCGCGCTGGGTCCGCGCCCGCGGGGTGGCGAGCTCGACCCCGAACCGGCCGCAGCGGCGCTCCACCTCGGCGATGAACAGGTCGCAGAGCGACTGGCCCTTGGCTTCGATGGCCGCGGGATCGGCCTGCGCCTGCAGGTCCACGCCCGCCTCCAGCGCGGCCAGCCCCAGCACGGAAGGCGTGCCGCAGAGCTGGCCCCGGATGTCGCCAGACGGGCGATAGCCGTCCTCGAAGGCGAAGGGCTCGGCATGGCCCATCCAGCCGGACAACGGCGAGCGGATGCCGTTCAGGTGCCGCTCGGCGACGAACAGGAAGGCCGGGGCGCCGGGCCCGCCGTTCAGGTACTTGTAGCCGCAGCCCACCGCCAGGTCCGCCCCGCAGCCGTTCAGGTCCAGCGCCACGGCGCCTGCGCTGTGGCTGAGGTCCCAGAGCACCAGGGCGCCCACGGCGTGCGCCGCCGCCGTCACCGCCGCCATGTCCCACCGGCGCGCGGTCCGGTAGTGCACGTGCGTCAGCACCAGCACCGCCACCTCGTCAGTGAGGCTGTCCAACACCGCGTCGGGAGCCACCGCCCGCAGCTCCGCGCCGGCCGTGCGCGCGAGGCCCTCCAGCACATAGAGGTCCGTGGGGAAGTTGCCGGTCTCGGAAAGGATCACCCGGCGGCCAGGCCGCAGCTCAAGCGCGCCCGCGGCCAGCTTGAAGAGGTTCACCGATGTGGAATCGGCCACCGCCACCTCGTGCGGCTTGGCGCCCACCAGCCCGGCGATCTTGCCGCCCACCCTAAGCGGCGCGGCCATCCAGCCGTTGACGTTCCAACTGGTGATCAGGTCGCGGCCCCATTCCCGCGCGGCGACGTCGCGCAGCCGGTCGAGCGCCGCCGTGGGCGGCGGCCCCAGCGAGTTGCCGTCGAGGTAGATCACCCCCTCCGGCAACTGGAAGGCGTCACGGAAGCGGGCGAGGGGGTCCTGGGCGTCCAGCGCCCGGGCGTCGTCGCGGGTCATGGGCGCTCCTTACGGCGGGAAGGACGGGCCGCAAAGCGCATGCTTAGATGCGGCCCGCGGACCCGCTCCGCGCTCATTTCGACCAAAGCCATTTCAGCGGGCGCAACGACCCGCGGGGGAAACGAAGGATGATCCAGCTCAGGCGCCTTGCCCTGGCGTCGGCCGTCGCGCTGTCGCTGGCCGCCGGCCACGCCGCACCCACTCTCGCCCAGTCGGCGCCGGCCGCCGCCGAAGCGGCCTGGCCCGGCCTGCCGCCGGGCGCCGTGGAGGAATACGCCGTCATGCGCGACGGCGTGCGGCTCGCCGCCAACGTCTTCAAGCCAGCCGGGAAGGGGCCGTGGCCCGTGGTGCTGTCGCGCACGCCCTACCTGAAGGACGGCCGGCGCAGCGAGCAGAACCCGAACCCCTCCGAGCAGCTCGCCAAGCAGGCCAAGCGCTACACCGACGCCGGCTATGTCTTCGTGCTGCAGGACGTGCGCGGCAAGGGCCGCTCGCAAGGCTTCTACGCCGCCTTCGAGAACGACATCGAGGACGGCTACGACAGCGTCGAGTGGGCGGCCGCCCAGCCGTGGAGCAACGGCAAGGTGGGCATGACCGGAGGCTCGGCCCTGGGCATCACCGCCAACTCGGCCGCCATGGCCAACCCGCCGCACCTGGTCACGGCCTATGTGGTCGTCGCGCCCGCCGACCGGCTTTCCTACAGCTATCCCGGCGGGGTGCTGAAGGAGAAGGACACCATCGGCTGGCTGCGCGGCCAGGGCGTCGCGGAGGACGTGCTCACCCGCACCCGCCAGCGCGCCTTCGACGACGTGAGCTGGAACCGCGTCGCCATGACCACGAACCGCAAGTACATCGACATCCCGATCTTCAACGTCGGCGGCTGGTACGATATCTTCAATGGCGGCACCGTCGACAACTTCACCTGGCTGCAGAACCAGGGCGCGCCCGGGGCGCGGGGCAATCAGAAGCTGATGATGGGCCCCTTCGGGCACGGCGCCCTGTCGGGCGACCTGGAATACCCCGGCAACGACCGACTCGCGCTGGGCGGCGACCAGGAAATCCGTTGGTTCGACTACTGGCTGAAGGGCGTCGACAACGGGATCATGGACGAGCCTCCGGTCAGCTACTTCATGATGGCCTCTGCGCGGAAGGGCGCCCTGTCCGCCAAGAACCGCATGCTGACCTCCGCCAACTGGCCGCCGGCCTACCATGAGGCGCGCTACTACCTCACTGACGACAAGGGGCTCACCGGGAAGGCGCCCACCAAGCCCGAGGAGAAGCTCAGCTATCGCTTCGATCCCGCGAAGCCCGTGCCCACCTTCGGCGGCGCGAACCTGACGTTCGAACGTGGGCCGATGGACCAGCGGGCCGTCGGCCAGCGGCAGGACTACCTGCGCTTCCAGACGCCCGTGCTGGACAAGGACGTTGCCATCGCCGGGCCGGTGAAGATGGAGCTCTGGGCCGCCACCGATGGGCCCGACACCGACTTCGTGGTCAAGCTGGTGGACGTCTATCCCGACGGCTACGAGGCCCTGATCCTCGACGCCCCGATCCGCGCCCGCTTCCGCAACGGCCGCATGCCGCAGGACGTGCGGATGATGACGCCCAACGCGCCCGAGAAGCTGTCGATCGATCTGTGGCCGACGGCGCTGACGTTCGAGAAGGGCCACCGCATCGCCGTGCACGTGACCTCGTCGAACTATCCCCGCTTCGAAGTGAACCCGAACACCGGCGAGCCGGCGGGGGAGGGGAAGCTGAAGCCGCGCGTCGCCACGAACACGATCTACATGGACGCCACCCGGCCCTCGGCCATCGTCCTGCCGGTCATCTATCCGGCGGATGTGAAGTAGCGTGACAGAAAAGGCCCCGGAGCTCGCGCTCCGGGGCCGCTTCGTCACGAGGCCTGTCGCCTAGTGCTGGCGATCCTCGCCTTCGCCATCGTCCTTGCGATCCTCAGCGTCCTTACGAGTGTCCCAGCCGTCAGCCGCGGCCTGGACCTGGGGCGGGGCCTTGCCGAACTCACCTCCGGCGTTGACCACCTTGTCGCTGTCCTGAGCCCCGCCGCCGGTGTGGCCGGTAGACTGGCCGCCGGTCTGGGTCAGCGCCGGGCTGGTGGTCATCGCCGAGGGGCTCTCCAGCTTGCCGGAGGGCTGGTTGTCGCCCATCCCGAAGCCTGCGCCGCCGTGGCGGTGATAGTCGTTGGTCTCGGGGCCGATGTGGTTCTGGGCCATGCCCGTCGAGGTGTTCCGCTGCGAGCGCCACTCGTGGAAGTTCTTCCCGAAGGTGTCGCGACGCTCGGTGCGGAATTTCCGGTACTCGTTGTCGTACTGCTCGTGCTGGTGACGGCGCCATTCCTGGTAGTCGCGGTCATGGCCGCGCAGCTGCTCGTCGCGCCAGCGGGTGTAGTCGCCGTCGAACTCGTGGCCCTGCTGCGGATGGTAGGCGTAGTCGTGCGGCGCGCCGAACTCCTCGACGCCGCTGGCCCGCGGGTTCAGCTCGGTGTGGCCGTAGGGGCTCGAGCCTTCCGGCCGCCATTGTTCCCGCTCGTTGCGGCCGCCGCCACGCGAGCCTTCCTGGCCCCGGTTGCGATCGCCGCCGCCTTCGAGGCCGTATTCCTGGCCGCCATAGCCGCCCTGCGAGCCGCGGCCATAGTCGCCGCCCTGCCGGTCATAGCCCGAGCCGTAGCTGGTGCGGTCCTGGTCGAACCGGGAGCCGTAGCGGTCGCGCCGCCAGGCCTGGTCCTCGCCCTCGCCACGGCCGCCGCGCCAGCCGCCGCCGCCCTGTGCGCCCCGCCAGCCTTCACCATATCGGGCCTGGTCGGAATTGAAGCGGCCCTCGCCGCCGCCCATTCCGCCGCCGCCCATTCCGCCGCCGAACGAGCGGCGCTCGTCATCCCGTCCCTGACGACCGCCCATCTGGCGCTGCTCGTCCTCCTGACGCCAGCGATCGCGATCACGGCCCTGGCCGCCGCCGAAGCCTCGATTGTCGTCCCTGTTGGCCATTGCGGTTTCCTTCCACGTGAGGTGTCGCCCCTCAACCGGCGAGGCCGAACGGCTGTTCCGGATTGTCGCAGAGCCTGCGGCGACGCTTGCAGGGGCGGGGGCTTTGCACGACATCCCGGCCATGAACCGCCGCCACGCCCGGAACCGCGACGACGTCGCCGCCCTCGACGCGGCGCTCGCCCGCCTGTTCCTCGGCTACGAGGTGCGCGCGGGCCGGACCGCATAAAGTCGGTGGTCGACCAGCTGGACGAGGGCCCCGAGGTCCGGCTTCGGCGCAACCGCGCCTGAGGCCGCCGCGTCTCACCCTCTCTCCCCAATCTCTCTCTGGATCGTCATGGCCGGGCTTGTCCCGGCCACCCATGATCTCCGCGCCCGCCGGTTGGAACGCGCAATCCCATCCGCGCGGCTCGGCGCCGGCCGGTGCTCATGGGGTCCCGGGGCGAGCTCGGGGGTGACGGTGGGGCGGGAGACGCAGCTTGGGTCCCGGCTTTCGCCGGGAAGAGCGGAAAAGGTGGTGCGGAGCAGGGGCGCGGAGCTCGGCGACAGCCGGGCGGGGCCTCAGGCGCGGGCGGCGATCACGTCGTCGAGGGCCATGACGTCCGTGGCGTCCTCGGCGTCCATGATCTTCAGCAGGCGGGCGCGGGCGCGGTTGACCCGGCTCTTTATGGTGCCGAGCGCGCAGCCGCAGATCTCGGCGGCTTCTTCATAGGAGAGGCCGGCGGCGCCCACCAGGATCAGGGCCTCGCGGTGCTCGTCCGGCAGCTGCTGCAGGGCCACCTGCAGGGAGCGCATGGCCACCGACCAGTCCTGCGTCGGCGCGGCCTTGAGGGTGGAGGCGTACTCGCCGGTCTCGTCGCGCACCTCGCGGCGGCGGCGCAGCACATTGGTGTAGTAGGTGTTCCGCAGGATGGTGAAGAGCCAGGCGCGCAGGTTGGTGCCGGGTTCGAACTTCTCCCGGTTGGTCCAGGCCTTGATCAGGGTGTCCTGCACGAGATCGTCGGCGTCCGAGCCGTTGTGGCTCAGGGACCAGGCGAAGGCTCGCAGCGCAGGGATCAATCCGACGACTTGGTCGCGCCAACTGGTCGTCGCGTTCATGGCGCCCTCTTTATCGGCCCAACCCGGGGCTCTTCTTAGCAATCTGCCGTCTTTGGCGCGGGATGAACGCAACCCCTTCTCATCTGTTCCGGCACAGGCTGGGGAGAAAGCGCCCGCCTTTTCCGGATCTTCCCAGCCCTGGAGACGTTTGGTCGAGCCTGGGGGCAGCTTCACAATTGAGATGCGGCGAACGCCTCCCTATCTGCTGAGCTGAAGCAGGCGGAGGGCCCATGGCGCGATCACCGGATGAGTTCGCGCTGCGGTCCCACGCCGGCGACGCCGCGCCGGAGGCGGCCGCCCGCTATCGGGTCGTGCGGCACGCCACCGAGGCCTTGACCCGGAGCCTGACGGCCGAGGACCAGCTCGCCCAATCCATGCCTGACGCCAGCCCCACCAAGTGGCACCTGGCGCATACCAGCTGGTTCTTCGAGACCTTCCTGCTCGGGCCCCACCTGCCAGGCTACCGGCCGTTCGATCCGCGCTTCGGCTTCTTGTTCAACTCCTACTACGAGGCGCTGGGGCCGCGGCAGCCGAGGCCGCAGCGGGGCCTCCTGACCCGCCCGTCGCTCGCCGACGTCATCGCCTATCGCGCCCACGTGGACGCGGGCATGGAGCACCTGCTGGCCGGAGAGCGGGCAGGGGCACGGGAGGTGGAGGCGCTGCTCGCCCTCGGCCTCGCCCACGAGGAGCAGCATCAGGAGCTGATCCTGATGGACATCCTCCACCTGTTCGCCTGCTCGCCGCTGAAGCCCGCCTACGCGCCGCCCAGGCGCACAGCGGACGGGCCCGCGGCGCCGCTCGGCTTCGTGGACCTGCCGGGCGGGCTGGTGGAGATCGGGCATGACGGCGAGGGGTTCGCCTTCGACAACGAAGGACCGCGCCACAAGGTCTGGCTGGAGCCCTTCCGCCTCGCGGACCGGCTGGTCACCAACGGCGAGTGGCTGGCGTTCATGGGCGACGGCGGCTACCGGCGCTCGGAGCTCTGGCTGTCCGAGGGCTGGGCGCGGGCCCAGGCCGAGGGCTGGGAGGCGCCGCTCTACTGGGAGCCCGCGGGCGAGGCCTGGCACGTGATGACCCTCCACGGCCTGCGGCCGCTGGATCCGGCGCTCCCGGTCAGCCACGTCAGCCTCTACGAGGCCGAGGCCTACGCGACCTGGGCCGGCGCCCGCCTGCCCACCGAGGCCGAGTGGGAGCACGCCGCCGGCCGGGCGACGGCCGACGGCGCCTTCCTGGGCGACGGCCGCCTGGCGCCCGCGCCCGCCCAGCCGGGCCCCGGCCTGAAGCAGATGTTCGGCGATCTGTGGGAGTGGACGCGCAGCGCCTATGCGCCCTATCCCGGGTTCCGCCCGGCGCCCGGCGCCGTCGGCGAGTACAACGGCAAGTTCATGGCCAGCCAGTTCGTCCTGCGCGGCGGGGCCTGCGTCACGCCCGCCGGCCATGTGCGGCCGAGCTACCGCAACTTCTTCTATCCCCACCAGCGGTGGATGTTCTCGGGCGTGCGGCTGGCCAAGGACGGCCTCTCCGGCGCCGCCACCTTCGAGGAGGACGTGGTCGAAGGCCTGTCGCGGCCGCAGAAGTCCGTGCCGCCCAAGTACTTCTACGACGCCGAGGGCTCGCGCCTGTTCGAGGCGATCTGCGAGCTCGCCGAGTACTACCCGACCCGCTCCGAGACGGCCCTGCTGCGTTGGGTGGCGCCCGAGATCGCCGCGGCCATTCCCGCCGGCGCCGCGCTCGTGGAGTTCGGCAGCGGCGCGAGCGTCAAGACCCGCCTGATGCTGGACGCGGCCGCCCAGATCGCCGTCTACGCGCCCATCGACATCAGCCCCGACGCGCTCGCCGCCGCCGCCCGGGCGGTCGCGGCGGACTATCCGAAGCTGACCGTGGCGCCGCTGGTCGAGGACTTCACCCGCGCGCTGGCGCTCCCGCGCGAGACGGCGGGACGGCCGGTGGTGGGCTTCTTCCCCGGCTCCACGATCGGCAACTTCACGCCCGCGGAGGCGCAGGCCTTCCTGACCCGGGCGCGGGGCCTGCTGGGCGACGGCGCGACCTTCGTCGTGGGCATCGACCTGGTCAAGAACGAGGAGACCCTGGTGGCCGCCTACGACGACGCGCTGGGCGTCACGGCGGCGTTCAACCGCAACCTGCTGGCCCGGATCAACCGGGAGCTGGGGGGCGATTTCGACCTCGACGCCTTCCGCCACCGCGCGGTCTGGAACGCCACCGAGAGCCGCATCGAGATGCACCTGGAAAGCACAAAGGCCCAGACCGTCCAGGTGGCGGGCCGGGCCTTCGCTTTCTCCGCCGGTGAGACCCTCCACACCGAGAACTCCTACAAGTTCACCGTCGAGGGGTTCGCCCGCCTGGCGGAGGCGGCGGGCTGGCGGCTCGAGCGGGACTGGGTGAGCCCGTCTCCCGCCTTCGCCTTGGTCTTGCTCAGGGCTTAGCTTTCGCGGCCCCGGGTGCGGCCGCCGCCGCGGCTGGCTTCACCGCCCTTGCGGCCGGCGGAGGCCGCCAGGTCGCGATCCTTGGCGAAGCTGCGCTTCTCGCCGGGCACGGAGGCCCCGCCCTTGCGGGCGATCTCGCGACGGCGTTCGGGGTTCATGGCGGCGAACCCTCGGCGGGCTCGCGGTTTTCCAGTGTCAACGCTGGCCATCAGTACTGCTCTCCTCAATCGGGCGACGACAGGGGTAGGTCGAGCGAGGCGCCCCCGGGGGCGGGCGGTTGCTCCCGCGTCCCGGCTTCCTCGGGCGACGTGCCGTCCGCACGCCCGAGATCCGGCTGAGGGTTGTCTTCGTGTCGCTTTTCCAGCTCGGACATTGACGTCTCGCCTTGGTTTGCGGTCAGGCTAACCATCGAGGCGCAGCAGAGGTTGCGTTCCCAAACAATGCTTTTCTAGGAAACCATCGCGCGTGCTGGCGCAGGGCGCGCAACGCGCGCGTGTCCGCCGGCTTAACAAATGCAGGGGGCGACGCGGCCGCTCAGACCGGCAGGGAGACCCGCGCCGTCAGCCCGCCGCCGGCCCTGTTGGCCAGCGCCACGTCGCCGCCGTGCCCGCGGGCGATGGAGCGCACCACCGCCAGGCCAAGGCCGATGCCTCCGGTCTGCCGGCTGCGCGACGGCTCGCGCCGGTAGAAGGGCTCGAAGACCCGCTCCTGCTCGGCGGCAGGTATGCCCGGGCCGTCGTCGTCGATCTCCACCACGGCGTTGGCGCCCTCCCGGAAGACCCGGGCGCGGGCGCGGCCGCCGAACTTCACGGCGTTCTCCAGCAGGTTGGAGAACAGCCGCCGCAGGGCCATGGGGTCGCCTTCCAGCACCACCTTCTCGCCGAACTCGACCTCGGTCGTGGCTCCGGTCTCGGCCATCTCGTCGCACAGGCTCTCGAGCAGGGAGGAGAGCTCCAGCGGCGTGCGTTCTCCGGGGCGAGTGGTGTCGCGCACGAAGGTCAGGGCCGCGGACACCATGGCTTCCATCTGGTCGATGTCGGCGCTGATCTTCGCCTTCTGCTCGTCGTCCGGCAGGGTCTCGATGCGGAAGCGCAGGCGGGTCAGGGGGGTTCGCAGGTCATGGGCGATGGCCCCCACCATGGCCGTGCGGTCGTCGACGTAGCGCCGCAGCCGCTCCTGCATGTCGTTGAAGGCGCGGGCGGCGACGGCGATCTCGGCCGAGCCTCGCACCGCCAGCGGCGGCGCCTGCGGGTCCCGCCCCAGCCGCTCGGCGGCGTCGGCGAACAGGCGGATCGGCGCCGACAGCCTGCGGGCGAAGACATAGGCCACCGGCGCCATCGCCAGGGCCGACAGCACGAACCACAGGGCGATCCGCTGCTGCCAGGGACTGAGGCCGAAGCCGCGCACCGGGCGCACCACCGCCCAGCGGCCGTCGTCCTGGGCGATGGCCACCTGGAAGGGATCGACCAGGAAGGCCTCGTCGCGCGAGCCGCCCTGGCGGGCAAGCCGGTCGCGCAGGATGCGGCCCACCCGGCGGTCGGAAAACGGCCCGCGGTCGCCGGCGATGATGATCCGCGTCACCGGCACGTTCAGCTCCTCCGAGAGCTTCAACCGGATCTCGGGCGCGGTGCGGCCTTCCATGGCCGGGCCGGGGGGCTCGTTGAGGAGCACCCGCTCCAGCGGCCGCCGCTCGGTGATGGTCGGCGCATGGCCGCGGTAGGTCGCGACGATCTCGGACAGGCGGTAGAAGTCGGGCGTCGGCGGCGGCAGGTTGAAGATCAGCAGCAGGCTGATCACTTGGGCGGCCACCAGGGTCAGGCCGGTGAGCGTCAGCAGCTGGCCGAACAGCGAGGCCGTCGGCCGCACCCGGCTGAACCGGCTCATCCGGCTGCGCTCCTGGCGGAGCTACGCAGGACAGGTCCGGCTGCGCACCCGCGCGCCCGAGCCCCCCCTCCGAAGCTCGCCTGCGAGCGAAGGAGGGTCATCCCCGCTTCACCTTCGAGGTGAACATGTAGCCTTCGTTGCGGATGGTGCGGATCAGGTCCTGGCCGCCGCCGTCGTCGAGCTTGCGGCGAAGCCGGCTGATCTGCACGTCGATCGCCCGGTCGAAGGCGTCGCTGTCCGGCCCACGGGCGTACTCCAGCAGCTGGTCGCGGGTCAGCACCCGCTGCGGGCGCTCCACGAACGCGCGCAGCAGGCTGAACTCGCCCGAGGACAGGTTGACCACCACGCCCTGCGGCGAGCGCAGCTCGCGCCGCACCAGGTCGAGCCGCCAGCCGGCGAACTCGCAGCCGGCGCCGATCTCGGCGCCGGCGGTGCGCTGCTCGGCGCGGCGCAGCACGGCCCGCACGCGAGCCAGAAGCTCGCGAGGATTGCAGGGCTTGGCCAGGTAGTCGTCGGCCCCAAGCTCAAGGCCGACGATCCGGTCGGTGTCCTCGCCCATGGCGGACAGCATGATGATCGGCGGCGCGCCGTCGGCGGTGGTCAGCCGGCGGCAGATCGCCAGGCCGTCCTCGCCCGGCAGCATGACGTCGAGCACGATCAGGTCGACCGGGCCGCGCTCCAGCGCCTGCTCCATCTCCCGCGCGTCGCCGGCGGTGTCCACCTTGTAGCCGTGGCGGCCGAGGAAGTCCGACACCACGTCGCGGATGCCGGGATCGTCGTCGACCATCAGGATCCGGGCGCCGGCCTGACTCATGTCTTGCTGCATCTCCATGGCCGGCATTGTCGAAGCCGGCCGTGACTGTCGGATTTCCCGGCTGAAATCACGATTCCGCCAGCACCGCGTCGGCGACGAAGGGGTTGGTCCGCCGCTCCTGGCCGAAGGTCGACATGGGGCCGTGGCCGGGGACGAAGCGGACATCGTCGCCCAGCGGCCAGAGCCTGGTGGTGATCGCCCGGATCAGGTCGGCGTGGTTGCCGCGCGGAAAGTCGGTGCGCCCGATGGAGCCCTGGAACAGCACGTCGCCCACCTGGGCGAACCGGGCCTCCCGGTGGAAGAAGATCACGTGGCCGGGCGTGTGCCCCGGGCAGTGATAGACCTCGAACTCGGTCTCGCCCAAGGTCACCCGGTCGCCGTCCTCCAGCCAGCGGTCCGGCGTGAAGCTGCGCGCCTCGGGCATGCCCCAGCGCGCGCCGGAGGCCTCCATGTCGTCGATCCAGAAGGCGTCGTCGCGGTGCGGACCCTCGATCGGGGCGCCCGTGGCCTCCTTCAGCGCAGCCGTCCCGCCGGCGTGGTCGAGATGGCCGTGGGTGATCCAGATCTTCTCGAGGGTGAGGCCATAGTGGGCCAGCGCCTCCAGCAGGCGCGGGACCTCGCCGCCCGGATCGATGACGGCGGCCTTCTTCGTCCTGGAGCACCAGACGATGGTGCAGTTCTGCTGCAGCGGCGTGACCGGCGCGAGGACGGCGCGGATCGGCGGCTCGGGAGGCGTCGTGGCGTTCATGTCGCCCCTATGATCGGGATTCAGCCGCCAAAATGAAAGGGCGGAGCCGAGGCCCCGCCCTTCCGGTGTGCGCGCCGTGAGGGGCTTGGCCTAGGCCTTGCCGTCCTCGATCCCGCGCAGGAGGGCCTGCTCGGGGCCGGTGCCGGCGTCCTGGTCCGCATCGATCTGCGGCAGGCCGCGGCCGAGGCGGGAGTTCCGGTAGCCGTAGAAGATGTAGAGCGCCGCCCCGATGGCGAAGTAGCTGCCCAGCAGGATGGCCGGGATCGGGTCGCCGGAGGCGGCCTTGGCGAAGATGTCGAGCACCAGGGGCGCGATCATCACCAGGGCGAAGACGATGCCCAGGACCGGGGTCAGGACCCCGAGCGGCGCGCGGAACGGCCGCTCCAGGTCGGGGCGGTTCTTCCGCAGCCACAGCACGCTGATGCAGACGATGGCGAAGGCGGTCGCGGTGCCCAGGCTGACCAGGTCGCCGAGGATCTGGATCGGCAGCATGGAGGCGGCGAAGGCGATGATCAGGCCAAGCGCGATCGTGCCGATCCAGGGCGTCCGGAACTTCGGGTGCAGCACCGAGAAGAACCGCGGCAGCAGCCCGTCCTTGGCCATGGCGAAGAAGATGCGGGTCTGGCCGTAGGTCAGGATCAGCATCACCGAGGTGAGGCCGGCCACCGCGCCCACTTTGATCAGCAGCGAGAACCACTGCATGTGCATGGCGTCGACCGCGAGGGCGATCGGCGCGGCCACGCCGAGTTGCTTGTAGGGAACCACGCCGGTGAGCACCGCGGCGACCAGCATGTAGATGATGGTGCAGACCACCAGCGAGCCCAGCACGCCGATCGGGATGTCGCGCTGCGGGTTCTTGGCTTCCGCCGCAGCGGTGGAGACCGCCTCGAAGCCCACGTAGGCGAAGAAGATCACCGAGGCGGCGCGGAAGATCCCCGGCAGGCCGTAGGTGAAGCCGCCCTCGTTCGGCGGGATGAACGGGGTCCAGTTGTCGAGGTTGATGAACGCGACGCCCATGCCGATGAACAGCAGCAGCACGCCCACCTTGATGAAGACGATGACGTTGTTGACCGTCGCCGACTCCGAGATGCCGATGACCAGCAGGACGGTGATGGCCAGGATGCCGGCCGCGCCGAGCAGGTTGAAGCTGCCGCCGCTCTCGAAGGTGAAGCCGCCCTGCGGCAGCTGCACCGCGCGGACGAACGAGGTCGTGAACTCCGGCGGGATGACCAGGCCGAAGTCCTTGAGCAGGGAGACCACGTTGCCCGACCAGCCGGCGGCGACCGTGGCGGCCGCGACCCCGTATTCCAGGACCAGCAGCCAGCCCATCACCCAGGCGATGACCTCGCCGAGCGTGGTGTAGGAGTAGGTGTAGGCCGAGCCCGCCACCGGCATGGTGGAGGCGAGCTCCGCATAGCAGAGGCCGGCGAACACGCAGGCGAAGAACGCGACGACGAAGGACAGGATCACGGCCGGGCCGGCGAAGTTCGCCGCCGCGTTACCGGTCATCACATAGATCCCCGCGCCGATGATGCAGCCGATGCCCAGCAGCACCAGGTTCCAGGCGCCGAGCGTCCGCTTCAGGCCGCTGGTGTGAGATTCGCGCTGAACCTGTTCGATCGATTTCCGGATGAAGAGCCTGTTCCCGCTTGGTGCGGTGTCTACGCTCATGTGGTCGTTCCCCCTGGGCCCGGAGCTAGGACACGGGCCGGTTGACTGTTGGCGCGGACGTTAGAGAGCGCCGTCCCTCTAGGCAACGCCTCGCGCGTGACCTGTCCCCGAACCCCGGCTATGGCGGGCAGAATATGCTCCCCGTCCACCAGATCCTGCCTGAACTGAAGTCGACACTGCGTACGCGCACGGCAGCGGTGCTCGTCGCCCCGCCCGGCGCGGGCAAGACCACGGTGGTTCCGCTCGAGCTGCTGGGGGAAACCTGGGCGGCGGGCGGCAAGATCATCGTGCTGGAGCCGCGCCGGCTCGCCGCCCGGGCCGCCGCCGAGCGCATGGCCCGCACCCTGGGCGAACCGGTGGGCCAGACCGTCGGCTTCCGGATGCGGATGCAGTCGAAGGTCTCGGCGGCCACCCGCATCGAGGTGGTCACCGAAGGCGTCTTCACCCGCATGCTGCTGGCCGACCCGGAGCTGCCGGGCGTCAGCGCGGTCATCTTCGACGAGTTCCACGAACGCAGCCTCGACGCCGACCTGGGCCTGGCGCTGGCCCGTGACACCCAGGGCGTCCTGCGCGACGACCTGCGCCTGCTGGTGATGTCGGCGACCCTCGACGGCGCCGCGGTCGCCCGGCTGCTGGGCGACGCCCCGGTGGTGGAGAGCCAGGGCCGCGCCTTTCCCGTCGAGACCCGCTACCTCGGCCGCGACGAGCGCCTGCGCCTCGAGGACCGTGTCGTGCGTGCGGTGGAGAAGGCGCTGGCCGAGGAGACGGGTTCGCTGCTGGTCTTCCTGCCGGGGCAGGGCGAGATCCTGCGCACGGCCGAGCGGCTGGCTGAACGCATACGCCGCCCGGAGGTGGAGATCGCCCCGTTGTTCGGCGCCCTCGATCCTCGGGACCAGGACAGGGCGATCAGTCCGTCGCCCGCCGGAAAGCGAAAAGTGGTGCTCGCCACCTCCATCGCCGAGACCAGCCTGACGATCGAAGGCGTGCGGGTGGTGATCGACGGCGGCCTCGCCCGCGTGCCGCGGTTCGACCCCTCCAGCGGCCTGACCCGCCTGGCCACCGTGCGCGTCAGCCGCGCGGCCGCGGACCAGCGCCGCGGCCGCGCCGGCCGAACGGAGCCGGGCGTCTGCTATCGGCTCTGGGACGAGGCCGAGACCCGGGCGCTGCCGGCCTACGCGGATCCGGAGATCCTTGACGCCGACCTCTCAGGCCTCGCCCTCGACCTGGCCCGCTGGGGCGCGAAGGACGCGGCCGGGCTGGCCTTCCTCGACCCGCCGCCGGCGGCGGCGTTCAACGAAGCCCGCAGCCTGCTGACGCGGCTGGAGGCGCTGACGCCGGACGGCGTGCTCACCCCGCACGGCGAGGCGCTGTCCCACGTGCCGCTGCCGCCGCGCCTGGCGCACATGGTGCTCAGGGCGGCCGAAACCGGCCAGGCGGGCCGCGCCGCCCGGATCGCGGCCCTGATCACCGAGCGCGGTCTGGGCGGCCGGGACGCCGATCTCCGCCACCGGCTGGAGTCCTTCGAGCGCGACCGCTCGCCTCGGGCCCGCGACGCCCGGGCGCTGGCCGACCGCTGGGCCGGCCTGGCCGGCAAGCCGGGCGGGGGAGAGCCCCTGTCCGACGGCCTGCTGCTCGGCTTCGCCTATCCCGAGCGGATCGCCAGACAGCGCGGGCCTCAGGGCGAATTCCAGTTGGCCAGCGGCCGCGGCGCCTTCCTGGAGCCGACCGACGCGCTGGCCCGCGAGACCTGGCTGGCGGTGGCCGAGCTGGGCGGCGGCGAGCGCCGGGACCGCATCCTGCTCGCCGCCCCGCTGGACGAGCCCGAGCTGCTGGCGGCCTTTGAGGGCCAGCTGGTGACCGAAGACCGGCTGGAGGAGAGCGGCGGCGGCCGCCTGCGCGCCAAGCGCCTGACCCGGCTCGGCCGCCTCGTGGTTCGCGAGCAGGTGGACGACAACCCCGATCCGGTCCTGATCGCCGGCGCCCTGGCCGACCGGGTCCGCGCCGAGGGCCCGAAGATCCTGCCCTGGGGCGCGGCGGCCGCCTCGCTGCGCGAGCGCGCGGCCTTCCTCCGCGCCCGCGACGACGCCTGGCCTGACCTTTCGGACGAGGCGCTGGCGGCCCGGCTCGACGAATGGCTTGTCCCGCTGCTCGCCGGCGTCCGCCGGCTCTCGGACCTGAAGCCGGACGTGCTCGACGGCGCGCTCCGCACCCTGATCCCGTGGGACCTGCAGCGTCGCCTCGAGGCTGAGGCGCCCGCCCGCTGGACAGCGCCGACCGGCAACAGCTTCGCCATCGACTACGGCGCCGAGGGCGGCCCCAAGGTCGAGGTCCGGGTGCAGGAGGTCTACGGCCTGGCCGAGCATCCGACTGTCGGCGGCGTCGCCCTGACGCTCAGCCTGCTCTCGCCCGCGCACCGGCCCATCCAGACGACCAAGGACCTGCCGGGCTTCTGGAGGGGCTCCTGGAAGGACGTCCGCAGCGACATGCGCGGCCGTTATCCCAGGCACGTCTGGCCGGAGGACCCCGCCGCCGCTGATCCGACGACGCGGGCGAAGCCGCGCGGGACCTAGGCGGCCTCGGCCGTCCGAGGCGCCCTGTCGCGCGGGTGCTGGCTGCGGAAGCCGATGGCGATCCGGTTCCAGGCGTTGATCGTGGTGATGAGCAGGGTCAGCGCGACGATCTCTTCCTCGCTGAAGTGCGCCTTCAGCGGCTCGTAGTCGGCGTCCGGGGCCGCGGTTTCGGCGATCCGCGTCAACGCTTCGGTCCAGGCCAGCGCCGCGCGCTCCTTGTCGGTGTAGAGCCGCGACTCCCGCCAGGCGCTCAGCAGGTAGAGCCGCGCCTCGCTCTCGCCAGCTTCACGGGCGTCGTGGGTGTGCATGTGCAGGCAGTAGGCGCAGCCGTTGATCTGCGAGGCGCGCGTCTTCACCAGCTCGATCAGCGAATGCGCCAGGCCCGAGCCGTGGATGTAGGCCTCCAGCGCGAGCATCGGCTCCATGGCCTTGGGGGCGACGGCGTGGGGATTGAGGCGGGTGTGCATGGGGCGGCTCCGGCGTTCTAGACACCTCCAGGACGGGCCGCGCCTGCCCGGTGTGACATCGCCCGCCGGCTGTTCGTCGATGCGTCCCGGCGATGGAGACGATCCCGAGCCGCCGCGCGCGTCAGCGGTAGCCGTCGGCCACCTGGACCTTGTACGTGGCTTCCACCCATTGGGAGACCTTCGGGTCGATCGACAGCGCCTTGTCCCGATCGGGCCGCCCGGCGGCGGGATTGCCGCGGATCGCCGGGATCAGGCTGCGGCCGAAGAAGGCGGCGGCGTTGCGAGGATCCTTGGCGATCGCCGCGTCAAAGTCGGTTCTGGCCTCATCCAGGCGGTTGCTGACCAGGCTCATGAAACCGTGGTCGAGGCGGACCGCCAGGTCGTCGCCGTTCAGCGCCACGGCGCGGTCGCAGGCCTCCGGCTGGGCCGGGTTCAACCGGCCCCGCAGGGTGGCGGCGCAGAGCCAGGCCTGGGTGTGGAAGTCTCCCGTGGCGGTGGAGGCCTTCACGGCGTCGGGCGGGCTCTGCACCTCGCGCTGGGCGACCTGCCAGCCGGCGAAGACGCGGCCTTGCGAGGCCTTGCCGCAAGCGGCGCCGGCCTCGACCTCGGAAGGCTCCATCGGCCTGCCCATGCGTCCGGTGTTGATGGTCTCCTGACGTAGCAGCTTGCCGGCCGCGTCGTAGTAGGCGGCGGTCTCGGCGGTGGTGCGACCCGCGGCGCAGTCGATGGTCTCGCGCTTCAGGACCATGGCCGACTTCCCGTCGAGGCCGGTGGCCGTGGAGCCGATCAGCAGCACCGTGGCCTGTGCCGCGCCGTCTCCGGTCTTCAGGTCGTCCAGCGCGAGGAAGCGGCTTTCGCTGACCCCGGAGGCGAGCAGTTGAACCCGGCCGGTGGGGAGCGGGGGCGGGGCCTCCGCCTCGGCAGCCTGCTCGCCGCATCCGGCCAGTCCCGCCGCCAGCGCCGTCACGACCGCCAGCGCTGCAAGCTCCGTCCGTCCCATCCGGCTTGTCCTTCCCGTCCCTGGCGCTCGCCCGCCTTGAGCTTAACCTTCGAGGGCGGCGCCGGTGCCCGGCCTCAGGCCGTGGCCGCGTAGATCATCACGCCGGTGGCCACCGACAGGTTCAGGCTGTCGGCGCGGCCGCGCATGGGGATCTTCACGTTCAGGTCGGGCAGGGCGGCCATCTCGGGCGTCAGCCCCTGCTGCTCGTTGCCCATGAGGATCAGCGCCGGCTTCCGGTATTGCGCCTCGGCGTGAGTGGCGGTCGCCGTGAGCAGGGTGCCGACCACGGACCCAGGCCAGCCCGGCCGCCAGGCGGCGAACTCGGCCTCGCTGACGCGGGCGAGCGGCACGGCGAAGATCGAGCCCATGGTCGCGCGCACGGCTTCGACGGAGTACGGGTCGCAGCACTCGCCCACCAGGATCACCGCTCCGCAACCGGCGGCGTCCGCCGTGCGCACGATCGTCCCCAGGTTGCCAGGGTCGCGCACCCGGTGCAGGGCCACCACGCATTGCGCCGGCCCGGGCCGCACCGTCTCCAGCGGGTGGAACACCTGCGGGAAGACGCCGACCACCGCCTGCGGGTTCTCGCGCCGGGAGACTTTGGCCAGGATGTCCTGGGTCACCTCGATGACCTCGCCGCGCGCGGCCAGGGTGGCCTGCACCGCCTTCTTCATCATCGGGTGAGCGGCGGCGTCCGGCCCGTGCATGAGGATCTTCGGGGCGTGGCCGGTGTCGATCCCCTCGATGACGTTCTTCAGCCCCTCGGCGACAAACAGCCCGGTCTCGTCGCGGGCCTTGCGCATGTGCAGGGCGCGGACGGCCTTCACCGTCGGGTTCTGCAGGGAGCTGATTGTCCGCGCGCTCACGACGCCGCCGTTCCCGAGGCCCAACGGGCGTAGAAGCTCATGCCGATGGCGCGCTCGCCGCCGTCCTGCTCGAGGGCCAGCTCGCCCCATTCGATCGACCCGCCGCGGCCTTTCAGCGTGTGGGCGAGCAGGCCGGCCAGGGCCGCCCCGCTGATCCGCTCCGCATAGGCGTTGAGAATCAGGAACTGGGCGTTGTCCGAGAGGAGTTCGGCGCAGAGGCCGGCCAGCTCGGGCAGGTCCTCGAACAGCCGCCAGACCTCGCCGGTGGGGCCGCGGCCGTACTTGGGCGGATCGAGGATGATCCCGTCGTACCTGGAGCCGCGGCGCACCTCGCGGGCCACGTACTTGCGGGCATCCTCGGTGATCCAGCGGATCGGCCGGTCGGCCAGGCCCGATAGCTCGGCGTTCTCGCGCGCCAGGGCCACCGCCTTCTTCGACGCGTCCACGTGCGTCACATGCGCGCCCGCCGCGGCCATCACCAGGCTCGCCACGCCGGTGTAGCCGAACAGGTTCAGCACCTTGGGCTGGCCCGCCTGCCGCACGCGGGCGTCGAGCCACGCCCAGTTGGCGGCCTGCTCGGGAAAGAAGGCCAGGTGGCGGAAGGCGGTGAAGCGGCCCTTGAACCGCACGTCCCCGTAAGCCAGCGGCCAGGTCTCCGCGGGCTTGCCGCGGAACCGCCAGCGGCCGGCGTCCTCGTCGTCGTGGGTCGGGTCGAACACGGCGTCGGCCGCATCCCAGGCGGCGGCGGGCAGGCGGGGGCTCCAGAGGCACTGCGGCTCGGGCCGCACCACGGTGTAGGGGCCGTAGCGTTCAAGCTTCCGGCCGCCGCCTGAGTCCACCAGGGCGTAATCGGCCCAGCCCCGCGTGCGCATGACACCGGGCGCGTCGGCCACGACGGGATCGCGTGCGCTCATGGGCCGCGGCCTTACGCGGAATGCGCCGTCCGCGTCCAGTCCGCCGCATTCCCTGAGCAAGCTCAAGGCGTTCGCGCACTTGTCACGGCCAGTGATTTGGGGTCCGCTACGCGTAACAAGAGTACTGGGGGAAACGCTTTGTCTGCTGCCACGACCGCGCGCCGTTCGGCGCGCAAGGCCAAGGGCGACGGCCATCTGCGGCGCGCCGAGATCCTCGAGGCCGCCGAACGCATCTTCATCGCCGAGGGCTACGAGGGCGCGACCATCCGCCGGATCGCCGACGAGGTCGGCGTCTCCTCGACCGCCCTCTACATGCACTTCCCCGACAAGGGCTGCATCCTGCTGGAGATCTGCGAGCGCACGCTGCGCCAGCTGCTCGAGCGCAACAACGAGATCGCCGCCAAGCCGCTCGACCCGGTGGTCCGGGTGAAGATGATGCTCGAGGGCTACATGCGCTGGGGCCTGGAGCATCCCAACGCCTATCAGCTTGTCTATTCGGCGCCGCGTCCGGTATCGGCGGGGACCTGGCCCGAGGACACGGTCGACCTATCCACCCAATGCTACCAGAGCTTCGCCAAGGTGGTCCGCGAGATCGCCGCCTCCGGGCGGCTGCGCACGGGCACGGCCGACTCGGCCGCCCAGGCGCTGTGGATGTCGTGCCATGGCGTCGTGGCCCTGCTGGCGTCGCGGCCGCGGTTCGGCTGGTGCGAGGCGGGCGAGCTGATCCAGGTGACCCTCGACGGGCTGCTGAACGGCCTCGTGGTCGACTGATCCTGGCCGCCGTGGCGCTGGCGCTCTGCGCCGCGCCGGCCGCCCGCGCGGCCCCACGCGTGCTGGCCTTCGACCAGTGCGCTGACCAGTACGTGCTGGGTCTGAGCCCGCGCGAGGCCATCGTCGGCCTCTCCACCCGCGCCGACGACCGCGACTCGCGCCTGCGCCGCTACGCCGCGGGCCTGCCGCGGCGGCGGGCGGACCTGGAGACCGTGCTCTCCCTCCGCCCCGACGTGGTGGTCCGCTACTGGGGCGGGGACCCCCGCCTGCTGGCGGCCCTGGAGAGGCGCGGCGTCCGCGTGGTCACCATCGGCGAGGCGAGCGATTTCGCCGGCGTGCGCCGCAATGTCCGTGCGGTCGCCGCTGCGCTCGGCCAGCCGGCGCGCGGCGAGGCCCTCGTGCGCCAGATGGACGCCCGGCTTTCCCGCGCCGCAGGCGCCTGGAGCGGCCGCAGCGCGCTCTATCTCACGCCCAGCGGCGTCACCGCCGGGCCGGGCACCCTGGTTCACGCCATTCTCACGGCGACCGGCCTGCGCAACGCGGAGACCCGCGCCGGCTACCAGACCGTGTCGCTGGAACGCCTGACGCTCGCGCCGCCGAACGCGGTGGTGCTCGGCTTCTTCGACAGCGTGCAGGCCTCCGGCGACGCCTGGGGACCGGGCCGCCATCGCGTGCTGAAGCGGGTCGCGGCCGAGCGCGCCGTCGCCAGCCTGCCCGGGTCCATGCTCGGCTGCCCCGACTGGGGTGCGGCGGAAGCTGTCGAACTGCTGGTCCGGAGCGCGCCCCGATGAGGCCGATGGCGCTCAACCTCGGGCTCGTCGCCGGCCTGCTGGCGCTCATGGCCGCCGGGCTGCTGCTTGGGGAGACCCAGCTCACCGCCGCCCAGTTCGCCGAGGCGCTCTCCGACCCCGCCTCGGGACCGCACGAGGTGCTGTTCGCCATCCGCCTGCCGCGCACCGTCTGCGCCGCGGTGGTCGGCGCCGCGCTCGGCCTGTCGGGCGCCGTGCTGCAGGGCCTGCTGCGCAACCCCCTGGCCGACCCCGGCGTGCTGGGGGTGGCCGGCGGGGCCGGCCTGGGCGCGGCCCTCGCCATCGCCCTCGGGCTCGCCGCCGTGCCCGGCGGGGTGGAGCTCGCCGCCCTGGCCGCCGCCCTGCTGGTCGGCCTGCTGCTCACCGCCGTGGCCGCGCGCTTCCGCGAGCCCGAGACCCTGATCCTGTTCGGCGTGGCGCTGTCGGCCTTCTGCGGGGCCTTGACCTCGCTGGTCTTCAACCTGGCTCCGTCGCCGGTCACCCTGGCCGAGGTGTTCGCCTGGCTGCTCGGCTCGGTGCAGAACCGCGACTGGGAAGACATCGGCCGCGCGCTGGTCCCCATGGCGGTCGGCGCCGGCCTCTGCCTCTACGCAGCCCGCGGGCTGGTGATGCTGACCCTGGGCGAGGAGACCGCCGCGCTGTCCGGCCTGCCCATGCAGCGGCTGCGGACCGCGGCGGTCGCCGGCGCCTCGCTCCTCACCGGCGCGGCCGTCGCCGTCGCCGGGATCGTCGGCTTCGTGGGCCTGGCCGCTCCGCACCTGGTCCGCGCCGGCGCGGGCTCGGATCCCGGGCGAGTGCTGGCGCCCTCGGCCCTGGCCGGCGCGGCCCTGCTGGTGGCCGCCGACCTCGCCGCCCGGCTGATCCCCACGGACCTCGAGCTGAAGCTGGGCGTGGTGACCGCCCTGTTCGGCGGCCCGCTGTTCGCCCTGATCGCCTGGCGCGCCGCCCGGAGCTGGCGCGGATGACGCCCGCACTGCGCCTCCAGGACGCCGTGGTTCGCCGCGGCGCTCGCACCGTCCTTGACGGCGTGGGCCTTGCCGTGGCGCCGGGAGAGCTGGTCGGCGTCGTGGGCGGGAACGGCGCCGGCAAGACCACTCTGCTGCGGGCGGCCCTGGGACTGGCTCGCCTTCATAGCGGAGTCGCGGAGCTCGGCGGTGACCCTGTGGGGAGCCTCTCGGAGATGAAGCGCGCCGCGCGCGCCGCCTACCTCCCGCAGGACCGCCGGGTCGGCTGGAACCTGCCCGCCTGGCGGGTGGCGAGCCTCGGCGCTTACCAGCGGCCCCCGAAGGCCGCCCGCGACCTGGCCTACGCGGCGCTCGGCCGGGTCGGCCTGCAGGGCCTGGAGACCCGCGGGGTGTTGGAGATGTCCGGCGGCGAGCGGGCCCGGGCGCTGCTGGCCCGGCTCCTGGTGGCCGGCGCGCCGCTGCTGGTGGCCGACGAGCCGGCGGCCGGCCTCGATCCCGACGCCCAGCTGCTGGCGCTCGAGCTGTTTCGCGAAGAGTCGGCGCGCGGGGCCGCCGTGGTCCTTACCCTGCACGACCTCGGCCTCGCCGCCCGGGCCTGTGATCGTCTTGTGGTGCTGCACGAGGGCCGGGTGGTCGCTGACGCTCCCCCGGCGCAGGCGCTGAGCGCCGACGTGCTCGCCCGCGCCTTTGATCTCGACGGGCGCTTGGAAGCGTCGCCTTACGGGCCGGTTCTGGCGGCGGGGAGGGCGGCGAAATGAGATTTGCGCGCTGGGTGTTCACCGGGGCGGGCCTGTTTGGCCTGCTGATGATCACGCCGCTGTTCTTCCTGGAGGGGCGCATGGCGGCGCTGAGCGGCGCGCCGCTCAGCAACCCCGAGCACTACTACGGCTTCCTCGCCGTCACCTTCGCCTGGCAGCTCGTCTACCTGGTGATCGGTCGAAACCCGGCGCCCTATCGCCCGATCATGCTGCTGGGCGCGCTCGGCAAGACGATGTTCGTCGGCCTGAGCGCCTGGCTGACCTTCTCCGGGCGGCTCGACCCGCAAGTCGCCCTGCTGGCCAGCCCCGACCTCCTGCTGGCGGCGCTCTTCGTCGTGGCCTGGTGGCGGACCCGCGGACAGCCGTCCTAGCGGGCGCTGGTCACCACCGTGCTGGCCGGCGCGGGATAGCCGTAGCCGCCGCGGCGTAGGTCATTCGACAGCGTGATCGGCACGGCGCCGCCGTGCAGCTTGGCCCGGTAGACCTGCATGCCTTCCAGCACCCGCATCACGTAGTTGCGGGTCTCGGAGAACGGGATGCACTCGATGAAGTCCAACGGGTCGCCCGTGCCGCCCCGCGGGTCCCCGCAGAAGGCGGTCCACTGCGTGGGCCGTCCGGGGCCTGCGTTGTAGCCGGCGGTCGCCATGATGTACGAGCCCGAGAACTGGCCGATCAGCTGGCCGAGGAAGCTCGAGCCGAGGCGCATGTTGTACTCCGGCTCGTCCAGCATGCCGGGCGAGTAGGAGACGCCCATCCGCCGGGCGACGATCTGCGCCGTGGCCGGCATCAGCTGCATCATGCCGCGCGCGCCGACGCCGGAGCGGACCAGCGGGTCGAAGCCGCTCTCCTGGCGGGTGATCCCCAACACCAGCGCCGGCTCGGGCGCATTGGCCACCTGGGGCGGGGTCCGGAAGGGATAGCCGCGGTCGGCGAGGATCATGCCGCGCTGCGCGGCGCCGCGGACCACCTTCATCGAGGTGTCCTGGTCGCCATAGCCGCGCACCAGGTCCACCAGCAGCGCCTGGTCCTCCAGGGTCGGCAGGGTGTCGTCCAGGGACAGCGCGAAGGTGCGGAACAGGTCGCGATAGCCCTGGTCATAGAACAGCCGCATGGCCTGGACCGTGTCGCGACCCTCGAACCGGGCGCGATGAGCCGAGGTCAGGGTGGGATCCTTCGGCAGCACCAGTTGCTGGCCAAGCTTCTCGCCGGCCAGCTGGCCATAGAAGGTGGTGTAGTACTGCGCGCCCTGGGCGTAGTGCTCCTGGGCGGCGGCGTGGTCGCCCTTGGCCTCGGCCGCCCGGCCCAGCCAGTAGAAGGCCCGACCGCGGGTGATCGGCGAGGCGCCGATCCGCTCGATGGCGGCGAAGTGCCTGGCGGCCCGATCCGGGTCCTTCAGCTTCGATAGCGCGATCCAGCCGGCGTAGAACTCCGCATCGGTGGCGTCGCTGCCGCTGGTCAGGCCGCTGTTGGCGACAGCCGCATAGGCGGCGTTGGCGTCGCCGTTGCGCAGGGCGGTCAGCACCAGCCGGCGCCGCTCGTCCCAGACCTTGTCCGCCTGCTCGTCAGTGACGACCTCGCGTGGGAAGTTGACGAGGTGCTGGGCGGCCAGGGTGTCCAGTCCGCCGCGGCGCAGGAAGCTCGCCCGCTCGACCGCCACGCCGGGGCTGGTCGCCAGGTGCGGCGGCAGGGCGTTGACCAGGTCCGTGGCGTTGCCGGCGCCCGAGCGGAGGGCGATGCGCGCCATGGCGGCCTGCTGCTGGTCCGCCGGCAGCAGGGCGACGATCTCGCGGGTGGCGGGGCCTTGCGGCCCGTACAGCAGGATGTCGGCCCGGCGCACGTGGTCGTCGATGGTCAGCAGGTCGCCGAAGCGAGCCAGCATGCTGCGCTGGGCGTCCGCCTCGAAGCTCTTGTCACGCCACCAGCGCCGGATCAGCGCCTGGGCCTCGGCCGTCTTGCCCTGCACGCGCCAGGCCGAGGCCAGCGCCATGGCGCCCTCGGCGGTCGTGGGCTCGCGGCCGCCGAACCACTCGACCACCTGGTGGGTCGACTTGCCCGAGGTCTCGATCAGCCGCTCGGCAGCCTGCAGGCGGCGGGTCTCGCGCGGCCAGCCGGCCAGCTCGCGCCGCGCGTTGTCGGCCTCGAAGAAGCTGACCGATGTGGCGTTGGCGTCCACCAGCGCCCACAGGGCCGCCTTCTTCGCCACCCCGTTCTGGATGGCGGCCATGGCGGTACGCGCGCCGGTCACGTCGGCGCGGCGGGCCGAATCGACCGCGCGCCGGAAATTCGCGGCGTCGGCGTCGGACAGCGGGCGGCGCACCGTCTGGTGCTGGGTGACCGGCGCGGGGGCCTCGGCGGGCGCCTGCTGCAGCAGCAAATCCCCAACGGGATCCGTGCTTTGCGCCCGGGCCAACGTGCCGGCCAGCAGGACCACGCTCGACAGGAGCAACGCTTTACGAACCTTGGCGTGCAACTCTCGCCCCCCGACTGGACGCGGACATCGTCATTGCGGGCGTCACCCGCAACCCGATATTGTCCGGCAAATTCTGAACGTCGCTTAACAAGCGCACTATTCACGGCATTTTGCAGACCATGACCGACCCTTTGTTCAGGGGCGTCCTTCCGGCGCTTGTGACCCCCTTCCGCGACGGCCGGGTGGACGAGGACGCCTTCGTGGCGCTCGTCGAGCGGCAGATCGCAGGGGGAGTCCACGGCCTTGTACCCGTGGGCACGACCGGTGAAACCGCGACACTCAGCCACGAGGAGCATCGTCGGGTCGTCGAGCTCTGCGTCCAGACGGCGAGGGGGCGCGTGCCGGTGGTGGCCGGCGCCGGCTCCAACTCCACGGACGAGGCCATCGAACTCGTCCGCCACGCCAAGACCATCGGCGCCGACGCGGCCCTGGTGGTGACGCCCTACTACAACCGGCCGAGCCAGGAGGGCCTCTACGCCCATTACGCCGCCATCGCCGAGGCCGTGCAGCTGCCGGTGCTGGTCTACAACGTGCCCGGCCGCACCGGCGTCGACATCTCCAACGAGGTTCTCGCTCGGCTGGCCAAGCTGCCGAACATCGTCGGCATCAAGGACGCCACCTCCGACCTCACCCGCGCCAGCCTGCAGCGCGTGGAGTGCGGCGAGGACTGGGTGATGCTGTCGGGCGACGACGGGTCCGGCCTCGGCTACATGGCGCATGGCGGCCACGGCTGCATCTCGGTCACCGCCAACGTCGCTCCGGAGCAGACCGCCGCCCTCTACGAGGCCGCGATGTCAGGCGACTGGGCCGGCGCCCTGCAGCACCAGGACCGGCTGGTGCGCCTGCACAAGGCGCTCTTCGCCGACGCTTCGCCGTCGCCCACCAAGTACGCCTTGGCCCACCTGGGCCTCTGCGCCGAGGACGTGCGCCTCCCCATCGTGCCGGCCTCCGAGCCCGCTCGCCGCGAGGTGCTGGAGGCGATGCGCGCCGCTGGCGTGATCTGAGCGTTATCCCGTCATGGCCCAGAAACTCATCGCCGAGAACCGCCGCGCCCGGTTCGACTATTTCCTGGAAGACACCTTTGAGGCCGGCATCACCCTGGTCGGCTCGGAAGTTAAGTCGCTGCGCAACGGCAAGGCCAACATCGCCGAGAGCTATGCGGCGGTGGAGGGCGACGAGGTCGTGCTGATCAACGCCGACATCCCGAAGTACGCCCAGGCCGGGCCGCACTTCAACCACGAGCCCCGGCGGCCGCGGAAGCTGCTGCTGCACCGGCGCGAGCTGGACAAGCTGATCGGGGCGGTGAACCGGGAAGGGCGCACGATCATCCCGACCCGGCTCTACTGGAACGACAAGGGCCTGGCGAAGCTGGAGCTGGCGCTGGCCAAGGGCAAGAAGGCGCACGACAAGCGCGAGACGGTGGCCGAACGCGACTGGCAGCGGGACAAGGCCCGCCTGATGCGGGAGAAGGGCTGAGTTGGACGCCGGCCTCGTTGAGAGCCTGGAGCGCGCCACGGTGGCGGCGGTCGCCCCGCCCGAGGTGCTCGAGATCCGCGGTTGGCTGGCCTCCTTCGACAACGGGACGATCGGGCGGGCCAAGTGCGCCGTGCCGCTCTCCCACGACGTCAGCGATGAGGCCGTTCCGGAGATCCTTGCCGCCTACGAGAGCCGTGGCCTGCCGCCCGGCTTCCGCATCCCTGACACCCAGGCCCTGTCGCCGCTGCGCGCCCGCCTGGCGGCTCGCGGCCTTGCCCCGGGCAAGCCCACCCTGGTGAAGGTCGGCGACACCGCCCGGCTCGCCGCATTCGCCGACGGGGCGGCCGAGATCCTCGATCGACCCGACGCCGCCTGGGGCGAGGTGTTCCTCGGCCCAGGCTTCGATCCGGTGGACGGCGCCCACCGGGTGAAGGTGCTCAGCCGCTCGCCCGGCGCGGCGTTCGGCGTGGTGCGCGAGGCGGGGCGGCCGGTGGCGGTCGGGGTCGCCAGCTTCGGTCACGGCTGGATGGGGATCCACGGCATGCGCACCGCCGCCACCGAGCGCGGGCTCGGCTACGCAGGCCGCATCCTGGCGGCCTTCGGACGCCTTGCGGCGGAGCGCGGGGTCCGCCGGGCCTTCCTGCAGGTGGAAGAGCTAAATCCCGCCCGAAGCCTCTACCGCAAGGCCGGCTTCGAGCGCGCCTGGTCCTACCACTACTGGACCCCTTGAGCCGAACCCGGCCCAAGCTTGAGCGTTGGACGGTTGACGCCCCTGGGAGGCCGCTCTTGATCGTCCGCGCGTTCACCGCCGTCGCCGCCGCGAGCATTCTGCTCGCCGCCTGCACGACCACGCCTGAGACGGTGTCCGGCGCCAGCTGGATGGGACCGGCGACCACCCCCGCCGGGCAGGAGCTGATGCCCGACGCGGCGATCCGTCAGCGGGTCTCCGGCTGGGTGCTGCTCGCCTGCCGCGCCGGGCAGGGCGCGACGGCCGAGGCCTGCATGGTCCTGGGCGAGGCGCCTCAGGGCTGGGGCTTCGGGGCCGGCGCCCTGAGAGCGCGCACCGGCGTGGTGGCGCGCGAGTTCATCTACCGGCCGCCCTGGGCCAGCGACAGGCCCGTGGAGGCCGGCGACCATTTCCTTGTGCCGATGATCTTCTGCCCGCCGGACGAGGCCGGCTGCGCGGACCGGGTGCGCGTGCAGTGGCGCGCCTTCCACGACGAGTTCCGCCGCATCGAGGCCCTGGTCCGGGCCGGCAGATGCGAGGCGGCGCGGCCCGCCGTCCGGGCCACGGGCCAGCCGGGCGCCATCGCCCTGGTGGAAGGGTGGTGCAAGGCGTGACTAGGCCGGCCTGAGCGCTGTCATCGTCACCTGCGTGCGCACTCGGAAGCCCAGGGTCTCATAGAGGCCGATGGCGCCGGTGTTCGTGGCGTAGGCGTGGAGGAACGGCGTCTCTCCGCGATCCAGGATCTTGCCCGCCACATGGCGCATCAGCCCGGCCGCATAGCCTTGGCCGCGATGCTCGGGGTGGGTGCAGACCCCGCTGACCTCGGTGTAGCCGTCCGGGCGCAGCCGCTCCCCGGCCATGGCGATCAGCTCCCCGTTGCGCTTCACGCCGACGAAGTCGCCGAGCTGGTGGGTGCGCGCCGCGAACGGCCCCGGCTTGGTGAGGGTCGCCAGGGCCAGCATGGCGGGCGCGTCGGCCTCCGTCAGCGGCTCGAAGGCGAAGGCCGGCGGCGGGGCAGGAGTGAGGGCGTCGGCGATCATCTGGACGCAGACCGCCTCGGCCACCACCGCCGTCCCGGGCACGGCCGCCGCCCCCACCTCCAGCCGCCAGGACTCGCCATGCGTCCGCACCAGCTCGGCCATGGCGGCCAGGCTGTCCGGACCGTCGTCCTCGGCGGCGATGAACACGCCAACATCGGTGGCGATGCGCCGGGCCGGCCCAGCGCCCAGGGCGAAGGGCGCCTGGCGCCCGGATAGAGCGGTCCAGATCGGACGGTCGAGCGGGTGGCGGGACGTCATGGCCCAGAGATACCGCGGGGCCAGGCGCGGTCCAGCTTCGCTGAGACGTGACGTCCGTTCTCCGCGACCGGCTACTTGGCCAGGGTCTTCAGCAGGCTCTCCCAGTGGGCCAGCGACCCGTCGATCGCCGCCACTGGCGCCCGCTCGTTCAAACCGTGAGAGAAGTCGTCGGACGACTTCATGAACAGGCCCGCCACGCCGTAGCTCGGCACCCCCTGCGCCCGGAAGTGCATCGAGTCGGTCGCCCCCGCAGACATCGACGGCACGATGGCCAGCCCAGGGTAGCGGGCGTTCACCGCCGCCTTCACCGCGGCCATGACGTCCGGCCGCAGCGGCGAGGCCGGGCTGTCGATAGCCCCGTCGCCCAGCACCCGCTCGATCTTCACCGAAGGATCGCCCATCACCCGCGCCAGCTCCTGGCGCACCTGCTCGGAGGGCGTACCGGGGAAGATCCGGCAGTTGATGTTGGCGGTGGCCCGCTGGGGCAGGGCGTTCGGCGCATGGCCGCCGCTGACCATGGTGGACACGCAGGTGGTGCGCAGCTGGCCCACATACTCGGGATCGGCCGCCAGGACGGCGACCGCCGCCTGGTCGTTGGGGTTCGCCACATAGCGCTTCATCGCCTCGCCCACCGGGCCCTCGGTGCGCGGCGCGCTCGCCCTGAAGTAGGCGTCGGTCAGCTCCGAGCGCATGACCGGGAACTGGTAGGCCCCGATCTTCCCCAGAGCGGTGGCCAGGGTGTTGATGGCGTTGGTCTTGCCCGGGCGGCTCGAGTGCCCGCCCGGATCGGTGACCGTCAGGGTGAAGTCGGCATAGGTCTTTTCGCCGGCCTGCAGGCCGTAAACCACCGGCTTGCCGGCCTCGTCCAGCAGGCCGCCGCCACCGTCGGCGTTCAGCGCCAGCTCGGCGCCCTTCAGCTCGGCGGCCAGCTTCTGGGTCGTGGCCATGGACGTCTCTTCGTCGCCGGAAAGCGCCAGCACGATGTCCCGGCCGGGGACCCAGCCCTCGCGCTTCAGCTTGGCCAGGGTGGCCACGGCCATGGAGACGTCGAACTTGTTGTCCACGGCCCCGCGGCCGTAGACGTAGCCGTTCTCCACCACCGGAACGAACGGGTCGCGGGTCCAGTCCTCGCGCTTGGCCTCCACCACGTCCATGTGGCCAAGGACGACGATCGGCTTTTGGGTTCGGTCGCGGCCGGGGTACCGGGCGGTGAGGTAGGCCGTCCCGTCTGACGGGGTGACTCGGATGTCGGCGGCGTTGAAGCCGGCCTTCACCAGCACGTCCTTCAGGTAGGTCGCATAGGCCACCGTCTGATCCTGATGGCCGATGACCGTCCGATAGGCGACGCCCTTCGTCAGGATCTCCAGGGCCTCGGCATGCAGCTTCGGATCGGGCTTGGCCGCGGCGGGCGCCGCCAGGCTCAGGATCACGGCCGCCAGGGCCGCGGACTTCATCGGACGCAACGTCAGGAACTCCCGCTTGAACGCAGGCGGGGACGCTACGCCGCAAATCCGGCGGGACGCTAGCCCCCGTAGGTCCCGGCGATCTGCTTCACCCCGTCGGTGATCTCATACCAGGCAGGCTTGCTCTCCACGTTCATGTGCAGCACCGGTCGCACGCCCGGATCGTCGTCGAGCGACGAGGCGGCGATCGGGAACAGCTCGTGCTCGTCCGAAGGCTCCCCCAGCGGGGAGCCGCAGCGGCCACAGAACGCGCGCACGTGCTTCCAGGGCGGCTCGGGCGTGTAGCGGCGAATCTCGTCCGCCCCGCTGAGCAGGCGGAAGTCCTCCCGTCGCACCATCAGCACGGCGGCGAACACGCCGGCCTGCTTGCGGCAGCGGCTGCAGTGGCAATAGCTCAGCGAGCGCGGACGGCCGATGATCTCGAACCGGACGGCCCCACAGAGACAGCTTCCATTGATCGGTGTCATGTGGCGCAGGCTACCCGAGCCCTGCTGCCACGGTCATGGCAGCATGGCGCCGCGAGATCAGGTCTGCCGCGTCGCCACGGCGCTGGCCAGGGCCTGCGCCATGGCGTCGAACAGGCCGGCCCAGTCCCCGGGCGCGGGCTGGCGGAAGATGCGCACGCTCGGGTACCAGGGGCTGTCCGCGCGGTCGTCCAGCCAGCGCCAGTCGCCGGGCGTCGGGATGGCCAGCCAGGTGGGCCGGCTGAGGGCGGCCGCCACATGGGCCGGGCTGGTGTCTGCGCTCACCACCAGGTCGCAACATATCATCGCCGCGGCGGTGTCGACGAACAGGTCAGGCCCCGGGTCGAACTCGGCTCCGAGGTCCTGCACCAGGCCGGCGGGGAGGGCGGCCAGCTGTTCCAGCCCGTTCACCTTCTGCAGGCTGACCAGCCGCACGCCGGGGACCCGGGCCAGTCGCTCGGCGGCCACGGCGAGCGGGAAGGAGCGCTGGGCCGCGTTGGCGCTGCCCTGCCAGGCGACGCCCACCTTCACGCCCTCCGTGCCGATCTGCGGACGCCACCGGGCCACGCGCTCGGCCTGGGCCTGCAGGTAGCGCGGGGCCTTGGGGACCGTCTCCAGCGTCGTGCCGAACAGGCCGGGCAGGCTCATCAGCGCCACGCACAGGTCGTAGTCGGGCGGCGGGCCGTCGCTGTCCACCAGGGTGAGCGTCGGGCTCATGGTGGACAACAGCGCGTGCATCGCCTTGGGGGCGCCCAGCAGCACCTTGGCTCCCAGCCGCTCCACGACCGCCGCGTAGCGGCCGAACTGGATCAGGTCGCCCTGGAACAGCTCGGGGTAGATGTAGACCGTCTTGCCGGCGGGGTTCTCGTTCCGCCACTGGCGCGGCAGCTCGTAGCGCGAGTCGTCGGCGAATCCGGGCGAGACCTTGCGCCACTCGTATTCGCGGAACCCCGCCGCGAGGTCGCCGACCTGGAGAAGGCAGGTGGCGCGGTTGTGGTGCGCCATGGCGAAGCCGGGGGCGATGGCCAGCACCGCGTCATAGGCTGCGATCGCCTCGCGGGGCCGGCCCGCCTGCTTAAGCGCATTGCCGGCGTTGAAGCCGGCCGCCAGGCTGGTGGGATCGACGGCGAACGCCTGGTGGTAGGCCGCTGCGGCGGCGTCGAAGCGGCCGGCCGCATAGTGGGCGTCGCCCTCGCGCAGCAGGCCCAGGACGCTCTCGTTCATCCGGGGTTCCTGTCATGCGGCGAGGGGCGAGTAAACCGCGGCGCGCCGTCAATATTCGTCGGGGAAGGCCTCCGAGATCAGGGCCGCGAACACCGCGCCCATCAGGCTCGCGCCCGCATCCCCGTGGGCTGCGCCCAGGCGCTGCATCTCCTGGCCAGAGGCCGCCAGGTCGCGGTCCACGAACATCAGGCGGCGGAAGGCGTGCAGCGTCGCCTGCCTGAGGTCCACCTGCTCGGACTGGATCTGCGAGCGGTCGGCGTCGGCGCTGGGCGCCGTCAGGAAGGGGAAGGCGAACCGCGCCTGGATGCGGCCCTCGCGCGCCAGTCGGCCAAGCGCCAGGTCGTAGGGCGTGTCCGCCAGCTCGGCGGCCGCCAGGGCTTCGCGCAGCTTCGCGTTCGCCTGGCCGCGCACGAGGTAGGCGCTGGCGCCGATGAAGCCGCTCTTGGCCAGGCCGGGCAGCAGGAAGTTGCGCTCCCGGGCGAGCTTCGGCCACTGCCGCGCGAGGTCCGCGAGCAGCCGGATGTCCGTCGGCATCAGCTCGGTGAAGAGCACATCGCAGTCGGCCGCCGCCGCCAGCATCCCCGCCGCCGTCTCGAACGTGCGCGGCGAGAAGCGGGTGTCGTCCTCGACGATCAGCGCGTCTTCGCCGCCGGCCGCCGCGAGCGCGTCCAGATGGCTCAAGTAGCAGGCCCGCTCGGCAGGCTTCAGGCCTCCGGCCTCGCCGGCCACGTCCGCCGCTTCCCGCGCCGGCACGCGCACGAGGTCCCAACCGGCGGGCGCGCAGGCCGCGAAACTAGCTTCCACGTTCCGCCGCCGGTCCACGGCGGCCTCGCGGTTGATCATCAGGCACTTCATCGGCAGCTGCCTTAGCGCGCCGGAAGCTCAGTCGCCGATCAGTTTCTGGGCGCGGGCGAACACCGCCTCGAACATCTCGGGCGTCAGCCGGCCGGTGTTCGTGTTCAGCCGGGAGCAATGGTAGCTGTTCAGCACCACGTAGGGTCCGGCCTGGAACTCGGTCCCGTGGCCGGCGATCCCGGCGGACGCCTTGAGGCCCAGCGCCCGCAGCACGTTGCGCCGCGACACGTCCCCCAGGGTGACAATCACCTTCAGCCGGGGGAGGGCGGCCAGCCTGGCCTGCAGGAAGGGCCGGCAGTTGGCCTCCTCCACCGTCTCCGGCTTGTTGCCGGGCGGGGCGCAGCGGACGGCGTTGCTGATCATGCAGTCCACCAGCTTCAGGTCGTCGTCGCCGTCCGGGTCGTAGAAGCCGGTGGCGAAGCCCATCTTCAGCAGGGTGTCGTAGAGCAGCCGGCCGGCGTGGTCGCCGGTGAACGGCCGCCCGGTCCGGTTCGCGCCCGTGCGCCCGGGCGCGAGGCCCGCCACCAGCAGGCGCGCGTCCTCGTCGCCGAACGAGGCCACCGCACCGTTGAACCAGTCCGGGTTGCCCGCCGCGTTCGCCGCCCGGTAGGCCACCAGCCTCGGGCAGAGCGGGCAGTCGCGGGGCGCCTCGGGGGCGACCGCGACCAGGTCCGCCTCAAGCTTCGGCATCGGTCGCCGGGTCGAGGTCGCGGCTCGCGTCGCGCTCGGCGCCGCGGCTCTCCTGGATGAAGCGCGGCAGGCGCGAGGGCCGGCCGATGATGTCGGCGAGATCCGCCAGGTCCACAAAGGTGTCGGCCTGCCGCCGCAGGTCGTCGGAGGCCATGGGCGGCTGCGACTTGACGGTGGAGACCACGGTCACCCGGCAGCCCTTGCGCTGCACCGCCTCCACCAGGCAGCGGAAATCGCCGTCACCTGAGAACAGAACCAGGTGGTCGGCGTGCGCGGCCATCTCCATCATGTCGACGGCGATCTCCACGTCCATGTCGCCGCGCCAGCGCTTGCGCCCCGAGGCGTCGGTGTATTCCCGCGCCGATTTCGTCACCAGGCGGTAGCCGTTGTAGTCCAGCCAGTCGACCAGCGGGCGGATCGGCGAATACTCCTCCTGCTCCACCAGTGCGGTGTAGTAGTAGGCCCGCACGAGGACGCCGCGCTTGCGGAACTCCTCCAGCAGCTTGCGGTAGTCGATGTCGAAGCCCAGGCCCTTGGCGGCCGAATAGAGGTTGGCCCCGTCTATGAAGAGCGCCAGCCGGTCCGTGGGGTAGAAGGTCATAGACGCGAAGTTCCTGAAGATCCGGCCGGACGAGGCGGTGGTGGTGGCGCTCGGCGGCAACCTGGCGGGGCGGTTCGCCTCGTGCGAGGCGCTGCTCGAAGCGGCTCTGGCGCAGTTCCCCCGGGCGGGATTGGCGGTCGTGGCGAGATCCGGCTGGTGGCGATCCGCCGCCTGGCCCGACCCCTCTGCGCCTGAGTATCGCAACGGAATCGCGATTGTCGAGGCGCACGAAGACCCGCAGAGCGTGTTGGACGCCCTGCTGCGCATCGAAACCGCCTTGGGGCGTGAGCGCAGCGTCCGTAACGCGCCGCGCACCCTGGATCTCGACCTCGTTTCCTACGGACGCCAGGTGATCGACACGCCCGGGCTAACCCTGCCGCACCCGCGGGCCCACGAGCGCCGGTTCGTCATGGGCCCGCTCGCCGAGATCCTGCCGGGCTGGCGCCACCCGGTGCTCGGCCGCACGGCGGCGGATCTGGCCGCGGCTGCCATCGTCGGCGCCGACGCCAGGCCGGTTTGACGAAAATGTCGGGCCGGTCTTGGCTTGGCCGTCCTTCGCGGGAGGCCGCCATCGGGGCGGCCCGAGCAGGAGAGCCGCCGTGCGCTACATGATCATCCGCAAGGCCGACGCCGACACCGAGGCCGGCAAGGCGCCCGACCGGGAGCTGGCCGCCACCATGATCGCCTACCACGAGGAGATGGCGAAGCACCTGAAGGTGCTCGACGGCAACGGGCTGAAGCCCACCTCCACCGGCGCCCGCGTCCACTTCCAGGGCGGCAAGCCCCTGGTGATCGACGGCCCCTTCGCCGAGACCAAGGAGCTGATCGCCGGCTACACCCTCGTCGAGGCCGAAAGCCTCGAGCAGGTGCTGGAGTGGGCCAAGAAGTGGCCGGCCGAGTGCGATGGCGGCGACGGCCTCATCCTCGAGGTGCGTCCGGTCTACGACATCGAGGACTTCGGCGACGCCTTCGACGACGAGCTCAAGGCAAAAGCCGACGGCATCGGCCTCGGCGGGGCACGGCAGCCGGCGTGAGCCTCTCGGACGCTCCGCTCTGGCTGCAGCTCGCCCTGACCGCCGAAGCCCTGGCGCTGGCCTGGCTGACGGCGCGCCACGGCCGGAGCGGATTTGGCCTCGGTCTCCTGGCCAGCGTCGCCTTCTGGTTCCTGCTGGCTGCTGCGGCGTCGTTCCTGGTGGGCAGGCTGGAAGGGGGGCGCGCGGCCGACGCCTCCGGTGTCCTGCAGGGCGCGCTGGCCGGCTTCGGCCGGCTGGCCGCCGTGGCCTGGCCGTTGGCGGCGGCGGGGGCGCTGGTCGGGGCCGTGGTGCGGGTGTGGGGCCGGCGTCGCTCTCGCAGGCGCGGTCAGGCTTAAACGACGCCTTGGAGGAGGGGAGGCCCGAAACGGGCCGTCCGTTTCCCGTGGCGGGTGGCGGACCGTCCATCAGCGCCCATCTGCGTCTGCGAAGCGTGCAACTTGGGGGTCTGGCGAATGCCGACCAGCTTTTCGGATGTCTTCGGGCTCGACCTGGATCGAACGCAGGCCGAGACAATCGGAGTGGGGGATCTGGTCCGCACCGGCCAGAACCTCTTCCCGCACTTCACCGTCGTGGCGGTGAGCGAGGACAAAGCCTGGCTGCGGAACGTGGAGAGCGGCGCCGACCACCTGGCCCCGCTTGTCCGCTGCCGGAAGATTCCGTGCTCGTGAGGATCCCCGGCGACGGTGGAGCTCCCTCAGCCTGCGGCCTGCGGTCGTTCCTCCACGAACAGCAGTCGATCGCCTTCGCGGACCTCGAACGCGGAATGCTGTGGGTTCAGCGCTAGGTCCCACCGCGCGAACTCGCGCGCCCGGTTCTCGTCCGCCGCCAGATAGAAGGTGAGCGTGGGTATGGAATAACGCCGGTCCGTGACCAGGCAGGTGAATGTACGCATGGCCGCCTCTCCCTGGCGGTAAGGTCTCACCTGTGGGGGTTCGCCGAAATCAACTGAGTTAAGGCCCCGCATTTTCCAGGCGAAGGCAGCGCGACGCTGAGGCTTGTTTTGCGGCGTTGCACAATGAGCCCCGAACCTCTATTTTCGCCGGTTCTATCCTCCCGCAAGAGAGCTCCATGGCCCGCGTCACTGTCGAAGACTGCATCGAAAAGGTTCCGAACCGGTTCGCCCTCGTGCTGCTGTCGGCCCATCGCGCCCGGGCCATTTCGGCCGGCTCGCAGCTGCTGGTCGACCGCGACAACGACAAGAACCCGGTCGTGGCCCTCCGCGAGATCGCCGACGACGTGGTCGACGGGGACGAGCTGCGCGAGAGCGTGATCGCCTCCCTGCAGCGCGTCGATGAGCGTTCGGAAGCCGAGGAAGAGGCCGAGACCCTCGCCCTGCTGGCCGACCCGACCCACATGCAGATGAGCGAGCTGGAGCTGGTTCGCGCCCTGCAGAGCGACCGCGACGGCGGCCAGGAGGAGCGGTACTGAGCCCCGAAGGCGCAGACCCCCTCATTGCCCCTGCGGCGGACAAGCCCGCCGCAACGTCCAAGGACGCCCTCCCGCCGCCTGCAGCCCAGGCGGCGGCGAAGCGCCCCAAGTTCCTCCGCCAGTTCGAGCTGATCGAGAAGGTCCGCTCGTACGACCCCACCGCCGACGAGGCGCTGCTCAATCGCGCCTATGTCTACGCCATGCGGATGCATGGGGCCCAGAAGCGGGCGTCCGGCGACCCCTACTTCGCCCACCCCATCGAGGTGGCGGGCATCCTCACCGACTACCGGCTCGACACCGAGACCATCGTCACGGCTCTGCTGCACGATGTCATCGAGGACACCCCGGTCACCCGCAAGGAGATCGAGGAACTGTTCGGCTCGGAGATCGCCGAGCTCGTCGAGGGCGTCACCAAGCTCTCCAAGCTGGAGCTCTCCTCCGAGCACCTGCGCCAGGCCGAGAACCTCCGCAAGTTCATCCTGGCGATCTCCCGCGACGTGCGGGTGCTGCTGGTGAAGCTGGCCGACCGGCTGCACAACATGCGCACGCTGCACTTCATCGGCAGCCCGGCCAAGCGCGAGCGGATCGCCCGCGAGACCCTCGACATCTATGCGCCGCTGGCGCGCTCCATCGGCGTCCACCGGATCTGCACCGAGCTCGAGGAGCTGGCCTTCGAGCACCTCAACCCGGTGGCCCGCGACGCCATCTACCGGCGCCTCGACGCGCTCCGCCACGATCAGGGCGGGGCGGTGGCCCTGGTCAGCCAGGAAGTGGCCAACAAGCTGGAGGCCGGCGGCATCCCGGCCCGCGTGTTCGGCCGCGAGAAGCACCCCTATTCGATCTGGCGGAAGCTCCAGAGGAAGTCGATCGGCTTCTCCCAGCTCTCCGACATCTACGCCTTCCGGGTGATCGTCGACACCGAGGAGGACTGCTACCGGGCGCTGGGCGTCATCCACCGCGCCTGGCCGGCCGTGCCCGAGCGGTTCAAGGACTTCATCTCCACGCCCAAGCGCAACAACTACCGCTCGCTCCACACCACGGTCGTGGGGCCCAAGGGCATGCGCATCGAGATGCAGATCCGCACAGAGGCCATGGACCGGGTGGCGGAGGAGGGCGTCGCCGCCCACTGGCGCTACAAGGACCAGTCGTACGGCTTCGACCAGGACGCCCAGAAGGAGGCCGGCGGCCGCGACCCGCTGGTCAACCTGCGCCACCTCGTCCAGGTGCTGGAGCACGGCGGCGACGCCGAGGAGCTCGTCGAGCACGCCAAGCTCGAGATGTTCCTCGACCAGGTGTTCGTCTTCACGCCCAAGGGCCAGCTGGTCAGCCTGCCGCGCGGAGCGATGCCGCTGGACTTCGCCTACGCGGTGCACACCGACATCGGCGACACCGCCATTGGCGTGAAGATCAACGGCGAGCTGAAGCCGCTGCGCACCGTGCTGCAGAACGGCGACGTGGTGGAGGTGATCCGCGGCGGCAAGCCCACCGTGCCGCCCGACTGGCGCTCGCTCACCGTCACTGGCCGCGCCCGCTCGGCGATCCGCCGCCACATCCGCCAGACCGAGAAGGAGGAGTTCATCCGCCTCGGCCGGGCGACCGTCGACCAGACCTTCGAGTCGGCGGGCAAGAGCCGCAAGGAAGTCTCCCTGCGTCCGGCCATGGAGCGCTACGCGGTCCACACCGAGGAGGAACTGTTCGAGGCTGTCGGCCGTGGCCGCGTCTTGCCGCCCCAGGTGCTGGAGACCGTCTTCCCGGGCCTGAAGCCCACCGAGCGTGAGGCGGCGTCGGCCCGCCGGCGCATCGAGGACGGCAAGGCGGCCCGGCTTTACGTGCGCGGCGGCGGTCTCACCCCCGGCGTCTCCATCCACTTCGGCGGCTGCTGCTCGCCCGTTCCCGGAGACCGCATCGTCGGCATCCTGGAGAGCGACGGCTCGGGGCTCACCGTCCACACCATCGATTGCGAGCGGCTCGAGGCCTACGAGGACCAGGAGGAGCTCTGGCGCGACCTGCAGTGGACGCCGGAGGCGGAGCGCAACTCCATCGCCCGCGCCCGGCTCACCGCCACCATCCGCAATGCGCCCGGCGTGCTCGGCCAGACCTGCACGGTGATCGGGGACGCCGGCGGCAACATCGTCGGCCTGCGCATGCACCACCGGCAATCCGACTTCTTCGACGTGGACTTCGAGATCGACGTCAACGACGCCCGCCACCTCACCCACATCGCCGCGGCCCTGCGGGCCAACCCCAGCGTCGAAACCGTCGACCGCGTGAAGGGCTAGTACGGCACCCGCCCCTCGGCCTGCAGCGGCTGGGCGATGCTGACCACCAGGTCCTTGCCGTTGGCCGTCGGGGCCAGCTTCAGCCGGCCGCCCATGATCGCCAGCTCGGCCGAGCCGTCCGGCCCGCGAACGGGCGTCACATAGGTGGCCATGCCCGAGCCGGACGGGGTCGCCACATGCAGCTCCAGCAGGGCGTAGCGCTTGTTCCAGCCGGCCAGCCGGTATTCCACGCTCAGCGGAGCGTCGATCTCGGCCGGGCCGCGCTCGACGACCTGGCCGGGCTCCAGCGGCACGGCGCCGGTGGCGAACAGGCCCTTGGCGGTCACCCGGTTGGTCAGGGTCCCGGTGATCGCGTGACGTCGGCAGCAGGCGCCGCCTTGCCGGCCCGCCGCGACCTTTCTAAGGCGCCCGAACGGGATTATCTGCAGAGGCCATGAACACCGAAGACGTCCTTGACGAGTTCCGCGGCGCCGGCGCCCTGCGCGAAGGCCATTTCATCCTGGCGTCCGGCCGCCATTCGCCGATGTTCCTGCAGAAGAACCTGGTCTTCCAGTACGCCGACCGCACCGAGCGGCTCTGCCGGGCCCTGGCCGACAAGATCGTCGAGCGCTTCGGCAAGCCGGACGTGGTGGTCGCGCCGGCAGTGGGCGCGATCATCCCGGGTTACGAGGTGGGCCGCGCGCTGGGCGTGCCCTCGATCTACGTGGAGCGCGAAGAGGGCAAGTTCCGCCTGCGCCGCGCTTTCAAGATCGAGCCGGGCGCCAAGGTCGTCGTCGTCGAGGACGTGATCACCACCGGCGGCTCTTTCCGCGAGGCGGTGGAGCCGATCGCCGAGGCGGGCGGCACGGTGCTCTGCTGCGCCTGCATCGTCGACCGTTCCGGCGGGAAGGCCGATGTCGGCTTCCCGCTGGTGGCGCTCGCCACCGTGGACGTGCCCTCCTACGCTCCTGACGAGATCCCGCCGGAGCTGGCCGCCATCCCCGCGGAGGAGCCCGGATCCAAGAGGTTGCGCGGATGATCACCAGGTCCACGCTCAGGCTCGGCGTCAACATCGACCACGTGGCCACGGTCAGGAACGCCCGCGGCGAGAGCTATCCCGACCCCGTGCGCGCCGCCGAGGTGGCGCTCGCCGCGGGCGCCGATGGAATCACGGCGCACCTGCGCGAGGACCGCCGGCACATCTCGGACGCCGACATCGATGCGCTCGCCGCCACCTGCCGCCGGCGGGGCCGACCGCTGAATTTCGAATGCGCCGTGACCCCGGAGATGGAGGCCATCGCGCTCGCCCACGTCCCGCACGCCGCTTGCCTGGTGCCCGAGCGGCGCGAGGAGGTGACCACCGAGGGCGGCCTGGACGTGGTCCGCGGCCACCACGCCATCGCCCCGGTGATCGGCCGCCTGGCCGGCGCCGGCATCCGGGTCTCCTGCTTCATCGACGCTGACCCTGCGCAGGTGCAGGCCGCCCGGTCGGCCGGCGCCCAGGTGGTGGAGCTGCACACCGGCGCCTGGTGCGAGGCCGTGCGTCATCGCGACCCCCGCGCGCCCGAGATCCTCGCCGGCCTCAAGGCCGCCGCGGCCGAGGCCTCACGCCTGGGCCTCGAGGTCCACGCCGGCCACGGCATCGACTACGAGACGGTGAAGCCGATCGCAGCCATTCCTGAGGTGATGGAGCTGAACATCGGCCACTTCCTGATCGGCGAAGCGATCTTCATCGGCCTTGGGCCCGCCATCCAGCGCATGCGCGCCCTCATGGACGAAGCGCGCGCGGTGCAAGCCGCATGATCATCGGCATCGGTTCGGACCTCTCCGACATCCGCCGCATCCAGGCCAGCCTGGATCGCTTCGGCCAGCGCTTCACCCACCGCATCTTCACGGAACTGGAGCGCGCCCGCTCGGAACGCAAGCCCGACGCCGCGTCCAGCTACGCCAAGCGCTTCGCCGCCAAGGAGGCGTGCGCCAAGGCGCTCGGCACCGGCATGCGCCGGGGCGTCTTCTGGCGCGACATGGGCGTGGTCAACATGCGCTCCGGCCAGCCCACCATGGCGCTGACGGGCGGCGCCCTGAAGCGGCTGGAGGAGATGACGCCGCCCGGGATGAAGGCGGTGATCCACCTCTCCCTCACCGACGACCATCCCTACGCCCAGGCCTTCGTGATCATCGAGGCCCTGCCTATCTAGGCAGGATGCTCTCCCGCCGCGCCGTCTCCGCCGGCCTTGTTTCCGCGGCCGTGGCCGGCTGCGGCGAGGCCTCGACCCTTCCCGCCGTCGCCGCGGCTCCAGGCCAGGGCGGAGGCCGGCCGGGCCTCGACGCAGCGCTGCTGGCGCAAGGCGTCGACGCCGCCCGCGCTCTGCCGCAGCTGCGCAGCCTGATCGTCGCGCGCCACGGCCGGTCAGCCTTCGAGCAGGCCTTCCGCGGCCCCGGGCTCGATAGGCCCGTCAACATCAAGTCGGCGTCCAAGACAGTGCTCGCCTCGGTCGCCGGCGCGGCCATCGCCCGGGGCGAGCTGGCGCTCGACCAGCCGGTCGCCCCGATCCTCGGCCGGCGGGTGCCCGCCGCCGCCGACCGGCGCGTGCGGACCATCACGGTCGAGCACCTGCTCGCCATGGCGGCCGGCCTGGAGCCCACGTCGGGCCGCAACTACGGGGCCTGGGTCTCTAGCCGCGATTGGGTGGGCTATGCGCTGACCCGCCCCTTCGTCGACCGGCCCGGCGGGCGCATGCTCTATTCCACCGGGACCTCGCACATCCTCTCGGCCGTGCTCACCGCCGCCACGGGCCGTTCCACCCTGGAGCTCACCCGCGCTTGGCTGGGCCAGCCTCTGGACGTGGAGGTCCCGGCCTGGACCCGCGACCCCCAGGGGATCTACTTCGGCGGCAACGAGATGGCCCTCTCGCCGCGCGCCCTGCTGCGCTTCGGCGAGATGCACAGGAACGACGGGCTGCACGCGGGCGCCCGCATCCTTCCCGCGGATTTCGTGCGTGACGCCTGGGTCTCGCGCGGCGGCCGTTCGCCCTGGACGGGCTACACCTACGGCCTCGGCTGGTGGATTCGCGAGAGCGCCGGTCATCCGGTCTACTTCGCCTGGGGCTACGGCGGGCAGATGGTCTACGTCGTCCCGAGCCTGGCGTTGACCGTGGTGATGACCTCCGACCCGGCGGCCCGCGGCGTCACCGGCCACGTCCAGGCCTTGCACACCCTCTTCGACCAGGCCCTGGTCCCGGCGGCGGCGCGGGGCGCCTGAGGCTGCGGTCTTAACCTGTTTTATTTCGGCTCCCCTCAGGCCGGTCCACTGTGGACGTGGGAGGGGCTTCGCGGGCGGAGGGTCGAGGTTGCGCTACGAAGTCACGGTGAAGGCTGCGAACGGTCAGCTGGTCTGCGGCGCCACGCTGCAATGCCCCGACGGCGCGGCGGCGCTTCGGCGGTTTGAGGAGCTGCCTCTGCCGCCAGGCCAAGCCGAGCTGCGGCGCGGCTCCCGGGTGCTCGCCCGCCGCTCGGCCGCGGCGCCCAGTGTCCTGGGGCGGCTCGCCTCCTAGGCCGCGTCGAGCTGCAGGTAGCCGGGGTCGAATTCGCCCGCCGCCACGAGCCCGGCCCAGTTCTGCACCCGGATCTGCCGGCGCTGCACTGACACCAGGCCATCCCGCTGCAGGGCGCGGAGCACGCGGTTCGTGTGCACGACGGAAAGCCCAAGGCTGTCGCTGATGTGCGCCTGCGTGGCCGGGAAGGGGCACCGCCACCCCTCGCTCTCCCCCACCGAGGCCAGCCGGGTGAACACTTCGCACAGCAGGTGGGCGACCCTGGCGTAGGCGGACCGCCGGCCCATGCCGACCATCCAGGCGCGGTAGATGGCCCCCTCCATCAGGCTCAGGCGCCAGAGGGCGCGCCAGACCTGCGGATGCTCGTCCATGACCTGGAGCAGCCCGGAGCGCGAGACCTGAGCCACCTCGACCGCGCTCAACGCGCTGACGCTGTAGTCCGGTTCGGCGAACAGCCGCTGCAGGTCCAGGGGGTCGCCCGGCACGTGAAAGGAAAGGATCTGGCGCCGGCCGTCGGGCAGCGTCTGGTGGCGAAACGCCTGACCTTTGAGGAGCACAAGCAGGCTGTCGCTGGGATGACCTTCCTCGATGAGGTCGGAGCCCGCCCGGAATCCGCGGCTCGGCCCCGCCAGTCCCGCCAGCGCCTGGCGCGCCGCTTCGTCCAGCCGTCCATAGTTCTCGAGGTTTGCAATGAATCGCCCGGCCATTGGCGCTTGGCAGACCACGCCTTCGTCACAACCCGAATTAACTGGGTTAAGCTGGCCGCCCGGCGCGCCTGCGCTGTGCGATCACGGCCAGTACTTTCCGTCGAAATGGTGCGCCAGCTGCGCGGCGATCCAGGCGCGGGCTTCATCCAGACCGGCGAATGTCGGCGGGTTTGGGCCGTCCAGCGGGCCGAAACCCTTCTCCAGGAACCAGCCGCCGGCCTCTGCCTCATGGGCCGCCGACAGCCTCACCAGCACGGCGACAAGGTAGTCGCCCCGATAGACCAGCCGTCCCTCGCCGTCCTCGCCACTGGCGACCAAAGCCGGTTCGAAGGAGAGCTTCACGCAGCGCGCTGTTCCCTGAGGTGCAGGTATTCGGGGTCGAAATCCCCGGCCGCCTGCAGGCGTTCCCATTCCCCGATGGCGATGTGGCGGCCCCGGGAAACGATCAGGTCGTCGCGCCGCAGCTCCTGCATGACGCGGTTCACATGCACGGAGGAAAGCCCGAGCGCATCGCCCAGTTCCGCCTGGGTCACCGGCAGCTCGAAGCTCGATCCGTCCGTCAGGCCCACGGCGCGCATCCGGGTGTAGAGTTCGCAGATCAGGTGTGCAATCCGCTGGCGGGCGCTGCGCCGGCCGACGCCCGCCAGCCACTCCCGAAACACAGCCGCATCGATCAGGGTATCGCGCCAGAAGGCGGCGGCGATGTCCGGATGCTCGCGGGTCAGCGCCAGCAGCGGTCCATGCGGGAGGAAGGCTATGGTCGCCGGCGTGAGGGCCAGCAGGCTATGGTCCATCACCCGCAGGTGCAGGCTCTGCAGGTCGGGGATATCGCCGGAGGAGTGGAACGACATGATCTGCCGCTGGCCTTCGCCAAGCACCTTGTAGCGGCAGGCGAAGCCGTCCACCACCAGGGCGCACTCGCTGGGCTCGTCGCCCTGGCTGACGATGTCGGCGTTCTCCTCGAAGACTTTCAGCCTGAGGGGGAGGGCCAGCAGGGCCTGTTCGGCCGTCGGGCTGAGGTCCGCAATGGTGCGCAGCTTCACCACGAGCCTGGACAGCTCGCGCTTTCGCATTTCAGGGGATGTCACGGAGTCTCCGCGAGGCGCGACGTCCGAGCGCCGGAGCGGCTGGTCTGTGGACCTCCGGACATCTCTACGCGTTAAGTTGGAGAACCCGCTTCACATAGATCAAGGTCGGCGGAGAATTCGCAGGCGCCCGATGAGCCACATCCTCGTCCGCAAACTTCGCCACGGTGCGGAGCTTTCGCCCTTGGACGAGGCGGCGCTCGTCGGCGCGATCCACGACGGAAAGCGCTTGGCCGCTCGTCAAACCGTGGTGTCCGAGGGCGACCGGCCGCGGGACGTGCACGTTATCCTCGACGGCTTCGCCTGCCGATACAAGATCCTGCCGGACGGCGGCCGGCAGATCATGGCTTGGCTGGTCCCCGGCGACTTCTGCGACCTGCATGTGGCGATCCTCGGGGCGATGGACCACGGCATCGCTACACTCACCCCGTCGCGGCTGGGGACGATACCGCCCGCCGACGTGGACCGCCTCTCCCGCACCAGCCCGGCGCTGTCGCGTGCGCTGTGGTGGGCCACCTTGGTGGACGAGGCCATCCTGCGCGAGTGGCTGGTGACCATGGGGCGCCGCCCCGCCGACCGGCAGGTCGCCCACCTGTTCTGCGAGCTGCTCGTGCGCCTGCAGTCGGTCGGTCTGGCGGACGGGAACCGCATCGAGCTGCCGATCACCCAAGGGGACCTCGCCGACGCCGCCGGCCTGACCGCCGTCCACGTCAACCGCGTGGTCCAGCAGCTGCGCGCGGACGGGCTGATCGACTGGAGCGACAGGACGCTCACCGTCCACGACCCTCGGGCCTTGGCCGAGTTCGCCGACTTCCGCCCCAACTACCTCCACCTCAAAGGCGAGCTTTGGAGCGGGACGGCGGACGCGGCGTTGGCCGGAAAGTAATCGCGCCGGGCGGCTCGGCGGCGATGAACCCATAGCTCCTGCCGCCGTTATACCATCTTACTGCGACGATCTCCTCGGGCTGTCCTTTCCGGACGAAAGTTCTCGCGGGCTTCGGTGGGCCGAAGAACGCATTTTGTCGGGAGGGCCCCGCCTTGTTCCGGCGCGGATGATTTCGCTGAGGGACGTGCTATTTTGCACATGTGCGCGAATTCAGGTTTGCGAGGATGGTTCGTGCGCTGAGGGCGGCCAGGGAATATTTGGAAAAAACTTACGCGGCGCCACGGTTGTGCTAGGATGTCCTATGCGAATGACACAGGAACGGACCGTTATCACGGTCGTGCGGCACGACGGCGCCTGGGCCGTCCAGCTCGACGGTGAGCTGTTCGGCCACTCGACGGACAAGGAAGTCTGCAAGGCGGCCGCCAACCGGCGCGCCCGCGACATGCAGGACGGCGGCCGCGCCTGCCAGGTCAAGGTGATGGGCGAGCTGGGGTACTTCAGCTCATGAGCCGCGCCCCGACCCGCGCGTCCATCGCCGAGCGCTTCCGCCGCGAGATCGAGGTCGCCTTGGCCGAGGGGACCTCGCCCGACCAGCTCAAGCTGCGGCTCACGCTCGGCGACCTGAACCGCCTGCGCCGCGACCCCAGCGTCTCCGTGGCCGACATCGGCTTCGCCGAGGGGGTGATGCGGTTCCTTGGCGTCGAGGTTCAGCAGGGCGGCATTTCCGAAAGCGACCTGCAGCGCGTCGGTCCCGGCGAAGCCTAGGCCGGTTCGCCGGAGGGGACCCCGCGCCGCTTCCAGGCCGGCCACAGGGTATTGAGGGCCAGGCCCGCCAGGACCAGCGCCGCCGCGCCCAGCTTCCAGGGCGTCAGCGCCTCGCCGAGCATGATCGCCGAGGCGCCCATCCCGAACACCGGCACCAGCAGCGACAGCGGCGCGATGGTGGCCGCCGGGTGCCTGGCCAGCAGCCAGGCCCAGACGGTGTAGCCGAAGATCGTGTTGCCCACCGACTGCCAGAGCACCGCCGCCCAGGCGCCGGCGTCGGCATTGGCGATCGCCCCACTGACCCGCGGCCAGCCCTCGAAGCCGATGGCGAGCGCGAACAGCGGCGGGGCCGAGAAGATCGACGCCCACACCACATAGGCCAGCATGTTCACCGCGCCCGCCTGCCGGGCGACGGTGTTCCCGCCCGCCCACGACAGGGCGGCCACCAGCACCAGCGCGATGCCCAGCGGCTGGGCGTCGGCGTTGGCGTGGATCATCAGCGAGGCCAGGCCGGTGGCCGCCAGGCCAAGCGCCGCCAGCTGGAAGCGCTGGACCCGCTCGCCCGCCAGCAGCATGGCGAAGCCGATGGTGAAGAAGGCCTGGGTCTGCACCACCAGCGAGGCCAGCCCTGGCGAGATCCACTGGGTCATCGCGATGTAGAGCATGCCGAACTGGCCGACGCCGATCAGCACCCCATAGGCCGCCAGGTTCCACCACGGGACGGCGGGTCGCTTGAGGAAGAACACCGCCGGCAGCACCGCAAAGGTGAACCGGAGCGCCGCGAAGGTCAGGGGCGGCAGGTCGTCCAGCCCCCATCGGATCACCACGAAGTTCGTCCCCCACACCGCCACCACGGCGAGCGCGAGCAGGGCGTGCAGCGGCGGCAGGTGAGGGCGCGTCATTCGCGCGATATGGCGGGAGCTGGGCTGTTTGGCCAGCGCCCTGGCGCTGCTGGGCGGGCCTAGCCGCCTGCGTGTGACCACAAGGTCATGGGCGCCGGCCCCCGCCGTGTCGTACACGAGCGGAGCCGGAATCGCCGGCGGAGCGGGAGGATCGCCGTTTGAGCAAGGCAAGGTCGCAGGCGGGCGCCGCCAACGAGTTCGCCGAGGTGGTGAAGACCATCGTCTGGGCGCTGGCCATCGCCCTCGTGCTCAGGGTCTTCCTGCTGCAGCCCTACACCATCCCCTCGGCGTCCATGGAGCCCAACCTCTACGAAGGCGACTACATCGTGGTCACCAAGTGGAGCTACGGCTACTCGAAGCACTCCGCGCCCTTCAGCCCGCCGTTGTTCGAGGGCCGCATCGCCGGCAAGTCGCCCGAACGCGGCGACGTGGCGGTGTTCAAGACCCCGCGCGACAACCGCACGGACCTGATCAAGCGGGTCATCGGCCTGCCCGGCGACCGCATCCAGATGAAGGGCGGCGAGCTGTTCCTGAACGGCGAACGCATCCGTCGCACGCCCATCCAGCCGTCCCAGGCGCTCGCCCGCTCCATGCAGGAGCGCGGCGGCGGCGGCGAGCTGTTCGTGGAGACCCTGCCCGGCGGCCGCAGCTACCTGACCCAGGACTATGGGCCCGACGGCGGCCTCGACGAAACTGACGTCTATGTGGTCCCCGAGGGCCACTACTTCATGATGGGCGACAACCGGGACAACTCCTCCGACAGCCGGGTGCCGGTCGCGGCGAACGGCGTCGGGTATCTGCCGGCCGAGAACCTCGTCGGCCGCGCCCGCATCGTCCTCGTCTCCTGGAAGCCCGGCGCCTCCATCCTCAAGCCGTGGACCTGGCTCAGCCTCGACACCGACAGGTTCTTCAAGCCGCTGAAGTAGGGGGCGTGGCCTCGCGCCTCCGCCGCCGCCCCCGTCTTGCTCCGGCCCCCGCCAGCGCGTAACCACACCCCGTCCGCGCGCCGGACACCACGCAGGGACCACCATGAGCGAGAACGTGCAGGCCGCGCACCCCGGAAAGTCCGGCGCCGTCGCGGAGATCGTCGAGATCATCAAGACGGTGGTCTACGCCCTGGCGATTGCGCTCTTCCTGCGCGTGCTGTTTTTCCAGCCCTTCACCATCCCGTCGGCCTCCATGGAGCCCAACCTCTACGAGGGCGACTACATCATCGTCTCCAAGTACAGCTACGGCTACTCGCGCCACTCGATCCCGTTCAGCCCGCCGCTGTTCGAGGGGCGGATCGTGGGCAAGTCGCCCCAGCGCGGCGACATCGTGGTCTTCAAGCTGCCCCGCGACGGGCACACGGACTATGTGAAGCGGGTGATCGGCCTGCCTGGCGACCGCATCGAGATGCGCCAGGGGCGGCTCTACCTGAACGGCGAGCAGGTCCGCCGCCAGGCGAAGGGGACCTTCCGCGAGGACTCCGGCTACGGCTTCCAGCGCGACGTCACGCGCTACCAGGAGACCCTGCCGGGAGGCCGCACCTTCATGACCAACGACTTCGGCCCGGAGCACGATCTGGACGACACGCCCGTCTACGTCGTCCCCCAGGGCCACTACTTCATGATGGGCGACAACCGCGACAATTCCTCGGACAGCCGCGTCCTGCCCGAGGCCGGCGGCGTGGGCTACGTCCCCGCCGAGAACCTGGTCGGCAAGGCGCAGATCATCCTGCTGTCCTGGCACGCCGGCGCGTCGATCCTGAAGCCTTGGACCTGGGTGCTCGACGCCCGGCCGAGCCGCTTCGTCCACCTGCTGAAGTAGCCGATGAACACCCGCGAAGCCGCCGTCGCCGAGCTCGAACGGCGTATCGGCTATCAGTTCCACGACCGCGACCTGCTCGAGCGCTCTCTGACCCACGCCAGCGTCGGCGACGGCGCCCGGTCGGTGCGCCACAACGAGCGGCTGGAGTTTCTCGGCGACCGGGTGCTGAACCTGTGCGCCGCCGAGCGGCTGATGGCGCTGGATCCCGACGCCCGCGAGGGCGAGATGAGCCGCCTGCTGGCCAGCCTCGTGAACTACCACGCCTGCGCGCGGGCGGCGAAGCGGGCCGGCCTGCCGGAGGCCCTGCGGATGAGCGCCTCGGCCACCAAGGTCGGGGCCCGAAAGTCCGACGCCGTCCTGGGCGACGCCTGCGAGGCGCTGATCGCCGCCCTCTACATCGACGGCGGCCTCGAGTGCGCCCGCGCCTTCTTCCTCAAGTTCTGGGAGGAGGAGTTCGCCCGCCTCGACGAGCCGCGCTCCAAGGACTCCAAGACCCAGCTCCAGGAGTGGGCCCAGGGCCAGGGCCTGCCGCTGCCGAACTACGAGATCATTTCCCGCGACGGCCCGGATCACGCGCCCTGTTTCACCGTTCAGGTGACGGTGGAGGGCTTCCCGCCCGAGCAGGCCCAGGGCCGCTCGCGGCAGGACGCCGAGAAGGCCGCCGCCCAGCAGATGCTGCTCAAACGCGAAGGACCCGAACCCCAGATGGGTGACGAATGAGCCGCGCCGGCTTCTGCGCCATCATCGGCGCGCCCAACGCGGGCAAGTCCACGCTCACCAACCGCCTGGTGGGCGCCAAGGTGTCCATCGTCACCCAGAAGGTGCAGACCACCCGCTTCCCGGTGCGCGGCGTGGCGATGCACGGCGACGCCCAGATCGTCCTCGTGGACACGCCGGGGATCTTCCAGCCGCGCCGCCGGCTCGACCGGGCCATGGTCCGCGCCGCCTGGGGCGGGGCGGAGGACGCGGACGCGGTGGTGCATCTGGTGGATTCGGCCGCCGAGCTGGCGGTGGGCACGCCGGAGGCCAAGCCTGCCGACCGCCGCGCCGTCCAGGACGTGGAAGCCATCGTCGAGGGCCTGAAGGCGGCGGGCCGGAAGGTCATCCTGGCGCTCAACAAGATCGACGGCGTGCCGCGCGAGAGCCTGCTGGGCCTCTCCCAGAAGCTCTATGACACCGGCGTCTACGAGGAGGTCTTCATGATCTCCGCCGTCACCGGCTCCGGCGTGGACGACCTCAAGGCGCGGATGGCCGAGCTGATGCCGGAGGGGCCCTGGCTCTACCCGGAGGACCAGACCGCCGACCTGCCGGCCCGCCTGCTGGCCGCCGAGATCACGCGCGAGAAGGTCTACCTCCGCGTCCACGAGGAGCTGCCCTACTCGGCCTCGGTGGAGACCACCAAGTTCGAGGAGCGCAAGGACGGCGGCGTGCGCATCGAGCAGACCATCTACGTGGAGCGCGAGAGCCAGCGCCCGATCCTGCTCGGCAAGGGCGGCCAGACGCTGAAGTGGATCGGCCAGAAGGCCCGCGAGGAGCTCACCGTCATCCTCGACCGCCCCGTGCACCTTTTCCTCCACGTCCAGGTGGACGAACGGTGGGCCGACAAGCGCGAGTTCTACGGCGACATGGGGCTCGACTACGACGTCTGAACCCCGCACCTAGGGGCGGATGGAATTCGAGGACGACGCCTTCGTGCTCTCCGCCCGCTCGCACGGCGAGTCCGGCGCGATCGTCGAGCTGCTCACCGAGCATCACGGCAAGTACGCGGCCCACGTGGCCGGCGGCGGCTCGCGCCGGATCAAGCCCTTCCTGCAGCCCGGCGCCCAGGTGAGCGCCCGCTACCGCGCCCGGGTCTCCGACCAGCTGGGCTCGGCGGCCCTGGAGCCAGTGGGGGAGGGGCCGGCCGCCCTGTTCGACGACCGCCTGGCGCTGGCGGGCCTGCAGGCCGCCGCGGCCGTGGCGGCCGGGGCGCTCCCCGAGCGCGAGCCGCACCCGGGCGCCTACTACGCCTTCGAGGCGCTCACCCGCGCCCTCGTCCATCCGGAGATCTGGCCGGCGGTCTTCGTGCGCTTCGAGGCCGGTTTGCTGCAGGACCTGGGCTTCGGCCTCGACCTCTCCAAGTGCGCCGCCACCGGCGCGGTCGACGACCTCGTCTGGGTCAGCCCCCGCACTGGCCGCGCCGTCAGCCGCGAGGCCGGCCAGCCCTACGCCGACCGCCTGCTGCCCTTGCCGGGCTTCCTGCTGGCCAGCCAGGCCGGGTTGGCCCCCGGCGACGTCAAGGCCGGCCTCGACCTCACCGCCCACTTCCTCGAGGCCTTCATCTTCAACCCCCTGAACCGCCCCCTGCCGCCCGCCCGCCTGTGGCTGGTCGACCGCCTGGCCGAGGCCGGACGGCTCTGATAGAAGCGCTGCCATGCTTCGGCGCGCCAATCAGACCCGGCAACAGCAACGCCCCTTCCGGGCGGTGTTCGCGCGCGTCTGAAGCCTTCGCCAGCCTTCGACCCCGCAAACCCCGCTCCGGCGGGGTTTTTGCTGCGCGCCGCCCCGCCCGAGCCCCGGACCCTGAAGGAGCTCCCATGTTCACCGAAGACGAGATCACCCGGATCGGCCGAGGCATGGCCGACCGCACCCTGCCCAAGGCCGAGTGGACCCACGCCGCCCACTTCGCCGCCGCGCTCTGGCTGCTGGCGCAGCCCGGCCGCGACGCGCCGGCCGAGATGCCGGGCCTGATCCGCGCCTACAACGAGGCCACGGGCGGCCGGAACACCGACACCGAGGGCTACCACGAGACCATCACCCAGGCCTCGCTCCGCGCCGCCCGCGCGGCGCTCGCCGGCCGCACCCGGGCGGAGGCTCTGGCCCACCTGCTGCAAGGCCCCTGCGGCCGCTCCGATTGGCTGCTGAGCTATTGGACCCGCGACCGCCTGTTCAGCCCCGAAGCCCGCCGCGCCTGGCTCGACCCCGACCTCCAGCCGCTCCCGTTCTGACCTCCGTGAGGAGGGTCGGCTGCTTAAAGCTCATGGCAGCCATGTCTGCCTGCCGGACCAGGCGTCTCAAGGACCGGCCTCCGGCCGGCCGCTCCGCGGCGACGCCTCCGGCGTCGTCCTTGACACGCCTGGTCCGGCAGGCTCGCATCCACCATGAGGTTTAAGGCGGGGAGGGGCCGAAGCCCTCCCGCGACGACCATTCCCAAATCAACCGTCATCCCCGGGCTTGTCCCGGGGACCCATGATCTCCGCACCGGCTCAGGGGACGCGAACGGCGCCGCCGGCACCTCTCCCTCAGCCACGGAGATCATGGGTGGCCGGGACAAGCCCGGCCATGACGATCGGGGGATGTGAGGCGGCAGGCATACCTGTGGACCCGCGCCCCTCGCCGCATCGCGCCCGCGCCCCCCAACCGCTATGACTGCGGGTCAATCCGCACTGATTCCAGCACGGCCGATCGCCCATGCCCCTCGACGTCCCGCCTCCCGAGCCCGAAGACGACGGCCCCGCCGACGACGGCCCGGGCATCATTCGCGAGCCCCTGGCCGAGGCGCTCAGCCGCCGCTACCTGGCCTACGCGCTCAGCGTCATCACCGACCGCGCCCTGCCGGACGTGCGCGATGGCCTGAAGCCCGTGCAGCGCCGCGTGCTCTACGCCATGCGCGAGATGCGCCTGAACCCCGAGGCCGCCGCCCGCAAGTGCGCCAAGGTGGTCGGCGAGGTGATGGGCGGCTACCACCCGCACGGCGACCAGTCGATCTACGACACCCTGGTGCGCATGGCCCAGGAGTTCGCCCAGCGCTATCCGCTGGTCGACGGCCAGGGCAACTTCGGCAACATCGACGGCGATAACCCCGCCGCCATGCGCTACACCGAGGCCAAGCTGACGGCCGCGGCCATGCTGCTGCTCGACGGCATCGACGAGGACGCCGTCGACTTCAAGCCGACCTACGACGGCGCCGACACCGAGCCGATGGTGCTGCCCACCGGCTTCCCCAACCTGCTCGCCAACGGCACCACCGGGATCGCGGTCGGCATGGCCACCTCGATCCCGCCGCACAACGCTGGCGAGCTGCTCGACGCCTGCCTCCTGCTGCTGGACGATCCCGCCGCCTCCACCGAGGCCCTGATGACCCACGTCCAGGGCCCGGATTTCCCCACGGGCGGCGTCATCGTCGAGCCCCGCGCCAGCCTGCTCGACACCTACGAGACGGGCCGCGGCGGCGTCCGCGTGCGGGCCTTCTGGGAGAAGGAGGACCTCGGCAAGGGGACCTACCAGATCGTCGTCACCCAGATCCCCTACCAGGTGAAGAAGGCCGACCTGGTGGAGCAGCTGGCCGACCTGATCGAGAGCAAGAAGGCCCCGCTGCTGGGCGACGTGCGCGACGAGTCCGCCGAGGACGTCCGCCTGGTGCTCGAGCCCAAGAGCCGCAACGTGGAGCCGGAAGTGCTCATGGAGAGCCTCTTCAAGCTCTCCGACCTCGAGACCCGCTTCAGCGTCAACCTCAACGTCCTCGACGCCCGCGGCACGCCCGGCGTGATGAACCTGAAGCAGGCGCTGCAGGCCTTCCTCGACCACCGGCGCGAGGTGCTGGTCCGCCGGGCCCGCAACCGCCTGGCCAAGATCGAGGCCCGGCTGCACATCCTCGACGGCCTGGTCATCGCCTACCTCAACCTCGACGAGGTGATCCGCATCGTCCGCTACGAGGACGAGCCCAAGGCGAAGCTGATCGAGGCCTTCCAGCTCACCGAGATCCAGGCCGAGGCCATCCTCAACACCCGCCTGCGCCAGCTCGCCCGCCTGGAGGAGATGGAGCTGCGCCGCGAGCACGCCGAGCTCTCCGAGGAGCGCGACGGCATCATGGCCATGCTGGCCTCCGACAAGGCCCAGTGGAAGCTGGTCGGCCGCGGCCTCAAGGACACCAAGGCCCAGCTGGGCAAGCTCAACGACCGCCGCTCGATCTTCGCCGACGCGCCCCAGGTCGACACCGAGGCCGCGCTCGCCGCCACCATCGTGCGCGAGCCGATCACCATCATCCTGTCCGAGCGCGGCTGGATCCGCGCCGCCAAGGGCCGGGTGGAGGACCCCTCCGAGCTGAAGTTCAAGGAGGGCGACAAGCTCCAGTTCCTGGTCCCCGCCGAGACCACCGACAAGCTGCTGATCCTCGCCTCCGACGGCCGCTTCTTCACGCTCGCCTGCGACAAGCTCCCGGGCGCGCGGGGTCACGGCGAGCCGCTGCGCCTGATGATCGACCTCGACGACAAGGTGGGCCTGGTGGACGTCTTCGTGCACCGCGCCGGCTCAAAGCGCCTCCTGGCCTCCAAGGAGGGCTACGGCTTCATCCTGCCGGAGGAGGAGGCCATCGCCTTCCGCCGCGCCGGCAAGCAGGTCCTCAACGTGGCCGGCGGAAACGGCAAGAACGTCGCCCAGGTCTGCCTGCCCGTCACCGGCGACCACGTGGCCGTCGTGGGCGACAACAGCAAGATCCTGATCTTCCCCACCGCCGAGCTCCCCGAGATGCCCCGCGGCAAGGGTGTCAAGCTCCAGACCTACCGGGAAGGCGGCCTGCGCGACGCCCTGATCTTCAACGCCGACGACGGCGCCGCCTGGACCACCTCCGACGGCCGCACCCGCCAGTGGCCTGAATGGCGCGAATGGGTCGGCCGCCGCGCGGCGGCGGGCAAGCTCGCGCCCAAGGGCTTCCCGGCGACGAAGCGGTTCCGCCCGAAGGGCTGACCCCCGTCCGCGCCTCCCCCGCAAGCGGGGGATGTTGGAGGGGGCGAGCGGCGAGCGAGACGTGCGCCAGCTGGGGGCCGACACGTCACGCTCGGCCGTGTTCGGCGGAACCTGCCCCGCGGGATCAAACAGGACGCCGTTCGTCGGGAGCCAATGCTGCACTGCAACATTATCCCTCCAGCCGGCTCGCTCCGGCCTTCAGGGAAGCAGTGATGGCGGGACTCGCAGAGACGATCGGCAGGCTCCGGAAAGCCGGTCGGGTGAAGCCCGACAAATCCGGGGAGAGCGGCGATGCGCGGATGGTTGAAGTCCGAGGCTTCGGGTTCAACCCGGGGGCTCTGCGGATGCTGGCCTACGTTCCCCAGGGCTGTCCGACCGGCGCTCCGCTGGTCGTCGTCCTGCACGGTTGCACCCAACGCGCGGGCGCGCACGCCGCAGCGGCCGGGTGGCTGACCTTGGCGGACCGCCTCGGCTTCGTGGTCGTGGCGCCGGAGCAGGAAAGCCAGAACAATCCCAACCGTTGCTTCAATTGGTTCGAAACGGGCGACATCACCCGCGGGGCAGGCGAGGCGGCCTCGATCCACGCGATGGTTCAGCACATGATGAGGACCCACGACGTCGACCCGGCGCGGGTGTTCGTGACCGGCCTGTCCGCCGGCGGCGCGATGGCGGCGGTGATGCTGGCGACCTATCCCGAGCTTTTCGCGGCGGGCGCGGTGATCGCGGGCCTGCCGTACGGCGTCGCCCAGGGCATGCACGAAGCGTTCGGCGCGATGCACGGGGGAGGCTCGCGCAGCGACCGTGAGCTCGTCGACCTGGTGACGAGCGCGGCGCCCTGGCCAGGGCGCGCGCCGCGCCTCTCCGTCTGGCACGGCGGCGCTGATCAGACGGTCAAACCCAGCAACGGCGTCGCCTTGGCCCGCCAGTGGGCGGGCGTTCACGGTCTTGGGCAGCCGGACGAGGTCGAGGAGCGGGCCGGCCGAGTGCGGTCGGTCTGGCGAGGCCGCGACGGAGAGGTCCTGGTCGAGATGAACGTCGTGGCCGGGCTTGGCCACGGGGTCCCGCTGGCGACGACGGGCGACGACCCGCTGGGCGTCGTCGCGCCCTTCATGCTCGAAGCCAACGTGTCCTCGTCCCTGGAGATCAGCCGGTTCTGGGGCATCGCGTCCCCGGCCACACCAGATCGCGGCTGGAACACGGCGCCGGCGGAGGATCCGCACCAGGCCGGGGGCCGCAGAGCGCCTGTCGGCGAACAGGTGATGGCCTCCGTCGCGCCCCATGTGCCCCAAGACATCCAGCAGGTGATAGCCAAGGCGCTTGGGGCAGCCGGGCTGATGCGCTGAGCACGGCGACCGGCTTCAACGGCGTTCCGGGAGGCCCGTAAACGTCCGCTCCTGGCGCCTCGCGACGGCCTGCAGATTGCGGGTTGGTCGGGAGGCGCGACGCGCGTCCTTGTTCCGAGGTCCCGAGATGCCCCGCGGCAAGGGCGTCAAGCTCCAGACCTGCCGGGAACGCGGCCTGCGCGACGCCCTGATCTTCAACGCCGACGACGGCGCCGCCTGGACCACCTCCGACGGCCGCACGAGACAGTGGCCCGAGTGGCGCGAGTGGGTCGGCCGGCGGGCGGCGGCGGGCAAGCTGGCGCCCAAGGGCTTCCCGGCCACGAAGCGGTTCCGCCCCAAATCCTGACCCCCACCACCGCGGGGCCACTACCTCCCCTGTGAGCGCCAGCGAACGGGGGAGGGGGACCATCGGCCGAGGCGCAGCCGAAGAGCCGATGGTGGAGGGGGCGAGCGGCCGGCACCACGTGGGGCAGCTTGGTGCGATGGCATCCGCTCCTGTCCGTTCTGCGGACCCGCGCCAAGTTCTACTCCTGGCAGCATCCCCCCCCACCTCCACCCTAGTTCACCCCCGGTTCAACGCGGCTCCGGCATCATCTGCCCATGCTCGGAGCCCCCACGACCGCTGACCTGCGCCCCGCGGGCGCCGCCGCCGCCACGGCCGACCTGCCGCATGCGCTGGCCCATGTCCGCGCCGACCTGGCCGCCGCCTGCGGGCCGCCGCGGCCGGCGCACCTGCCGCCGCTGGCGCCCTCGGGCGAGGCGGTCCGCACCCTGACGCCCGGCCAGCGTCCGGCCCGCAACGCCGTGCGCCGCCGCATCCCGGCGCGGCGTCCCCACACGGCCGCCACCACGGCCGGCCAGCTGGTCTATGCCGTGGGCGACGTCCACGGGCGCTACGACCTCTTCGTCGAGCTCGTCGAGCGGCTGGCCGCCGACGCCGCCGCCAATGCGCTCGGCCGCCAGCCGGTGCTGGTGCTGCTGGGCGACTATGTGGACCGCGGGCCGGACAGCGCCCTCGTGCTGGAGGCGCTGGTCCAGCTGCCCCGGGCCGCCGACTGGCGCGTCGTGGCGCTGAAGGGCAACCACGAACAGGCCCTGCTGCGCTTCGTCGCCGAGCCGCAGCTGTCGGCCCAGTGGCTGGGGTTTGGCGGGGCCGCGACGCTGGCCTCCTACGGCGTCGCCCCGCCGGCCGAAGCCGAGGGGACGGCGGGCCTGGTCCGGGCCCGCGACGAGCTGCTGGCCGCCATGCCCGCCGCCCACCTGCACCGCCTGCAGACCTTGGAGACCCTGGCCGTGGTCGGCGACTACGCCTTCGTGCACGCCGGCGTCGCGCCGGGCGTCCCCCTGGAGGACCAGCACGAGAACGACCTCCTGTGGATCCGCGACGAGTTCCTGGGCAAGGGCGCGGGCGGCAAGGGCGGGGCAGGGACCCCGCCGGCCGCCGGCTTCACCCCCACCGGCCACGTGATCGTCCACGGCCACACCTGGACCGGCCCGCGGGTGGCGCTGACGCCCCAGCGCATCGGCCTCGACACCGGCGCCTACGAGACCGGCGTGCTGAGCGCCGTGCGCCTGGACGGCGCGGCGGTGGCGGTGCTGCAGGTGGGCGCCGTGCCGCTGCCGGAGCCCGAGCCGGCGCCGGCCGCCCCGGCGGAGCCCGCGCCCGTCATCGGCGGCTGGACCCCGGTGGCGCGGCCCACCGACTTCACCCGCGGCCTGGGCTACGCCCCGGCCTGAGCGGCTGGGCGCAGGGATCGGGAAACCACGGACCCACACAGACCCACACGGATGGCCGGTCCCTCCACGGCCCGGGCCTGAAGCGACCTTGCGCGCCTGAGGCGCGCGACTCGGCTCTGCCCCCTGGCGGGGCTGCGCGGCGGGCGCCGACCATCTCTGTGGGTCTGTGTGGGTCTGTGGTCTTCCTCCCCCTTACCCAAGGTGAGACCCAGGCCATTTGCCACCTGCGGCTGCGACCATTCGCCTCATAATACGTAGCGTGTTATGCGAGACCTACCCATAATGGGCGCATGCAGGTCGAGATCGCCCAGCTGGTCCAGATCCGCGCGCGGTTGCGCGGCAACTCCGCCGCCCTGGCGCTCGTCGACCGCTGCCTCGAGTTCTGCTTCCGGTCACAGGTGGCCAACGACGACCCCAAGCGCCGGCTCAGCGAGGGGGAGGTCCATGCCTTCCTGGGCTGCATGGTCCGGCTGCGGCACGAGCGCGCCCTGATGCGCGACGAGGCCGTCGGCCAGGTGCCGCCGCCGCCCGCCTCGTGAGCCCCGCCCGCTAGAGCGGCGGCTCGCCCGGCTGCTCGCGCACCACCTCGGCCGCGGCCTTGTCGTCGCGCAGGCCCACGAAGCTCGCGTGGCGGATCATGCCGCTGGCGGTCCATTCCTGGAACTCGGCCTGGGCCACCAGCTCGGGCCGCACCCAGTTGACCTCCAGCGTCTTGCGCGGGCCTTCCAGGGCGAACGGGCTCTTGGCCTGGGCCAGCGGCTGCAGCCGCTTGAGCAAGCCCGGGGTCTTGGCGAAGCCCCGCTCCAGGCTGCCGACGTAGCGCAGCTTGCCGGCCTCGTGGACGCCCACCAGCAGCCCCTTGAAGTGGCGGCCGGGCTCCTGGGTCCAGCCGCCGATGACGAACTCCTGGGCCAGCCGGCACTTGGACTTCACCCAGGTCTCGCTGCGCCCTGGCACATAGCGGCTGTCGCGCCGCTTGGAGACGATGCCCTCCAGCCCGAGCCGGCAGGCGGCCTCCAGCAGCGCCGGGCCCGCCCCGCCGGTCATGGCGTGGGGCAGGGGCTCCACGGCCCGGATCCGCGCCGTCGGCGCGTGGGCCAGGGCTTCCAGCAGGATCGCCTTGCGGTCCTTCAGCTGGAAGGTGCGAAGGTCGGTGTCGCCGCGCCACAGCACGTCAAAGGCGAAGAACACGAGGGGCGCGGTCTGGCGCCGGCCGATGGCCGATCGCAGGCCGGAGAAGGTGGGCTGGCCGCGCGGGTCCAGGAAGCACAGCTCGCCGTCCAGTATGCCCTCGAAGCCCAGCTCGGCGGCGTCCTCGACGAGCTCCGGCAGCTGGTGGGTCCAGTCGTGGCCGTTGCGGGTGAACACCTGGGCCTCGCCGCGCTCCACCCGCAGCTGCATCCGGTAGCCGTCCAGCTTCACCTCGTGCAGCCAGGCCTGGCCGGTGGGCGGGGCGGCCACCAGCCGGGCGTGCTGGAAGTCGGCGAACCTCGGCATCGGCTGGGCCACATACTGCCGCTTGGACGGCGGCAGGGCGTCTCGGGCGCGGGCGGGCAAGGGGGACTCCGTGGTGCGGGAATCTGGAGTCCGCCCCGGCGGCTGAGGTTCCCATGGCGGCGCTGCAGCGGGCAGGGGGCGGGCTGATTGTCCACGAACCACACGAAGCACACGAACAGGTCCGAGCTACGGCTGAAGGCCCGCCAGAGGCGGGCGATGTGAGCCCGCTCGCCTCGCCAGCCGGGCGCGTTCAGCACCACGCCCCTCCGTGTCTTCCGTGCCTTCCGTGGTTCCCCACCCTGTTCGTGCGGTTCGTGTGGTTCGTGGACAAACCCGCGGCCTCGCCGCCGACGCGACCTGCGACAACCAAGAACCTTGCTATTCGGCGGAATGTGTGTTCCTGTTTTGTTCATGGCGCACGACCCCACCGCCGCGAACGACCGCCCCAGTCAGATGCTCGCGCAGCTGGCCGGCATGGCGTTCGAGCTGGCGCGGGACCTCTCCAACCGCGCGCTTGAGGCCGAGACCACCGAAGAGGCCACCCGCCTCGCCTCGGCCTTCCACCAGGTCTCCCGGGGCCTTCGCCAGACGCTCGCGCTGGAGATGAAGCTGATCCGCTTCAAGGCCGAGCTGGAGAGGGATGCCAAGCCGCCCCCGCCGCCGCCCCGGCGCGGGGAGGAGACCATCGGCGGCATCCCCGCGTCCATCTGGCGGCGCAAGGAAGAGATCGGCCAGGTCATGGACAGGCTGATCTGGGGCGAGGTTGAGGCCGACGAGGACGAGCCCGAGCTCTCCGACCTCGAGGAGGCCGAGATCGGCCGCCGCTTCCACACCTATGGCCTCTGGCTGCAGGACGCCGCCACCCGCCCCGACTTCGCCACCACGCCCCTGGACGGCCTCCTCGTGGAGGCCTGCCGCGTCGCCGGCGTCGACCCCGCCGTTCTCTTCGAGCCCGACGAGGACGAGGACGAAGACGATCCTGCGCTCGCCGAAGCGCCCCCTAGCGCCGACTCCAGCTAACTCCCCCGCTCATCCCGGCGAACGCCGGGACCCAAGCCGAATCCGCAGGCGCGCTCCGCGCGAAGACCCACAGACCCACACAGAACCACACGGATGGCGGGCCCTCCCACAGGCCGCGCCTCATGACCCCTGCGCGCCTGCGGCGCGCGGTTCCCATTCCCACACCTCACCGAAGAGGCCCGTTCAGCACGGACCCGTCCGTGTATTCCGTGTCTTCCGTGGTGCCCCCAACCCGCCCCGGCCTCAGCCCGCCCCGTCCGACAGGTCGCAATCCTCCCCGTCGTCCTCGTCCCACCCGCCGCCGCCGTCGGCCGCGGGGTCCTCTCCGCGCACCAGCTCGACCCAGGCGGCGGTGAAGCCGGCGACGAAGCGGCCGTCGACCACCAGCAGGTGGCCGCGCGGGCTCTGCACGGACAGGGCGACCGTCAGGGCGTCGCCGGCGCTGTCCACGTCCAGCTCCACGTCGGCGAAGGCGCCGTCGGAGGTCAGGGCGCGCACCCAGACGTCGAACGGCGGGGCCTCGCCGGCCTCGGCGCCCGACAGGACCCGGGGGGCGGTCAGAGCCGCACCTCGGCGACCTTGCCGTTGTAGTCCTGCTTGGGATCGCGGCCCATCAGCACCTTCAGGCCGGCGAAGGCGCTGCTCTCGTTCAGCCAGATTTTGGCGTGCTCGGGCTCGAACCGGAGCAGCTGCAGCTTGGGGTCGTCCTTGCCGCCCTGGTACCAGGCGGCGACGAACGGGTTCCACAGCCGCTCGATCATCTCCCGGTCGTTGTCGGCCACCAGGTCGCCCTCCACCGTGGCGAACAGGCCGTGGCCCTTGGCCGCGAAGTGGAGGAGGGCGGGGTGCCGGGCGCCGGCCTCCTGCACCAGGTCGGTCTCCACCGACGAGAAGATCCAGATGGTCCCCGGCGCGGCGTCGTCGTCCACCAGGGCGGTCATCGGCTGGGAGAGGCCGTCCTCGACGCCCACGAGCCCCAGCATGACGGTGCGGTCCGACTTCAGCGCGCTCCAGAACCTGTCGGTGAGCTCGGCGGGTGTGGGCATGGCGGCTTTCCCTCTCTGCGGCGGGATAGAAAACCGGAAAGGCCCGCGGTCGTTCCCCGCCCGGGGATCCGACCGCCGCGATCAGTGCGCCGCCGCCCCCTTGCGCTTGGGCAGCAGGTGCAGGACGGCGACGATGATCCCGCCCACCACCAGGCCGACCACCGCCGAGCCCAGCGCGAACGCCAGCCAGCCGGCCGCCCCGCCGACGCCCGGCAGCTGCTCGGCCGCGTGGCGCGCGCCCTCCACCCAGTGCGGGATCGGGGTCAGGTGGTAATGCTCCAGGCCGTGCACGATGATCCCGCCGCCGACCCACAGCATGGCCGCGGTGCCCAGCTTGGCCAGCGAGGTCATGATCACCGGCATGGCCTTGACCATGCCGCGGCCCAGCGGCGCCAGCCCCGGCTGGCCGCGGGCGGAGAGCGCCAGGCCGATGTCGTCCATCTTCACGATCAGGGCGACCACGCCGTAGACCGCGACGGTGATGCCGATGGCCACCAGCGCCAGGGCGCCGGCCTGCAGGGCGATGGGGTCGTCAGCCACCTCGGCCAGGGAGATGGCCATGATCTCGGCCGACAGGATCAGGTCGGTGCGGATCGCGCCCTTGATCTTCTGCTTCTCCAGCTCCGTGGAGCTCAGCGCCAGCTCCTCCGGGTGGTCGGAGGCCTCGTGGTGGTGGAACAGCCGCTCGACCACCTTCTCGGTGGCCTCGAAGCAGAGGAAGGCGCCGCCCAGCATCAGCAGCGGCGTCACCGCCCAGGGCGCGAAGGCCGAGAGCAGCAGGGCGCCCGGCAGCAGGATGACGAACTTGTTGAACAGGCTCCCCAGGGCGATCTTGCCGACGATCGGCAGCTCGCGCTCGGGGCTGAAGCCCATGGCGTAGCCCGGCGTCACCGCCGTGTCGTCGACCACCACGCCCACGGCCTTGGAGCCGGCCTTGCCCGCCGCCGCGCTCATGTCGTCGAGGCTGGCCGCCGCCAGCTTGGCGATGCCCGCCACGTCGTCGAGCAGGGCCACCAGACCGGACGCCATCGAAACTCCCTCGCGTTCGCTGGCGCAGGTCCGCGCCCGGAGCGGCTTGGTTAGGGGCAAGCCGCCGCGCCGTAAAGGGAGCGGCCGGCGCACGGTTCCGCGAACCCTCGCGCGGCGCTGCCGCGTTGGGCACAATGCCGGCGACACGGCGGTGGAGGAGACCCGATGGGCAGGACGACGCGGACCTGGCGAGGACTTGTGGCGGCGGGAATGGCGCTCGCGATGGCGGTCCCGGCGGTCCCGGCGCTCGCCCAGTCGCGCAGTTCGCCCGCCCAGCAGCAGGCGGAGCTTGTGGCCCAGCTCGGCGGCCCCTACGAGGGCCCGCTGCAGGCCTATGTCGCCCGGGTGGGCGAGCGGGTGGCCGGCGCGGCGGGCAAGCCCGGCCAGTGCCGCTTCACGGTCCTGAACTCCGACGTGGTCAACGCCTTCGCCGCCCCGCCGGGCTGCTATGTCTATGTGACCCGCGGCCTGCTCGCGATCCTTAACAGCGAGGACGAGCTGGCCGCCGTGCTCGGCCACGAGGTGGGCCACGTCGCCGCCAACCACTCCGGCCGTCGCCAGCAGCGCTCGCTGTTCACCGGCCTGGGCGCGCTCGCCGTCGGCATCCTCACCGGCTCGTCGGACCTCGCCCGCATCGCCGGCCAGGTGGGCCAGCTGAACGTGCTGAGCTACTCCCGCAACCAGGAGTTCGAGGCCGACAGCCTGGGCCTGCGCTACCTGGGGCAGACCGGCTACGCGCCCGACGCGCTCGCCGACCTGCTCTCCGCCCTGCAGTCCGAGGACCAGCTGGAGGCCCGGCTGCGCGGCGCCGCCGAGCCCAAGACCACGCCGGTCTGGGGCCGCACCCACCCGCTCACCGCCGACCGCATCGCCCGCGCCGTCGACCTCGCCCGCCGCTCGGGGCCGCCGGGGGCTCCGGAACGCGAGGCGGAGTTCCTGGCCCAGGTGGACGGCATGATCTACGGCGACGATCCCGAGCAGGGCTTCGTCGACGGCCGCCGCTTCGCCCATCCGGGCATGGCCATCGCCTTCGAGGCGCCGCCCGGCTTCACCCTCGCCAACACCCCCCGGGCCGTGAAGGTGGAGGGGCCGGCCGGATCCCAACTCGCCGCCGAGTTCTCCTCCGGCCGGATGACGGGCGACCTGGAGACCTACGCCGACGACGCCCTGCGCCGCCTGGCCGGCCAGACGCCGGTGCAGGCCGACCGGCCGCAGCGGACCCGCATCAACGGCGTCGAGGCCGTGGTCCTGCCGGCCGTCGCCAGCACCCGCTCGGGCGTCGTCGAGGTCACCATCGCCGCCTATACCCTAGGCGGCGGCCAGGCCTTCCACTTCGCCGCCCTGGCGCCCGCCGGCCGCAGCCGCGGCTTCGACCCGCTGATCGACTCCTTCCGCCGCCTGACGGCGGAGGAGGCGAGGGCGCTGCGGCCTCGCCGCATCGAGGTGGTCACCGTCAGGCCCGGGGAGACGGCCCAGTCGCTCGCCCAGCGCATGGCCTTCGAAGACCTCCGCCTGGAGCGGTTCGAACTGATCAACGGCCTGCGCCGCGGCGACCCGCTCAGCCCGGGGCGGCGGGTGAAGCTGGTCACCCAGTCGCGCCGCTGAGCCGGATTGCGGCGCTGAAACGCAACCACGCTTGCGAAGGCTCGGCCGCCCCGTAAGCTCGCGCCCAACAGTTGTTCGGGGGGATCACCATGCTTACCAACCACCGCCTCGCGGCGGCGATGACCGCCGTCGCGCTCGTGCTGGCGCCGGCCCAGGGCGCCTTCGGCCAGGCGCGCAAGCCGTCGGCGGCCGCCGCCGCGCCCGCCCTCAGCGTCGCGGTGCGCCCCGAGCAGGTCGGCTTCGACAGCCAACGCCTCGCCAAGCTCGACGCCTACATGGCCAAGGTGGTCGCCGACGGCCGCGTGGCCGGCATGACCACCCTGCTGGCCCGCCACGGCAAGGTCGTCAGCTACAAGACCTACGGCAAGAAGAGCCTCGCCACCGGCGAGCCCATGAGCCGCGACACCATCTTCCGCATCTACTCCATGACCAAGCCGATCACCGGCGTGGCCATGATGATCCTCTTCGAAGAGGGCCGCTGGCGGCTGGACGACCCGGTGACCAAGTACGTCCCCGAGTTCAAGAACCTGAAGGTGGTCAAGAGCATCGACGCCAACGGCAAGATGACGCTCGAGGACATGCGCCGTCCGCCGACCATGCGCGAGATCATGAGCCACACCGCCGGCTTCGGATACGGGCTCAACGATGAGCACCCGGTGGACAAGCTCTATCGCGAGAAGGCGGTCCTGGGCGCGAACAGCCTCCAGGAGATGATCAACCGCACGGCCGAGATCCCGCTGATGTATCAGCCGGGGACCAACTGGTACTATTCGTCCGCCGTCGACATCCAGGGCTACATCGTCGAGAAGCTCTCGGGCCAGACCCTCGGCCAGTTCATGGAGCAGCGGATCTTCAAGCCGCTGAAGATGAACGACACCGCCTTCTACGTGCCGGCCGCCAAGGCCGCCCGCCTGGCGCCCGTCTACGTGGGCAACCGCGAGACCGGGAAAATCGAGGAGGCCAGGCGGTTGTTCGGCAACGACCTGCCCACCTATCTGACGCCGCCCAGGATGGAATCCGGCGGCGGGGGCCTGGTCGGCACGACCATGGACTACGCCCGCTTCGCCCAGATGATCGCCAGCAAGGGCGAGCTCGACGGGGTGCGCATCCTCTCCCCGGCGTCCGTGGAGATGATGGGCACGAACGTCATCCCGAAGAACGTGCTCGTGAACTCCAACGGCACGACCGCCAGCCGCTTCAACGAGGCGGTGGGCTTCGGGCTGGACTTCATGGTGGTCAACGACCCGCGCGTGGCCGGCACCCTCGAGGGCAAGGGCAGCATGAGCTGGGGCGGCGCGGCCGGCACCTGGTTCTGGGTCGACCCCACCAACGACGTGATCTTCGTCGGCATGATCCAGCGCCTGGGCGGCACGGGCGGAGACGACCTGGGCTCCATGGCCCGCACCCTGACCTACCAGGCCCTCACGCACCCGGAGAAGTGAGCGCGCAGCGACTCATCCCCGCGAAAGCGGGGATCCCCTGGGAACGCGGGTCACTGCTTCAGCGACGGCGGCGATCCAGGGCGCATGCTTGACATCAGGGGGTCTGCATGCGCCCTTCCGCGCCTCTCAAATCACCTGATCTCCGCGAGCTATGCACGCCTATCGCACCCACACCTGCGGCCAGCTTCGCGCCGCCGATGAAGGCCAGACCGTCCGCCTCTCCGGCTGGATCCACCGCAAGCGCGACCACGGCGGGCTGATCTTCATCGACCTGCGCGACCACTACGGCCTGACGCAGCTGGTGCTGGCGCCGTCCACGCCCGGTTTCGCCACGGTCGAGCACCTGCGCGCCGAGAGCGTGATCCGCGTCGATGGCGAGGTCGTGAAGCGCTCGGCCGAGACGGTGAACCCGAACCTGCCGACCGGGGAGGTCGAGGTGAAGGTGGCCGGCGTGACCGTGCTCTCGGAAGCCGCGGAGCTGCCCCTGCCGGTCTTCGGCGAGCCCGAGTACCCGGAGGAGATCCGGCTCAAGAACCGCTTCCTCGACCTGCGGCGCGAGACCCTGCACCGCAACATCGTGCTGCGCTCCAAGGTCATCCAGTCGATCCGAAACCGCATGATCGGGCAGGGCTTCCTGGAGTACCAGACGCCGATCCTCACAGCCTCGTCGCCGGAAGGCGCGCGCGACTTCCTGGTGCCGTCCCGCCTGCACCCGTCGAAGTTCTATGCGCTGCCGCAGGCGCCCCAGCAGTTCAAGCAGCTGCTGATGGTGGCCGGCTTCGACCGCTACTTCCAGATCGCGCCCTGCTTCCGCGACGAAGACCTGCGCGCCGACCGCTCCCTCGAGTTCTACCAGCTCGACGTGGAGATGAGCTTCGTCACCCAAGAGGACGTTTTCGCGGCCATCGAGCCCGTCATGCACGGCGTCTTCGAGGAGTTCGCCAACGGCAAGCCGGTGACGCCGTACCCCTTCCCGCGCATCCCCTATCGGGAGGCCATCGCGAAGTACGGCTCCGACAAGCCGGACCTGCGCAACCCGCTGGTCATGCAGGACGTGTCCGACCACTTCCGCGGCGGCGGCTTCGGCCTCTTCGCCCGCATCCTCGAGGACACCAAGAACGCCGTCTGGGCGATCCCGGGGCCGAAGGGCGGCAGCCGCGCCTTCTGCGACCGCATGAACAGCTGGGCGCAGGGCGAGGGCCAGCCGGGCCTGGGCTACATCTTCTGGAGCGAGGACCAGGGCGGCTGGGGCGGCCCGATCGCCAAGAACCTCGGCGCGGAAAAGACCGAGGCGGTCATGGGCCAGCTCGGCCTGGGCAAGGGCGATGCGGCCTTCTTCGTCGCGGGGGACCCGAAGGTCTTCTACAAGTTCGCCGGCGCCGCCCGCACCAAGGTCGGCACGGACCTCAGCCTGGTCGACGAGAACCGCTTCGAGTTCGTCTGGATCGTCGACTTCCCGATGTTCGAGTGGAACGAGGAGGAGAAGCGCGTCGACTTCTCGCACAACCCGTTCTCCATGCCGCAGGGCGAGCTCGAGGCGCTGAACAGCAAGGATCCGCTCGAGATCCTCGCCTACCAGTACGACATCGTCTGCAACGGCTACGAGCTGTGCTCGGGCGCGATCCGGAACCACCTCCCGGAGATCATGATCCGCGCCTTCGAGATCGCCGGCTACGGCCCGAACGTCGTCGAGGAGCAGTTCGGCGGCATGCTGAACGCCTTCCGGCACGGCGCCCCGCCGCACGGCGGCCTGGCCCCCGGCATCGACCGCATCGTCATGCTGCTGGCGGGCGAGACCGCGATCCGCGAGGTCATCGCCTTCCCGCTGAACCAGCAGGGTCAGGACCTGTTGATGAACGCCCCGTCCGAGGTGAGCGACAAGCAGCTCAGGGAACTGCACATCCGGCTCGCCCCGCCGATCAAGGCCTAGGGGTCGATCGCCACGATGTAGCGCGGCGCGGGCGGGGCCGGGGGAGCCGGCTTCGCCGGCTTGCGGTGCACAATCACCCGCATGCCGCTGCAGCCCTTGGACACGGACAGTCCCGGCGGCAGGCGGGTGCGCGAGTCGCCGCAGGCTTGGTCGAGCTGGTCCTGGGTCAGGCCGCGGACCTTGGACAGGTCCACGCCGGCGATCATCGTGCGGCTGAGGTCGGCGTCGCGGAAGTCGGCGCCGTCGAACTCGCCGTCCACCAGCACCGCCGCATTCAGGTCCGCGCCCCGGAACGAGGCCTTGGCGAACTGACCGTGCGACAGCACCGCGCCCACCAGTTCGCTGTCGCGGAAGTCCGCGCCCCTGGCGTCGACGAACTTGAAGTTCGCGCCGTTCAGCTCGGCGGAGCGCAACACCGCGCCGGGCAGCCTGGCCCGGGCGAAGTTTCCGCCGCTGATGGAGGCGTCGGACAGGTTGGCCCGGCTGAGGTCGGCGTCGCTGAACGAGCCGCCGTGCATCTCGACGGAACGCAGCACGGCGTGGCTCAGCACCGCCTTCGAGAAGTTGGCGCCGGTGGCCTGGGCGTCGGAGAGGTCCGCACGCGTCAGGTTGGCTGACCCGAACGCCACGCCGGTGGCTTCGGTCGCGCGCAGCTTGGCGCTGGAGAGATTGGCCCCGGTGAACACCGCGCCCATCATCGAGGCGTCCGAGAGGTCGGCCCGCGACAGGTCGGCGCCGGCGAAGTTGGAGGCGTGGAAGCGCGCGTTGCGCAGGTTCGCGCCCACCAGGGCGGCGCCGCTGAAGTTCGCCCCCATGATGCGGGCGCCTTCCATGTTGCGCCCCGACAGTTCGCATTTCACGCAGGATCCGCCGAAGGAGTTCACCCGGGCGACCTCCTTGTCGCCGAGCGTCAGCGCGGAGACGGCGCCCGGGGCGGCGAGCGCCACGGCGACGGCGGCTGCGAGCAGGAACAGGGGACGGCTCATACGCGGACAGATCCTAACCAGAACGGGTCCATCTGAGCCCAACCCCGACCCGCCGCCACTTAATTCGCGGTAATTCTTGGAGGATTAGCCGCCGGCGTCCTCACCCGTGCGGCTGGCGCGGGCCCCGCAGGTCTCGCAGATCATCGCCTGTCCCTTGCGCACCACGGCGAAGTCGCCACAGGCCGCGCAGACGTCGGCCGACTCCCGGGCGCCTCGCGCGGACGGCAGGAACACCAGGTTGTCGGGCGCCGTCCCCCGGGAGAACCCGCGCGAGATGAAGCGAGAGGCGGGCTGCGGCTCGTCGGTCGGCACGCGGTCCGCCTTGCCATGCCCCAAGCCGTCGGCGTTCAGGCCGGCGGGGTCGTCGCTGGCGAGGTCGTCCCGGCCAAGGTACGACACGCCGAGCTCCCGGAAGATGTAGTCCAGGATCGAGGTCGCCGACTTCACCGTGTCGTTGCCGGTCACCGGGCCGGCCGGCTCGAACCGGGTGAACACGAAAGCGTCCACGAACTCGTCGAGCGGCACGCCGTACTGCAGCCCGATGGAGATCGCGATGGCGAAGTTGTTCATCAGCGAGCGGAAGGCGGCGCCCTCCTTGTGCATGTCGATGAAGATCTCGCCCAGCTCGCCGTCGTCGTACTCGCCGGTGTGGATGTAGACCTTGTGGCCGCCGACGGCGGCCTTCTGGATGTAGCCCTTGCGGCGGTCAGGCAGCTTGCGGCGCACCCGCTCGCGTTCGACCACTCGCTCGACGATCCGCTCCTCCGGCTGCGGAGCCGCCTGGCGAGGCGGCCGCGCCTCGGCGCGCGCCGGGATCTCCAGCACCAGGTCGGCCGGCGCAGCGGCGCGGCGCACCCGCACCGGCAGGCCGCTGGCGAGGGCGGCGCGCACGTCGGCGACAGTCGCGGACCAGGGAAGGACCGTCTCCACCAGCGGCGCGGCGGCCAGGGTGGGCTCCAGCGCGCTCAGCATCGCCAGCCGCGGGGCCTCGCCGATCTCCTCGGCGGTGCGGAACACCCGCTGCTGGGCCTCCGTCAGGAAGACGGCGCCTGCTAGGGTTTCCACGCCCAGCGCATGGGCCTGGGCCTGTGCGATCTCCTCGGCGGAAAAGCCCGCCAGCGCCAGGACGTCGAGGCAGGGGTCCGCCAGCTGCTCGGCGGTCGCGCCCAGCACGTCGCGCACGAAGCCCTCGCCGACCACCGCCGGCACGAAGGCGTGTTCGAGCCGGCTAACGAACGGCAGGGCCGCCTCGGCGGCCGTGACCTCGTGCTCGGTGAAGCCCCGCGCCGCCAGGGCGCGGTGGTCGACGGCCGGCGCGCCGGCCAGGTCGCCTACGCCCAGCAGGGCGGCCCGGGCCTCGCCGAGGTCCGCGCCCAGGACCGTGAGGCCCCGCAGCACGCCTTCAGCCACGGCGCGCACGGCCTCGCCGTCGGCCGTCTGGGCGTGGACCACCACCGCGGCCAGGGGCGCGGCGTCCAGCCGGCCGCCGCCCAGACGCAGGGACAGCTCGCGATCGTCGAAGAGCCCCAGACCGCCCTCCAGGCGGACGCCGGCCTCCTCCAGCGCCTTGGCCGCGGCCATGTAGAGCTCGCGCGCGGTCTCGCGACCTTCCGGGCTGTCGTAGTCGAGGCCGTGGGCCGCCAGCCACTCCGCCAGGCCGGCGAGGCCAAGGACGGCCGGCCCGTCGGCCGCCGCCGCGAGGGCATGACCGCCGAGGCGCACCGCCGCCTCGAAGCCCTCGATGTCGAAGGCCTCGTCGGTCCACAGCGCCATCAGGTTCACGCCGGCCCGTGCGGCCGCGGATTGGGCGGCGACCTGCTCTGCCGCCGCCGCGTTGGGCGCCACAGCGATCGCGCCGGTCGACCAGGCCGCCAGGGCCAGCTGGTCGCCGAGCTCGCCCTTCAGCTCACGCTTCGAGGCTCCGACCGCCAGGCGCAGGCCGCCCTGGGCGGCTTCCGGCGGCGGCTCGCACGCCCAGCTGTTCTCTCCAGTGCGGGCGAGCGCGATGGCCTCGAGAATCATGGCGTCGGTGGCGCCGGCGCCGCGCGCCGCCTCGGCCGCGCGGGCTAGGCTGGTGTTCTTCGTCAGGTCCGCGCAGGCCTCGGCGTCGCCCTCGCACCGCAGGATGGCGTCCATGACCGCCTGCAGCCGCTGGCCGAGCGCCACGGCTGCGGCCCGCGCCGCCGTCTCGCCGCGATGCTGCGCGGTGAGGGTTCCAAGCGCCGCCGACAGGTGAGGGGACGAGGCCGCCAGCGCCAGCGGCCGGGGGCCGTGCGGCGCCGCGGACAGGGCCAGCACGCCGCCGGCCAGGGCGTCCGCCAGCTCGTCCCGGAAGCGGCCGCGGGCCCGGGCGTCCTTCACGATCCCGCGCGCCTGCGCCTGCAGCGCCAGCGCCTCCACATAGTGGGTGATCGCCTCAGTCACGTCCGCCTCCCCGTCCGCCCAGTCGACCCAGGCCTCGGCCCGGGCGTCGGTCCAGCCGACGGGCGCGCGCGCCTCGACCGCGCCGCTGGAACGCTCCAGCAGCCGGTCTTCGAACCCGGCCTGCCACGCACCTTCGCCCATCATCCGACTCCCTTGGCGTGAGCCTAGGGGCGCGTTCGATTCGGCCGAAATAGATGTTGCGGTGAAGGTCCGGTTAATCCCCAACATCTTGCTGGATTCCCGTACTTCTCCGCCGCTGGACGGTGCGGAGGGCGCCGCCTATAGTCCGCGCCCGTTACTCCCCGGAAGAGCAGTCGAGCGGTCCCTTGTCGAACCTCCTGAAGACGATTTTCACCTGGTGGAACGGCGCGACCGCCGGCATCCACTTCACCGTGGCCCGCCGCGGCGTGCTGGTGGGGACCGACGAGTTCGGCAATCGCTACTACGAGGCCAAGGACCACAAGGACAGCTTCGACAAGAACAAGCGTCGCTGGGTGATCTTCAACGGCTACGCCGAGGCCTCGAAGGTGCCGCCGGACTGGCACGGCTGGCTGCACCACACCTTCGTGGAGCCGCCGACCGAGGCGCCCCTGCCGCGCAAGGCGTGGGAGAAGGAGCACCGGCCGAACCTGTCGGGCACCATCTACGCCTACCGGCCCAAGGGCTCGCTGGCCCGTGGCGGGGAGCGGCAGAGGGCCACAGGCGACTACGAGGCCTGGACCCCCGAATAATCGCGCATGCGAGTCGTTCCACCCCGCCTGCTGAAGCGCACCGCCTGGGCGGCGGCGATCACGGCGGCCGCCGCCGCAGGCCTGGTCTCGGCGCAGCCTGCGCAGCCGCCGGGCGAGCCTGAGCCCGGCCCCATGCCGGCGCCCGGGACGGTGGCCGAGGAGGCGCCGCCGATCGACGTGCCCGCGCCGGCGCCCATCGTCGTGCCGCCGATCTCCGAGAAGGAAGTCGCGCCCGCGCCGGCCCCCAAGGCCCAGGTGGTGGAGACGCCCATCGAGACGCCGGTCCGCCGCGCCCGCTACGACGTCGCCATCCTGCAGGCGCTGGACAAGGTGACGGCCGAGACCCTGCGCTTCGAGGCCGCCGTCGGCCGGCCAGTCCGCTACAAGAACCTGATCTTCACCGTGCGGGCTTGCGAGCGCTCCGCCCCGGACGAGCCGGTGGAGGATTCCATCGCCTACCTGACGGTGGATTCCCAGCCCAGGCCGGAACGCGGCAAGCCGGCGCCGCCGGCGCGCCAGGCCTTCAAGGGCTGGATGTACGCCTCATCGCCGGGCCTCAACCCGCTGCAGCACGCCGGCTACGACGCCTGGCTGATCACCTGCAGGGCGGCCCGTCCGCTGACGCCGCCGCCGGCGCCCCAGTCCACGCCCGCCGCCGCGCCGCCCCGGGCCGTGGCCGCCGCCGCGCCTGCGGCCAAGGCCTCGCCGCCGGCGACCGCGTCGGCCCCCGCCGCGCCCGCGCCCAAGGCTGTCCCGCCCGTGCCGTCCAAGGCGAGCCCGGCGCCGCCGCGGCCCGAGCCGGTCCCCGCCGCCCCGCCGCCGGCGGAAGAGCCCGTCACGTAGAAGTCGGCGTCCGCCTGCATCGCCCGGTCCAGGCGCTTCAGGTACTCGCGCCGGGCGATTTCCTCGGCCCCGAACTGCCCCAGGTGCTCGGTCATGAACTGGGTGTCGAGCAGCCGGAAGCCGCCGGCGATCAGCCGCGCCACCAGGTGCACCAGCGCCACCTTCGAGGCGTCTCGCGCCCGGCTGAACATGCTCTCGCCGAAGAAGGCGCCCTTCAGCGCCACGCCGTAGAGGCCGCCGACCAGCTGGCCCTGCGCCCAGCACTCGACGCTGTGGGCGAAGCCCTGCTCGTGCAGCTGGACGTAGAGCCGCTCGATCGGGTGGTTGATCCAGGTCTGGGTGCGGCCGGGCTGGGCCTCCGCGCAGAGCTGCACGACCTGGTGGAAGGCGGTGTCCACCCTGACCTCGAAGGTGTCGCCCCGCACCGTCCGCGCCAGGCGTCTGGGCACGTGGAAGCGCTCCAGAGGGATCACGCCGCGGTGCTGCGGGTCGATCAGGAACACCCGCAGGTCGTCGCGGGCGTCCGCCATCGGGAACACCCCGCGCGCGTAGCAGGCGAGCAGGTCGCGGGGTCCGAAGCCGCTGCTCATGGGTCGTGGGCGTTGATGAACTCGACGAGGGTCTCCCGGTACGCGGGATCGGCCAGGGCGGTTCCGTGGTCGCGGCCCTTCAGCACCACCAGCCGGAAGTCGGGCAGGGTCCTCTCCAGCAACGTCGACAGCCGGTGCGGCCGGTCGTACTCGCCGATGATCCCCAGCACCGGGAAACCCACGCGGGCCGGGTCCAGTGGCGGGGTGGTGGGCGGCTGCAGCCGGCGGCCTTCGAACATCGCCCGCATGGCCTCGGCGTCGGGCCCGGTCCACAGCCGCGCGGCCAGCGGCGGCGGGTCGCGGTCGCGGCCGGCGGCGTCCTTCGCGGCGGCGGCCGCGTCGCGGGCCGGGTCCGGGTCGAGCAGGCCCGAGCCGCCGAAGGTGGCGCTGAGCAGCCGTTCCGGGGCCAGCGCCAGCAGCGGCGCCAGCATCTCCCCGCCCAGGGAATAGCCGGCCACATGGGCGCGCTCCACGCCCAGCTGGTCCATCACCTCGAGCACGTCCCTGGGGAACCGGTCGGCGGCGTAGCGGCGGGGCGAGTGCGGCCGCTGGCTCTCGCCGTGGCCGCGCCAGTCGAGGGCGATCACCCGGTGGCGGGCCGCCAGCGCCTGCAGGATGCCGGTGCGCACGTAGTTGGCCTCGGCGCTGCCCGTCGCGCCATGCAGCAGGACCACCGCCGGGCCCTGGCCGGCCTCCAGCACGTGCAGCCGGACGCCGTCCGACGCCGTCACATAGCGCGAGACCGGCGCCTGAGCCCGCGCCGCGCCCGCCGCCAGCAGCAGGAGGGCCAGGGCGGCGAGGATCGCCCGCATGCGCCGCCTCAGGCCTGGGCCTGGGCCTTCATCCAGTTCTCGAGCCAATGGATGTTGTAGTCGCCCTTGATGATGTCCGGATTGGTCATCAGCTCCTGGAAGAGCGGGATGTTGGTGTCGATGCCGGCCACCACCACCTCGTTCAGGCAGCGGCAGAGCCGGGCGATGCACTCCTCCCGGTCGCGGCCGTGCACGATCAGCTTGCCGATCAGGCTGTCGTAGTAGGGCGGGATCGAATAGCCGGCGTAGAGCGCGCTATCCATCCGCACGCCCAGCCCGCCCGGCGCGTGGAAGTCGGTGACCAGCCCCGGCGAGGGGGCGAAGGTCTTCGGGTTCTCGGCGTTGATCCGGCACTCGATGGCGTGGCCCTCGAAGACCACGTCCTCCTGCCGGAACGACAGCGGCAGGCCGGCGGCGATGCGGATCTGCTCGCGCACCAGGTCGATGCCGGTGATCGCCTCGGTCACCGGGTGCTCCACCTGCAGCCGGGTGTTCATCTCGATGAAGAAGAACTCGCCGTCCTCGTACAGGAATTCGATGGTGCCCACGCCCAGGTAGCCGATGGCGCGCACCGCCTCGACCACCACCTGTCCGATCTTCTTGCGCTCGGCGGCGTCGATGACCGGGGAGGGGGCCTCCTCCAGCACCTTCTGGTGGCGGCGCTGCAGCGAGCAGTCGCGCTCGCCCAGGTGCGCCACATTGCCGTGGCTGTCGGCGATCACCTGCAGCTCGATGTGCCGCGGCCGCTGGAGGTAGCGCTCCATGTAGACCGCGTCGTCGCCGAACGCCGCCTTGGCCTCGGAGCGCGCGGTGCCCACCGCCTCGGCCAGGTCCGCCTCGGTCTTCGCCACCTTCATGCCGCGCCCGCCGCCGCCGGCGGCCGCCTTGATCAGCACCGGGAAGCCGATCGCCCGGGCGGCCTCGAAGGCCTCCTCCTCGGTCGTCACCCCGCCGTCGGAGCCCGGCACCACGGGGATGCCGGCGTCCTTCACCGTCTGCTTGGCGGTGATCTTGTCGCCCATGATCCGGATGTGCTCCGGCTTCGGCCCGATGAAGGTGAAGCCGTGGGCGTTCACGATCTCGGCGAACCGGGCGTTCTCGGAGAGGAAGCCGTAGCCCGGGTGGATCGCCTGGGCGCCGGTGATCTCGGCCGCGGCGATGATCGAGGGGATGTTCAGGTAGCTCTTCGCCGCCGGCGCCGGGCCGATGCAGACGCTCTCGTCGGCCAGCCGCACCCACATGGCGCCGGAATCGGCCTCGGAGTGCACGGCCACGGTGGCGATGCCCATCTCCTTGCAGGCCCGGTGGACGCGCAGCGCGATCTCGCCACGGTTGGCGATCAGGATCTTCTCGAACATCGACCTACTCGACGATCACGAGCGGTTCGCCGAACTCCACGGGCTGGGCGTCCTCCACGAGGATCTCCACCACCTTCCCGCCCTTGGGCGCCGGGATCGGGTTCATGGTCTTCATGGCCTCGACGATCATCAGCGTCTGGCCGGCGTTCACTGTGTCGCCCACCTTGATGAAGGGCTCTGCGCCGGGTTGGGGCGACATGTAGACGGTGCCCACCATCGGCGACTTGACCGCGTCGCCGCGCGCCGCCGGGGCGGGGGCGGCCTCCGCGGCGGCAGGAGCTCCAGCGGCGGCCGGCGCAGGCGCCTGGGCGGGCGCGGCGGCCATCGGCGCGGGCGCTGCGGCATAGTGCACCGGGGCGGCGGTCAGGGTCTTGGCCACCCGGATCTTCAGCTCGCCGTGCTCGACCTCGATCTCCGACAGCCCGGTGTCGGTGAGGATGTCGGCCAGTTTGCGCACCAGGCGCGCGTCGAACGGATCGGCGGGAGCCTTGGGACTGCTAGCCATCGAGGGTTCCTTGTTCTTCTTTGTGGCCGGCGGCCGCGTCGAGCGGGTGATGACCCTGGGTCCCGCGGCGCCGGGCCGCGGGGGCCGTGGCGCCCGGGGCGCTCAGCACATGGATCGGTCTCGACATTGGGCTCCGCCGTCGAATCCGGCGTCTTGTAACGGGCGGGACAGCGGGTCACAAGCAGGGTGACTGGAGGCCGCTTATGAACCTGATCCTCAACGGCGAAGCGCGCGCCTTCCAGGGTGTCGGCGACGTCGCGGGTCTGGTGGCGGCGCTGGGCCTGGACGCACGCAAGGTGGCCGTGGAACGGAACCTGGAGATCGTGCCCCGATCGGCCTATGCCGCCACCGAGCTCACCGACGGCGACCGGATCGAGATCGTGCACTTCATCGGAGGCGGCTGACATGGACGGGTCCACGCATGCGCAGGACGACACCTGGACGGTGGCTGGCCGCACCTTCCGCTCGCGGCTGATCGTCGGCACCGGCAAGTACAAGGACTACGCCCAGAACGCCGCCGCCGCCGAAGCGGCGGGCGCCGAGATCGTCACCGTGGCGCTGCGCCGGGTGAACCTCTCCGACCCCAGCCAGCCGATGCTGGTGGACTATGTGAAGCCCGATCGCTTCACCTTCCTGCCCAACACCGCCGGCTGCTTCACCGGCGAGGACGCCGTGCGCACGCTCAGGCTCGCCCGCGAGGCTGGGGGCTGGGACCTCGTCAAGCTGGAGGTGCTCTCCTCCACCAAGCACCTGCTGCCCGACATGGAGGAGACCCTCCGCGCGCTCAAGCTGCTGGTCGCCGACGGCTTCCAGGTGATGGTCTACTGCTCCGACGACCCGGTCTACGCCCAGAAGCTGGAGGACGCCGGCGCCGCCGCCATCATGCCCGCCGCCGCACCCATCGGCTCCGGCCGGGGAATCCAGAACTTCCTCAACCTCGGCCTGATCATCGAGCAGGCCAAGGTCCCGGTGCTGGTGGACGCCGGCGTCGGCACCGCCTCCGACGCAGTTCTGGCCATGGAGATCGGCTGCGACGCGGTGCTGATGAACACCGCGATCGCCGAGGCCAAGGACCCGATCCGCATGGCCACCGCCATGAGGCACGCGGTGATCGCCGGGCGCGAAGCCTGGCTTGCCGGACGTATGGGAAAGCGGATGTATGCTGATCCGTCGTCTCCCTTGTCCGGACTGATCTGAGGCATGGCCACCCAGCGCAAGTCGATCTTCATCACCGGGGCCGCCTCGGGCATGGGCCGCGAAACGGCCCGCCTGTTCGCCGCCAAGGGCTGGTTCGTCGGCGCGCACGACGTCAACGAGGCGGGCCTGAAGGACCTGCAGGCTGAGCTTGGGGCCGAGGCCTGCCTGATCCGCCGGCTCGACGTCACCGACCGCGAGGACTACCGCGCGGCCCTCGACGCCTTCGCCCCGGCCGCCGGCGGCCGGCTCGACATCCTGTTCAACAACGCCGGCATCGGCCGCGGCGGCCGCTTCGACAAGCAGCCGTGGGAGGACATCGTCGCCGTCGTGCAGGTCAACCTGATGGGCGTGCTGATCGGCATCTACGAGGCCGTGCCCCTGCTGAAGGCGACGCCGAATTCGCTCTGCTTCACCACCTCCTCGTCGTCGGCCACCTTCGGCATGGCCGGCATCGCCGTCTATTCGGCGACCAAGCACGCGGTGAAGGGGCTCACCGAGGCGCTGTCGGTGGAGTTCAAGGCCATCGGGGTGCGGGTCGCCGACGTGCTGCCCGGCCTGATCGACACGCCCATCCTGCCGCCCGGAGCCGTGGCGGCCGCTCCCAAGGAGGGCATGTGGCGGGCCATGCCGCCCAGCTCTGTCGCCCAAGTGGTCTGGGAGGCCTACCAGTCCGACAAGCTGCACTGGTACGTGCCGGAGGAGATCGCCGAGCTCGACAAGGCCGCGACCCTGGCCCCGGAGGCCATGCGCGAGCAGATGGCGCAGAACTCCCTGTTCGGCGATCCCGCCTAGGCGGCGGCGAGGCGCCGGGGATCGGCGTCGGGCGACAGGCCCAGCCGCTCCAGCATCTCGCGGCGTCCGGGTCCGGCGGGCGGCCGGTAGGCCTCGGCGTTGCGCCGCCGCCCGCGCGCCCAGTAGCCCAGCACCCGGGCGAGGTTCTCCGGCCGCTTCAGCCAGGCCTGCGGGTGTTCCAGCATATGGAAGCCGCGCAGGAAGGCGCGCATCAGGTCGGGGTCGGAGCGCAGCGCCACCGTCACCCCGTCCTCCACGAAGCTGCGGGTCAGCCGCGCGCGCAGCGACGGCTGGTAGGCCGGCTGCATCGCGCGCCGGGCCCGGCGGATGCCCTGCCGGTCGGTGTCGCGCATGACGTCGTAGTAGGGGCGCAGCTCCTGCCGGATGCGGGCCTGGTAGCCGAGCAGCCGACCGGCCGGGTCGGGGGTGGCGCGCAGGGCGTCGCGCAGCGCCACGGCGCTTACCGCCGCGAACGAACAGCCGCGGCCGTACAGCGGATTGGTCCGCACCAGGCTGTCGCCTACCGCCACATAGCCCAGCACCAGAGGGCGGCCCTCCGGCGCCAGGTCGATCCAGCGGCTCAGCAGGTCGCCCATGCCGAACACCCGGCTGGTGGCCTCGCTGCGCTGCGGATCCACCCAGGGGACCAGGCCGGGCAGGGCGTTGCAGACCGCGTCGAACACCTGCGGGTCGACGATCGCTTTGCGCAGCTCCTCCTCCACCTCGGGGCAGCATAGGGTGATGGAGAAGCAGCCGTTGTCGCCCGGAAAGACGCCGAACTTCAGGTAGTCCAGGTCGCCCGTGGCGGGGGTCTTGCCGCGCGGCGGCTCCTCCGCGCCCGGGCGCAGCCGATAATGGCGGGTGAAGTAGACCACCCCGCTGGGCTCCACCTCCTGCGGCAGGGCGACGCCGATAGCCGCCAGGTCGTCCGTCGCCCCGGACGTGCGCCCGCCGGCGTCTACGACCACGTCGCCGGTGAGTTCGCCGCCGTCCTGCAGCCGCACGCCGGTGACCCGCGGCGGATCGCCGGGTTCGACCAACAGGCCCTGGACGAAGGTCTCTGGCCGAAGCGTCACGTTCGGCAGCGCCTCCACGTAGCGGCGAATGACGAACTCCAGCGTGGTGCGCCGGCTGGTCAGGATCACCAGGTCCTGGTCCACGGGCTTGGGCTGATAGCTCTGGCGTTGGGCCGCCGTCAGATTGTCCTGGAACGTCAGCTCGCGGCAGCCTGCCGCCAGCAGGTCGGCCAGCAGTGCCGGGTGCTCGTCGCGGATCAGGTTGCGGAGGCGGGCGAGAAACGCATGGCTGTGCCGCAGCTGGCCGACCCCGCGCCGGCTCCAGTCGGTGAAGGCCGCCTCCGGCCCGCCTTCCGGCGGCGGCGGGTCGCGCTCCAGCAGGATCACCTGGCGACCGGTCGGGGCGAGCGCCAGCGCCGTCCACAAGCCCGCCATGCCGGCCCCGATCACCAGGATCTTCTCGGACATCCGCCTGCTCCGCGCGCTCAACTCAGCCGGGTGCGAATCTCCGCGCTTGCCGTAACGGCGGTCAACGGACGGAGGGCCGGCGCGGGCCGGTCGTTCGCGTCGCGCTGGCGGATCCGTTCACCGCCCCAGGGAGGCCCTGGGCAGAGGCTTCCCCGCCTCGGATCTCACGGTTGATGCGAGCCTGCGGGCTCCGATCAGTCAAGGACGCGCCCTGCGGGCGCGCCGCCCCGCGGCCGGCCTCCGGCCGGTCCTTGAGAGACCGGATCCCGCAGGCAAACTGCCGCCATGAGATCCCGGCGCAGGCCTGGCGGCCGCCCCATGGCCCTCCACTGCGGAAGGAGGGTTGGGTGCCGCTGCGGCCGCAGCCCCTTCCTTTCCCACGAAGTGGGAGAGGGGGACCGCCGGCCGAGGCGGAGCCGAAGAGCCGGTGGTGGAGAGGGCAGGCCCCAAGCGCCGCGCCTCCCTAAGCCCTCCTCCTCGATGGAGGAGGGTTTGGTGGTGGTGTGGCCGCAGCGGCGCCGCAGCTGGCGTGGGTGGGCGCAGGACCGTCGCGCCCGACCTGAGCCGCCACCGCCGCTGTTTTCCCACCTGCGGTGGGAAAGGAAGCGGCCCTGGATCAGCTGATCCGCTTCAGGTCGCCGGCCTTGGCCTGGATGATCGCGGCCTTCAGTGCGTTCACGTCCGCGCCGGGGATCAGGATGTCGCCGACCACGAAGGCCGGCGTGCCCTGGATGTTCAGCGACCGCGCGAGCGCCTGGGTGTCCGCCAGGTGCTGCGCGATCTGCGGGCTCTGGGCCGCGCTCCGGGCCCGCGCGGGGTCGATGCCGACCTCCCGCAGGTGCCGGTCGAGCCCGGCCTCGGTCAGCCCTTTGTCGGCCATCCAGCGGTTGTAGATGTCCACGCCCTTGGCCTTGACCATGGGGGTGAGGGCGAGCCGGGCCGCGGTGTCCGACACCTCCCCGAAGATCGGCAGCTCCTTGAAGACGAAGCGGACGTCGGGGTTTTCGCGGATCAGGCGCGTCACCTCGGGCGCCACGACCTTACAGTAGCCGCAGCGATAGTCGTAGAATTCCACCACTGTCACCCGGCCGCCCGGGTTGGCCACGAAGTCCCGCGGATCGCGCTCCAGCGCCGCGCGGTTCTTGTCGATGGCGGCGGTGGACGCCTTCTGGGCCTCCAGCTGCTTCTTTTCGTTCAGCTTCATCGCCGTCTCTTCGAGCACCTCGGGGTGCGCGAGGAGGTAGGCGCGCACCTTCTCTCCGAAGGCGGCGTCGGGCTGCCGCTCGCAGGCGGCGAGGGCGAGGGCGGCGGAAAGCGCGAGGAGGGCGCGGGCAGGAAGACGCATGGGGCTCAGATAGGGCGTGGCGGCGTCGGCGGCTAGCGCATCTGGCCGCGCGAGATCGATCCCTCGCGCGCCAGGTCCTTCAGGTCCGCCTTGTCGGGGTTCGACGCCAGCACGATGTCGGTGGCCCGACGCCACTGCGGCGAGGACTTGTCGAGCATCTCGCGGGCCCGCATGGCGAACACCCGGGCCTGCCGCATGTCGCCCACGTAGTAGTTGTATTCGGCGGTGGCCAGGCGAGCGAGGCCGTCCTCGCCCTGCTTGTCATAGGCCTCGGCCAGCAGCCGCCAGGCGACCGCGTTGTCTTCCTCCTGGGTGAGCGCCTTGCGCAGCTCGACGATCCCTTCGGCCACCTTGGCCTTGTCATCGAGCGCGATCAGGGTCTGGCCCAGATTGACCCGCAGCAGGGGCGCGTCGGGCTTCAGGGCGACCGACTTGCGCTGCGGCGCCTCGGCCTCGGGGGCGCGGGCGAACTCGAACAGCACCTGGCCCTTCAGCTCCCACAGGTACGGATTCTCCGGCTGCTCCTGCAGTAGGGCGTCGATCATCCGCAGCGCCCTGTCCGGCTCCTTCATCTGGTAATAGGCGATCGCCCGTGCGTAGCGCGCCGGATAGGACTTGTCCGTCTCGGCGTACTTCACCACCGCGACCTGGGGGTTCAGGAAGCCCTGCAGCTTGGCCTGCATGATGGCGTGTTCGGCCATCGCCTCGGGACTGTCGGGCTTGTCGTAGTTCGACAGCGTCGTCACCCGGCGGCGCAGCGCCTCGATCCGGTCGGACGACAGCGGGTGGCTGCGGAAGTAGGCGAACCGCCGGCCCTCGCTGAACACCTCCTGGTAGCGGAAGTTGTCGAAGAAGTCGGCCAGGCCCTTGCCGGAGATGCCCGCCTTCTCGAGCAGGGTTGCGCCGGCCTGGTCGGCGCGGCTCTCCTGCTCGCGGCTGTAGCCGAGGGCGCCGAGGGTGCCGAAGTAGCCCGCCGAGCCCGCCAGGCCCGCCGCCGCCTCGGGCGAACCGGCCAGCGCGGCCAGCACCCCGAGCCCCATGGTCAGCAGGAAGGGCTTCAGGCCGGCCCGGCTCATCTCGCCCGACCGGGCGCTGTGGCCGGCCGCGAGGTGGCCGACCTCGTGCCCGATCACCCCCTGAAGCTCGTTGGGCGTCTTCGATTCCAGGATCAGGCCGGTGAACACCCCCATGGTCCGCGGCGCGGCGAAGGCGTTCAGCTCCTTCGAGCCGATCAGCAGGATGTCCACCTCCTTGGCGTCGATGCCGGCGGCCTCGAGGATCGGCGCCGAGTCCCGGCGCAGGATCTCCTCGATCTCCGTGTCGCGGATAAGCGACATGCCGCTGTCCTGCGCGACGGCGGGCGCCGGCCGGACGACCAGGCTCGCCGCGACCGTCAGGGCCAGGGCGAAGCGGGAGACCGACCGGGAAAGGGAGACCATGCTGAACGTCCTACAAAGCCCCGCATCCCCGGTCGGAATCTAACCCGTCAGCCGCGCCGCCACCAGCCACGCCGCGGGGCCGCGGGCGGGGCCGAGATCTCGGCGGGATCCTGCGCGGCAGTTGCGGCAGCTTTGCGGCTGCTGCTCTCCACAGGCGCCTCGGCCGCGACGGGCTCCGGCTCCGATTGAGGCTGGGGCTCGGGCTCGGCCGCTTGAACGGGCTCCGGCTCCGGCTGCGGGGCGGGAGCTTCCGCAACCGGCTCCGGAGCCGGTTGCGGCGCGGGCTCGCTCACCGCCGCCTCGGTGGCCGCGGGCTCGGCCGTCACCGCCTCCGCCACGGCGACAGCCTCGGTCTCGGCGGCCTTGCCGCGGCTGCGCGTCCGGCGGGCGCGCTTGGGCTTCTCCTCCACCGGCGGCAGCTCGACCCAGATGTCCTCTTCGGTCCCGCTGGACGGCGCCGCCACCGCAGGGGCCGCAGCGACGGCTTCCGCGGCAGGGGCCGGAGCCTCGGCCGCGACGGGCGCGGGGCGCTCGTCGTTGGCCGGCGCCGGCGAGGGGGCCGGGGCGGCGTTGCGCTTCAGGTCCTCGGCCGGATCGAACCAGACGAACGGATCCTCGCCGTAGGGCACCCACGGCCGGGTCCAGGCGAAGACGTCCTGCGGACGCCCGTCGTCGCGCATCCGCCGGCCGCCGCGGCGACCGCGCCGGCGACGGCGGCCGCCATGGGCGCCGTCCTCGTCGTCGTTGGCTTCGGGACGCGGCTCGGCCTCGCGCGGTTCGCGGGCTTCACGAGGCTCGCGGGCCTCGGCGCCGCCTTCGCGCGGCTCGCGATCGTCGCCGCGCCGCCCACGCCGGCGGCGGCGGCGACCGCGCCGGCCGCCTTCGCTGTCGTCGTAGCGGCCCTCGTCCTCGCGGCTGCGGCGCTGCGGCGCGCCGGCCGAGGCTTCCCGGGCGTCGGTTTCGCCGTCCTCCGCGTCCTCGTCCTCGTCTTCCTCGTCTTCGTCCTCGTCCTCATAGGCTTCGTCATCGAAGTCGTCGGCGACGGGCTCGTAGGCCGGGGCCGGGACCGCCTGGACGATGGCCGCGTGGTCGGGCCGGGCCTCGCTGGCCGTCCGTTCGATCCCGTGGTCCGAGTGCGCCATGTCGTCGTCGATCAGGACGGTCACGAACAGGCCGAAAGCCTGGTGCAGGCGGGCCAGGTGACCGCGCTTTTCGTTCAGGATGTAGAGCCCGACAGCGCGCGGCACGGTCAGGCAGGCTTCGCCGCCGCCCTTCAGCGCTTCGATCTCCAGCGCCCGCAGGGCCGCCAGGGCGCTCGACTCCACCGAGCGCACACGGCCGGTGCCCTGGCAGTGCTCGCACACGTGGGTGGTGCCTTCGAGTACGCCGGTGCGGCGGCGCTGACGGCTGATCTCCATCAGGCCGAACGGGCTGATCTTGCCCATCTGGACCCGCGCGCGGTCGTCCTTCAGGCAGTCCTTCAGCCTCTTCTCGACGGCCCGGTTGTTCTTCGCCTCATCCATGTCGATGAAGTCGATGACGATCAGGCCTGCCAGGTCGCGCAGGCGCAGCTGGCGGGCGGCCTCCTCGGCCGCCTCCATGTTGGTCTTCAGCGCCGTGGCCTCGATGTTCCGCTCGCGGGTGGAGCGGCCCGAGTTCACGTCGATGGCCACCAGGGCCTCGGTCTGATTGATCACCAGGTAGCCGCCCGAGCGCAGGGGAACGACCGGGGTGTAGATCTGGCTGAGGTGGTCCTCGACGCGGTGCTTGACGAACAGCGGCGTGGGCTCGCGGTAGAGCTGCACCTTCTTCGCCTGGCTGGGCATCAGCATGCGCATGAAGTCGCGCGCTTCCTTGAAGCCGCCTTCGCCCTCCACGAAGACGTTGTCGATGTCCTTGTCGTAGAGGTCGCGGATGGCCCGCTTCACGAGGTCCTCTTCCTCGTAGATCAGGGCCGGCGCGATGGAGTGCAGGGTCGTCTCGCGGATGTTCTCCCACAGCCGCAGCAGGTAGTCGTAGTCGCGCTTGATCTCGGCCTTGGTGCGCTTGGCCCCGGCCGTGCGGACGATCAGGCCCATCCCCTGCGGCACGTCCAGGCTCTGGACGACGCTCTTCAGGCGCTTGCGGTCCGTCGCCGTGGTGATCTTGCGCGAAATGCCGCCGCCGCGCGCGGTGTTCGGCATCAGGACGCCGTAGCGGCCGGCCAGCGACAGGTAGGTGGTCAGGGCGGCGCCCTTGTTGCCGCGCTCTTCCTTGACCACCTGCACCAGCATGATCTGCCGGCGGCGGATCACTTCCTGGATCTTGTACTTGCGCATGAGCCGCCGGCGGCGCCGGGCGAGCTCCTCTTCCATGACATCGTCGTCGTCGTCATCGGAGGCCGCGACGGTCTCCTCGTCCTCACCCTCCTCGCCGGCGCTGTCCTCCGAGGCGGCGGCGCGGCGGCCGCGGGCGGGGCGCTCGTCCTCCTCGTCCTCCTCGGCCTCCTCGCGCAGCAAGGCTTCGCGGTCGGCGACCGGGATCTGGTAATAGTCCGGATGGATCTCGTTGAAGGCGAGGAAGCCGTGGCGGTTGCCGCCGTACTCGATGAAGGCCGCCTGCAGGGACGGCTCAACGCGCGTCACCTTGGCGAGATAGATGTTCCCTCTGAGCTGCTTGCGGTTCTGGCTCTCGAAGTCGAACTCTTCAACGCGGTTTCCGTCGACGACGACCACACGCGTTTCTTCCGCGTGCGCTGCGTCGATCAGCATGGTCTTGGACATTAAGTGAATCTCCACGGCGCGCTGAGCGCTGCCGGTGCATGGGACGGGCGCGCGCGCCGCCCGGGAAGACGCCGCAGACGGCGTCTCGGGAGGCCATGGGGCCGGTATCGGCGTGAGCTGCGCAGCCCATCAGGTGTGTTCCCAGGCGCGTCCGGAATGGGCGCGGATCGGATGATGCGTCGTCACCGAGGATACGGTCTAAGCCGACGCGGGCTTGAGGTCGCGCGTCCGGGTCCTGTCCAGAAGCGGACAGGCGCCGCTGCGGCGCGCGGGCCGGACTTTGCAACAGCGGCCCGCAAAAGGAAAGCCGAACCGCCACGCCCACGGTGCGAAAGGTCTGGTTAACCGTTTGTCCACCGGGCCCGCGTCTATATGGCGCTTCAATCCGTTTGCTCAAATCCGTAGGCTGGGCCCAGACAAAATGCTGGTGCGTATGAGGCAAGGACTGTGGAGGCATAAGGGCTGGGCCGTGGTGGCCTCGGCCGCCGTCCTGCTGTGCGCGGCGGGCGCCGCCGTCGGCCACGCCGCCGCGGCCTCCACCGACCTGCTGAAGGTCCGGCTGGGGGGCGATTCCGAACAGACCCGCATCGTCATCGACCTCGATCGGTCCGCCACGGCCAAGCTCGTGTCCGACGGCGCCGCCGACCGGCGGGTCACCGTCGTGCTGCCGGGCGTCACCGCCACGGCCGGCCTGCAGGGCGGCGGCCATGGCCTCGTGCAGGCCTGGATGGTCGACCAGACGGCGGCCGGCGCGCGCCTGCAGATGGACCTCGCCGCCGACGCCAAGGTGAAGCGCCGCTTCCTGCTGCCCCCGGCCGACGGCGTGGACCACTACCGCTACGTCGTCGACGTCGCGCCCCTGGGGCCCGCCGACGTGAAGCTCGCCAAGGCCAGCGCCCCGACCCTGCGCACCAAGCTGCTGCCGGTGAAGTCCGAGCTCAGCCTCAAGAAGGTGGTGGTGATCGACGCCGGGCACGGCGGCCACGATCCCGGGGCCCATGGCGCGCTCGGCCACGAGAAGGAGATCAACCTCCTCGCCGCCAAGGCCCTGCGGGCGCGGCTCGAGAAGACCGGTCGCTACAAGGTCATCATGACCCGCGAGACCGACGCCTACGTGGGCCTGGCCAGCCGCGTGCGGATCGCCCAGCGCGCGGACGCCGACCTGTTCATCTCGCTGCACGCCGACAGCGGGCCGGAGCCTGGCCTGCGCGGCGCCAGCGTCTACACCCTGTCCGACAAGGCCAGCGCCCGCGCCGCCCAGTTCGTCAGCCGCGACGACTGGTTCATGAAGGCCAGCCTCACCGGCGACCGCGGCGTGAGCGACATTCTGCTCGACCTGACCCAGCGCGCGACGCGCAACCGCTCGGCTGCTTTCGCCCAGACCCTGGTGGCCAATATCGAGGGCAAGTCCCCCATGCTGCGCCGCAGCCATCGCGACGCCGGCTTCATGGTCCTGCTGGCCCCTGACGTGCCGGCTGTGTTGCTCGAGATGGGCTTCGTCTCCAACCCCGAGGACGAGCAGCTCCTGCGCGACCCCGTTCGCCGCGGGGAGCTGATGAACGCCGTCGGCGACGCCATCGACGACTACTTCGCCGAGTCCGTGAGGCTTGCGGCGCGCTGACGCGGCGGGGGCGGCGGCCCGTTGGCGCCTGCCCCGACGCACGCTAGACGGGACGGCAGGGGGGCCGCCCGCGCCCCTGGAGGCTTCTGGCGTTGGATCCGACTGAGAGCAGGCCCGAGCGTTGGGTCGCGATCGCCGGCGTGGTGGTGCTGAGCGCCATCGCGGTGGCCGGGTTCGCCGCGGCCATCTGGGCGGCGTGGCTGTTCCACGACATGCCGGACGCCGCCGACCTGGCCGACTACCACCCGCCCACCGCCACCCGCGCCTACGCCTGGGACGGCACCCTGATCGGTGAATTCTCCCGCGAGCGTCGCATCTACGTTCCGTACGACGCCATCCCGCCGAGGCTCGCCCAGGCGTTCCTGTCCGCCGAGGACCACAACTTCTTCAAGCACAGCGGCGTGGACGTCTCCGGCTTCGGCCGCGCCATGGCGCGCAACGTCTTCAATGTGGCGCAGGGCCGGCGGCTGGAAGGCGGCTCCACCATCACCCAGCAGGTGGCCAAGAACATCCTGCTGACCAACGACCAGACCATCGGCCGCAAGCTGAAGGAGGCGATCCTCGCCAGCCGGCTGGAGCAGACGCTCTCCAAGGAGCGGATCCTCGAGCTGTACCTGAACGAGATCTGGCTCGGCTACCGCTCCTACGGCGTGGGCGCGGCCGCCTACAACTACTTCGGCAAGTCGATCTCGGAGCTCAGCATCGCCGAGGCGGCCTACCTGGCGGCTGTGCCCAAGGGGCCCGACAACTACCACCCGATCCGCCGCAAGCGTCAGGCGCTGGAGCGCCGCAACTGGGTCATCGACCAGATGGCCGGCCACGGCTGGATCAGCCGTGAGGAAGCCCGCCTGGCGAAGGCCGAGGACCTGCGCGTGCAGGGCGAGCCCACCCGCGCCAAGTACCGCGACGCCGACTACTTCGTGGAGGAGGTCCGCCGGCGCGGGCTGAACACCCTCGGGGACAAGCTGACCGAGGGCGGCTACTACATGCGCACCACGCTGGACCCGCGGCTGCAAAGCGCCGCACGCCTGGCGCTGATGAATGGCCTCGAGGCCTACGACCGCCGGCACGGCTGGCGCGGCGCTTGGGGCAACGTCACCACCCTGGCCGGTTGGGAGCAGATCGCCCGCAAGCGCACCCGGCCCGCCGAACGGCGCACCTGGCTGCAGGCGGTGGTCACCTCGGTGGCCGGCGGTACGGTGCAGGTTCAGACCATCGATGGCCAGAAGGGCGCCATCGCCGCCGAGGATGTGGCCTGGGCCCGTCGCGGCAAGGGCATCGGGACGGGGGACCTGATCTTCGTGGCCGCCGCCGAGAACGGCCAGCCGGGCTTCCGCCTCAAGCAGGTGCCGGCGGTGAACGGCGCGCTGGTGGCCATGGAGCCGCACTCCGGCCGGGTTCTGGCGATGGTCGGCGGCTACTCCTTCTCCCTGTCCAGCTTCAACCGAGCCACCCAGGCGATGCGCCAGCCCGGCTCGGCCATCAAGCCGATCGTCTACGCCGCGGCGCTCGAGAACGGCTACACGCCCGCCAGCGTTGTCATGGACGCGCCGATCACGCTCGCCGGCGCCGGCGGCCAGGCGTGGACGCCCGAGAACTACGAGAAGAAGTACTACGGGCCGCTGCAGCTGCGGAAAGGCCTGGAGCTGTCGCGGAACGCCATGACGGTGCGACTGGCCCAGGGCGTCGGGATGACCAAGATCTCCGGGCTGGCGGAGCGGCTCGGCGTGACGAAGAAGATGGACCGGGTGCTCGCCATGGCGCTCGGGTCGGGCGAGACCACCGTGTTCCGCATGGCCGGCGCCTACTCCTCCTTCGTGAACGGCGGCCGCAAGGTCGAGCCGCACCTCATCGAGCTGGTGCAAGACCGCGAGGGCAAGGTCATCTACCGCCACGACGGCCGCGACTGCCCGCGCTGTGACGCCGGCTTCTCCGGGGCGGAGAGTCCCCGCATCCCGCCGTCCGGGGCCCAGGTCATGGACCCGATCACCGCCTACCAGATCACCTCCATGCTGCAGGGCGTGGTCCAGCGCGGCACCGCCGCCTCGGCCTCTTCGCTCGGCTATCCGCTCGGCGGCAAGACGGGGACCACCAACGACTATCGCTCCGCCTGGTTCATGGGCTTCTCCCCCGACCTGGTCGTGGGCATCTACGTCGGCTTCGACGACAACCGCAGCCTGGGCGACGGTGAGACCGGGTCGCAGTCGGCGGTGCCGATCTTCATCGACTTCATGAAGGTCGCCCTGGAAGGCGTCGAGAAGAAGGAATTCAAGGCGCCCAAGAACGCCAAGTTCGCCCTGGTGCGCGGCATTCGCGAGGCGTTCCGGCCGGGCACTGAGCCGCGCGTCGCCACGGCGCCCGCCGGCGGGGCAGGGGGCCCGCGGGTGCTGCGCGGGCCTCAGCCCTACAACGAGGTATGGCGCAACGGCGTCACCGGCGCGCCGAATGCGGGCTCGGCCGTGAACCCGCCGCCGCCCAAGCGGCCGCCGGACGACACGGCCGGCTTGTTCTGATCCCCGGCGCGGGCTATCTGCCGCGCCCTGTCATTCACCGGAGTTCTCCCATGAGAGCGGATGTCGAGGCCGCGAAGGCCGACATCGAGCAGTCGATCGAACTGCTCAGGAGGCGTCTTTGACTGGGAGCCAGCGCTCCGTAAGCTCGACGAGCTGAACGCCCGGGTCGAAGACCCTAGCCTTTGGAACGACCCTGACCAGGCCCAGGCGGTCAGCCGCGAGCGCTCCCGGCTCGCCGCTCAGGTGGAGGCCGTGCAGTCGCTCGAACGCGACCTGGCTGACGCTCTGGGGTACGCGGAGCTGGCCGAGGAGGAGGGCGACGAGGGCTCGCTGGACGAGGCCCGCGCCCAGCTGAAGGCGATCAAGGACCGCGCCGGACGTGCGGAGCTCGAAGCCCTGCTGTCCGGCGAAGCCGACGGCAACGACGCCTACATGGAGATCAACTCCGGGGCGGGCGGCACCGAGTCTAACGACTGGGCCGGCATGCTGCTGCGGATGTACACCCGTTGGGCGCAGGCCCACGGCATGAGCGTCGAGGTCATCGAAGAGACACCGGGCGAACAGGCCGGCATCAAGTCGATCACGCTGCAGATCAAGGGGACCAACGCCTACGGCTGGCTGAAGACCGAGGCGGGCGTCCACCGCCTGGTGCGCATCAGCCCCTTCGACTCCAGCGCGCGCCGGCACACCTCCTTCGCCTCGGTGTGGGTCTATCCGGTGATCGACGACAACATCGAGATCGAGATCAACCCGTCGGATGTGCGCACCGACACCTATCGGGCCTCGGGCGCCGGCGGCCAGCACGTCAACAAGACCGACTCGGCGGTGCGCCTGACGCACATCCCGACCGGCATCGCGGTGGCCTGTCAGACCCAGCGTTCGCAGCACCAGAACCGCGAGCAGGCGTGGAAGATGCTGCGCGCCCGTCTCTACGAGCTCGAGCTGGAGAAGCGCGAGGCCGCTCAGGCCGCCATCGAGGACCAGAAGACCGACATCGGTTGGGGCCACCAGATCCGCAGCTACGTCCTGCAGCCGTACCAGATGGTGAAGGACCTGCGCACCGAAGTGGAGACCTCCGACACCGGTGGCGTCCTCGACGGCGATCTGGACGAGTTCATGGGCGCGGCGCTGGCCCAGCGGGTGGGAGCCACCCGCGGCGCGACCGTCGACGCGTAGGGGCGGCCTACTCCGCCGGCTCGGCGACCGGCGCTTCCAGCAGGGCCGCCGCAGGCGCCTCGAAGCGCAGGCTCCGGCCCTCGAAGCGCGCGCCGGCGTCCACCGCCAACTGGGTGTGAGTGATGTCGCCCAGCACCTGCGCCGAGGCGTGCAACCGTACGCTTTGGGCGGTGATCGAGCCTGTGACACGGCCGCGGATGTCCACCGCTTCGGCCTCGATGGCGCCTTCCACCTGGCCGCTTTCGCCGATGGTCAACCGCCCCACGCGCAGGTCGCCGCGCAGCACGCCGTCCAGCTGCACGTCGCCATCGCTGGCGAGGTCCCCGGCGATGGTCACGTTCTCTGCGATCAGCGAGGCGGCGATCGCCTTTCGGCCAAGACCTGGGCTCTCAGGCGCGTCAGGGCGCGGCGCGGGGGACCTAGCCGGCTTGGAGAACATAGGAACCTGCCTTGAGGAATCGGTCGGGGTTCTGCGCCCGGCCGTTGACCCACACCTCATAGTGCAGGTGCGTGCCGGTGGAGCGGCCGGTGGAGCCCATGCCGCCGACCCGTTGGCCGACACCCACCGCCTGGCCGGGCCGGACGGCGATCGCGGCTAGGTGGGCGTAGCGCGTCTTGAGCCCGCGCCCGTGGTCGATCTCGACGACGTTGCCATAGCCTGAGCGGACGCCGGTGAAGCTCACCACGCCAGGGCCTGTGGCGTAGATCGGAGTCATGGTCGCGCCGGCGAAGTCTAGGCCCGAGTGGAAGGCCGGCCGACGCGTGAACGGATCGAAACGCACGCCGAACCGGCTGGTCTGGGCCGCCGCCGCGGTCGGCGCAGCGAGCGGCAGCTTCTCGGCCGCGGCGGACAGGGCGCGGGCCTCAGAGAGGTCGGTGGCGGCCCGCTGCACGCGTTGCGCGAACTGCTCGTCGACGTCCAGCACCGCGGCCAGGGCGCGGGGATCGCGGGATTCAATCAAGGGCCCGCCCAGCGAGCCACCCTTCGGCACATAGGAGGAGGGCGTCAGCCCCGCCAGACGGAAGGCGAGGCGCAGCCGGTCGGCGCGGCTCTTGGCATAGCCGTCGGCGGCGTCCAGCAGCTGTTCCTGGCTGATCCGCACCATCTCGACGCGTCGGGCGGGGTTGGCGTCGCCGGTGGACAGCGCCCGGCTGATCGCCGGGGTCAGGGCCTCGGCTGCGCCGGGCGCTCCTTTCATATCGGTGAGCAGCAGGGCTAGGGCGGCGTGGCGCTTCTCGATCGTGGTGGCCACGTCGCTGTTGGAGCCTGAGGTGGCGTTCAACTGGGCCACGGCCGAGTTGAGCCGGGCCTGCCGGTCGGCGATCCAGCGCTCGTACTTCGCCTGGGTGCGGGCAATCTCGCGGTCGGCGGCCGACGCCGAGAAGACATTGACCAGCATCGCCGCGGTGGAGACGCCCATCCACAGCGCGGCGCCCGCGACCACGCTCGCCGCCGCCATCTGCTTGCGCGGCGTGAGCACGAAGCCCTTCATCTCGCCGCCGGAGCGGACATAGAGGTGACGTTCCGGAAACAGGTCTTCGAGCGAGCGGCGAAGCCGCGCCAGGCGTTGCATGCTGTCGCTAAGTCCCCAGCCCCATCGACGGGGGAGATATGGGCTGAGAATTTTCGGGCGCGCAAGGCGCCGCGGCCGGGCGAACGGACGCAGGTCCGCACAATGCGAGTGTTCGCAGCGTCGGTTAAGTCAGGGTGAACGCCCCGGCGGGCGCCGTCCACAGCGCGTTCGGCCCTCGGAGAACAAAGCTTTTGGGCGCGGCAAAGCTGCAACAGGCGCCGCCGGGTCGTGCAGCCCGGCTGCGACGCTGCGCCTCAGAGGGCCTTCACCGCCTCGAGCACCTGCTGGGCGTGGTTGGGCACCTTCACCTTGCGCCAGGCCTTCCGCACCACGCCGTCACTGATCAGGAAGGTGGAACGGTCGATGCCCATGTACTGCCGGCCGTAGAGGCTCTTCTCCACCCAGCTGCCATACCGGGCGATCACCTCGCCTTCAGGATCGGCGCCCAGGCGCACGGCCAACTCGTACTTTTTCGCGAAGTTGGCATGCCGCTTCACGCTGTCCTTCGACACGCCCAGAACCGTGGCGCCGGCCGCCTCGAATTCGCTGGCCAGGGCCGAGAATTCCTGCGCCTCGCGTGTGCAGCCGGGCGTGTCGTCCTTCGGATAGAAGTAGAGCACGAGGGTGCGGCCGGCGAAGTCCGCCAGCCGCACGGGTCCCTCTGCGGTTTCCAGGTCGAAGTCCGGCGCCTTGGCGCCCTCCACGATCTCGCTCATCCGCGCTCCTTGGTCTCAGACCGGCTTCACTAGGACGATCTTCTTCTTGCCGGCCGACAGCTTGACCACACCGTCCACCAGGTCAGCCGATGTGACCGCGCGATTGGCGTCGGCTTCCGGCTTGTCGTTGACGCGAAGGCCGCCGCCCTGCGCCAAGCGTCGCGCCTCGCCCTTGGAGCTGGCGAGACCCGCCGCCACCGCCAGATCCGCAAGCTGGACGCCGGCCTCCAATTCGGCGGAAGGCGTCTCGTGCGTCGGCAAGTCGGCCGACAGCCCGCCCTGCTCGAACGCGGCCTGGGCGGCCGCCGCGGCTTTCGCCGCCTCGTCTGCTCCGTGCAGAAGGCGCGTGGCCTCGTTGGCCAGCACCTTCTTGGCCTCGTTGATCTCGGCGCCGGGCAGGGCCTCCAGCCGGGCGATCTCGTCCAGCGGCAGGTCGGTGAACAGCCGCAGGAACCGGCCGACGTCGGCGTCCTCGGTGTTCCGCCAGAACTGCCAGTAGTCGTAGGGGCTGCGCATGTCGGCGTTCAGCCAGACCGCGCCCGACATGGTCTTGCCCATCTTTTGGCCCGAGGCGGTGGAGAGCAGGGGCGTGGTCAGGCCGAACGCCGGCTTCTGATCGACGCGGCGGATCAGCTCGACGCCGTTGAGGATGTTCCCCCACTGGTCCGAGCCGCCCATCTGCAGGACGCAGCCTCGGCTCCGATGGAGCTCCAGGAAGTCCACCGACTGCATCAGCATGTAGTTGAACTCGAGAAAGGTCATCGGCTGCTCGCGCTCCAGCCGCAGCTTCACGGAGTCGAAGGCCAGCATCCGGTTGATGGTGAAGTGCACCCCGTAGTCGCGCAGGAACTGGACGTAGCCGAACTTCGACAGCCACTCGTCGTTGTCGACCATCACGGCGTCGGTCGGCCCGTCGCCGAAGGTCAGGAACTTGGCGAAGACGGTCTTGATCGAGGCGATGTTCGCCTGGATGTCAACTTCGCTCAGCAGCTTGCGGGCTTCGTCCTTGCCGGTTGGATCGCCGACCTTCGTGGTGCCGCCGCCCATGAGCACGATCGGCTTGTGGCCGGCCTGCTGCAGCCGGCGCAGCATCATGATCTGGATCAGGCTGCCGACGTGCAGGCTCGGCGCCGTGGCGTCGAACCCAATGTAGGCGGCGATGGTCCCGCCGGTCGCCGCCTCGTCCAGCTCCTCCGGATGAGTGATCTGGTGGATGTAGCCGCGCGCCTGCAGGGTCTTCAGGAACTCGGACTTGAACGGCGCGTCGGACATCTGGGGATTCCCGGGACTTCGGTGGCCGGGCTCTAGCACGGGGGAAGCGAGGATTTCGAGGGACATGGCGGCTCCTTGAGGGGCTGGGAGGCCGGGCGTCCGTTCGGGTCTGATCGGGGATGGCGCCGGCCGGGTGGGGCAGGCGCGAAGGATCGATCGCCTGCTAGAGGGGCAGACGGTAATAGCGGCCGAAGAGGGCGGCGCGTCCGATCATGCGGCTAGCTACGTCCGCGCCGGCATGGCAGTCAAGCCGCATGCGCGTGCTGGGATTCATGACCGGGACCTCCCTCGACGCCGTCGACATGGCGGTGCTGGAGACCGACGGCGAGGCGATTCAGGCGTTCGGCGCGGCGGGCGAACGCAAGCTCAGCGAGCCTACGCGGGAGATCATGCTGGAGGCGACGCGCCAGGCGCTGAAGTGGCCCCGCGGCGCGCCCGAACCTGCGATCTTCGCCGAAGCCGCTCGGGCGGGCGCCGTGGAGCACGCCGTGGCGGCCGAGGAGTTCCTGGCGGCCAACGATCTCGCCTGGTCCGACTTCGACCTGCTTGGCGTGCATGGCCAGACCGTGCTGCACGAGCGGCCGCAGGCGGGCCAGACCGGCCGCACCGTGCAGCTCTTCGACGCCCAGTGGTTCGCCGACCGCACCGGCCGGCCTGTGGCCTGCGACTTCCGCACGGCCGACGTGGCCGCGGGCGGGGAGGGCGCGCCGCTGGCGCCCATCTACCACCTGGCGCGCGCGGCGGCTTCGGGCCTGGCGCCGCCGCTGGCGGTGCTCAATATCGGCGGGGTCGCCAACGTCACCTTCTGGTCGGGCGGGGACGAGATCGCCGCCTTCGACACGGGTCCCGGCAACGGCATGATCGACCTGCTGGTCCAGGATCGCGGCGCCGGCCGCTTCGACGACAAGGGCCGTTACGCCAGCGTCGGCCAGGTGAACGAGCCGGTGCTGAGGGCGCTGCTCGCCCATCCCTACTTCCAGGCGCCGCCCCCCAAGTCGCTGGACCGCTACGACTTCTCGCTCGAGCCCCTGGCGCGGATGGAGCTGGAGGACGCGGCCGCCACTCTGGTGGCGTTCACGGCCGAGGGCGTTCGACGCGCCTTCGACCTGATGGGCGAGACGCCGCGTGAGGTGGTGGTCACCGGCGGCGGACGGCACAATCCCGAGATCATGAAGGCGCTCGCCGCCCGCCTGACTTGCCGGGTCGCCACCTCCGAGGATCACGGCTGGCGCGGCGACTCCATCGAGGCCGAAGCCTTCGCCTATCTGGCCGCCCGCACGGCGCGCGGCCTGCCCATCTCATTCCCCAAGACCACGGGCGTGCGCCAGCCGATGACCGGCGGCCGCATCGTCCGACCGACCAGCCCCGAGGGACCTGCCAATGCGTAAGCTTCTCCTGGCGGCCAGCGCCGCCGTCGCCGTCTCCGTCGCCGCCCCGGCGCTGGCCCAGGCGCCCGTCGCCGCGCCCTACGACGCGACGGTGTTCGCCAAAGCCAAGGCGCTGCAGCCGAAGGTCGTCGCCTGGCGGCGCGACATCCACCAGAACCCGGAACTCGGCAACCGCGAGGCGCGCACGTCCAAGCTGGTGGCCGACCACCTGCGCAAGCTCGGTTTCGAAGTGAAGACCGGCGTCGCCAAGACGGGCGTGGTCGGCGTGCTCCGCGGCGGCAGGCCGGGCAAGGTGGTGGCGCTGCGCGCCGACATGGACGCCCTGCCGGTGGCGGAGCGGACGGGCCTGCCCTTCGCCTCGAAAGCGACCGCCGAATACAACGGGCAGACGGTGCCGGTGATGCACGCCTGCGGCCACGACGCCCACGTCGCCATCCTGATGGGCGCCGCCGAGCTGCTCGCGTCCATGAAGGCGGAGATCCCCGGGACGGTGGTGTTCATCTTCCAGCCGGCGGAGGAGGGCGCGCCCAACGGCGAGGAGGGGGGCGCCAAGGTCATGGTCGAGCAGGGCGTGCTCGAGAACCCGAAGGTGGACGCTGTCTTCGGCCTGCACGTCGTGCCCGGGCCCGTGGGATCGCTCTTCTGGCGGCCCGGCCCGATGATGGCGGCGTCGGACCGCTACGAGATCAAGCTGAAGGGCAAGCAGACCCACGGCGCCCAGCCCTGGTCGGGCATCGACATGGCCTCCCTCACCGCAGACATCGTCACCGCCTTCAACCAGATCGCCGCGCGCCAGGTGAACGTCGCCAAGTCGCCCACGGTGCTCACCGTCGGCACGATCCACGGCGGCCTGCGCTACAACATCATTCCCGAAGACCTCGAGATGGCGGGCACCCTGCGCACCTTCGACCCGGCCATGCGCAAGGACGTCATGGCCCGGGCCGAGAAGGCGGTCGCCTCCATCGCCGAGCGCTATGGCGCCAAGGCGACCTTCACCTGGGGCACGCCCAATCCGGTGACCAACAACCACCGCGAACTCACCGCCCGGATGAAGCCGACCCTGCAGCGCGCCGCCGAGGGCGGCCGCATCCAGGACGACATCGACTACATCACCGGCGCGGAAGACTTCTCCTACTACCAGCTGAAGGTGCCCGGGCTGTTCTACGACCTGGGCATCGGCGACCCGCCGGGGGTGAACCACTCGCCATTCTTCACCATTGACGAGCGCGCCCTGGAGACCGGGGTGCGCGCCCAGGCGCTTACGGCGCTGGATTTCCTTCGGACCTCGACTCCATAACCGGCTCGTCCGCCGGCGGCAGCGGCCGGGCCAGGTCCTCGGCCGCGTCGTTGGTGGTCATCGGATTGGGAGCACCGGCGCGTTTGCGGGCCGCGGCTTCGGGATGCTCCAGCCGCAGGGCGTCCAGCGCCCGGTCGCCTTCCTGGCCGAACAGGCTGCGCAGCCGCACGTCCATCTGCGGGAACGGCACCTCGATGCCGGCGCACTCCAGGGCGTCGGCGATCGCCCAGGTGTAGGCGGCCTGCATGGCGGCGGGGCGTTTCACGGCGTCCAGCGTCGGCCAGACCAGGAGCTCGAAGTTCAGGCCCGACTCGCCCATCTCCACGAGCCAGACCTGGGTCTTCTCGGTCTCCGTCTCCGGAAGGGTGAAGGGCACGGAGCGCGCCGCCTCCAGCACCACCTGCCGGACCTGCTCCCGGTCGCTGCCGTAGGCGACGCTGAACGGGATGTGGATGCGCCGGCCCCGGTTGTGCAGCGTCCAGTTGATCACCGGCCCCTCGATGAACTTGGAGTTCGGCACGATGAGGTCGATGTTGTCGTTCGTCCGGATCCGAACCGCCCGCGGCCCGATCTCCTGCACCAGCCCGCGGCGGCCGTCCTCCAGCTCCACATAGTCGCCGACGTTGAGGACCCGGTCGAAGATCAGCACCAGGCCGGAAACGAACTCCTTCACCACGCCTTGCAGGCCAAGGCCCACGCCCACCCCGATCGCGCCGGCGAACACCGCCAGGGAGGACAGGTTGAGGCCGATCGAACTCATCCCAACCACGAAGGCGAGGATCACGACGCCGTAGGTGATCAGCTTCTCGACGATGTAGAGCGCCGCCTGCCCGTGCCGTGAGCGTCCGCGCACCCGTTCGATGGCCAGCTTGGCCAGCCGCGCCACCGCGAAACCGGCGAGGATGATCAGCAAGCCTGTGATCACGCCGCCCAGGGTGACGGGCGTCCGCCCGATCGCGAACAGGACGAAGCCCTGCAGATTGTCGAGGTTGTCCATCAGCGCCGCGAACGCGGCCGCTTACGGCCCTGTTCCGTTCAGACCGCCTGGCCCGCGCACCAGCCGCTCGCCCAGGCCCACTGGAAATTGTACCCGCCGAGCCAGCCGGTCACGTCCACCACCTCGCCCACGAAGTAGAGCCCTGGGACCGCCTTGGCCGCCAAGGTCCGGCTGTCGAGCTCGTCGGTGTCCACGCCGCCGAGCGTCACCTCCGCCGTGCGGTAGCCCTCCGAACCCACGGGCTTCACCCGCCAGCGGTTCACGGCGTCGGCCACGCGCCGCAGTGTCTTGTCGGAGGCGTCCGCCACATTGCCTGGCAGGTCGCCGGCCAGCGTCTGGCCCAGCCGCTGGGGGACGAAACGCGCCAGCACGGTGGTCACGGCCTGGCGCCCGGAGCTGGTCCGCGCGTTGCGCAGCGCCTCGAACACGTCCTCGCCCGGCGCCATGTCCACCTCGATCTCCTGGCCCTCGCGCCAGTAGGACGAGATCTGCAGGATCGCCGGGCCCGACACGCCTCGGTGGGTGAACAGCATCGCCTCGTCGAAGCGCGCCTTGCCGGACGACACCCGCGCGTCCACCGCCACCCCGGCCAGGGGCTTCAGCCGCTCCAGCAGAGAGACGTCGAACGTGAGGGGGACCAGCGCCGGGCGGGTCTCGGTGACCTTCAAGCCAAACTGCCGGGCGACGTCGTAGCCGAAGCCGGTCGCGGCCATCTTCGGGATCGACTTGCCGCCCGTGGCGATCACCAGCGAGGCGCACCCGATGTGGCCGTTCAGGCGAAAGCCCGTCTCTGCCTTTTCGATGGACGTGACGGCTTGGCCCAGCCGCAGCTCCACGCCGGCGGCGGCCATGTCATCCACGAGCGCCTGGATGATCTCCTTGGCCGAACCGTCGCAGAACAGCTGGCCCAGCGTCTTCTCGTGCCAGGCGACGCCGTGCCGCTCCACCCAGGCCACGAAATCGGCAGGCCGGTAGCGGCGGAGCGCCGAGACCGCGAACTTCGGGTTCTGCGAGAGGAAATTCGCCGGCCCGGCGTGGATGTTGGTGAAGTTGCAGCGCCCGCCGCCAGAGATGCGAATCTTCTCGCCGGGCGCCTTGGCATGGTCGAGAACGAGCACGCGCCGGCCGCGCTTGCCCGCCTCGATGGCGCAGAACATCCCGGCCGCGCCCGCGCCGATGATCACCACATCGAACTGTTCGCGGGCGCCTGCCATATCAACCGCTATCCCCGCTGGCGCGGAGCTAAGGACCTCAGTCCTTGGCGCGTTCCTGGTAGGAGCCGTCCTCGGTGAGGACCACGATCTTCGTGCCGACGGTGATGTACGGCGGAACCATGGTCTTCATGCCGTTCGACAGGATCGCCGGCTTGTAGGAGGACGAGGCGGTCTGGCCCTTCACGGACGGCTCGGTCTCGACCACCTCGAACGTGGCCAGGCGCGGCAGGTCGATGGCGATGGGCACGCCCTCGTGGGTCGACAGCGACACCTGCACGCCGTCCGTCAGATAGGCCGCGGCGTCGCCGATCACGTCCTCGGAGGCCACCACCTGGTCGTAGGTGTCCGGGTTCATGAAGTGGAAGCCTTCGCCGTCCTGGTAGAGGAAGGTGTAGGGGCGGTCGTCCACCACGGCCCGCTCCACCGTCTCGGTGGTCCGATAACGTTCCGAGATCTTCACCCCGTCCGAGATGCGGCGCATGTCGAGCTGGGTGACCGGCGTACCCTTGCCGGGGTGGATGTTCTGGGCGCTGAGCACGACGTAGAGCTTGCCGTCGATGTCGACGACGTTGCCCTTGCGGAGCGAGCTGGCGATGACCTTCACGTTCTATCCTCGAGGATGCGGCGGAGCGGGCAGGGGAGCCCTGCGCGATTCCGGTGTTCGAATTGTTGTCGCGCCCCTATAGCGACCTCCGCCGAAATCGCCAGCCCCACCCCGGTCGCACCCCTTGCCTGAGCCTCGTCCTTCCCCCTGGTGGGCGCCCCACCGCCACGCCGACCGCCGGCCGTTCCTGCTGGCGCGCAACGCGATCACCCGGGCGGTTCGCGGCTGGTTCGAGAGCCGCGCGTTCGAGGAGGTGGAGGTCGCCGCACTCGCCGTCTCCCCGGGCAACGAGGCGCACCTGCACGCCTTCGCCACCGAGGCCCTGACCACCGCCGGCGAGGCCTCCACCCTCTACCTGCACACCTCCCCGGAGTTCGCCTGCAAGAAGCTGCTCGCGGCCGGCGAGCGGCGGATCTTCAGCCTGGGCAAGGTGTGGCGGAACGGGGAGCGCGGGCCGCTCCACCATCCCGAGTTCACCATGCTGGAGTGGTACCGGGTCGGGGAGCCGTACGCGTTTCTGATGGGCGACTGCGCCGCTCTCCTGGCGCTCGCCGCGGAGACGGCAGGGGTGAAGGCCCTGACCTGGAGGGGCCGCGACGCCGACCCGTTCGCAGACCCCGAGCGCCTCACCGTTGCAGAGGCCTTCGCCCGCTACGCCGCCGTCGACCTGCTGGCCAGTGTGGCTCCGGACGGCTCCACCGACCGAGACCGACTGGCCGCCGACGCTCCCGTCCGGGTCGCCGCCGACGACACCTGGGCCGACGTCTTCAGCCGCATCATCGTCGAGAGGGTGGAGCCGCAGCTCGGCTTCGGCCGGCCGACCATCCTCTATGAGTACCCCACGGCCGAGGCCGCCCTGGCCCGCCCGGCGGCGAGCGACGGCCGCGTCGCCGAGCGCTTCGAGCTCTATGCCTGCGGGGTGGAGCTGGCCAACTGCTTCGGCGAACTCACCGATCCGCACGAGCAGCGCCGCCGATTTGAAGCCGAAATGGCCGAGAAGGCCCGGGTCTACGGGGAGCGCTATCCCCTCGACGAGGAGCTGCTGGAGGCGCTGGCCGCCATGCCGGAGGCGAGCGGCGGGGCGCTTGGCTTCGACCGCCTCGTCATGCTGGCGACGGGCGCTCAGCGGATTGAGCAGGTGCTGTGGACGCCGGTTCCTGAGCGCTGAGCCCGTCGAACGCCGCCAGCACCTGATCCAGAGCCTGGTGGTGCGGCATGTGCCCGATCCCCTCTACGAGGGTGAGCGCCGCCTGCGGCATCACCGCCGCCATGAGGGCGGCGTGCTGTCGGTGCTCGACGATCTTGTCGCCCATTCCGCTGACCAGGGCGACCGGGCAGCGGATGGCTCTGATGTCCACCAGGCCCGCCAGTGAGCCGGGCGTCAGCGTCGCGGCGTCCTCGCCCTCCTGCACCATCTGCGAGGGGCGAAGCACCACCTCCGCGGGGTAGCGCTCCAGCCAGTCCACGGGCGGCTGGCCGGGCGAGAACATCAGCTTCTGCACCATCTTCAGGAGAACCGGATCGAGGCTCCAGCGGGCCACCTCCGCGATCACCGGCCCGAACACGGGCAGGGCGCGTGGTCCCAGCATGAGATGCTCCGTCACGCGGAACTCGGGACGTGTGATCGGCGACAGCAGGAGCAGCGAGCGCACCTCCTCCGGCCAGGCGGCGGCCCAGGTCATGGCCACCATTCCGCCGAACGAGTGCCCGACCAGCCGTACGCCCGCGACGTCTACGCCGAGCGCGGTCAGCCCCGCCCGGATCTGGCGCGCCTGGGCCAGCGGGGTCGCGTCGTAGCGCGGGCGCGCACTGGAACCGTGCCCCGGCCGATCGACCGCGAGCGCCAGTCCCCGCTGCGCGAAGGCGGCCAGCGGCGCCTCCAGCCAGTCCACATGGGTGGCGAGCGCACCGTGGATCAGCACGATGGGAAGGCCGTCGCCCTCCCGGATAAGGTGCAGGCTTCGCTCGGCGTCGAGCGCCACGGTCTGGGAGATGGCCATGGCCAGGTAACGCGCGAGGGATGGCGTCGGGCGCGACCTTGGGCCATATCCGCGCCCGATGACCGCCCAGCGCACCCTTCGCCGCCTGCCCGACCTCGCCGAGGCGGGCCTGGTCGCGGCCGAGGCCCTACCGGCGCTGGAGCGGGTGGCGGCCCAGTACGCGGTGGCCATCACACCGGCCATGGCCGAGCTGGTCGACGCCGCCGATCCCGCCGACCCCATCGCCCGCCAGTTCGTGCCGGCCGAGGCCGAGCTGGTCCACCTGCCGCTCGAGCATGGCGATCCGGTCGGCGACCACGCCCACAGTCCGCTGGAGGGGATCGTCCACCGCTACCCCGACCGGCTGCTGCTCAAGGTGAACCACAACTGCGCGGTCTACTGCCGCTTCTGCTTCCGCCGCGAGATGGTCGGTCCGGAAGGCCTGCGCCCGCTGTCGCCGCAGGCTCTGGACGCCGCCTTTGCCTACATCGCGGGCCGGCCCGAGGTCTGGGAGGTGATCGTCACCGGCGGCGACCCCTTCGTGCTTTCTCCCCGCCGGATCGCCGACCTGATGGCCCGGCTCGACGCCGTCGACCACGTCAAGGTCGTCCGCTTCCACACCCGTGTCCCAGCCGTCGAACCTGAGTTCATCAGCGACGAACTGGTGGCCGCGCTCAGGACATCGGCCAAGGCGGTCTATGTCGCGGTTCACGCCAACCACGCCCGCGAGCTGACCCCCGTCGCGCGCGCCGCCTGCGCCAGGCTGGTTGACGCCGGGATCCCGCTGCTCGGCCAGACGGTGCTGCTGAAGGGCGTCAACGACGACCCCGCAAGCCTGACAGCCCTGCTGCGCGCCATGGTCGAGACCCGCATCAAGCCCTACTACCTGCACCACGGGGACCTGGCTCCCGGGACAGGCCACCTGCGGACGACGATCGAAGACGGCCAGGCGCTGATGAAGGCGCTCCGCGGCCATGTCTCCGGCCTCTGTCAGCCCACCTACGTCCTCGACATTCCCGGCGGACACGGCAAGGCGCCCGTGGGCCCGAGCTTTCTGAGTGGCGGCGAGGTGGAGGACTTCCGCGGCGTCCGTCACGCCTATCCGCCGCACTCGGGTCGGGAAGGGGACGCCTGATGGCCTGGAGCGGCCGCTACGACGGCGACGAGCCCCAGCGGGTCAACAAGTGGCTGGCTCAGAGCGGGGTCTGCTCACGGCGCGAGGCCGAGGCCTTGATCGCCCAGGGCCTGGTCGCCATCGACGGCGAGACGGTGGCCGACGCCGGCCGCAAGATCCTGCCCGGCCAGACCCTCACGCTCGCCGACGCCGGCGGGGCAGGGCCGCTCAGCGTCGTGCTGCACAAGCCGATGGGCTATGTCTCGGCCCAGCCCGAGGCGGGCCAGATCCCCGCCGTGCGCCTGCTGACCCGGGAGGCCCTGGTGGGGGACAGCCCGCAGATCCCCGGCCGCGACACCCGGCTCGCCCCGCTTGGCCGGCTGGACATGGACAGCCGCGGCCTGCTGATCCTCTCCGAGGACGGGGTTCTCGCCAAGGCGATCATCGGGCCGGAGAGCGATCTCGAGAAGGAGTACCTGGTCAAGGTCACCGGCAAGATCACGCCGGAGAAGATCAAGCTCCTCTGCCATGGACTGAAGCTCGACGGCCGGCCGCTCAAGCCCGCCCGCGTCAGCCACGTCCAGGGCCAGGAGCTTCGGTTCATCCTCAAGGAAGGGCGCAATCGGCAGATCCGCCGGATGTGCGAGCTCGTCGGCATGCACGTCATGGACCTGGTCCGCATCCGGATCGGCGGCCTGGTTCTGGGCGACCTGCCCGAGGGCCGCTGGCGGGTGCTCCAGCCGCATGAGCGGGCGATGCTGACCGGCAGGGCCTGAGCCTCTCCAAATGCACGCGATCTGCACCTGAGCGGGTCTGCGGATGCACGGAGGGTCCGGCGCGGCTGGACGCGCCCCCGCCACTCTGGGCGCCAGTAGCTCCGGAGCGTCCGCAATGTCCGCCGCCGTCCTTCGCCCGCCGACCTTCTGGATCAAGGCGGCCCTGGCCGCCGCCCTGGTGATCGCCGCCGACCGGCTGTTCTTCGACGCCGACGCGGTAGGGACGAGCCTCGGCCTCTTCGCCCTCGCCTGGTCCGCCGCCGCGGCCCTGGCGACGCCGGCCGTGCTCCGCGACCCGACGGGGCGGCTGGCCCTGCTTTGGGCGGTGGCCTTCGCCGCCGTCAACCTGGAGCGTCCGACCCTGGTGGGCTGGCTGCTCTTCGGCCTCAGCCTTGGCGTGGCGGTGCTCGCCCCGCGGGCCGGGCCGGCCGAGGACGCCTGGCGCTGGCTCCAGCGGGTGCTCCTGCAGGGCCTCAAAGGGCTGGGGGGTCCGTTGTTGGACTTCCGCCGGCTCGGCGCGCCGCGCCTGCGCCGGCGTGCGCCGGGGCTCGGGGCCGTGGCGGCCAACGCGGTCCTGCCGCTGGCGGGCGGCCTTCTCTTCCTGTGGCTGTTCGGGGTCGCCAACCCGGTGATCCAAGGCCTGCTGCCGGAACTCGGCCTGCCGCGGATCGAGCCCGCCCGCTGGGTCTTCTGGGCCATGGCCTCCGTCGCCGTCTGGGGAATTCTGAGGCCCCGTTTCCTGCGCCGCCCGCGCGACGTCGCCGAGGCTGCGGGAGACCTCCTGCTGCCCGGGGTCACCCCGGCCTCCATCACGCTTTCGCTGATCGTCTTCAACGCGCTCTTCGCTCTGCAGAACGGCCTCGACATCGCCTTCCTGTGGAGCGGGGCCGCCCTGCCGGAGGGGATGACGCACGCCGAGTACGCCCACCGCGGCGCCTATCCGCTGGTGTTCACCGCCCTCCTGGCCGGCCTCTTCGTCCTGGTTTTTCTGCGTCCCGGCTCGCCCACCGCCAGCCTGCCGCTGGTGCGCCGGCTGGTGATGCTCTGGGTCGCCCAGAACCTGCTGCTGGTGGCCTCCACCATCCTGCGCACGCTCGCCTATGTCGACGCGTACTCGCTGACGACGCTCAGGATCGCGGCCCTGCTCTGGATGGGCCTGGTGGCCGTGGGGCTCGGCCTGGTGGGCTGGCGGCTGGTTCGCGGGAAGAGCACCAGCTGGCTGATCAACGCCAATGTCGCCGCGGCCGCCGGGGTTCTCGCCCTCTGCAGCGTTATCGATCTCAGCGCGGTCGCCGCCGCCTGGAACGTCCGCCACGCCCGTGAAGCGGGCGGTCGCGGCGCGCCCCTGGACGTCTGCTACCTCGAGCGGGTGGGCGAGGCCGCCTTGGTCTCTCTGGCCGAGCTCGAGCGCCGGCCGCTGCCGGCCGACCTTCGCCTGCGGGTTCAGGGGGTGCGCGAGCGTGGCCAGACGAGGCTCGCCCTGCGGCAGGCGGACTGGCGCGGCTGGAGCTTCCGCGGCGCGCGCCGGCTCGCCCGCGTCCAGCAGCTGGCGGCGGGCGTCACCCCATTGCCGCCCGGCGTCTCCTGGGGCTGCGCCGGCCGTTCGCCGGCTGTGGCCGCGCCGCCGGCCCCCCCGCCGGCCGCGCCGGCGCGTCCTACGGCGCCGTTGACCGCGCCCGCGCAACCGAGAACATGAGCCCGATGTCCCAGACCGTCCTCGTCGTCGACGACGACCCGCACATCCGCCAGCTGCTTGTCTTCGCCTTGGAGAAGGCTGGCCTCGCCACCCGCGAGGCGGAAGACGGCGAGGCGGCGCTCGCCGCTGTCGGCGAGGCTGCGCCTGACCTCGTGGTCCTCGACATCAACATGCCCAAGCTGAACGGCCTCGACGTCTGCCGCCGCCTGCGCGCCCAGGGCGAGCTGCCCATCCTCTTCCTGTCCTCCCGCGACGACGAGATCGACCGGGTGCTGGGGATCGAGCTGGGCGGCGACGACTATGTGGTGAAGCCGTTCAGCCCGCGCGAGGTGGTCGCCCGCGTCCAGGCCATCCTGCGCCGCGCCCGGCCGCCGGCCCCAGCCGCCCCGGCTGCGAGCGGCGCCGTCATGACCCACGGCCGCCTGACCCTGGACCCGGAGAGCTGGACAGCCCGGTGGGCCGGGCAGGAGGCCCCGCTCACCGTCACCGAGTTCACCATCCTCAAGACGCTGATGGGCGCCCCCAGCCGCGTCTTCACCCGCGACGCGATCATCGACCGTCTTCACGGCCCGGGCTTCGCCATCACCGACCGGACCATCGACAGCCACGTCCGGAACCTCCGCGGGAAGTTCGCAGCCCTGGGCGGCCACGACGTGGTCGAGACCCGGGCCGGCGTCGGCTATCGGCTGGGCGCCTGCCTCGGCCCGGCGGCGTGAACCTGAAGGAGGCTGTTCGCCGCCGCTGGCCGCCCCTGCGCCTGCGGGTCATCCTGTTCGGCGTCCTCTTGCTTGTCGCCGCACTCCCCGGGGTCGCCGCCATCTCCCTGCGGGTCTACGAGAACACCCTGGTGCGCCAGACCGAGGCCGAGCTGGTGGCCCAGGGCGCCGCGCTCGCCGCCGCCGCCGCCCAGCAGTGGCCGGGGACCACCCCGGACCGCCGGCCCTTCAACCGCCGCGCGCTCAACTACTACGTCCCCGAGCCCACCAGCATCGACCTGCGCAACTCGCCGGTGCTGCCCGAGCGGCCGCCGCCGGCCCGCACGCGGCGCGCGGCGGACCGGGCCGCGCTCACCGTCGCCTACAATCTCGACCCGGTGATCGAGCAGACCACCCGCACGACGCTGGCCTCCATCCTGCTGCTCGACCGCCACGGGGTGATCGTCCGCGGCCGCGGCTACGGGCGCGAGCTCGCCGGCCTGCCGGAGGTGCGCGCTGCGCTGGCCGGCCGCCCCCGCACCGTCTTCCGCCAGAACGGCGACTACCGGCCGGTCTATTCCTTCGAGTGGCTGAGCCGGGCCTCGTCGCTGCGCCTGCACCATGCCCGCCCCATCGTCGCCGACGGCCGGGTGGTCGGCGTCCTGCTGCTCTCGCGCTCGCCCCGCGCCCTGTTCCGCGGCCTCTACGAGGACCGGGGCAAGATCGCCATCGGCGTCGGGGTGATCTTCGGCCTGCTGGTGCTGATGGCCGGGCTCGTCTCGCGCGGCGTCACCCGCCCCATCGAGGCGCTCAGCGCCGCCTCGCGGCAGGTCGCGGCGGGGGGAGGGGGCATCCCCGAGACGCCCGCCACCGCCGCCGTGGAGATCCGCCAGCTCTACGAGGACTTCCGCGCCATGGCCGAGCGGATCGAGCGCCGTTCCGGCTACCTGCGCGACTTCGCCGCCGCCGTCAGCCACGAGTTCAAGACCCCGCTGGCCGGCATCAGCGGCGCGGTCGAGCTGCTGCAGGACCACCTGGAGACCATGAGCCCGGAGGAGCGCCAGCGCTTCCTCTCCAATATCACCGCCGACGCTGGGCGGCTGTCCCAGCTGGTCGGGCGGCTGCTCGACCTGGCGCGGGCCGACATGGCCAGCCCCGAGGCCGGTGTCGCCGTCTCCGTCGAGGCCGCCGTGCGCCGCGCCGCCGACGGCCAGGCGGCGCCCGGCTTCCGGATGGAGGTCGACCTGCCTCCGGACCTGCCCCCCGCCGCCGTTCCTGAAGCCACCCTCGACGCCGTGCTCGCGATCCTGCTGCAGAACGCCCGTCAGGCCGGCGCCGCCAACGTCCGGATCGTTGCGGAAGTCACCGGCGTGGAGCTCGTGCTCAGCGTCGCCGACGACGGCCCCGGCGTGCCCGCCGCCGACCGCGAGCGCCTCTTCGAACCGTTCTTCACCAGCCGCCGCGCCGAGGGCGGCACGGGCCTGGGCCTCCCCATCGCCCGCTCCCTCCTGGCGGCCAGCCAGGCGCGCCTCGACCTCGCCCCCTCACCGCACGGCGCCCGCTTCGACCTTTCCCTCCCCAGAGCTTGATCGGTCAGGCTGCGGCGGTCGCGCCGCCGCAGGATTGTCCACGAACCACACGAACCACACGAACACGAGAGAGCTACGCTCGGCGCATGACCAAATCGCCCGCCTTCGGCGGGCAACAGGACGGACCGGCCTGCCATCTGTGGACCGCTCGGACGTCCCTCGTTCGTGTGGTTCGTGGACAATCCTGACGCCTCTGGGCCGCAGGATGGCGCCCCACTTCACGCCGTAGGGCCGCTACGACCCGAGCGTGACGAAGAGCTCGCTCTCGATCACCCACTGGCCCGTCTGCCGCCGCCAGCAGGCCATGTAGCTCCCGCTCATCTCACCGCTCTTCCAGTGCGCCATCCAGCGTCCGGTCTCCGCCGCCCGCTCGCCGGCCGCATCCACCTCCACCGTCGCAGGCGTGCGCACATAGTCGATGAAGTCGGGATCCCGGAACTGCCCGTCGAACGCCGCCACGATCTGCTCGGCGCCCAGGATCAGCCCGCCGTCCCCGGCGATCAGCCGCGCATCCGCGGCGAAGAACGGCCTCAGCCGCCCCGCCTCGTGGCTGGCGATCAGCTTGTTGGTGAGCCGCCGGCGCGCGCGGATCGCGTCCTCGGCGGCGGTCATCTTCCTTTCCCACGAAGTGAGAGAGGGAGACCGCCCGCCGAAGAGCGGGTGGTGAAGAGGGCAAGCCTCACACGCTGCGTCTGGATCATGCGAACGGAGGCTCCCTGCCGGCCGCTTGCCCTTCCCCCATCCGCTCTTCGGCTGCGCCTCGGCGGACGGTCGCCCCTTCCCAAGTGGTGGGAAGGGAAGGCGCTTACGCCGGCTCGGCGGCCAGGCGCTTGTCGAGATAGGCGCCCACGCGGGTCTCCACGTCGGGCAGGTTCTCCATCCAGAAGTGGCTGGCGCCCTCGACCACGTCGTAGTCGATGACGATGCCCTTCTGGGTGCGCAGCTTGGACACCACGCGCTCCACCTCCACCGGCGGCACCACCGTGTCCGATCCGCCGTGCAGGATCAGGCCCGACGCCGGGCAGGGGGCCAGGAAGGAGAAGTCATAGGCGTTGGTCGGCGGCGACACCGAGATGAAGCCGTCCGTCTCGGGCCGCCGCATCAGGAGCTGCATGCCCACCCAGGCGCCGAACGAGTAGCCGGCCACCCAGCACTGCGAAGCCGCCGGATTGGTCGACTGCAGCCAGTCCAGGGCCGTCGCTGCGTCGGCCAGTTCGCCGATGCCGCTGTCGAACTCGCCCTGCGAGCGTCCCACGCCGCGGAAATTGAACCGCAGCACCGAGAACCCTCGCTTCATGAACAGGTGGAAGAGCTGCACGGTGACGGGGTTGTTCATCTGGCCGCCCGCCTTCGGGTGCGGGTGCAGGATCAGCGCGACGGGGGCCGTCTCGCTCTTGCCCTGCGTGTAACGGCCTTCGATCCGCCCGGCCGCGCCGGTCAGAACCACCTCTGGCATCGAGATCCTCTTCAGCCCGAATACTTGACTGCTGCGCTAGGTCTTCCTAAGTCCCGCCCATCCGGACGACACGCATGAGCCCCGCGCGCAAGGCGGCGGCTTGTAGCACAGGCGAGCCCGGATGCGCGCGAAAACTGCACTGGGTCAACGCCATGCGTCTCTCCACGAAAGGTCGCTACGCCGTCATGGCGATGGCCGACCTCGCGCGGCGTCAGGACGAGGCCGAACGGGCCGTGGCCCTGGCCGACATCGCCGCCCGCCAGGAGATCTCGCTGAGCTATCTGGAGCAGCTGTTCGCCCGCCTGCGCCGCAAGGGCCTGGTGAAGAGCGCCCGCGGCCCCGGCGGCGGCTATCGCCTGGCTCGCGACCCCGGCGCCACCACCATCGCCGAGATCGTCCACGCCGTGGACGAGCCGCTGCGCGCCACCCGCTGCGCCGAGGCCAAGGGCTGCATGCTGAAGGGCGAACGCTGCCTGACCCACGACCTGTGGGAAGACCTCGGCCAGCAGATCGAGACCTATCTCGCCTCGGTGAGCCTTGCCGACGTCATCGGCGGCCGCCTGGGCGCCCGTCAGCAGGCCGCATGAACAGCCCCGTCTACCTCGACTGCAACGCGACGACGCCGGTCCGCCCGGAGGCGACGGCTGCGGTCGTGCGCGCGCTCGAGGCCGGCGGCAATCCCTCTTCGGTGCATGCCTCCGGCCGCGGCGCCCGCGCCGCGGTCGAGCAGGCCCGCGCCGCCGTGGCCGAGCTGATCGCTGCGCCGGCGTCCACGGTGGTCTTCACCTCGGGCGGCACGGAGGCCAACGCCCTGGCCATCGAGAGCGCCGTGGCGGCCGGAACCCGGCGCCTGATCGTGTCGGCCATCGAGCACGACAGCATCCTGGAGGCCGCCAAGGCGAGCGGCGTCGCGGTGGAGGTCCTGCCGGTCGCCGCAGAGGGGGTCGCCGATCTCGGCTGGCTCGCCGAGCGCCTGGGCCGCTGGGACACGGTCGACGGCCGGCCCTTCGTCGCCCTGATGCTGGCGAACAACGAGACCGGCGTGGTCCAGCCGGTGCAGGCCGCCTCCGAGATCGTCCGCGCCGCCGACGGCTGGCTGCACGTCGACGCCATCCAGGCGGCGGGCAAGCTCGTGATCGACAGCCGCGGGATCGGCGCTGACACGCTCACCGTGTCCGCCCACAAGCTTGGCGGGCCGCAGGGCGTCGGCGCGCTCACCTTCGGGCCCCGCGCGGTCCTCTCCCGCCGTCTGCATGGCGGTGGGCAGGAGCGCGGCCGGCGCGCCGGCACCGAGAACGTCCCCGGGATCGTCGGCTTCGGCGCAGCCGCCAAGCGGGCCAACGCCAAGGAACTGGCGCCGCAGGCCGCCTGGCGCGACGCCGTCGCCGCCCGCCTGAAGGCCGCCGGCTGCGTGATCATGGGCGAGGGCGCCGATCGCCTGCCTCAGACCCTCTGTTTCGCCGCCCCCGGCTACGCCTCCGAGCTGCAGGTCATGGCCCTCGATCTCGCAGGCGTCATGGTCAGCGCCGGCTCGGCCTGCTCGTCGGGCAAGGTCAAGGCGAGCCATGTCCTCACCGCCATGGGGCAGGGGGACCTCGCCGGCTGCGCCCTGCGCGTCAGCGGGGGCTGGAACACCACCGAAGCCGACTGGAACAGGTTCGCAGACGCCTGGTTCGAGGCCCATGCCCGGCACGCGGCGCGACGCGCGCCTGCCGCCGTTGGAGTTGCGTAGATATGGCCGCCGTCAAACAGACCGTCGAACACGTCCAGAGCCTGGAGAAGTACAAGCACGGCTTCGTCACGGAGATCGAGCAGGAGTACGCGCCCAAGGGCCTCAACGCCGACATCGTGCGCTTCATCTCGGCCAAAAAGGATGAGCCCGAGTGGATGCTCCAGTGGCGGCTCGAGGCGTTCGAGCGCTGGCTCGCGATGGAAGAGCCCGCCTGGGCCAAGGTGAACTTCCCGCGCATCGACTACCAGGACAGCTACTACTACGCCGCGCCGAAGAAGAAGGAGGGGCCCAAGAGCCTCGACGAGGTCGATCCGGAGCTCCTGGAGACCTACAAGAAGCTCGGCATCCCGCTTCGCGAGCAGGAGGTCCTGGCCGGTGTCGAAGGCGCGCCGCGCTACGCCGTGGACGCCGTCTTCGACAGCGTCAGCGTGGTCACCACCTTCAAGAAGGAGCTGGCCGAGGCCGGGGTGATCTTCTGCTCCATGAGCGAGGCGATCCGCGAGCATCCTGAGCTCGTGCGCCGCTACCTCGGAACCGTGGTGCCGACCTCGGACAACTACTACGCCTGCCTGAACGCGGCGGTCTTCTCGGACGGCAGCTTCGTCTATGTGCCGCCGGGCGTGCGCTGCCCGATGGAGCTCTCCACCTATTTCCGGATCAATGCCGAGAACTCCGGCCAGTTCGAGCGCACGCTGATCATCGCCGACAAGGGCGCCTACGTCTCCTATCTGGAGGGCTGCACCGCGCCCATGCGGGACGAGAACCAGCTGCACGCCGCCGTGGTCGAGCTGGTCGTCCTGGACGACGCCGAGATCAAGTACTCCACCGTCCAGAACTGGTATCCGGGCGACCCCGAGACCGGGAAGGGCGGCATCTACAACTTCGTCACCAAGCGGGCCGACTGCCGCGGCGACCGCTCCAAGGTCAGCTGGACCCAGGTGGAGACCGGCTCGTCGGTGACCTGGAAGTACCCGTCCTGCATCCTGCGCGGGAACGAGAGCGTCGGCGAGTTCTACTCCATCGCCATCACCAACGGCCGCCAGCAGGCTGACACCGGCACCAAGATGATCCACCTGGGCGCCAACACCCGCTCGCGGATCATCTCCAAGGGCATCAGCGCGGGGAAGAGCACCAACACCTACCGCGGCCTGGTCTCGGCCCACCCCAGGGCCAAGGGCGCCCGCAACTTCACCCAGTGCGACTCCTTGCTGATCGGCAAGCACTGCGCGGCCCACACCGTGCCCTACATCGAGGCCCGCAACGGCCAGGCGGTGTTCGAGCACGAGGCGACGACCACCCGCCTGTCCGAAGACCAGCTGTTCTACGCCATGCAGCGCGGCCTCAGCCAGGAAGAGGCGGTGCAGCTGCTGGTCAACGGCTTCGTCAAGGACGTGCTGCAGGAGCTGCCCATGGAGTTCGCCGTGGAGGCCCAGAAGCTGGTGGCCATCTCGCTGGAGGGGAGTGTCGGATGACGTCGAAGACCAAGAAGCCGGCCAAGGCCCTGAACCTGCGGGAAGCCTTCGAGGTCGAGTACGCCCGTCGCGAGATGGAGCGCCGCAAGCGCGACGAGGAGGAGCGCCGCCAGCAGGAGGCCGACCTCGCCAACGCCGAGACGCTGTTCAACGCGCTTTCGGCCGACCCGGAGTTCCTGGCCAAGCACGACCTGACGGTCGATCGCCGCCGCTACACGGTGAACATCGACCACCAGAACTTCCGCATCGCCGCCTACTGGGAAGCCGGCAAGGGCAGCGTCACCTCCTCCGACAAGCGCACCACCGTTCCCGGTTCGGCCGCGCCCCGCAAGCAAGAGACCGTGGAGAGCGTCGACGACGCCCTGCGCGTCATGGCCCAGTTCCTCGTCGACGAGACCCGCTGATGCTTTCCATCCAGAACCTGCGCGCCTCCGTCGAGGACAAGGAAATCATCAAGGGCCTGACCCTCGATGTCCCGGCCGGCGAGGTGCACGCCATCATGGGGCCGAACGGGGCGGGCAAGTCGACGCTGTCCTACGTCCTCACCGGCCGCCAGGGCTACGCGGTCAGCGAGGGAACCGCCAACCTAGACGGGGAGGACCTGCTGGCGCTGGAGCCGCACGAACGCGCGGCCAGGGGCGTCTTCCTGTCCTTCCAGTACCCGCTGGAAATTCCGGGTGTCCCGGCGCTCACCTTCATTCGCACGGCCCTCAACGCCCAGCGCAAGGCGCGCGGGGAGCCGGAGGTCACGGCGCCCGAGTTCCTGAAGCTCGCCCGCGCCAAGGCCGCCGAGCTCAAGATCGACTTCGACATGCTGAAGCGCCCGCTCAACGTCGGCTTCTCGGGCGGTGAGAAGAAGCGGATGGAAATCCTTCAGATGGCGATGCTTTCGCCCCGCTTCTTGATCCTCGACGAGACCGACTCCGGCCTCGACATCGACGCGCTCAAGATCGTCGCCGACGGGGTCAATGCGCTCCGCTCGCCCGAGCGCTCCATGCTGGTCATCACCCACTACCAGCGCCTGCTCGACTACATCAAACCCGACCGGGTTCACGTGCTGGCGGCGGGCCGCATCGTCGCCTCCGGCGGGCCGGAGCTGGCGCTTCAGCTCGAGGCCGAAGGCTACGACAAGTACGCGAGGGCCGCTTGAGCCTCGCACTGGCCCTGAAGACGCGTGACGTCGCCGACCTGCCTGGCAAGCGGCAGGAGGACTGGCGCTGGACCGACCTGCGCGGCCTGGTCCGGGTGCTGCCCGAGCCCTCTGCGCCCGTGGACCGCGATCTGGGCGCCGGTCCCTTTGACGCCCTGGCCGAGCGCGTGCTCGTCATCGCCAACGGCCGCGACGATCAGGTGATCGAGGTTGCGGCCGGAGAGACGGCCTCGCTCGCCCTCCGGATCGTTTCGCGCGGCGACGGCGCCCACGCGGCCGGGGTGCGCATCACGGTGGCGACCGGCGGTCGCCTGCGGCTCTTCGAGAGCTATGAGGGGCAGGGGAGCTATCTCGCCCAGACCTCGATCTCCGTCGAACTCGCCGAAGGTGCGGCCATGGAGCGGATCGTCCTCGCGGACGAGGACGCCGAGGCCGTCGCCGTCAGCCACGCCGAGGTGAGGCTCTCGCCCCATTCCGAGTACGGCCAAACGGTGGTCGCCACCGGCGCCCGCCGCCAGCGGCTGGAGACCCGCGTCACCCATCCGGGCGGCCACGCCATCCTGCGCCTCGACGGCGCCTACCTCCTGGCGGGCAAGCGCCACGCCGACCTGACCACCGTGGTCGCCCACGAGGGTCTGGACGGCGCGACCCAGCAGCTCACCAAGGGCGTGGTCCGCGACCAGGCCCGCGGCGTCTTCCAGGGCAAGATCGTGGTCGCCGAGGGCGCCGACCGCACGGACGCGCGGATGGGCCACCATGCCCTGATCCTCTCCGACCGCGCCGAGGTGGACGCCAAGCCCGAGCTCGAGATCTACGCCGACGACGTCTCCTGCGCCCACGGCAACACGGTGGGCGCCCTCGACGAGGACGCCCTGTTCTACGCCGAGCAGCGCGGCATCCCGACCGATGAGGCCCGGGCCATGCTGACCCAAGCCTTCGTGGCCGAGGTGGCCGACCGCATCTGGAACGAGCCGGCCCGCGAGCTGGTCGCCGCCGCCATCGCTGCGCGGCTGAGGGGGTAAGCATGGCCTTCGACGCCGAGGCGGTCCGCGCCGAGTTCCCGATCCTCCAGCGCCAGGTGCACGGCAAGCCTCTGGTCTACCTCGACAGCGCCGCCTCGGCCCAGAAGCCGCGGGCGGTGATCGAGGCCATGACCCGGGCGATGGAGCACTCCTACGCCAACGTCCACCGCGGCCTGCATACCCTGGCCAACGAGACCACCGACGCCTACGAGGCGGCCCGCCGCAAGGCCGCCGCCTTCATCGGGGCCTCCGAGAACGAGGTGGTCTTCACCAAGGGCGGCACCGAGGCCGTCAACCTGGTCGCCGCCGGCCTCGGCGCCGACCTGCACGCCGGCGACGAGGTGGTGATCTCCGAGATGGAGCACCACGCCAACATCGTCCCCTGGCACTTCCTGCGCGAACGCAAGGGCGTGGTGCTGAAGTGGGTGCGGGTGACCGACCAGGGCGACCTCGACCTCGAGCACTTCCAGAGCCTGCTGGGCCCGCGAACCAAGGTCGTGGCCCTCAGCCACATGTCCAACGTGCTCGGGACCATCAACCCGGCCCAGGAGCTGGCGCGCATGGCCCATGAAGCGGGCGCCATCGTGCTGTTCGACGGCTGCCAGGCGATCGTCCACAAGCCGATCGACGTGAAGGCGATCGACGCCGACTTCTACGTCTTCTCCGGCCACAAACTCTATGGCCCCACCGGCATCGGCATTCTGTACGGCAAGGCCGACAGGCTCGCGGCCCTGCCGCCCTACCAGGGCGGCGGCGAGATGATCGGCACGGTCGCCATGGACGCCATCACCTACGCCGACCCGCCGCACCGCTTCGAGGCCGGCACCCCGCCGATCCTCGAGGCTATCGGCCTGGGCGCGGCCCTGGACTGGCTCTCCGGCCTCGACCGGGTGGCGGTCGCCGCGCACGAGAAGGCGCTCTACGACCGGGTCCGCGACGGCCTGGCCGGCGCCAACTGGCTGAAGATCATCGGCGACACGCCCGACAAGGGCGCCATCCTCTCGTTCACGGTGGAGGGCGCTCACGCCCACGACGTGGCCCAGATCCTCGACCGCTACGGGGTGGCCGTCCGCGCCGGGACCCATTGCGCCGAGCCGCTGATGAAGCGCTTTGGCGTCACGTCGAGCGCTCGGGCCTCCTTCGCCCTATATAACACCCAGGACGAGGCGGACGCCTTCGTCCAGGCCCTGACCAAGGCTCAGGCCTTCTTCGCTTAAGTGATGGACATGGACGACGCCGCATCCCTGGATCCGAAGACGACGACCCCGCTGACCCAGGCGGAGCTCGACGTCCTGACGGACCAGCTCATCGACAAGCTCAAGACGGTGTACGACCCGGAGATCCCGGTCGACATCTACGAGCTCGGCCTGATCTATAAGGTCGACGTCTCCGACGACAAGGACGTGGTCATCGACATGACCCTGACGGCGCCCGGCTGCCCGGTGGCCGGCGACATGCCCGGCTGGGTCGAGGACGCGGTGAAGGAGATCCCCGAGATCCGCTCGTGCAAGGTCGAGCTGGTGTTCGATCCGCCGTGGGACCCGTCGCGGATGTCCGACGAGGCCAAGCTGCAGCTGAACATGTTCTGATGGCCGAGCTCTCCGTCACCCCCCAACCCCGCGCCCGCCGCCCCCGGCCCAAGGTGGTCAGCCTGACCGACCGCGCCGCCGAACGCGTCCGCGAGATCATGGCCAAGGCCGAGCAGCCGTACGTCGGCCTGCGCGTGGGCGTGAAGAACGGCGGCTGCGCCGGCCAGGAGTACGTCCTGCAGTACGCCGAGGCGGCCAACCCCATGGACGAAGTGGTCGAGGACAAGGGCGTCACCATCCTGGTGGAGCCCAAGGCCGTGCTGTTCCTGATCGGCACGGAGATCGACTACGAGGTGAACAAGCTCTCGGCCAAGTTCGTGTTCCGGAACCCCAACGAAACCGACGCGTGCGGCTGCGGCGAGAGCGTCACCATCCAGCCCGCCACGGACATCTGACGGAGCCCGGAGATGGACGACGACCTCCTGACCATGAGCCGCGAAGCCCTCGTGGAGGAGGTCGGCAAGCTCCGCGCCGCCATCCGCGCTCACCGGGACGCCACCCTCCACGAGCTCTGCTGGCATCATCCGCAGCTCTGGGGGCTGCTTCCCGAAAAGACGGACCCGCAGCCGGAGGTCCCCGCCTGGCCCCAGTTCATGCGCGGCTGCATCCGCTACCGTCAGTCGCTTGATGAGCAGGCCCCCGCGGCCCCGCGCACGGACGCCGAGTTCCAGGGCTGAAGACCCGTGTTATGTTGTCGGTCCGAGGGAGGGACCGATGACCGACGATACGACCCTGCGCCGCCAGGCCGAGCGGCGCGCCGACATGAAGCTCGCGTTCCGCAGCCACCTGGCCGCCTATCTCATCGTCAACGCGGGGCTGTTCGCCATCGACTGGGCCACGTCGCCTGGCATCGATTGGGCGTTCTGGCCAGCCATCGGCTGGGGCATCGGGCTGGCGGCCCACGCCTCGGCGACGTTCGGCTACCTGGGCGACACCCGCGAGCGGCTGGTCCAGCAGGAGCTGCAGCGGCTGCGCGAGCGCCGCTGAGCCCCGGGGCCTAGCGGCCCTTGAACTCGGCCTGCCGCTTCTGGACGAAGGCCATGACGCCCTCGCGGGAGTCTTCCGTCCGGCCGGCCTCGCCCTGGCCGTAGGCCTCGGCTTCGAGTTGCAGGTGCCATGGCGCGTCCAGCGCGTCCCACACCAGGTTGCGCGTCAGGCCCAGCGAGGCGGGGCCGTCGGCCAGCGCGCGCGCGTAGGTCATGGCCGCGCCCATCAGCTCGGCGTCGGGCACGCACTTGTTGATCAGGCCCCATTCCTGAGCGGTCTTCGCCGGCAGCTTCTCGCCCAGCAGCATCAGCTCCATGGCGCGCGCCTTGCCGATGTGGCGCGGCAGCAGCCAGGTGGCGCCGCCGTCGGGCACCAGGCCGATGCGTCGGAAGGCCAGCAGGAAATAGGCGCTCTCGGCCGCCACGATCAGGTCGCCCATCAGAGCCAGCGACACGCCGACCCCGGCCGCCACGCCGTTCACCGCCGAGACGATCGGCTTGGGCGACCTGCGGACCAGCGAGACGAACGGGTTGTAGGTGGAAAGCAGCGCCTCGTTCGGGCCGTTGACGCTGGCCTTCGACGGCGCGCGGCCGCCGCCGCTCGTCAGGTTGGCCCCCGAGCAGAAGCCGCGGCCTTCGCCGGTGATCACGATGGCGCGCACCTCGTCGCCGTAGGCGAACTCCTCGAAGGCCGCCCGCAGTTCCCCCATCAGGTCGAGCCCGGCCGCGTTGAGCGTGCCGGGATCGGAAAGCGTGATGACGCCGATCTTGTCCTCGACCGAGGTCTTCACCTTGGCTTGCGCCTGCCCGCCGTCCATCGGGATCCTCCTGCCAGCTCGTCTGGGGATTGGAGGCACGATACCCCGGCGTCAGCCTAGCGGAAAATGGCCCGGGGGCGGGCGGGGGCTCCAAGGCGGCGTCAAACCCGTTGAGGCGGTTGGGGAAACTCGTTAAGCGCAGCCTCCGGGGGGTGCGAAGCTGGAGAGGCGACGCATGGGAACCCCTGTTCAGACCGAGCCTTCGGCCGAGTTCGAGCGGCGGGTGGACCAGTTACTGGACGGTCTGCCGTTCCCGGTGTTCCGCACGGACCTCCAGGGCGTCACCCGCCACGCCAATGCCGCGGCCGAGGCGCTGTTCCAGCTCGGCCGCTCCACCTTCGAGGGCCGACCCTACGACCAGCCGCCGATCGAGGTGAGCCAGGTGGACGGCTCGCCCATCGAGTTCGCCGACACCCCCGTGCCCAAAGCCCTGCGCGGGCAGGAAGTCCGCGACTTCGAGATCAATGTGCGGATCGGCGGTGGCGAGCTGAAGCGGATCTGCTTCGACGGCTCGCCCCTTCGGGACCCCCAGGGACGAATCGCCGGCGCCCTTGTGGCGGCCCGGGACGTGACCGCCCAGCGCGCCGCCGAGGACGCGCTGAAGATGAGCGAGCGGCGGCTGAACGCCGTCTTCGACAACACCCGCATGGCGGTCTTCCTGATGGATGAACGCCAGCATTGCGTCTACGCCAACTCCGCCGCCGAGGCCCTGACGGGTTACAGCTTCTCGGAGATGCAGGGGCGGCCCCTGCACGACGTGGTCCACCACACCCGGCCCGACGGGCGTCCATACCCGCTCGAGGAGTGCCCCATCGACCGGGCGTTCCCTGAGGACAACCAGACCGAAGGCGAGGAGATCTTCGTCCACGCGGACGGCAGCTTCTATCCCGTGGCCTTCACCGCCTCGCCCCTGCGCGACGAGGCTTCCAAGACCGTCGGCACGGTGATCGAGGTGCGGCCGATCGCCGACGAGCGGACCCGCGAGCGCCAGCTGCGGGAGGGCCGCGAATTCCTGCGCGAGCTGCTCAACAGCACGGGCGAGGCCTTCTATGCGGTCGACCGGGACGGCGTCACCACTCTGGTCAACCCCGCCTTCCTGCAGCTGCTGGGCTTCGCCGACGAGAGCCAGGCCCTGGGTCGAAAGCTCCACGGGATCATCCACCACACGCACGCCGACGGCCGCCACTACGAGGCCGAGGACTGCCCCATCTACAAGGCGGCCAACGAGGGCGTTCCGGCGCACGTCGAGGGCGAGCTGTTCTACCGTCTCGACGGCTCGGCGGTCCCGGTGGAGTACCGCGCCCAGCCCATCGTGGTCGGCGGCGAGCTGCGCGGCGCGATCTGCACGTTCTTCGACATCTCCGACCGGCTGGCCGCCCAGCGCGAGATCGAGGAGAAGACCGCCGCGCTCGAGGAACAGACCCGCGCCCTGCGGGTCCTGAACGCCGCCTCGGCCGCCATCTCCGGCGACCTCGATCTCGAACGGGTCGTGCAGACCGTCACCGACGCGGCCGTGGAGCTGACGGGCGCCGAGTTCGGCGCCTTCTTCTACAATGTCCTCGACGAGGCCGGCGGGCGCTACACGCTCTATACGATCTCCGGGGTGCCCCGGGAGGCGTTCTCCAAGTTCCCCATGCCGCGCAACACCGCGGTCTTCCAGCCGACGTTCGAAGGCACGGGGGTCATGCGCTCGGACGACATCACCAAGGATCCCCGCTACGGCCACTCGGCGCCGCACCACGGCATGCCGGCCGGCCACCTGCCGGTGCGCAGCTACCTCGCCGTCCCGGTGAGGTCGCGCGACGGGGAGGTTCTGGGCGGCCTCTTCTTCGGCCACTCCCAGCCCGGCATGTTCAGCGCCCTCGACGAGGAACGCATCGTCGGCCTGGCCGGCCAGGCGGCCATCGCCATCGACAACGCCCGGCTCTTCCAGGCCTCGCAGTGGGAGCTGGAGGCCCGTCGCCGCGCGGAGGCCGACCTGCAGGCCCTGAACGCCCGCCTCGAGGAGCGCGTCGCCTCGGAGGTGGCCGAGCGGACCAAGGCCGAGGCCGCCCTGCGCCAGGCCCAGAAGATGGAAGCCATCGGCCAGCTCACCGGCGGGGTGGCGCACGACTTCAACAACCTGCTCACCGTGATCATGGGCGGCCTGGACACCATCCGCCGCAGCGCGCCCGAGGACGTGGCCCGCATCCGCCGCGCGGTGGACATGGCCACCAAGGGCGCCGAACGGGCCGCCAGCCTGACCAGCCGCCTGCTGGCCTTCTCCCGCCGCCAGCCGCTCGCGCCCAAGCCCCTCGAGCTGAACGCCGTCGTGCGCGACATGACCGACCTGCTGCACCGGACGCTCGGCGAGCAGATCGAGCTGGAGGGGGTGCTGGCGCCGCGCCTCTGGCAGGTGGAGGTGGACCAGAACCAGCTCGAAAGCGCGATCCTGAACCTGGCCGTCAACGCGCGCGACGCCATGCCGGATGGCGGCAAGCTGACGATCGAGACGGCCAACACCGCCCTCGACGAGACCTACGCCGCCTTGGACGCCGAGGTGGTGCCGGGCCAGTACGCCGTCATCAGCGTCAGCGACACCGGCTGTGGCATGGACAAGGCGACCCTCGCCAAGGTCTTCGAGCCGTTCTTCACCACCAAGGAGGTGGGCCGCGGCACCGGCCTGGGCCTCAGCATGGTCTACGGCTTCGTGAAGCAGTCCGGCGGCCACGTCACCCTCTACAGCGAGGAAGGGCAGGGGACGACCGTTAAGCTCTACTTCCCCCGCTTCAAGGGCGCCGCCGCCGTCGACGAGCGGCCGGCCGTCGCCGAGACGCCTCGGGCCAGCAAGGGGGAGGTCGTGCTGCTCGTCGAGGATAACGAGGACGTCCGCGCCTACAGCGCCCTGATCCTCACGGAGCTGGGCTACGTGGTGCGCGAAGCCGGCGACGCCGACGCCGCTCTGCAGGTCCTTAGGTCGCCGCAGCGCATCGACCTGCTGTTCACCGACGTCGTGCTGCCGGGCGACAGCGGCCGGGTCCTCGCCGACGAGGCGAGCCGACTGCGGCCCGGCCTGAAGGTCCTCTACACCACCGGCTACTCGCGCAACGCCATCGTCCATCACGGGCGGCTGGACGCCGGCGTCGAGCTGATCAGCAAGCCCTTCACCTTCGAGCAGCTGGCGGTGAGGGTCCGCGACCTCCTCGATCGCCCGGCGGCCGCGCGGCCGCCCAGCTAGGCGCCGTCCGCCGCGCGGCCCGCGGGCTGCGCGCCCAGCCAGCGGAAGGCGCTACGCAGGAAGGCGGCGCCGTCCGCCTGCACGGGCGCCCCGTGGGCCATCACCACCTTCTCGGCGGGCCAGTCGAGGATACGCGCCAGCGAGTCCCGCGCCGCACGCCGGCGCACGAAGCCGGTCCGGAATTTCCGCGGGACCTGCGGCTCCGCAGCGGTCATCAGGTCCAGCCCCGCGACCAACGCCCGCCAGCCGCGGAACCAGCCGCCGGGGAAATGCTGGATCAGGTCGGTGAACAGCACCGTGCGGCTGCGCCGGTGGAAGAACACCACCTCCGTGGTGATCAGGTTGCCGTGCACCGGAGCCTGGTCGATCTCGTCCGCCCAGTCGGGCGGCGCCGTCTCCCCGAGGTCGCCGTCGAACGCGAGGTCCGGTCGCTTGCCGCGCAGCCCGGGCGCGGCCCACAGCGCCGCCGCGGGGTAGGCCGCCTTCCACTCGGCGAGGAACAGGTGGTGCAGCGAATTGGGGGCGGCGAGCCAGCGCACGTCGCCCAGCGCCTCCACCTCAACCCGCAGCGCCGCGTCCAGCGCGACCGGCGACCAGACGAACAGCCGCCGCCCGCCGAGCCGGATCACCGCCATCCGGGTGGGATAGGCGAACCCCGCCACCGCCGCCTGCGGCCCGTCCGCCAGCCAGATTTCCTCGCCGAACGGCTGAAGCCTCGCCATCTGCGCCCCCCAGAACCCGGCCAGCATGAGCGCGCCAGCCCCGCTTGGGAAGTCGGCCGGGGCCCGGCCCCACGCCCTCGCCCTTACCTCCGCGGTAATCGACCGGCCTCCGCCGCCGCCCGATGCTCGCGCCATCAGCCACGGAGGACTTCCCATGACCACCCCCGCCGACCTCGCCTTCGCCCGCCGCGTTCTGGCCGTCGACGCCCTGACGTGCGCCGCCGCCGGCGCCCTGATGGCCGGCGCCGCCGGACCGCTCTCCGGGATCACGGCGCTGCCCGCGCCGCTGCTGCTCGCCGCCGGCGCCAGCCTCTTCCCCGTGGCGGCCCTGTTCGCCTGGATGTCCCGCACGCGCCGGCTCGGCGCGTTCCATGTCCGGGTGGCGGTGCTCGGCAACGCCGCCTGGGTGGCCGCAAGCCTCGCCGTCCTGGCCCTCACGCAACCGAACCCGCTGGGCTACGCCTTCGTCCTGGGCCAGGCCGGAGCCGTCACGGTGCTCGCGCTCGTGGAGGCCGCCGCCCTGCGCCGCCCCCGCGCGCCGGCGCTCGCCTGACCTCCACGGCGCCGGCTGGACGGTGCGCTCCCCAGCGGCGCTCAAGCCTGGGCGCGCGGGCGCACCGGCCAGCCTTCAGCCGGCGGTGTTCTGGAAGGTGATCCGGACGGTGACGCCCGGCGCAGTTTCGATGGTCAGGACCCCGCCGATCTGGGTCACCAGGGAGCGGACGAGCCCGTAGCCGAGGGAGCCCTCGCGCAGCTGGCCCATCCCGACCCCGTCGTCCCGCACCAGAAGCTCCACCTGCCCGGCGCCCGTCCGCTGCGCCTGCGCAAGCACGAGGCCGGCCCGGCCGTCGGGGAAGGCGTACTTCAAGGCGTTCGTGATCAGCTCGGTCAGGATGATGCCGACCGGGAAGGCGGTGTCGGCGTCGAGCAGTATCCCCGCGTCCGCCTCGGCCCGCACCCGAACGCGCCCGCGATCGGCGATGCCGCCCAAGGCGTCGCACAGCTGCGCCAGATAGGTGGCGAGGTCCACCCGCTGCCCCGTCTCGGACTTGCTGAGCAGGTCATGCACCTTGGCCATGGCGTGCAGCCGTTCCTGGGCGGCCTCGAATTCCGCGCGCACGGCCGGGTCCGACTGCCGCCGCCCTTGGACGGCGAGCAGGCCGGTGGCGACGGTCAGACTGTTCTTGGCCCGGTGGTTCACCTCGGTCATCAGCAGATCCCGCTCGGCGAGCAGCTCGGTCAGGCGCGCGTTCGCCGCCTCCAGCGCCGCGGTGCGGTCCGCCACGCGCGACTCGAGCTCGCTCGTCAGGATCCGCAGGCCTTCCTCGGCCTCCCAGCGCCCGGTGATGTCCAGATACGAGAGGAAATGGCTGGTGATGACCCCTTGGCCGTCGTCGACCGGACTCGCGAACAGCATGGCGCGGAACGCCGAGCCGTCTTTCCGGTACTGGACGATCTCCAAGGTGCAATCCCGGCGTTCGTCCATGGCTTCGGTGTATTGCGCGATCGCCTCGGGGTCTGTGCCGGCCCCGTTCATGAAATGGGGGTCCTGGCCCAGCAGCTCCTCCAGGGAATAGCCGCTGAGCTCGGTGAACGCCGGGTTGGCGAAGGTGATCGGGTTCCCTGGCAGCGTCGCGTCGGTGACCAGCATCGGCATGCGGGTCCGGCGGACCGCTTCCACGAAGAGCCCGCCCTGCTGCTCTACCGCGTCGACATAGCGGCCCGCGCGGGTGCGGTCCGCGGTGTCCGGCATGTCGGTCTGGTACTGGTTATTCATGGGCCTTGGTCGTGCCAGGGGCGAGCTCCGCATCAGCGGCGCTCGCTTCCGTGCGGTGGGAAGTACAGCTTATCCGAACGGCAGGCCGCGCGTCCGGTTTCTTGCGGAGGCGGCCCCGCTTGCGCCGACGTTCGGGAGGTCCGCGCGTCGGCAGTCGGGCGAAAGTCCGCTATCAGGCTCTGAGCTGGTGCCCGCTGTCGACCCGTTGCGCCCTCTTACCTCCCCCGCGAAGCGGCGGGAGGGGGACCGCCCGCCGACGCCCGCGCCAGCGGGCGGAAGAGCGGGGGGTGGAGGGGGCGAGCTTCAGACGCCGCGTTCGGGCGGCTGCGGCAGGCGCTGAGCGTGGGCTTGCTCGGCGGTCCCCCTCCCGCCATCGCTACCGCGATGGGGGAGGTAGGTCGGCTTCCACCCCGAGCTGACCTTCCGATGGTCGCTGCCGGCGCTGCGGGTGGGAATGTCCGCTTACTCACCCGGCGCTCACGTACGCGGGCCCTTGCGGGACTGCCCCGCCCGTCAGGCGGCCTGCGCCGCGACCTTGTCAGCCGCGGTCGTCCGGTTGCGGCCGCCGCGTTTCGAGGCGTAGAGCGCCGCGTCGGCGCGCTCCACGAGGCTCGACATGGCCTCGCCGGCCTTCCGCTCGGCTAGGCCCGCCGAGATGGTGATAGCGCCCAGGTCTTCGTTGGTGGAGCGCCGCTTGAGCACGCGCGAGGAGACCTCTTCGCGGATCTCCTCCAGCACGGTCAGCGCGGTCTCGCCGGCCTCGCCGGGGAAGATCAGGGCGAACTCCTCGCCGCCGTAGCGGGCCGCGACGCGCGGCGCGGCGCCCGCGCGGCCGATCACCGAGGCCACATAGCGGATCACCTGGTCGCCGGTCTGGTGGCCCCAGGTGTCGTTGAAGCTCTTGAAGTGGTCGATGTCGAGCACCGCCAGGGTCAGCGTCCGCCCCTCGGCCTCGGCCTCGGCGCAGGCCTTCTCCAGCGCCTCGTCGAAGGCCTTGCGGTTGGCCAGGTGCGTCAGCCCGTCGGTCATGGCGTCGCGGCGGACCAGCTCCAGGTGTTCGCGCAAACGGGTCACCTCGGCCGTCGTGTCGGCGAGCTGGGTCTCCAGGGTGCGGTTCTCGCGCTGCACGCGCTGGGTGGCGGTGGTCAGGGTCTCGACCATCGTCTTGATGGCCGTGGCGTCCTCGTTCTCGAGCGACTTGGAGGCCGTGGCCAGCTGTTGGCCGTACGCCTCGCTGGTCTCGCGCGCGCTCTCGATGGCCCGGGACACGCTGTCCAGCTCCTGGGCCAGGGCGTCGCCGGCCTCCAGGATCTCGCCGTTCAGCTTGGCCTTGGGCAGGTGCTTCTCGGCCAGCTGCTCGCCGACCGCGTCAGTGAACGCCTCGCCGGCCTCGATCAGCTGGTCGATTTCCACCGCCAGCGGGCTTTCCTTGTCGGCGACGTAGTGCAGCCAGATCTCGAAGTTGACCGGCGTCGGCCAGACCTTGTGCTGCTCCATGGCCGCGATCGCCTTGCGGGCGAGGGCGTAGGCCGTAGGCGCACGCAACAGGCTCTCGACGTCCGTCGACATGGGGCTCCAGCTTCCGTCAACCGGAACCTTCCCGTGCGTCACACGGCAGGTCCTCTCGTGCGAAGCAGCCTAGCTCCAGGGGCCAAACGACCGGTTAAACCGGGTCGTTAAGAGGCCTTAAGCTCGCCTGCCGAAGGCGCCTCAGTCTTCGCTGACCGGGGGGAGCGCGGCGCTGCGCAGGAGGAAGGCCGGCACGTCGGAGCCGAAGCCGACCACCCGATCCTCGCGGTCGCGGTCGCGGTCGCGGCCGCGGTCACGCCGGTCGTCCCGCCGCCGACGCTCGTCCGGCTCGCGGTGCTCGTCGCGACGCTCGGGTCGAGCGGCCCGCTCGGGCCGGTCGCCGTACGCCGGCCGTTCGCCACGCTCGGGCCGATCGCCGTAGGCGGGGCGTTCGCTACGAGCGGCGCGCTCGCCACGCTCCTCGCGTTCCGGTCGCTCGCTGCGCGGCGGGCGCTCGTCGCGCGCGCGCCGGGGACGCGCCTCCTGCGCCTCCGCGGCGGCGGCTTCCACCTGCGGCGCGGGCTCCGCCGCCTTGCGGCTGCGGCTGCGCTTGGGGGGAGGGGCCTCTTCGCCCTCCGGCGCGGCGGTGGGCTGCAGCGGCTCCATGGCCGCCCGCTCGCCGTGCTCCTTGATGGCGCGTGGTCGGCGATCACGATCTCGGTCACGGTCGCGGCCGGAACGTTCGCCGCCGCGGCCCTTGCGGTCGCCGCGGCCGGCGCGCGGCTCGTCCTTCAGGCTGCCCCAGTCGAGATCGAGCGCGATCTCCTCGGGGGTCTTGCCGATCAGCTTGATGACCTTGTCGATGTTCTTGGCGTCGGCCGGGGTGACCAGCATGAACGCCTCGCCCTTGCGCCCGGCGCGGCCGGTCCGGCCGATCCGGTGGACGTAGTCGTCGGCATGGTGCGGCACGTCGTAGTTGAACACGTGGCCCACCGCCGGGATGTCCAGGCCGCGGGCCGCCACGTCGGAGGCCACCAGCAGCTTCAGCTCGCCGTTGCGGAAGCTCTCGAGGGTCCGCATCCGGGTCTGCTGGTCGAGGTCGCCGTGGATCGGGGCGGCGTCGAAGCCGTGGGTCTTCAGCGACTTGGCGACGATGTCCACTTCCGACTTGCGGTTGCAGAAGACGATGCCATTGGTGACGTCGCTGCGCTCGATCAGGGTGCGCAGGGCCGTGCGCTTCGCCTTCGGGTCCGAGACCGGCATCTTGACCATGTACTGGGTGATGGTCTCGGCCGTGGTCGCCGGCCGCGAGGCCTCAATCCGCACGGGGTCGTGCAGGAACTGCTTGGTCAGCCGGGTGATCTCGGGCGGCATGGTGGCCGAGAAGAACAGCGTCTGCTTCTTGGCCGGCGTGAGCTTGAAGATGCGCTCGAGGTCCGGGATGAAGCCCATGTCGAGCATCCGGTCGGCCTCGTCGACCACCATGATCTGGACGCCGGTCATCAGCAGCTTGCCGCGCTCGAAGTGGTCGAGCAGGCGGCCCGGGGTGGCGATCAGCACGTCCACGCCGCGGTCCAGCTTCTGCTCCTGGTCCGAGAACGAAACGCCGCCGATCAGCAGCGCCCACGAGAGCTTCTGGCCCTTGGCGTACTTCTCGAAGGAGGCGGCGACCTGGTCGGCCAGTTCGCGCGTCGGCGCGATCACCAGGGCCCGCGGCATGCGCGCCTTGGAGCGGCCCGCCTTCAGGCGGTCGACCATCGGCAGAGTGAAGGCGGCGGTCTTGCCGGTGCCGGTCTGGGCGATGCCCAGCACGTCGCGGCCCTGCAGCGCGACCGGAATGGCCTCGGCTTGGATCGGCGTGGCGGTGGTGTAGCCGGTGTCTGCGACGGCTTGGAGCGTCGCGGGCGAGAGGCCCAGTTCTGTGAATTCGGTCATCTGATACGAGTAAAGCGGCGGCCCGCCGATCCCTGGACGAGAACTTGGCTGGCGTACCGCGGCGGCGCGAACGGAGATCGACGCGCGCGCGGAAGATACGGGCAGCAACGCCCAAGTCAACGCACGGGCGGCCCCCGACGTTCACAGATCGTGCCGCCGGGCCCGAAGATCAATGGGGCCGGATCAGGTTTATCTGGATCAGGCCGCGGAAAACCTGGCCGTTGGACCGCGCCAGGTCGGCCTGCGCCTGCCGCCGCCCGCGCCACTGGGCGATGCGGACCAGGCCGCGCGTGCTCACCGCCGCCAGCGTTCCGCTCAGCGTCGGACGCGGTCCGGCGTAGGGCAGGGCGGCGACCGACGCGGGCGGCGCGCTCAGAGCGGGCCGGCCTCGTACTTGGTCTCGCTTTTTTTTTCAGCGTCGCCCTCGGCGTAGGCGGGGGCCGGCTCCCAGTCGGGCTCGGCCGAGCGGCGGCTGCTGTCGGCCTGCGGGGCGCCCGAGCGCAGGGCGTCGGCGAACGAGCGGGCGGCCTCGCCCAGGGCGTAGGCCAGGGCCCCGCCGGCTGCGCCGGCCTCCACGCGGCCGTCGCCGCGGGCGCGCACATGTTCGGCGGCGTCATGCAGGAAGCTGCGGGCGCTCGGGCTCTGTCCCGCCTTCTTGGCCCCGCCGAGCGCGCCTACGGCCATGATCGCCTCGGCGATCAGCATCTGGCCGGTGCGCGAGGCGAGCAGCTCGGCGAAGCGGCCCTTGCGGACAGCCTTGGGCACCTTCACCCCGGCGATCCGCTTCGGCAGCAGGCTCTTCGTCTTGCGCTTCTTCTTGGCCATCGAGGGCTCCTCGTCCGCCCCACAAACGAACGTCGCCTTGGCCCTGTTCCGGCCGCCGCCCTCCGCCCGCCTGAGCCGGAACATTTATGGTGCAAAGTTTTGGCGTCCGGCTGGTCCCGTGAGACCTTGTCGGCGCCGGTCACCCGGCGCGTCCACTGGAGCCGCGTCATCGTCACGTGGACGCATAAATTCGGGCTCAGGCTGTGATTGATCACGAACGCTGATCAATCCATTGCAGACATTGATTGGACGGCTGACAGGCGGCTCCGCACTCTCCAGCGTGGGGGAAACAACCACGCTCTAGGAGGAGCGCTCCGTGGAAAAGCTGCGTCGCCTTGCTCCGTTCCGCACCTATTCGATCACCCAGCTCTGCCGGGAGTTCGGATGCACCACCCGGGCCCTTCGGTTCTACGAGGAACAGGGCCTGCTCTACCCGCGCCGCCACCAGATGCAGCGGGTCTATTCCTACAAGGACCGCGCCCGTCTCCAGCTGATCGTCCGCGGCCGTAAGGTCGGGCTCACGCTGGCCGAGATCCGCGACATCCTCGAGGCCTATGAGGCCGAGGGCGAGGAGGCTCAGAACGCGCTCGCGCTGCGGATCTTCAAGCAGCGGCTCGCCGCCCTGGAGGCCGAGCGCCAGGAGCTCGACAACGCCATGCAGACCCTCTCCCAGGCCTGCGAGCGCCTCGGCGGCCCGACCTTGGGCAAGGCCGCCTAGTCGACGGTCGCCACGAGGCGCGCCTGCGGGAACTGCAGGCGCGCCTCCTGCCAGAACGGCTCCGCCGCCGGGTTGCTTCGGCCCGGCGAGCGGACCAGCACGAACTGCGTCGTGAGCTCCAGCCCCTCGAGCGGGCGGCGGACCATGTCGGGGTCGGTCTCGCCGCCGGTGTTGAACCAGCCGAGCGACACCGCCGGCATCCGGAACTGACGCCCGTACCGCTCGACGCCGATCGCGTGCGGCTCCGGCGGCACGACCAGGCGTGCGCCGGCCCGTCCCAGGGTGGCGCGCAGCGGCCCCAGGATCGGGCTGCCGTGGGTGCCTCCCACCATCGCCACCGTCGCGTCGCGCAACGCCTCGGGCGGGATCACCTCATAGGCGGCCAGCGGCGATTCCTTGGGCACCAGCAGCTCCGTGCGCCGCTCGCTCAGCACCATCCGGGGCAGGGTCTCGGGGAACATGACCTCGGCGAGCGGCTCGGCCTGCCACTGCTCCAGCGGAACCGGCACGCCCAGCATCAGCGCCAGGTCAGCTTCCTCCCGCAGGAGGGCCCGTATCACCTCCCGCTGCCACAGGGGCGAGACCGTGAGCGGCTTGTCCGGATAGCGCCGGAAGAAGGCCTCCAGCACGGTCTGCCGCTCGCGGATCTCCAGGGTGTAGAGCGCCGCGCCGAAGACCACGCGCCGCTCGCGCCGGCCCTGCATCTGCGCCACCACATCGGAGAACCGGCCGCTCTCCGCCAGCAGCGCCTGGGCCGGCGCGATCAGCGCGGCGCCCTGAGCGGTCAGCGACACCCGGCGGGTGCTGCGCTCGAAGAGCGGGAAGCCGAGCCTCGTCTCCACCTGGCGTAACTGGGCCGACAGCGCCGGCTGGGTCACGTGCAGGCGCTCGGCCGCCCGGCCGAAGTTCAGCTCCTCGGCCAGCACCACGAAGGCGCGCAGCAGGCGCAGCTCGACCGCGTCTCTCCGGTCCATGCCGCATTGATAAGACCCGGCTATAGATCAACCAAGCCAATTGATTGGACCGGCTCGGGCTCCACGCCCAACCTGCCGTTGAACGGCGGCCCAAAGCCGCCTCAGCGAGGGCGCCGGTGGACGCTTACGACCTCATCATCGTCGGCGGCGGCATCGGCGGCTCGGCCCTGGCGACGGTCATGGCGCAGGCCGGGCGCTCGGTCCTGCTCCTCGAACAGTCGGAGGTCTACGAGGACCGGGTGCGGGGCGAGTGGATCGCGCCCTGGGGCGTCGCCGAGGTCCGGCGGCTGGGCCTGTACGACCTTCTGATGGGCGCCGGCGGCCATCACATCACGCGCCACGTCACCTGTGACGAGACCCTTGATCCCGCCGCGGCCGAGGCCTCGGCCCTGCCGTTGGGCATCTTCAAGGAAGGCGTCCCCGGGCCGCTCTGCCTCGGCCACCCGAGCCACTGCCAGACGCTCTTCGAAGCGGCCGTCGCGGCCGGGGCGGTGGGGCGGCGCGGGGTGCGCGTCGCCGAGGTGCGGGGCGGGGCCGCCCCGTCCGTGAGTTTCGAGCACGACGGCGTCCTGCGCGAGGCCCGCGCCCGCCTGCTCGTCGGCGCCGACGGTCGCACCTCGCAGGTGCGCGACGCCGTGGGCATCCCGCTCCACCAGGACACGCCGCACCACTGGTTCGCGGGTTTGCTGGTCGACGGCGTGGACGGCTGGAACCCGGAGCTGCAGGCGATCGGCACCGAGGACGAGTTCGGCTTCCTCGCCTTCCCGCAGGGACAGGGGCGGGTGCGCGTCTACGGCGGATACCCGCTCCACCAAATGCGACGCTTCAAGGGGCCGGACGGGCCCCGCCGGTTCCTCGACGCTTTCGCCCTGAGCTGCAGCCCCAACAACCGCGCCCTCGTGGCCGGCCGACCGGCGGGCCCGCTGTTCGCCTACGTCAACGCCGACTCCTGGACGGAACGCCCCTACGCCGACGGGGTGGTTCTGGTGGGCGACGCTGCGGGCTGGAACGATCCGATCCTCGGCCTGGGGCTCTCCATCACCTACCGCGACGTACGCATCGTCTCAGACATCCTGAAGGCCGAAGCCGAGTGGACGGCGCTGGACTTCGAGCCCTACGCGGAGGAGCGGGCGGAGCGCCTGCGCCGACTGCGCTTCGTAGCCAAGATCCAGGCGGCCCTCGACATGGAATTCGGCGAGGCCGCCAAGGCCCGGCGCCGCAGCCTTTTCGAGCGCTCCGCGCGCGAACCAGGACTGAAGGCGCACGCCTTCGCAGTGATGGCGGGGCCCGAGACCCTGCCGCCCGAGCTCTTCACTGAACAACACCGCGCCCGCGTGCTGGGCGAGCAGGAGGAAGCGGCATGACGCTCGCGCAGCCCGTTCGGCTGGACATCTCCGACTTCAACGCCCGCTGGCTCAAGGCCTGGAGCGACAAGGACGTCGACCGCCTCGTTAGCTTCTACGCGGACGGCTGCACCTACAAGGACCCTCAGACGGCGCAGGGGCTCACGGGCCGCACGGCCCTGCGGACCTACTTGCTGGGCTTGTTCGCAGCTACGCCGCCGATGACCTACACGCCCGACCAAACCTGGCCGATTCCCGGCGGCTTCTGCGGCCGCTGGTACTGCGACGTCCAAGGGGGCGGCCGCCTTCGCGGCTTCGATCTGGTCCTGCTCGAGGGCGAGGAGATCGTGCTCAACGAAGTGTACGTGCACACGTTGTGACTCTGCTCGCCCGTCCTGAAATCCGCCCGCCGGCCGCCGTGGACGGCCCCTGGCTGACGGCCGTGCTGCGCGAGGCCGGTCTCGACGCCGTCGTGTCCGGCGTGCGCGCCGAGCCGGTGGGCACCGGCCAGATCGGCGACAGCGTCCGCTTCCACCTGGACTACGGCCGGCGCGGCCCAGGCGCGCCGACGAGCGTCGTTGGCAAGTTCCCCGCTGCCGGCCCCGAGAGCCGCGCCACGGGCCACGCCCTTGGCAACTACCTGCGTGAGGTGCGCTTCTACCAGGAGCTGGCGCCTCGCGCCTTGGTGCGGACGCCGCGCTGCTACTTCGCCGACGTCGACGAAGCGACCAGCGACTTTGTCTTGATCATGGAAGACCTGGCGCCCGCCGAGCAGGGCGACCAGCTGGCCGGCGTGACCCTCGACCAGGCGCGGCTTGTGGTGGTCGAAGCGGCCCGCCTGCACGCCTCTCATTGGGCCGACGATCGGCTGGACACGCTGCCGTGGGTCTCGGGCTCCAGGGCCGCGCCGCCGAGCATGGCCACCGACGAGACGGTGATCGCGCTCTGGGGTGCGTTCAAGGACCGCTACGGTCCTCGCCTGAAGGCTGACTGGGTAGAGGTCGGCGATTGGTTGTGTCGCGACTTCACGAGTTTTGGGGCGGCGCACGACGGTCCGCGCTGCCTGACGCACAATGATTTCCGGCCCGACAACATGATGTTCGGAACGGCGCGCGGAGGCCACGCGGTGACGGTGCTCGATTGGCAGTCGTTCGCCTACGGCGCTGGAGCCACGGACCTCGCCTATTTCCTCGCCGGCGCGCTGCCGCCAGAGGTGTTGAAGGCGCATGAACCCGAGCTTCTGGAGCTCTACCTACGAACCCTGCAGAGCCTCGGGGTTTCGGATTACCCCTTGGCGGACCTGCAGCGGCACTACGGACGTGGGGCGTATCTGCTGTTCGGCACCGCCTTCTTCGCCGCGATGATCGTCACGCAGACCGAGCGTGGCGATCGGATGTTCCTCCAGATGCTGGGCTCGGCCGCCGACCACCTACACCGGCACGGCGTAAACGGCTGAGCCTGAACGGGATCAGACGTCGAGGTCGGCGGCGGCGAACTCGGCGTTCTCCTGGATGAAGCGGAAGCGCAGCTCAGGCTTGCGGCCCATGAGCGCCTCCACCAAGCTTTCCACCGTCTCCTCGGCGCGGGGCAGGGTGACCTTGGCCAGGATCCGCTTGGCGGGATCCATGGTGGTCTCCTTCAGCTGCGCGGGCATCATCTCGCCCAGGCCCTTGAACCGGCTGATCTCGGGCTTCTTGCCCTTGAACTCGGTCGCCAGCAGCTCGTCGCGGTGCGCATCGTCGCGCGCGTAGAGCGACTTGCCCCCGTGGCTGATCCGGTAGAGCGGCGGCAGGGCCAGGTAGAGGCGGCCGGCGCGGATCAAGCCTGGCATGGTCTTGTAGAAGAAGGTGATCAGCAGGCTGGCGATGTGGGCGCCGTCAACGTCGGCGTCCGTCATGATGATGATCCGCTCGTAGCGGAGCTCTTCTTCCTTAAACTTCGAGCCGCCCTGCACGCCCAGCGCCAGCAGCAGGTCGGCCAGCTCCTTGTTCTGTCCCAGCTTGTCGAGGGAGGCGGACGCGACGTTCAGGATCTTGCCGCGGAGCGGCAGGATCGCTTGGGTGCGGCGGTCACGCGCCTGCTTCGCCGAACCGCCGGCCGAGTCGCCCTCGACCAGGAACAGCTCGGTGCCGTCGGTGGCCTGCCCCGAGCAGTCCGCGAGCTTCCCGGGCAGCCGAAGCTTGCGGGTGGCCGACGCGCGGGCGACCTCCTTATCGCGGCGGCGCTTGAGGCGTTCCTCGGCGCGTTCGATGACGAACTGCAGGAGCGCGCTGGCGGATTTTGGCTGGCCGGTCAGCCAGTGGTCGAACGGATCAGCCAGCGCCTTCTCCACCAGCCGCTGGGCTTCAGAAGAGGAGAGCTTCTCCTTGGTCTGCCCCTGGAACTCGGGGTTGGCGATGAACACGCTGATCAGGCAGCCAGCCTGGGCCACGACGTCCTCGGCGGTGATCAGGCCGCCGCGCTTTTCGCCCACCAGCTCGGCGTACTGCTTCAGGCCGCGCGTCAGCGCCGCGCGCAGACCGGCCTCGTGCGTCCCGCCTTCAGGGGTCGGCACGGTGTTGCAGTAGGACTGCATGAAGCCGTCGGCCTCGCCGAAGCCCTGCGGCGTCCAGGTGAGCGCCCATTCGACCTTGCCGGTCTCGCCCGGGCGCTCGTAGCGGCCGGCGAACGGCTCCGGCGTCACCGTCTCGACGCTCTTAACGCGCTCGGCGAGGAAGTCGGCCAGGCCGTTGGGGAATCGGAACACCGCTTCGGCCGGCGTCTGGTCCTGGATTCGCGAGGGATCGCACTTCCAGCGGATCTCGACGCCGCCGAACAGGTAGGCCTTGGACCGCGCCATCCGGTAGAGCCGGGCCGGCTTGAAGGCCGCCCCCTCGCCGAAGATGATCGGGTCGGGGATGAAGGCGATCTGGGTGCCCTTCTTCCGGGTCGGTCCCAGCTTCTCGATGGAGCCCAGCGGCTTGCCGCGGGTGAAGGTCTGGCGCCATTCGAACCCGTCCTTCCAGACGGTCACCTCGACCCGCTCCGACAGCGCATTCACGACTGAGACGCCGACGCCGTGCAGGCCGCCCGACGTCTCGTAGGCCTTGCCGGAGAACTTCCCGCCCGAGTGCAGGACGGTCATGATGACTTCCAGGGCCGACTTCCCGGGGTGCTTGGGGTGCGGGTCGACGGGGATGCCGCGTCCGTCGTCCTTCACCGTCAGCTGGCCCTCGGCGTCCAGGGACACTTCGATCACCTTGGCGTGGCCGGCGACGGCCTCGTCCATCGAGTTGTCCAGCACCTCGGCGAAGAGGTGGTGCAGCGCGCGTTCGTCGGTGCCGCCGATGTACATGCCCGGTCGCTTGCGGACCGGCTCCAGGCCCTCGAGGACCTCGATGTCCTTGGCGGAATAGCCGGAGGTCTTCACGCCCACCACCGCAGGATCCGGCCGCGGCTCGTGACTCTCGGCGAGCGGAGCCGCGGGCGCCGGGTTCAGCGCGTCGTCGAACAGGTCGGGCAGGGCGGACTGGGCGGCGGAATTCGGCATGACTCGGTGACGGTAAGGGGATTCTGGTCGGGTATGAATCGGCCGAGACCCGAACGCAATGCGGCCGCGCGACACCGGCGTCGCGCGGCCGCAGGTCTGCATGCTGACCGTCCTGCCTAGAAGTCGGCTTCCAGGGTGACGAAGGCCATCCTCGGCGCGATCGGGAAGGCCGTGTAGCCGCCTGAGTTGCTGGTCACGCCGGCGGTGGAGACGCCCTTCTCGTCGGTGACGTTGGTGATGTTGAGGCTAATCCGCCCGCGCTTCAGCCGGCTGTCGGCGGGCATGTCGAAGGCGTAGCTCGCCTGGAGACCGATCAGCAGGCTCGATTTCACCGACAGGTCGTTGAGGTAGGTGACGTAGCGCTTGCCCACGTAGTCGCCGCTGAGCTGCGCCTCGAAGTTCCCGTAGCTGGCGCGCAGGATCGTCTTGTTGAGCCACTTGGAGGTAAGCGGCACCTGCTTGCCGGCGGTGGCCACGGTCACGGGCACGGTGACGCCGTTCACCACCTGCACGCCGCTTTGGTAGTCGTCGTCGTACTCGGTGTCGTTGTACGAGAGCGCGTTGTAGACGCTGAAGTTCGGGCCGAAGTTGACCGTGCCCGAGATGTCCACGCCCTTCGACGTCACCCCGCCCACGTTGGCCAGGATGGCCGGCGCGGGGTTGATGAAGTTGTAGGGTGCGATGTTCAGCAGCCGGTTGCGGAACTCCACCAGGTAGACGCTGACCTGGCCATCGACGCCGGAGATCAGCGAGCCGTCGAACGAGCGGCGGGTGCGCACGCCGCCCTCGTAGGTCCAGGACGTTTCCGGCTTCACCGTCTCCTTGAAGAGGTCGAAGGCCGCCTGGGTGCCGAGGCTCCAGGGCGAGAAGCCGTAGAAGCCGCTGCCGGCGCCATACGGGATGAACTGGCGCAGGTTCTTCTGGGCGTTGAAGAATACCTGCTCATTGTCGGTCGGCTCCCACAGCAGACCGACCTGCGGGAGGAACCACTCCTCGGTCTTGATGCTGCCGGTGGGATAGCGCACCGGCACCGCGACGGTCGGCAGATTGCGCTGATTGATCGGGAACTTGCCGGTGGCGTCCTGGATCGAAGCCTTCACCCCGGCCTGCAGGAGGAGCCGCGGCACGATCCGCCACTGGTCCTGGATGTGCAGCTGGATGTCGTTGATGAAGAACTCGCCGGCGTACTGGGTAAGCGCCTTGGGGCCGCGGGGCACGTCGTAAGGCGACAGATTGTTGTTGGCTGCGGTCATCGGGTACCAGACCCGGTGCTGGGCGGGCTCGTTGTGCTCGAACCAGCCGCCCGCCTCGACCTGGTGGTCGCCGATCTCCCAGGTGAGGTTCGAAATCACCCCGCCGCGGTTGATCCGGTATTCGGTCGTGCGGACCGCGTTTCCACTGCCGCCGAACAGGTTGACGATGTTCTGCAGCGTGGCGGTGCTGGTGGCCGAGCCGACCACAAGGTTCGGGTAGTAGGTGGCGAAGAGGCCCGGCAGGCCTGCTGTGTTCACGGGGCCCGCCACGATCCCGCGGCCGAAGTTATAGTGGTAGTAGGCTGTGTTGCTCCAGGTGAAGCCCCGGGCAGGCTCCCAGTCGTGGCGGACGTAGGACAGGATGTCCTCGCGCTGGGCGGCGCTGAAGCAGTTCGAGAAGTTGTTGCCCTGGCCCGGCGGCGGCGTGCCCGGGCCACCGGTCAGCGTCGCCGTGCAGGCCTGCAGGTTGGGGTAGAGGAAGGCGCGGGTGTAGGGGAAGTAGCCCTGGCCGAGCGCAGTCTGCTGGTTCCCGAAGGCGGTGGCGTCCTCGTTCGGCTCCACCTTCATCTGCCAGTCGGCATAGAAGGTGAGCGTGCCAGGACCCGGCTCGCTGACCAGTTTCAGGTTCACCTGGTGCCCACGCTGGTGGCCGTTGAAGTCCCACGCCTCCTGGTCCTGTCTCAGGTAGGAGAGGTAGCCGCGGGCGCCGCCGGCGAGTTCGCCGGAGTCGAGACGCACGAAGGTACGGTTGGCCTTGTAGCTGCCGAGCGTCAGGGCAGCGTGCAGGGTCCGCTCGTCGAGCGGATCGCGCGAGAAGGTCTCGATCGCTCCGCCCAGCATGCTTGTGGAAGGCACCCGCAGCGAGCCGGTGCCTGTGGACAGGGTCACCCGGCCGACGTTCTCACTCGAGATCGCTCGCGAGACGCTCAGGCCATTGTAGTTGCCGTACTGCTGGTCGCCCAGCGGGACGCCGTCCAGGGTGTAGCCGAGCTGCTGGGTCGAGAAGCCGTGCACGAACAGCGACAGGTTCTGCTCGTTGTTGCCCCAGGGGTCGGCGGTGCGGAACAGCACGCCGGGCAGGGTCTGGACGGCCTTGAGCGGGCTCGCGCCCGGCAGGACCTTCTGGATTTCCTGCGCCTCGAGCGCCACGGCCGAGCGGGTCGTGCGCAGGCCGGTCACCACCACCTCCTGCACGCCCGTCGCCTCGGCCGCCGCGTCGGCGGCGTCGGCGGCGTCCGCGGCTTGGGCGGAGGTGGCGAGCAGGGCGGCGGCCGCGGCCGTCGCCCACAGGCGCGCGCCCCGCGCGCCCTTCATCATCGAATGCATGTCTGTCCCCTTCGCCGGCGTGGGTCGCCGGTCGGGGCGGGGCTTAGGCGGCGTCTATGACGGCGCCGCGAAAGGCAGGCTACGGAAGCATGACAATGCTCCGTGGGCGGCGGCCGGCCACCCGCACCCACTGCGCCCGCGGCTACTTACGCGGCGCGTAGATGGCGCTCAGCCGGTCAGGCGCGCCCGGGATCCGCTCCAGGCGCGGGTAGCGGAGCCCGCCGCGGTAGTCGAGGGAGACGGTGCGGTAGTGGTCGCCGTCCTTGACCAGCAGACTTAGCGGCTGACCCCCCTTCGCCGCTGTGATCGCCTCCTTCAGCCGCTCGCTGTCGTAGGCGATGCCGTTCACCGCGATCAGCTTGTCGCCGACGGTGAGCCCCGCCTTGAAGGCCGGGCCGTTCCAGAGCACCGAGGTCAGGTTGGCGTCTCGGTTCACGGTGAAGCCGACGGAGTAGGTCAGGTCCACGATCTTGCGGGAGGCCTCGTTGTCCTTCCAGTAGTCGGTCGGGGCCTGAGTGTAGATCAGCCGGTAGCCCCCACGGGTGATCCCCTCCAGCGGATAGGTGGGCGCCACGTCGCGCAGGCGCTGGCTCAGGAAGCCGTTCCAGTCGTGGGGCACGACCTTGTTGAGGGCCGCCGCCACGTCCTCGAAGGTGTAGGTGACCGGCGTCCAGCTGCCGTCATTGATGCCGAAGAACACCCGGGCGAAGTCGTCCAGCGACTTCTTACCATTGGTCTTCTCGCGAATGAGGGTGTCGGCGTCGAGCCAGACCAGCTGGCCCTCGGAATAGTAGTCCTCGCTGCGTTGCCAGCTGGTCCAGGGGATGGGCCGGCGTCCGGCGATGGTGGGATCGTGGCCGGTGTCCTCGACCGAGCGCCACTCGCGGCCGGGCCGGCCCGTCGAATAGGTCGCCGCCGTCATGGCGAGCGCGTCCAGCGTCTGCTGCTTGGTGACCAGGCCCGAGCGGGCCCCCAGCACAAAGCCCCAGTACTGGTCCTGCCCCTCGTAGACCCACAGCAGGTTGCCGCGCATGGGAACGTTGTAGTTGGGCGTCCAGAGGTCCGCCGGGCGGCGGAACTTGCCGTCCCAGGAGTGGCTGTACTCGTGCGGCAGCAGGTTCCGGGCCGGGGCGTTCTTGGTCCACTCGGTGAAGTATTCCGGGTCGGTGCCGTTCTCGCTGGAGCGATGGTGCTCGAGCCCGATGCCGCCCATTCGGTCAGTCAGCGCCAGCAGGAACTCGTAGCGGTCGAAGTGGCGCGCGCCGAACAGCTTGTCGGCCTGGCGCACCAGCTCGCGATGCTTCTCGATCTGCTCGGGGGTGGCGGCCAGCAACTCGGGCCGGTCGGCGACGATGTTCAGGCGCACCGGCGACTTGCCGCTGGTGTCCAGGTCGTAGCGCTGGAAATAGCGCCCGGCGAACATCGGCGAGTCCATCAGGGTCTCGAAATCGGTGCGCTTGAAGCGCACCCAGCCGCCCTCGGTGCGGTCCACGTCGAGAGCCACGCCGTAGCCCCACCCGTCCGGCAGCTTGATCGCCGCCTCGACGGGGATGCGCCGCACGAAGTAGCCGGCCGGGTACATGGCCAGCGAAATCCACTGGGCGTTCAGCATCTCTGGGGTCATGACCACCCGACCCTGGTCGGAGGCCGTCGGTGAGACGTACTGGAACTCCACCTCGACGCTAGTCGCGCCCGCGGGCGGCGTCACGTGGAAGGCGAACACCTGCACCGGGTCGCGCGTCCACGGGATCGGCTGGCCGTTGGCGCGGACCACCAGCCCGGCCACCGCCCAGATGGCGTTGCGGGGCGAATGCCCGCCCGGCACCCACTGCGGATAGAGCAGGGTCAGCGGCCCGGGCCCGGTCACCGGCACCGTCTGGCGGACGCGGAAGATCCGCCGCTCCAGGTCGGTGGCGTCCACCTCCAGCTTGAGCACGCCAGGATAGGCCACGTCCTGCGGCGCCGGGATCGGCGGCGGCAGGGCCGAGGGCTGCGGCCCCGGCGACGGCTGGGCGAAGACGGGGAGGGCGGCCGCGAAGGCCAGGGCGGCGGCGGAGGCGAGGGCGCGCTTGCGAAGGCTCATGCGTTGCGTTGTAGAGCCGTCGCCGCAAACGGCAATCGTTCGTCCCCGGAGGAGACGCCCATGCTGCGCCCCGCTCTTTTCGTGCTGTCCCTGAGCGCCCTGATGCTGGCCGGCTGCCAGCAGTCGGCGGCCGAGGCGGGCCCCGGTCCCGCGCCGCCGCCGCGCAGCGAGGCGCCGGCCCCGGGCCGGGCGTCACAGACCGGCGGCATGTGCGGGGGCATCGCGGGGTTCGCCTGCGCCAGCGCCGAGGACTACTGCAAGCATCCGGAGGGCCAGTGCCGGGTGGCCGACGGCGCCGGCGTCTGCACGCCCAGGACGCCGATGTGCACGAAGATCTACGCCCCGGTGTGCGGCTGCGACGGCAAGACCTACGGCAACGCCTGCGAGGCCGGCGCGGCGGGCGTCGGCGTGGACCGCCAGGGCGAGTGCCGTCCCGCCTGAGCGCCCACGGAAAAGGCCCGCGGATCGCTCCGCGGGCCTGATCTCGTCTCGTGTCGAGCTGCGCCTAGCAGGCGTAGTACATCGCGAACTCCACCGGGTGCGGGTGGAGCTGGAGGCGCATGACCTCCTCCATCTTCAGCTCGATGTAGCTATCGATGAAATCGTCATCCATGACGCCGCCCTTCTTGAGGAAGGCCCGGTCCTTGTCGAGGCTCTCAAGGGCTTCGCGCAGCGAGCCGCAGACCTCGGGGACCTTCTTCTGCTCGCGCGGCGGGAGGTCGTAGAGGTTCTTGTCCATGGCCGGGCCTGGATCGATCTTGTTCTCGATCCCGTCGAGGCCGGCCATCAGCAGGGCCACGAACGTCAGGTAGGGGTTGCCCATGGGATCGGGGAAGCGGGCCTCGATGCGCTTGGCCTTCGGGCTGTCCACGTGCGGGATGCGGATGGACGCCGAGCGGTTGCGCGACGAGTAGGCCAGCTTCACCGGAGCTTCGTAGCCCGGCACCAGGCGCTTGTAGGAGTTGGTGGTCGAGTTCGAGAAGGCGTTGATCGCCTTGGCGTGCTTGATGATGCCGCCGATGTACCAGAGGCACATGTCGGACAGGCCCGCGTACTTGTCGCCGGCGAACAGCGGCTTGCCGTTCAGCCAGATCGACTGGTGCACGTGCATGCCCGAGCCGTTGTCACCGAACATCGGCTTGGCCATGAAGGTGGCCGTCTTGCCGTAGGCGTGGGCGACGTTCTGGATGACGTACTTATAGAGCTGCATCCGGTCGGCCATGGTCAGCAGATCGGAGAACTTCAGGCCGAGTTCGTGCTGGGCGGGCGCGACCTCGTGGTGGTGCTTCTCGGGCTGCATGCCGAGCTCGCCCATGACCGCCAGCATCTCGCCCCGCAGGTCCTGGCCGCTGTCCACCGGGTTGACCGGGAAGTAGCCGCCCTTCGGGCCCGGGCGGTGGCCCATGTTGCCCTCGGGGTAGACCTTGCTCGAGCTGACCGGCAGCTCGGTGGAGTCGAAGCTGTACGAGGTGTCGTGCGCGGCCGTGTTCCAGCGCACGTCGTCGAACACGAAGAACTCGGCCTCGGGGCCGAAGAACACGGTGTCGCCCACGCCGGCCGACTTCACGTAGTTCAGGGCGGCCTTGGCGATCGAGCGCGGGTCGCGGTTGTACGGGGTGTTGGTGTCCGGGTTCAGGACGTCGCAGAACAGCACAAGGGTGGTCTGCTGATAGAAAGGGTCGATGTGGGCCGAGTTGAGGTCCGGCCGCAGCTTCATGTCGGACTCGTTGATCGCCTTCCAGCCAGCGATCGATGAGCCGTCGAACATGGTGCCGTCGGTGAGGAATTCCTCGTCCACCAGGTCGATGTCGAACGTGACGTGATGCATCTTGCCACGCACGTCGCTGAAGCGGACGTCCACGTATTTGACGTCCTTCTCCTTGATCTGGTTCAGGATGTCCTGAGCGGAAGCCATGTCGATGATCCCCTTGTTGGTCCGGTCTCGATGGTATCTTGAGGCTTAGACGGCCGCGGGTCCGGTCTCGCCGGTGCGGATGCGCATGACGTCGATCACGTCGGAGACGAAGATCTTGCCATCACCGATGCGGCCGGTGCGGGCTGCGGTGGAAATCGCCTCCAGCGCGCGATCCAGCTGATCGTCGGCGACCACCACCTCGATCTTGATCTTGGGCAGGAAGTCCACGACGTACTCCGCGCCGCGGTAGAGCTCGGTCTGCCCCTTCTGGCGCCCGTAGCCCTTGGCCTCGATCACCGTCATGCCCTGGACGCCCAGCTCCTGCAGGGCCTCCTTCACTTCGTCGAGCTTGAACGGCTTGATGACGGCTTCGATCTTTTTCATGGGCCCGGCTTGGAGACAGGAATGCGCCGCCCCGGCGCTTGGCGGGGACGGAGCACGGCCCGCCCTGCCGCCACAAGCCGAACCGGTTGCCTGCCGCAGCGGCCGGTTGGGAAAATTAGCAGGCGCCTAGGAATTGGGCGCCGGCGGATCAAAAAAGCATCACGCCGGAAATCGACTTGTGAGGGCGCTTTCCGACCCTAGGATCGCGGGCGCCGAGCGTCGGGAGAGAGCCTGTGGGCAGCGAAAACACGCCAGTTCTGATTGGAGCGGGTCAATTCACGTACAGGGGCGCTCCGGCTGATTCCCCGTCGCCCACGTCGTTGCTGAAGATTGCAGCGGAACGGGCGGCGCTGGATGCGGGCATCGGGGCCCAGGGCCTTGCGGCGATCGATGCGCTGGCGGTGGTGGGCTACACCATCGACGCGCCCGGCTCGAAGCGAGGCATGATCCCGCACTCGACCAACCCGCCCGCGAACCTTGCCCGCCAGATCGGCGCGCGGCCGGGCTGGAGCGTCTATTCCGAGATGGGCGGCAACACGCCCCAGTACCTGATCAACACCCTTTGCGCGCGCATCGCGCGCGGAGAGGCCGAGCTCGCCCTCACCGTAGGCTGCGAATTCCTCGGCTCGGCCATGAAGCGGGCGGGGCAGGGGCTCTCCTTCGACGACTGGTCCGCCGACGAGGACGAGGACCTGCCGGCCCCACAGCGGATCGGCGACCCGCGCAACGGCAGCACGCCCTACGAGATCCGCCACGGGCTTTCGCGGCCGATCAACATCTATCCGATCTTCGAGAACGCCCTGCGCGCCCGCGACGGCCGCTCCATCGCCGATCACCAGCGGCGAATGGGCGAGCTTTTCGCGCGGTTCTCTGAGGTGGCGGCCGACAATCCCGAAGCGTGGTTCCGCACCAAGCGCACGGCGGAGGAGATTGTCACCGTTTCGGACAAGAACCGGATGATCGGCTTCCCTTATCCGAAGCTCCTCAACGCCATCATGGAGGTGGACCAGTCGGCCGCCGTGATCGTGGCCAGTGAGAAGAAGGCCCGTGAACTCGGGGTGCCTGAGGACAGGTGGGTATATCTGCACGGGTGCGCCGACGCCGCCGACCTGTGGCATCCGCTGGACCGGCAGGACTTCCACTCCAGCCCCGCCATGCGGCGCACCGGGCAGAAGGCGCTGGAGATGGCCGGGATCGGCATCGACGACGTCGACCTGATCGACCTCTATTCCTGCTTCCCGATCGCCGTGGAGATCGGGGCGGAGGCTCTGGGCATCGCCCTCGACGACCCTCGCGGTCTGACCGTTACGGGCGGCCTGCCGTACGCGGGCGGCCCGGGGAACAATTACGTCATGCACTCGGTGGCGGTGATGCTGCAGCGGCTGCGTGACCGCCGCGGGGCCTATGGCCTCGTCACGGGCAACGGCTGGTACCTCACCAAGCAGTCCACCGGGGTCTATTCGACGAAGCGGCCGGACAGGCCCTTCGAGCGCGAGGACCCGGCCGTGCTCCAGCGCGAGATCGACGCCCTGCCGCATCCCGAGATTGTCGAGCGGCCAAGCGGGCGTGGCATGATCGAGACCTACACCGTCGTTCACAAGCGCGAGGGACCGTTCCTGGGCATCGTGGTGGGTCGTGACGAGGCCGGGCGGCGGTTCGTCGCCAACACCCCAGCCGATCCCGCCTTCCTCGCGGCCTTCGAGGCGCAGGAGCAGATCGGGCGCAGCGGGACCGTGCGCCAAGCCGACGACGGCCAGATCAACCTCTTCACACCGGACTGACACATGCCGCGCCTCTATCTGATCCGACACGGGAAACCTGCGTCCACCTGGGGCGGCGCGGACGACGATCCAGGCCTCGACGAGGCGGGGCGCAGCCAGGCGGAGGCCGCGCGCGACTGGCTGCTGGCGCTGCCGCCGGGCGAACGGCCGGAGCGGGTGGTGAGTTCGCCCCTTCGTCGCTGCCAGGAAACGGCGCAGCCGACGGCCCTCGCGCTTGGGGTCACGGTTGAGGTCGATTCCAGGGTGGGCGAGATCCCGACGCCGAAGGCCCTTGCCGCGGAGGAGCGGCCCGCGTGGCTGCGGCAGGCCTTCCAAGGCGCCTGGGGCGAGATCGACAGCGACCTCGACTATGACGCCTGGCGTCGCGAGATCGTGGCCTCCCTGCACGCGCGCGGAGGAACGGCGGTCTTCTCGCACTTCGTGGCCATCAACGCCGTGGTGTCCCGCCTGACCGGCGACGATCGGGTGGTCTGTTTCCGGCCGGACCACGCGTCCATCACCATCCTCGAAACCGACGGAGACCGCTTGACCTTGGTGGCCAAGGGGCGCGAAGCCACCACGGGAGTGCTCTAACCCGGCAAGGAGACCTGATTGGCGGCGCGGCAGATCCTTACCGTTGCGGAGACCGCAGCCGCCGACCAGGCCGCCATCGAGGCCGGAACCCCAGGGACCGTGCTCATGGAGCGCGCCGGCAGAGCGGTGGCGGACGCCGTCGTGGATCGCTTCGATCCCTGTCCGACCGTGGTGTTCTGCGGGCCTGGAAACAACGGTGGCGACGGCTACGTGATCGCCCGCCTGCTCGCCGAGCGCGGCTGGGACGTTTGGGTGGAGCAGTTGGCCCCTCCCGCAACCGCCGACTCGCAGGCGGCAGCCGCCCTCTGGGCCGGCCGGACCATGGCCATCGGCGAAGGGGAGGGCGGCGATCGCCCCGAGCTGTTCGTCGACGCCTTGTTCGGCGCGGGTCTCTCCAAGCCCCTCGAGGGCGAAGCCGCGCGCTTGGCTCGCGTCTCGCAGCGGCTGCGTGACCGCTTCGTAGCCGTGGACCTGCCCAGCGGGATCACCGGCGACACGGGGCGGCAGGTGGGGGAGGCGGCGTTCTGCGCCGGGCTGACGGTCACCTTCCACGCCCGCAAGCCGGCGCACGCGCTCGAGCCCGGCCGAAGCCATTGCGGCGAAGTCCTGGTGGCCGACATCGGCTTGGGCGAGACGCAGGGCCGGATCTTTGAGAACGGCCCCGAACTCTGGCTGGACCGCTTCCCCTGGCCTGACAGCGCCTCGCATAAGCACGCCCGTGGTCGGCTGATCGTCGTCAGCGGCGACGCCTGGAGCACGGGCGCGGCCCGGCTCGCCGCCCGCGCCGGCCTTCGGATCGGCTCAGGGCTCGTTACGATCCTGTCGCCGCCGGAGTCGCTCGCCTCGAACGCCGCCCACCTGGAGGCCGTGATGCTGCGGCCCTTCGAGACCGATCTGGAGCTGGAGCAGGCGGCCGGCAGCGTCGATGCGGCGGTCGTCGGGCCCGCCGCCGGAGTCGGCGAGACCACCCTGCTGAACGTCCTGGCGCTCGCCCGGACGGGCGCCGCCCTGGTTCTGGACGCCGACGCCATCACCGTTTTTCGCGACGACCCCGAAGAGCTGTTCTCGGTCCTCGATCGGGACGACGTGCTCACGCCGCATGCGGGCGAGTTCGAGAGGCTTTTCCCGGGCCTGCTTGCGACCTCGACGGACCGGATCAGCGCGGCCCGACGCGCCGCTGAGCGCGCCGGCGCGGTCGTCCTGCTGAAGGGCGCGGACACGGTTGTCGCCGCGCCGGATGGTCGGGCCGCGGTCAACCTGAACGGCTCGCCCTGGCTCGCCACCGCGGGCTCAGGCGACGTGCTGGCCGGCTTCATCGGTGGGCTCGTGGCTCAGGGAATGGAAAGCTTTGAGGCGGCGTGCGCCGCCGCCTGGATCCACGCGGAGGCCGCGGGACTGCACGGCCCAGGGCTGATCGCGGAGGACCTGCCCGGCTTGACGCCTCGGGTGCTCCGTCGGCTCTACGAGGAGCGCTGAACGAAAACGGCGCGGAGATCGCTCTCCGCGCCGCCTTCGGAACTATGAGCCGGGAGCTCAGGCGTCGGCGTAGCCGCCCTCGAGCTGACCCGCGCCGCCTTCGAGAAGGTCGGCGGCGGCCTGCTCGGCAGCCATGCGCTCTTCTTCGAACTGAGCGTTGATCACGTTCTCGCCCCGGGCCTGACGATCGGCTTCGTCCTGGCTGCGGGCGATGTTGAGCGTCACGGTGACGGCGACTTCCGCGTGCAGGCGGATCTTCACCTCGTGCATGCCCAGGGTCTTGATCGGCTTGTCCAGGACCACCTGGGCGCGCTCGACCTTGCCGCCTTCGGCGTTGATCGCATCGGCCACGTCGCGGCCGGCGACGGAGCCGTACAGCTGGCCAGATTCGCCCGCCTGACGGATCAGGACGTAGGTCGAGCCGTCGAGCGCTTCGCCCGACTTCTCGGCCGCGGCCTTGGCCTTGGCGTTGCGCGCCTCGATCTCGGCGCGCTGGGCGTCGAAGACCTTCATGTTGGCGGCGTTGGCGCGGAGCGCCTTGTTGCGCGGCAGGAGGAAGTTGCGGGCGTAGCCGTCCTTGACGGTGACCACGTCGCCGAGACCGCCCCAGCCTTCCACGCGTTCGAGCAGAATGACTTTCATGTGCGTCGTCTCCCTTACTTCACGACGTAGGGGAGCAGCGCCAGGAAGCGGGCGCGCTTGATGGCCTTGGCCAGTTCACGCTGCTTCTTGGCGGACACCGCGGTGATGCGCGACGGCACGATCTTGCCGCGCTCGGAAACGTAGCGCTGCAGGAGCTTGACGTCCTTGTAGTCGATCTTCGGGGCGTTGGCGCCGGAGAACGGGCACACCTTGCGGCGGCGGAAGAACGGACGGCGCGCGCCGCCCGAGGAAGCGGCCGCGGACGGAGCCGGGGCGGCGGAGGTTTCGTCGGTCATGCGATGAGCCTCCCTTTCTTAGAATTGCGGGGCGTCGTCGCGGCGTTCGCGGTCGCGATCGCGGCGGGCGAGAATCGGGGAGAGCTCGAGGTCCAGCTCTTCGACGCGGACGGTCATGTAGCGCAGCACGTCTTCGTTGATCGAAAGCTGGCGCTCCATCTCCTTCACGGCGTCGGCCGGGGCGTCGATGGCGAGCAGGGAGTAGTGACCCTTGCGGTTCTTCTTGATCCGGTAGGTCAGGTTGCGCAGACCCCAGTACTCGATCTTCGCGACGTTCCCGCCGCCTTGCTCGATGAGGGCCTTGAGCTGGTCGTTGAGGGCTTCGGCCTGCTGCGGCGAGATATCCTGCCGCGAGATGACCACGTGTTCGTAGAGGGCCATTCTATCCTTCTTCCGCTGTGGAAGGCGGCGCGTCCGGCGGCGGAAGGTCCGCCGGATACGATGGCTCTCAGCGCGGCGGCCGGGAGTTTCCCGACCCATTCGCGTTCCGCGTGAGACCGCATTCCGTGAAGAGGCGCGCAAATAGGCGAAAACCTCTGGCGGAGCAAGGATTTTCGCCCCTTGCGCCTGTGGGGCGCATGCTGGAGGTTCAACGGGGAGGGGCCATGCGACGCAACCGGATCCTGGCCGCCGTGTTGTCGGCGGGCCTCGGGGCAGGGCTCTACCTGCTGATCAAGTCCCTGACGTCTTAGAGCCGAGGCTTTCCATGTTCCTGAAGTCCCTGACCGCCGCGGCTGTGGCGTTGAGCCTCCTGGCCGGCCCGGCTGCGGCCCAGCAGCCGAGCGCCGCCCAGATGACGCTTGTCCGTCGCTACATGGCGGCGATCGACATGCCTTCGATGATGAAGGCCATGATGGAGTCCATGACGCCGGCCATGCTGCAGGACATGGAGAAGCGGCTCGGTCAGTCGCTGCCCAGCGACGTTCGGGACGCCCTGGTGACCAGCACGACGGAAGCGGTGGTCGCGATGACGCCGCGAATGATGGACGCCATGGCGCCAGTCCTGGCGAGCGGCTTCACCGAGGCCGAGCTGCGCGCCGCGGTGGCCTACATGGAAAGCCCGGAAGGGCGCTCGTTCATGGCCAAGTCGCCGGCCATGATGTCGAAGGCCATGCCGGCTATGCAGCCGCTCATCCCGGAGATGCAGGCGGACATGCAAGCCCGCTTCTGCCGCAAGGTCGACTGCAGCAAGCTCGGATTGAAGTAGCGCGGACGCGCTACTTCTTCTTCATCGACTGCACGGCGGCCAGTGTCTCGGACACGTGCTCGTTGGGGTCCATCTTGGAATAGGCGTGGACCACCTGGCCGGAGCGCGAAATCACGTAGGAGGTGCGGTCGGACCAATCGGGCTTGGCTGCCAGGATCGCGTCGTACTGCCGGGCGATCTTGGCGCCTGGATCGGCCGCCACCGGGAACTTGCCCGAGCACTTGTCGGTGTCCGCGGAGATCTGCTGCAGCTTGTCCAGGTTGCCGGCCGTGACGCCAATCACCGTCGCCCCGGCGGCGGTGAACTTCGGCATCGCGTCAGCGAACATCTTCGCCTCGAGATTGCAGCCCTTGGTGTCTGCGGCGGGGAAGAAGTACAGCACCACCGGCCCCTTTTTGCGCGCCTGGGCGAGCGAGAAGGTGAGGGACTTGCCGGCCTGGAAGCCCGGGGCGGTGAAGTCGGGAGCCTTGTCCCCGGCCTTCAAGGCGGCGAAGGCGGGCGTGGCGGCGAGCGCGGTCAGCGCGGCGAGGCAGGCAAGGCGTTTCATGGTGGGTCTCCAGAGGCTCCCCGATGTCTTTGAGCGACAGGTTAGCCCCGGGGACGACCGGAGGCGAGGCCTAGAAGAACAGGAAGTTGCCGTCGCTGAGGGCGGAGAGCTTCACGTTCTGCAAGGTGAGGGCATTCTGGGCGTCGAACGTGATCACCACGTTGGCGCCGACCTGCTGGGCGTGGGCCTTCAGGTCATCAAAGCTGCCGAACATCGCCGGCGACATCTGGATCACCTCGTTCTTCAGGTCGAAGTCGGTGATCGTGTCGCGGCCGAAGTCCTTGCCGAAGATGAAGTAGTCGGGGCTGCCGCCTCCGGTGATGCGGTCGTCGCCGGCGCCCCCCGCAAGGGTGTCAGGGCTGTTGCCGCCGTCGAGCGTGTCGTTGCCGGCCTCGCCGTCTAGCCAGTCGCTGCCGTTCCCGCCGATCAGCTTGTCCGCGCCGGCCCCGCCGCACAGCGAGTCCTTGCCATTGGCGCCGTCCACCGTGTCGGCGCCGCCGCCGCCACAAAGCGTGTCGCCGCTGTTCCCGCCCCAGATGCGTTCCCCGCGGGCGGTGCCCATGATGATCTGCGGGTGGTTTCCGCCGACGATGTCGGGACCGACGCCCACCGGGTTCAGCGTCACCGAGGCCGTCTTGGTCGCCGAATAGTCCGTCCCGTCGAAGGCGCGGTACTGGAACGACACGACCCGCGCCGCCGTGATGTCCTCGTCGCCGGCCAGCGGCTGGACGTAGAACTTGCCGTCGGCGTCGACGACCACTCCCGCAGGGAGAGTCCCGACAGGTTGGAAGGTGAGGGCTTGGCCGTCCGCGTCGGTGGCCAGCAGCTGGCCTGTGAACGTCTGCCCGGCCAGGATAGCGCCGCTGAACGGCTGCGCGACCGGCGCGGTGTTCAGGGTGAGCGCCAGGTTGTCGAACGCGCCCCAGCCCGTTCCGCCAACCGTGAACCACTCAAGCCGCACCAGCCCGGCGCCGAAGCCCCCGGGCAGGTTCACCGTCTGGAACCCGTCGATGCTGTCGGTGGTGAACTCGTGGGTGACGACGTTGCCGTCGGACTTCACGCCGGTGAAGTAATAGGTCAGCACGGAGGTGCCGGTCACCGGCGCCGTCCCGTTCCAGCCTTCGAAGCTGAAGCCGTTCACCTGGACGGATGTTGCGCCGAACGCGCCGCCCGCCACAGGTTTCACCAGTACGGTGTCGCCGGTGTACTGGTTGATCAGATAGCCGCCGGTCCCGAGGTTGTTCACCTGCGCCCGGTTCCAGAACGCGTCGTTGAACCCGTTCTGCTGGGTCGTCAGGGTCGAGAACTGGAAGCCCTGCTCCGAATAGACCGGGAACAGGCCGGCCGGCACGCTCTCGAATTGGATGGTCGGCATCGTGTCGCCCCTCAGTGGCCCGTTCTGGTACAGCTTGACTATCCGGTCGGCAACCTTGTGGGCGGCGACGCGGTCATTTAGCGCAGCAAAAGCAAGAGCCGGGCCGCCTCCTAGTTGTAGGCGACAGTCACATTGAACGTGCCGGTATAGGCGCCGTTCTGGGTGCTGGCGGAGATCGGGAACGAGCCGCCGACAAAGAAGCTGTAGGTCCCGCTGTTGCCCAGGATCGAACTCAACAGCGGGCTGGCGACCAGGTTGTTGTTGGTCGTCACCGTCAAAGAGGAGGCGTTTGGACCCGTCATGGGGAAGGTGGCCGGGACGGTGATCGACAAGGTCTGACCGCCCTCGCCAGTGACGGTGTAGCTCGCACGTTTGGCGATCGGCAGGTTCAGCCAGGCCGTACCGGGCGGGAAGCTCTTGGAAGCGTCTGCGGCCGCCAGCGCGATCGTGCCGCTGCCGCTCGACGGCTTTACGATGCGCCCGAACTCCAGGTCACTGTTCTTGGTCAGTGAGATCGAACGGAAGACGGTGGCCACCGCCTCGCCGCTGTCGCCCTGCGAGCCGTTCGGCGTGTTGGGGGCATCATCCGCCCAGACGTAGAACGACGATTGCGCCGCGCCGGTGGGCGACCCGGAGGTGTCCCCGCCGATCGGGAAGTCCATGCCCACGTAGAAGGTCTTCGAGCTGTTCTTGCCGATCGGTCCAATGCGGAAGTTGATCGGGTTCGTTCCGGTCGGGGAGACCGTCAACGACGCCGTGCCCATCGAGACGGTAAAGTTGGTCAGCGTCCCGCCCCGACCCGACGTCGTCCCGGAGCCGATGCGGATGTTGACGCTCTTGGTGTTGCACGCGCCCTCGTTGCCGCAGCTGATCGTCACCATGGGCCGGGTGCTCCCCGTGCTCACCCGCGCGCCGGAGCCGCTCAACTTGGTCACCGTTCCGGTGCTGGCCGAGATCCGGAAGGTCGTCGTACCAGAGGCGGCAGAGGCCACCTCGCCGAGGTTGGGACTGCTGGAGGGTACGCCGACGCCATAGGTCTGCGCCCCGGCGGCGCTCGCGGAAAAGGCGAGAAGCCCGGCAATCAAGAGTTGCGATATACTGGCGCGTCGCATGGTCGTGCTCAATAACACTTTCGGCTGACCGATTGCACCGGAAGATACCGCGGCAAAGTTACTGAGAGTCTTCGCTCTTCTGCTGGCCTGCGGGCTCGGCCGTAGGAGGGGCGGGCATCTCTCCCTCGGACGCTGCGGCCGCGGGGCGGGGAGCGAACTTCACCTCGGCGTGCACGTCGGGTGCGAAGCCGCCATCGCCCTTGATCTCGATGGTGGGGGTCTCCACCAGCGTCATCCGGAGCCGCCTGGCCTGGTCGGGATCGAGTTCCAAACGGTACTTGCCGATCGGCAGGTTCTGGAAGTTGGCCGAGCCATCGAACTCGGTATTCGCTTCTGCGGTGTAGCCGTTGTCGCCGACGAGCCGGACCTGGGCGGCGGACAGCCCAACCAACGTCCCGTCCGGCCGGCGCAGGTTTATGCTGACCAGCACCTCGCCGGTCGGCTTCATGGGGTAGCGGACGGTGGTGAAGCTGCCGGCCCGGGGTGAGAACTGAATTGTGCTTGGCGGCGCCTGCACCTGGGTGTTTTCGACCTCGTCGAGACCGACGAGAATGCGGCTGGTCGGGCCCGCGCCGACGCCGGTGACGAAGGCTCGGCCGTCGGGACCGGTGCGAATCTTGGTCTCGGCGCCTTCCAGCGTGACGTTGGGCACCGCCACGTCGTCGCTGTCGAAGATGCCGTTTCCGTTCTTGTCCAGGAACGCCTCGAACAACAGGCTGCCGCCGGAGCCGGGGCCGGGCCGCGTCACCTGATAGCGCCCAAGGGCGGGGTTATAGCCCAGCCCGAAGTTCAGCTGGGCGCCAAGCCGCCAGCTCTGGTCGGCGTTGTTGTAGTCGCCGTTGATCGACAGGTCCGCGAACCGCAGTTTGAAGATGCTGGCGGCTGTCAGGTTGAAGCTCGAGACATCGTCCAGCGCCTGGCCCACCCCGAACCGCAGGGCCACGGTCTCGCTGATGTCGCGATCCGCGGTGATGGCCAGCGAGCGGGCCCGCAGCTCGGGCAGGATCTCGAAGTCGAGGGTGGAGCGCAGCTGCCACTTGTAGCCCCTGAAGGTGGAGCCCGCGAAATAGCCGTTCAGCCGCTGGACGGTCTGCTGTGGGGTGATGTTGCGCTCGTACTCCACACCCGCCGAGATCAGGAAGCTCGACGCCGTCGTGGAGGCGCGCAGCGAGGAGGCGATGTCGATAAGCCCGTCGGCATACTCGTTGCGCAAGGTGCGGACCGACACGGGAACGACCTGGCCGCGGAACTGCAGGTTGCCGTCGAAGGTGAGTTCGCTACGACGCAGCATGGCGCGGCTGATGTCGGCGCCGGGGCCGTTCTCGTCGAGGAAGCCGCCCTGGAATTCGGCGTGCCGCAGCACTGTGGACAGGCCAAAGACATTGCCGGCCATGCCCAGCGACACGGCCGAACTGCCGCGGCTGTCGTAGGCGAGGTCGAGTTGGGTGGCGAAGCCGAAGAGGGAGGTCCGCGCGCCGAGGGTGTAGAGCTGCCGATAGTCGTCGTCGTCCAACGGCAGGTAGGCCGCGGCGCCGGCGATTGTCAGGGTGGACGTCAGGCCATAGTTGGCCGAGACAACGGCGCGCAGCCCGCCGCGCCCCGGGTTCACCCGCTCCTCCGGCAGCGGCTTCTGGAGCAGCAGCAGCGGCTCCTCCTGCTGGACCACCCCCAGCTCGAACGTGGCCTCGCCGCGTCGCAGCACGCCGCCGCCGACGTTGATGATGCGCGTGTTCTCGCTGCGCTCGCCGCGCGGCCCGTAGGTCACCACCCGGACCACGTTGATGCCCTGGCTCAGCGGCACATTGAGGAATTCGTAGCGCCCCTTGGCGGGCGTGTTCTGGCCACTGCGCAGGACGTCGTTGACGTACAGCTCCACGTCGTAGCCAAGCGGAAGTTCGCCGCGCAGGTCGATACGGTTGAAGATGTTCGTCTGGTCGAGCGGGACCGTGGACAGCATGAAGCCGCGGCCGCCGAGGCTGCGAGGGCCGAGCGACAGACCCGGCGTGAAGACGTCGCCAACGGCGATGGTGCGCGCCTTGAGCGGCCCGAGGAGCCCCCCGCCTACCGAGCGTCGCTCGAAGACGAAACGGGCGGTGGAGGGGTCCCCGCTCTCGTTCGAGCCGAGATAGCCCTGGAACCCGGTGTACAGCAGGTCGGCGCCGACGCGGATGTCGTAGCGCAACGGGAAGCGGTTATCGGACTCGATGCCGGCCCCGATGGCCATATCGAAAGCCGGCAGGCTCAACAGCCGGTAGGGCGTTTCGACCTTGAGAACCTCGTCCTTCTGCTGGAAGCCCTCGAAGTTGTCGCGCTTGCGCGCAAGACGCTGGATCCGGCCCTGGATCGGCAGCAGCTCCGTGGCGGTGATCTTCAACGCCAGGCTCTCGGGATCGACCTGCAGCGTCAGGGGCAGCAGCCTTTGGAGCGCCGAGGCCCGGATGTAGATCTCGGTGTCCGTGACCGCCACGTCGCTGGCCGCCAGCGGCACATTGCGCGGACCGTCCTTGGCGGTGCCGGTGGCGAGGTCGACGACCAGGGAGCGGCGGGCTTCGCCCAGGCGGCCGATGATGCGCCGCTCGCTGGGCAGCACCTCCACGTCCATCTCGAGCAACCGGGTCAGTTCGCCGACCGGGAGGAGTGGGTCTTCCGGCGCGTCGTAAGCGCTCAGACCATCTGTGAGCGTCAGCTCGTCGAGATCGACCGAGAACAGCAGCAGGGAGGCCGGATCGAGGACCGGCGAGGCGGCGGCAGGTTGTGCGGCTTCAGGCGGCGCGCTCGCGGCCGGTGCGAGCGGCTCGGCGGCCGCCCCGGGGGAGGCGCGGATGATGGCAAGCGCGGCGGTGGCAGACCACGCGGCGCACCTACGACGCCTGTTTCGCAAGGAGTTTGCCCGGAGATGTGTCGTCGTCGGTGAACGTGACCTCGAGCTTCTCTCCGGCGGCCAGCGGCCTGTTCAGCGGGATCCGCAGGGTGCGCCGGCCGACCTCCGGGTACACGCCGACGCCGCGGGCGAGGCCGATCACCTCGCTGTTCTTTGCGCCGGTGGGGCGGATCTCGATGTTGCCGAACAGCGAGTTGGTCCCAAGTCGGACGATGTCGAACACCGCCACGGCGGTGCGCCGCGGCGTGGTCTGGCCCTGCGGCGTGACTTCGGCGTACTCAAGGCGCACGTTCTCGATCCCGGCGCGCACGTCGGCGTCGCCGGTGCGGATGATGGCCGGGATGCTGAGGCCGAACACCGAATTGATCTGGAAGCGGAGCTCGTTGGGGCCGACGCCCGCTGCGGCCTCCGCCGTAAGGCCCGCGTCGCGCGGCGGGATCGTGGTGATGGTCAGGTGGCTGCGGTACTCGGCCGCCGCGGAGTCCTGCGGATTGGCGCGCAGGCGGATCGTCTGGCCCTGGCCGGGCGCAAGCGTCACCCGCCGGGGCGACACCAGCAGCATGGACGAGGCCGACTTTACCTGCTCGGCGTAAGGCTTGGCCTCAGGACGGCTCTCGGCGTCGGAGAGCGCGACGATCTGGCCGTCCGGCAGCATGGCGCGGTCCACGAGGCTGACGTCGAACGTCGCCGCCGCATTGCCCTGGTTATAGATGTAGACCGTCGCGCTCCGCCGGTTGCGGTCGAAGGTCACCCGCTTGGGGGAGATGTTCAGGTTGGCGCCGACGGTGGTGACATTGGCCGTCACGGCAGGCGTGGCGGGGGCGGCGGGCTGGGCCGGAGCCTGCGGCGCGGCGAGGACCGCAAGGGCGGCGATCGCGACGGAGAGGGAGATCCGGCTCAATTGTACTGGACCACGACTACCAGCAGGCCCTCGTAGGCGCCCGGCTCCAGCCGATCGGCCGAGGCCAGCGACAGCGCGCCCCCGACGTTCACGCTCATGCTGTTGGAGCCCATGACGGCGCCGCCCAGGATCACGCCGCCGTCTTGGAGGCCGTATTCGGCGCGGGTGTTGGTTCTGACGGTCAAGGCTTCGGTCCCCCCGTTGCGGACGACCGTGAAGCTTTCGGGCACGGCCATCGACAATGCGTCGCCAACCTCGCTCCGAATGGTTAAGGTGGCGTTGCCTACACCAGCGGTTGTACCACCGGTTCCCGCGGAAGGCACGGTCCCAGCGAATGCGGCATTTGGCGACACCGCCGTGGCCGTAACGCTGGGGAGCACCATGGGCGTGATGACCTGGATGCTCGCGCTCTGAACGATGCGTCCGCCCACCTTGGCGTCGGCGCGGCTGAGCGCGAAGGCCTGGGCGCAGCACGCCAGGGCCGCCAGGCCGACACCGATCATGAGGGGGGCGCGGTTCATGCGTCGAACTTAGCGGTGACGGGTTTACCGAGGCTGAACGGCGCGCGCTCAGCCCCGGCGAGCCCGTCGTCGCTTAGTTGTAGGTGACCGTCAGCGACATGGTCCCGGTGTACGGACCCGGGGTGGTTTCGTTGGTGACGTTGAACGATCCGCCCGCGTACAGCAGCTGGGTGGCCGCCGTGAACTGGGTGCCCGGAAGGACGCCGGCGGTGCCCGAGAGGCTGCCGCTGTCGACCGAGAAGGCCGGCGTGAAGGAGATGTTCTGGCCGGAGGCGGAGCCCGAGCCCGTCAGGTTGAACGCCGTAGTCGAGCCGCTGAGGGTGTAGGCGCGGCCGCCGTCACCGGTGATGGTGAACTGACCGCGGCTGCCCTGGGCCTGCACGAGCGCCGTACCGCCGACAATCGACACCGGGGTGGTGGTGTTGGTCGTGCTCAGCACCACCTGCGAGGTGGTGGCGGTGTTCGGCCGAGTGATCGTGCCGAAGCTCACGTCGTTGTTCTTCGTGATGGCGATCGGCTGAATGATGCTGGCGCCCACGGTCGCGCTGGCCGAGGAGGTCGACTGCTGCGCGGCGGCGGTGGTGGCGAGGCTCGCCAGGACGGCGGCGCTGCCGGCGGCGATGAGGAGGTTCCGAAGGGTAGTCATGTTCGCCCCTGGCGTGAGAGTTGTCTGTTGAACGCGTGAACTTGTCTTGCTGGAGACTTGCAGGTGTTCGAGGGAGCGCCGCAGCGAGCGGCGAAAACCTTTGTAACCTTTGGTTGCAGGTCGCCCATTTAACCGACGATTATCCATGGCCCTCTACGGCGGCGGTTGCCCAGTGTCAAGAATGAAGCTCGGCAGTAACCACAATAGTGGGGCGTCAAGGTCAAAGTCCCGATCTGGAACACTGTCCCGGACGCCCACCAGCTTTTGCAAGACACGTGCGCACAAGGAGAGGAAGAGCTTTGTCGCCCTCTTAGTGCCCGCATGTTTTGCGGGCCCGGACGAGAGCCGCCTAATACTTCTGCGCTCAGCTTCGAGTGGCGCCGGAATCGCGCTCGGCAACTCCCCGGTGTAGAAGTATAGTGAATGGCGTACCGAAGTTCGTCGAATCCTGCTCGCCGCCGACCCAGGGTTGACCGAGGTAGTATTCGGTCCGCGACAATCCGCCACGCGCAGTTGGATATTCTTGGTGAGCAGGTCAGATCGCGACCCAAATGTGGCGCCGACCTTCGCTGTAACGCCTCGTACGGCCGAGTTTGCTTAACGTAATGTGAAGCTTGATGGCTAGGCGGTGGGATCGACGACGATCTTTACGTGGGCTTCCGGATCGCCGAGCGCGTCGAATGCGCCGGCCACCTCGGAGAGGCTGACGCGACCGGTGACCAGGTGCGAGACATCGACAACGCCCTCGGCCAGCCTGCGCAGCGTCAGGGCGAACTCCTCCGGCGTGTAGCCGAAGACGAAGGTGAGCTCGATTTCCTTGGTGATGGCGATGGAGGGCTCGATGCGGTCGGTCTCCATGCAGACGCCGGCGACGACGATCTGCGCGCCAGCCGGGGCCGCCTCGATCAGATTCTGCAGCACGCCCGGGGCGCCCACGCATTCAAAAACCACAGGACGGGCGAAGCCGCCGCCCATCATGCGGACCATCTGTTGCGCGGCGCGGGCCTTGGGCACGCCGAAAGCCTCCCAGCGGCCGTGCGGATCTTCCACCGCCGGATCGACGAGGACGTCGGCGCCGAGGCGCTCCGCCGCGGCTCGGCGGCGGGGCGAGAAGTCCGCGGCGATCACGGGGCCGTGGCCCTGGGCTTTCAGCGCGGCGATAACCGCGAGCCCCACGGGCCCGCAGCCCACCACCAGGCACACGGACTTGGGCTCGAGCCGCGCCTTGGCCACGGCGTGCAGTCCGACGGCGAAGGGCTCGGTCATCGCCGCGTGATCGGTGGGGAGCCCGTTTGGGACTTCCAGCAGCATGGCCTCAGAGAGCAGCATGCATTCTGAGAAGCCGCCGGGCAGCCGGTTCGAAAAGCCGAGCATCTCCACGCCCGAGGCGGTCATGGTCACGGGGATGCTCACCACCCGCGCGCCGGCCTTCAGCCTGCGCGGGGTCCCGGGTCCGAAGTCGAGCACCTCGGCGCAGAACTCATGGCCGAACACCGTGTCGGCCGAGGGGTCGAAGCCGTTGTCCCCGCCGCCGGCCCGACGGGTCAGCTCGATCATGTGCTCCATGTGGTGCAGCGCATGCAGGTCCGAGCCGCAGATGCCGCAGGCGAGGGTGCGGACCAGCGCCTGTCCCTCCGCGGGCTGCAGCTCCGGAATCTCGTCGCAGACCAGCCGCTTCTCGCGCCGCACGACCGCTCTCATGGCGTCCTCCCCGTGTGCTTGCCCACATTAGCCTTATCCCCTAACCCTCGCCGCTCGGATTCTTCAGGCAGGAGCGGGACCCCATGAGCCTTGCGTTCATCTTCCCCGGCCAGGGCAGTCAGGCCGTCGGCATGGGTTCGGAACTGGCCAACGCTTTCCCCGTCGCGCGCGAGGCGTTCCAGGAGGTGGACGATGCGCTGGGGCAGGGCCTCTTCCGGTTGATGAGGGAAGGTCCCGAGGACCAACTCACCCTCACCGAGAACGCCCAACCGGCTCTGATGGCGCTGAGCGTGGCGGTGGCTCGGGTTCTGGAGCGCGAGTTCGGCGTAGGCATGGACAAGGCGGCGTTCGTGGCGGGCCACAGCCTCGGCGAATACTCCGCGCTGGCCGCCGCCGGCGCGCTTGGCCTCGCTGACACTGCGCGACTGCTCAAGCTTCGTGGGCAGGCCATGCAGCGCGCGGTCCCGGTCGGCGCGGGCGCCATGGCCTCGCTGATCGGGCCGAAGACCGACGTTGCGCTGGCTGAGGAGGCCGCTGCGGCCGGCGCCGAGCTCGGGGTCTGTGTCGTGGCCAACGACAACAACCAGGGCAATGTGGTGATCTCCGGCGCCAAGGCCGCCGTCGACCGGGCGATCGAGAAAGCCAAGGAGCTCGGCGCGCGCGCCATCCCTCTGAACGTTTCGGCGCCCTTCCACTGCCCGCTGATGAAGCCGGCGGCCGACGAAATGGCCGAGGCTCTGGCCGGCGCCGCGATCGTTGCGCCCCGGGCGCCGGTGGTGGCGAACGTCACCGCTCGCCCGACCAATGATCCCGAGGCCATCCGTCGCCTGCTGGTCGAGCAGGTGACCGGCCGGGTGCGTTGGCGCGAGAGCGTGCTTTGGCTGGCCGGGGAGGGCGGGGTGACGCGCTTCGCCGAAGCCGGCTCTGGCAAGGTGCTGTCCGGCATGGTCAAGCGCATCGCGCCTGACGCGGAGGCCGTGCCCCTGAACAGCCCGGCCGACATCGAAGCCTTCGCCAAGACGCTCTAGAAGAGGACCGCCCATGTTCGACCTCAGCGGCAAGACCGCGCTTGTCACCGGCGCCACTGGCGGCATCGGAGCCGAGATCGCCCGCGCCCTCCACGCCCAGGGCGCGCAAGTGGTGCTGTCCGGCACGCGCGAAGCGGTTCTGCAGGAGCTCGCCGGCCAGCTGGGCGATCGGGCGGCGGTGGCTGCCGCAAACCTCTCTGACCCCGCCGCCGTGGACGGCCTGATCGAGGCCGCCGAGAAGGCGGCCGGTGCGCCCCTCGACATACTTGTCGCCAACGCCGGCATCACCCGCGACGGCTTGCTGATGCGGATGAAGGACGAGGACTGGGAGGCCGTCATCAAGGTCAACCTGGAGAGCTATTTCCGCCTCGCGCGGGCCAGCATGCGCGGGATGATGAAGCGTCGGCACGGCCGCATCATCGGCATCACGTCGGTGGTAGGGGTGACGGGCAACCCCGGACAGGCGAACTACGCCGCTTCGAAGGCCGGCATGATCGGGTTCTCCAAGGCGTTGGCCCAGGAAGTGGCGAGCCGCGGCATCACCGTGAACTGCGTCGCGCCCGGCTTCATCGAGAGCCCGATGACCGACGCGCTCAACGAGCAGCAGAAGGCGCAGATCATGGGGACGATCCCGGCCGGCCGCCTTGGTCAGGGCCAGGAAATCGCCAGCGCCTGCGTCTACCTCGCCAGTGACGAGGCCGCCTACGTCACCGGCCAGACGCTGCACGTGAACGGCGGCATGGTGATGATCTAGCCCTAGAGTCCGGGGAGCGAACATGCTACCCGGCGGCCCGAACCAAACGGCGTCGGCGGCAGTTGACACCAGCGTCGCTGTCGCCGAATGCAAAGACTGACTAGCCCTGAGGGACCTACCTAATGTCCGACGTCCTTGAACGCGTCCGTAAGATCGTCATCGAGCACCTCGACGCCGATCCCGAAAAGGTCACCGAGAAGGCGAGCTTCATCGACGACCTGGGCGCCGATAGCCTCGACAACGTCGAGCTGGTGATGGCCTTCGAAGAAGAGTTCGACATCGAGATCCCGGACGACGCCGCTGAGCACATTCAGACCGTCGGCGACGCCGTGAAGTTCATCCAGGAGCGCCTGGGCGCCTAAGCGCCTGTCCATGCTCTGAAATTTGGCCGCCGCGTCGCCGAGGGACACCCCTTAGCCGCGGCGGTTCTCGTTTGAGGTCAGCCATGCGTCGAGTCGTCGTCACCGGAATCGGCCTGGTCACCCCCCTGGGCGTGGGTGTCGAGCACACCTGGAAGCAGATCCTCGCCGGCGCTTCCGGCGCGGGCCGGATCACCGCCTTCGACCCTGCGGCCTACGCCTGCCAGGTGGCCTGCGAGGTGCCTCGCGTAAATGGCCGCGGCGGCGGCGGGCCCGATGTGCCGGGCTCCTTCGACCCCGACCAGACCATGAGCGCCAAGGATCGGCGCCGCGTCGACGACTTCATCCTCTATGCCATCGCCGCCGCCGACGAGGCGGTGAAGGACTCCGGCTGGGCGCCAGGCGAGGACGACCCGGAAGGCCGCGAACGCACCGGCGTGATGATCGGCTCGGGCATCGGCGGCCTCGGTCCGATCGCCGAGACGGCCATCGAGCTGCACGAGAAGGGGCCCCGGCGGATCAGCCCCTTCTTCATCCCCTCGGCCCTGATCAACCTGGCCAGCGGCCAGGTCTCGATCCGCCACGGCTTCAAGGGGCCCAACCATGCGGTGGTCACCGCCTGCGCCACCGGCGCCCACGCCATCGGCGACGCAGCCCGGATGATCAAGTACGGCGACGCCGACGTGATGGTCGCCGGCGGGGCTGAGAGCTCGGTGGTGCCGATCGGCATCGCCGGCTTCATCGCCTGTCGAGCGATGTCCACCGGCTTCAACGACACGCCCACCAAGGCCAGCCGCCCCTACGACAAGGATCGCGACGGCTTCGTCATGGGCGAGGGCGCCGGCATCCTGGTGCTGGAGGAATACGAGCACGCCAAGGCCCGCGGCGCGAAGATCTACGCCGAGGTGCTCGGCTACGGCATGGCCGGCGACGCCTACCACATCACGGCCCCGGCCGAGGACGGCGACGGCGGCTTCCGCGCTATGAAGGCGGCCATCAAGGACGCCGGCATCGACCCGGCCGACCTCGACTATATCAACGCCCACGGCACCTCGACGCCGCTCGGCGACGAGATCGAGCTAGCCGCGGTCGAGCGCCTGCTCGGCAATGCGGCGTCCAAGGTGACCATGAGCTCGACCAAGTCGGCCACCGGGCACCTGCTCGGCGCCGCTGGCGCCATCGAGGCGGCGTTCACCGTCCTCGCGATCCGCGACCAGATCGCGCCGCCGACCATCAACCTCGACAACCCCTCGGTGGAGACGCCCATTGACCTCGCCCCGCACAAGGCCGTGCCGCGCGAGATCAACATCGCCATGTCCAACTCCTTCGGCTTTGGCGGCACGAACGCCTCGGTGGTCTTCAAGAAGGTCGCGTGAGCCGGCGACCGCGCCCGCGCCGACGTCCCGTGCCGCGCAAGGCGCCGCCCGGACCCCTGCGGATGCTGGGCGGCGTGCTGTTCGCCCTGGGCGCCTTCGTGCTCGTCGCCGGCGGCTGGGTCCTGTGGACCTACAGCGGCCCAGGTCCTGAGGCGCGCGAGGGCAAGGTCACGACCGTGGTGCTGGAGCGCGGCTCCGGACTCGCTAGCATTGCCGGCGAACTGGCCGGCGCTGGGGTCATCCGCTCGCGCACGGTGTTCATGGCCGCCGCCCGGCTGAGCGGGGTGGCCGGAGCGTTGAAGGCCGGCGAGTACGAGGTGAAGAGCGGCGCCTCCATGGCGCGCATTCTCGACGACATCCGCGACGGCCGGGTCGTTCGCCACCTGGTCACCATCCCCGAGGGCTGGACCAGCGAGATGGCCTGGGAAGCGGTGCAGCGCCAGCCTGTGCTGGCGGGCGACGCCCCGGTCCCCGCCGAGGGCACGCTGCTGCCCGACACCTATCAAGTCCAGCGCGGCGACAGCCGCTCCGCGGTGCTCCAGCGGATGGCCCAGGCGCAGGACGAGCTCATGGCCGAGCTTTGGCCAAAGCGGCAGTCCGGCCTGCCGTTTGACACGCCTGACGAGGCGCTGACGCTCGCTTCGATTGTTGAAAAGGAGACCGGCGTCGCCGCGGAGCGCCCGCGGATCGCCGCCGTCTTTGTCAACCGGCTGCGCCAGGGCATGCGTCTGGAGAGCGATCCCACCATCATCTACGGCGTATCGAAGGGGAGGCCGCTCGGCCGCGGGCTGGCGGTGACCGAGATCGCTACCGCAACGCCCTACAACACCTACCGCATCGACGGCCTGCCGCCGACGCCGATCGCCAATCCCGGGCGGGCCTCCATCGAGGCGGTGCTGAACCCGCCGCAGAGCACGGAGCTGTTTTTCGTGGCCGACGGCACGGGCGGGCACGTGTTCGCCACCACCTATGCCGACCACCAGCGCAACGTAGCCCGCTGGCGCCAGCTGGAGCGGCAGCGCGCCGTGCAGGCGGGGGCGGGACGCTGATGGCGATATCCGGAATGACCGGCTTCGGCCGAGCGGAGGGGGCGCTGGGGCCGTGGAGCTGGGCCGTCGAGGCCCGCTCGGTGAACGGCCGCAACCTCGAGGTTCGTTTCCGCGGCCCGCCCGGGCTCGATGGCCTGGAGCGTACGGCCCGGGAAGGCGCCCAGGCCCGCTTCCAGCGCGGCCAACTCACGGTCGGCGTCCAGGCCAAGCGCGCCGAGGGCGGCGCCGCGGTGCGCATCAACGTCGAACAGTTGGAGCGCTACCTCCAGGCCGGCGCGCCCTATGTCGCAACCGGCATGGTCGCGCCGCCGAGACTCGACGGCCTGCTGTCCCTCAGGGGCGTGATCGAGGCCGCCGATGCGGCCGAGGACGGGGAGGCCCAGGCCGAGCTTGAGGCGGCTGTGGCGGCTTCAGTGGCCGCCGCCTTCGACGGCCTTCTCGCCGCGCGGCGCGAAGAGGGCCGGGCGCTGCACGGCGTGCTGTCGAGCCTGCTCGACCGCATCGGCCATTTGGTCGCCGACGCCGAGAGCCACGCGGCGGCCCAGCCCGCCGCCATCAAGGACCGGTTCGCCCGCCGGATGGCCGAACTGGCCGGCGAGGCCGTTCCGGAGGATCGCGTCCTGCAGGAGGCCGCCGCCCTGGCCGTGAAGGCCGACGTGCGCGAGGAACTCGACCGCCTGGCCGGTCACGTCCAGGCGGCGCGCCAGCTAGTCGACGACAGCGCCGTGGGCCGCCGCCTGGACTTCCTGACCCAGGAGTTCATGCGCGAGGCCAACACCCTGTGCTCCAAGTCGGCGATCGCCGCGCTCACGACCGTGGGACTGGACCTGAAGGCCGTGATCGAGCAGTTCCGCGAACAGGTCCAGAACGTCGAGTAACAGCCGAGGCGCCCTTGTTCCCCCACGACGACCATCACGTTAAGCCTTGGGAGACCGTCCGGCGCGGCCTGTTGATGCTGGTTTCCAGCCCCGCGGGGGCCGGCAAGACGTCTCTGTCGCGCCGCCTGGTCGCCGACTACGGCAGCATGATCCTCTCCATCTCGGCGACCACGCGCGCTCCGCGGCCGGGCGAGGAGGAGGGGCGCGAGTACTTCTTCAAGACCCGTCCCGAGTTCGAGGCGATGATCGAGGGTGGCGAGCTCCTGGAGTGGGCGGAGGTGAACGGCCACCTCTATGGCACGCCCAAGGGCCCGGTGCTGGCGGCGCTCGAGGCCGGCAAGGACGTGATGTTCGACATCGATTGGCAGGGCGCCCGGCAGATCGCCGAGAAGCAGCCGGACGACTCGGTGCGCATCTTCGTCCTGCCGCCATCCTGGGCCGACCTGTCGCGCCGTCTTCACGCTCGCGCTCAGGACAGCATCCAGGTGATCAATCAGCGCCTGGCGCTGGGCAAGCGCGAGATCACCCACTGGAACGAGTACGACTACGTCATCGTCAACAAGGACTTCGACCGCGCATACGCCGACCTGATCCACATCTACCGGTCGGAGCGGATGAAGCCGGTGCGCAACCCCTGGCTGCCGCCCTTCGTGCAGGACCTCCTGGACGAGAAGATCTGATCACGCCGCCGCCGCGCCCCTGCACAAATTTCAGGCTGCGGCCGCTTCGCGCGCAACGTTTCCCCTGCGCGAGTTAGAAATTCCATCAAGCGCGACAGTTTTGTGTCCTTGCGGCGCCCTTACGTCAGCGCCCAAGCTGGCCGGGCTCTCGCGGGAGAGACCGGGCTTCGCGCCCGGCGCTGAAGGCGCAACCGCCCCGGAAACGCTCAAGCAGAAGGACCGCCAGAGCCTCTAAACGCTGGAAAGCAGGGCGGCCTGGCCGCCCTCGCCGAAGGAGCAAGGCGGGCGAGGCCCTCCGAAATCTCTCAGGCGCCAAGGACAGCGGGGGCGACGCCGGGGCCGGACGAGGCCTGCCGTCTCGCTGCGCCGTCGCCTCACCGTCGACAGGCCAGGACCGCCCAAGGGTGACCGCACGGACGGTCGCTCGGCGGTCGGCGGAGCACCCGGCGGATCTTGGGGGACCGCTCCGGCGGTCGTGCGACAGCAGCGCCGGGGGCCGGCGCGAGGGGGTTAGTATGGCGAAGTACAGCAAGGGCGCAGGCGGCGGCGGTGCACGCATGGGCGCGGCGATCCTGGCGGTCGGCGCGGCGGCGGCGGCGTTTCCGGTGCTGGCGCAGGATGCGGAAGTCGGCGAACTGGTGGTCACCGGCACTCGCGGCCAGCCGCGCACCGTGATCGACAGCCCGACACCCATCGACGTCATCTCGGCCGCCGAACTGGAGCGCACCGGCCGGGCCGGCGCCTTCCAGGCCCTGCAGACCCTGGTGCCCTCGTTCAACCTGCCGGCCAGGGCAGGCGGCGGCACGTCAACGGTGATCGCCACCGGCGGGCTGCGCGGCCTCAATCCTGATCAGACCCTGGTGCTGGTCAACGGCAAGCGCCGCCACAAGACGTCGCTGATCAACTCCGTCTCCTCGCTCTACAATGGTTCGGTGCCGGCCGATCTCGACCTGATCCCGGTGTCCGGCATCGATCGGATCGAGGTGCTGCGCGACGGAGCCGCGGCCCAGTACGGCTCCGACGCCATCGCCGGCGTGATCAACATCATGCTGAAGAAGAACAAGGGCGGCCAGCTGGCGGTCACCTATGGGGAGAACTTCGATCGTGGCGACGGCGACCTGCTGCAGGTCCAGGGTGACTACGGCCTCGAATTCGGCGACAGCGGCTTCCTGAAGCTGTTCTTCAACACCAAGGACCAGGCGCTCTCCAACCGCGCCGTGCCGGTGGCGTCCAACATCCAGATCTATCCGCGGATCGGCGGCCAGCCGGACCCGCGCGAGCTCACCGTCGACCGCAGCCGGATCACCCGCAACTACGGCGTCCTGCCCCAGTGGGGCGTCAACGTCGGCTTCAACGGCAGCTACCAGGCGGGCGCGGCGGAGCTGTACAGCTTCGGCACCTACAGCAAGCGCGTGTCGGACCTCCCCTTCACTTTCCGCGCGCCCAACAGCGTCAACGCGCTGCCACAGGTCTATCCGGAGGGCTTCCGGCCCAACCTGGTGATCGACGAGAAGGACTACGAGCTGGCCCTCGGCGCCCGCGGCGAAACGGCGGGCTGGTCCTGGGACGTGTCCACCACCTATGGCCGCAACCGCGCCGAGGAGAACGTGGCTGAGAGCATCAACGCCAGCCTCGGCCCCAGCAGCCCGACCAGCTTCTACGTGGGCGCCCTGGAATCCTCGGAGTGGGTGAACTCCTTGGACGTGACCCGTGGTTTCCAGCTCTCGGAGGCCAGCGACCTGCAGGTCTCCTTCGGCCTGCAGCACCGCCGCGAGACCTATGAGGTCGAGGCCGGCGAGCCCGCGAGCTACGCGGCTGGCCTTTACGTCATCCCGGCTGGCCAGCCCTTCGCGGGCCAGCGTCCCGCCACGGGCGCGCAGGCCGCCCCGGGTTTCCAGCCGAGCGACGCCAGCAAGTCGTCGCGCAATAACTATGCGGCCTACGCCGAGCTCGGCTGGAACGTCAGCGACCGCTTCTTCCTGGGGGCCGCGGCCCGCTACGAGGACTATGACGACGCCTCGGGCGACACCCTGGTGGGCAAGGTCAACGCCCGTTACGACCTCACGGAATGGCTGGGGGTGCGCGGCGCGATCAGCACCGGCTTCCGGGCGCCTGGCCTGGCGCAGCAGAACTATGCCGCCAGCTCCAGCCAGTTCCGGCAGGTGGGCGGCGTCCTCACCCTCCTGCAGATCAAGACCCTGCGGGTCGGCTCGCCCGAGGCCATTGCGCTGGGCGCCGAGCCCCTGCAGCCGGAGGAGTCCACCAACTACAGCGTGGGCGTGACCCTGCAGCCGCTGCCCAGCCTCAATGTCACGGTGGACGCCTATCAGATCGAGGTGGATGGCCGGATCGCCATCACCAGCACGCTCACCGGGACGGCCGTCAGCAATATCCTGATCGCCAACGGCCTCTCGGGCGACCTCAGCGCCCAGTACTACACCAACGCGATCGACACCCGGACCCGCGGGGTGGACGTGGTCGCCACCTGGCGCAACGACCTGGGGGCGTACGGAAACCTGCGCTGGAGCCTCGGCTACAACTGGAACGAGACGAAGATCACCGGCGTCATCCCCAACCCGCCGGAGCTGACCGCCCTGGGCTCTGGCTTCGTGCTGTTCGATCGGTTGAGCCGCGGCAACCTCACCGAGGCCTTCCCGAAGAGCAAGGTGTCCGCCAACGCCAACTATGAGCTCGACCGCTGGACGGTGAACCTGCGGGCGACCCGCTATGGCGGCTTCACCGTCTGGCAGAACATTCCGGCCAACGACCGCAGCTTCGGGCCGAAGTGGATCACCGACCTGGAGGTGGGCTTCGACGTAAACGACCAGGTCAACGTCGCCGTGGGCGCCAACAACCTCTTCAATGTCTATCCAAGCCCGAACGGGACGTTCAACGCCAACCTCGGGTCGGGGCAGTATCCGGGCACCTCGCCGTTCGGCTTCACCGGCGGCTTCTACTACGCGCGCCTGCAGTACAGCTTCTAAGGGCGGGGGAGGGGAGTGATGATGAAGCGCAGGACCCTCATCGCCCTGGCGGCGCTGGCGGGGGCCGGGGCTCTGCCCCTGTCTCCGGCGGCTGCGCAGGGAGCTGCCAGCGCCCCGGCCAAGGCTGTGCGGGGCGAGATCCTCTACGACACCTTCGGCGTGCCGCACGTCTACGGGAAGGACGAGGCGGCCGTGTTCTACGGCTTCGGCTACGCCACCGCACAGAACCATGGCGACGTGGTGCTGCGGCTCTACGGCCAGGCCCGCGGCCGGGCGGCGGAGTATTGGGGCGCCTCCGAGATCGAGTCAGATCGCTGGGTGATCTCCAACGACGTCTACGAGCGCGCCCGCCAGTGGTACCTGAAGGAGCCCGCCGCCTTCCGGCGGAACCTCGACGCCTTCGCCGAGGGGATGAACGCCTACGCTCGGGCCCATCCGGACAAGCTGGATCCCTCGGTCCGCCAGGTGCTGCCGATCAGCGGCGTAGACGTCATGGCGCACGCCCACAAGCTGATGAACTACCAGTACGTCGCGCCCGCCCAGCGCACCCTGGGCGGCAACGCGGACGCGGGCTCCAACGCCTGGGCGGTGATGCCGAAGAAGTCCGCGAGCGGGAACACCCTGCTCCTGGCCAATCCGCACCTGCCCTGGGCGCCGAGCCAGCTCACCTACTTCGAGGCGGACCTGAACGGGCCCGGCTTCAAGATGTATGGCGCCACCCAGGTGGGCCTTCCGGTCCTGCGCTTCGCCTTCAACGAGCGGATGGGCTTCACCAATACGGTCAACAACATCCTGGGGGCCACCAACTACGAGCTGAAGCTCGCGCCCGGCGGCTATCTGTTCGACGGCAAGGTCCGTCCCTTCGCGGTGAAGACCAAGACCTTCAAGGTCCGCCAGCCCGACGGGAGCCTGAAGGCCGAGACGCTGGAGATCCGCAGCTCGGTCCACGGCCCAGCCTTTGCGCGGGCCGACGGCAAGACCGTGGCGGTGCGGGTGGCGGGCCTCGACCGGCCGGGCGGCCTTCGCCAGTACTGGGACATGGGCAAGTCGAAGAGCTTCGCCGAGTACCAGCAGGTCATGAAGCGGCTGCAGGTGCCGTCCTTCAACATCGTCTACGCCGACCGGGAAGGTCACGTCCAATATCTGCTGAACGGCATCCTGCCCAAGCGGAAGGACGGCGACGTCCGCACCTGGAGCGGCCTGGTCCCGGGAGACACCTCGGCCACCCTCTGGACGGACATCCACCCCTACGAGGACCTGCCCAAGGTGGTCGACCCGCCCACCGGCTACGTCCAGAACACCAACGATCCGCCGTGGGTCTCCACCTGGCCCCAGGCGATCCGCGCCCAGGACTACCCGGCCTATGTGGCGCCGCCCGGGCCCATGTCGCTGCGGGCCCAGCACTCGTCGCACCTGATGGCCGACCCGCCGAAGCTCACCTTCGACGATTTCGTGCGCAGCAAGGCGTCCACTCACGTGCTCATGGCCGACCGTGTGCTGGACGAGCTGCTCACCGCCGCCGCGGGCAGCGCGGACGCCGACGTCCAGCAGGCCGCCGCCGTGCTGCGCGCGTGGGACCGCAAGGTGGACGCCGGCTCGCGGGGAGCCCTGCTGTTCGAGACCTGGGCCCGCAAGTTCGCCGGCCCCAACTTCCAGAGCGACGCCAACTACAAGGTCCGGTGGGACCCGGCCCGGCCGATCGACACGCCCATCGGGATCAAGGATCCCGCCGGCGCGGTGGCCATGCTCAAGGAGGCTGCCATCGAGGCGCGGGCCCAGTACGGCGCCCTCGACCGCCCCTTCGGCGAGGTCTCCCGCTTCGCCTTGGGCCAAGTAGACCTGCCGGGGTCCGGCGGCTTCGGCAACATGGGGGTGTTCAACGTGATCACCTGGAGCGGGCTGAAGGACGGCCGCCGCATGCCCAACCACGGGGAGACCTGGGTCTCGATGGTGGAGTTCTCCACGCCGGTGAAGGCCAAGGGCCTGATGAGCTACGGCAACTCCACCCAGCCGGGCTCGCCCCACCGCAGCGACCAGCTCGAGTTCCTGTCGCAGAAGACCTACCGCACGCTCTGGACCACCCGCGCCGAGGTCGAGAGCAATCTGGAATCTCGGGTCGCGTACTGACCCGCCGTTTGGAGGACGTCTGAGATGAACATCCGCGCCATCGCCGCTGGCCTCGCGCTCAGCGCCGCGCTCGCCGCCCCGGTCTTCGCCCATCCGGTGGACGGAGCCTGGAAGGAACAGCACAACGATACGCCGGGGATCACCACCCCGGCCGGGTTCAAGCTGACGATCTGGATGAAGGTGGAGGGCGACACGCTCCACTACTATTCCGAGAACACCACCAACGCCGAGAAGCCCTACATCAGCGAGCACGTGTCCAAGCTGGACGGGGCGGTGGCGCCGTTCCCGAACCAGACGCGGTTCAATCAGATCTCCACCCTGCTGACCGAGCCGCACGAGCTGCAGGTGCTCAAGATGAAGGACGGCGACGTCATCGCTGGCGAGTTCTGGACCTTCAGCAAGGACGGCAAGACCGCCGTGCGCCGCGGCATCAGCAAGAGCCCGGAAGGCAAGTCCAAGGCCTACCAGGAACACTTCGTGAAGGTCACGGACAAGCCGCAGCACCGGAAGGGCGCCTGGCCGGACGCCGCATCGCCGCGCTGAGGAGACGGGAGCCGCCGCGCTCTAGACGCGTCGGCTCGCGATCCACCGGTCCACCCGGGCTTCCAGGATGTCGAGCGGCAGGGAGCCTGCGCCAAGCACAGCCTCGTGGAAGCCCTTCTGGTCGTATCGGGGGCCCAGCGCCTGACGGGCCCGGGCGCGTAGCTCCAGGATCTTGACCATCCCCACCTTGTAGGAGGTCGCCTGGCCGGGGTTCACGAGGTAGCGGCGGATTTCGGAGCGGATCTTCGAGGCCGGCTGTGGAGAGTTGGCGGTGTAGAACTCCAGCGCCTGGGCCTCGCTCCAGCCCTTGTGATGCAGGCCGGTGTCGACCACCAGGCGGATCGCCCGCCAGATCTCGCGGCCCAGCCGGCCGAAGTCGCTGTAGGGGTCCTTGTAGAAGCCCATCTCCTTGGCCAGCAGCTCGGAGTAGAGGCCCCAGCCCTCGATGTAGGCGCCGTAGCCGTAGTGGCCGCGGAAGGCGGGCTGGCCGGTCATCTCCTGGGCCAGCATGATCTGCATGTGATGCCCCGGCCAACCCTCGTGGTAGGCGGTGCCCTCCAGCTCGAACGTCGGCGTGCCGCCCATGTCGGCCAGGTGGACATAGAAGATCCCCGGGCGCGAAGCCTCGGGGGCGCCGGAGTTGTAGTGCGCCGCGCCGCCGGCCTCCTCGCGGAAGGCTTCCACCCGCTTCACGATCAACGGCGCCTTCGGCAGCCGCCCGAACTGTTCCGGCAGGCGCGCGTGGATCCCCGCCAGGTAGTCCTCGGCCGCCTTGAGGTAGGTCGCGCGGCCGGCCTCCGTGTTCGGCAGGAAGAAGCTCTTTTCGGTCCGCATGTGGGCGAAGAATTCCTCGAGCGAACCTGTGAAGCCGATCTTTGCCTTCAGCGTCTCCATCTCGGCCCGGATCCGCTTCACCTCGGACAGGCCGAGTTCGTGGATCTGGTCCGGCGTCATGCCGGTGGTGGTCTGCAGGCGCACCAGGGCCTGGTAATAGTCGCGGCCGTTCGGCAGGGCGTGCGCCCCCTGCGGCTCGGCTGTGGTCTTCTCCCGCTCGGCCGTCAGCCAGGCGGCCACCCGCTCATAGGCGGGCTTCATCGAACCCGTCATCGCCTGGGCCTGGGAGCCCAGCAGCCGGTCGGCGCGCGCCTGGTCGATCTTTCCCGCCTTGCGCAGGGCGGCCACCTTGGCCTTGGCGTCCGCGAACAGGGCGGAGTCCCCGCCGCCGTCGAACGGCGCCCCGGTGGTCAGGCGCTTCACCTCCTCCAACGCCTGGTCGAAGGCGAAGCGGGGCGGCCGCACGCCTTCGGCGGCCGCCCGGCGCGCGCGGACCAGGGCCTGGTCCAGGGCCGGGCCGATCGCCCGGGTCCGGGCGACATAGGCCTCCATGTCGGCCGCGTCGGCGACAGCGTGCTCGTTGATCAGGAAGTTGGGCAGGCCGCTCTGCGGGCCGCCGCGCACGAAGATGTAGTTCCGCCGCCGCCAGCGGGCGTCCGTCTCGGCGCGCTCCAGCTCCAGGGCCCACATGTCGTACGAGGTGCGCGCCTCGTCGCTGAGCTTCGTCCCGGCGAACTGCGCCTTCATCTTGGCCACGCTCTGCCGGCGCCAGGCCAGCTGCCGATCGAGAAAGGCCTCGCTGCGGTCGGTGAGCTCCGAATAGCGCTCCTTGCGCCCCAGCCGGGTCAGCCACTCGGGGTCCATGCGGACCTCCTCCTCGAACTGAGCGTCGAGGAAGGCGGTCAGCCGCCGGTCCGCCTCGCTGGCGCCCTGCGCCAGGGCGGGGCCCGCCAGGGCGGTGGCGCCCAGCAGGGACAGGCTGAACTCGCGTCGGGAAATCGGCATCGGGGTCTCCACTCTTGCGCCACGCCTAGCGGGCTTGGCTGGTGGAGGGAAGGGGAGGCCGGGGATCTCGCTCCCCGGCGGCGGCCGGCTCCCTGTCCGGGGGGACGTAGCCGACTGCGGGCGATGTCTTCGGCTCTGACCCGCTTACCGTTCGGCTACCCTTCGGAGGTGAAACCGAGGCGGCGAGACTCGCGCGCCGCGGGAACTCCTGCAACCTTCGCGGGGCTCGAAATGGGCTTAGCTTCCTAAGTCCCCAGTCGCGCGCTGCGCGCCATTGCGCAGCCGGGCGCGCCGCCTGCGCCAACCCGCTTGGCGCAGGCGGCGCCGGCCTGCTAGGCCTCGCCCATGAGCGTCGTCGCCGCCTACGCCTATCGAAACGGGGTCCCCGTCCGGAGCCTCTCGCTCGACGAGCCGGCCGGCCTGGCGCTCGCCCCGGACGAGTTCGCCTGGATCGGCCTCTTCGAGCCGTCCGCCGAGGAGCTCCGGGTGGTGGCCGACCGGTTCGGCCTGCACCCCCTGGCCGTGGAGGACGCCCTCAAGGCCCACCAGTTGCCGAAGGCCGAGGCCTATGACTCGCAACTCTTCGTTGTCGCCAAGACCGCTCGCATCGAGGACAACGAGATCCTCTACGGCGAGACCCATGTGTTCCTCGGCCCGCAGCACATCGTCACCGTCCGCCACGGCTCCGCCCGCGCCCACACCGACCTGCGCGTCCAGCTCGAGGCCGCGCCACGGCTGCTCGCCCACGGCGGCGACTATGTTCTTCACGCCATCCTGGACTTCGTGGTCGACGGCTACCTGCCGATCGTCGACCAGATCGAGGACGAGGTGCTGGCGATGGAACGCCAGACGCTGGACGCCTTCCTCACCCGCGACGAGATCACCCGCATTTTCGCGCTGAGGCGCGAACTGATGCGCTTCCGCCGGATCCTTGGGCCCACAGAGGAGATGGCCGCCCGGCTCGAGCACCTCGAGCTTCCTTGCATCGACGCTGAGGCGCGGCCCTATTTCCGCGACGTCCTCGATCACGTCCGCCGCGTCGCCCTGCGGGTCGAGGGCCTGCGCGAGGTGCTCTCGTCAGTGTTCGAGGTGGCTAACCTGCTGGAGCAGCAGCGGCAGGGGGCCATCACCCGCAAGCTGGCCGCCTGGGCCGCGATCCTGGCCGTGCCCACCGCCATCGCCGGGATCTACGGCATGAACTTCGAGAACATGCCCGAGCTGCGGGCCCGCTACGGCTACTACGCGGTCCTGGCGGCGATCGCCGTCGTCTGCGGCGTCCTCTATGCGCGGTTCAAGCAATCTCGCTGGCTTTGAGGAACCGGGGCCCGCACACGGCGCTTAGAACGGTGCAGCGGCAGGCGCTCCCCCCGAGCCGGTAAGCCGCAGCAAGACCCCGTCGCTCGTCAGGCGAGCGACGGGGTCTCGTTTTGTGGGTGACGGGGTGCGGCGGGAGCCGCCGCGGGCGTAGGAGCCGTCAGCATGGCCAGCATTCTCCTCGTGGAGGACGAGCCGTTCGTGGCCGAACTTGTGGAGGAGGCCCTCAGCGACGCTGGGCTCCAGGTGAAGGTGGCGCGGGATCACCGCTCCGCGGTGGCCGTGCTGGAGGGGGACGCGCGCAGCTTCGCCGCCGTGGTCACGGACATCAACCTCGGCCCTGGCGCCACCGGCTTCGAGGTGGCTCGAAAGGCGCGCGAGCTGAACGCCGGCATCAAGGTCGTCTACATCACCGGACACGCCGCCCATCTGGCCCGGCAGGGCGTGGAGGATGCGCTGATGTTCCCGAAGCCTTTCGACGCTCTGGAGCTCGCCCAGCGCGTGCGTCGCCTGCTGGACAGCTAGAGCCGGGCTGCGCCGTCGTCACGGAAGGTTCGCGGGTCGCCCGGCAGCTTGACGGTCGCCCCCGCGGCGCGCAGCTCCGCGACACGGCGCTCGTCAAAACCCGGCACGCACGCCACCTCGCCCCAGCTGAGATAAGGACGCCAGAGGATCAGGTCGTAGGCGCTTTCCAGCCCAACGAGCTTGGTCAGGCCGGCCAAGCTTGCCGTGTTTAGGTCCATGCGCCGCCTCCCGCGGTCGTGGAGCCCGCCCCAGTGGGCCTACAACAAATGTGAACCTGACCAGTTCCTACGGCTCACCTCGCTCCGCCTGCGCACGGCGCAGGGTGTGTCCGGCTAGCGCCAGCACCGCCAGCAGCAGCGGCAACAGGAAGTAGGCGAGCCGGTAGCCCAGGAAGGCGGCGGCCAGGGCCGCGGCCGGAACCCTGGGAAGCAGCGCGGAGAGCGTGCCCTCGAACACGCCGGCGCCGGCCGGGACGGTGGAGATCAGGCCCGCCACGCAGGCGATGGCGTAGGCGCCGATGAACGCCAGATAATCCACCGCGCCGGGCGGCAGGAGGATCCAGATGATCGCGGCGGCCGTCGCGTTGTCGGCGGCCCCCACCACCAGCTGGACGAGCGCCTTGCCCGCGGAGGGCAGGACCAGGGTGCGGCCGAGCGCGTGCAGCGGCGTCCGGTGGAAGGCGCAGGTGGCGAGATAGGCCCCGACGCCACTGAGCAGAACGGCGCCGGTCGTTCGGGCGACCGGCGTCGCGATCGCGCTGGCGGCCAGCGCCTGGGGCGTCGCCAGCAGCAGGCCAACTCCCGCCAGGGTGGAGATGCCCACGGCGAACGAGAAACCCTGGAACAGCGTGGCGCCGGCCACCTGGGTCAGGCTGACCCCGTAACGTTCGTAGAGCCGGGCGCGCACGGCGCCCGAGACGAGGAGATTGGCGCCGAGAGAGTGCGCGATGGCGTTGGCGATGAAGGCTGCGCCGAGCGTGGGCCGCCAGGGGAGGCGGGCGCCGGTCCAGGTGAGGCCGACCTTCTCGACGACACCCATGAGCAGGAAGCTCAACGCCGAGAACAGCAGGGCGGCCACGATGGACCCTGGTCCCCACCTGCGGACTTCGGTCAGCAGGTCCTGCAGCGCCAGGTGATGGTAGTCCCGCCACAGGACGTAACCCGCGGCTCCAAGCAGGATGAGCGGCACCAGCCGCAACACCCAGCGACGCAGAAGCGTCCCGAGCGTGGTGCCGCGGTCCGGCAGCGCTTCGGCAAGTTCGTCCTCCAGCGGGTGGTCCCGCGAGGGCGCACGGTCCGGCGGCGGAACGGAGGGCTGCACGCGTCTGATGTCTCAGGAGTCGGGCGGGGCGTCACGCGGCGGCGGGAACCGAAGGTCATGGCGCAGGTTTTCGCCGCGGACCCCGTTTCAGCGAGGAGGAGACGAGCCATGGCGCGCGACGATTGGCGGGACCGCGATGAGGGGCGCTGGGAGCGCCAGAGCCGGCCGCGCGAGCGCGACGACTTCGGACAGGCGGACTACTCCACGGACTACAGCTACGACCCACGCCGCCGCGCCGGTTATCGGGTCGAGGAGGACGCCAGCTTCCGTCGTGAGGACTTCGGGCAGGCGGACTACTCGACCGACTTCGCCTACGATCGGGAGCGCGGCGTCGGCTACCGCCGCTTTGCCGATGGCGATCGGACCGACCAAGCTGGGCCGACTGACAGCGGCGACTACCGTAGCGAGCGTCGGGACGATGCGCGGCGACATGGCCCGGAACGCCACGACGGTCGTTCCTGGCGAGAGCGGGCCGGGGGCCTGTTCGGCGGCCGCGGGCACGAGGATGAGCGTCAGGCGCGCCGCCGCGGCCCATCCGACCGGGTGCTATGGGCGGTGATCGTCGAGCGACTGGAGGACGAGCGACGGCTCGATCTGCGCGATGTCGACGTCCTGGTCGAGGACGGTGAGGTCACCTTGAACGGCACAGTCCGGCGCAAGGAGGACAAGCGCCGGATCGAGGACATCGCCGACATCGACGGGGTCCGCCACGTGCAGAACAACCTGCGCGTACGGGACCGCGACCGAGGCTGGACCTTCATCTAGCTCCGCGGAAATCGCCGGCGAAAGCGCTCGACCAGCACGGGCGCGACCGCCGCGGTCAGCCCGCCGAGATCGGCCACCCAGTTGTCGGACAACGGCCCCAGCGGCGCGCCGGCGGCGAGGTGCAGCGCCTCAAGGAAGGTGGCGAAGCCGCCTACCGCGAGCGTGACGCTGCGCAGCCGCATGCGCGGCATCGCAGCGAGGGCGCAGAGCATCAGCACGTAGAAGGCGGCGAAGTGCTGCAGGTTGGGTGACCGGACGAAGTCAGGCACCAGCTCGGGCGGCAGGAACTTGGCGATGATGATCGCCGCCGCAGCGGCAAGCACGGCGAGCCGGGCGAGCACCGCGAGGGGGCCCGACTCCGGGTAGCGCCCATCTCCAAACAGCGTGCGGTCTTCGCTCACGCGGCCTCCCTCCGTGCGGCGCCGAGCCTAGGGGCGAAGCTGGCGTGGCGGAACCCCCAAGCGGCGCCGACGCGTTTCAAGGACATGACCAAGGCCATCACCGTCAACATCCCCCATGAGCTCGGCCGCGCCGAGGCGCGCCGGCGGATCGAGGAGGGTTTCGAGCGATTCTCCGCCCAGATGGGCGGAGCCGCCGGGGCTTTCACGAAAAGCTGGGATGGAAACCGGCTGAGCTTCGCAGTCCAGGCCATGGGCCAGGCGATCTCCGGCTCCATAGACGTCGAGGAAGCTTCCGTCCGGCTCGAGGTTCTGTTGCCGAACCTGCTCGCGCTGGTCGCCGGCAAGTTGAAGGGGCGGCTCCAGAAGGAGGGGCAGATCCTCCTCGACCACAAAAAATAGCCGGTCCAGCAGCGCTTTGTCGGCTGCCGTACAAAGGCCCGTGGCGTCGCTCCGCTAGCTTCCGCCCCTCGGAGGGGGCGAATCGTGGCGGCGTACCGGGTCCAGGTTCTGGACGACGACGGTGGGCTTGTGGTGGGCGCGACTTTGAACTGCGTCGACGACGCCGCGGCGAAAGCCAAGTTCGCCCAGTTGCCGCTGCCGCCCGGCCGCGCGGAGCTCTGGCTCGGCAAGCGGCTTGTGACCCGCCGGCTCAGCGAGCCCGCCGCCTGAGCAACCTCGCCTGAAAAAAAGGGCGGTGGATCGCTCCACCGCCCCTTCCTGTCACCCGTCGGGGGCAGCCTAGAAGTCGGCCGACAGCCCGATGAACACGTACCGGCCGAAGGCGTCGTACACCTGCGGCCAGGTGTTCCCGTTGCACGGCCCGGTCGGGCAGTTCGATGAACCGTTCAGCGGCGGATCCTTGTCGAACAGGTTGTTGACGCCCGCCCGGAAGTTGACCGAGTCCTTCACGGTCCAGGTGGCCGTCAGATCGAAGTAGTCCCGCGAGGCGAGCTTACGATCGGTCTCGAACTGCAGCGCCGGGTTGTTCAACTGCGGGTCGTCGGAATAGGCGTCGAGCGTGACGCTGGAGAAGTGGCGCCACTGCAGGGACACGCCCACGCTGTTGATCCAGTCACCCCAGGCGAACGGGGTGTTCCAGGTGACCCGCGCCTTGTGCCGCCATTCCGGGTTCGGTGACGACAGACCGCCCGAGACCGAGCAGATCGTGCCGTAGAGGCCCGTGCAGTCGAAGGGTTCCAGTTCGGGCAGGGACTGGGTCTCGAGCTTGTCGAGCCAGGTGCCGACGAAGGACAGCGACACGCCGCCCATGTCAGCCAGGCCGAACCGGTCGAGATCGGTGCGGTAGCCCGCGTTGATGTCGACGCCGCTGGTCCGCAGGGAGCCCGTGTTCAGGGTCTGGTTGATGATGAACCCCTGCGGCGACAGGTAGAGCGAGCCCTGCTGGTCGCGCACCACCTTGCCGCAGAAGAACGGGTCGAGCGTCTCCAGGCACCGGTTGATGATCAGGTCGGCGCCGATGGGCGAGATGTAGTCCTTCACCTTGATGTCGAACCAGTCGACCGAGAGGTTGAGCCCCGGCAGGTAGGACGGCTGGTAGATGAAGCCCAGCGAGTAGGTGTCGGAGCTTTCCGGATCCAGGTTCGGGTTGCCCTCGCGCCGGCCATTGTACTGGTTGGCCGGGTTGTCCTCGATGGCCAGCACCTGCGCCGTGGTCAGACCGAAGGCCTGGGCGCAGCGGGCGACCAGCGGGTCGCTCGCCTCGAGCCCGGCGCAGGGGTCCTGGGTGCCGTCGAGCTGGACGTTCTGGGGGCTGAACAGCTCGAGCACGTGCGGCGCACGCACCGCGCGCTGATAGCTGGCGCGGATACGCAGGTCTTCGATGGGCTCCCAATCGCCGGCGAACTTGTAGGTGTGGGTGGTGCCCACCGAGCTGTAGTCCGAGAAGCGATAGGCAGTCTCGAAGGTCAGCGAGCGGGCGAAGGGCATGTCCTGAACCAGCGGCACGCGCGCCTCGGCGAACAGGTCGTACACGTCGAAGCTGCCGTTCACGGTCGGCGAGGCGCCGCCCGCGCCGTTCAGCTGGCCCGACCGCGAGATGAAGTCGGCGGCGTAATCCAGCTGCTCGCGGCGGTATTCCGCGCCGAACGAGACGCCGACGCCGTCTTCCGCCCAGGGGGTCTTCAGGCCGTAGTCGGTCAGGTTGCCGCCGAAGGACACGTTGGCGACCCGCTCGTGCAGGTTCCCGGCCTGGCTGGACGGGGTCTCGAGGTAGTTGAGAGCCGCCTGGGTCACGCCGTTCAGCGAGAAGATGTTGTACGGCACGCAGGCCGCGTCGGTGCCGTTGACGACGGAGGCGCAGGTCGGCACGCCGTTCACGTTGACGACGTTCAGCGCGTTCTGGATCGCGGCAGTGCGGAAGAAGCCCGTCTGCACCTGGTTGAACTGGACCCGCCCGTACTGAAGGTAGGCGTCGTAGTTCCAGTTCTCGTTGATGTCGCCGCGCAGGCCGACCACGTAGCGGTACTGCATGTGCTCGGTGGTGCCCTGACGGCCGCCGCCTTCGACGTTCCGGCGCGCGACGGTGCCGGTCCAGGTGCCGGCCGGGTTGGTGGCGCAGGTGCCGCCGCCCGAGGCCGCGGTGGCGTTCAGGCGGCCCGCCTGCTGGGCGGACAGGAACGGGTTGGCGCAGTTGATCGAGAAGGTGCCCGCGAAGATGCCGCCCGGCGCGATCTGGTAGGTCGAGCGGTCGTCCATGAACATCACGTCTGCATAGGCCTCGGCCCAGTCGGCGAGCTCATAACGGGCGAAAGCGCCCATCACGTAACGGTCGTCCGGCCGCTGGTAGTAGTTCAGCGGGCCGAAGTTGTAGACGTCGCGCGTGGCGACGCGATCGCGGAAGGTGTTGCCCGGGCCGGTCACGTCGACGATCTGGGTGCCGACCCGCGTCGGGAAGGCGGTGCCGGAGCCCCCGCAGCCTGCCGCCAGGAAGGTGGCGCCCGAATCCAGGGTGCACGAGCTGAAGTCGCGGTTCGACTGCAGGATCGGCTCGAAGTGGCGGTAGCCGGCGTAGGCGGTGATGTTGCCCTGTCCGTCAGGGGCGTTGACGCCCAGCACCAGGGTCACTTCGGAGCTCTCGCCGTCCCAGACGTTCTCGTCCGGAAGCTGGAAGAACTGCGGGGTGGGGGAGGCAGCCGCAGCCTGGCGGATCACCTCGGCCACGCCGTTGTCGTTCTTGTGGTTATAGATCCCGTACTGGGTGTCGATCCGGACACCCTCGAAATTCTTCTGCATGATGAAGTTCACGACGCCAGCGACGGCGTCGGCGCCATACACGGCCGAGGCGCCGCCGGTCAGCACGTCCACACGCTCGACGAGAGCGGTCGGAATGAAGTTCAGGTCGGGAGCCAGGCTGTTACCCGTGGTGTTCGGCGTGCCCGGCATCAGCCGCCGTCCGTCGATCAGCACCATGGTCCGGGTCGGGCCAAGGCCGCGCAGGTTCACCGTGGCGGTGCCGGTGGACCCGTTGGAGAGGGCCGCGCCCTGGGCGGCGAAGGCCTGCGGCAGGCTGTTGACCATGTCCTCGACGCGGGTCACGCCCTGAGCCTTGATCTCGGCCGAGCCGATGGCGGTCACAGGGCTGACGCTGGTCAGGTTCGGCGACGGGATGCGCGTCCCGGTGACGACCACCTCGGCCACCTCGCCGTCCTCCTGGGCGAGGGCGGGCGTGGCGGCGACAGCGGTCATGGCCGCGCTGCAGATCATGGAAGACGCCAGCAGGCGCTCCCGCATGGACATGGTTTTCAAGGTCTACATCCTCCAGCAGCCGTCGCCTGGCGTCGGCCTGCTCCCCACAAAAGGTCAGGTCCCGAGCCGCCGGGGCGGCGCGGTTACGCTGGAGTTACTTGGCTGCGGAAAGGATGGTCAAAGACGAAACGCATATGTTTCGAAGTTGCGCCGTCGCTGTCTCGTTATAGACACAAAGTCTATTCTACTCGAAGTTCGCTATAACGTAGTCGACTGTGCATCGAACGGGGCGCGCGTTTCTTGTTCTCAGGACGCGGACCCTCAAAGCGGCACGGCGGTGGTGAACTTCACCCGCTTCTTGATGAAGCTGGCTTCGTAGCGCCGCACCGCGGGATGGCCGGCGATCTCGGCGTCGGTAAAGGCGTTGAACTCCTCCATCCCGCGGAAGATGGCGATGCACGAGATGTCGTAGCTGCCGGAGATCTCGATGCAGACCTGCACATGCGGCGAGCGGCACAGGTGCTGTCGGAACGCCGCCACGTCGGCGGGGGAGTGGCGGTCCAGCTGCACCATGAGGAGGGCCGACAGCCGGTCGCCAACCGTCGCCGGGGCCAGTACGGACACGTCTGCGGCGATCACGCCGTCCTCGCGGTACTGACGGATACGGCGCAGGATAGCGGAGGGCGACAGAGGGACCCGCGCGGCGAGCTCCTGGGCGGTCGCCTGGTTGTTCTCCTGCAGGGCCGTAAGGATCTGGATGTCGAGACGGTCGAGGGGAAAAGCCATACGGTTACGCTCCGCTGCCCGGGAACGAACCATAGGAATCGACGCGGTCACAATTAACTCGCGTTCATGCCGCGCGCGGCCTGTCCACAGACCCCGGGCGGTTGTCCCCAGATCGGGTAGGTAAATCCACAGCACGGTGCGCCGAGGGCTTTGCGCCACGCGGGACTCAGCGTGACCTTTGGGGCGTATCGGGGGGAGAAGGTCGATGGATGTCGAACGCCTCTCGCCGGCGAGCCGGGACCTCCTGCTGCAGGCCCTGCCGGCCGGCGAAGTCGTCAATGTGCTCTACAAGGATGGCGCCCGTGTCGAACTCGGGTTCGCGCGCGATCGCCGCTGCTTTGCGCTCGGCGAACGCGGATGGCTGAGCTTCAAAGGCTGGGAGGGCGAGCCTTCCCAGGGCGCCGCCTGCGCCAGTCGCTGGGCGCTGACCGTGCAAGCGCTTGAAGTGCTGGCCGGCCGCCGCGAGGCGGAGGCAGCTTAGGACGAGGGCCGCGCCACCAGGGCGCGGCCCGCTCCCTCAGATGGGCTCGATCCGCCATTCGCCGCCGGTGTCACGGCAGGCGTTGAAGCGCTGCGTCTCGGTGCGGTAGCCGCGCATGCTGACGGTCTGCTGCACGAGCCGGCAATCGTAGCTGCTGTCCATGTTGCGGACGTAGCTCACCGCCGGCAGCGGCCGCATGGTGGAGGCGGCCACGTAGCCCTGCACCCAGCCGTCGTTCTCGATCGCCAGCCAGCCGTCGCGGGTCATCCCGGCCACGCGGACCTGCTGGCCGCTCGACAAGCGCTCGACCACAGGCGCGGCCGTGTTGGGCGCGGCGCGCATGTTCACGCGAGCATTGGCCACATACATGGGGGCGGCCGCCTGCAAGCCGGTCCGCACGCGCTGCACGCCAGGGGCGAAGCGCAGGTCGGTCGCCGAGACCGGACGGGAGTATTCGCCCGCATAGGCGGCGTGGCGGCTGTCATAACCGCTGGAGAGCACCTCCACCCGGCCCGTGGCGCCGGTGCGCGGGTCCGACCAGCTCTGGGCGCGGCCGGTGTCCAGCGCCCGCTGGAAGGCGGTCTCGGCCCGGTCGCGGCCCTGATCGTTCATGCGGCAGGCGATCTGGTTGCCGGCCCAGGCACCGAGGCCCGCGCCGACGACGGCGCCGAGCGTGTCGTTCTTGGCGACCTTGGCCCCGGCCAAGGCGCCGGCCAGGCCGCCGACCACGGCGCCCGTGGTCCCGCGGTTGCCCGAGCACGAGAAGACCCGGTCCAGGCCCATCCCCTGCGCGGCGGCGGGGAGCGGGGCGGCGGTGGTGGTGAGTGCGGCGGCGGTGGCCGCCAGGGCGAGGGCATGCGTACGCATGGCTTTCCAACTCCTTATGGCGTCCCAGGCGGCCCAAACGCGCCTGGAGCCGGAGCGATCCCTCAGCCGGCCTCGCCCGCTGTCAGGGCCAGCAGGGCGAACGAGGCCAGCCAATGCTCGCCCATGTAGTCGCCTGCGACGTGTGGCAGGCTGGCGGCCAGGTGGGCGGAGGCGGCGGCCTCGGCGGCCGCGGCCGCATGGCTCGGCAAGGCGTTCGCGAGTTCGCGCCAGCACCAGGCGCGAGACAGGTTCAAGCCGTCCAGGTGGACGATCTTGCCGTCCGTGCGGTCGGTGACCGTCGCCGGCGCAAAGAGGCTGGCCGGTCGCCGCTGCGCCGCGTGCGGCAGGTAGTCGGCCAGCCACGGACGGAATTCCTCCGCGGGCAACAGGCGGCGTAGGCACTCGGCCTCCAGCAGCGTCGGTGACAGGAAGTCGTCCCCGGAAGGCTCCCAGGCCTGGGCGTCGGCGTCGGCCAGGTACCAGCTTCGGGCGGTGTCCGCGAACAGCTGCAGCAGGCTCTGGTCCCCGGCCGCCTTCGCATAGTCGCTGGCCAGGGCCAGGGCGAACGCCGTCGAGGAATGCACACCCGTGCGGATCGGGTAGGCCGCTCTGGGCAGGAAGTCCCGGAACCGGTCGGCGAACGCCAGCGCCAGGGGGGTCATCACGGAGGCCCACGGCGCGTCGTGCGCCATCAGCTCGGCCTGCAGCTTGAGCAGCCAGCCCCAGCCATAGGGCCGCTCAAAGCCGCGCGCCGACGGCCGCGCCAGGTAGGCGGTCTCCGCGGCCACCTTGCCGTCGGTGAACGCGTCATCGAACAGGTCCCGGATCTCGGCGGCCTCGGGGAGCGCCGGGAAGCGGCGCAGAACCGTGGCCAGCGTCCAGTAGCCGTGCACGCAGGAGTGCCAGTCGAAGCTGCCATAGAAGATCGGGTGCAGGTCGCGAGGACCGCGCACGTCCTGGGGCCCATCCAGCACATGATCGAGCTTGTTCGGGTATTCGCGGGCAACGTGGGAAAGGGCCAGCCTGGCGAACAGCGAGGCCTGTTCGGCGTTCAGCCGCTCAGAACGCGAAGACATACATCAGCCCTACATTGGCCAGGAGGAGGGGAAGCGCCGTCGGGATCTGGGCCTTGATCACTGCATAGCGGTCCGGCAGTTCGAGCAGCGCCGGGGGCACCAGGTTGAAATTGGCCGCCAGCGGGGTCATCAGCGTCCCGCAGAACCCCGACAGCATGCCCATCGCGCAGACCACCGCCGGGTCGCCGCCGAACTGCCGGATCAGGATGGGCAGTCCGACCCCGGCGGTCAGCACCGGGAAGGCGGCGAAGGCGTTGCCCATGATCATGGTGAAGCCCGCCATTCCCAGGCAGTAGACCGCCACCGCCGCCAGCCGGGTGTCCATGGGGATGGAGGCGGTCACCAGGTCGCCGATCACCTGTCCCACGCCGGCCAGGGCGAACACCGCTCCAAGGGCCGCAAGCGTCTGCGGCAGCAGCGCCGCCCAGCCGACGGTGTCCATCAGCCGACGGCCCTCCTGCAGCGGGCTGATCAGCGGCTGGCGCAGCAGGACGAGCCCAACCGCCACGGCGACGAGGGTCGCCAGAGCCAGCGAGAGCAGGGTGGCTTGCTTCGGATCCAGCAGCGGCTGGCCGCCGAAGGTCAGAGGCTTCAGCGCCAACACCCCGAAGATCACCACCAGCGGCAGGGTGAGGGCGGGGATGAACAGCTTTTCCCCGAATCGCTCCGCCAGAGCCCGACGCTCTTCCGGGGACGTGGTGGCCGGCTGTCCGCGGCCGAGCAGGCCGAAGCCGGCGATCAGCGCCAGCCCCACCACCAGCAGGCCGTTGCCGAGATCGCCCAGTCGGTCGCCGGCCAGGAAGCTCAGCGCCACGAGCCCCCAGAACGCCGCGTTGCCGAAACGCTTCGGGTTGTTGCGGTCGCCGGCGCTCAGCACCGCAAAGGCGGCGAACACCAAGCCGGCCAGCACATAGACGGCGGAGAGCTTGATCACCGGCCGGCCTCGCGCCGCAGCCGCCTGTCGAACAGCACCAGCCGCGCCCCATGGATCAGGAAGGCGGCGATCGCGGCCGGGATCGCCCAGATGGAGAGGTGGATGGGATCCATGGTGATCCCGCTGGCCTCGAGGAAGCCGACCATCAGCAGGATCGAGCCGATGGCGATGAAGATGTCCTCGCCGAAGAACAGGCCGATGTTGTCAGTGGCCGCCGCCTGGGCGCGGACCGCCTGACGGGTCTCTGGGCTGAGCTCGCCCGTGCGGACCTCCACGGCGCCTTCGGCCATGGGCGCGACCATGGGCCGGATGCTCTGCGCCTGGCCGGCGATCGAGGTCAGCCCCAGGGCCGAGGTGATCTGCCGGAACGCCAGGTAGCCGATCAGCAGTGGCCCGACCGAGACGCCGCGGAACCGGCCGATCAGCGTCCGCGCCCGCTCCTGCAGCCCGGCCCGCTCGACGACGCCGACGACAGGCAGGACCAACAGGGCGACGCTGACGTAGCGGTTCTCGTTGAACGCCTTGCCGAAGGCGGCGAGCACCTCCAGCGGCCCAAGACCGGCGGCGAGCCCGGTGACGAGGGCGGCGGCGACCACGACTAGCAGCGGGTTGAAGCGGAGGGCGAAGCCGAGGACCACCACGGCCACGCCCGCAAGCGTCCACATGTGGGCTCCTTGCGTCTGACGGGCAGGCATAGGAGCCGTTGCCGGCCGCTTCGGCAACGGCCGAGGTGAGGCGGCCTGGATCGGTGGCGCTAGCGGCGCGCGAGCCAGGCGTCGGCGAGGCGCAGGAAGCCGTCCACGTCCACCACTTCGGCCCGGGCCTGAGGGTCTAGGCCCGCGGCGCGGATCAAGTCCTCGCCGCCCAGGGGCTTCAGGCTCGCCCGCAGCATCTTGCGGCGCTGACCGAAGGCCGCGGCCGTCAGCTTCTGCAGCGCGTCCAGCCTGTCCGGCGCCGGCCGGTCAGGCCGCGGGACCAGGCGCACCACCGCCGAGTCGATCTTGGGCGGCGGGGTGAAGGCGCGCGCCGGCACGTCCATCACCAGCTGGGCTTGGCACGTCGCCTGGGCGATCACCCCCAGGCGGCCGTACGCCGAGGTGTCGGGCCGCGCCACGATCCGGTCGGCCACTTCCTTCTGGAACATCAGGGTCAGCGAGGCGGGCCGCCACGGACCCGTCAGCCACTTGATCAGCAGCGGCGTGCCGACGTTGTAGGGCAGGTTCGAGACCAGGTGCGCCGGCGCCCCGTCGGCCAGCGCCGCCTCGTCCGCCTCGAGTGCATCAGCCATCACTAGCGTCAGATTGGACGCGACGGTCCCAAGTTCCTCGAGCAGCGGGCGGAAGCGCTCGTCCTTCTCCACGACGGTCACGCGGGCGCCGGTCTCCAGCAGGGCGCGGGTGAGGCCTCCGGGACCCGGCCCCACCTCGATGACCCGATCCCCGTCGCCGACCTGCGCCAGGCGGGCGATCTTGCGCGTGATGTTGAGGTCGAGCAGGAAGTGCTGCCCGAAGGACTTCTTCGCCATCAGCCCATGGTCGGCGAGCACATCGCGCAGCGGCGGCAGGTCGTCGAGGGTCATCAGCCGCCCCGGGTGCGGGCGATCTCGTCCGCCAGGCGAATGGCGGCGATCAGGCTGTCCGGCCGCGCGACGCCCCGCCCGGCGATGTCGAAGGCGGTCCCATGATCGGGGGAGGTGCGCACGATCGGCAGGCCCAGGGTCACGTTCACGCCGCCCCAGAAGTCGAGCATCTTCACCGGGATCAGCGCCTGGTCGTGATAGAGGCAGAGCGCCGCGTCGTAGAGCGCCCGCATGGCGTCCGGGAACATGGTGTCGGCGGGGTAGGGGCCGGCGGCGTCGACGCCCAGGTCCCGCAACGCGCGGATCGCCGGCTCGACGATCTCCACCTCCTCGCGCCCGATGGCTCCGCTCTCGCCGGCGTGGGGGTTGAGCCCCGCGACCGCCAGCCGAGGCTCGCGCACCCCGAAGTCGCGGCGCAGGGCCTGGGCGGTCACGAGGCCGGCGTTGACGATCCTTTCCACCGTGAGCAGGGACGACACCCGCGCGATCGGCTCGTGCACCGTGACCAGGGTGACCCGCAGGTCCCGGGCGGTGAGCATCATGATCGGGCCGCGCGCCCCGTCCCAGCTCGCCGCCTGGGTCAGCTCGCCCAGGAACTCGGTATGGCCGGGGAAACGGAAGCCGGCGTCGTAGAGCGGCGCCTTGGCGATGGGCGCGGTGACCAGGCCGGCCACGACGCCGCGCAGGGCGAGGCCGACGGCCGTCTCGATCCACTGGATGATCGCGGGCGCTGCGGACGACGAGGGCTGGCCCGCAACCACCGGGGCTTTCAGGGGCAGGTCCAGGACGGGAAGCGCCTCCGGGAACACCCGCAGCGCTTCCTCGGGTCGGGTGATCCGGCGCACCAGCCCGGCGGCGCCGCCGGGCGCCGAGGCCAGGGCCTGTGCGTCGCCGACGGCCAGGAAGGCCGGCCCCTTGCCGCGCAGTTCGGCCCACGCCTTGACGACGATCTCCGGGCCGACGCCGGCCGGGTCTCCGAGGGTGAGCGCGAGCGGGCCTGTCTTCACCTGGTCTCGATGGTGGCGGAGTTGCGCAGGTCGCGCATGTAACGCCGGGCGATCATCGAAAGCTGCTGGCCGTAGAGCCGGTTCTCGATCTGGTCGCGGTTCAGCTGGGCCTCGCCCGCCCCGCGCTTGCCGCAGACCGCCAGAACGTGGAGCCCGGCCGCGGTACGGATCGGCGCCGACACCTGGCCCACCTGCAGGCCTTCGGCCGCCTCTCGGAAGGCCGGCGCCAGGTCTGCGATTTCAGCTTCGCCGAGGTCGCCCCCGACCACGCCCTGGGTGCGCTGGGCCACCGCCTCGATGTCGCCGCAGCCCGTGGCGGCCGCACGCACGGCCTCCAGTTTCACCCTGGCGGCGGCTTCGTCGCCCGCGCTGGCGCCCTGGGCCAGCGGCACGGCGGCCTGCTTCAGGCTCACCAGGGTGGCCGAGCCGCCGGAGCGCTTGTCGCGCAGGTAGACGATGTAAACGCCGTCGCGCACGGGGATCGGCTGCGACAGCTGACCGGGGCGCAGCTGTTCGAGCACGGCATCCACCTCCGGCGGCATCTCACCCGGGCTGATCCAGCCCACGTCGCCGCCGGCAGCGGCCGTCGCCGACGCCGAGAACTGTCGAGCCACCGCCGGGAACGGCGCGCCCTGCTGCATCTGGGTGACCAGCTGCTGGGCGCCTTGCACCGCGGTCTGCATGCCGCCGACGCGGTTCGCGTCGATGAACACTTCCGACACCTGGTACTGCGGTTTGGAGGCCGCAGCCTGCAGGCGCTGCAGGGTGGCGGTGATCTGGTCTTCGCCGATCCGCAGGCGCGAGCCGTAGCGGCCGCGGATCCAGCGCTGCCAGCTCATCTGGGCGCGGATCTGCTGGTGGAGGGTGTCGGCCCCGATACCCTGGGCGCGCAGCGCGGCCAGGAATTGCTCGGCGCGCATGTTGTTCTGCTGGGCCATGGAGGCCAGCTCCTCGTTCACCTCCTGGTCGGAGACGACGATGTCGATCTTCTGCTCCTTCTCCTGGCGGCGGAGCTCCTGCAGCTGCAGGCGCTCGTCCACGAGGGAGATCAGCGCCTCGCGCTGGAACTGCGGCAGGGTCTGTTCGGTCGGCTGCACGCCCGAGGTGGCGATCAGCAGCCGCATACGCTGGCCGAGGTCGTAGGTGGAGATGATCTCGTCGTTGACCACGGCCGCGACGGATTCCGAGAGCGGCTGGGGCCCCTGGGGCCGGGCCGGCGCGGTCGCCGGCGGCTGGGCGGCGGCGGGCGCCTGCGCGGGCGCGGGGGCCTGCCGCCCGCCGATCGGGCCGCGCATGGCCTGGGCGTCGGCCGCCACGGGCGCCAGCGCCGACAGCAAGGCGGCGACGGCCGCCGCGCCGCGCGCCGCCCGGCCCGAGACGTAACGCAGATGCATCATGGACGAAGTCATTCCCTGGTGGAGCCGTCGGTCATTCCCCGAGCCACGGCCCGTGATCCTACCTGCCATAAAGTGGTCCGCCCAATGTGGCGAGCGTTAGGCGTACGTTGATGGAGTCGCTGGGGCCGAGGCGGCCGATCACGGTGTCCTCGCGCCTGTAGATCACGTCGACTCGCAGGCAATCGTCGCGGTAGAACACGCCCGCGTCGCGGATCACCCAGGCTTCCTGCTGCAGGTCGCGGTTGCCGTAGAACGAGACGCCCCAGTTCTTGCGCAGATACAGCTCGCCGCCGAGATCCAGGTTCTCGCGGCGGTCGGCGTTGATGTCGAGATCGTCGGTGAAGTAGCGGACGAAGCCCGAGCCCCAGCGGCGATTGACGTTGGCCCCCGCTTCCAGTCGGTGGATGTCCAGGCTGTCGCTGTCCAGCCGGGTACGGGCGAACACCGAGACGCCGCGCACCGGCTGGGCGTCTGCGGCGACGATCCAGTCCGACGCCTTCTGGCGCAGGCCGGAGCGCGCGCTGAACACCGCATTCTCTTCCGAGCGGAAGCTGCGGCCCACGAGCAGGTTGGCGCGGCGGCCGTCATCCCACAGCACCGAGGCCCGGCCCGCGACGTTCAGCCGCGCGCCATCTTCATAGAGGTCGAAGCCCGGGAACTTGTTGGCCCGGAACAGGGTGGTCTCGTCGAACTCGAACGCCACCGTGTCCTCGTTGAGGTAGACGGGCGAGCCGTCGGCCCGCCGCCCCACCACGACCTGCTTGGCGTTGGGCGAGACCGCCGCCTGCACCACGGGCTCGAGAACCACGGTGGAGTCCTTGAAGCGGCGGAACACCGGATAAGACACCGTCGCGCCCGCGGTGGCCAGCGCCCGGGACGTGTTGCGGGCGGTGGTCTCCGCGCCCACGCCCGTCAGGACATCCGATAGGCTGTAGGCGTCGGCCCGCAGGGTCACGAAGGGCTCGACCCGCAGGCCGGCCTGCGACGTGAAGGTCCGCTGCCAGTCCACCTCGCCGGTCACCCGGCGGCTGTCGATCCCCGGGAGGCGCGTGCCGAGGGGCAGGGGCGCCTGTTCGCGGGTCAGAGCCACCGCGCTTCCGTGGAAGCGCAGCCGTCCGCCGGCCAGGGTCGCCAGCGGCTCGTAGTGGGTCTCGATCAGAGGCGCGATCAGCGGGAAGGTGCGGTCGTTGTCGTCGTCGAGGCTGTTGGTCTCGTCGCCGCCGCGACGCAGGCCCTGGATGCTCATGGCGGCCACGGAAGCGTAGGAGCGGCGATCCTGCCGGATCGCGTAGAGCTGGGAGATCAGCCGGCGGTCGTCCGCCACGTAAGGGCCACGCGATTCGAAGGCGTCGCCGATCTCGTACTTGTCGAAGATCAGGTCGTCGGAGGCGCGCTCGGCGGTGAAGCCCCAGCGCCACTTCTCGGTCGGTCGGAAGCTGCCGCGGCCGAGGATGTAGCTGCGGTGCGTCGTCTCTCCGAACCGGTCCCCGCGGCCGTCGAAGTCCTGCTCGTAGGTGTAGCCGAACCGGAAATCGATATCGCCCGAGTAGAAGCGCCGGCGGTACTGCCCGTTCAGGAAGGGGTTCACGCTGGTGTTGATCTGCGGGCTGATCACCAGGTCGGAGTAGGGGCTGATCGCCCAGTAGTAGGGCTGCTCGTATGAAAGCCCGCGCCGGTCCGAGGCCGAGACGTGCGGCACCAGGAAACCCGAGGTCCGCGGCGCCTGCGGATCGGCGTGCCAGAAGACGGGCAGGTAGAGGACCGTGGCGCCGAACACCCGCATGCGGGCGTTGCGGTAGTAGACGAGCCGGCGCTTCTTGTCCTGGATCACCCGCTCGGCGGCGATCGACCAGGTGGGGGTCTTCGGCGAGCCGTCGGCGGCGCAAATCTCGCACGGCGTGTAGATCGCCCGCCGCAGCTCCTGGACGTTCTCGTTGCGCCGGGCGGCGCTGGCGGCGGCGACCTTGATGTTCTCCTGCATGCGCGCGGAGAAGCCCAGCGCCACGCCCGCCCGCATCTCGTCGTCGAGCACGAACTCGTCGGCGAATTCTACGCTGCCGTCGTCGTTGATGATCTGCACGTTGCCGCGGGCGCGGATCACGCCCTGGCCGGCCTGCTCGCCTTCCTCGTAGATCATGCGATCCGAGCGCAGCGTGCGGCCTTCGTAACGCACCTCGACGTTGCCCGTGGCCGTGGTGATCTTGTTCTCGTCGTCGCGGACGATCTCGTCCGCCTCCAGGTAGAGCTCGCCAGGCGCGAGCCCGTCGGGCGCGGCGGCGGCGGCCGGGGCGGGGGAGGCCGCCTGGGCGTGGAGCGGCAGGCCGTGCGCCCAGGCCGCGGCGACGGCGGCCCCCGCGAGAAGGGCGCGCTTGGCTTTCGACGGCATGCGCCGGCCCGGACTCATTACGCTTCAGATCCCCTTTTCCGGCGCAGGGCCGGGCCATCGGCAAGGCTTGCGCGATGCATAGCCGCGCAGGCCGCTAATTCAACCGTCTTCGGTGTAGAACAACAGGGTGAGTCCGGACAGCAGGGCGACCACCGCCGGCGCCCAGGCCGCCGCGAACAGCGGGATGATGTCGGCCCGGGCCAGGGCCCCGGCGAACTGATTGAAGAAGAAGATCACAAAGCCGAGCCCGACGCCCGCGCCCGCAAGGCCCGCCAGGCCGCCAAGACGAGCCAGCCGGAGCGAGAACGCCGCCGCCAGCACGGCCATGGCGGCGAACAGCAGCGGCGTGGCCAGGAGCTGCTGGAACCGCAGGCGGTAGCCGTAGGCCGAAAAACCCGCCTGCTCGGTGAGCCGGATCGCCGCAGGCAGGCGCCAGAAGGCGATCGCCTCGGGCGAGGCGAAACGCTCCATGGCCGACTCGGCGTCCAGGGCGGAGCGGATGGAGAGGCTCTCCGAGCGCACGGAACTCTCTCCGGCCGTGGCCTCGCGCACGTCCTTCAGTTGCCAGAAGCCCGGCATCAGGCGCGCCTCGGCCGCCTCGAGCCGGCGGCGGAACTCCAGGGTGCCGGACGGGCTCTTCTGATAGACGAACAGCGACACCCGCCGCAGCCGCACCGAGCCGTCCACCGTGTCACGGGCCCGCGCGTGGATGACGATCTGGGTGCGCTCGTCGCCCTGCCGCAGCCAGATGTCCTCGGGCGTGTCGCCCAGGTAGTTCTCCATCAGCCGCGCGCGCTGCGCCTCGAAGCGGGCGTTGAATGCGGCGGCGAGCGGGTTGATCACCGTCACCGCCAGCACGCCGCCGACGAAGGCCGCCAGGGCGAAGGGCAGGATGAACCGCCAGGCCGAGACCCCCGCGGCGCGCATGGCCACCAGCTCGCTCTTCCGGTTCAGACCCACATAGGCGCTGATCCCGCCGAACAGCACGACGAAGGGCAGCAGCACCTGCAGCAGCGACGGCGTCCGCAGCAGGGTGAGGCCGAAGATGGTGGCGGGGCCGACATCGGCGCGGGTGCCCACCGAGCGCGACAGGTCCACGAACTGGATCAGCAGGATCACCGCCCCGATGACGGCCAGGGCCGCGCCGACGCCGGCCATGGTGCGGGCCAGCACATACCGTTCCAGGCGGCCGAAGCGGATCACGCGGCGGCTCCGAACGCCGGCTGCGCGCGCCTGCGGATGTCGATGAAGCGGCTCACCCGCTGCTTGAAGATCGCCCTCAGGCCGAAGGCCATGGCGCCAAGGGGGATCACGTACTGCAAGACGTTCAGCCAGGCGTTCTCCTCGCAGGCGGCTTGCACCACGAAGCCGAAGATGCGGGTGACGGCCGCGACCGCGCCCATCATGGCGATCCGGCGGGCGTAGCCCAGCCGTGAGAACCCGCCGCCGATGATCGCCGAGAGCGCCAGGGCCATGAAAGCGATGTTGTAGAGCGGCGTGGAGATGCGCGCGTGCCCCTCCGCCAGCAGGCTCAGCCGGTTTTTCTTCTCCCAGTCCTGCGCCAGGTCGGGGAAGAACAGCTCGTGGAGCCAGCGGTCCGACGGCTTGTAGTGGATCAGCTCGGTGGAGTCGGTGAGGGCCGAGAGCTCGAAGGGGTACTCGTTGAAGGTCAGGTAGTTCAGCACCCCGCGCTCGGAGAACTCCTGGGTGGTGCCGTTGCGCATCAGCAGCACGGTGCGCCCCGCGCGGGTGTCGATGCGGCCCTCGTCGGCGGTGTAGACGGTGGAAGTCCCGTCCGCCTTCTCCTGGTGGATGAACAGGTTCCGGAAGTCGCCGTCGCCCTCGACCGTCTGGGCGTAGACTGTCAGCCCCTTTGCCGGCTCGGTGAACTCCCCTTCTCGCACCAGGGTGGAGGCCAGGTCGGTGCGCACCTGGAAGAGCTCGCGCCGCAGTTCCCGGAAGGCCGCCGGCTGCACGAAGAGGTTCATCACCAGGGCGGCGAAGGCGATCGTGCAGGCCAGCCGCATGGCCGGCGAGATCACCCGCCAGCGGCTCATCCCGCCTGCGAAGCAGACGACGATCTCCTGCTCGGTGTGCAGGCGGTTCAGCGCCACCAAGGCGGCGACGAAGACGGCGACGGGCAGGATGATGTTGATCAGCTGCGGCATGTACAGCAGCGTGATCTTGAGGAAAACGAGCCCGCTCTGCCGCTGGTTCACGATCAGGTCCAGCCCGGCCAGGCTCTGGCTCAGCAGCGCCACGCCCGTCAGCGCCAGAGTGGCGAGCAGGGTGGGGCCGGCGAGCTGGCGCAGCAGGTAACGGTCGATCAGGCGCATCGTCGAAATTTACGGCTCACCCGGAGATTTTGGCGCGCCCCGGCCGCGGAGCTGTTCTAAACCATGCGTCGCCGCGGCGCACAACCGCCGCCCCCGCCGGCCGCCTGCGGCTGCGCCTTGAAGCCAGAAGACGACAGAAGAAGAGAGTTCCGATGGAGATCGAGTTCGTCGCCGCCGACGCCCCGCTGGGTCCGAAGACCGCTGTGGCGCGCGTCGTGTTCGAGGGGCAGGCCCAAGAGGGCGCCCTGGCCCGTGCGGTGGCCGCCAGCCGCTTCACCGGCGCGAAGGGTCAGACCCTCGACGTGCTCGCGCCTGAGGGTGGGGCCGATCGTCTGGTGCTGGTCGGGGCGGGCAAGGCCGACGGTTTCGACGCGATCGCGGCCGAGCACGCCGCAGCCACGGCCTACAAGGCGATGAGCGTCTCCGGCCTCGAGACCCTGCGCATCGAGCTGCCGCAGGCGGGGCCGGAGCTCGCCGCCCGGGCCGCCCTCGGCGTGCGGCTGGCGTGCTACCGCTTCGACAAGTACCGGACCAAGGAGACCGCGGACAAGAAGCCGTCCCTGGCTAAGGCGCAGGTGGTCTCCGCGGACGGCGACGCCGCGCTCGCCGCCTTCCCGCCGCTGGCCGCTCTCGCCGACGCGGTGAGCTTCACCCGCGACCTGGTCTCGGAACCCGCCAATGTGCTCTACCCCGCCGAGTTCGCCCGCCGGGTGAAGGATCTCGAGACGCTTGGCCTGGAGGTCGAGGTGCTCGGCGAAGCCGAGATGACCGAACTCGGCATGGGCAGCCTGCTGGGGGTCGGCCAGGGGTCGGTCCGCGAGAGCCAGCTGGTGATCATCCGCTGGAATGGCGCCGATGACCCGAACGCCCAGCCGGTGGCGTTCGTCGGCAAGGGCGTCTGCTTCGACACCGGCGGCATCTCCATCAAGCCCGCCGACGGCATGGAAGACATGAAGTGGGACATGGGCGGCGCGGGCGCGGTCGCCGGCCTCATGCACGTCCTCGCCGGGCGCAAGGCGAAGGTCAACGCGATCGGCATCCTCGGCCTGGTCGAGAACATGCCCGACGGCAACGCCCAGCGTCCGGGCGACGTGGTCACGTCTATGAGCGGCCAGACCATCGAGATCATCAACACCGACGCCGAGGGCCGCCTCGTGCTGGCCGACGCGCTCTGGTACTGCCAGGAGCGCTTCAAGCCGAAGTTCATGGTCGACCTGGCGACGCTGACCGGGGCGATCATCATCAGCCTGGGCAACGACTACGCCGGCTGCTTCTCGAACAACGACGAACTGGCGGGCAACCTGCTGGACGCCTCCTCAAAGGAGGGCGAGCCGCTTTGGCGCATGCCGCTGCCCGAGCAGTACAACAAGCAGATCGACTCGATGATCGCCGACGTGAAGAACACCGGCGGCCGTCCCGGCGGCTCGATCACCGCGGCCCTGTTCCTGCAGAAGTTCGTCAACAACTACCCGTGGGCGCACCTCGACATCGCGTCCACCGCCTGGAAGAAGCCCTCGGCCGTTCCGACCATCCCGGATGGCGCGACCGGCTACGGCGTGCGCCTGCTGAACCGCATGGTGCAGGACAAGTACGAGGGCTGATGCGCTTCGTCCTGCTGCACAGCCCGCTGCTCGGGCCGTCGAGCTGGCGGGCCGTGGCGGCGGCGCTGCACGCCGCAGGCCACACGGCCGAAGCCGCCGCGTGGCCGCGGCTCTCCTCCGTGTCGTCCGACTTCTACCGCACGCTTGCGGACAGCTTGGCGGGCGGCCTGCCGCAGACGGGGGAGCCGCCGCTGCTGGTGGCGCACAGCGGGGCGGGGGCCCTGATCCCGGCGCTCTCGGCCAGGCTCGGCCACGTGTCGGGCGTGGTCTTCTGCGACGCGATCCTGCCGCATCCCGGCCAGAGCTGGTTCGACACCGCGCCGGCGGAGATGCGGGCCCACCTGCGCTCCGGCGCTGAGGATGGGCGGCTGCCGGCCTGGGACCAGTGGTGGCCGCCCGGCGCCCTGGATCGGCTGGTGCCTGACGACTGTCTTCGCGAGCGCCTGCTGGCGGAGCTGGAGCCCCTGCCGGTCGACTACTTCGAGGAACCCGCCCCCGAGGCCGCTTACGACGGACCCCAGGCCTATCTGCGCCTGAGCGGCGCCTACGAGACCGAGGCCATGCTGGCTGGCCGTCAGGGCTGGCCGGTGGTGCGCCTGCCGCTCAACCACCTGGCGATCCTCACCCAACCCGACGCTGTGGCCGCCGCTGTCGCGAGCCTCGCGGCCGCCCTGCCGCCCAGCGGTAAGTGAACGCCGTTCCGTAAATCTTCACCTTTCCGGGCCAGCCTCCCGCGCGTGGAAACGCAGGGCGGAAGATCGGAGAGCGGAACCGCGCGGCTGGGGTGGGCCCCACGCGTGCAGCCCGATCGCGAGCACCTGTTCAACACCTACCATCTGACGCTCGCCGGCATGACCTATCCGGCTTGGCGCATGTGCCTGCTGGGAGCCGTCCGCGCCGGATGCCTGGCGCTGCTCGGCCACCCGCTGCTGGCGCTGGCCTGGATGCTGGCGTCCTGGGCCGGCGACATCGCCGTCCAGGCGATCCTCGGCCATTGGAGCCGCCAGGCCCGCCAGACCGGCCAGGCGACGGTCCCCTGGGCCATGACCCTGCTGGCTGCATTCCGCTCGACGCTTTACATGTCCGCGCCGGTGGCCGCAGCCCTGCAGACCGGCGAGGTCGCCGAGATCCTCTTCCTGGCGGTGATCGGCGGCTATTCGCTGCTGCCCGTGGCGCTGTCGTATGGCGCCTTCTCGCCCAAGGTGTTCTGGGGCTTCGCGGTCCCCCCGCTGGTGGGGTTCGCAGTCGCCACCATCGACCTGCTGGGCGTCGGACCGGCGCTCGCTCTAATGGGCGCGCTCACCGCCTCGGTCTGGGTGCTGGCCATGGTCTCGCTCACCTGGCGCCAGTCGCTGGACGTCTGGCGGCGGACCCACGACGCGTCGGTGGAGCTGATCCGTGACCTCGAGCTTGCCCGCGACCGGGCGCTTGCCGAGCGCATCGCAGCCGACGCCGCCCGGGAGGAAGCGCGCCGCGCCGGCCAGGCGAAGGCCAACTTCCTGGCGACCATGTCGCACGAGATCCGCACCCCGATGAACGGCGTGCTCGGCATGGCCCAGGTGCTCCGCCGCGCCGAGACGGATCCTGACCAGCTGCGGCGGCTGGAGACCCTCACCGACTCCGGGGAGTACCTGCTCTCCATCCTCAATGACGTCCTCGACATGTCGCGCATTGAGGCCGGTCGCCTGGAACTGGTGTTCGAGCCCGCCGACCTGCCCGGGCTGCTGGCCAAGACGGCCGAGTTCTGGCGGCCTCAAGCCGAGGCAAAAGGCCTCCAGCTGCGCCTCGAACTTGCCGATGACCTGCCGCCGGTGGTGCGACTCGACCCGGTTCGCCTGCGGCAGGTGCTGTTCAACCTGATCGGCAATGCGGTGAAGTTCACGGAGGGGGGCTCCGTCACGCTCAGCGCCCGCGCCGGCCCGGTGCGTGACGGCCGGTGCCGCGTCTCCATCGCGGTCGTCGACACGGGGACGGGCATCCCCGCGGAAGTCCTCCCGACCATCTTCGACCGCTACGCCCAGGGTGACGCCCGCGCCCGTCGCGACGGCGCCGGCCTTGGCCTCGCGGTCAGCCAGCAGCTCACCGAGTTGATGGGCGGCCGCATCCGGGCGGAGAGCGCCGTTGGCCTTGGCTCCACGTTCCAGCTCGACCTCGTCCTCGAGGTGGCGGCGCCTGACCGGCGCGGTTTGGGGCCCGCCAAAGGGCGCGGGCGCCAGCGCCGGCTGCGGATCCTCGCGGTGGACGATCACGCCGTGAACCTGCTCGTCCTGGAGCAGCTGCTGTCCCCGCAAGGCCACCGGGTCAGCAAGGCGGCCACGGCGGCCGAGGCCCTGAAGCTGGCCGGCGCCGAAGCCTTCGACGTGATCCTGATGGACATCCACCTGCCGCGGATGAGCGGCATGCAGGCGTTGAAGTCGCTGCGCACCGCCGAAGGCGCCAACCGCGTCACCCCGGTGATCGCACTGACCGCCGACGTCGTGTCCCGCGGCGAGGCGGAGTACCGGGCGCTTGGCTTCGCGGGATTGGTGACCAAGCCCGTGGAGGCCGAGGCCCTGTTCGCCGCCCTGCACCGCGCGGCGCCGGCCCGGTCCAAGCCGCGCACGCGCGCCGCCTGACCTCCCCAGCCGCCGGAAAGGGCGGTATGAAGGCGCATGACCGACACACCCTGCGAGGTCTGGTTCTACCACCTGGAGCGCACCGGGCTCGACCAGGCCCTGCCGGAGCTGCTGGAGAAGACGCTGCAGCGGGGTTGGCGCGCGCTCGTGCGCACGCCGCTTCCTGACAGGGTCGAGCACCTCGACGGCTGGCTCTGGAGCTATCGTGACGAGAGCTTTCTTGCGCACGGGGCCGCCGGGGAGCCGAACGCCGCCCGCCAGCCTGTGCTGCTGACCACAGGCGAGGAGAACCCCAACGGGGCTCATGCGCTCTTCCTGGTCGACGGGGCGGAGGCCGGCGACCTCACCGGCTATGCCCGCTGCGTCGTGCTGTTCGACGGCGGCGACGAGGCCCAGCTCGCCGCCGCCCGGGCGCAGTGGAGCCGGATCAAGGCGACCGGGGCGCCGGTGTCGTACTGGAAGCAGCAGGCGAGGGGGTGGGAACGACAGGCATGAGGACGCTTCCGGTCATCGGCCTGCTGGCCCTGGCGGCCTGCGCCGCGCCGCCGGCCGAGGCGCCGCCGCCGCCCGTGCGGACCGTCACCACCCCGCCGCCGGTCGCCACGCCGGCGCGCGATCGTTGCGGCGCCGCCGAGCTGCAGAAGCTGGTCGGCCGTCCGCGGTCCGAGATCCCTGTGCCCGTTCACCCCGAGCGGCAGCGGGTGGCCTGCACCACCTGCCCGGTGACCGAGGACCTCCGGGCGGACCGGCTGAACTTCTTCTTCGACGCACACACGGGGCTGATCCGCGAGATCCGCTGCGGCTAGGGGAGCTGCACGCCCAGGTCGCGCAGCAGGTCAAGCCAGGCCGCACGGCCCTTGTTGCGGTCGAACTTCTCAACGGCGGCGGCGCGGGCGGCCGCCCGCATCGGCGCGCTGGCGGCCGGATCGCGGCAGGCTTCGATCATCGCCTGCGACAGCGCCTGGTGGTCGAAGAACGGCAGCAGCCGGCCGCTCACCCCGTCCTCGACGGCGTCGCGCAGCGGCGCGGTGTCCGAGCCGATGACGTAGCAGCCGCTGGCCATGGCCTCGGACAACGACCAGGAGAGCACGAAGGGGTAGCTGTAATAGACGTGGGCGGTGGAGATCTGCAGGGCGGCGAGCATCACCGGATGCGGCACGCGGCCGAGGAAGTGCACGCGGGCCGGGTCGATCTCCACCCCTCGGAAGCAGACGTCCTTCCAGGTCAGGCCGTCCGGCGCCGTGCCGCCGTAGCCCTGCTGCCGCGCCTCTCCGATCACCAGCACCTGCGCCTCGGGCACCGCGCGCAGCAGCTCGGGCAGTGCGCGGGCGAAGATGTGCAGCCCGCGCATGGGCTCCATCTGGTTGTTGATGTGGGTGATCACCGGCGTTCCCGGCTGGATCACCCGCCCGTCGGGCAGGGCGAAGGGCTGGGGCGGCCCGGGACGGATGGCGTCGACGTCGACGCCTTCGTGGATGACGCGGGCCAGCGGCTGGAAGGCGGCGGGCAGGGTCGAGGCCTGGAAGGGGGTCGGGGCCACGATGGCGTGCGCGTCGCTGTAGCACAGGGCCATGACCGCGTTCTTGGTCTTGCCCAGCAGGATCGACTGCTCGGTGTGCTCGAAGAACTCGGTGTCGAAGCCGATGTCGAGGCCGCGGCCGCGGTAGAAGAACTCGGCGAACATCACCCGCCGGGCGTCGGGCCAGACCTCGTCCAGGAACAGCGGCTCGCCCCACCCCGAATGGGCGATGATCACGTCAGGCGTGAAGCCCTCGGCCTTCAGTCCCTTGGCCGCCTGGTAGGCGCCCCGGCCGCGCAGCATATCGGCCTCGGCGCGCACCGCCAGCGGCAGGAGGTTGGGCGTGCTGCCGCGGCCGAGCTTGTAGCGCATCTGCATCACGCCGGGCAGGCCGGGGGAAGCGGCGGCGCCGATGGCGGCGCAAGTGACGCCGCGGCCCATGAGGTCCTCGGCAAGCGCCCGGAACTGGGCCGGGAAGTTGTTGTGCACGAAGAGGACGCTGGACCCCATGAGGCCTTCATAGCGCCGCCGGCGGCGGTGTCACCCCGCAGGGTGAGGGCCGCCCCTGGTGCGGATGAGAGGACTCGAACCTCCACGCCTCTAGGCGCTGGAACCTAAATCCAGTGCGTCTACCAGTTCCGCCACATCCGCATGGGGCGACCCCGCCCCCATAGGGCAGAAGCCCGGCGGCCGCCAGCCCGGCCGCGCCTAAAGACTTGGACACGGGCGTGGCGCGTGACATAAGTCGCCGCCCCGCCGCTGGAGCCCCTCCGGCGGCGCTCACCATTTCACACTGAAGGCGGACGCAACGCGTGGGACGACGCGGCGGTCCGGAAGTTCCAGAATGTCGATGCAGATCGTTGAGAAGTCCGGTGAAGGCCTGAGCCGCGTCTATGGCGTGACGGTGCCGGTGCAGGACCTGACCGAGAAGCTGGAGGCGCGGATCGCCGAGATCACGCCGACGCTCAACATCAAGGGCTTCCGCCCGGGCAAGGTGCCGCCGGCCCACGTCCGCCGCCTCTATGGCAAGGCCCTGATGGGCGAGGTGGTCGAGCAGACGCTGACCGAAACCACCCAGAAGGTGCTGACCGACAACAACCTGCGGCCGGCGGGCGACCCGGACCTGAAGCCGGAAGGCGACATCAACGATGTCATCGAGGGCAAGGCCGACCTGACCTACGAGATCGCCGTCGACCTGATGCCGGAATTCGAGCCCGTGGACCCCGCGACCCTGACCCTGGAGCGCCCGGTGTACGAGCCGAGCGACGAGGAAGTCACCGAGGCGGTGAACGAGCTGGCCTCGCAGAACAAGACCTACGAGCCGCGCACCGGCAAGGCGGTGAAGGCGCAGGACGGCGACATGGTCGTAATCGACTTTGTCGGCAAGCTGGATGGCGAGGCCTTCGCCGGCGGCACGGCCACCGACGCCGAGCTGGTGCTGGGCTCGGGCCAGTTCATCCCGGGCTTCGAGGAGCAGCTGGTCGGCGCCAAGCCGGACAGCGACGTGGAGGTGAAGGTCACCTTCCCCGAGAACTACCAGGCCGCCAACCTGGCCGGTAAGGAAGCCGTCTTCGAGGTCAAGGTGAAGGAAGTGAAGGCCCCGGCCGAGTCCGCGGCTGACGACGCGTTCGCCGAGCGCCTGGGGGTCGAGAACCTCGAGAAGCTTCGCGAGCTGATCAAGACCAACCTCGAGCAGCAGTACGCCGGCGCCAGCCGCTTCAAGCTGAAGCGCGCCCTGCTGGACCAACTGGACACCAAGCACGACTTCCCGCTGCCGCCGAAGATGGTGGAGGCCGAGTTCGCCTCGATCTGGCAACAGGTGCAGCAGGACAAAGAGCAGGGCTCGCTGCCGGAAGACGACGCCGGCAAGACGGACGAGCAGCTGCAGACCGAGTACCGCAAGATCGCCGAGCGCCGCGTGCGCCTGGGCCTGGTGCTGGCCGAGATCGGCCGGGCCAACAATGTCCAGGTGACCGACCAGGAGCTCGCCGAGGCCATGCGCCGCGAGGCCATGCGCTACGGCCCGCAGGCCCAGCAGGTGTTCGACCTGTTCCGCCAGAACCCCAACGCCCAGGCCCAGCTGCGCGCCCCGATCTTCGAGGACAAGGTGGTGGACCTGATCGTCGAGAAGGCCTCGGTCACCGACAAGCCGGTGTCCAAGGACGAGCTGATGAAGGACGACGACCTGCCGGAAGGCTATTCCGCCTAAGGGCGAGTTCCCCGCCGACAACGAAGCGCCCCCGGCCTGAGGTCGGGGGCGTTTTCGTGTGTGCGCTTGTGTGTGAGGGGGACCACCAAGGACACCAAGATCACGAAGGGCGCGCACGCGCTCTGCCGCCTCGGCTGTCATTCAGGTTACGGCGCAGCCGAAGACCGGGACTCCTCTACGCGGCGGGCGATGGTGGGTGTGGCGGGGGCGGTGGCGTGAAGACAGCGAATGCGGAGCTGGAGGTCCCGGTCTTCGCGTTCCGCGAAACCGGGATGACAGGCAGGAGCGCCTCGGCGGGGGCCCTCAGAGGCCGCGGAGGCGGCGGAGGAGTTCGGGGTTCTCGACCTGGGCGCGGCGCGCGTTGATCTCCTGGAACAGGCTCGGCGGGACGCGGTCCTCCGCCGCGGGCGGCGCGATCGGCGGAATGGCGGGGGACGCAGGCACGGGGATGACGTCGTTGGGGGCGTTCATCGGCAGATCTCCCTGACCCCTCCCTCAAGGGGTTCCCGACCTTAAGGTATCATTTACCGCAGCCTGCCGCCTAGCGCCGCTTACCGCGCTCGCATGACGAGGCTGTGAGCCACGCCCTGGCAGGTTCTTGCCGAACCTCGAACAGAAATCGGCGAACGCCGATCAGATTCCGGTTGGCTTCGCTCGAAAACGGGACGTAACCTTTCTCCTGGACGCCGCGTCGTGACGGCGGGCCCTCTCTGGTTCAACCAGAGTTCGCCTTCGCCGCCGCGGGAGTAGAGCGTGTCGGGAAGGAAGCCGCCTTGCAGCGCACGCGTACCGAGACCCCGGAGTACTTCCACAAGGTCGTCGATTGCCAGTGGGCCTGTCCGGCCCACACCCCCGTCCCCGAATACATCCGCCTGATCGCCGACGGCCGCTACGCCGACGCCTACATGGTGAACTGGCGCTCCAACGTCTTCCCGGGCGTCCTGGGCCGCACCTGCGACCGGCCGTGCGAGCCCGCCTGCCGCCGCCGACGGGTGGAGGACGAGCCGGTGGCGATCTGCCGGCTGAAGCGGGTGGCGGCCGACAACAAGGGCGACGTGGCCGACCTGATGCCCGAGCCCGCCGCAGCGCCGAACGGTCGCCGCATCGCCCTGGTGGGCTGCGGGCCCGCGTCGCTGACCGTGGTCCGCGACCTGGCCCCGCTGGGCTACCAGCTCACCCTCTTCGACGCGGAGACCAAGAGCGGCGGCATGATCCGCTCGCAGATCCCCCGCTTCCGCCTGCCGGAAGAGGTGATCGACGAGGAGGTGGGCTACGTCACTAGGCTCGGCGGCGTCGAGCTGCGTCTAGGCCAGCGGGTGGACAGCCTGCAGGCGCTGCTGGAGGCGGGCTACGACGCGGTCTTCGTGGGCTCGGGCGCGCCGCGCGGCCGCGACCTGGACCTGCCGGGCCGCGCCGAGGCGGCGGCCAACATCCACATCGGCATCGACTGGCTCTCGTCCGTCTCGTTCGGCCACATCGACCGGATCGGCCGCCGGGTGATCGTGCTGGGCGGCGGCAACACCGCCATGGACTGCTGCCGCACCTCTCGCCGCCTGGGCGGCGAGGACGTGAAGGTCATCGTCCGCTCCGGGTTCGAGGAGATGAAGGCGTCCCCCTGGGAGAAGGAGGACGCGCTTCACGAGGACATCCCGATCCTCAACTACCGCGTCCCCAAGGCCTTCACCCACGAAGGCGGCCGCCTCACCGGCGTGCTCTTCGAGGTGGTGGAGGCGGTCTATGACGAGGCCGGCCGCCGCCGCCTGGTCCCGGCCGGCGCGCCCGACGAGCACCACGAGTGCGACGACGTCCTGGTGGCGGTCGGCCAGGAGAACGCCTTCCCCTGGATCGAGCGCGACATCGGCCTCGAGTTCGACGAGTGGGGCATGCCGAAGGTGAACCCGATCACCTTCCAGTCCACCCGGCCCGACGTCTTCTTCGGCGGCGACGCCGCCTTCGGACCGAAGAACATCATCTGGGCGGTGGCGCATGGGCACGAGGCGGCGGTCTCGATCCACCGCTTCTGCGAGGGCCACGACGTGCAGCTGCGCCCACGGCCGGCCGCGAGTCTGACCAGCCAGAAGATGGGCATCCACGAGTGGAGCTACGACAACGACGTCTCCAACGATCGCCGCTACCGCGTGCCGCTGCGCCCGAAAGCGGAGGCCCTGCGCGACGTGCGCCTGGAGGTGGAGCTGGGCTTCGACCGGGAGCTTGGCCTCCGCGAGGCGCAGCGGTGCCTGAACTGTGACGTGCAGACGGTCTTCGCCGACCCGCTGTGCATCGAATGCGACGCCTGCGCGGACATCTGCCCCGTGGACTGCATCACCTTCACCGAGGGCGGGCAGGAGGGCGAGCTGCGCACCCGGCTGAAGGCGCCCGCGCCGAACCTGACGCAGGACCTCTATGTGTCCGGCGCCCTGCCGACGGGCCGCGTGATGGTCAAGGACGAGGACGTCTGCCTGCACTGCGGGCTGTGCGCCGAGCGCTGTCCCACCGGCGCCTGGGACATGCAGAAGTTCTTCCTCGAAACCACCCAGGCGGAGCACGCATGCCCGAGCCGGTAGTGAACGGGCCTGGGCCCCGCGTGAACGACTTCGTGGTCAAGTTCGCCAACGTCAACGGATCGGGCTCAGCCAGCGCCAACGGCCTCTTCGCCCGCTCGATCATCCGGATGGGCGTGCCCGTGGCGGCGCGCAACATCTTCCCGTCAAACATCCAGGGCCTGCCCACCTGGTACGAGGTGCGGATCACCGAGGCCGGCTGGCTCGGGCGCCGCGGCGGGGTCGACCTGATGGTGGCCATGAACCCGCAGACCTGGGACCGCGACGTGGCCGAGATCGAGCCCGGTGGCTACCTCTTCTACGACAGCACCAAGCCCCTGCCGCCGGAGAGATTCCGCGACGACGTGACGGTGATCGGCGTGCCGCTGACCGCCATGTGCAATCGGGCCTATCAGGTCCCGCGCGAGCGCCAGCTGTTCAAGAACATCGTCTATGTGGGGGCGCTGGGCGCCCTGCTGGGGATCGACCCGCGGGTCATCGAGGCGTTGCTGGCGGAGGACTTCGCCGGCCGCCAGAAGCTGATCGACGCCAACGTGGCCGCGCTGGCCATGGGCTACGACTACGCAAGGCAGGAGCTTGAGCCGCTGAGCCTGCGGGTGGCGCCGGCCGACGCGGTGGGCGACCGGATCTATGTGGAGGGCAACGCCGCGGCGGCCCTGGGGGCGGTCTATGGCGGCGCGACGGTCTGCGCCTGGTACCCGATCACGCCGTCCACCTCGCTGGCGGAGGCCTTCAGCGGCTACTGCCAGGACCTGCGGACCGATCCGGAGACCGGCAAGGCGCGCTTTGCGATCGTGCAGGCCGAGGACGAGATCGCCTCGATTGGGATGGTGGTGGGCGCCGGCTGGAACGGCTGCCGCGCCTTCACGGCGACCTCCGGGCCGGGCATCTCGCTGATGACCGAGTTCATCGGCCTGTCCTATTTCGCCGAGATCCCGGCGGTGATCTTCGACGTGCAGCGGGGCGGACCCTCCACGGGGATGCCGACGCGCACCCAGCAGGCCGACCTGCTGGCCGCGGCCTACGCCAGCCACGGGGACACCAAGCATCCGCTGCTGCTGCCGGCCGATCCCGGCGAGTGCTTCGAGATGGGCGCCCAGGCCTTCGACCTCGCGGACCGGCTGCAGACCACCGTCTTCGTGATGCTCGACCTCGACATCGGCATGAACGAGTGGCTGACCAGGCCCTTCGCCTGGGACGACACGCGCCAGCTCGACCGGGGCAAGGTGATGAGCTTCGAGGCGCTGGACGCCGGGGCGGACTTCGGCCGCTACAAGGAGGTGGACGGCGACGGCATCCCGTACCGCACCTATCCGGGCGTCCACCCGACACGGGGCGCGTATTTCACCCGCGGCACCTCGCGCAACCCCTATGCGCGCTATTCCGAGGAAGGCGCGGTCTACGTCGACAACATGCAGCGCCTGCTGCGCAAGTTCGAGACGGCCAAGGCGCTGGTTCCGCAGCCGATCCTCACGCCGGCCAAGCGGAAGACGCCGGACGGGGTGATCTACTTCGGCTCCACCACCCCGGCCATGCACGAGGCCCTGGAGGCCCTGGAGGGGCAGGGGAAGCGGCTGGACGCGCTGAGGCTACGCGCCTTCCCGTTCCCACAGGCGGTGGAGGACTTCATCGCCAGTCACGAGCGGGTGTTCGTGGTCGAGCAGAACCGCGACGCGCAGCTTCGCACCCTGCTGACCACGGAGCTGGGGGCGGATCCCGCGAAGCTGGTCCCGGTGCTGCACTACGACGGCACCCCCATCACCGCGCGCTTCATCGCCGGCGAGATCGGCCAGCTGATGGCCATGGGCTCCATCACCGAGGCCGCGGAATGACCTGGATCACCAAGCCCCAGCTGCACCACCCGCTGCTCGCCAAGAACGCCCTGGGCTACACCCGGCGCGACTACGAGGGCTCGGTCTCGACCCTGTGCGCCGGCTGCGGCCACGACAGCATCTCGGCGGCGATCATCCAGGCGGTCTACGAGCTGGAGATCCCGCCGCACCGGATCGCCAAGCTGTCGGGGATCGGCTGCTCGTCGAAGACGCCGGACTACTTCCTGGGCAACTCGCACGGCTTCAACACCGTGCACGGGCGGATGCCCTCGGTGCTGACCGGGGCGAACCTGGCGAACAAGGATCTGGTCTACCTGGGCGTCTCGGGCGACGGGGATACCGCCTCCATCGGGCTGGGGCAGTTCGCGCACGCGGTGCGGCGCGGCGTGAACATGCTCTACATCGTCGAGAACAACGGGGTGTACGGCCTCACCAAGGGCCAGTTCTCGGCGACCTCCGACAAGGGCTCGAAGTCCAAGCGCGGGGTGGTGAACCACGACGCCGGGATCGACCTGGTGTCCATCGCCCTCCAACTGGGCGCGACCTACGTGGCCCGGTCGTTCTCCGGCGACAAGGCGCAGCTGGTGCCCCTGATCAAGGCGGGGCTGACGCACAAGGGGCCGGCCTTCATCGACTGCATCAGCCCGTGCGTGCAGTTCAACAACCACCCCGGCTCGACCAAGAGTTTCGACTATGTGCGCGAGCACAACGAGGCGGTGAACCGGCTGGACGTGATCAGCCCCCGGGCGCCGATCCAGGTGGACTATGCGCCGGGCGAGAGCGTCCGCGTGCAGCAGCACGACGGCTCGATCCTCAGCCTCCACAAGCTGGCCGAGCTCTACAACCCGAACAACCGCGCCCAGGCGCTGGGCTACCTGCAGGCCCGGCAGGCGCGGGGGCAGATCGTGACCGGCCTGCTCTATGTGGACCCGGACGCCTCAGATCTGCATGACGGGCTGCAGACCGTGGACACGCCGCTGAACGAGCTTGGGACGGCCGACCTGGTCCCGGGCCAGGGGGCGCTGGAGCGGATCAACGCCGCGTTGCGGTAGGCCTGCGCCAGACCCAGGCGGCGGCGAGCACCACCAGAGCCAGGACAAAGGCGGTCCAGGCGGGGATCGGGGCGTCGGCGCGCTCGGCGACGAACACGGCCACCAGCCCCCAAGCCACCGGCAGGCCGTAGAGCCACAGGCGTGTCCAGCGCAGGTAGCCGAGCGCAACACCCGCCGCGAAAACCAGGCCGACGAGCGCCGCCGGCGTCGCGGCCGACCGCGCGATGAGATCGTTCTTGGTCAGCACGGTCAGCAGATTAATGACGGAGGCGACCGTCAGCCAGCCTGCGAGTGCGGCGAACGGCCAGGCGATGAGAAGCCGGTCTGTCCGAGAATCGGCGGTCGCGCTCGCCCGTCGAGCCGCAGACATAGCTGAAATCGTCGCCAGCAGGATGGTGGCGACGCTGAGCCAGCCGCGGTCGGTCGCGCTCCACCAGATCCAGGCCCCGATCAGGCCCATGGCGCCGATGGCTGGAACATAGGCGGCGTCTAGCGCCCTAGACGCGCGCCCAGGCAGGGCTTGGTAGACGGCGAAGGCCAGGAGACCGGCATAGATGAGGCCCCAGATCGAGAAGGCGTAACCCGCCGCTCGCAGCGTCTCGTCGCCACCGTCGGCGAATTCGGCGGGGGAAAGCCCAAGGTCCTGCTGCGCCTGCAGGATCGGCGATCCGATCGCCAAGACAGCGACGGCGATCACGCCGAGCTTGAGCAGCCGCGCGAGAGGGCGCCGTGGTAATCCTTCACGGCTGGGTCTCCGGCCGGGCGCCGCTCATCTCGGGCACGTAGAGGCCGGTGGCGAACCTGGCGAGCCAGCCTTCAGGGCGGATCCGCGGGCCGTATTCGGCGCAGGGGTCGGGCTTGGCCGGACCCGGCGGCTTCACGTCAGGCGGGGTCATGGCCGCGGCGGCGGCGTCGGCGAAGGGCTCGGCGAACTGCAGGGCGTCGCCGACCCGGCTGAGCGACGGGTTGTCGGTGCCAATGGGCGTCGCGTCGCGACTCCAGACGAGGGCGGCGAACTGGCGGCCGTCGCTCGCCACCATCTCGGCCTCGGCGGTGAGCCCGCCGGTGGTCCCCGGCGCGCGCAGGCCGATCGGGCCGGGGATGAAGAAGGAGGCGGCGGCCGAGGCCACCGACCCGGCGCGGCCGGTGCGGCCGACCCGGGTGATCGCGGCGCGGACCTCGGCATCGGCGGGCTCGGTCGTGGCGATGGCGTAGCGCTCGGAGACCTCGAAGCAGAGCTGGGCGTCCACCTCGCGCTGCAGCAGGCGCCGCTCGCCATCGCTCAGCCAGTCGGTGGCGGCCCGGACTTCGCTGGGCAGCAGGCGCACGGTGCGGATGGTCGCCGCTTCTGGCCCCGCCTTCTTCTCCAGGATAGCGGCGCGCAGCGTGCCTTCACGCGGCGCCAGACCACTGTAGGTGGTGAGGAAGCCGGACTGCCGGGCCGGGGTGGCGCAGGCGGCCAGCGCGAGGAGCAGGGGCAGGGCGAGGGCGGCTTTCATGACGGTCCTTCGCGCGACGGAGGTCTGCAACCTCAACGCGCGACGCCTGTTTCCGCCGCGTCAGGCCCCGGCGAGTTCGCCAATCACGAAGGCCTCCTCGCCGTCGCGGACCAGGCCCTCCAGGACGTCGGGCAGGTCGTGCGGGTCGACGATCAGCATCAGGCCCACGCCGCAGTTGAAGGTGCGGCGCATCTCGTGCTCGGCGACGCCGCCCACCTCCTGCAGCCACTGGAAGACCGGCGGGGGCGCCCAGGCGTTCCAGTCGAAGCGGGGGATGAGGCCCGGGCGGATGGCGCGCGGCGGGTTCTCGACCAGGCCGCCGCCGGTGATGTGGGCGAGGCCGGACAGCCGGCCGGCCTTCAAGTGCGGCAGGACGGTCTTCACATAGATCCGGGTGGGGGCGAGCAGGGCCTGGGCGAGGCTCTGGCCGTCGGCGAAGGGGGCCGGCGCGTCCCAGGCCAGGCCCGAGCGCTCGACGATCCGACGGACCAGCGAATATCCGTTCGAGTGTGGGCCGGTGGAGGCGAGGCCGATCAGGATGTCGCCCGGCTTCTGCGCGTCGAACTTCGGCAGCACCTTGTCGCGGTCGACCGCGCCGACGCAGAAGCCCGCCATGTCGTAGTCGCCGGCGGCGTACATCCCCGGCATCTCGGCCGTCTCGCCGCCCACAAGGGCGCAGCCGGCTTGGCGGCAGCCCTCGGCGATCCCCTCGACCACGGTGGCGGCGGCCTCGACGTCCAGCTTGCCGGTGGCGAAGTAGTCCAGGAACATCAGGGGCTCTGCGCCCTGCGCCAGCAGGTCGTTGACGCACATGCCCACGAGGTCGACGCCCACGGTGTCGTGGATCCCGGTCTCGATGGCCACCTTGAGCTTGGTGCCGACGCCGTCGGTGGTGGTGACCAGCAGCGGGTCGTCGTAGCCGGCGGCCTTGAGGTCAAACAGCGCGCCGAAGCCGCCCAGCGAGGCCTCCGCGCCCGGGCGGCGGGTGGACCTGGCCAGCGGCTTGATGCGTTCCACCAGCTGGTTGCCCGCGTCGATGTCGACGCCGGCTTGCGCATAGGTGAGACCGTTCGGCCGCTCTGACATGACGGAAAGCCCTTGAGAAACTTGCACGAGCCGGTATCGCGGACTTGCAGACTCGGCCGCGCGCGGGGCTATAGCTAATCGATGACGCCGATTACGACCACCGCGGAACTCGCGGTGTTTTGCGACAAGCTCAAAGGCCAGCCCTTCGTCGCCGTGGACACCGAGTTCATGCGCGAGACGACCTATTGGCCCAAGCTGTGCCTGATCCAGGCCGCGGCGCCGAACGCGCACGCGGTGATCGACCCGCTGGCCGACGGCATGGACCTGGAGCCCTTCCTCGAGATCCTCCGCGACGAGACGATCCTGAAGGTGTTCCACGCCGCGCGCCAGGACGTTGAGATCTTCAACAACCTGAAGGCCATGCCGCGGCCGCTTTTCGACACCCAGGTGGCCGGGATGGCCGCCGGGTTCGGCGAGCAGATCGCCTATGACGCGCTTGTCCGCCAGATGCTGAAGATCGAGCTCGACAAGAGCTCCAGGTTCACCGACTGGGCGCGCCGGCCGCTGTCGGACAACCAGCTGACCTACGCCCTGGCCGACGTCACCCACCTGGCCGACCTCTACCCCCTGCTGCGCCAGCGGCTGGAGAAGGAGGGCCGGCTGGGCTGGGTCACCGACGAGATGTCGGGCCTGACCGACCCGGCCAACTACGACGTGGAGCCGGACAACGCCTGGAAGCGGCTGCGCCCGCGCCGGCATACGGCCAAGTACCTGGCGGTCTATCGGGCGGTGGCCGCCTGGCGCGAGCGCACGGCGCAGCTGCGCGACCAGCCGCGCGGCCGGATCCTGAAGGACGAGGCGATCGACGAGATCGCCACCCAGGCCCCCACGGACGCCGACGCCCTCGACCGGCTGCGCTCGGTGCCCAAGGGCTTCTCCGGCTCCCGGTTCGGGCCGGACCTGCTGGGCGCGGTGCGCGAGGCGCTGAAGGACCCGGAGGCCTATGCGCCGGTGATCGAGCGCAGCAAGACGCCGCCGTCGCCGGCCGCGGGCGCGGTGGTGGAGCTGCTGAAGGTGCTGCTGAAGGCGCGGGCGGAGGAGGCCGGCGTCGCCTCCAAGCTGATCGCGACGGTGGCCGACCTGGAGCAGATCGCCAACGACGACGAGGCGCCGACGCCGGCCCTCAAGGGCTGGCGGCGCGAGGCGTTCGGCGAGGACGCGCTCAAGCTGAAGCGGGGCGAACTGGCCCTGGTGCTGGACGGAACCCGGGTGCGGGTGGTCGAGGTCCGGCGTGCGCCCAAGGCGGCCGCCGCCGGCTGAGCCGCCAAGCTTACTGTGGATAAGGCAAGCCTCTGACGCCGCGAGGCTTTTCGGCCGCTGCACAGGGTTGTCCACCGCCGCTGCACAGGTCCGGCCGGGGTTTCCCACATCGGGAGAACGCCGGTCGCTTGCCGGCCGGCCGGGATCGGGCGAACCTCTCCTTGCCGAGAGGAACTGCGGCGCGGCGGACCGGGACACCGGACCCGAAGCGGGCAGTAGGCTCCGGAGGCGGCGAGGGAGAGGGCGACCTCGATCTCAACGGACCCGGGGTGTCGGAGGCGGGCAACCAGGCGGCGGGCGACCGGCGCCAGGGGATCTCCCCCTCCACCTTGAAGGCCTGGATCCCCCAACGGATCTGGTTTGAGCGGGCGGTGTTCGGGGCGACCCGGGCGCCGCCCTCTTGCTATGGGGCTCAGCCCAGCTCGAGCTTGAGCTTCAACGCCTGGGCCAGGGCCTGGGCGCGCTTGGGGGTCTGTTCGCCGAGCAGCAGGTCCTCGTAGCCGGGCGCCGCGGCCAGCCGCAGGCGGTCGCCCTTGCAGACCAGGGCGGACTTCTCCAGCAGGCCGGCGTTTCGCCCGGAGATGTCGCAGCCCAGGCGGATCGCGGCGCCCAGCGCGCGGGCCCGCTTCTGCCGCTCGCCGGTCAGCAGCTTGGCGACGACGCCCTGCTCGGGCGTGGTCGTGGCGGTGGTGTGGCGCGAGAAGGCCACGCAGGCCAGGAAGGCGCGCTCGGGGTGGGTCATGCCGGCGATCGGCGCGCGCAGCACCTGCTCGAAGGCGATGTCGGCCCGGTGGTCGGGGTGGAGCCGGGCCCCCAGGTCGGCGAGCCGGCAGGCGGCGGCGAGCAGGACACGGTCGCGGTCGCCGAACGAGGGCGAAAGCTGCTCGAAGACCGGCGACAGCCAGGCCTCCAGCGCCCCGCCCAGGTCGGGCGAGAGGCCGCGGACGGCGGTGAGCGCCTCGCAGCCGGCGATCAGCGGGTCCTGCCGGCGGACCTCGGGCGGCATGGCGTCGAGCAGCAGGCCTTCGCGCACGCCATAGGCCGAGATCACCAGGCGCTCGATGCCCAGCAGCTCGATGAGGGCGTCCAGCACGAGCGCGGAATAGGGCAGGGTGTCGAAGCGCTTCTTGGAGACGCCCTCGATACGCTCCAGCGAGGATTTCGACTGCCGCTCGACGAAGCGAGCGAGCTGGACCGCGTCGGACGCGCTCATCTCGTACTGGTGGGCGACGTGCAGCGGGTAGTCGGCGAGCTGCATGTGCAGGAGCGCGATGTTCCGCCAGGCCCCGCCGACCGCGTGGAACTCTTTCGAGGCGAAGCGGCCGGCGACGGGGGACAGCGCCTTGCCGATGGCCCGCCAGGTGCGATCGATGTCCAGCGGCCGCGGCGCGCCGAGCGCGAACGGGCCGAGCGGCAGGGTCACGCCCTCCTGCGCGCCGCCGTCCTTCAGCCGCACCAGTTCCAGGCTCGACCCGCCGAGGTCGCCGACCACGCCCTTGGCGCCGGGATGGCCAGCCAGCACCCCGAGGGCGGCGTAGTGGGCCTCCTCCTCGCCGGAGAGCACGCGCACGTCAAAGCCGGTCTCGGCCTTGACCTGGCGGATGAAGTCAGCCCCGTCGGCCGCCTCGCGCACGGCGGCGGTGGCGGCCACGGTGATGTCCTGCGCGGGCCAGCCTTCCAGCAGGACTCGGAAGCGGCGAAGCGCGGTCATGGCGGTGCGAACGCCATCCGGCGAGAGGCGTCCGGTGGCCGGCAGGTCGCGGCCGAGGCCCGCCAGGGCCTTCTCGTTGAACACCGTCCACAGCGCACGGCCGTCGATGCGGTAAACGACGAGGCGGACGGAGTTGGAACCCAGGTCGATGACCGCGGCCTGGCGCGGCTCGGGCCTATCCTCGCGAAGCCACATGGTCGATCGCGCGCGGCATGTCCTTCACCTTCTGGCCTCGTCCGGACAGGCTGGGGTTGGTCATGAAGTACTCGTGCGCGGAAAAGGCGCTCGGGTGGTCCCAGGACGGGTCCCGCCTATAGCGGCCGTCCGCATCCAAGGTCCAGCTCTGCGCTTCGTCCTTCAGGTTCGCCAGCATGATCTGCTGGAGAACCTGCTGGTGGACGGTCGGGTTCTCGATGGGCGTCAGGCATTCGACGCGGCGGTCGAGATTTCTCGGCATCCAGTCCGCCGAGGAGATGAACACGCGGGCTTCCGACGAGGGCATGGGCGCCCCGTTGGCGAAGGCCACGATGCGGGAGTGCTCCAGGAAGCGGCCGACGATCGACTTCACCCGGATGTTCTCCGAGAGCCCCGGCACGCCAGGGCGAAGGCAGCAGATGCCGCGCACCACCAGGTCGATGGCCACGCCCGCCTGGCTCGCGTCGTAGAGGGCGTCGATCACCTGGGCGTCCACCAGGGAGTTCAACTTGGCCCAGATGGCGGCGGGCTTTCCGGTGCGGGCGTTCTCCACCTCGGCGCCGATCAGGGCCAGCAGGTCGCGCTTCATGGTGACCGGCGAGAACGACAGCTTCTCCAGCCGCTCGGGCCGGGCGTAGCCGGTGACATAGTTGAACAGCCGGGCGGAGTCGCGACCCAGGGCCGGGTCAGTGGTGAACAGCGACAGGTCGGTGTAGCTGCGCGCGGTGATCGGGTGGTAGTTGCCGGTCCCGAAGTGGCAGTAGGTGCGCAGGCCGTCGCCCTCCTTGCGCACGACCATCGAGAGCTTGGCGTGGGTCTTGTATTCCACGAAGCCAAAGACGACGTGGACCCCGGCGCGCTCCAGGTCACGCGCCCACTTCAGGTTCGCGGCCTCGTCGAACCGGGCCTTGATCTCCACCAGAGCGGTGACGTTCTTGCCGTTTTCGGCGGCGTCAATCAGGGCGGCGACGACCGGGCTGTCGGACGAGGTCCGGTAGAGGGTCTGCTTGATCGCCAGCACGTTCGGGTCCCGCGCCGCCTGCCGCAGGAACTGGACCACCACGTCGAAGCTCTCGAACGGGTGGTGGACCAGGATGTCCTTCTCGCGGATCGCCGCAAAGCAGTCGCCGCCGTGGTCGCGGATGCGCTCGGGGAAGCGCGGCTCGAACGGCTTGAACTTCAGGTCGGGGCGGTCCCGGGGGATCAGCTGGGACAGCTCGTTCAGCCCCAGCAGCCCGTCGATGAGCACGATGTCGTCCGACTGGGCGTGCAGGTTCTCGCAGATGAAGCCGCGCAGCTCTTCGGGCATGGCGGCCTCGACCTCGACGCGGACCACCGAGCCCATGCGCCGCTGCTTCAGCGCCGCCTCGAACTCGCGGACCAGGTCCTCGGCTTCTTCCTCGATCTCCACGTCGCTGTCGCGGATCAGCCGGAACACGCCCATGCCGAGGGTCTCGCAGCCCGGGAACAGGTGGTCGAGGAAGAGGGCGACCAGGCTCTCCAGCGCAATCACCCGCCGCTCCACCTTGCGGCCGCGGCCGCGCGACGAGATCTCCCAGAACCTGGCCACCTGGGCCGGGATCGGCACCAGGGCGTAGAGCAGCCGCCCGTCGGACAGCCGCTTCAGCTTCAGCACCAGCGAGAACGCCAGGTTCGGGATGAAGGGGAAGGGGTGGGCCGGATCGATGGCCATCGGCGTCAGCACCGGGAACAGCTGACCCAGGAAGGCCTCTTCCAGCGCCGCCTTCTCGGGCTCGGTGACGTCGCCCATCACCGCCACCTGCAGGCCTTCCCGAGCCAGGCCGTCGCGCAGCTCGGCCCACCGGGTCTGCTGGTCAGCCATCAGGTCGGCGGCCTCGGCGTTGATGCGTTCCAGCTGCTCGGCCGGGGTCAGGCCGTCCTGGCTGACCACTCGCACGGCCTCGCGGACCTGCGCCTTAAGGCCCGCCACCCGGACCATGTAGAATTCGTCGAGGTTGCTGGCGCTGATGGCCAGGAATCTCAGCTGCTCCAGCAGCGGATGACGCGGGTTCTGGCTCTCGGCGAGCACCCGGCGGTTGAACGCCAGCCAGGAGAGCTCACGGTTGAAGAAGCGGGCGGGCGAGCTGGCCAGCTCCTCGTTCCAGTCCAGACGGTCGCGCACGGCCTCGGTCGCGGGGTTCGAGGCGATCGGCGCGGCAAGGCTCATCTCGTGACGGCTCCGGACAGTCCCAGGCGGTCAAGCGTATCTGGACCTCGCCTGTGACACCCGCAAGTCATCACTCGAAAAGGTCTAAATTCTGATTATCGCCGTCCAGGATCTCCCGGGCGAGAACCCGTGAGATCGGCCGAAGTTCGCCGTCGATGCCCTCGTCGAGCCTGCGGACGATCTCTCGCGCGCCCGGGATCGACCGCTCCATGCGCCGGAGCAGATAGGCGTAGACCTCCTTGGGGGGGCGGATACTCCTCTCCCGGAAGAATTTCTCCAGCACCCCCTCCAGCACCCGGTCACAGGGAGGCTCGATCTCGGCGACGGGCAGGGCGTTGAGGCGCGAGCGCAGGTCGGGCAGGGCGGCGGGCCAGGCGGCGGGCGCCGTGCGCGCCGTCATCAGCAAGCCGCCGCCGGGCTGGGCCGCCAGGTTGATCAGGTGGAACAGGGCCTCGTCCGGCACGCCCCGGTCCACGTCCTCCAGCAGCACGGGCCGGCCGCGGGCGGCGTCCACCTCCGGGGCCGAGCGGTCGAGGACGACGGCGCCCGCCGTGTCGGCCCAGGCGCGCGCGAGGTGGGTCTTGCCGACTCCTTCGGGCCCAGCCAGCACGAGGCAGCCGCCGTGCCACGCCGGCCAACCCTCCACCGCGCGCCGGGCCTCACGGTTGGAGTCCCCGTGGACGAAGGCGTCACGGGCGTAGGAGGTGGGGCCGCTAAGGCTCAGCCGGAGCTGTCGCGCCATGCGCATGTCCTGCTGCGGAGATCACGGCCGGCGTTCTAGCGGCGGCGGCGAGCGGCCGCCAGCGGGGCCGGGAAACGATCCCCGTGTCACACAGGCGCGCCTCAGGCCGCCTTGCCGGCGCTCTTGATGTCCCGCGCCGCCAGCAGCGTCCAGCCCTCGGGCTTCAGCAGCTCGATGGGCGTGAAGCGGACCTTGTAGTCCATCTTCTCCGAACCCCTCACCCAGTAGCCCAGGTAGACGTAGGGCAGGCTGGTCAGGCCGGCCTGGATCACGTGGTCCAGGATCATGAACGAGCCCAGGCTGCGGCGCGCCATGGTGGGATCGTAGAAGCTGTAGACCAGCGACAGGCCGTCGCTCATGAGGTCCACGAGCGCACAGGCGATCAGGTCGCCGGGGCCGCCATCCCGGGAGCGGGTGCGGTATTCGATGATGTGGGTGCGGACAGCGGTGTCCTCGACCATGGCCACGTAGTCAGGCCAGGTCATCTCGGCCATGCCGCCGTCGGCGTGGCGGGCGGTGAGGTAGCGGCGAAGCAGGTCGAACTGCTCCATCGTGGCCTCGGCCTCCACTAGGTGGCGCTCGAGATCGTCGTTGCGCGACAGCGTCTTCCGCTCCGAGCGGGAGAAGACGTAGTCGCCGGCCGGGATGCGCGCCGAGACGCACGCCGCGCAGGCCTCGCAAGCCGGGCGGTAGGCGATGTTCTGGCTGCGCCGGAAGCCCACCTGGGTCAGGCTGTCGTTGACCGAGGCGCCGTCCGACAGGGGCAGGTGGGCGAACACCTTCCGTTCGAACCGCTCGGGCAGATAGGGGCAGGGCGATGGCGCGGTCAGGAAGAACCTGAGCTGTCGGGTCGGGAAATGCTGCGTCACGGACCTGCGCTTGCCCCAAAACTCTGCGCCTGAAACCATTTAGGCGTCATGCGGGCCTCCAGCGCAAGGCGCCTGCGCTAAAGGCCGCGGTCCGGCGGCAGGACCGGCGCCTCACGCAACAACACGATGGCGATGCGACGGTTGCCGGGCAGCGTGGGATCGTCTGGGTAGAGCGGCTCGGACGTGGCCCGCCCGGCCACCTGGTAGATGCGATCGGGATCGACGCCTGAGCCCTGCAGGATCCGGCGGGCGGAGTCCGCGCGGGCCGCCGACAGGCTCCAGTCCCCCTCCGCCTTGGCGCCGTTGGCGTTGGCGCTGGTGTGGCCGTAGATGTTCACCCGGTTGGGCAGCTGGTTGACCACCTTCGACACGGCCCGCAGCAGCAGCTGCGCCCGGCCGTTCAGCTGGGCGGAGCCCTGGTTGAACATCGAGCGCCCCTCCTGGTCGACCAGCTGGATGCGCAGGCCCTCGGGGGTCTGGTCGATGATGATGTTCTTCGACAGCTCCGTGAGCTCGGGCATGTCCTGGAGCGCCTGGCGCAGCGACATGGCGGCCGACTGGAAGGCGGCTTCCTCGCGCTTCTGCAGGGCGTCGCGGAGGGCGTCCGTGGTCAGTTCGTCGGCGGAGGCGGGGGAGCCCTCGTCGCTGGTCTTGCCGTTGTCGGGGTTCGGGCTCTCGGGCGACAGCGCCTCGATGATCGGCATGGAGCCTTCGCTCTTGGCGCCGTCGTCGCCCAGCGCCGTGCCGCCCAGGATGCCGCCGGAGCCGGAGGTGGTCTCCGACACGCTGGCCGGCGCGAAGTAGTCGGCGATGCCGCGCTTCTGCTCGGGGCTGGTGGTGTTGATCAGCCACATCAGCAGGAAGAAGGCCATCATGGCGGTCACGAAGTCGGCGTAGGCGACCTTCCACGCGCCGCCGTGGTGGCCGTGTCCGCCCCCCTTCTTGACCTTTTTGATGACGATCGGCTGGTCGCCCATACCCGCCATGGCTCACCCCACCTGGGCCTGTTACAGGGGGAGCAAGGTGAAGGCCGCCAGTTAAGATGCGGCTAAGGTTACGGAGAGTGCGAGGGGATGAAGGTCGCGTTCGCGGGCCTGGGGGTGATGGGCTTCCCCATGGCGGGACACCTGGCCCGGGCCGGCCATGAGGTCACCGTCTACAACCGCAGCCCCGACAAGGCCGCCCGCTGGGTGGAGACCTACGGCGGCCGCTCGGCGCCCACCGTGGCCGAGGCGGCGAGCGGCGCCGAGGTCTTCCTGCTCTGCGTGGGCGCCGACGACGACGTCCGCCAGGTGGTCGGCGAGGCGTTGCCGGCGCTGGCGCCCGGCGCGATCATCGTCGACCACACCACGGCGTCCGCCGCGGTGGCGCGCGAGATGGCGGCCAAGGCCGCCGAGCGCAGCGTGGGCTTCGTGGACGCCCCGGTGTCCGGCGGCCAGGCCGGCGCGGAGAACGGCCAGCTGACCATCATGTGCGGCGGCGCGGCCGAGGCCTTCGCCCGCATCCAGCCGGTCGTCGGCCCCTATACGAAGGCGATCCGCCTAATGGGCGAGGCCGGGGCCGGCCAACTGACCAAGATGTGCAACCAGATCTGCATCGCCGGCGTGGTCCAGGGGCTGGCCGAGGCGCTGCACTTCGCCAAGCGGGCGGGGCTGGAGCCGCAGGACGTCTATGAGGCGATCTCCAAGGGCGCCGCCCAGTCCTGGCAGATGGACAACCGCTGGAAGACCATGGCGGAGGGCAAGTTCGACTTCGGCTTCGCCGTGGACTGGATGCGGAAGGATCTGGGCTTGGTGCTGGAGGAGGCCGGCCGCAACGGCGCCAAGCTCGATATGACGGCGCTGGTGGATGGCTTCTACGGCGAGGTGCAGGCGCTTGGGGGAAGCCGCTGGGACACCTCCAGCCTGGTGGCGCGGCTGGAGCCGCCGCGTTGAGGACCGAACGCCTCACGCTGACGCCGCCGGTCGCCGACGACGCGGGCTTCGTGCTCGAGCTGCTGAACGATCCGGGCTGGATCGCCAACATCGGCGACCGGGGCGTGCGCACCCTCGACGGGGCGCGCGCCTACATCGAGGAGCGCTTTTCGAAGAGCCCCTGGTTCGTGGTCCGCGACGCGGCGGGCCAGCCGCTTGGCATGTGCGGCGTCGTCGTCGGCCGCGACGGCCTGGACTCCCCCGACATCGGCTACGCCTTCCTGGCTCGGCACTCGGGCCAGGGCTACGCCACCGAGGCCGCCGCGGCGGTCCTGCGCCACGCCCGCGAGACCATGGGACTGACCAAGCTGGCCGCCATCACCACGCCCACCAACACCGCCTCGCAGCGGGTGCTGGAAAAGCTTGGCTTCCGCTTCGTCCAGATGATCAACCTGCCCGGGTCGGAGGAGCCCAGCGCCTACTTCGTGATCTAGGAGGCCCGCATGATCACCACCCGCACGGTCGAGGCGAACGGCTTCCGGTTCGCCGTGGACGAGGCGGGGCAGGGGGATCGGCTGGCGTTGTGCCTGCACGGCTTTCCGGAGAGCCGCTATTCCTGGCGCCACCAGATGCCGCTGCTGGCGGGCCTGGGTTACCGCGCGTGGGCGCCGGACCTGCGGGGCTATGGCGACACCACGCCCCGGCCGCAGGACGTGGCGAGCTATCGGATCGACCGGCTGGTGGACGATGTCGCCGCCCTGATCGACGCCAGCGGCGCCAGGGAGGTCACCCTGCTGGCGCACGACTGGGGCGCACTGGTCGCCTGGACCTTCGCCGCCGACCGCGTACGGCCGCTGAAGCAGCTGGTGATCATGAACGTGCCGCACCCGGCGGTGTTCGCCCGCGTGATCCGCACCTCCCCGGCGCAGCGCAAGCGGTCGTGGTACGTGGCCTTCTTCCAGCTCCCCTGGCTGCCGGAGCGGATGATGACCGCGCGCAGGGCGCAGGCGATCCGCCGGGCCTTCCACGGCATGGCGGTGGACAAGAGCCGCTTCCCCGACGAGGTCCTCGACCGCTACGCCGCCAATGCGCTCCGGCCGGGCGCCATGCGGGCGATGATCAACTGGTACCGGGCGGCGGTGCGCTATCGCGTGCAGGATCGCCAGTGGCCGGCGATCGAGACCCCGACGCTGATTGTCTGGGGCGAGGAGGACGCCGCACTGGGGCTCGAGACGCTCGAGGGGACGGAGGCGTTCGTTCGTGACCTTCGCATCGAGCGCCTGCCCGGCGTCTCCCACTGGGTGCAGCAGGAAGCGCCCGAGCGGGTCAACGCCATCCTGGAGGGCTGGCTGAGGTCCTAGGCCAAAATCCGCTCATCCCGGCTTTCGCCGGGAAGAGCGGTGATGGGGTGAGGCAGGGCGGGTTTCCGCGGCTCGATGGTCATGCGCCGAGCAGGCGCGCAGCGCGGGGCGCGAAGTAGCTGATGATCCCGGCGGCGCCGGCGCGCTTGAAGGCGCCCAGGCTCTCGAGGATGGCGCGCTCCTCGTCGAGCCAGCCGTTCTGGGCGGCGGCCATGAGCATGGCGTACTCGCCCGAGACCTGGAAGGCGAAGGTCGGCAGGCGGAACTCGTCGACCACGCGGCGGACGATGTCGAGGTAGGGCAGGCCGGGCTTCACCATGACCATGTCCGCCCCCTCGGCGATATCGAGGGCGACCTCGCGCAGGGCCTCCTCGGTGTTCGCCGGGTCCATCTGATAGGTCTTCTTGTCGCCGGGGTTGTCCACCGAGCCCGTGCCGAGCTTTCCTGAGCCGATGGCCTCCCGGTAGGGGCCGTAAAAGGCCGAAGCGTACTTGGCGGCGTAGGACATGATCATCACGTCCTGCAGGCCCTCGGCCTCGAGCGCCGTGCGCAGCGCGCCACAGCGGCCGTCCATCATGTCGGAAGGGGCGAGGATGTCGCAACCGGCCTTGGCCTGGACGAGGCCCTGCATGACGAGCCGCTCGATGGTGGCGTCGTTGAGGATCCGGCCGCCTTCCACCAGGCCATCGTGGCCGTGGTCCGTGAAGGGGTCGAGGGCCACGTCGCACATGATCCCTACCTCAGGGGCGGCGTCCTTCATCGCCTTGACGGCGTTGCAGACGAGGCCGTTCGGATCGTGAGCCAGCGTGCCTAGGGCGTCCTTCTTGGCGCCGTCGATGTGCGGGAAGACGGCGATGGCGGGAATGCCCAGCGCCCGGGCCTCCTTCGCGGCGGCGGCGGCGCCCTTCACCGACAGGCGGGCCACGCCCGGCATCGAGCCCACCGGGACCTCGCCCTCGCCCTCATGCACCACCATGGACCAGATCAGGTCGGCCGGCGTGAGCACCGTCTCGCGGACCAGGCGGCGGACCCAGTCGGCCTGGCGCAGGCGGCGAAGACGGAGGGCGGGATAGGCGGCGAGGGGGGCGGGGCTCATGCCGCCGCGCTGTCGCCCATGCCGCGCTCGGACGCAAGCCGGATGAAGCCGATGGCGGGCGCGATCAGCAGCCACAGGCTGGACAGGAAGCCCAGCAGCACGGCGAGCGCCAGGAGCGCGATGACCCGGGCGCCGATGGTGATGTCCTGCAGCTGGATCTGCAGCGTCTCCAGGTGCTCCCAGCCGGTGATGCTGGCCATGCTGAGCACCTCGCCCAGGCCGCCGATGACCCCGGCCAGGGCGCAGCCCGCCGCGGCCAGGCTGAGGACGAAGGCCACCCAGAAGATGCGAATCTGGAAGGCGAAGTGGCTGCTGACCATGCAGCGCGCGGCGCCGCGTTGCGAATAGGCGATCACCACCGCGATCAACGCCGGGAAGCCGGCGAAGAAAATCGAGGCGAACAGCAGCGCGTAGCCCAACATGGCCAGGTTCTGCGAATTGTCGCCCGCGGGGGCGGCGAGGTAGTCCGTCGTCATGGTGGCCCCCCAAAGCCAACCGGTCCGATGTTGACAGGGTGCGTCACTGGCGCGAATTCCTCAATCCCGTCAATCGAACCCCGACATCATGGACTTCAGCCTCACCGACGATCAGAGGGCGATCGAGGACGCCGCGCGCGCCTTTGCCGCAGAAGAGCTCGCCCCCCACTCCGCCCGTTGGGACGAGGAAAAGCACTTTCCGGTCGATGTCCTGCGCAAGGCGGCCGAGCTGGGATTCGCCGGCCTCTACGTCCAGGAGGACGTCGGCGGCTCGGGCCTCACCCGCCTGGACGCCTCCATCGTCTTCGAACAGCTGAGCTACGGCGACGTGGCCACGGCGGCGTTCATCTCGATCCACAACATGGCCGCCTGGATGATCGACCGCTTCGGTGCGGACGAGCTGCGGCGCAGGTACCTCCCGCGGCTCACCACCATGGAGCTGATCGCCTCCTACTGCCTCACCGAGCCAGGCTCCGGCTCGGACGCCGCGGCCCTGCAGACGACGGCGCGCAAGGACGGCGACGCCTATGTGCTGAACGGCTCCAAGGCTTTCATCTCGGGGGCGGGGACCTCGGACGTCTATGTGGTGATGGCCCGGACAGGCGGGCCGGGCCCCAAGGGCGTCTCAGCCTTCGTGGTGGAGAAGGGCTCCGCCGGCCTGTCCTTCGGGGCGCAGGAGCGCAAGATGGGCTGGAACGCCCAGCCGACCGCCCAGGTGAACTTCGACGACTGCCGGGTGCCGGAGGCCAACCGCATCGGCCAGGAGGGCGAGGGATTCCGCTTCGCCATGGCCGGCCTGGACGGCGGGCGGATCAATATCGCCTCGTGCAGCCTGGGCGGCGCCGGGCTGGCGCTGGACACCGCCAAGGCGCACCTCGAGACCCGCAAGCAGTTCGGCAGCCCGCTGAAGGACTTCCAGGGCCTGCAGTGGCGGCTCGCGGACATGGCCACCGAGCTGGAGGCGGCGCGGCTGATGGTCCGCCGGGCGGCCGACGCCCTGGACAAGCGCGACCCCAACGCCACGCGCTATTGCGCCATGGCCAAGCGGTTCGCCACCGACGCCGGGTTCGAGGTGGCCAACCAGGCGCTCCAGCTGCACGGCGGCTATGGCTACCTGCGCGACTTCCCGCTGGAGCGCATCGTGCGCGACCTGCGGGTCCACCAGATCCTTGAAGGCACCAACGAGATCATGCGCGTGATCACCGCGCGGGAGCTGCTTAGGCAATGAGCGAAGAGCCCGAAGTCCTCACGCGGATCGAGAACGGCGTCGGCCGGATCACCCTGAACCGCCCGAAGGCCCTGCACGCGCTGACGACGAACATGTGCCGGCTGATGATCGAGGCGCTGGCGGCCTGGCGCGACGAGCCGGCGGTGAAGCTGGTGCTGATCGACCACGCGGGCGAGCGCGGCTTCTGCGCCGGCGGCGACATCCGCATGCTGGCCGAGAGCGGGGCGGGGGACGGGGCGGCCGCCCGCGAGTTCTTCCACACCGAATACCGGCTGAACCACCTGCTGTTCCACTACCCCAAATACACGGTGGCGGTGATGGACGGGGTGACCATGGGCGGCGGCGTGGGCCTGTCGCGGCCCTGCCGCTTCCGGATCGCCACCGAGCGGACGGTGTTCGCCATGCCCGAGACCGGCATCGGCCTGTTCCCCGACGTGGGCGGCGGCTGGTACCTGCCGCGGATGCCGGACCACATCGGCCTGTGGCTGGCGCTCACCGGCGCCCGGATCAAGGCCGCCGACTGCGAGCTGGTGGGGGTGGCCACCGACTATCTGGAGAGCAAGGACGTCGAGCGGTTCAAGGCCGGGGTGGTCGCCGACCCGGCCGCCATGGAGACCCTGCTCACCGAACTCGAGGGCGAACCCGGCCGGCCGCCGCTCGCCGCCCACCAGGACGAGATCAAGCGCATCTTCGGCCTGGGCTCGGTGGAGGCGATCCTCGCCGCCCTGCGGGCCGAGGACAGCGACTGGGCGCGCGAGCAGCTGGCCGTCATGGGGACCAAGTCGCCGCAGACCATGAAGGTCGCCTTCCGGCAGCTGAAGCTGGGCGGGGCGGCCCGGTCGTTCGCCGAGAACATGGCGCTGGAATACCGGATCGGCGCGCGGGTGGTGCAGCGGCACGACTTCCTGGAAGGCGTGCGGGCGGTCATCGTGGAGAAGGACAACCAGCCGCGATGGGAGCCCGCCACGGTGGAGGGCGTCACGGAGGCCATGCTGGACGAGATCTTCGCGCCCCTGCCTTCCGGTGAGGCCTGGACCCCTCTACCTTGACCGCATGGCGGCCGGCCGGCCGCCCTGGGAGGTTGCAACATGAACACCAAGCTGCTGCTCGCAGCCTGCGCGGCGCTGGCGCTCTCCGCCGGCGTGGCCGAGGCCAAACCCGGCAAGCACGTCGCCGCCGCCGTCGCCGACAAGGCCCGGCCCGAGGCCGACACCCGGCGCGACGCCGATCGCAAGCCTGCCGAGATGCTGGAGTTCGCAGGGGTGAAGGCCGGCCATAGGGTGGCGGACTTCATCCCCGGCGGCGGCTACTTCACCCGCATCTTCGCCAAGGCGGTGGGTCCGAAGGGCGTGGTCTACGCGGTCACCAACCCGCCGCCGGCCAACGCCGCCAGCCCGCCGCCGATCGCCGCCATCGCCGCGGATCCGGCCTACGGCAACATCAAGCTGGTGCAGACGGGGATCGGCAGCTTCAGCCTGCCTGAGCCGGTGGATGTGTTCTGGACCTCGCAGAACTACCACGACCTCTACCTGACCCGCTTCAACCTCGACGTCCCCGCCGTGGACAAGGCGATCTTCAACGCCGTGAAGCCGGGCGGCGTGCTGATCATCCTCGACCACGCGGCCAGGGCCGGGGCCCCGGTGGCCGAGACGGCCAACACCCTCCACCGGATCGATCCGGCCGCCGTGCGCCGCAATCTGGAAGCGGCGGGGTTCCGCTTCGAGGGCGAGAGCAAGGCGCTCGCCAACCCGGCGGACGACCGCAGCAAGGGGGTGTTCGACCCGGCCCTGCGCGGTCATACGGACCAGTTCGTCTACAAGTTCCGCAAACCCAAGTAAGTCATTCCAGCGTCAGAGGTTCTCATGACCCGCATCGCCTTCATCGGCCTCGGCAACATGGGCGGCGGCATGGCCGCCAACCAGGCGAAGGACGGGCGGGTCGTGAGCGCCTTCGACCTCAGCCCCGCGGCGGTGGACAAGGCCGTCGCCGCCGGCTGCTCGGCCGCCGGGTCGGTCGTGGAAGCGGTGCGTGAGGCCGAGGTGGTGATCACCATGCTGCCGGCCGGCCCGCACGTGCGGCAGGTCTACGCCGAGCAGGTGTTCCCCCACGCCCCGAAGGGCGCCCTGCTGATCGACTGCTCCACCATCGATGTGGACAGCGCCCGGGCCGTGGCGGCCCAGGCCCGCGAGGCCGGCTTCCGCTTCGCCGACGCCCCGGTCTCCGGCGGCACGGCGGCGGCCGAGGCCGGGACGCTGGCCTTCATGGTCGGCTGCGACGAGCCGGACTACCCGGCGATCGAACACGCCATCTCGCCCATGGCCCGGGTCGTGTTCCGGGCCGGCGACCACGGCGCAGGGCAGGCGGCCAAGATCTGCAACAACATGGTGCTGGGCATCTCGATGATCGGGGTCTGCGAGGCCCTGGCGCTGGCGGAGAAGCTGGGGCTCGATCCGGCGAAGTTCTTCGAGATCAGCTCCCAGTCGTCCGGCCAGTGCTGGAGCCTGACCAGCTACTGCCCCTGGCCCGGGCCGGTGCCGACGGCGCCCTCCAACCGCGGGTACGAGGGCGGCTTCGCCACCGCCATGATGCTGAAGGACCTCAAGCTCGCCCAGGAGGCCGCCGCCCGCGCCGGCGCGGCCGCGCCGCTGGGCGCCGCGGCCGAGGGGCTCTACGCCCTGTTCGACCGCCTGGGGGGCGGCGGCAAGGACTTCAGCGCCATCCTCGAGATGCTGCGCGGCCGCAGCGTGGCCTAGGGCTGATCCGCCGGTCCGGGGATCTGGTGGGCGCCGTCGAACGCGGTGACGGTCACGGACGAGAGGTCCAGGTCCTCGGCGCAGCGCAAGTTGATCGCCACCATCGGGCCGTTCGGGCCGAGCCCCTCGGCGAAGGGCGCGCAGCCGCAGGTCCGGCAGAACTGGTGGCGGATGACGCCCGTGTTCCAGGTGTAGACGGCGATCTCGTCCCGGGAGGTCTCCAGGTGAAAGCCCTCCGGCTTTGCGAAGGCGAGGATGCTCCCGCGCCGGCGGCAGATGGAGCAGTTGCACTCGATCGCCTGGGTCGGCGTCTCATCCAGGGTGTAGGCGATCCGCCCGCAGTGACAGCTTCCGCGCATCTCGATCCGTCCTCCCGCCGCGCAGAGACGACGCCGTGGCGGCCCCGGTCAAGACCGGAGCGGCGGCGAGAGCCCCTGGTGCAGGGCGCGTTCGGAAGGCGACATCGGCCGGCTGCGCACCAGGACATGCAGGCAGGCGCCGGCGTCGAAGCCCGGGCCCGGATCGAAGTAGCGGGTGGAGACCTCCCAGACCTCGTCGCCCGGCGCGCCCTGGCCTTGCGGCTTGATGATCAGGTCGCCGCAGTTGGGCAACTGGCCGCCGAAATCCGAGAGGTTGAACTCGAGGTGCGGACCAATGCCGGCGTCCCCGGCCTCAGGGTAGATGCGGATCACGGTCGCCAAGGTCACGCCTCTGCTGTGCTGTGGTGGGTCCGGACCTAAAGCGCGTCAGCGCGCCGCAGGTTCTGTGTCCTTGATCGCGAGAGGAGCGGCTTCGATATCGCCGTCCACGGACGGGCGCGGACTTGACCCAGGTCAATGCCCGGGCCGGCCCGCCGAGTAGACATCCGGAACCCGCGATGCGAAAAGCGCGGCTAGATTCAAGGGGACCGTGGGCGCACTATGTGCTTGGCCGACGGGATTGCAGGTCGATGGATTACAGAGACGCGTTCCGCACCGCGCTGGAGAAGGTCCGCGCCGAGGGCCGTTACCGGGTGTTCGCCGACCTGAAGCGGCACCGCGGGGAGTTCCCGAACGCCACCTGGACGCGCGCGGACGGCACGACCGCCGAAATCACCGTCTGGTGCTCCAACGACTACCTTGGCCAGGGCCAGAACCCCGTGGTCCTGGACGCCATGCACCAGGCCATCGAGGAAGCCGGCGCCGGCTCTGGCGGCACCCGCAACATCTCGGGCACGACCCACTATCACGTGGAGCTGGAGCGCGAGCTCGCCGACCTGCACGGCAAGGAAGCCGCCCTGCTGTTCACCTCGGGCTACGTGTCCAACGAGGCGTCCCTGTCGACGCTCTACAAGATCCTGCCGGGGCTGATCGTCTTCTCCGACGAGCTGAACCACAACTCGATGATCTCGGGGATCCGGGCCGGCAAGCGCGAGCAGCGCAAGGTCTTCCGGCACAACGACCTCGAGCACCTGGAACAGCTGCTGATCGAGGCGGACCCCGACGCGCCGAAGCTGATCGCCTTCGAAAGCGTCTACTCCATGGACGGCGACATCGCCGACATCGCCGGCACCGTGGCCCTGGCCAAGAAGTACGGCGCCATGACCTACATCGACGAGGTCCACGCGGTCGGCATGTACGGCCCGCGCGGAGCCGGCGTCGCCGAGCGCGACGGCCTGATGGCCGAGATCGACATCATCGAAGGCACGCTGGGCAAGGCGTTCGGCGTCATGGGCGGTTACATCGCCGCCGACGCGGTGATCGTCGACGCCATCCGCAGCTACGCCGACGGCTTCATCTTCACCACCTCCCTGCCGCCGGCGCTCGCCGCCGGCGCGGTGGCCTCGATCCGCTACCTCAAGGAGCACGACGAGGTCCGCCGGGCCCACCAGGAGCGCGCGGCGACCCTCAAGACACGCCTGACCAAGGCCGGTCTGCCGGTCATGCCGAGCGTCAGCCACATCGTGCCGGTGCTGGTGGGCGACCCGGTCCACTGCAAGATGATCTCGGACATCCTGCTCGAGGAGCACGGGATCTATGTCCAGCCGATCAACTACCCGACGGTGCCGCGCGGCACGGAGCGGCTGCGGTTCACGCCGTCTCCGGCCCACACCGACGAGATGATGGACAAGCTGGCTGATGCGCTCGAGACCCTCTGGGTCCACTGCAACATCAAGCGCGTCGGCGGCGTCGCGGCCTAGGCCGTCCGGCGCCACAGCTCAGGCTGTCATCCCGGTTTCGGCGCAGCCGAAGACCGGGACCTCCAGCGAGGCGCTGCCGGCGCGCCGCGGCGGCGATGCTTGTGTGAACCTCTGGACCAGGGCCGTCAGAGGTCCCGGTCTTCGCTTCGCGAAACCGGGATGACAGCTGGTTGTGGTCGGAAGATCGGCCATCGCCAGAACAAGCGGCATCCCGAGGCGGGACGAGGCGGGTCCAACACCGCTGCGCGCTGTTCTGGCTGGCTTGGCGGCGTTTGCCGGGTGGGACGGTTGATCAGGCCGTCGCCGTACTCACAAGACCCGGACCGGCTCGCCGAAGCAGACTGAGAGATAACGCCGGGTCGTCCCTATTCAACTGCGGCGCGCGCGCCGGGAGACCCAGATTGGGTCCGGGCGCGCCGCCTGGGGCGAGGGGCCGATCAGTAGGCCTGCTCGAGACGGCAGCGGGCGGACCAGCCGCCCTTGAAGGTGGTCAGCTCTTCCACCGCCACTTCGTGGACCGCGCCCTCGCTCTCGATGGTGAAGAAATCGCCCAGCCGCGGCGTCAGCGGGCTGACCGACCAGATCACCACCTCACCGCGGGTGTGCAGGTCTTCGTCGAGGATTTCGTAGCCGCTCTTGGAGAACGGCCGCAGCTCGGCGTCGCGAAGCTTCTGGGTCATTTGCGCCTCCGGACGCCACGGCCAAGGCCGATCTGTTTGGCGAAGTCGGAACGGCGCGCGGCGTAGGCGGGCGCCACCATCGGGTAGTCCGGGGGCAGGCCCCAGCGCCGGCGATATTCGTCGGGGCTCATGTTGTAGCGGGAGCGGAGGTAGCGCTTCAGCATCTTCAGGCGCTTACCGTCCTCGAGGCAGACGATGTAGTCGTGCTGGACCGAGCGGCTGATCGGCACGGCGGGCTTGGGCCGCTCCTCGGGCTGCGGCTGGGCCGCCGCGCCGCCGCGGGTCAGGCCTTCCAGCGTCTGGTGCACGGTGCGGATGATGTCGGGCACCGCCTCGGCCGAGACGGCGTTACGGCTGACATAGGCGGCGACGATACCGGCCCCCAGACGCAGAATTTCCTCGCCCGAGCGGCTGTCGGGGTCGGGTCCAACGCTCATTCAGTCCCCCTTGTCATACGCAGCACACCCCCCACGCCGCCTTGCACATGCACGTCGGGTTAGCTGGGAACGCAGCAGGCGGGGCTTTGGTTCCGGCGTTGGAAGCGAGCGGCGTTCGGAGTAAACAGCCCACTCCGCCCGCCCTGGATTCTCCCCGCTCGAAAGGCGACGCCCTTGAACGTGCACGCTCCGCAAGCCACCACCGACGAGTTCTTCACCCAATCGCTGGCCGCCGGCGACCCCGACATCGCCGCCATCGTCGGGCGCGAAATGACACGGCAGCAGGAGCAGATCGAGCTGATCGCTTCCGAGAACATCGTCTCGAAGGCGGTGCTGGAGGCGCAGGGCTCGGTGCTCACCAACAAGTACGCCGAGGGCTATCCCGGCAAGCGCTACTACGGCGGCTGCGAGGTGGTGGACGAGGCCGAGAGCCTGGCGATCGAGCGGGCGAAGCGACTGTTCGGATGCGAGTACGTCAACGTCCAGCCGCACTCGGGCAGCCAGGCGAACCAAGCGGTGTTCATGGCGACCATGGCGCCGGGCGACACCTTCATGGGCATGAACCTGGACCACGGCGGCCACCTGACCCACGGCAAGAGCGTCAACCAGTCGGGCAAGTGGTTCCGGCCGGTGGCCTACGGGGTGCGCACCCAGGACCACCTGATCGACTACGACGAGGCCGCGGCCGTGGCCCTCGAGCACAAACCCAAGGTGGTGATCGCCGGCGGCTCGGCCTATTCACGGCATATCGACTTCGCACGCTTCCGCGAGATCGCCGACAGCGTCGGTGCGATCCTGATGTGCGACATCGCCCACTACGCGGGCCTGGTGGCGGCGGGCGAGTATCCGAACCCGTTCCCGCACGCCCACGTGGTCACCACCACGACGCACAAGACCCTGCGCGGGCCGCGCGGCGGCATGATCATGACGAACGACAAGAAGCTGGCGAAGAAGATCGACAGCGCCGTCTTCCCCGGCCTGCAGGGCGGACCTCTCATGCACGTCATCGCGGCCAAGGCCGTGGCGTTCGGCGAGGCCCTCAAGCCGGAGTTCAAGCTCTACGCCCGGCAGGTGGTGGAAAACGCCCGCGCGCTCGCCGACAGCCTGCAGCAGGCCGGCTTCAAGATCGTCTCGAACGGCACCGACAGCCACCTGATGCTGGTCGACCTGACGCCGAAGGGCGTGTCGGGGGCCGACGCCGAGGTGGCGCTCGAGCGGGCGGGCATCACCACCAACAAGAACTCGATCCCCGGCGATCCCCTGCCGCCGATGCAGACCTCGGGCCTGCGCGTCGGCTCGCCGGCCGGCACCAGCCGCGGCTTCGGGCCCGGCGAGTTCCGGCAGGTCGGCAAGTGGATCGGCGAGGTCCTCGACGGCCTGGGCACCGGCGCCGACAACACGGCGGTGGAACAGAAGGTGCGAAGCGAGGTGGTGGCCTTGACGCGGCGCTTCCCCATCTACTCCTAATTGGGGTAGATGGCCGCGAAAGGGGCTAGATATGCGTTGCCCGTTCTGCAGCCACGATGAAACCCAGGTGAAGGACAGCCGTCCGTCGGAAGACGGCGCGGCGATCCGGCGGCGCAGGCTCTGCCCGGTGTGCGCCGGACGCTTCACCACCTTCGAGCGCGTCCAGCTGCGCGAGATCACCATCCTGAAGCGGTCGGGGCGGCGCACGCCCTTCGACCGGGACAAGCTCGCCCGCTCACTCTCCATCGCGCTGCGCAAGCGGCCGGTGGAGCCGGATCGGATGGAGAAGATGATCTCCACCATCGTGCGCCAGCTGGAGAGCATGGGCGAGACCGAGCTGCCGTCCTCCACCATCGGGGAGCTGGTCATGAAACAGCTGAAGCAGCTCGATGACGTGGCCTATGTCCGCTACGCGTCGGTGTACCGCGACTTCCGCGAGACCGGCGACTTCGCCCGCTTCCTGGGCGAGGAGGGGCTGAACGAGCAGGACGAGCGCTGAGGCCGTGTCCGTCACCCTGAAGCTCGCAACGTCGCTCGACGGACGCATCGCCACCGCCTCGGGCCAGAGCCGCTGGATCACCGGCCAGCCCGCCCGCGAGCAGGTGCATCGCCTCAGGGCCGAGCATGACGCGGTGCTGGTGGGCGTGGAAACGGCGCTCGCCGACGACCCTGAGCTGACGGTCCGCACGCCGGGCTACAACGGGCCGCAGCCGGCGCGGGTGGTGCTGGACAGCCGCCAGCGCCTGTCGCCCGAGTGCAAGCTGGTCGCCACAGCGCGCGAGACCCCGACCTACGTCGTGGCGACCACCGAGCCCGATCCGGCGCTAGTCGAGCTGGGCGTGCGCGTCCTGCACGTCCGGGCTGTGGGCGAGGACCGGCCCGAGCTGAAGACGGTTGTCGAGACCCTGGCGGCTGAGGGTCTCCAGCGGCTGTTCGTCGAGGGCGGCGGCCAGGTGGCGGCGAGCTTCCTGCGCTGCGGCCTGGTGGACGCCATCGAATGGTTCCGGGCTCCGATCGTGATCGGCGGCGAAGGGCGGCCGGGCGTCGGCGCCCTGGCCATTGCCGGGCTTTCCGACGCGCCCCATTTCCGCAGGGTCGAGGTCCGTGAGGTCGGCGACGACCTGTGGGAGCGGTACGAGAGGATCTAGAATGTTCACGGGCATCGTCACCGACGTCGGTCGCGTCCGCAGCGTGCGCGAGACCAACCGCGACCGCCGGTACGAGATCGAGACCGCGTTCGACCTTTCGACGGTCGACATCGGCGCGTCCATCGCCCACGCGGGCTGCTGCCTGACCGTCGTGGAGAAGGGCCAGGGGTGGTTCGCCGTGGAGGTGTCGGGCGAGACCCTCGACAAGACCACGCTCGCCGACTGGGCCGAGGGCCGGCGGGTCAACCTGGAGCGCGCCGCCCGCGTCGGGGACGAACTGGGCGGGCACATCGTCTCCGGTCACGTGGACGGCGTGGGCGAGGTGGTCTCAGTGTCGGAGGAGGGCGGCTCGCACCGCGTCCGCATCCGCGTTCCGCGGCCGCTGCACCGCTACATCGCGCCAAAGGGCTCGATCACCGTCGAGGGGGTGTCCCTGACGGTGAACGAGGTGGAGGACGACGTGTTCGGGGTGAACCTGATCCCGCACACCTGGGAGGTGACAACCCTCGGCCAGCTGGCCCCAGGAGCGCGCGTCAATCTGGAGATCGATATGCTGGCGCGCTATCTCGCCCGCTGGCGCGAAACGGCCTAAAGGGACCTCCCAACTTCGCAAGGGACCCTGATGAGCGACGAGCCGATCCGCATCCTGATCGTGGAGGCGCGCTTCTACGACGACCTGGCCGACGCCCTGCTGGAGGGCGCGACCGACGCCCTCAAGGCGTTCGGCGCGCAGTACGACGTCGTCACCGTCCCGGGCGCCCTGGAGATTCCCGGGGCCATCGCCTTCGCCGCCGAGGGGGGTCGCGAGGGCGTGCACTACGACGGCTACGTGGCGCTCGGAACCGTCATCCGCGGCGAGACCTACCACTTCGAGATCGTCTCGAACGAGAGCGCCCGCGGGATCATGGACCTGACGGTCGGCAAGCGCCTCGCCATCGGCAACGGCATCCTCACCACCGAGGACGAGGAGCAGGCCTGGGCGCGCGCCCGGATCAGCGAGGGCGACAAGGGAGGCGGCGCGGCCCGCGCCTGCCTCACCATGGTCGAGCTGAAGCAGCAGCTGATGGGCGGCCGCCGATGAGCCCGCCGCGCCAAGCCCGCTCCGTCGCCCGGCTGGCGGCGGTGCAGGCGCTCTACCAGATGGAGCTCTCGTCGGCTGGGGCTGAGGCGGTGATCCGCGAGTTCTCCGACCACCGCTTCGACCGCGGGGTGGAGGACATGACGCTGGCCGGCGCGGACGAGGCCTTCTTCGCCGACCTCGTCCGCGGCGTCGTCGCCGAGCAGAAGCGGGTGGACGCGGCCATCGCTCGGCGGCTCGCCCAGGGCTGGCGGCTCGAGCGGCTCGACGCCACGGTCCGCGCCATCCTGCGGGCGGGCGTCTTCGAGCTCGCGAACCGGCCCGACGTGCCGACCGAAGTGGCCATCGACGAGTACGTGGAACTCGCCAAGTCCTTCTTCGAGGGGCCGGAGCCCGGCTTCGTGAACGGCGCCCTCGACGCGGTGGCCCAGGATGTCCGGAGCTGACGAGTTCGGGGAGATCGAGCGGCTCTTCCGGCCGCTGACCCACGGCGCCGCCGGCGCCTTCGACCTGCTCGACGACGCCGCGGTGATCCCGGCGCGGCCCGGCTTCGACCTGGTGGTCACCAAGGACGCCCTGGTGGAAGGCGTCCACTTCCCGCATGGCGAGGCGCCGGACCTGGTGGCCCGCAAGCTCCTGCGGGTGAACCTGTCGGACCTGGCGGCCAAGGCGGCCGAGCCGTTCGGCTGCTTCCTGGCGGTGGGCTGGCCGACGGGCTTCGAGCCGCGCGACCGGGAGCGCTTCGCCAAGGGGCTGGCGGCGGACCTCGAGGGCTTCGGGGTCGACCTGCTGGGCGGCGACACCGTCTCCACCACCGGTCCGTTCACGGCCAGCCTGACGGCCATGGGCTGGGTCCCCGAAGGCGGCATGGTGCGGCGCAAGGGCGCCCGGCCCGGCGACCTGGTGCTGGTCACCGGCACCATCGGCGATGGCGTCCTCGGGCTCGCCGCCCTCAAGAGCGAGATCGAGGATCCCGAGGGGGACCTGGTGTTCCGATATCAGCTGCCGCAGCCGAGGCTGGACGTGCGCCAGGCTCTGCGCCGGCATGCGACGGCCGCGGCCGACATCTCCGACGGCCTGGTGGCCGACGCCCGTCATATCGCTCGCGCCAGCGGCGTGCGGCTGACCCTCGACCTGGAACGGATCCCGCTGTCGCGCGGCGCGGCCACCTGGCTGGAGGCGCAGCCCGACCCGACGGCCGCGCTCGTGCGCCTGGCCACCGGGGGCGACGACTACGAGGTGATCTGCACGGCGCCGGCCGACGCGCCGAAGCCGGCTGGCTTCACGGTGATCGGTGAGGTCTCGGTGGGGGAGGGGGTCTCCACCCGCATGGGCGGGCGCTTCCTTGACATCGGCCACGGCGGCTGGCGTCACCTTTGATATAGGGCGGAACCACGTTCTCACGGGAGGGTTGCTGCTTCGGCGCCGGTGTGCGCCGGGGAGGCCGTCCGATGCCAAGGCCCGTGGGGCTGATCTCGCTCGCAACGGCGGAGCCGCGGCACGAGCTGCTGCAATCCGACGTGGCCGCAGCGGCGCGCGGGGTGTTCCTCGACCGCTTCCCGCAGTTCGAACGCATGGCGCCCGTGTTCGAGACCGTCGGCATCCGCCGCCGGCAAGCGGCCATGCCGATGGAGTGGTACCTGGAGCCGCGCGGCTGGCCCGAACGGACGGCCGCCTACACCGAAGCGGCGGTGGACCTCTTCACCCGCGCCGCGGCCGCCGCGCTCGACGAGGCGGGGCTGACCGGCGCGGACATCGACGTGATCGTCACGGTCTCGTCCACCGGGATCGCCACGCCGAGCCTCGAGGCCCGCGCCATGGGCGCTCTGGGCTTCCGGCCCGACGCCGCCCGCGTGCCGGTCTTCGGCCTGGGCTGCGCGGGCGGTGCGACGGGGCTTGCCCTGGCGGCCCGCCTGGCGGCGGCCCAGCCGGGCTGCCGCGTGCTGTTCGTCACCGTTGAGCTCTGCACCCTGTCGTTCCGCATGGATGAGCCGTCGAAGGCCGACATCGTGGCCACGGCCCTGTTCGGCGACGGGGCGGCCGCCTGCGTCCTGCAGGCCGGCGCCGACGGCTTCGCGCAGGTGGAGGCCAGCGCCGAGCACACCTGGCCCGACACCCTCGACATCATGGGCTGGCGCGTGGACCCGCAGGGCCTGGGCGTGATCTTCGCGCGCGCCATCCCGCCGTTCGCCCGCCAGCACCTGCGCCCGGCCATGGACGCCATGCTGGCGGGGCAGGGGCTTGGCGTCGAGGACGTGGACCGCTTCGTCTGCCACCCCGGCGGGGTGAAGGTGATCGAGGCGCTGGAAGGCTCGCTCGATCTCGGCCAGGGGGCCCTGGACCACGAACGGGCGGTGCTGGCCGACCACGGCAACATGTCGGCGCCCACGGTGCTCTACGTTCTGGACCGCGCACGGCGGGCTGGCCTGCCGCGCCGCTCGGTGGCCACCGCCCTCGGCCCCGGCTTCACGGCCAGCACGGTGACGCTCGCCGCCGCATGACCCTGTCGCTCGCCATCCTGGCCTTTGTCACCCTGCAGCGGCTGGGCGAGCTGGCGCTGGCCCAGAGGAACACGCGGCGGCTGCTGGCCCGGGGCGGGGTGGAGAGCGGCGCCTCGCACTATCCGCTGATCGTCGGCCTGCACGCCGCCTGGCTGGTGGGGCTGTGGTGGCTTGCCTGGGACCGGCCGGCGAGCCTCGCCTGGCTGGCCGCCTTCGCCGTGCTGCAGGCCCTGAGGGTCTGGGTTATCGCCACCCTGGGCGAGCGTTGGACCACGCGCATCATCACCTTGCCCGGTGAGTCCTTGGTGGCCAAAGGTCCGTTTCGGCTGTTGCCGCACCCCAACTACGCCGTGGTGGTGGCGGAGATCGCCGTCCTGCCGCTGGTGTTCGGCCTGCCCGCCTACGCCGCCGCGTTTTCGGCGCTGAACGCCACCGTGCTTTGGGTGCGGATCCGCACCGAGGACGCGGCGCTGCGGGAGGCTTCGGCCAGCCGCTGAGTCTCCGAGACGTCGAACCGCACGCGCGAACGGCCGAAGTCGAGCGAGACCGCGTCGAACTGCTTCAGGAGGTCCATGCCGAGCACCAGGGCGGGCGTGCTCTCCAGGCCCCAGACCTTGAAGACGTGCATGTCGGCATAGACCACCGGCACATTCCCCAGGTGCAGCCCGCCCAGCCGCAGGAACGGCAGGTAGAAGAGCTGCCCCTCAAACCGCTCGCCGGCCAGGGTCTCCAGCTCCACCTTCTGCGGCGGCTGGGCGACGCCCTGCTTCGCCTCGGCGGCCAGCACGAGCTGCCTCAGCGCGGCGTTGCAGAGGCTGACGTGGGCGCCTGAATCGATCATCGCGCTGATCCGCTCGCCGCGCAGGTCGGCGTCGACGATGGTCAGCTGGCCCAGACGCCGCTTGGCGGGAACCACGACGCTGCCCGTCTCGGTGCGCTCGGCGCGGCTGGCGGTGATCTCGATGGCGCTGCGCTTGAAGTCGAGGACCAGGCGCTGGCCCTTCAGCCAGTCGACCCCCAGCACGCCGTCCACTTCCGAACCGCGAATCGGCAGGGCGGGCGCCTTGACCTTGCGCCGGTCCCGCTGGCCGACCTGCAGGCGGTCGATAAGGACGCTCGGCCGGGTCCGCACGCCGACGACGGTGTGCACCCGGGTCGGCGGACCCGGGGTGAGGGCGAGCTCGGTCATCAGCCGGTGCGACACGCAGGAGGCGTTGGCTCCCGTGTCCAGCAGGAAGTGATAGGGGCCGTGGCCATTGATGCTGACGGGCGCCAGCAGGTGCTCGTTGCGGGTCTGGCCCGCGCCGAGCTCCACCGGCGGCGCGCCGGGATCATCGGAGGCCTCGATCACGGGCTCCTGGGCCCGCGCCGACCCGCCGAGCGCGACCGCGCCGGCCGCCGCGAACAGGCCCGCCGTCGCCTGACGCCTGGTGGGAGACATGGCCCCGGATCCTCCCTGGATCTTCTAAGCGAGGAATACCATCGTTATGTCGCCCGGTCACGCGCCGGTCCGTCTCAACCGCGCGGCAACCATATTGCGGCAGGCTTCACGCATGCTGCGCCACGCCGTCACCGCCGCCCTCGTCCTGATCGCCGCCGGGCCGGCCGTCGCCTCCGGCGGCGGGGAGAAGCCCAAGGAGGCGAAGGTCGAGGTGGGCCAGTACGTCGACCTCGCCCCGGTGGGCCTGCCCATCGTCGCGGACGGTCGCCTGGTGAACTACGTCTTCGTCTACGTGCGCATCAACCTGACGGGGAGCGCCAACACCTCGCAGTGGCGGGCCCGCGAGCCGTACTTCCGCGACGCCCTGGTGCGGGCGGGCCACCGCACGCCGTTCACGCTGAAGGACGACTACCAGAAGATCGACACGGTCCGGCTCAGCGCTTCGCTGAAGCAGGACGCGGCGCGGATCGCCGGTCCAGGCGTGGTGCAGTCGGTGGTGGTCACCTCGCAGGCGCCGCGCGGCCGGGCGTCGGCGCCCAGGCCCGCGGCGCCGCGCCAGAACGCGCCCACCGTCTGACGGGCGTTCGCCGAGCGCTGCTCGCGCCCGTTGCGCCGCCCGGCTTTCCTTGGCACTGTCCCGCCGTCTGTTCAGGGGCGCCGCTTAGAAGACGCGCCCCGTTCGAGGGGAAACACAGGGGTAGGGAGAGCCCGGCGGGCCCCAACGGTCACGCCGGCAAGGTCCCCCTCCGCGCAACACGCAAAGGGGTGCGCTACACATGAGTACGCTTACGCTGGTGATCATCGCCGGCCTGCTCGCTGTCCTCTACGCAGCGGTGCAGACCAGCGCGCTGCTGAAGGCTTCGGCCGGCTCGGCGCGCATGCAGGAGATCGCCGCCGCCATCCAGGAAGGGGCGCAGGCCTACCTGAAGCGGCAATACACCACGATCGCCATCGTCGGCATCGTCATCCTCATCATCGTGGCCCTGCTGATCGGGCCGCTGGCGGCCGTCGGCTTCGCCATCGGCGCGATCCTGTCGGGGCTCGCGGGCTTCGCCGGAATGCTGATCTCGGTGCGGGCCAACGTGCGCACCGCCCAGGCCGCGTCGGAGAGCCTCGACAAGGGCCTCTCCCTGGCGTTCCGCTCGGGCGCGGTCACCGGCATGCTGGTCGCGGGTCTCGCCCTGCTGGGCGTCGCCGGCTACTTCGCCTTCCTCACGGGCGTGCTCGACCTCGATCCCACCAGCCGCGACGTGGTCGACAGCCTCGTCGCCCTCGGCTTCGGCGCCTCCCTGATCTCGATCTTCGCGCGCCTCGGCGGCGGGATCTTCACCAAGGGCGCGGACGTCGGCGGCGACATGGTGGGCAAGGTGGAGGCCGGCATCCCCGAGGATGACCCGCGCAACGCCGCCACCATCGCCGACAACGTGGGCGACAACGTGGGCGACTGCGCCGGCATGGCCGCCGACCTGTTCGAGACCTATGCGGTGACCACGGTCGCCACCATGGTCCTGGCGGCGATCTTCTTCCGCGGCACGGACGTGGTCGGCAACATGATGCTGCTGCCGCTGGCCATCTGCGCCGCCTGCATCGTGACCTCGATCATCGGCACCTTCTTCGTGCGGCTGGGCAAGAGCCGCAACATCATGGGCGCGCTCTACCAGGGCTTGGTCGTCACCGGCCTGACCTCGCTGGTCGCCCTGTGGTTCGTCATCAACGGCCTGACGCCCGACAGCGTCGCCCGGGCCGACGGCGAGACCTTCGGGGCCATGGAGCTGTTCTGGTGCAGCGTGGTCGGCCTGGCCGTCACCGCGGCCATCGTCGTGATCACCGAATACTACACCGGCACCGGCTTCCGGCCGGTGAAGTCGGTGGCCAAGGCCTCGGTCTCCGGCCACGGCACCAACGTCATCCAGGGCCTCGCCATGAGCCTGGAGTCCACCGCCCTGCCGGCGCTGGTGATCATCATCGGCATCATCGTGACCTATGGCCTCGCCGGCCTGTTCGGCATCGCCATCGCCACGACCGCCATGCTGTCGCTGGCCGGCTTCATCGTCGCCCTCGACGCCTTCGGCCCGGTGACCGACAACGCCGGGGGCATCGCCGAGATGGCGGGCCTGCCGCCCGAGGTCCGCGTCTCCACCGACGCCCTCGACGCGGTCGGCAACACCACCAAGGCGGTGACCAAGGGCTATGCGATCGGCTCGGCGGGCCTCGGCGCGCTGGTGCTGTTCGCCGCCTACACCGAGGACCTGCGGTACTTCTCGGCCAACGCCGAGCCCGGCTCGTTCTTCGAGGGCCTGGGCGACGTGCTGTTCGACCTCTCCAACCCGTACGTGGTGGTCGGTCTGCTGTTCGGCGGCCTGCTGCCCTTCCTGTTCGGCGGCATGTCCATGACCGCGGTCGGCCGGGCGGCGGAATCGGTGGTCGCCGAGGTGCGCCGCCAGTTCCGGGAGAACCCGGGCATCATGACCGGCGAGGTGAAGCCGGAGTACGGCCGTGCGGTGGACATCCTCACCCGCTCGGCGATCCGCGAGATGATCGTGCCATCGCTGCTGCCGGTGGTCTCGCCGATCCTGCTGTTCTTCGTGATCAACGCCATCGCCGGCAAGGCTGACGCCTTCGCCTCGCTGGGCGCCATGCTGATGGGCGTCATCGTGACCGGCCTCTTCGTGGCCATCTCGATGACCTCCGGCGGCGGCGCCTGGGACAACGCCAAGAAGCTGATCGAGGAAGGTCACTTCGGCGGTAAGGGGTCCGACGCCCACAAGGCGGCGGTCACCGGCGACACCGTCGGCGACCCCTACAAGGACACGGCGGGCCCCGCCGTGAACCCGATGATCAAGATCACCAACATCGTGGCCCTGCTGCTGCTCGCAGTGCTCGCCCACGGGGTGATCGGCTAGACCGCGCCGCCCCCGCGCGCCGGCGCGCGGGGGCGGTGGCAGCCTGAAACGGCGAACGCCCCGGAGAGCGATCTCCGGGGCGTTCTCTTTGGTCCTGAGGGCCGTGAGGCGGGGTCGCGCGGGCGCTAGCGGCGGTCGCCCGGGCGAGTGCCGGGGACGCCCTCGTCGTCGCGGGGCAGCATGCCGCCGCGGCCGACCGAGCCGAGCAGCTGCTCCAGCACCGTCATCTCGCGGCCGCGGGTCGGGGTTTCGCGGTTGTTGTAGGCGATCACCTTGCCGTCCTTGAGCGTGTAGAGGTTCACGCTCTCGACCACCTCGGTGTCCTTGTTGAAGGTGATGGCCGTCACGTTGCGGGCGGTCACCTGCGGCTTGCGGAACGCCACGCGCTGCTTGATCTGGTTCATGTAGAACCAGACGTTCGGGTCGAAGGTCGAGGTGGTGGACGGCGAGCCCAGCTTGGCGCGGACCGTGGACTTGGTGTCCGTGCCGATCGCCACGTCCTTCGGATCCGATTCGATGGCCTGGAAGCCCGAGTAGGTCGTGATGGGCGCGCAGGCGGCCGTGGTCAGGAGACCCAGGGCGACGGCGGCGAAGGCGGCGCGGCGAAACATGTGCGGTGTGGACCCAATCCTGGTTCGAGGCTTTGACCTATCCGTCGCCGCCCCTTAGTTCAACGGCTGCTTTAGCCGCGCCCCTGGGGCGAAATCGAGGCCGCGCATGCTCCAGCGCCTGTTCCGACCAAGACCCGCCCGCGACAAGGGCCGGGCGCTCTACGCCAGCGCGGTGGCGCAGTCGCGCGCGCCCGCCCTCTACGGCGAGTACGGCGTCCCCGACACCGTCGAGGGCCGGTTCGAGGCCTACAGCCTCCACGTGATCCTGCTGCTCGACCGGCTGCAGGGGGAGGGGCCGGTGGCGGCCGAAACCTCCCAGGCGGTGTTCGACACCTTCGTGAAGTCGCTGGACGACGCCCTGCGCGAGATGGGCGTGGGCGACCTGTCGGTGGGCAAGAAGATGCGCCGGCTGGGCGAGGCCTTCTTCGGCCGGGTGAAGAACTATCAGGCGGCCTTTGCGAGCCTGCCCGACCACGGCGACCTGGAGGCGGTGATCGCCCGCACCGTCTACGCCGACGGCGACGCCGCGCACGCCCCGGCGCTGGCGCGCTACGCCGTGCGCCAGCGCGAGGCGCTGGCCGCCCAACCCATCGAGCGCCTGCTGGCCGCCGACGTCGCCTGGAGCGCCCCATGAGCGCCGACTGGACCAAGCCCGTGCGCCTGCACGAGGTCGCCCGCGGCCCGGTGACCCTGGAGTTCCGGCCCGACGAGGCGCAGCGCGCCAAGGTCGCCCAGGACCTCCGCCTGGAGAGCCTGCCTGCGCTGACCGCCCGGGTCACCGTCAAGCCCTGGCTGGACGGGGCCGAGGTGACCGGCCGCTTCGAGGCCACGGTGGAGCAGATCTGCTCGATCACCCTGGAGCCCTTCGAACAACCGCTGTCGGGCGACATCCACGTGCGGGTCGTGCCCGCCGGCAGCCCGCACGCGGCCGCCGACGAAGGCGGCGAGGTGGAGCTCGACCCCGACGCCGAGGATCCGCCGGACGTCCTGCCGGGGGACGCCATCGACGCGGCCGGCTATGTGGTGGAGCACTTGGCGCTGGAGGTGGATCCCTTCCCGCGCAAGCCGGGCGCCGAGTTCGAGTACACGCCGCCGACTCAGGAGGAATCCCCCTTCGCGGTGTTGAAGAAGCTGAAAGAGACCAAGGACTAATCCGGTGTCCGGTTTGCAACGGAGACACGCCGGGCGGTATCGTTCGCAGCGATTCCGCGCGGCCCAGGGACCAGGCGCCATTTGACCCAAACACTGGTGATTTCGATCGACGCCATGGGCGGAGACCACGGGCCGCCCGTGGTGGTGCCCGGCGTCGCCAGGGCCGCCCAGGCGCTGCCGCCGAACGTGCGCTTCCTGCTGCACGGGGACGAGCCGGCGGTGCGCGCTGAACTCGCCCGGTGCAAGGGCCTCGCCGAGCGGGTCGAGGTGCGCCACACCGACAAGGTCGTGGCCATGGACGAGAAGCCGGCCCAGGCGCTCCGCCGGGCCAAGGGCACGTCCATGTGGAACGCCGTTGAAGCGGTGCGCGAGGGCGAGGCGATCGCCGCCGTCTCCTGCGGCAACACCGGCGCGCTCATGGCCATCTCCAAGCTGATCCTGCGCATGCGCGCCGACCTCGACCGGCCGGCGCTGGTGGCCGGGATCCCGACGCCGCGGGGCGTCACGACCTTTCTGGACGTGGGCGCCAACGTCGACTGCGACGCCGAGCGGCTGGTGGAGTTCGCGATCATGGGCGAGGCCTACCACCGCGCCGTGCACAAGGCGGCCAAGCCGACGGTGGGCGTTCTCAACGTCGGCTCCGAGGACATGAAGGGCCACGAGGAGGTTCGCGAGGCGCACCGCGTGCTGCGCGAGGGCGGCCTGGACCTGGCCTACAAGGGGTTCGTGGAAGGCGACGACATCACCAAGGGCGTCGTGGACGTCGTGGTCACCGACGGCTTCACCGGCAACGTGGCCTTGAAGGCCATGGAGGGCGTCGCCCGCTTCGTGAACGGCGAGCTCAAGGGCGCGCTCACCGGCTCGCCCCTGGCCAGCGCCGGCGCCTTGCTCGCCCAGGGCTCCCTGCGCAAGTTCCGCGACCGCATGAGCCCGCCTGGCGCCGCGCCGCTGCTGGGTCTGAACGGCATCGTGCTGAAGTGCCACGGCGGCGCGGCCGCCAAGGACGTGGCCGAGGCGCTCCGTGTCGCACGCGATCTGGCCCAAAGCGACTTCGCGGCCGAGATCGAACGGAATATGACGAGGCTGCCCGCCGCGCTCGCAGAGACGAGCCCTGGGCCCGCCGCCGATGGAGCTGTGAGTGCCCAAGGTCCTGCGTAGCGTCGTCACCGCCGTCGGCGGCTACCTGCCCGAGCAGGTGGTCACCAACGACGAGCTGGCCAAGATTGTCGACACCTCCGACGAGTGGATCCGCGAGCGGACCGGCATCGAACAGCGGCACAAGGTGCGAGACGACCAGCCGGTGTCCGACCTCGCCGTGGCCGCCGCCCGCCAGGCGCTGGAGCGCGCCGGCCGCACGCCCGAGGACGTCGACCTGATCGTCGTGGCCACCACCACGCCCGACCTGACCTTCCCGGCCACCGCCGCCATCGTGCAGCGCAAGCTCGGCTGTCCCGTGGGCATCGCCTTCGACGTCCAGGCCGTGTGCTCGGGCTTCGTCTATGCGCTGTCGGTGGCGGACGGCTTCGTCGCCCGCGGCCGCTCGAAGTGCGCCCTGGTGATCGGGGCCGACGCCATGACCCGGCTGATGGACTGGACCGACCGCGGCACCTGCGTGCTGTTCGGCGACGGGGCCGGGGCGGTCGTGGTGGAGCCGGTGGAAGGCGAGGGGACCCCCGACGACCGCGGGCTGATCGGCTTCGCCCTGCGCTGCGACGGGACCAAGCAGGACCTGCTCTACGTGGACGGCGGCGCTTCCACCGACGGTCGCATCGGCCACCTGCGGATGCAGGGCAACCAGGTTTTCCGCCACGCCGTGGTGAACATCTCCGAGGCCATCAACGCGGCCGCCGCCGACGCCGGCGTCGAGGTTTCGAGCGTCGACTGGTTCATCCCGCACCAGGCAAACCTGCGGATCCTGCAGGGTGTCGCCCATCGGTGCGGCATCGACGAGGACAAGGTGGTCACCACGGTGATGCGCCACGCCAACACCTCGGCGGCGTCGATCCCCCTGGCCATGAACGCCGCCGTCGAGGACGGCCGCATACAACCTGGGCACCTCCTGCTGCTCGAAGCCATGGGCGGCGGGCTGACCTGGGGCGCCTGCGTGGTGAGGCTCTAGGGCGGCCCTTAACCGCGTCACATAATCTGGCCCTTGAAGTCGTTGACCTACCAAGACTATCAAAAGGCCATGAACAGCATCGCTGCAGGAAACGGGGTTCGAATGAAGGGCGCGACGGTGACCCGGGCCGACCTGTGCGAGGCGGTCCACGAGGAGGTGGGCCTCACACGCCAAGATTGCAGCGAGATGGTCGAACGGGTGCTCGAGCTGATGTGCCAGGCCCTCGAGCAGGGCGAGCAGGTCAAGCTGTCGGGCTTCGGCGTCTTCCAGGTCCGCGCCAAGCGCGCGCGGATGGGGCGCAATCCAAAGACGGGCGAGCCGGCCGCCATTGAGCCCCGCCGCGTCATCGGCTTCCGCGCGTCGCAGGTGATGAAGGCCCGCGTCGACCGCGCGCTGTCGCAGTGAGAACGGCTTAGGCCCCATGGCCAAGAGCCCGGAAGCCTTTCGGACGATCTCCGAGGCGGCCGAGGAGCTGAACGTGCCGCAGCACGTGCTGCGGTTCTGGGAGACCAAGTTCTCCTTCATCCGCCCAATGAAGCGGGCCGGCGGGCGCCGGTTCTACCGGCCGCAGGACATCGCCGTTCTGAAGGGCGTGCGCCGCCTGCTGCACGACGAGGGCTACACCATCAAGGGCGTCCAGCGCCTGCACCGGGAGCACGGCCTGAAGCGGCTGATGGCGGCGGGCGAGGGGGAGGGCGTCGACACGCCCTTGGCCGAGGATGCCGAGGCTCCGGTTGCGGACCTGGCTCCGGAGACGCGCGCGGGCCTGCTCAGCACGCTGGACGAGCTGGAAGCCCTAAAGGCCCGGCTCGATGGCCTGCTGAAGGGCTGACCTGAAGAGGAAAACTCGCCGCCGGCCGATGGTCGGAGCGACAGGATTCGAACCTGCGACCCCTTGACCCCCAGTCAAGTGCGCTACCAGGCTGCGCTACGCTCCGCAGGCCGGTCGGCGAGGCGGGCCTTATAGGCAGGGCCGGGGCGGGGCGGCAATCCCCAAAGCGTCGCGCCTAGCGGCCGGCGTTCATCCAGCGGAACAGGGGCAGGACCGGCACGCCCCAGAGCACGCCGGCGAGCACGTAATAGACCAGCTGGGCCGCCCAGTGGCGCGGGATGTGGTCGCCGATCGTCGCGACCAGCGCGATGTAGCCCATCATGAACGCGAGCAGGGCGAACAGGCCGACGAGCTTCCGGGCGCGGGCGGTTTCGAGCATGGCGGGGGTCATAACCGGCCGCGGCCGTGGACGGAACCCGAGTTTCCGGCTAGGGGGCGCGCCAAAGTTCAGCCTGAAAGCGGCGCAATTTCCGCTCCATGACCTCGTTCCTGCGTTCCGACCGGTCCCAAGCCGTCGCCATCTGGCTCTTCGCCGTGGCCGCCCTCGTGTTGGCCATGGTGGTGGTGGGCGGGGCGACGCGGCTGACCGACTCCGGCCTGTCGATCACCGAGTGGCGGCCGGTCACCGGGGCGATCCCGCCGCTGTCCGACGCCGACTGGGCGCGCGAGTTCGCCGAGTACCGCGAGATCCCGCAGTACCAGCAGGTCAACCGCGGCATGAGCCTCGGCGAGTTCAAGGAGATCTACTGGTGGGAGTGGTCCCACCGGCTGCTGGGCCGCATCGTGGGCCTGGCCTTCTTCGTGCCGTTCATGGTCTTCGCCCTGCGCCGCCAGATCCCCAGCCGGCTCTACATCCGCCTGGCGCTGCTGTTCGTCCTTGGGGGCCTGCAGGGCGCGATCGGCTGGTGGATGGTGGCCAGCGGCCTCTCCGAACGGGTGTCGGTGGCCCCGGAACGGCTGATGGTCCACCTGGGCCTGGCCTTCGCCCTGCTGGGCGCGCTCGTCTGGACGGCGCTGGACGCCTGGGCGGGCTGGGCGCGCCAGACCCTGCCCAGCCCCTGGGGCCGCCGCGCCCTCGTCCTCACCGGCCTGATCTTCGTGCAGATCCTGCTGGGCGCCCTGGTGGCCGGCAACGACGCCGGCCTGGTCTACAACGACTTCCCGCTGTTCGCGGGCAAGCTCTGGCCCGAGGACTACCTGGCGGGCGGCGTCTGGGCGACGCTGGCGCACAGCCAGGGCGCGGTGCAGGCCCATCACCGGGTGTTCGCCTATGTGGTGGCGATCGTCGCCCTGCTGGTCGGCTGGAGCGCCTGGCGGTCGCGCTACCTGGCTCAGGACACCAAGCTGCTGGCGGTGACGACAGCCGGCGCGGTCTGGGCCCAGGTGGCGCTCGGGGTGGCGACCCTGATGGCGCGGGTGCCGATCTCCCTGGGCATCGCCCACCAGCTGCTGGCGGCGATCACCCTCTGCGTTTCGGTGGCGTTCGCCTGGCGGGTTCGTCGCATTTAGCGCGGTATGATGATACCGCTGCGGCTAGTGCGCGGATTTCACTAATGTTTTTGCCGGGGCGGGATTTTTCACTCTGTTGACAACGCCGGCCGCCTCCCGCATATGCCCCGCCTCACGTCGGGGCGCGTAACGGTCCCGCGCACTTAGACTTACGGATCGCACCCTCATGCTGAAGAGCACCACGGCTTCGCTGAAGCCGGCCGAGGTCGAGAAGAAGTGGATCGTGATCGACGCCCAGGACGCCGTGGTCGGCCGCCTGGCTTCGTTCATCGCCATGCGTCTTCGCGGCAAGCATCGGCCCGACTACACCCCGCACGTCGACTGCGGCGACTACGTCGTCGTGATCAACGCCGACAAAGTCCGGTTCACCGGCAAGAAGCTGACCGACAAGGTCTTCTACTGGCACACCGGCCACCCGGGCGGCGTGAAGCAGCGCACCGCCGGCCAGATCCTCGGCGGCAAGTACCCCGAGCGCGTGCTGGAGAAGGCCGTCGAGCGCATGCTGCCGAAGGAAAGCCCGCTGGCCCGCAAGCAGCTGACGCACCTGCGCATCTACAACAGCGGCGAGCATCCGCATGAGGCGCAGAACCCCGAGACCATCGCGTTCGCCGACCTGAACGCCAAGAACGTGCGGAGCGCGTAATGAGCGAAGCCAACACGACCGAAGCCACCGGCTTCGACGCCCTGAAGGGCCTCGGCACCCAGGCCGGCGAAGACGCCGTCGTCCGCGAGCCGAAGATCGACGCCCAGGGGCGCTCCTATGCGACCGGCAAGCGGAAGAACGCCATCGCCCGCGTCTGGATCAAGCCGGGCAAGGGCCAGATCACCATCAACGGCCGCGACCAGGCGATCTACTTCGCCCGTCCCGTGCTGCGCATGATGATCGCCCAGCCGTTCGAGCTGTCGGACCGCGCCGGCCAGTTCGACGTGATCTGCACCGTGGAAGGCTCGGGCCTCTCCGGCCAGGCCGGCGCCGTGCGTCACGCCATCTCCAAGGCCCTGACCTACTACGAGCCGGGCCTGCGCGCCGTGCTGAAGCCGCACGGCCTGCTGACCCGCGACCCGCGCGTCGTCGAGCGGAAGAAGTACGGCAAGGCCAAGGCCCGCCGCAGCTTCCAGTTCTCGAAGCGCTAAGTCTCGCGCGGAGTTCGCACGAGTTTGGAGGGCGCTTCGGGAGACCGGAGCGCCCTTTCTCTTTGTCCGGGAGTCCACGCCATGGCCCACACGGTCTTCATCGACGGCGAAGCCGGCACCACCGGCCTGCAGATCCGCCAGCGGCTGGAGAGCCGCCGGGACCTCGAGATCGTCTCCATCGATCCGGCCCGCCGAAAGGACCCGGACGCCCGCCGCGAGCTGCTGAACGGCGTCGACGCCGTAGTGCTCTGCCTGCCCGACGAGGCGGCGGTCGAGGCGGTGGACATGATCACGTCGAACCGGGTGCGGGTGGTGGACGCCTCGACGGCGCACCGGACGGCGCGGAGCTGGGCCTACGGCTTCCCGGAGATGGACCGTGGCCAGCGCGACCAGATCCGCCGGTCGCTGCGGGTCTCCAACCCCGGCTGCTATCCCACCGGCTTCATCGGCCTGGTGCGGCCGCTGGTGGAGGCGGGCCTCATCCCCCCCGACTTCCCGCTGACGGTCAACGCCATCTCCGGCTATTCCGGAGGCGGCAAGGGGCTGATCGCCGAGTTCGAGGCTGAGGCGCCGGCCGGCACGAACGACGCCTTCCGCACCTACGGCCTCACGCTGGCCCACAAGCACCTGCCCGAGATGCAGCTGCACGGGGGGCTCACCCACCCGCCGCTGTTCGCGCCCGCGGTCGGCCGCTACGCCCAGGGCATGCTCGTGGACGTGCCGCTGCAGCTGTGGGCCCTGCCGGGCAGGCCGTCCCCCGCCGACCTGCACGTGGCGCTGGAGGCGGCCTACGCCGGCGAGCGCTTCGTGGAGGTGGCCAGCGGCGCGGAATGCGCCGAGCTGCAGAAGACCCGCGCGGGGGCCGGCGGCTATGTGGCGGCGCTGGACCCGGAGGCCCTGAACGGCACCAACCGCATGCGGCTCTATGTGTTCGGCTCCGCCGACGCCCGTCAGGCCCGGCTGGCCGCCCAGCTGGACAACCTCGGCAAGGGGGCGTCCGGCGCCGCGGTGCAGAACCTCAACCTGATGCTGGGCCTAGACGAGGGCGCCGGGCTCTAAATCTCCTCTCCCCCGGAGCGAAGCCCGAGGGGAGAGGGTAGGGTGAGGGGCGGCTGGGACCCCTCCCCAGCACCCGATGCCACCCCGAGGGCCCTCGCCCACCGATCCGGTGCGAGCCTGCTTCACGAGCCGGCCCTCACCCCGCCCTCTCCCCCCGCTCCGCGGCGGGAGAGGAAGGACCTATTTCAGCTTGCGGTCGAAGAAGGCCAGGGTCGTCCGCAGCCGGTGCAGCCGGTTGGCGGGCGTCCAGCCGCCGCGGTGGCGCAGGCCGGGGTAGACCATGGTCTCGAACGGCTTGCCCTGCGCCTGGAGGGCGTAGAGCACGCGCGTGGTGTGGTCGAAGGTGACGTTGTCGTCGGCCATGCCGTGGAGGATCAGCAGCGAGTCCGGCTTCAGCCGCCCGAGCCTCGGCAGCACCTGCGAGGCCGCGTAGCCGGCGGCGTTGTCCGCCGGCGTGCCCATGTACCGCTCGGTGTAGTGGGTGTCGTAGAGCGTCCAGTCGGTGACCGGCGCGCCCGAGACCCCCGCCTTGAACGGGCTGTCCGGCGCGGTCAGCAGCAGAAGCGTCATGTAGCCGCCGTAGGACCAGCCGGTGACGCCGATCCGCGCGGCGTCCACGAAGGGCAGGGTCTGCAGGTAGCGGGCTCCGGCCAGCTGGTCCTCGACCTCCACCTGGCCCAGGCGCCGGTCGATGGCGGTCTTGAAGGGCACGGAGCGGTTCGGCGTGCCGCGATTGTCCAGCCGGAAGAGGACGTAGCCGGCCTCCAGGTAGAGCAGGTCCTCGGGGTCGCTCCAGGTCTTCTGCGTCCGCGCCGAGCCCGGGCCGCCATAGACCTGCACGATCACCGGGTATTTCCGCGCCGGGTCGAAGCCGGGCGGAACGCGCATCCACCAGACCAGGTCCTGGCCGTCGGCGGCCTTGATGGTCCCGTACTGCGTCGGCGCGAAGCGGCCGGCGTAGGGTGCGAACGGATGGCCGGCGCCCAGCCGGTTCTCCTCTATCCAGCGCACGAAGCGGCCGTCGGCGGTGTAGAGGCCCGTGCGCGGCGGGGTCACCGGATCGGCGTAGGTCCCCACGAAGGCCCCCGACTTGCCGACGCTGGCCGTCCACCAGCCGCCGGCCGGGGTCAGCGCCTGCGGCTCGCCGGGCCTGCGGTAGCTCACCCGCCAGATCCGCCGCTCGTTGGGCCGGTCGCGGTTGGCGGCGAAGACCACCATGCCGGACGCCTCGTCCACCGCCTCGATCCGGTCCACCGGCCAGGCGCCGCGGGTCACCTGGCGAACCAGCTTGCCGCCACGGTCGTAGAGGTAGAGGTGCCGGAAGCCCGACCGCTCCGAGCTCCACAGGAAGCCGCCGTCCTTCAGCGGCCTGAAGTCGTCGGTCAGGTCCACCCAGTGCGGGCTGGTCTCGGTGAGCAGCACCCGTGCGGCGCCGGTCGCCGGATCCACCGCCAGCAGGTCGAGGCGCCGCTGGTCGCGGGTCTGGCGCTGGACATAGAGCGTGCGCCCGTCCTTCGCCCAGGCCACGCGGGCCAGGTAGATGTCAGTGTCCGGTCCCAGGTCGACCCTGGTCCGCCGGCCGCTCACCACGTCCTGCACGTAAAGGTCCACCCGGGCGTTCGGCCGCCCGACGCGCGGATAGCGCTGGGCCACGACGCTGGCCCCCGTGGCGCCCACCTCCGGCCGGTCGACCACGTCGACGCCGCTCTGGTCCACGAAGGCGATCGCCACCCGCGCATCGTCGGGGCTCCACCAGTAGCCGGTGGAGCGGTCCATCTCCTCCTGGGCGATGAACTCGGCGGTGGCCCAGCTCTTCAGCTCCGTGCCGCCCTCCGTCAGCGCCCGCTCAGGCCCGCCATCCGTCGGCGTCATATAGAGGTTGTCGTCGCGGACGTAGGAGACGAAGCGGCCCTTGGGCGAGACCTTGGCGTCGATCTCGTCGCCCGACGTGCGGGTCAGCTGCCGCGCCTGCCCGGAGCCCAGCTCGTAGAGCCACAGGTCGCCCTCCACGGGCGCCAGGATGAACCGGCCCTGTTCGTCCCAGTCGTATTCGATCACCCCGCGGGTCTTCACGCCGGCGCGCTCGCGCCGCGCCTTCTCGGCCTCGGAGAGCTCGCGCCCGTCCGGCGCGAGCTTGCGCCCGTCCAGCAGCATCCGCGGCGCGCCGCCAGCCACGTCCGCGGCCCACAGGTCGGTGACCGTCAGGTCGTCGGCCCGGTCCTTCAGGTAGGTCACCGTCCGCCCGTCCGGCGAGAACTTCACGCCCCGGGCGCGGGGGCCGGAGAGGTCGGGGCTGGCGAACACCCGCTCAGGCGTCAGCGGCTGGGTCTGGGCGAGGGCAGGGGCGGCGGAGAGCGTGGCGGCCAGGGCCGCGGCGAGGAGCTTCATGGCTTCCTTGAACAGCCAAGGCCCGCGCTTGGCAACGCCCCGGCGGCGGGCGGCGGCGCTTGCATCGCGCCGGCGCAGGGCCACCTAATCGCGATCATGGATACGCTCGACCGCCGCCGCTTCCTGCTGATCTCCGCCGGGGCCTGCGCCGCGCCCGCCGCGCCGGCGCTCGCCGCCGCCGACCCCTACGCCGCCTCGCCGTTCCGCAAAATCAGCGACGCGGAGTGGCGCAAGCGCCTCGCCCCGGACGCCTACCGGGTCCTCCGTCACGAGGCGACGGAGCGGCCCGGCTCCAGCCCGCTCAACAGGGAGAAGCGTCGAGGGACCTTCCACTGCGCCGGCTGCGGCCTGGCGATCTTCAAGTCCGACTGGAAGTTCGAGAGCGGCACCGGCTGGCCGAGCTTCTTCCGGGTGATCCCCGGCGCCATCGGCACCAAGGTGGACAACACGCTCGGCATGCGCCGGACCGAGTACCACTGCGCCCAGTGCCTGGGCCACCACGGCCACCTGTTCCCCGATGGGCCGAGGCCCACCGGCCTTCGCTACTGCAACAACGGCCTGTCCCTGACCTTCAAGGCCGCCTAGGTCGGGGTGATCACCGAGGCCGGGCGGGCGTCGGCGCCCGTGTCGGCCGCGCCGCCTTCCTGGCGGATCGTGCCGGCGCCCGAGATGTCGGTGTCGAGCCTCGGCGGGCGGGTGGTGAGGGTGATCTCGCCGGCGCCCGAGATGTCCAGGTCCGCCGCCTCCGTGGGGGCGATGCGCGCCTCGCCCTTGCCGGAGATCTCCACCCGGGCCTCGCGCGTCTTCAGCGCCGCCAGGTCGGCCTCGCCGGCCCCGGAGATGTCGAGCGCCAGCTGCCCCGTCTCCCCGTTCGCCTGCACCTCCGACCTGCCGGTGAGCTCCAGCGTCAGCCGGTCCTGTCGGTAGCCGTTGATCACCAGCCGGTCGGCGCCGTTCAGCTCGAAGCGGGTGACGTTGGGCGCGCTCATGACGATCTGCAGCCGCCCCCGGCTGTGGCTGCGGCCGTGGCGGAAGCCGATCCGGCCGTCCTCCAGCTCCACGCGGGACACCGCCCGCGCCGGGCCGGTGATGACCAGCCGCGCCGGGCCATCGCCCTGGGTGTAGGTCACCTCGGCCGGCACATCGATCTCCAGGCTTTCGCCGCCGGTCCAGGCGAGCTCGCGCGTCGCCTCTTCGCCGGACCATTGGTCGTTGGAGGCGCCGTGGTGCTCGTCCCAGTCCCAGTCCCAGTTCCAGTCGCTCCAGGCCCCGCGGGCCAGCGCCTCGGGCCCGCCGATCGCCACGGCCGTGGACAGGGTCACCACCGAGAGCAGGAAGCCGGCTCCGGCGATCATCAGAAGGGGGCGGATCATTGCGCGACTCCCTGGCTTTGCGGTTCGAGCGCCGGCTTCAGCAGGCGGTAGTGCAGCCGCCCGTACCAGACCAGCGCGTTGACGAGGCCGATGACGACGATGGTCAGCAGGGCGCCGACCGAGGCCGCGCCGGACATCATGCCGATGCCGGCCAGCAGGGCCGCCGCCGTGCCGCCGGGCGGATCCGTGAACGGCCCCGCGGCGAACACCACGCCTCCGGTGAAGAAGACGGCGAGCACCGCCACCCCGATGCCGAAGATGGCGCCGAACAGGCCCATCAGGATGGGCAGCAGGATGATGATGTCGATGGCGCCGAGCCCCAGCACCGCGAACACCGCGGCGCCGGCGGAAGAGGCGTTGCGCTCCTGCTCCCAGCGCCTCAGGCCGTGTTCGGCGCGCAGCTCGCGGGCCAGCCGCGACGGATCGCCGAGCGCGTCGGCCACCTCGGCCTCGCTGCGGCCGGCGGCGGCGCCGTCGGCGAAGTGGGTCTCGTAGTCGGCGACGATGTCGGTGATCGTGTGGGCCGGAAGGCCCGCCAGTCCCTCACGTAGCCGCGCCAGGAACGCCTGACGGGTCATTGCGCCTCTCCCAGGATGTCGTCGACGGCCCCGGCGAACGACCGCCAGGACGCCTTTTGCGACGTGAAACTCCGCTTTCCGGCGTCGGTCAGCCGGTAGTATTTGCGCGGCGGGCCGGCGGTGCTCTCGACCAGGTAGGTCTCCACCAGGCCGTCGGTCTGCAGGCGCCGCATCAGCGGATAGATGGTGCCTTCGCCCATGCCGATGGCGTCGGCCAGGCGGCTGGCGATCTCGTAGGCGTAGCTGTCGTGCTGCGACAGCAGGGCCAGGACGCAGAGCTCGAGAGCTCCCTTCTTCAGCTGGATCTCGATGGCTTCGGGCACGAGCGCCTCCTTGCCCTTTAGTTATGGCAAGGTAGTGCGCGCTGCAAGGTAGTGTGCATTACAAGTTAGTAAGCTCCAGCGGAGCGGCTAAGCTCGCGCCATGAAGGCCTGGTTCGCGCTGCTCGCCCTGCTGCTGGTCTCCGCCTGCGCCCGTGCGCCGCTGGAGCCGCGGGCGGATCGCGCCGCCCGCGACTTCTATGCCGCGGTGGAGGCCGGAGACTGGGCCCGGGTGGAGGCCGCGCTGGCGCCGGAGCTGGCGCGCACCGCCCAGGGCCGGGCGGGCTTCCAGCGGCTGCGCGCCGCCCTGCCGCGCGGCGGCGCTCGGGAGGCGCGAGCGGTGGGCTGGAGCCGGGCAGGCGAGGGCGGCCTGCAGGCGGTCCACCTCTACCGCTTCGCCCACAGCGACGTGGTGGTCCGCACCACGCTCCGGCCCCACGGCGGAAACCTGCGGGTGGCCAGCTTCGTGGCTCAGCGCCAGCCCCTGGGCCAGGTGGAGGCCAACCGGTTCACCTTCGCCGGCAAGACGCCCCGGCACTACAGCTTCCTCGCCACGGCCCTCCTCAGCCCGCTGATCATGGTCGCGGTGGCCGCCATGGCCGCCATGGCCCGTGGGCTGCGCTTCAAGCTCGCCTGGATGGCGCTCGCCCTGGTGGGCGTCGGCGAGGCCTGGTTCAACTGGACCACCGGGGAGGGCGGCTTCAGCTTCGCGGCCCTCAGCCTGGTCAACGTCGGCTTCGGCCGCGACACAGACATCTCCCCCTGGCTGATCCGCTTCTCCCTGCCCGCAGGCGCCCTGCTCGTGCTGGCCAGGCTGGCCACGCTGAAGGAACGCCGGCTGGCCTAGCCCCTCTCCCGCCTGCGGGAGAGGGTAGGGTGAGGGCGGTGGAGGAGTCTGGTCCAGCGCTCCAGTTGGACCCGTGCGCACAGATCCAACGGCGGCGCACGCCGACCTCCAGCGCCGCCCTCACCCCAACCCTCTCCCGCTGTGCGGGAGAGGGAGCTGGCACGGACCATTCTCCTCTCCCGCTTGCGGGAGAGGGTAGGGTGAGGGCGGTGGAGGAGTCTGGTCCAGCGCTCCGGTTGGACCCGCGCGCACGGATCCAACGGCGGCGCGCGCCCGCCGCCAGCGCCGCCCTCACCCCAACCCTCTCCCGTTCGCGGGAGAGGGAGGTCCACCTAGCTCTTCACCTTCACATAGGTCCCCGGCGCATCGCCGAGCGCCGGCAGCGGACCTGCGGCCGGATCGCGGGCGGCGACCATCTCGCCCGAGCGCGCCTTCAGCCACGCCGCCCAGTGCGGCCACCAGCTGCCGGGCGTCTCCTTAGCCTGGGCCTGCCATTCCTCCAGCGACGGCGGCAGCTCGTCGGCGGTCCAGTGCTGGTACTTCTTGGCCACCGGGGCGTTGATCACGCCGGCGATGTGGCCGGACCCGGCCATGGTGAAGGTGACCGGCCCGCCGAACAGCTTGGCGCTGCGATAGACCGACCGCGCAGGCGCGATGTGGTCCTCCTTCGACGACTGCATGTAGATCGGGATGGTCACCGCCCCGAGGTCCAGCTTCGTCCCGTCCAGCACCAGCTCGCCCTTGGAGAGCGCGTTGTCGCCGTAGAACCGGCGCAGGTAGAACATGTGCAGGGTCTTGGGCATCCGCGTCTGGTCGGAGTTCCAGAACAGCAGGTCGAACGGCTTCGGCTCGCGGCCCAGCAGGTAGTTGTTCACGAAGAACGACCAGATCAGGTCGTTGGCCCGCAGCATGTTGAAGGTGTCGGCCATGGCCTGGCCCGACAGCACGCCGCCGCCCTCGTCCATCTTCTGCTCGAGGGTCTTCAGCCAGTTCTCGTTGGTGAACAGCAGGAGGTCCCCCGCCTCGGCGAAGTCCAGCTGGGCGGCGAAGAAGGTGGCGGAATTGATCGGCCGCACGCCCTTGGCCGCCATGTGGGCGAGGCTGGAGCCCAGCAGGGTGCCGCCGATGCAGTAGCCCACGGTGTTCACATGCGGGACGCCGCACTGCTCCATGGCCGCCGCCGTGCCGGCGTAGATGCCATCGCGCATGTAGTCGTCGAAGGTCTTGCCCGCGAGGCTCTGGTCGGGGTTCACCCAGGAGGCGACGAACACCGTGATCCCCTGGTCCGCCAGCCAGCGGATCATGGAGTTCTCGGGCCGCAGGTCCAGGATGTAGAACTTGTTGATCCACGGCGGGAAGATCACCAGCGGGATCTCGTGCACCTGCTCGGTGGTGGGCGCGTACTGGATCAGCTCGATGAGCTCGTTGCGGAACACCACCTTGCCGGGGGCGGTGGCGACGTTCTCGCCGATCCTGAACAGCTCGTAGTCGGTCTGGGCGATGGCCAGCTGGCCGCCGCCGCGCTCAAGGTCGGCGGCGAAGTTCTCGATGCCCCGCACCAGGCTTTCGCCGCCGGAGGCCAGCAGCTCGCGGATCGCCGTCGGGTTGGAGGTCAGGAAGTTGGAGGGCGAGAAGGCGTCCGTCAGCATCTTCATGAAGAATTCGGCGCGCCGCTTCTCCATGGGATCGACCCCGTCCACCTGGGCGACCAGGCTGTTCAGCCAGTCCGAGGTGATCAGGTACGACTGCTTGATGGCGTCGAACGCGGGGTTTTCGCTCCACTCGGGGTCGGCGAAGCGCTTGTCCCCCTTCGGCGGGGCGGCCACGGGCTCGGCCTTGCCGTCGTGCAGCCGGCGCGCGGTGGCCTGCCACAGGTCCATGTAGCGGGTGAAGAGGTCGGCCTGGGCCCGCATCAGCTTGTCCGGCTGGGCGGCCAGGCGCCCCATCACCTCGGTCAGGGCGGGCCCCACATGGAAGGGATCAGCGGTGAGGGCGGGCGGCCGCTCGGCGTTGCGCAGCGCCATCTCGGCGATGACGCCCTGAGCCGCCACGGCGGCGCGGGCCAGGTTCGAGGACAGCTTCTCCAGCTGGCCCCGCTGGTCGGCGCTCAGGGCGGCGATGTCGAAGCCAGGGGCTGCGCCGGACGCTGGCGGCGGCGCTGCCGGCGCCACGGTGGCGCCCGCCGGCCGGGTCTCCGACCGCGGCGCGTCCATGGCGCGAATCTCCGCCGAGGCGTCTTCCGGCAGGGGCGGCTTTTCGAAGCTCGCCGGCTCGGGCGGGACCGCCCCGTCGCCCGCACCGCCCTTGCCGCCGTTCAGCGCCTTGGGATCGACCGTCTGCTCGCTCATCTGACGTTTCCTTCCCGCGGCGAAGGCGCTCACCGCCCTTCCACCGCCAAACATCATCGCATAAGAACCATAGCGGAGATGACACCGCTCGCCCGCCATTATGTGAACGCCGTTCGAAGCTCTACGGCTGCGCGCCTGATGGCGTGCGCCGGCGCCGCGGGGCTGCTCACCGCCTGTGCGGGCGACGTTTTTTCCGACACGACCGTGGACCCGAGCTCGCCTGTCGCCGCGGAAGTCAGCCGGGTTTCGAAGCTGGGCGACGACTATCCCAGCTTCCGCGAGATCCCGGCCGCCCCCAAGGATCTGCGGCCCAAGCGCCTCTATGGCGAGGCTGCGGCGGAGGTGAAGCAGGCCCAGGCCGCGCTCGACCGCGACACGGCGCCGGGAACCTGGACCCTGCAGAGCACCGACAGCTTTGCCGCCGGCGCGCGCCGCGCCGCCGGTTCCGACGACGCCCCGGCAGCCGCCCGCGGCAGCGAAGCTTTTGCGGAAGAGCTCCGTCAGCGAGCTACACCGCCCCCGCCGCCTAAGAAATAGGGGCCTGCGGGGGCAAAATCTTCCAAACCATGGCTTGGCGGACTCCGGCCCGGAGTCTATCCATGCCCGACCTCAGCTCCCGGAACGCCGCACATGGGCAGCCTGCGGCCAAGAGCTTCGCAATGACCCCCGAGTTTCACCGTATCCGTCGCCTTCCTCCGTATGTTCTCGAGGAGGTGAACCGCATCAAGGCCCGCCTGCGCGCGCAGGGGACCGACATCATCGACTTCGGCATGGGCAATCCCGACATGCCGACCCCCAAGCACATCGTCGAAAAGCTGATCGAGACGGCCCGCGACCCGAAGGCCGGCCGCTACTCGGCCTCCAAGGGCATCCCGGGCCTGCGCAAGGCCATGGCCGGCTACTACGGCCGCCGCTTTGGGGTGAAGCTGAACCCCGACACCGAGGTGATCGCCACCCTGGGCTCCAAGGAAGGCTTCGCCAACCTCGCCCAGGCGCTCACCGCCCCGGGCGACGTGATCGTCTGCCCGAACCCGGCCTATCCGATCCACGCCTACGGCTTCATCATGGCCGGCGGGGTGATCCGCCACGTGCCGGCGCACTCGCCCGAGGAGTACCTGGCTGGCGTCAGCCGCGCGGTGAAGCACTCTGCGCCGCCGCCCACCGTGCTGATCCTGTCCTACCCCTCGAACCCGACCGCCCAGTGCGTCGACCTCGAGTTCTACAAGGACGCCGTCGCGCTGGCGAAGAAGCACGAGATGCTGGTCATCTCGGACATCGCCTATTCCGAGATCTACTTCGACGACAATCCGCCGCCGTCCGTCCTGCAGGTGGAGGGCGCCAAGGAGATCGCCGTCGAGGTCAATTCGCTGTCCAAGACCTACGCCATGGCCGGCTGGCGCGTGGGCATGGTGGTGGGCAACGAGCGGATCTGCGCGGCCCTGGCGCGGGTGAAGTCCTACCTCGACTACGGGGCCTACACCCCGATCCAGGTGGCCGCCGCCACCGCCCTGAACGGGCCGCAGGACTGCGTCGACGAGATCCGCGGCATCTACAAGGCCCGGCGCGACTGCTTGGTGGAGAGCATGCGCCGGGCGGGCTGGGACATTCCCGCGCCGCCGGCCTCGATGTTCGCCTGGGCCCCCGTGCCCGAGAAGTTCCGCGAGGCGGGCTCGCTGCTGTTCTCCAAGCTGCTGGTGGAGGAGGCGGGCGTCGCCGTCGCCCCCGGCACCGGCTTCGGCGAGTACGGCGAGGGCTGGGTCCGCGTCGGCCTCGTGGAGAACGAGCAGCGCATCCGCCAGGCGGCGCGCAACGTGAAGAAGTTCCTGGCCAACGCCGACGACATCCTGGCGCGGGCCCACAACACCCTGGCGGCGCAATGACCCTGCTTGGCCGAGGCCTCTCATCGCGGGCCGTGACCGAACCGACGAGCCGGAGGACCTTTCCTTCGAAGCGCCGCAGGAGCGAAGAAGGATGAGCGAACCCATGGACCGGAAGCCCTGGGGCGTCGGCGTCGCCGGGCTGGGCACCGTCGGCGCGGGGCTGCTGACCTTCCTGAACCAGAACCCCGAGTTCGCCCCGGCCGGCGGCCTCTGCTACGTCAGCGGCGTCTCGGCCCGGTCGCGCTCGCGCCCGCGGCCCGTCGACATCTCGGACGTGCCCTGGTTCGACGATCCGGTGGAGCTGGCCAAGGCCGACGCCACCGACATCTTCGTCGAGCTGATCGGCGGCTCCGACGGCCCGGCCAAGGCCGCGGTCGAGGCGGCCCTGCGCGCGGGCAAGCCGGTGGTCACCGCCAACAAGGCGCTGATCGCCGAGCACGGCGCCGAGCTTGCGGCGCTGGCCGAGGAGATGGACGTCCCGCTGCTGTTCGAGGCGGCGGTGATGGGCGGCGTGCCGGCGGTGAAGCTGGTCCGCGAGGCCCTGGTCGGCAGCGAGATCCACTCGATCAGCGGCATCCTCAACGGCACCTGCAACTACATCCTGACCGAGATGGAGGCCACCGGCCGCTCCTTCGAGGAGGTGCTCGCCGAGGCCCAGCGCCTGGGCTACGCCGAGGCCGATCCCACCATGGACGTGGGCGGCTTCGACGCGGCCCACAAGATCACCATCCTGGCGGCGCTCGCCTTCGGCTGCGCGCCGAACTTCGCCGCCGCCGAGATCGAGGGCATCGACCAGGTGGCCCTGCTCGACATCCGTATGGCCAAGGACCTCGGCTACCGGATCAAGCTGGTGGCCTCGGCCGAGCGCTCGATCCACGGCGCGCTCGTCAGGGTCCACCCGACGCTGGCGCCGCTCGACCACCCGCTGGCGCGCGCCGGCGGGGCGCTCAATGCGCTGTTCATCGAAGGCGAGCAGACCGGCCGCATCTTCCTGCAGGGTCCCGGCGCGGGGGCCGCCCCCACCGCCGCGGCCGTGGCGGCCGACATCGCCGACGTGATCGCCGGCGCGCGCCGGCCGGTGTTCCAGGCCGAGGCGCAGACGCTCGCGCCCTTCGACCCCGTGGATCCCTCCAAGATGATGGGCCGCGCCTACCTACGCTTCCTGGTGAAGGACGAGCCGGGGGTGATCGCCGCCGTGTCCGAGACCCTGGCCGAGGCGGGCGTCTCCATCGAGAGCTTCCTGCAGAAGCCGGTGGAGGACGCCGGCGGCGTGCCGATCGTGCTCACCACCCACGCGGTGGCCGAATCGGTGCTCACGGCGGCCGTGGAGCGCATCGCCGAGCTTCCCGCCGTGCTGGAACGGCCCAGGCTGTTGCGCATCGCGCGCATCTGACATCGCGTGCTAAACGGCTCCCAAGGGTTGGAGACGTAACCAGAATGGCTTCCCAGGTTCTGGACCGCGGGCTGGTGCTCGACGCGGTCCGCGTCACCGAGGCCGCCGCCATCGCCGCCTGGCGGCTGGCGGGCCGCGGCGACGAGATGGCCGCCGACCAGGCGGCCGTCGACGCCATGCGCACGGCGCTCAACGAGATCGACATCGACGGCGAGATCGTCATCGGGGAGGGCGAGCGCGACGAGGCGCCCATGCTCTACATCGGCGAGAAGGTGGGGCGCGGCGGCAAGCTGAAGATCGACATCGCCCTCGACCCGCTGGAGGGCACCACGCTCACCGCCAAGGCCATGCCCAATGCGCTGGCGGTCATGGCCTGGGCGCCCAAGGGGACCCTGCTGCACGCCCCCGACACCTACATGGACAAGATCGCCTGCGGGCCGGGCTATCCGGCAGGCGTGATCGACCTCGACCGCACTCCGGCCGAGAACGTCCAGGCCCTGGCCGAGTCCAAGGGCGTCACCCCCGACCAGGTCACCGTCTGCGTCCTCGACCGGCCGCGCCATGCCGACATCATCGGCTCCCTGCGCGAGATCGGCGCCCGGGTGCACCTGATCGGCGACGGCGACATCGCGGGCGTCATCAACACCGCCGATCCCGCCACGGGGATCGATCTCTACCTCGGCTCGGGCGGAGCGCCGGAGGGCGTGCTGGCCTGCGCGGCGCTGAAGTGCGTCGGCGGCCAGTTCCAGGGCCGGCTGCTGTTCCGCAGTCCCGACGAGCGGGCCCGCGCCCAGCGCCTGGGCCTCACCGACTTCGACAAGAAGTACGACCTGCACGAGATGGTCCAGGCCGACGCCATCTTCGCCGCCACCGGCGTCACCAGCGGCGCCCTGCTGGAGGGCGTGCGGCTCGAGCGCGGCTTCGTGCACACCCACACCCTGGTGATGAACTCCGCCACCCACACCGTGCGCGAAGTGCGGATGAAGCGCCCCGTCTGATCGCCTGCGACCGCTTCTGACGCCGGCTGCGGCTACCCGTCGGCTGGCGACTCACGCCAGGCCGGCCGATAGTGGCCGGTCAGCGGACAGGAGTAGGGCTTGGCGGACGGCGCTGGCACCATCGGCTTCCTCGGCGTCACCCGGTCGCTTTCCGGCCGCCGGTGGCGCGAGCGCGCGGCCGACGCCGAGACCGTCCGCCGCCACCAGCTGAGCCTCGGCCTCGCCGAGCCCCTGGCTCGCGCCCTGGCCGCCCGGGGCGTGCGGGACGGGGAGGGCGAGGTGTTCCTCAACCCCACCCTGAAGGCGCTCTTCCCGGACCCCTCGTCCTTCGCCGACATGGACCGCGCCGCCGAGGTGCTGGTGGACGCGCTCGAGCGCCGGCGGCCGATGGTGGTGTTCGCCGACTACGACGTGGACGGCGCCTCCTCCGCCGCCCAGCTGGTCCGCTGGTTCCGCGCCATGGGCCACGAGCTGCCGATCTACGTCCCCGACCGCATCACCGAGGGCTATGGCCCGTCGCCCGCCGCCTTCCGCCGCCTGAAGGCCGAGGGCGCGGAGCTGGTGATCACCGTCGACTGCGGGGCCGCCGCCCACGACGCCCTGCAGTGCGCCGCCGAGATCGGCCTCGACGTGGTCGTGGTCGACCACCACCTGATGCGCGGCGACGAGATCCCCAAGGTGGCCGCCCTGGTGAACCCCAACCGGCCCGACTGCGGCTCGGGGCAGGGGCACCTGGCCGCCGCGGGTGTCACCTTCGTGCTCCTCGCCGCCCTCAACCGCGAGGCCCGCCGTCGCGGTCTGTTCGGCGACCGCGCCGAGCCCGACCTGCGCCAGTGGCTGGACCTGGCCTGCATGGGCGCCATCTGCGACGTGACCCAGCTCACCGGCTTCAACCGCGCCATCGCGGCCCAGGGGCTGAAGGTCATGAGCGCCTGGCGCAATCCCGGCCTCAAGGCGCTCATGGACCTCGCCAAGGGGCAGGGCCCGGCCACCGCCTTCCACGTGGGCTTCCTGCTGGGGCCCCGGATCAACGCCGGCGGCCGCATCGGCCGTTCGGACCTGGGCGCCCAGCTGTTGTCTTCCGACGGCGCCAACTTGGTCCGCGAACTGGCCGAGGAACTGGATGGGCTGAACGCCTCCCGCAAGGAGGTGGAGCGCGAGGTCGTCGAGGCGGCCGTGGCCTTGATCGAGCGCGGCATGAACGTCGAGGACGAGGCCTGCCTGCTGGTCGCCGCCGACGGCTGGCACCCCGGCGTCATCGGCATCGCCGCCGGCCGCCTGCGCGAACGCTTCCGCAAGCCTGTGGTGGTGGTCGGCATCGACCGTGCGGCGAACGTCGGCAAGGGCTCGGGCCGCTCGCAGCCGGGGGTCAACCTCGGCCGCGCGGTTCAGGCCGCCTTCGACGAGGGCCTGCTGTTGGCGGGCGGCGGCCACGCCATGGCCGCGGGCCTGTCCGTTCGCCCCGACACCATCCCCGAGCTGCGGGCCTTCCTGAACGCCCGCCTGGCCGCCGAATCGGCGGCCGCCGCGGCCGACGACTGCCTGGACGTGGACGCCCTGGTGGCCACCGCCGGCTGCGGCCGTTCGCTCTGGCAGGACTTCCAACGCCTGGCGCCCTTCGGGCCGGGCAACCCGGAGCCGGTGTTCGCCTGCGCCAATGTTCGGGTGGAGCGGCCGATGGCGCTTCGCGGCGGACACGTGCGCTGCACCCTCACTGATTCGTCGGGCGGGAAGCTGAAGGCCGTCTCCTGGCGCTGCGAGGACACCGAGGCCGGTCGCCGCCTGCTCGCGGAAGGCGGCGCGATCCACGTGGTGGGCCGTCTGAAGCCGGACGATTGGCAGGGCCGCCAGGGCGTCGAATTCGAGATCGAGGATATCGCCGACCCGAGACGCACATGATGTTGCGGGAGGGGGCTTGCGCGGCCGTAACAGGGCTTATATAGACCCGGCCTCGCGACCGCGGTCCCTTCGTCTATCGGTTAGGACGTCAGGTTTTCAACCTGAAAAGAGGGGTTCGACTCCCCTAGGGACTGCCATCGCACCTTCCTCGCAAAGCACTGTTTTTTCGCGCCTTGCGGGCGGCTGTGCGCAGAATCACGTTGACGCCACACCCCTTAGGCGAACAGTGTTATAGCTGGCTCCAATCCATGTAGGGATGGGGGGTATCGGGGCCGAGGGGCGAAATGGCTGGTCTAGAGTTCGATCAGGTGGACGTGCAGGCGGAGGCCGTGCGGATCACCGGGCGCGTGAAATGGTTCGACGCCGGCAAGGGGTATGGCTTCATCGTTCCGGACGATCCCAGCCAGACCGACCTCAAGGACGTGCTGCTGCACGTCACGTCCCTCAGGAGTTCGGGCCGCGACAACGCCCTGGAAGGCTCCGCCATCACCTGCGAGGTCGTCCGCCGCCCCAAGGGCTGGCAGGTCGCCGAGGTGCTGGAGATCGACGAGACCTGCGCCCCGCCGCCCGCCGAGCGCCGGGCCCGCGACGACGGCTTCCGTCGGGTGGACGGCCTGGGCGCCGGGCTCCTGGGGCGCCCGCCGCGCCGGCCGGTCGAGGCCACCGGTCCGCTGCAGCGGGCCAAGGTGAAATGGTTCAACCGCACAAAGGGCTATGGATTCGTGGTGCGCGACGCCGAGCCCGGCGACATCTTCGTGCACATCGAGACGCTGCGGCGTTCGGGCATGGAGGATCTTCAGCCCGGCGACGACGTCATGGTCCGGTTCGCCGAAGGCCCGAAGGGTCTTGTTGTCGCCGAGATCGAGTCCACTCTAGGCTGACCTGCAAGCCTGGAGTTCCCTCAAGTTGCTGAAGTCCCCGATCGGCCGGCGTGGCCTGCTCGCACTGGCCTTGTCCGCTTGGCTCGCACCCGCCGCCGGGGCGCAGGACATTCCGCGCCAGGACCCTGCCCGCTGCCAGGGCCAGCCCGAGCTGAAGCCGCTGCAGCCGCTTCAGGTGGTCACCCAGCGTGGGCCCGCCCGCTTCCAGGTGGAGGTCGCCGACAGCGAGCGCGAGCGGCAGTACGGCATGATGTGCCGCCGGACCATGGCGCCCGACCGCGGCATGCTGTTCGTCTTCCCCAGGCCCCAGGAGCTCGCCTTCTGGATGCGCAACACGCTCATCCCGCTGGACATCGTCTACATTCGGGCCGACGGCACGGTGCTGTCGATCGTCGCCAACGCTCGGCCGCTGGACGAGCGGCCCCTGCCGTCCAACGGCGTCGCCAAGGCCGTGCTGGAGATCCCCGGCGGTCGCGCCGCACAACTTGGCATGCTGCCCGGCGATCGGGTGGTCCACCGGATCTTCCCCGGTGGCTGAGGCCGGGGCGGCCGAGGACGAGCGGATCCCAGATCCGCCGGCGGGCTTCGTCCTGTCCGAGGGGCGAGGGGCCTTCTCCACTCACAATGGGCCCTACTTCCACCGGCCGAACGACGACGGGCGCGTGGAGCAGGCTTTCTACGCGCTCGCCCGCCACACCAACGGCGTGGGGATCGTCCACGGCGGCATGCTGTCGGCCTTCATGGACGGGGTGCTGGCCGGCGCGGTCTGGCGTGGGGCGCGCAAGCGGGCGGTGACCATCCACCTGTCCATCGACTTCCTGCACATGGCCCGCGCCGGCGAGTGGATCATCGGGGAGGCGAAGCTCACCCGGGCCACCCGTGACGTGGCCTTCGCCGAGGGCCGCGCCTATGTGGGCGGCCGCGACGTGGTTCGGGCGTCCGGCGTCTTCAAGCTGATGGGCGGCTGACCGCAAGCGGCTGTTCGCGTTTGCGGAAAGCCGAAAACGCCCATATTGCAGGGGCGCCGGCGTTTCCGGGGCGTAGCGCAGCCTGGTAGCGCATCTGCTTTGGGAGCAGAGGGTCGTGTGTTCGAATCACACCGCCCCGACCACGCCGGCGATTGGAGTTTCGAGGACCCCCATGCTCGCGCGCATCTTCCGCCCGTCCAAGACCGCCATGCAGTCGGGCAAGCAGAAGACCTATGACTGGGTGCTGGAGTTCGAGCCCAGCGCGGCGCGCCGGCCCGATCCGCTGATGGGCTGGACCCAGACCAGCGACACGGCGTCCAGCCAGGTGCGGCTGACCTTCGACACCAAGGAGGACGCCGTCCGCTACGCCGAGGCGCACGGCATCGCCTTCCAGCTGATCGACCCCAAGCCGGCCAAGAAGATCATCAAGGCCTACGCCGACAACTTCGCCTTCGGCCGCAAGATCCCCTGGACCCACTGAGCCCAGTGGCCGCCGGGCGCCCGTAGCTCAACCGGATAGAGCATCCGCCTTCTAAGCGGACGGTTGCAGGTTCGAGTCCTGCCGGGCGCGCCAAGGGCGGCGCTAAAGCGGCAGCTTCGGCTGGGTCTCGGCGTCGGGCCAGCGGACCAGGTTCGGCAGGTGGGCGCGGGCGGCCATCTCGGTCAGCATGGCCTGCGCGATCTGGTCCAGCGGCGCGCCTTCCCGATAGTCGCCGGGGCCCGCCAGGTGGGCGCGGCCGTCCTTGCGCAGGTCCACGGCGGCGCGCTCGGTGAAGGGATTGCCCTCTTCGTAGACCGCCACCGCATAGCCGCCCTGGTCGGTGACCAGGCGCATGGTGGGCACGTCGGTGAAGCCGTCGCCGAAGAACGCGATCCGGTCGAACGGCACCGGGCGCTCCTGCTTCTCCTGCGCCCGGTTGATGGCGTAGTTGTCCCACTCCTCCAGCGTCCACTTGTTGATGCGGAACAGGTACTGGGTCTTGGAGGTGTAGTTGACGCCCAGCGCCACCCCGATCGCCTCCTGGTTCTCGTCGAACATGAAGGCCGAGGCGTAGATCCGCTCGAAATGCTTCGCGATGGGCGAGCCCTCGATCAGTTCGCGATTGCCCGACGAGATGATGAAGTGGTGCAGGTCGAGGCCGAGTTCGGCGGCCCGCGCGTTCTGGCGCTCGAACCAGCCCTCCACGCCCGGGAACAGCCGCAGGTCCGCGCCGCGCCGGCGCCAGCTTTCCAGGGACAGCTCCAGCCCCTTCTCGCGGGCCTTCACCAGCATCATGTGCATGTAGGCCAAGATGGTGTCGCCGCGCTGCTGCTTGGCCAGGGCGTCCACCGCCGTCCAGAACTCCTGCCGGTCCATCCCCAGCTCCTCGGGGATGAAGGCGTGGTTCTGCATGAAGCCGGGCGCCAGCGTGCCGTCGAAGTCGTAGGCGAAGACCACCCGGGGCCGCTCGAAGTTCATCGTCTTAGGTCCGTCCTGAAGGGAGCGGGTTCTACGACAAGCCCGCGGCGCAGGCGAGCGGCCTAGCGCTCGTCTACCGGCATGCGCCGGGCGTCGAGGCGCACCGTCCAGTCGGCGCGCTCGGGCATCTCGGCCAGGATCCACCGGGTCAGGCGCTCGTAGTGGGCGACGAAACGGGCGATCTCGGCGTCCTCCATGCCGCGACCGCTGCGCGCCCGGAGCTTGGCTTCCTGCTCGGCGCGCCAGTCCCGCACCACCTCGAAGTCGGGCGCCTGCAGCAGCACCAGGCTGTTCAGCTTGGCGAACAGCTCCTGGTAGGGCCCGTCCAGCTGGTCGTTGACCCATGTGCGCCAGCGGCGGTCCGGGTCCTCGATGCGCTCGAGCTCGTTTACCGGATTGGCGAGCGCCGCCTGGCCCTGGCCGCGCGCGCCGACGCACCAGCCTTCGAAGATCACCACATCCACGGGGGTGGCCACCGTCTCCCAGCGGCCGCGGGGGGCGCGCGTGTCGGCGGCCTTGTCGAACTGGGGCAGCGTCACCCGGCCCGGCCCCCGCAGGTGGTCCAGCGTCGCGCCCGCCATGGCCACGTCGTGGGTCCCGGGGGGGCCGCGGGTGACGAGCAGGGGGTGCACCTCCTTGGCCAGCTGTTCGCGCGCGCTCCTGGGCAGGTAGAAGTCGTCCAGGGCGACGGCCACGGCGGTCAGGCCGCGGGCCCGCAGCAGCTGAACCGTCCCGGCGGCGATGGTGGACTTCCCCAACCCCTGGGCGCCGCAGAGCCCGATGGTGGCCGTGCGGCGGCGCACCTGCCGCAGCCGCGCCGCCCGGTCGGCCAGTGGCCGGCAGATCCATTCCACCGTGGTGCGGAAGCTGTCCGGCAGACCTTCAGCCGCCAGGAACCCGTCCAGCCAATGATCGTCGCGCAAGCCGCCTCCTCGCCCGGAGGCTCGGTCAGCCTCCGCCGTATCCGCCGATGATCGGCAGGATCTCGCCTGTGATGTAGCTGGAGGTCTGCGGCGAAGCGAGGAAGACCACGGCCGGAGCGATCTCTTCCGGCTGGGCCGGGCGCTTCATCTGCGTGCTCTGGCCGAACTTCGAGATGCTCTCGGCGTCCTTGTCGGCAGGGTTCAGCGGGGTCCAGACGGGACCGGGGGCGACCACGTTCACCCGGATGCCCTTCGGGATCAGGTGGGTGGACAGGGACCGGGCGAAGGCGTGGATCCCGCCCTTGGTCATCGAATAGTCGAGCAGGTCCTTGTTGCCCATGATGCCGGTGACCGAGCCCACCATGACGATCGAGGAGCCCGGCTTCATGTGGGGCACGGCGGCCTGGGCCATGAAGAAGTAGCCGTAGAGGTTGGTCTTCAGCGTCCGGTCGAAGTGCTCCAGCGTCAGCTCGGACAGGTCGTTCACGTGCTCCTGGAAGGCGGCGTTGTTGACCAGCACGTCCAGCTTGCCGAGTTCGGCGATCGTCCGCTGGACCGCATGGTCGGCATAGCCTGGGTCGGCCACGTCACCAGGGATCAGGATGGCGCGCCGGCCCTCCTTCTCCACCGCCTGCTTCGTCAGCTCCGCATCCTCGTGTTCGTTGAGGTAGGCGATGGCCACGTCCGCGCCCTCGCGGGCGAACAGCACGGCCACCGAGCGGCCGATGCCGCTGTCCGCGCCGGTGATGATCGCGACCTTGTCCTGCAGCTTGCCCGAGCCCTTGTAGAAGGGCGCGTCCCACATCGGCTGCAGCTCGAGGTCGGCTTCCAGGCCGGGCTTCTCCAGGTGCTGCTTGGGAAGCGGGCCGGCGGGATACTCCCGCGCGCCCGCCTGCATGGGCTTGTCCTCGTCTTCGCCGCCGTCTCCGAAGGAGCGCTGCTCGGCGGCGTCGATCTCGCCCTGGATCTTGCGTTCCTGCTCGGCGGCGCGTTCCGCCTGCTCGCTGAAGCGGTCGGTGTTCTCGCTCATGGCGGGTGTCCCTCGGTTCGTCCGAGCGGGCAATTCGCCCGGACGCCGGAGGTTCCTAGCGCGCGGCCGCGGCGTAGGCGGCCAGCCCCGCCTCCAGGTCCGCGACGAGGTCGTCGGGGTTTTCGAGCCCCACATGCAGCCGGATCAGCGGCCCCCCGTAGTCGCGCCGGAACCGGCGCGTGCGCAGCTGCGGGTCGCAGGAGATCGCCAGGCTCTCGAAGCCGCCCCAGGAGAAGCCCAGGCCGAACAGCTTCAGCGCGTCGAGGAAGGCGTCCACCGCAGAGTCGGGGGCCGGCTGAAGGGAGAAGGCGAAGAGCCCGCAGCCGCCGCGGTAGTCCCGCGCGAACAGCTCATGGCCAGGGGTGCCGGGCAGGGCGGGGTGGTAGACCCGGGCCACCTCGGGCCGGCCCTCCAGCCACGCGGCCAGGCGCACGGCGCTTCCCCCATGCTTGTCCAGCCGCGTCGGCAGGGTCCTTAGGCCGCGGAGCATCTGGTAGGCGTCCTCGCCCGAGACCGCCCAGCCCAGGTGAAGCACCCCGTCGGCCAATCTTCGAACCAGGGCAGGGTCACGGGCCGCCGCGGAGCCCATGAAGACGTCGGAGTGGCCGCCCACGTACTTGGTGAGCGCCTGGATGGAGATGTCGACGCCGTGCTCGAGCGGCTTGTAGAGGTAGCCCGCGCCCCAGGTATTGTCCGAGGCGGTAAGGACGCCGCGGGCGCGCGCCAGCTCGGCGATGCGTCGCTGGTCCTGCATCTCGAAGGTCAGGGAAGCCGGGCTCTCCATCAGGATCAGCCGGGTCGCGTCGGTGGCCAGGGCCATCAGGGCGTCTGGCGCGAGGTCCGGCTCGTAGTAGGTGGTGGCGACGCCGAAGCGCTTCAGGACCTGGTCGCAGAACCGGCGCGTCGGCTTGTAGATGCCGTCGCTGACCAGCACCTCGTCGCCTGCCTTCAGCACCGCCAGCAGGGCGCCGGCGAGGGCGGAAAGGCCGGACGGGTAGAGGGCGACGCCGGCCGCGCCTTCCATCGCCGCCAGCGCGTCCTGCAGCGCCGTCTGGGCGGCGAGGCCCTGGCGGCCGTAGGTGACGTGATTGTCGTCGTCGTACAGCGCCGCGGCGTTGGGCAGCAGGACAGTGGAGCCTTTCTGGATCGGCGGGCCGACGGTCTTCACCAGCTTCGCAGGCGCGGCCCCGGCGCGGATCAGGCGGGTTTCGTCGTCCATGCGGGGTTGCGGGTCCAGGCTGCGCTGGCGAAAGTGCCGGCGGCACTTAGAGCCTCATGGGTTTCCGCGATCAAGGAGCACGGATGATCAGGCGCCTCGCGGCGACGGCCCTGCTCGGCCTCTCCCTGGCGGGGTGCCAGCGGCAGGAGGCGGCGCCCCAGCCCGAGCCGCCGCGGCCGGCGGTGTCGGCCAGCGCCGCGCCCGGCTACCAGGCCGCGGAGAGCCCGACCCTGGCGGCGGTGCGCCAGCGCGGCTGGCTGGCGTGCGGGGTGCACCCGGGCCTGCCGGGCTTCGCCTTCCCGGACGCTCGCGGGGTCTGGCGCGGCTTCGACGTCGACGTCTGCCGGGCCGTGGCCGCCGCCGCCCTGGGCGACGCGGCCAAGGTGCGGTTCATCCCGATCCAGGCGCAGGACCGCTTCAGCGCCTTGCAGAAGGGCCAGGTGGACCTGCTGGCCCGCAACACGAGCTGGACCTTCGCACGCGACGCCGGCCTGGGCCTCGATTTCGCGGCGGTGACCTACTACGACGGCCAGGGCTTCCTGGCGCCGCGCTCGTTGGGTGTGGCCAGCGCCGAGGAGCTCTCCGGCGCGCGCATCTGCGTGCAGGCCGGCACCGCCAGCGAGGCCAATCTGGCGGAATGGTTCAATGTCCGGGGCCTGCGCTTCCGGCCGGTGGTCGCCGCCTCCGAGGACGAGGCGCGCCGGCTCTACGAGTCCGAAGCCTGCGACGTGTTCAGCGCTGACGTTTCGGCGCTCGCCGCCTCGCGTTCGGTGCTCAGCAACCCCGGCGCCCATGTGATCCTGCCAAACGTCATCTCCAAGGAGCCCCTGGGGCCCGTGGTCCGCTCCGGCGACCCCGCCTGGACCGACATCGTCCGCTGGACCGTGCACGCCACTGTGCTGGCCGAGGAGCTCGGGCTCACCTCGCGCACCGTGGACGCCGCCCGCGAGACCGCCACCGACCCGCAGACCCGCCGCCTGCTAGGCCTGGAAGGCGGGCTCGGCCCGCTGCTCGGGCTCTCGGACGACTGGGGCTACCAAGTGGTCCGGCAGGTCGGCGCCTACCATGAGATCTTCCGCCGCGATGTCGGCGCCGATTCGGCCCTCAACCTCGACCGTGGTCTCAACGCGCTGTGGAACGCGCCGCGCCCGGGGCTGATGTACGCGCCGCCGCTGCGCTAAAGCGTCAGCCGCATGCCCACGCGGTCGGGCAGGCCGCGGGCGGTCTCTCTGGCGAGGATCGCGCGCAGCGGCTCGGGCGCGTCCTCGCCGAGCGGTACGAAGCCGAATGAGGCGTAGAACGGCGCGTTCCACGGGATGTTCGCGAAGGTGGTGAGGGTGACGCTCGCAAACCCTTCGCGCCGCGCCCAGGCGATCACCTCGTCCATCATCCGCCGCCCGACGCCGCGGCCCTGCCATCGCTGGTCGATGTCGAACTCGTCCACGTGCAGCCGCTCGCCGTGGCGGGTGGCCGCCAGGAACCCGATTGGGCCCCCTTCGTCGGCGACCCAGAGCGTTCCGGCTTCGAGATGCGGCCGCCAGGTCTCGGCCGGGCCGAGCTGGCTGATCTGGTCGAAGTACGCGACGTCCAGCGGCCGGAAGGCCTGCGCCGCCGACTGCTCGATGTGCGGCAGGTGGGGCAGGTCGTCGGGGCGGGCCAGCCGGATCTCGATGGGTCAGTCTCCCGTGGCGACCGGAGTGTCGGCGCGGCCGCCCCATTCGGCCCAGGAGCCGTCATAGACCGGGGCGTCGGCGCAGCCCAGCTGCGTGAGCGCCAGGGAGAGTATGGCCGCGCTGACGCCCGAGCCGCAGGTGGTGACCACCGGCCGGTTGAGGTCCACGCCCGCCGCCGTGAACGCCTGCCGCAGCTCGCCGGAAGGCTTCAGCGTGCCGTCCGCCGCCACGAGGCCGCTCCAGGGCACGTTGCGCGCGCCCGGCATGTGGCCCGAGCGCAATCCAGCCCTCGGTTCGGGCGCCTCCCCGCGGAAGCGCGCGGCGGCGCGGGCGTCCACCACCTGCGCCGCGCCGGCCAGCGCGTCGCGCACCTGTTCCACATCACGCACCAGCTCGGGCCGGAACGCCGGCTCCAGCGCGGCTGGTCTCGGCGCACCCGGGCCGGTCTCCACCGGCCGGGCTTCGGCGCGCCATGTCTTGAGGCCTCCGTCCAGCACGAAGACCTCCGGGAAGCCCATGACCCGCAGCGTCCACCAGGCCCGGGGGGCCGAGAAGATCCCGTGCGCGTCGTAGACCACCACCGGGCGCTCGCGCGTCAGGCCGAGCGCGCCCGCCGCTTCGGCGAAGGCGGCGGGGGCGGGCAGCATGTGCGGCAGGTCGACCGCCTTGTCCGAGAGGTCGTCGATGTCGAAGAACACCGCGCCGGGGATGTGGCCGGCTTCGTAGCTCTCGCGGCCGACGCCTTCGCCCGGCATGAACCAGGTGGCGTCCACCACCTGGACCTCGCCCAGCCGGGCCGCCAGCCATTCCGTCGAGACGAGCGGACTGGTCATTCCAGCCACGTGGGGATCGGCAGGCCCTTCTCTGACAGGAAGGCCGGATTGTAGATCTTCGATTGGTAGCGCTGGCCGTGGTCGCAGAGCACGGTGACGATGGTGTGCCCGGGGCCCATGTCCTTGGCCATGCGGATGGCGCCCGCCACGTTCACCCCCGTCGAGCCGCCCATCACCAGGCCTTCGTGCTCCACGAGGTCGTAGATGGCGAGCAGCATCTCCTCGTCCGAGATGCGATAGGCGTGGTCGATCTTCAGGTCCTGGAGGTTGGCGGTGATCCGGCCCTGTCCGATCCCCTCGCTGATCGAGCTGCCTTCCGCCTTCAGCTCGCCGTCCGTGTAGTAGGAGAACAGCGACGCGCCATGCGGGTCGGCCAGGCCGATGCGCACCTCGGGCTTGTGCGCCCGCAGCGCCTCCGCCACCCCGGCCAGCGTGCCGCCGGAGCCGACCGCACAGATGAAGCCGTCCACCTTGCCGTCGGTCTGCCGCCAGATCTCCGGGCCGGTGCCATGCACGTGGGCCTGGCGGTTGGCCACGTTGTCGAACTGGTTGGCCCAGACCGCGCCGGCGGGCTCCTTCGCATCAAGTTCTTCCGCCAAGCGGCCGGAATATTTCACATAGTTGTTCGGATTGGCGTAGGGGACCGCGTCCACTTCCACCAGTTCCGCGCCGTAGAGCCGGATGGCGTCCTTCTTCTCCTGGCTCTGGGTGCGCGGGATCACGATGGTGCACCTGTAGCCCAGCGCCTTGCCCACCATCGCCAGGCCGATGCCGGTGTTGCCCGCCGTGCCCTCCACGATCCGCCCGCCCGGGCGCAGCCGGCCGCTCGCCTCCGCGTCGCGGATGATCCACAGCGCGGCGCGGTCCTTCACCGATTGGCCCGGGTTCATGAACTCGGCCTTGGCGAGGATTTCGCAGCCCGTGGCCTCGCTCGCGCGCTGCAGGCGGATGAGCGGCGTGTTTCCGATGGCGTCCAGGACGCTTCTGGCGACTTGCATGGGCGCTACTTAAGGGGCGCAGGCGCGCCCGAACAGGGGGGCGGTCAGGGCTTGGCGAGGCCCAGCTGCACCACATTGGTCCGTCCGGTGCGAAATCCCGCCTCGCAGTAGGCCAGGTAGAAGCGCCAGAGCCGCCGGAACCGCTCGTCGAACCCCAGCCCACGGATCTCGTCCCAGGCGGCGTCGAACCGTTGCGTCCAGGCGGCGAGGGTGTCGGCATAGTGCTGGCCGAACCGGCTGATCCCGGTCCAGCCGAGCCCCGCCCGGTCCGTCTCGGCCCTCAGCCGCTGCTCGGAGGGCAGCATGCCGCCCGGGAAGACGTACTTCTGGATGAAGTCGGCGCGCCGCCGATAACGGTCGAACACGTCGTCCCGGATGGTGATGATCTGCAGCCCCGCCCGCCCGCCGGGGACCAGACGGTCGCGGATCTGGCCGAAGTAGGCTGGCCAGTAGCGCTCGCCCACCGCTTCGAACATTTCGATGGACGCCACGCGGTCGTAGCGGCCGTCCACATCGCGGTAGTCCACGAGGCGGATCTCGGCCCGCTCGGCCAGGCCTTGCTCGAAGAGCCGTCGGCGGGCGAGGTCGTACTGCTCGCGCGAGATGGTGATGCCCGTGACCTGGGCGCCCACCTCCTGCGCCGCGTACTCGGCGAACCCGCCCCAGCCGCAGCCGATCTCCAGCACCCTGTGGCCGGGCCTCAGGTCCATGCTCTGGGCCAGCGTGCGGTACTTGTTGCGCTGGGCGGCCGCGAGCGACTGGCGGGGCCGTTCAAACCGCGCCGACGAATAGGTCATGCTGTGGTCCAGCCAGCGGCTGTAGAAGGCGTTGCCTAGGTCGTAGTGGGCGTGGATGTTGCGTCGCGAGCCCGCCCGGCTGTTGCCGTTCAGCGCGTGCTGCACGCCGTTCACCAGCCGCATGAGCGCGCCGCCGCGGATCACGTGGGCCAGCCGCTCGGCGTTGAGGGCGAAGAGGGTGAGCAGCGCCGCCAGGTCCGGCGTGTCCCACTCCTGCGCCATGTAGCCTTCGGCGAAGCCGATGTCGCCGGCGGCGATGACCCGGCGCATGAACCGGAAGTCGCAGACCGCCAGGCGCGCGCTCGGCCCGTCTTCCTGCCCCTGCAGCACCACCTCGCGCCCGCTCGGCAGCACGAAGGTGAGCTGGCCCACCTGCCAGTCCTTGGCGATCAGCCGAAGCGCGAACCGGAAGGGCTGCGGCGCGCCGCGCAGGGCGGGCAGCCGGTGGAACGCGCGCGCATTGCGGGCCAGCGCCGTCAGCGAGGTCTCGTGGGCCAGCGTCATCTCTGAACGTCCCCCTGCCGAACAGCGCCACCATAACACAGGTCGCCGAACGTGTGAGGTCAACCTTGCGGAGGCTCGCCACAGGGGCGCGGCGGCATTGCCGCTTGTGAAGCCGCCCTCAGCGCGCCACTTAGCCCCGAAACGCACCACCGGACGAAGCCCGTGACCCAGCCGAACGCCGTCATCGAGATCAAGACCGCCAACCGCACCGTGCGGATCGGCAACGCCGAGCGCCTGTCGATCATCGCCGGGCCCTGCCAGATGGAGAGCCGCCAGCACGCGCTGGAGACCGCCCACGCGCTGCGCGAGACCGCCGACCGCCTGGGGATCGGCCTGATCTACAAGACCTCCTTCGACAAGGCGAACCGCACCTCGGTGAACACCGCCCGCGGTCTGGGCCTGCGCGAGGCCCTGCCGGTGTTCGCCGAAATCCGCGAGGCCACGGGCCTTCCGACGCTCACCGACGTGCACGAGATCGACCAGTGCGCCGAGGCCGCGGAAGCCGTGGACGTGCTGCAGATCCCCGCCTTCCTGTCGCGCCAGACGGACCTGCTGCTGGCCGCGGGCCGCACCGGCAAGGCGGTGAACGTCAAGAAGGGCCAGTTCCTTGCCCCCTGGGACATGAAGAACGTGGTCGGCAAGGTGCTCAGCACCGGCAACCCGAACGTCATGGCCTGCGAGCGCGGCGTCTCGTTCGGCTACAACACCCTCGTTTCCGACATGCGCGCCCTGCCGATCCTGGCGCAGACCGGCTGTCCCGTGGTGTTCGACGCCACCCACTCGGTCCAGCAGCCGGGCGGGCAGGGGGCCACCTCGGGCGGACAGCGCGAGTTCGTGCCCGTGCTGGCGCGGGCCGCCGTGGCCGTCGGCGTGGCCTGCGTCTTCATGGAGACCCACCCGGACCCGGACAACGCCCCCTCGGACGGCCCGAACATGGTCTCCATGAGCCAGTTCGAAGGGCTGGTGGCCGAGCTCCTGGAGTACGACGCCCTGGCCAAGCGGCGCGCCGCCGCCGCTTGACCGGCCCACCGACGCGCCGCACAGGCTAGGCCGATGGACCTTTCCGCCCTCCAGCACCTCCTGGGCCTCGCCCCCGGACGCCGGGTCGTCTGCGTCGGCGACGTGATGGTGGACCGCTTCGTCTACGGGGACGTCAGCCGGATCTCGCCCGAGGCGCCGATTCCTGTGCTGGCCCGCACCCGCGAAAGCGTCATGCTGGGCGCGGCCGGCAACGTCGCCCGCAACGTCGCGGCCCTGGGGGGATCCGTCGCACTGGTGGGTCTGATCGGCGGCGACGCCGAGGGCCACGAGGCCATGCGGCTGGTGGGCGAGGAAGCCGGCATTGAGGGCTACCTCGTCACCGATCCCGGCCGCCCGACCACGCTGAAGACCCGCTATGTCTCCGGCCAGCAGCAGCTCCTGCGGGTCGACCTGGAGGAGAGCCGCCCGGTCGCTGGCGACTGCGAGCACCGCCTGGTGCGCACCATCCGCGACGCCGCCGACGGCGCAGGCGTGATCCTGCTTTCCGACTACGGCAAGGGCGTGGTCACCGAGGCGGTGATCGCCGCCTGCCTGGACGCCGCCCGAGCCGCGGGCGCCAAGGTGGTGGTGGACTCCAAGGCCCGCTCCTTCGCCCGCTACGGCGCTGTCGACCTGATCAAGCCCAACGCGCTCGAGCTGTCGCACGCCACCGACCTGCCCACCGGCACGGAGGCGGAGGTGGAGGCGGCGCTGGCCAGGGCCCTGGAGCTCTGGGACGCCCGCGCCGTGCTGGTCACCCGCGCCGCCAAGGGCATCTCGCTCGCGGTCCGGGGCGAGCCGGTGCGCCACTTCCCCACCGTCTCGCGCGAGGTTTTCGACGTCTCCGGGGCCGGCGACACCACGCTGGCGGCCCTGGGCTTGGCCATGGCCGCCGAAGCCCCGCTCGACGAGGCGATCGCCTTCGCCCAGCTCGCGGCCGGCGTGGCCGTGGGGAAGGTCGGCACCGCCACGGTCAGTCCGGAGGAGCTGGTGGAGGCGGCGATCACCGCCCACATGGCGCCGGCCGAGGCCAAGGTGGCTACCGTGCAGCGCATGGTCGACGAGGTCGCGCGCTGGCGCGCCAAGGGCCTGCGCGTGGGCTTCACCAACGGCTGCTTCGACATCCTGCACAAGGGCCACGTGGCCTACCTCGGCCAGGCGCGGGCCTGGTGCGACCGGCTGATCGTGGGCCTGAACTCGGACGGCTCGGTGCGCGCGCTGAAGGGCGAGGGCCGCCCGGTCAACGACCTGGAGAGCCGCGCCCTGGTGCTGGCCGGCCTGGGCAGCGTCGACCTCGTGGTGCCCTTCGACACCGAGACTCCCATCGAGCTGATCCGCGCCGCCCGCCCCGATGTGCTGGTCAAGGGCGCAGACTACACCGAGGCCCAGGTGGTGGGCGCCGCCGAGGTCCGCGCCTGGGGCGGCGAGGTGAAGCTCGCCGAGATCGTCGACGGCTATTCCACGACCGCCGCGATCCGGCGAATGAGCCGTCCGCAGTCCGATAGGGAACAGGCATGACCCGCCGCATCGCCTTCGTCACCGGCGGGGCCGGCTTCATCGGCTCCAACATCGTGGCCCGGCTGGCCGAGGACCGCGGGCTGGACGTGGTGGTCTGTGACCGTCTGCGCGAAGCCGACCTCGGCAAGTGGCGCAACATCGCCAAGCACCCGATCGGCGACTTCGTGGCGCCCGACGCCATGTTCGACTGGCTGGAGAAGCGCTGGCGCGACGTGGAGATCGTCGTCCACATGGCGGCGGTGTCGTCCACCACCGAACCGGACGCCGACAAGATCATCCACTCCAACTTCACCCTCAGCCGGGACCTCTTCCGCTGGTGCGCCGACCGCCAGCGGCGGTTCGTCTATGCGTCCTCGGCGGCGACCTATGGGGCGGGCGAGCACGGCTTCGACGACGACGACAGCTTCGAGGCTCTGACCCGCCTGCGGCCGCTGAACACCTACGGCTGGTCCAAGGCGCTGTTCGACATCTTCGCCGCCCGGCAGGCGGCCCGCGACTACGCGCCGCCCCAGTGGGTGGGGCTGAAGTTCTTCAACGTCTACGGGCCCAACGAAGAGCACAAGCATTCCATGAAGTCGGTGGCCGCGCAGATCTGGCCGAAGGTCCGCGAGGGCCACTCGGTCCAGCTCTTCAAGAGCTACCGTCCGGACGTGCCGGACGGCGGCCAGAAGCGCGACTTCGTCTACGTCCGCGACGCCGCCGACGTGACCCGCTGGCTCTATGAGAACCCGCAGGTCAATGGCGTCTACAACCTGGGCTCGGGCCAGGCGCGGACCTTCGAGGACATGGCCCGACAGGTCTTCCAGGCGGCCGGCAAGAACGCCCAGATCGAGTACACGCCCATGCCGCCGGCGATCCGGGACAAGTACCAGTACTTCACCGAGGCCCGCATGGACCGCCTCTTCGCGGCCGGTTACCCCAAGCCCATGACCTCGCTGGAGGAGGGCATCGCCGACTACGTCGGGGGCTACCTTACTCAGCCGGATCCCTACCGCTGAGCCATGGCTGGTCCGCTGCCCCGCCGGACCCGCTGGCTCGCCGCCTTCGTGGTGGTCGTCACCCTGCTGCTGGGGCTGGCCACCGGGGTGTTCTGGGAGGACCTGCGCCGCACCGCGCTCGACCCGAAGGTGCCGTTCCAGACCTATGACCCGCCGCCCGCGCCGGACTACCGCCGGCCGGACGCCTGGTGGCTGATCCCGGCCCGTAGTCCCGCGCGGGGCGACCCGCCGGCCGACGTCTTCTTCATCGGGCCGACGGTGTATGACGGCGGGGAGCACTGGAACGCGCCGCTTGACCATCCGGATGCCGAGGCGATGTTCCGCCGCCGCATGGCCCCCAATTACGCCGGACCCTTTCTCCGGCTAGGCCGGATCTTCGCGCCCCGTTACCGCCAGGCCAGCCTCTACAGCCTCCTGACGCTCCGGGAGGACGCCCGCGAGGCGCGCCGCTTCGCCTACGGGGACGTGGCCCAGGCGTTTCGGACCTATGTGACCCGCCACAATCGCGGACGGCCCTTCATCATCGTGGGCGTGGAGCAGGGCGGCACGCTCGCCGCTCGCCTGTTGATGGAGGAGGTGGCACTGGACCCGGCGCTGCGGGGCCGGCTGGTCGCCGCCTACCTGCAGGAGACCGTCGTCCGGGCCGATGTCACGCCGCTGCCGGCGTGCCAGGGCCCGGGGCAGACGGGCTGCCTCGCCGCCTGGGCGAGCGTCCTGGCGGACCAGAACGATCGGGCGAGGCTGCTGCTGGACCGGGCGCTCGTCTGGGCGCCAGGCGGCGAACTCGAGAACCTCGGCGGCCGGCCGGCCCTGTGCTTCAACCCGATCCTGGGTGCGGCGAACGGCGAGCCTGCGCCCGCCCGCCTGCATCGCGGGGCTGCGAACGCCACCGACCTGGAGTGGGGCGCAAGGCCCGCCTTCATGGCCCGCCAGGTCTCGGCCCAGTGCGAAGGCGGCGTGCTGCGGGTTTCGGTCCCCCGATCGGCGGCCCTGAAGCGCTCCGGCTCCTGGGCCGATCGCCGCAAGGCGCCAGGCTACAATCTGTTCTACGCCGATCTGGAGGCCGACGCCGAGGGCCGGCTCGACGCCTGGCGGCCGCCCTTGGCTTCGCCGCCCTGAGGCTCCATGGTCGCGCCGCCAAAGAGGGAGGCCGCCATGTCCGAGACCAACCGCCAGTACGTGCTCGACCAGCTGCCGCAGGGCCGGCTGAGCGCCGACCACTTCCGGCTGACCGAGAGCGCGCGCCCCACCGCGGGCCAGGGCGAGGCCCTGCTGCGGACCCGTTACGTCTCCCTCGACGCCGCCAATCGCGCCTGGATGCAGGGCGCCACCTACCGCTCGGCGCTGAATGCTGGGCAGGTGATGGCCGGCGGCGCGCTGGCCGAGGTGGTGGAAGCCAGCGGTTCCGACCTGGCGCCCGGCGACCTCGTCTTCGCCGACACCGGCTGGCAGGACTACGCCGTCCTGCCGGCGAAGAAGCTGCAGAAGCTGCCGAAGCTCGAGCCCATGACCCACCTGCTCAGCGTCTATGGCGTGGCGGGACTCACGGCCTACTTCGGCCTGCTGGAGTGCGGCCAGCCCAAGGCGGGCGAGACCGTCGTCGTTTCCGCCGCTGCGGGCTCTGTGGGCTCCATCGTCGGCCAGATCGCCAAGCTGAAGGGCTGCCGCGTCGTTGGCATCGCCGGGGGCGAGGAGAAGGGCCGCTGGCTCGTGGACGAACTCGGGTTCGACGCCGCCGTCGATTACAAGGCCGGCAATCTGCGCCAGCAGTTCCGAGAGCACGTGCCGAACGGTATCGACGTCTACTTCGACAACGTCGGCGGCGACGTGTTTGAGGCCTGCCTGTTCGCCATGAACACCTTCGGGCGCATCGCCTGTTGCGGGGCGGTCTCCGCCTACGACGGCGCCGCGCCCCAGCACGGTCCCCGCGGCGTGCCCGGCCTGATCGTCACCAAGCGCCTGACGCTCCGGGGCTTCATCGTCTCGGACTTCGACGCCCAGCGCGACCAGGCGCTGAAGGACCTCCAGCAGTGGGTGGCCGAGGGCAAGCTCAAGGTCCAGGAAGACGTCATCGACGGCTTCGAGAAGCTCCCCCAAGCCCTTGTGGGCCTGCTCGCCGGCGAGAACCGTGGCAAGCGCATGGTGAAGGTATAGCGAGGAGGGACTGCCTTACCCCGCCGCCTTGAGGGCCATGCCCGCCTTCCAGTCGAACAGTTCCTGCAGCACCCGCAGCGCGCGCCCGCGCTCGCTGGTCAGCTCCGGGTCGCGGGCCAGGATCATCCGGGCGTCGTCGCCGGCCGCGCCGATCAGGTCCCGGTGCACGATGGGGTCGGCGAAGACGTAGTCGGGAAAGCCGGACTGCCGCAGGCCGAGCGCGTCGCCGCCGCCTCGCAGCTCCAGGTCGGTTTCGGCGATCAGGAAGCCGTCGTCGGTGCGCCGCAGGATGTCCAGCCGCTTCTGCGCGGTCTCCGACAGCGGGGGGTCGTAGAGCAGCACGCAGGCGCTTTCCCGCCGTCCACGGCCGACCCGGCCGCGGAGCTGGTGCAGCTGGGCCAGGCCGAAGCGTTCGGAGTGCTCGATCACCATGATGGTGGCGTTGGGCACGTTCACGCCCACCTCGACGACCGTGGTCGCCACCAGCACCGACAGCTTGCCGTCGGCGAAGTCGGCCATCACGGCGTCCTTGGCCTGCGGCGTCATCTTGCCGTGCACCAGGCCGACGCCGGGCCCGATGCGCTCCAGGAGCTCGGCCGCGCGCACCTCGGCCGCCTTCAGGTCGACGATCTCGGACTCCGACACCAGGGGACAGATCCAGAAAGCCTGGGCGCCGCCGGCCACCGCCTCGCGCAGGCGCGCCTCGACCTCGGCGATACGCGCCGACGGAACGGCGCGGGTGGCCACCGGCGTCCGCCCGGGCGGCTTCTCGTCGATCCGGCTGACGTCCAGGTCGCCAAATACGGTCAGCTCCAGGGTGCGCGGGATCGGCGTCGCCGACATGGCCAGCAGGTGGACGGCCTCGCCCTTGGCCTGCAGCCGCTGGCGCTCGGCGACGCCGAACCGGTGCTGCTCGTCGATCACCGCCATCTGCAGCCGGTGGAAGGCCACGTCGTCCTGGAAGAGGGCGTGGGTGCCCACCGCAACCTGCACCGCGCCCGTGGCCAGGGCCCGCAGCTTCTCGGCCCGCGCCGCGCCCTTGTCGCGCCCGGTGAGCAGGATCACGCCGATGCCGTGGTCGGTGAGGGGCTTGGCGATCGTCTCATAGTGCTGTCGGGCCAGGATCTCGGTCGGCGCCATCAGGGCCGTCTGGCCGCCCGCCGCCGCCACGTCGGCCATGGCGCACATGGCCACCACGGTCTTGCCCGACCCGACGTCCCCTTGGATCAGCCGGCTCATCCGCTCGCCGGCGCCGAGGTCGTGGCGGATCTCGCCCAAGGCCCGCTCCTGGGCGCCGGTGAAGGCGAACGGCAGGTCGGCGCGGATCTGCTCCGCCGTCTCGCTGGGGGCGATCCGTGCGCCGGGGTCGCGCCGCCGCTCGGCGCGCCGCTGACCCATGGCCAGCTGGTGGGCCAGCAGCTCGTCGAAGGCCAGGCGGCGCAGGTGAGGGGAGAGCGGCGAGAGGTCGGCCTCGCTCTCAGGCCCATGCAGCCGCTCCAGCGCCGCGCGCCACGCAGGGAAGCGTTCGCGCGCCAGCCAGGCGGCGTCCTGCCACTCCGGCAGGTCCGGTGCGCGTTCCAGGGCCTCCAGGACGAAGCTCCGCACCCGTCGGGCGGGCAGGCCCTCCGTGGCTGGATAGATCGGCTCGAGCTCGGGGATCTCGTCCGCCTTGCCCGGCTCGACCATGTAGTCCGGGTGCACCATCTGGCGGCCGAACTTCTGGTCCTCGACCTTGCCCGAGATGATCCGCTGAGCGCCAACGGGGTGGCGCCGCTCCAGCTGGTCGGCGAAGCGGCCGAAGAACACCAGCGTCAGGTAACCGGTCGGGTCCGAGACCCGCATGCGCCAGGGCTGGGCGTTCGACCGCGGCCGCTCGTGCGCCTCGACGGTCACCTCGAAGGTCATGATCTGGCCGTCCACCGCCGCCGCCAGCTCCGCCGGGGTGCGCACCACGACCGAGTGCGGCTTCAGGAACAGCACGTCGCGCACGATGGTGCCCGCTAGCCGCTCCAGCAGCGGCGCGACGCGCGGGCCCACCCCCTTGAGCGAGGTGACAGGCGCATAGAGCGGGAACAGAATCTCCGGCCGCATCGGGGGAATATAGCGTGAACGCCCGCCGCGTCGCGGCTAGGCGACGACGCCGGCTTCCAGCACGCTCAGCGTCCGTGCCGTCGCGTCCAGCCGAGCCCTGGCGCCGATCGGCAAGGTGAGCTGGTCGGCTGTGTGGCCAATGGGCAGGCCGCTGAACACCGGGATCTTCAGGTCGCCGAGCGTGAGGTCGAACACCTCGTTCAGGGTGTAGGGCGAGACCTCCAGCGGACCGTCGCAGTTGTTGCAGGCGCCCACCAGGATCCCGGCCGCCTGCTGAAGCTTGCCGGCCTGCTTCAGGGTCCACAGCATCCGGGCCATGGAGTAGGGCGGCTCGTCCACGTCCTCGAAGAAGAAGATCGCGCCGCGGGTGTCGATCTCCCAAGGCGTCCCCATGGCCGCCATGATCATGGACAGGTTGCCGCCCACCAGGGGTCCCTCCGCCGCGCCAGGCGCAATGGTCCTGAGCGGGTAGGGTGGCCGAAGGGCGTCGCCCGGCGGGTTCGGCAGCAGCCCCAGCGGCTCCGGCCGCATCACCGCCCGGGTCAGGGCCTGCAGCGAATAGTCCGGGAAGCGGCCCAGCGACGGCATGCGGCCGTGGAAGGTGACAAGGCCCGCGCGATTGCGGACCGCCAGCTGCAGCAGGGTGATGTCGCTGAAGCCCAGCAGCACCTTGGGGTGTCGGCGGATCAGGGCGTAGTCGACCTGGTCGACGATCTCGCTCACCCCATAGCCGCCGCGTCCGCAGAACACGCCGCTGATCGTGCGGTCGGCGAAGGCCCCGTGCAGCTCGTCCAGTCGGTGGCGCACCGAGCCTCGGAAGTCGCGCGGCCGCTCCAGGAAGCTCTTTGAGAACACGGGGACGAGGCCCATGACCTCGATCAGCGCCTGCGCCCGATCACGGGCGGCGGGGTCGTAGGCCGCCGTGCTGGGGTTCACCACCGCCACCCGGTCGCCCGGCCGCAGCATCGGCGGGCGGAGCAGCGCGCCCTTCGTCTGGCCTAGCGCCGGTCCAGCCAGCGCCGTCGCGCCCGCAGCGCCTAGGAATGCGCGTCTGTGCATGGTCCGAGTCCCTCCCGCGCCCCATGGATAGCGGCTCGGAGGCCGCCGTGCATCTGGCGCGGCGGGCCTGCGCCCTCTATATGGCCACCTCCTCATGACGAGCGACAATTCACGGCTGAAGAAGCTGAAGTTCCGCGCCTGGCGGCGGGGCTTCCGGGAGGCGGACCTGATCCTCGGGCCGTTCGCGGACACCCACGTCGAAAGCTTCTCCGAAGCCCAGCTCGACGGGTTCGAACGGCTGCTCGACCAGCCCGACCAGGACCTCTACGCCTGGATCATCGGCACCCTGCCGATACCGCCTGAATTCGACACCGAGATCATGAACCGGATCAAGGCCTTCCGGTTCGAAGTTCATGCGAACAGGGGCGACGATCTTGGCGGCTGACGGCGGCTCCCGCGGCGCGACCGCCGCCCAGCTCCGCCGGGTGGCGGACGACCCCGGCCGGCTCGACCTCGTCGGCGCCCCCGAGGGCTTCGACGCCATGGTCATGGCCGACATCGTCAAGGCCCGGAAGGGACTTGCCGTCTTCGTCGCTCGCGACGCCGGCCGCATCTCCGCCTTCGTGGACGCCTTCCGCTTCTTCGCCGAGAGCGTCGAGGTCCTGACCTTCCCGGCCTGGGACTGCCTGCCCTACGACCGCATCGGCCCTTCCGCGGCCGTCTCCGCCCAGCGGATGACCACCCTGTCGCGCCTCTCCGAAGGGTTGGACCCGAAGAAGCCGGCGCTGCTGGTGACCTCCGTGCCCGCGCTTATCCAGCGCGTGCCGCCGCAGAGCATTGTCAGGCGGGCCGGCTATTCCGCCCGGGTCGGCAACGTGGTGCAGATCGAGGACCTGGAGCGCTACTTCGCCATCAACGGCTACCAGCGGGCCTCCACCGTCTCCGAGCGGGGCGAGTTCGCCATCCGCGGCGGCGTCATCGACGTCTTCCCGCCGTCGGCCGACGAGCCGGTCCGCCTGGACCTGTTCGGCGACACGCTCGAGAGCATCCGCGCCTTCGATCCCGAGACCCAGCGCTCCACCAAGCAGCTGAAGGACGTCAGCCTGCTGCCCGTCAGCGAGGCCCTGCTCGACAAGGACGCCATCAGCCGCTTCCGCACCGGCTACCTGGAGAGCTTCGGGGCCCCTGGCGACGATCCGCTCTACGCCGCTATCTCCGAAGGCGGCCGCCGGGCGGGCATGGAGCACTACCTGCCGCTCTTCTATCCGGAGATGGCCAGCCTCTTCGACTACCTTCCGCCCGACGCCCTGGTGGCGCTCGACCACCTGGCCCGCGAGGCGCGCGAGGAGCGGATGGCGCTCATCGAGGACGCCTTCGACGCCCGCAGCCAGACCGAGCGGCGGATGCACTACCACCCGCTGGAGCCCACGCGCCTCTACCTGGACGCCCAGGAATGGGAGGAGCGTCTGGCGCGCCGGCCCACCCGCCGGTTCTCCGCCTTCAACGAGGCCGAGGGCGAGGTGGTGGTCGACATGGGCGCTCGCGCGGGCCGCAGCTTCGCCGCCGAGCGCAAGATGGACTCGGTGAACCTGTTCGAAGCCACCGCCGACCACGCCAAGGCCCTGGCGGCTGCTGGCAAGCGGGTGTTGTTCGCCTCCTGGTCGGAGGGCTCGTCCGACCGCCTGGGCTCCATGCTGGCCGACCACGGCCTGAAGGATGTGCCCTTCGCCGCCTACTGGGATGCGGCCAAGGCCGCCGATCCGAAGAAGCCGCAACGCGTGGTCCTCCCCCTCGAGGCGGGTTTCGAGACGGACGCGCTGGCGGTCATCTCCGAGACGGACATCCTCGGCGACCGGCTCGCGCGGCCGAAGCGCCGTCGCCGCGCGTCCAACTTCCTGGCCGAGGCCTCCTCGCTGACGCCCGGCGACCTCGTCGTCCACATCGACCACGGCATCGGCCGCTACGCGGGCCTGAAGACCCTCGACGTCCAGGGCGCCCCGCACGACACGCTCGAACTGCAGTACGGCGGCGAGGCCAAGCTCTACCTCCCTGTCGAGAACATCGACCTGCTCACCCGCTACGGCGCCGACTCGGAGGGCGTGCAGCTGGACAGGCTGGGCGGCGCCGCCTGGCAGGCCCGCCGCGCCCGGGCCAAGGAGCGCCTGCGGGAGATGGCCGAGGGCCTCATCCGCATCGCGGCTGAACGGGCGACCAAGCAGACAGACAGCGTGGAGCCGCCGCACGGGGTGTTCGACGAGTTCTGCGCCCGCTTCCCCTACGAGGAGACGGACGACCAGCTGCTGGCTATCGGCGACGTGCTGGAGGACCTCTCCGCCGGCAAGCCCATGGACCGGCTGATCTGCGGCGACGTGGGCTTCGGCAAAACGGAAGTCGCTCTGCGGGCCGCTTTCGTGGTCGCCATGAGCGGCCAGCAGGTGGCGGTCGTGGCCCCGACGACTTTGCTCGCGCGCCAGCACTTCAAGACCTTCTCCGAGCGCTTCGAGGGCTGGCCCGTGAAGGTGCGTCGCCTGTCGCGGCTGGTGCCGGCCAAGGAGGCCGCCGAGACCCGCGAGGGCCTGCGGAAGGGCGAGGTGGAGATCATCGTCGGCACCCACGCGGTGCTGTCGAAACAGGTCGAGTTCAAGAACCTTGGCCTGGTGATCGTCGACGAGGAGCAGCACTTCGGGGTGAAGCACAAGGAGAAGCTCAAGGAGCTTCGCGCCGACGTGCACATGCTGACGCTCACGGCCACGCCTATCCCGCGCACCCTGCAGATGTCGCTGTCGGGCATCCGCGAGATGTCGATCATCGCCACCCCGCCCGTGGATCGCCTGGCGGTGCGCACCTACATCACGCCCTGGGATCCGGTGGTCGTCCGCGAGGCCCTGCTGCGCGAAAAGTACCGTGGCGGCCAGGCCTACTACGTGGCGCCTCGTGTCGCCGACCTGCCGGACCTGCAGCGCTTCCTGCGCGAACAGGTCCCGGAGGTGAAGTTCGTGGTCGGGCACGGCCAGATGTCGCCGACCCAGCTCGAAGAGGTGATGACCGCCTTCTACGACGGCCAGTACGACGTGCTGCTGTCGACCACCATCGTGGAGAGCGGCCTCGACATCCCCACCGCCAACACCCTGATCATCCACCGGGCGGACATGTTCGGCCTAGCCCAGCTCTACCAGCTGCGCGGCCGGGTGGGCCGCTCCAAGAGTCGCGCCTATGCCTACATGACCACGCCGGCTGAGAAGCAGATCACGCTCTCGGCCGAGAAGCGGCTGAAGGTGCTGCAGTCGCTGGACAGCCTGGGCGCCGGCTTCCAGCTGGCCAGCCACGACCTGGATATCCGCGGCGGCGGCAATCTGCTGGGCGAGGAGCAGTCGGGCCACATCAAGGAGATCGGCGTCGAGCTCTACCAGCAAATGCTGGAGGATGCGGTCAACGAGCTGAAGACCCGAGCGGGCGCGGAGGGTCTCGACCATGATCGAGGCTGGTCGCCGCAGATTAACACCGGCGCCGCCGTCCTGATTCCCGAGGAATACGTCCCGGACCTCAACGTCCGCCTGGCGCTCTATCGCCGGCTCTCCGAGGCCGAGAAGGCGGCGGATCGCGAGGCTCTGGCCGCGGAGCTCATCGACCGGTTCGGACCACTGCCCCCGGAAGCCGGTCAGCTGCTCAAGGTCGTGGCCATCAAGGGCCTCTGCCGGCAGGCCAACGTGTCGAAGATCGACGTCGGCCCGAAGGGGGCGGTGGTCACCTTCCGCAACGACGAGTTCAAGAACCCCGGTGCGCTCATCGGCTTCGTGGCGAAGAACCAGATGGCGTGGAAACTGCGGCCGGACCACAAGATCGTCGTGAAGGGCGAGTGGGAGACGCCGGAGCAGCGGCTCAATGCCGCGGAGAAGGTTCTCGCGGAATTGGCGAAGCTCGCCGCCTGATGACCTCGCCCCCGGCGGGGCCCCGAGGGACGATCATGAAGACGATGACGCTGGGCCTGATGGCCTTGGGGCTTTCCGCGGCCGCGGCGCCGGCGGGGGCGCAGGCCGTGGACGCCGACGGCGACCTGCGCTGCGCGGCGGTGGCCTATTACATGTACGCTACGGACGAGAAGCCGAGCGACGAGGGCTTCAACGCCGTGATGTACTTCCTGGGTCGGGCCCAGGCCCACGCCGGCGGCGAGTTCCGCGCGAGGCTGGTGAAGGAGATCGCCGGCCTCGAACCCGCCAAGGCGGTCCCCGAGATCAACCGCTGCGCCGAACTCTATGTGAAGGGCGCCACCGATCTTGAGGCGGCCCTGCCGGACATCCTCAAGGCGATGAAGCGGTCCGGCGACTGAGCGTAGCCAGCTCCCCCGCCAGGTGCGAGACTCGCGGCCTCATCGGAGGAGGTTCTGCATGTCCCGGCTCGCCATCATGGTCGCGCTCGCCCTGGGGGCGGCAGGCGCGGCTTCAGCCAACGAGGCCGACACGACAGCGGACGTGCGGTGCCTGGTGGTCGTCAGCGCAATGGCGAGCGCGAGCCCGGAGCAGCAAAGCTCGGCTATGATGGCGGCCCTCTACTACCTGGGCCGGATCGACGGCCGCACGCCCGCCCTCGACCTCGAAGCGCGCCTGATCCAGGAGACAGGACGTTTCGCGCCGAAGGACATGGCGGCGGAGGGTAAGCGTTGCGGCGCGCACCTGATGTCCCGGGGAACCAGGCTTCAGGAGATCGGCGCCCGGCTCAGCGCCGCCGCCAAGAAGTAGCCCTTCAGCTCGCCCTCCGGCCGTGCGCCTGCAAGGCGGCCTCTTCCAGGGCGCGCCCGACGCCCTCGGGCGAGGCCACCTCGGCGACGCCGATATCGAAGTCGACGACGAACGGCGACTTGCCTTCGCCGGCTTCGAAGGCGGTGCAGCCGATCACGGCGCTGATCCGCTCGCCGGCCGCGCGGGCGGCCGCATGCGGGGTGGCGGGCAGGGCGAGCGCGAAGACCTCCGGCGCCAGGCGCGCGGCCGTGTCCTCCACGCGCACCAGGCGGCCGATCATCGAGCCGATCTGCGGGACCGCGCGGTCCAGCCATCCGCCGGCGCGGGCGGCGGTGACTTCCGCCTTATCCGCCACTTTGAGGACGCAGACGCTGAGCGGGCGGTTGCGGACTCGGGCCGCCTGCGCCAGGCGCGCCAGGTGGGCGGCGAACAGGTCGCGGGTGAAAAGGCCGGTCGCGGCGTCCATCAGCCCGGAGCTGCGCGCCTGCTCCAGCGACTGGCGGACCGTCACGCCTCTCCGGAAGCTTCGGGCCAGTTCGGCGACGCGCCGCGCCGTCTCGCTCTCCGGCGTTTCGGGCGAGGCCACGTCGGAGATGCCGCGGTGGTAGGCCTCCGCGATGGTCACGGGCGCCTCCCGCTGCATGTAGAGCAGGGCAGGCGTATGGTAGAGGCGGGTGTTCCGGCGCAGGCCGGCGGCGATCGACATCGCCTCCTGCGGGTTCTCCCCGGCCCACAGCACGACGGCGTCGAAAGTGCGCTCGTGCAGGTAGTCGAACGCCGTGTAGGCGGTGAACGCGCCCACCACGTCCGCACCGTTTTGCTTCAGGGCGTTGGACAGCGCCAAGAACTGCGGCGCCGGCTCACCGATCGCCAGCACCCTGAACGGGCTGGTGTCGGCCTCCGGCAGGTCGAGCGGACGGCCGCGGTCGGCGAAGGTCTCCTGCCGAAGCTCGAACTCCTCCTCGGACACGGCCACCCGCACCAGGGTTTCCAGCCGCATGGCGGCCTGAGCGGGGTGCAGGGGCGCCGCCAGGGTCAGGTCGAAGCCCTGGGCGGCGAGCGAGGGATCCGGCTCGCCCATCGCCACCACGGGCAGCCTGCGCGGCGCGCAGGCGAGCTGCAGGCGCCGCGCGAGCGTCACGAACTCGTCGCCGCCGCGCAGGTCGACGATGGCGGCTTCGATCTGAAGGTCGTTCAGGCTGGCGATGGCCGAATAGGGTCCGCGCGCCGTCACGGTGCGCCAGCCGAGCCGGTCCAGCCCGTCGGCCAGCGGGCCGGCCAGCACGTCGTCGCGCGCAACGATCAGGACCCGCGCCTGGACGCCTGCCATATCCCCCATTCCCTGACGTGACCCGGCGACGTGCTAAGCACGGAATCGGCGCGGCGCGAATAGGCACCATAGCCTGCGCGCCTCGGTTGCGGCAGCGGCCCTCGGTCGCGGGGAGGAAATGGGATGACCGGAATCCTGGCGGGACAGGTGGCGATTGTGACCGGCGCGTCCGGCGGGCTGGGCGAGCATTTCGCGCGGCTGCTGGCCCGAGAAGGGGCCGCGGTGGCGGTCACCGCAAGGCGGCTGGAGAAGGTCCAGGCGCTGGCGGAGGCGCTGAACGCGGCCGGCGGCCGGGCGCTCGCCCTGCGGCTCGACGTGGCGGATGCGGCGTCCATCGCCCCCGCTTTCGAGGAGGTGGAGGCGCGACTTGGGCCCGTCGGCGTGCTGGTGAACAACGCAGGTGTGGGCGGGGAGGGGCTGGCTCTGGACCTCACGGTGGAGGAGTTCGACAACACCTTCGCGGTGAACGTTCGCGGGACCTTCTTCGCCGCCCAGGCCGCAGCGAAGCGGATGATCGCCTCCGGCGTGGCGGAGCGCGGCGAGGCGCGGATCCTCAACATCGCCTCCATCGCCAGCCACACGGTGTTGCCGGGGCTCTCGGCCTACTGCAGCTCGAAGGCGGCCGCCGCCATGCTCACCAAGAGCCTGGCCCGCGAATGGGCAAGGCGCGGCATCGCGGTCAACGCCCTGTGCCCGGGCTACATCGAGACCGACATCAACGCCGACTGGTGGCCCACGGAAGGCGGTCAGAAACAGCTCAAGGGCTTCCCCCGCCGCCGCCTGATGGATGCGTCGGACCTGGACGCCGCCTTCCTGATGCTGGTGGGCCCGGCCGCCCGCGCCATCACCGGCAGCGTGGTCACCGTGGATGACGGCCAGTCGCTGCCTGGGGGCGGCTGAGGGTTGGCTGACCGAGGGTCATCGCGCTTAGATCGGCGGCAAAGGGAGCAAGACACATGGGCCAGGGACCGCTTTCGGGTCTGAAGATCGTCGAGTTCGCGGGCATCGGCCCCGGGCCCTTCTGCGGCATGCTGCTGAGCGACCTCGGCGCTGACGTGGTGCGGATAGACCGGAAGGGCGGCGGCCGGGGCGGCGCCCCGTCCGACGTCACGTCGCGCGGGCGCCGGTCGGTGGCCCTGGACCTGAAGAGCCCGGCCGCCGTGGAGACCTGCCTGAAGCTGATGGAAAAGGCCGATGGCGTCATCGAGGGCTTCCGGCCCGGCGTGATGGAGCGTCTCGGCCTCGGGCCGGACGTGGCGCTCGCTCGCAACCCGAAGCTGGTCTACGGCCGGATGACCGGCTGGGGGCAGACGGGGCCCTACGCCCACGCCGCTGGCCACGACATGAACTACATCGCCATCACCGGCGCCCTGCACGCCATCGGGACCACCGACAAGCCGATCCCGCCGCTCAATCTGGTGGGCGACTTCGGCGGCGGGGCCCTCTACCTCGCATTCGGGCTGCTGGCCGGCGTCATCCACGCCCGCGAGACGGGCAAGGGCCAGGTGGTGGACTGCGCCATGAGCGACGGCGCCGCCTCGCTGATGGCCATGTTCTACGGCTTCAAGGCCGCGGGCATGTGGAAGGACGAGCGCCGGGCCAACATGCTCGATGGCGGCGCCCACTTCTACGACACCTACCAGTGCGCCGACGGCAAGTGGGTCTCCATTGGCTCCATCGAGCCGCAGTTCTACGCCCTGCTGCTGGAGAAGACCGGCATTCAGGATCAAGCCTTCCAGGCGCAGATGGACCGCAACGCCTGGCCGGACCTCCACGACCGGCTCGCTGAAGTGATCGCGACCAAGACCCGGGCCGAGTGGACCGAGATCATGGGCGGGACGGATGTCTGCTTCGCCCCGGTGCTCGACCTCGACGAGGCCCCCAGGCACCCGCACAACGTCGCCCGCCAGACCTTCGTGGAGGTCGCCGGCGTCACCCAGCCCGCGCCTGCGCCGCGCTTCTCGGCCACGCCGGGCCAGATCCAGGGCCCGCCGCCCAAGATCGGCGGCCACGACCGGGAGGCCCTGCTGGACTGGGGCTTCACCGGCCCCGAGATCGACCAACTCGCCGACGCCGGGGCGATCGCCGACACCCGCGTTTCCTGACCGATCCATTCAGGTTGGGTTCAGCCGCCGAGCCTTAAACCCAATCGCAGGTTGGCCGTCGCGCTCTCCCGTCCCTCGAAGCGGCGGTCCACCTGATGGAACGACACGCCCATCGGCGGCGCGCCACCCAACCGGTGGCGCGCCGTTTCCATTTGGAGGCGGGGCGGGCGCTTGCCAGACTCTCCGGCTTTCGCCAGCCTCCGCCCCGATGCCGCTCCGCCGCGCCTTCGACCGTCTCCGCGCCGCGGAATGGGATCCGCTGCACTGGCTGCGGTTGGGGGTGATCGTGCTCGGGCGTGCGCTCGCCCGCCTCTGGGGCCGTGACGTGATGCTCTACACGGGCGGCGTCTCGTTCTTCGTCATGCTGGCGATCTTCCCGGCGCTGGCGATCGGCATGGGTCTCTACAGCCTGCTTTCCGATCCCAGCCAGGTGGCCCAGCAGGGCGAGGCGCTGGCGCGCCTGATGCCGTCCGCGGCGCGGCTGATCTTCCAGAACGAGCTGATGCGGCTCTCGCACGCGCCGCTGGACGCCGTCTCCTTCCAGAGCGGCGTCGCCCTGGTGGTCGGCGGCTATGCCGCCCACCGCGGCTTCAAGGCGCTGCTGGCGGGACTGTCCTTCATCCACGACGAGGACGATCCGCGCGGCTTCGTGGGCTTCAACCTGCTGGCCCTCGCCGTGCTGGTGGCCACCTTCGTCGCCCTGGGCGTGCTCTCGGCGGTGTTCTTCGGCTTCCGCATCGTCGGCGAGACGTTCGAGCTTCGCCCCTTGCGGGGGGCGCCCTGGCTCTACAGCGAGTGGACCTGGGCCAGCGTCGGCATGACACTGGGCATGATGCTGATCTATCGCTGGGCCATGTCGCGGCGGCCGGTGGACTGGCGCGCTTCGCTGCTGGGCGGGGCGGCGGCGGCGGCGCTGTGCATCTTCGCCTCCTGGGCGCTCGGCTTCTACGTCGAGCAGATCGCCCACCTGGGCGCCACCTACGGCTCCGTCGCCACGGTGGTCATTTTCCTGATCTGGCTGTCGTGGAACGTGAACGCCGTCTTCTTCGGCGGCGCCTTGGCGACCGAGGTTGAGGTGGCGCTGGACGCCCACCAGCCGTTCCTGCGGCGCTAGGCCTTCACCACCAGGAAGCTCAGTGCGCCGGCCTCCTCGCGGCATTCGGCGAGCGTGTGGCCGGTCTCACCCAAAAAATGCGGCACGTCGATCCGGGCCAGCGGGTCGTCGGCCAGCAGCCGCACCCGCGCGCCGGCGGGCGCCGCCTCCAGGGCGCGGCGCAGGCGCAGCGTCGGCACCGGGCAGCGGTGCCCGCGCGCGTCCACCAGGATCTCCTCGTCGGCCATGGCCGCGCCATACAACGGGCCGACGCGGGACCCAAGCTTCGCATTCGCGCGTTGAGGCCGCACGCCACGGTAGATGGACGGGGAGGGGATGGACGCCGAACGCCCGGGAACAGCGCCGCACGTCTTCGTCACGGACGTGCCGGCCAGGCTGGACCGCCTGCCGTGGAGCCGCTTCCACTGGCTCGTGGTCGCGGCGCTGGGGATCACCTGGATCCTAGACGGGCTGGAAGTCACCCTGGTGGGCTCGCTGTCGCCCGCCATCGCGGCCGGCCTGAAGCTCAACGCCGAGCAGATCGGCCTGGCCGGCAGCGCCTACATCCTGGGCGCGGTGGTCGGCGCGCTGCTGTTCGGGCGCCTGACGGACACCTTCGGCCGCCGTCGGCTCTTCACCGTCACCGTCCTGGTCTACCTGCTCGCCACCGTGGCCACCGGCTTCTCGTGGGACTTCGGCTCCTTCCTGGTCTTCCGGTTCCTGACCGGGGCCGGCATCGGCGGCGAGTACGGGGCCGTGAACTCCGCCATCCAGGAGCTGATCCCCGCCAGGCGCCGCGGCTACACCGACCTGGCGATCAACGGCAGCTTCTGGGTGGGCGCGGCGCTCGGCGCGGTCGGCTCGCTGGTGGTCCTCGATCCGGCCGTGATCGATCCGGAGATCGGCTGGCGCCTGGCCTTCGTGGTGGGCGGCCTGCTCGCCCTGATCGTGATCTGGATCCGCCGCTACATCCCGGAGAGCCCGCGCTGGCTGATGACCCACGGTCGGCCCGAGGAGGCCGAGGCGGTGGTCCGGGAAATCGAGCGGCGGGTCGAGCGCCACACGGCGATGCCGCCGATCTTCGCCCCGCCGCCGACCATCCGCCTCGTCCACCGGACGCGGACAAGCTGGGGGGAGCTGGGCGTCGCCCTGTTCCGCACCTATCCGCGCCGCACAATCCTGGGCCTCGTCCTGATGGCCACCCAGGCCTTCTGCTACAACGCGATCTTCTTCACCTACGCCCTGATCCTCACGCGGTTCTATGACATCCCGGCGCGCAATATCGGCTGGTTCATGCTGCCGTTCGCGCTCGGCAACTTCACCGGGCCCCTGCTGCTCGGCCGCCTGTTCGACAGCGTCGGGCGCAAGCCGATGATCGCCGGCACCTATGCCTTGGCCGGCGCGCTTCTCTGCCTCACGGGGGCGCTCTTCGCGCAAGGGGCGCTCACCGCCGAGACCCAGACGCTGGCCTGGACGGTGATCTTCTTCTTCGCCTCTGCGGGCGCCAGCGCGGCCTATCTCACAGTCGGCGAGCTCTTCCCGCTGGAGCTGCGGGCGCTCACCATCTCGCTGTTCTACGCCATCGGCACCCTGCTGGGCGGCGTCGCCGGGCCGTGGCTATTCGGGGCGCTGATCGACACCGGCGAGCGGGGTCAGATCCTGCTGGGCTATCTGCTCGGCGGCGGCCTGATGCTGCTCGCGGCGGGCGTCACCCTTGTGCTGGGCGTCAAGGCCGAGAAGAAGCCCCTGGAAGCGCTCGCGCCCCCGCTGTCGCTCGCCCGCGACTGACGGGCACGAAAAACGCGGGCCCGGCTTTCGCCGGACCCGCGTCCATTTCGCATTCCGTGGAGAGCTTACGGGTTCGTCGTGCCGCCGCCCGTGGTCCCGCCGGTCGTGCCGGTGGTGCCCGTCGTGCCAGCCGCGCCGCCGGTGGTCCCGCCGGTCGTGCCGGTGCCGCCCATGGCGCCGCCCGACGTGGCGCCGGCCGAGCCGGAGTTCATCCCAGCGCCCGCCGCGCCCGAGCTGGTGGTGGCGTTCGGATCCGTGGTCATGGCGCCGGTGGCGGCCGGATCGGTCGCCGTGCCGGAGGCGGCCATGCCGGCGTCGCCGGCGGCCGGAGCCGTCGCGGTCGCCGCGGCGTCCGTGGTTTCCGTGCCGGCCTTGTCGCCGCCGCCGCAGGCGGCGAGCGCGAGCGCAGCGCTGGTCATGAGCGCAGCGGCGCCCAGTGTGCGGAAGTTCATGTGGTGGGTCTCCCTCAAGTCGGCGGCCGCGACGGCCAGCCCGCCTCAGCAACTGGCCGGGAGAGCCTCGGTTCCGAAAATGTGATCGGCTGAAATATTCGTATTCACAATCGCCTAGCCGGCCCGGCGCAGAGGCCCGTAGCGGCGCTGCGCCTTCACGACGCCCCAGCCCTCCCGGGTCAGGACGAAGGCGTGCGGCGAGCCGCGCCAGCCGTTCATCACCGCCGTGGTGCCTGCCCGCTGCAGCAGCCGCCGGCCGCACAGCCTGAGGCAGATCCCCAGCACGACAGGGTCCTTGTCGATGAGCGGCGCCTCGAGCGCCTGCATCAGGACGTGGCGTTCTTCGGCGGTGAGTTCGAGGCCCGGTTGCATGAAGGCCCTAACGCCGTCCCGCGCCGGGCGTTGCGAGCCAGGACCCCTGCGGCGCAAATCACGTTGCCGCGAGCCCCCGGGGCTTCACATCGGCCGCGGCATCTGGGATTGCTCCGACCGTTCCGAAGTAAGCAGGGGCCGCCCATGAAGACCCGCGCCGCCGTGGCGTTCGAAGCCAAGAAGCCGCTGGAGATCGTGGAGCTGGACCTGGAAGGCCCCCGCCCCGGCGAGGTGCTGGTGGAGATCAAGGCCACGGGCGTCTGCCACACCGACGCCTACACCCTGGACGGCCTGGACTCCGAGGGCCTGTTCCCCTCGATCCTCGGGCACGAGGGCGCAGGCGTGGTGGTCGAGGTCGGCGCGGGCGTCACCTCGGTCCAGCCGGGCGACCACGTGATCCCGCTCTACACGCCCGAATGCCGGCAGTGCAAAAGCTGCCTGTCGCGCAAGACCAACCTCTGCACGGCGATCCGCGCCACCCAGGGCAAGGGCCTGATGCCCGATGGCACCAGCCGCTTCTCCTACAAGGGGCAGACCATCTACCACTACATGGGCTGCTCCACGTTCTCGAACTACACGGTCCTGCCCGAGATCGCGGTGGCCAAGATCCGCAAGGACGCCCCCTTCGAGACCGCCTGCTACGTGGGCTGCGGCGTCACCACCGGCGTCGGGGCCGTGGTCAACACCGCCCATGTGGAGGCTGGAAGCCGCTGCATCGTGTTCGGCCTCGGCGGCATCGGCCTCAACGTCATCCAGGGCCTGAAGATGGTGGGCGCCGCCCAGATCGTCGGCGTCGACATCAACCCCGCCCGGGAGGAATGGGGCCGCCGCTTCGGCATGACGGACTTCGTGAACCCGAAGCAGGTGGACGGCGACCTCGTCCAGCACCTGGTGGCGCTCACCGACGGCGGGGCCGACTACACCTTCGACGCCACCGGAAACACCGAGGTCATGCGTCAGGCGCTCGAGGCCTGCCATCGCGGCTGGGGCGAGAGCATCATCATCGGCGTGGCCGAGGCCGGCAAGGAGATCGCCACCCGGCCGTTCCAGCTGGTCACCGGTCGCGTGTGGAAGGGCACCGCCTTCGGCGGGGCGCGCGGCCGCACCGACACGCCGAAGATCGTCGACTGGTACATGGACGGGAAGATCGAGATCGACCCGATGATCACCCATCGCCTCAGCCTGGAGGAGATCAACAAGGCCTTCGACCTGATGCACGCCGGCGAAAGCATCCGCAGCGTGGTGGTCTATTGAGCCTCGAGACCCTCTCCACCACCCGGGCGTTCGGCGGCGTCCAGGGCGTCTACCGGCATCAGAGCCGGGAGACCGGCACGCCGATGGTGTTCAGCGTCTTCACGCCGCCCCAGGCGCAGGACCGGCCCTGTCCCGTGGTCTGGTACCTCTCGGGCCTGACCTGCACCCACGCCAACGTCACCGAGAAGGGCGAGTACCGCCGCGCCTGCGCCGAGCTCGGCCTGGTCTTCGTGGCCCCGGACACCAGCCCTCGGGGAGAGGGCGTCCCCGACGACCCGGCCTACGACTTCGGACAGGGCGCCGGCTTCTATGTGGACGCCACCGAGGCGCCGTGGGCGCAGCACTTCCGCATGGAGAGCTACGTCGCCTCCGAGCTGGCGGAGATCCTCGCCGCCAACTTCCCGGCCGACATGGCCCGCCAGGGTCTCACCGGCCACTCGATGGGCGGCCACGGGGCGCTGACGCTCGCGTTGAAGAACCCCGGCCGCTGGAAAAGCGTCTCGGCCTTCGCCCCAATCGCCTCGCCGATGCGCTGCCCGTGGGGCGAGAAGGCGCTGGCCGGCTACCTTGGCGAAGACCGCGCCGCCTGGCGGCGCTACGACGCCACCACTCTGATCGAAGACGGCGCCCGGCTGCCGGAACTTCTGGTCGACCAAGGCGAGGCCGACAACTTCCTCGCAGACCAGCTGAAGCCCGAGCTCCTCGAGGCCGCCTGCCGCGAGGCGGGAATCCCGCTCACCCTGCGCCGCCAGCCCGGCTACGACCACAGCTACTACTTCATCTCCAGCTTCATGGCCGACCACCTGGCCTGGCACGCCGAGCGCCTGGGTTGAGCGGCGAGGTCGTGGCGGTCAGCGCCAAGCGCCGCCACGGCCCCGACAAGACGCCCCAGCTGTTCATCCGCCTGCTGGAGGGACAAGGGGTGGAGGGCGACGCCCACTGCGGCCCCCGCGTGAAGCACCGCAGCCGGGCCCGCTTCAACCCGGGCCTGCCGAACCTGCGCCAGGTCCACCTGATCCATCACGAACTTCTCGACGAGCTGGCGGCGAAAGGCTTCGCCGTCGCGCCCGGCTATCTCGGCGAGAACGTCACCACCCGCCATCTGGACCTGCTCGCCTTGCCCCGCGGCGCCCGCCTACGTCTGGGCCGCGACGCCGTGGTCGAGGTCACGGGGCTGCGCAACCCCTGCATCCAGCTGGAGCGCCTGCAGGCGGGCCTCATGCAGGCCTGCCTGGAGGACCGTGGCGGCCTCCTTATTCGCAAGGCTGGCGTCATGTCGGTCGTCCTGGCCGGCGGCGAGGTGAGGGCGGGGGACGCCGTAACCGTCGAGCTTCCCGCCAGCCCCCACCAGGCGCTGAAACCGGTCTAGCGCGAGTCCGGCCGTGGCCGCAGCGCCGCTCAGTCGCCGCCGAAGCGGATCCGCACCCCGCCGTTGGCGGTGAAGCCTTCGGTGGGCGCCCAGGCGTCGACGGTCCAGCGCCCGTCCGGCGCCCGCTGAGGCCGCACGAGGCGGTCGTACTTCGTCTGCCGCACGTTCAGGAGGTTCTCGAGGTTCAGGAAGACGCTGACGGGCCCTAGGCGACGCTCTGCCATGAAGCCCAGCTCGAAGTAGGGCTTCGATGTCCTTCGATAGGGGTTGTCCTCCAGCGGCTGGCGGCCTGTGTAGTAGGCCTCGAAGCCGACGCGGCCCACGTCGTGCTCCTCCCACATGGCCACCAGGCCGGCGGTATGTCGCGGCGTCAGCGGAACGGCGCGCCGGCCGACGCCGGACGGATCCGGTTCGGTGGCGTCCACGTGGACATAGCTGCCGGTCACGGTGAAGGCGTCCCAGCGGTAGCGCAGCAGGACCTCCGCCCCCCGCGTGCGGCTCCGGCCCTCCGCGTTGATCAGCCGGACGCGACCCGGCGTGGTCGAGGGGACCAGCTGCACCGCGTCGTGGATCTGCGAGGCGAAGACGGTGAGGGTCGCCTCCAGAGGGCCGGCCGCATAGCCGCCCTCCAGCGACGCGTTCTCCGCCACCTCCGCCCTCAGGCCGCTGACGGGTTCGAGCCGGGAGAGGCCGGTCGCCTCGATCTCCTCCACGAACGGGGTCGGCGCGTAGAAGCCGCGTCCTGCGGAGGCCCGCAGCGTCCAGGGTCCCGGGCGGTAGAGCGCCGACAGGCGTGGGCTGAAACGCGTCCCGTAGACGTTGTGGAAGTCCACGCGTCCGCTCGCCGCCACCGTCAAATCCTCGCCCAGGTCGTGCTCGAGCTGGCCGAACACGGCTGGGACCGTGTGGGTGTAGTCGAAAGCCGGGAAGGTCTCCGACCGATAGGCGTCGCGCTGGACGGCCATGCCGCCGAGCCAGGAGGTCCCGCCGCCGCCGGCCGACAGCGCCGCCTCGGCGAACACGGTGTCGTGGCGATCCTCCTCGATCACCTCGCCGAAGCGGTGGTCGTGGTCCTGGCGCATGGCCGAGGCGCGGAGATGGAGCTTGCCGAAGCCCTCCAGCGGACGCTCCACCACCAGGCCGGCGTCGAAGCGCCGGCTGTCCTGCGTCTCGCGGAAGGCCGTGCCGTCGGGCACAGTGTGGCCCCGCAGCGTGCCCCCGGCGCGCTCTTCGCGCATCGCGCCCAGGGTGAACAGAGCCGTGCCGCCGCCTTCGCCGGCCCAGAACAGCCGCGGGCGGAGGGTCCAGCGCGCGTAGCCCGGCATGTCGGCCCACCCATCGCTGTCCAGGTCCTGCCGGGACTGGTGGTGCAGGCCGCCGGTCAGCGAGGCGCTCCAGGCGGCCGCCAGCGGCGAGGCGGCGTAGGCGGTGAGGTCCAGTCCCTCCCGGCTGGTGGCGTTCAGCAGGAGTTCGCCCAGCGCCGCAGCGCCCGGCCGGCGCGAGACCAGGTTGATCACCCCGCCCAGGGCGGAGGGGCCGTAGAGCGCCGAGGCCGCTCCCTTGATGACCTCCACCTGGCCGAGGTCCGTCGGCGGGATCTGCAGCAGGCCGATGGAGGAGGCCTGTCCGCCGTGCAGGGGCAGGCCGTCGCTCAGCAGCTGTGTATAGCGGCCGCGCATCCCCTGGACACGGATGTTCGAGGCGCCCAGCGCCGGGGAGGTGACCTGCACCCGCAGCCCGCCGGTCTCGCTCAGCAGCATGGCGATGTTGCCGGGCCGCATGGCGATCTTCTCCTCGATCTCCTCGCGCCCGATCACCTCCACCCGGATCGGCTCGTCCTGCACCCGACGGCCGGAGCGGGTCGCCTGGACGATCACTTCCTCGACCTCCTCGCCCTCGTCGGGCGTCGCCGGTGCGGCCTGGGCGGGCAGGGCGCCGCCGCAGGCCAAGGCGAGCGCAAGGAGGGGGAGCGCTGCGCCGCGGCGTAGCTCATCACTGGACATGCGGCGTTCTATGCATCGGGTCTCGCAGCTAGCCCAGCGCCTCGTCCACCAGCTGGGGAAAGACCTTGGCCACCTTGCCCAGCAGATAGTCGCCGTAGGTCCCCTGGAACTCATGGACGCTGGCGCCATCCCAGCGCTCCGCCCGGTCGCGTTCGGCGTCGGTCAGGGCCGCGTTCGGCAGGGGCTGCATGGGGGCCGTGAAGTCGGGGTCGAAGAACAACGGGAAGGACAGGCGGTCGTGGCCGCTGACGTTGCGCACCCGGTGCGGCGTCGACTTGAACCGGCCGCCGGTCAGCCGCTCCAGCATGTCGCCGATGTTGCAGACCAGGGCTCCCTCGATGGGCGGCGCCTCGATCCAGCCGCTCGGCGTCTTCACCTGCAATCCGCCGTGGCGATCCTGGGCGAGCAGCGTCAGCAGGCCATAGTCGGTGTGTTCGCCCACGCCCCAGGAGTCATCCGCGCCGCCAGCCGGGTAGTGGAAGATGCGGAACAGCACGGTGGGCTCCGCCAGGTAGGTGCGGGCGAACCAGCCGGCGTCCAGCCCGAGGCTCAGGGACACAACCCCTCCATCAGGACGCCGGCGGCGCGGGTGGCGGCGTCCATATAGGCCAGCACCGCGGGCTTCAGCTCGGGCAGCTCGGCCGGCCACACGTTGGCGCCGTGCATCGGAAGCCGCGCCAGCACGCGCGGATGTTCCGCCGGCAGCTCCGCCCCCAGGTAGAGGCCTTCCTTCAGGTCCGGCTTGCCGGAGGTGAGCTCGCCCCCCAGCGGAAACCAGCCCCGCCATGCCCGCCCGCCGCGGTTCATGGCGATCGCCTGCTTGGCCTCGAGGGGCAGGGCGAAGAACCGCCGGCTGGCGGCCTCCAGCGCCTCGAAACGCTCGGGCCGCACGCGGTGGCCCGTAAGGTAGAAGAAGCCATGCGCGGTGCAGGCGGCTGCAATGGCCCCAGCGACGCGCTCGCGCCCCGCGGCGTCGCCTGCGTCGAACAGCGGCTCCATGTCGATGATCGGCAGGCGCTCGGTCATGCCGCCACCGTACATCCCGCCGGCGGAACCGGGAAAGCTTGACCGGGTTCTGCCACGGCTAGGCTGGGAGGCTACCCATGATCGTGTTCGCGACGACCGATCCCGCGCGGCTGCAGCCCGCGCCGATCCGCCCCGAGTGGATCCTGGAGGGCGCGCCGCTCGCCCGCTCCGCCGAACTGTCGCGCTCGCCAGACGGCACGGCGATGACAGCGCTCTGGGACTGCACCGCGGGCGCCTTCAACTGGTTCTTCGCCGGCGACGAGACTGTCCATATCGTTGAGGGCGAGGTCATCGTGGAGGACGAGGCCGGCGTGCGCACCCTTCGGCCCGGCGACGTGGCCCTGTTCCCCGCGGGGACGTGGGCCAGGTGGACCGTGCCGCGCTACGTCCGCAAGGTCGCTTTCTGCCGCGATCCCCTGCCGCGGCCCGTGCTGAAGCTCGTGCAACTCGTCCGCGCCGCCAAGCGCCGGCTGAAGCGGCAGCCCGCGCCGAGCGGCCCACTCGGCCTGCCGCAGGAGGCTTGAGCGCGCGCACTCTGAACCGACTTGCTTAAAGGAATAAAGCGGAACGCGTTCTCCGAACCGCGGTTCCGCTTCTGCTTCTCTAAGCAAACCCGGTCAGGAGACCACCTATGAACAAGAAAATTGCGGTGCTCGGCGCCGCCTCCGCGTTGCTGCTCGGCACTGTCGCCATCGCGCAGACCTCCGGCGGCGCCGGTGGGACCAGCGGCTCGGCCACGGGCGCCGGTGGCTCCAGCATGGGGGCCACGGGCGCGGGCGGAGCTGGCGGCTCTTCGATGGGCGCCACCGGGGCTGGCGGCTCCAACATGGGCGCGACGGGCGCGGGTGGAGCTGGCGGCTCTTCGATGGGAGCCACCGGTGGCGGCGCTTCGGGCGGCTCCAGCGCCGACGCGGGCGCGAGCGGAGCCGGTTCGTTCGGCGCTGACGCGGCTTCGCAGGGCGGCGCCGGCGGGACCGACACCATGATGGCCGGCGAACGCGGCTGACGCGAACGCCGAAAGACCCTGTCGCCGTCCGGCGGCTGGAACGGCTGGTTGGGATCGTATTCCTGGCCAGCTGTCTCGCCGCCGCGGCCACGTTCGGCCCGCCGGTGGCGCAGGCCGCGAGGAGCAAGGCGGCGGAGGTCCGTGACCAGCCGGTCGCCCTGCGGCTGGAGGCGGTCGTCGCACGGCTTCCCGCCGCAGACGCCGACCTGGCCGCGGTCTATCGTGCGCGGGCGTTCCGGCCGCTCTGGATGACGGGCGAGGGCCCGCGTCCGGAGGCGCAGACGGTGCTTGCGCTTGTACGCAGCGCGCCCGAGGACGGCCTGATCCCGGCGCGCTACGCGCCCGAGGCGCTGGCCGGACGGCTCGCAGCGGCGGAAAGCGGCGATCCGTCCGCCTTGGCCGAGGCGGAGGTGGCCGTCTCGCGCGCTTACGCCCGCTACGCCGCCGACCTGCGCACCCCCATCGAGATGGCGCGCCTCGCCTGGAGCGATCCGGCGCTGCGGCTGGACCCGCCGACCCCAGGCCAGACGCTCGCCGCCGCGGCCGCCGCCCCGTCGCTGGCCGCCCATGTGGCCGGTCTGCGGCGCGCCAATCCGATTTACGCCCATTTCCGCGCCGCCCTGGCCGAGATCCGTCGCAACGGTGGCGATGCCGACCGCGAACAGCGCCTGCTCGCCAATCTCGAGCGCGCGCGGGCGCTGCCGGTGGACCTCGGCCGGCGGTTCATCATCGTCGATGCCCCAGCCGGGCGGCTGTGGGCCTTCGAGGAGGGGGGCCTAGTGGACACCATGGCCGTGGTGATCGGCAAGCCCACCGCCCCCACGCCCGAGATGGCGGGGCTGATCCGTTTCGCCGTCTACAACCCGTACTGGAACATTCCGGTCGATCTGGCCCGCTACACCTATGCCCCGGAAGCCCTGCGAGGCGGCCCCGCCGCTATCGACGCCCTCGGTATCGACGTGCTCTCCGACTGGACGCCTGACCCTCAGGTCGTCGCGCCGGAGACCGTCGACTGGCAGGCCGTTCGCAACGGATCGATCAAGGCCAGGCTGCGCATGCGGCCGGGTCCGTTCAACCTCATGGGCGGCGTCAAGCTGATGCTGCCGAACCGTCTGGGGATCTACCTGCACGACACGCCGGACCGGGCGGCGTTCGCCCGCGACCTGCGTCTGGTCAGCAACGGCTGTGTCCGGCTGGAGGACGCCCACCGCCTGGCTGCGTGGCTCTTGCAGGGCCGCAGGGCGGGGGAGGGGGTGGAGGCGCGCGTCGACCTGCCCGAGCCCGTGCCGGTCTACATCACCTACTTCACTCTTTCGCCGGCGCCGGGCGGGGCGGTCGTCGAGCGGCCGGACCCGTACGGCCGCGACGGAAAGCTGCTGGCGGCGATCGGGCAAACGAAAACGGCCCGGAGTGCTCCGGGCCGTTCCGCCGTCTCCTGAAGCGGGAGACTAGTACTTGAAGCGCAGCGTCGCGCCGACGGTGCGCGGGGCGCCGAGGAACGCGTTGTAGACGCTGACCGCGTCGTTGTTCTCGTCCACCTGGTAGGGGCCGTTGAAGCCGACCTGCAGGTAGTCCTTGTCGAACAGGTTGTTGGCCCACAGCTCGACCGTCCAGGACTCGTCCTGGGCGCCCAGGCCCACGCGGGCGTTCACCAGCACCATCTCGTCCTGCACCTTGGACGGGTGCAGGTCCGAGCCGGTGTTGTACCGCGAGGTGTACTTGGCCGAGACGTTGGTCTTCAGCTTCAGGCCGTCCAGCACGTCACGCTCGTAGGTGCCGGCTAGCGAGCCCGACCAGCGCGGCGCGAACGACAGCTGGGCGCCGGGCAGGCGACGCAGGCTGTTGAAGCGGGTCGGGTTGATCAGGTCCGAAGCCGTGAACGGCTGGATCTCGGTCTCGGCGTAGGTGACGCCGCCCTGGAAGGTCAGGCCTTCGACCGGCGGGACGTAGATGAAGTCCAGGTCGACGCCGCGCGAGATCACCTCGGGGATGGTCTCGACCACGAAGGCGGTGCCCACAAAGGTGTTCAGCTGGAAGTCCTTGAACTCCTGGTAGAACACCGCGCCGTTCAGCAGCAGGCTGTTGCCGAACCAGCTGGTCTTCGCGCCCAGCTCGTAGCTGTCCACGAACTCGCCCTTGAACGAGGTGTCCGGGTCCGCGGTGAAGTTCGGCAGCCCGCCAGCGACGACGATCTGCTGTTCACGGTCGAGGTTGAACCCGCCCGCCTTGTAGCCGCGCGAGTAGGACGCGTAGGTCATCACGTCCGGCGACCAGCGGTACGACAGCTTGGCCGTGCCCGACCACTCTTCCTCCGTCCGCTCCTGGACGAGCAGGCCGAGGTCGTCGAAGTCGTTGTTCTGGCCGTTCAGGCACAGGCCGCCCACCACCGAGGTGGCGGTGGCCGCGCCGGCCACGCGGGCGAGGGCGCCGAAAGCCGCCTCCGCCTGGTCGCAGGAGGCGCCGGTCGTGTTGTAGTCGGTGACCACCTCCTTCTCGTCACGCGTCCAGCGCAGGCCCAGCGTGAGCTCCAGCGCGTCGGTGATCGCGAACGAGTTGTTGGTGAAGACCGCGAAGGTCTTGCCGTCCTGGTTGTAGCGGTCGTCCGTGCCCGTGCCCGCCTGCAGGATGGTGCCCTGGGTCAAGCCGATCAGGCTCGGCGCGCCGCTCAGCACGCGGCCGGCGAAGTAGGGGTAGTAGTCGGCGCCGAAGCGCAGGATCGACCGGCTGTTCAGGTCTTCCTTCGAGAAGAAGCCGCCGACCAGCCAGTTCAGCCGGTTGTCGACCGCCTGGCCGGCCAGCCGCAGCTCCTGCGAGAACTGGGTGAACTCGATGTAGTTGGAGCCGTCGGCCGGACGGTAGACCAGGTCTGCGGCCGTGAAGTCGGCGTCCTGGCCCGTCTCGGCGCGCCAGTCGCGGACCGCCGTGATCGAGGTGACCTGGACGTCGGGCGTCAGGTCGTAGTTCACCTCGGCGGACAGGCCCTTGTCCTCGACGCGCTGGGCCGTGGAGCGGTTGGCGTAGCCCACGCGGTCGAACGGCGTGTTGGTCAGGTCGAGCGAGCCGGGCCGCACCGCGTTGACGAAGTTGCCGCGGCTGTTGGGCGCCTGGCCGACGAACAGCTGGGTGCCGACGCAGCAGTCCTCGTCGCGCTTGGTGTAGTCGCCGATCACGCGGACGGAGAGGTCCTCGCTCGGCTCCCACAGCAGCTGGCCGCGGGTGGTGTAGAAGTTCTGGTTGTTGTCGTCGGTGGAGCCGCGCGGGCCCTGGCCCGTGACGATGTCCTGATAGCCCTCACGCGCGCGGGCGCCGGCGAACAGGCGGCCGGACAGGGTCTCGGTGATCGGGCCGCTGATCGCGCCCGTGAAGCCGAACTGGCCGTGGTTGCCGACGGTCGCCTCGGACTCGGCGGTCAGGTCGCGGGTCGGGCCGGCGGTGATGATGTTGATCACGCCCGCCGAGGTGTTCTTGCCGAACAGGGTGCCTTGCGGGCCCTTCAGCACTTCGATGCGGGTGACTTCGCCTAGGTCGCCGAAGCTCACGCCGTTCCGGGGGCGGTAGACGCCGTCGATCACGATGCCGACGGAGGACTCCAGGCCGGGGTTGTCGCCCACGGTGCCGACGCCGCGCACGCGGGCGGTCACATAGGTCTCGTTCGAGGTGGAGGTCACCGTCAGGCCGGGCGTCAGCACCGTCAGTTCGCGGATGTCGCGCACGCCGGCGTCGCGCATCAGCTCGCCGGACACCGAGGTCACGACGATCGGCACGTCCTGCAGGCTCTGCTCGCGCTTCTGGGCGGTGACGACGATCTCCTCGACCGCACGGTCGCCCGTCTCGCTGCCGGCCTCTTGGGCCTGGGCGGCGGCGGCGCCGACGGCGAGCAGCACGGGCGCGAGGGCCGCGCTGCGGAGAAGCTTTTGGATTCGCATATAGATCCTCCCGAGCCGCCGGCGTGGGGAGACGCAGGCTCCGGCTCAAAGTGGCCGGCACCTAGGGTCTGACTCGCGCGCACACAAACCGCACGCCGGCGCCTACCACAGGTAGGTGCGACCTGTTGCGCGAAGGCCACGGATTGGGCCGCGAGAGGGCAAGCTTCGCCCTATTGCCGCCGTTTTTGACGGACTCGTGATCAGTGAACAGAGATCACATACGTGCGTCGGAACGTCGCGAGTCGCCGTTTGCTGCAACCGAGGCGCGTGCGACCTGCTACCACGGTGACGCTCCGTCATGCCCACACCGGAGCTGGTGACGGCGGCCTTCGGCCGTCGAAGCCGCCGCGGGGCGGGCCCTTCGCCGCACGTGGGGTCCGCCCGCGGCTAACCGGCGCCTTCCCGAGGGCTCGATCTTCTGCGAGGGAAGCCGGATGCCGACCGTGACTCGCGCCATCATCCTCAGCGCCGGCCAGGGCAAGCGCCTTCTGCCGCTGACCACCGCCCGGCCCAAGTGCCTGATTGAGCTGTCGGGCAAGAGCCTGCTGCGCTGGCAGCTCGAGGGCCTGCGCGCCGCCGGGGTGCAGGAGGTGGTGGTGGTCACCGGCTTCAAGGCCGAGGCGGTGGACGCCGAACTCGCCGCCACGGACCTGCCGGGCCTCTCCGTCAGGACCCTGTTCAACCCCTTCTTCGACGTGGCCGATAACCTGGCCTCCTGCTGGATGGCCAAGGACCTGTTCGATCGCGACCTCCTGCTTCTGAATGGCGACACCGTCTTCGAGCCCGCCATCGCCCAGCGCCTGGTCGCCGCGCCGCCCGCCGAGATCACCGTCACCGTCGACCGCAAGTCGTCCTACGACGCGGACGACATGAAAGTCCTGGAAGTGGACGGTCGCCTCCAGTCCATCGGCAAGGTCATCACCGAGTACAACGCCGAGTCCATCGGCTTCCTCCGCTTCTCCCCCGCCGGCGCCGCCCGCTTTGTCGAGACCATCGACGGCGTGATCCGCTCGCCGGGCGGGCTGAAGCGCTGGTACCTCTCGGCCATCGACGAGATCGCCCGCGACAGCGGCGTGGTCACCGTCCAGTCCATCGAGGGGCTCGAGTGGGGCGAGATGGATTTCCCCGCCGACTACGACTCCAACCAGGCCATGACCGCCGGCTGGCTGGCCCGTCCTTCGGCCCAGTCCGCCGCCTAGGGGTCGCCGACGATCCGCCGGACCAGCTCGAGGTCGGCGGGCTTGTCCACATCGACGGCCGCGAGGCCGTAAGGCGACGACACGGCCGCCGCCTTCACGCCGGCGATCCGGCCCAGCCTGGCGACCGCCACCGTCAGCGTCAGCCGCCGGGCGAGGAAGGCCATCAGCATCCCCGGCCCAAGGATCGCCGCCATGCGCCAGGGCCGCTTGCGCTCGGCCTCCAGCCGCTTCCAGAAGTCCACGGCGCGAAGGGCGGTCGGCGTCGCCAGCCAGAACAGGTTGCACCCCGACCACCAGCCATCGGCTAGCCGCAGATAGGTCCGCTTGGTCGATGGAGCTGCGCTCTCCACCACCGCCCTCTCGGCGAGGAGGGCGCAGATCTCCGCATCCCGCGGCGCGTCGGCGAGGAACTGTTGGACCCAGGCCGGCTCGAGCAGGGCGTGGTCGCATGTGGTGACCAGAAGCGGGAAGCCCAGCGCCTGCGCCCCCTGTTCCACACTGAGGCTGGGCCCACCCGCCGCCTGCAGCACCTCCGCGCCCAACGCGATCGCGGCTTCCCGGACCTGCGGGTCGTTGGCCGAGACGGCGATCCGCTGCGCGCCCGCGGCCCGCAGCGTCGTCACCACCCGCTCCAGCAAGGTGCGCCCCTGCAGGCGGATGAGCGCCTTGTGAGCCACGCCGGCCGCCTCGGCCACCGGGTCCGCGCCCCCGCGGGACCCCGCCAGGACCAGGGCGTGGAATGGCGTCATGCCAGGCTCTTCTCGTAGATCCTGTAGGTCTTGTAGACCTCCGCGCCCGCCGCCTGGAGGATGTGGTTCATTGCCCGGTTGTCTTCCAGGATCCACGACAGCTCAGCCCGGTCGTAGCCCAGCCGCCGCGTGGCGCTTGCGCCGGCGTGCATCAGCAGGAACGGGAGGAGGACGCCGCGCGGGGTGCGGCTGAACTTCTTGCGGACGCCCATCAGCGGGCACCGGGCCGTCTTCAGCCCGGTCACCTTCAACCGCCAGAGCAGCTTGGCCCAGCCGAAGGGGAACAGACGGCCGTTCAGATCGCGGATCGCTTCGTTGATGTTCGGCAGGAAGACGATGAAGCCCGCCGTCTCGCCGTCGATCTCCGCAAAGAACGCGAGGCGCTTGTCGATTACTGGCCTCAGCGACTTGGCGAGCTGGGCGGTCTCCGCCTCCGTGGTCGGCGTGAAGCCCCAGTTGTCGGACCAGGCGTCGTTGAGGATCTGAGTGAGCGTGCGGACCTCTTCGTCGTACCGGGACATGTCCAGTTCCCGCAGCACGACCCCCTCCGGCGGGCCACGCCGGACCCGCTTCAGGACGCCTTCCGGCGCGTCCCGCGTGTTGTCCGCCATGTAGGCGTAAAGATCCTGCGTCTTGCGGTAGCCCAGCGCCTCGATGCGCTCGCCGGCGTAGGGCGGATCGTGGCCCATCAGCACCATGGGCGGGCTGTCGAACCCGTCCACCAGCAGGCCGACCTCCTCGTTGATCGAGAGATTGAAGGGCCCAAGCGCCCGGTCGCGGCCACGAGCCCGCAGCCAGGCTTCGGCGGTGGCGAAGAGGGCGGCGAACACCTCCGGGTCGTCCTCGGCGGCGATCATCCCGAAGTGGCCGGCCCGGCCGAGGTTGTCGGGCATCAGGTGGTCGATCTGGGCGCTGATGCGGCCGACGTCGCGTCCGTCGCGGGTCGCGAGCCAGAGCTGCACCTCTGCGTGGGCGAAGAACGGGTTGGTCTTGGGCGTCAGCGCCTCGCGCCGCTCCATGAGGAGCGGGGCGATGTAGTTCGGATCGCCGGCGTTGAGGCGCATGGGCAGGCGGATGAAGCGGTCCAGCTCGGCGGGCGTGGCCACCGGGACGACGGCGAGCATCATCCCTCCAGATTCAGCAGGGCCGACACGCCGGCGGCGGAGAACAGCACCGGCGCCGCCCAAGCCGCCAGCCAGGCGGGCGCGAGGCCGCTCTCGCCGATGGCGGTGAACACCCCATCGATCACCAGGAACAGCAGGCCCGCCGCCAGGCAGATCACCAGGGTGACGCCGCCGCGGCCGCTGCGGAAGTTCGCCAGCGCCACCGGCACGGCGAGCAGGAGCATGACGACGCAGGCGATCGGGTCAGCCGCGAAACGTTGCAGCTGGGTCTGGTAGTAACTCCGTGGTCTCACCGAGCCCGCGCCCTCCAGGGCCGCCACCGCCACCCCGGGGCTGATCTGCGTCTGCGAGAAGATGGCCTCGACCTCGGCCGGGGCCAGGTCGGTGCGCCAGAGCAGCTCGCTCGCGGAGCCGGTCTGCACCTGGCCAGGCGCCACGGTGCGCACCTGGGGCTGCGCCAGCGCCCAGGCTCCGTCCCTGTATACGGCCGTGCGGGCGGCGATGGTCTGGATCAGCTGCCCGTCTGGCGTGCGGCGATAGATGGTGACGCCGTCCAGGCGCTCCGCGCCGGTGGGAGAGGGGGTGGCGACCACGATATCCGTCCCGATGCGGAAGGTGCGGGGCTCGGTCGCCGCGCGCTGGGCCGCGGGGGCGGTGTCGCGCCACCATCTCGCCAGCGTCTGATCGGCTGCCGGCGCGACGAGCGTGCTCATCAGCAGCTGGGCCAGCATCATCGCCCCAGCCAACGGCAGCGCCATGGCGGTCAGGCGATAGCCGCTCATGCCAGCGGCGCGCATGGCCGTGACCTCGCTGTTGCGGGCGAGGCGCGTGAAGCCGAAGAGCGCGCCGGCGAGCACCGCCAGGGGCGCAGACTGCTCGACGAGCCGGGGCAGGCGCAGAAGGCTGTACCAGGCCACGCCGCCCGGCCCTAGCTGGCGCTGGACGATCTCGGTCGTGACGTCCAGCAGGTCCAGCACCTGCAACACGCCCACAAGTACGAGCAGGGCGGCCAGGATCTGGAACCCCACGACCTTCGTGATGTGCCCCGTCATGGTCACGCCGGAGCCCTCCGACGCATCTTCAGGCGCTTGCGGCCCCGGGCAAGCACATCGGCGACATGCTCCACAGCCACCGTGGCGGGCGTGTCGCCCGGCCGCTTGCGGCTGGTGACGAAGGTGGCGGCGCAGAGGGCGGCGAAGAGCACGAACGGCCCGCCGACGCTGAGCGCCGCCGGCGCCTTGCCGTTAGCGGCTAACCCCTGGCCGAACTGCAGGAGCTGGTTGAAGGTGAGCAGCAGCAGGCCGGCGATCACCATGCCGGGCGCCGCGCCACGCCGCTTGGCCGCCAGTCCCAGCGGCAGCGCCAGCAGCGGCAGCAGTGGCAGGGAGAGCGCCCGGCTGATCCTGGCCAGGAACTCCGCCATCAGGGTCTCGCGTGGAATCAGCGAGTCTGCGCGGCGGGACTCGCTGATCAGCTCGCCAAGCGTCAGTTCGCGTTCGTCGCCGCCCCGGGCCCGCAGCAGCCGCGCGGCGCCGGCCAATGGAACGCGCATGCTGAAGGTCTGGAAGCTCAGCACCTGCGGGTCCCCGCGCTTATCCGTGCCAAGCTGCAGGCCGCGGTCGAGCAGCAGGGTGGCGCTTTGGCCGTCGGCATTGGTGCGCAACTGCCCCGTGCGGGCGGTGATGACCTGCTCCCGGCCGGCGTCGTCGATCTGCCGGATGAAGACGCCGGTGAGGCGCCGCCCCGCTGCGTCGGCGAAGTTGGTGGTCATGGTCAGCTTGTCGTTGGGCGAGACGATCATCCCGCCCTGGACGGAGCCGCTCCACCCGGCGTTCTCCGCGGCATGTAGGACGGCGCGGTACGCGTAGCGGGAGTAAGGCTGCAGATAGCCGAACAGGGCGAGGCTGATGGTCATCAGCACCAGCCCCAGGCCGACGTAGGGCACGACGATCCGGCTGAAGGAGACCCCGCTGGCCAGCAGCGCGTCGATCTCGGAGTCCTGGTTCAGCCGCGAGATCACGACGAACAGCGCGATGAAGAAGGCCGCGGGCAGGGTGAGGCCCAGGTAGTGCGGCACCAGGTTTGCGGTCAGCTCGGTGAGAAAGCCGAATCGGTTGCTGCTGCCTGAGAGCACGTCGAGCAGGCGGAGCACGCGCTCGAGAAGCAGGCCGGTAAGGGTCACCAGGATCGCCCCGACCAGAGGCCAAAGCATGAGCTTCAGGGCGTAGCGGTCGATCAGGCGCAAACCGTTCACCGTCGAACGTCAGGCCCAGCGGCCGGCGAGATGGGCGGCGAGCGCCTGGGCCTGGCCGTCGTCCAACGCCACATGCGCGCCGAGGTCCGGTTGGCCCGGCCATCCGGCGTCGGGAAACGACAGGCCGGCGTGCTCGCGGCTTCCCTCGTAGCGGGGGATCACGTGGAAGTGCACATCCCGGTCCACCATCATCAGCATCAGGTAGTTGATGCGGGCATAGCCCACGAAGCCGGTGAGCAGGCGCTCGATCCCATTCACCGCCGTCTTCAGGTCGCTGAAGGCGGCCGGGCTCAGCTCCGAGAACGCGCCGGCCGGCTCCTTGCAGACGAGCACCAGGGAGCCAAGCGTCGGCTGTTGTGGGCGCACGAGGACCAGCCACTGGTCGGTTTCCGCGACGAGTGTCCTGGGATGGCCGAACTTCTGGGCTGTCGGGTTGGTCATCTTCCGCCGGAGAAACAGGCCGGTGGCGCTGTCGGGTGCATCATAGGGAGGGGGTCTGATCGATGAAAGCCCGAAAGGCCGAGATGCCTCGCTACCGCCGGGCGGTGGAGGTCAGACGGTAGGCCCCCAGCGGTTCGAACGCCCCGGCCACGTTGATCCTGCGCGCCGCCACCCGCGTGTCGAATCCGTCGGGCGTCCGCGTGATGGTCAGCTCATGCCACCGGGCGGGTTCGCTGTGGCGACGGGGTGCAGCCGAGGCTGAGGCCACCCCGAGCACCGGAATCGGCCCGCCCCGCCCCGGGACGTGGGTGACCAGCGATAGGTGCGCATGGCCGTGCACCACCAGTTCGGCGCCCTCCTGCGCAAGCAGCTCGCGCAGGGCGGCTGCGTCCGTGAGCGCCTTGCGGCTGGAGACCGCACCTTCCGCGATGGGGTGGTGCAGCATCACGAGGCGATAAAGGCCGGCGTCGCGCAGGGTGCGCAGCAGCTCGCCGAGGCGGCGCAACTGGTCTGCGCCCAGCCGACCCTGCGCCAGGTGCAGCGCCGTGGGCGCGGCGGTGCAGAGGTTCACCAGCGCCACCGGTCCGCGGACCCGCACGCCTGGGAACGTCCCGTCCGCCGCATCGCCCAGCCAAGGACCCCACGCCTGCAGCGGATCGCCCGCCCGCGCGCCGATGAGGGCGTCGTGATTGCCGGGGCTGACCGTCACTGATTCGGCGGGACCTAGGCTTTCGAGCCAGCGGGTTGCGGCGGCATACTCCTCCACTGTCGAGAAGTTGGTCAGGTCCCCTGTGAGCACGAGATGGTCGGGGGCGTGCGCGTGGATGTCGGCCACGAGGGCGGCCAGAACCTCCGGCCGGTGCGTCTTCCGCTTGCGCCGCCAGGCAAACCGGCTCAGCGCCCGTTTGGAGATGGCGTCGGCAAGGCCGAGCCGCATGGGCGGCGGCGGCAGGTGCGGATCGGAAAAGTGGGCGAGGCGGATCTGCGACAACGGGGACGAACGGATTCTGGTCAGGCGCGGGGCAATCTGGCTATCAAGTCCGGCGAATTTGCAAAGGGGTGGTGGCGGTTTTGAGCGACAAGGCAGCGGGCGAACGGCCCCTCGGCGTCGTCGTGGGCAGCGGCGACGCCCGAATCTGGGGCATGACGGGGGCCGAACGGCTGCGCCGGATGCTCCTGCGCGCCGGCCTGGAGCTGGCGCAGACGCCGGCCCCGGACCGCGCGGCCGTGGTCGCCCGCGGCGACTGGGTTCTCGACGAGCCGCTGCTGAAGACGGTCGTCCAGCGTCCCGGCAGCGTGCTGGTGGCGCCGGGCGGCATACCGGTCGCGGCGCATGCGCCGGCCGGACAGGGGCCGGCGGTCGCCGAGATGGTCCGCACCGGCCAGGCGCCGGGCCCCGGCCTGGAGGTGCTCGACCTGGATGCCCTGTCCTACAACGAGGCGCTCCGGAAGAAGGAACCGCCCGTACTGGAGCCGCTGACGGAGGCGAACGTCCGCGCCGTCGAGGCGCGCACCTTCAAGGGCTCCTACAAGGGCGTGACCGACATCGTCACCAAATACGCCTGGCCGCTGCCGGCCCGGATCGTGACCCGGTGGTGCGCGCTCGCCCGCATGACGCCCAATCAGGTGACCTTCGCGGGCTTCCTGCTGGTGCTGGCGGCGTTCTGGCTGTTCTGGATCGGCGAGTACGGCTGGGGCCTGGCCTGCGCCTGGATCATGACCTTCCTGGACACGGTGGACGGCAAGCTCGCCCGCGTGACGCTCACCTCGTCCAAGTTCGGCAACATCTTCGATCACGGCATCGACCTCATCCACCCGCCGTTCTGGTGGTGGGCCTGGTACGTGGGCCTGGAGCACACCGGGCAGCTGCCGGACCAGGCCGGCTTGATGCTGGGCGTGATCCTGATCGGCTACTGGGTGCAGCGGGCGATCGAGGGCGTGTTCATGCGCCGCTATGGCTTCCACGTGCATTCCTGGCGGCCGTTCGACAGCTTCTTCCGGCTGATCACCGCTCGGCGGAACCCGAACCTGCTGATCCTGACGCCGGCGGCTCTGCTCGGCGCGCCGGGGCTGGGCTTCTGGCTCGTCGGCGCCTGGACGGCGATCTCGCTGGCCGTTCACGCGGTGCAACTCGTCCGCGCCTTGGTGACGCCGCGCGAGCAGGTCGTCTCCTGGCTCTCGCGCTGATGCGCGCCGGCGTCATCCGCAATCCGAAGAGCTACCGCAACCGGCGCAACATGGAGTGGGCGCAGGCGCCGGAAGGCACCCTGTTCGCCAAGCCCCGCACGAAGGACGCTCTGGTCGAGGCCCTGAAGGAGTTCGCGGCCAACGACGTGGACCTGGTGGTGGTGGACGGCGGCGACGGCACCGTGCGGGACGTGCTGACCCGCATCCCGGCCGCGTTTGGCCCGCGCCATCCCCGTCTGGCGGTTGTGCCCTCCGGCAAGACCAATGTTCTGGCCGAGGATCTCGGCGTCCCGCCAGACTGGACCGTGGAGGCAGCGCTGCAGCGGGGGCTGGACCAGGCCGCTCCACGTCAGGTCCGGCATTGCGTGGAGGTCGCCCGCAGGGATGGTTCGGAACAGCGCCGGGGCTTCATCTTCGGGACGGGAGCCTATGTGCGCGCGACGCGCCTGGCGCAGTCGACCCATAGGATGGGGGCGTTCGGCACCCTGGCCGTGGCGCTCACCCTGGCCGCTTCCGTTGTACAGAGCGTTGCGGGGCGGGCCGATCGCGGCTGGCGGGCCGGCGAGCCGCTCCGCCTGCGCCTGGGCGACCAGGCCGCGAGCGAGAAGTCGCGCTTCCTGGTGATCGCCTCCACCCTCGAGCGCCTGCCGCTCGGCCTCAAGCCGTTCGGAGCCGAGCGGCCGGGGCTCAAGGCGCTCGCCATCGACGCGCCGCCGCGCCGGCTGGTCGCGGCGATGGCTCCCCTCTGGAAGGGGGAGGCCCCCGCCTGGCTGGAGCCCGCCGGCTACGTCCGTCGCGATGGGTCGCTCGAGGTGGCGTTCGACGGCCACTACGTGCTCGACGGCGAAGCCTATCCCGCCGGCGACCTCATCGTCCGCCCGGGACCGCGCCTGGAGTTCGTCACGTGACGACGCTGCGCAGCCACGTGCAACGCGAGTTGTCGGCCTTGCCGCCGAAACCTGTAGCGGAGTTCGTGCGCGACCTCGCCCAGGACCCCCATGCCCTGGCGGTGCTCTACTACGGCTCCACCCTACGCACCGGCGACCTTAGCGGCCTCCTCGACTTCTACGTCCTCACCGATGGCCGCGGCCGGCGCGGGCTGCGCCGCATGGTTGAGGCCGCGCTCTGGCCGGAGGTCAGCTACCGCGAGGCCGACACCTCCCAGGGACGGCTGCGCGCCAAGGTGGCTACCATGCCGCTCGAAACGTTCCAGTCCGCGGCACGCGGCGAGCGGCTGGACACCACCATCTGGACGCGGTTCGTCCAGCCCGCGGCCCTGGTCTGGGCGCGCGATGCGGGGGCTGAAGCGCAGGTGCAGGCCGGCGTGGAGCGCGCCATCGTCACTGCCGCCTGCTACGCCGCCGTGCTTGGACCCGAGCGCGGGGTGGCGTTGGAGTTCTGGCGGGGATTGTTCCGGCAGACCTACCAGGCTGAGTTCCGGGTCGAGGACGCCGGTCGGGCCGACGAGCTGCTGCGCGTGGCCCCTGAGCGCTGGGGCCGCCTGCTTCCCGCGGCCTGGCGCGACGGCGCGATCCCTTTCGAACGCGTCGGCGATGACCTGCGCCCCACGCCCTCACCTGCGCTGGCGCGGAGCCTGCGCCGGGGCTGGCGACTGCGGCGGGCCATGGGCAAGCCGCTGAACCTGGCGCGCATCGGCAAGGCCGCCTTCACCTTCGAAGGCGCGGCGCGTTACGCGGCGTGGAAGATTGAGCGGCACACCGGCTTGCCCATCGAGGTCACGCCGTTCCGCGAGCGACACCCGCTGCTGGCGGCGCCGGGCGTGCTCTGGAAGCTGCTGAGGGCCCGCAGGCCGGGCCCTCAGGCCTAGCCGAGGGCGCGCTGCTCAGACGGAAGCAGGCCGATCTGCTTGCCGACGGCCTCGAACACGCCCAGCACCTCGTCGATCTGCTCGAAGGTGTGGGCGGCGCTGACGCTGGAGCGCAGCAGCGGCCGGTTGTCCGGCGTCGCCGGCGGCATCGCCAGGTTCAGGTAGACGCCGTTGGCGAGGAGCGCATTCCAGGCGGTTAGCGCCGTCGGCAGGTCGGGCATGACCACGGCGACGATGGGGCTGACCGTCTCGCCCGTGGTGAAGCCCATGGCGCGCAAGCCATCGAACAGGCGCTTGGAATTGGCCTGCAGGCGCCCCCGAAGGCCCGGCTCCTCCTCAACCCGCTTCAGCGCCGCCAGCGTCGAGGCGACGACGGCGGGGGGCAGGGAGGCGGTGAACATGTAGGGGCGCGAAACGACGCGCAGGATGTCGAAAGCGTCGTCGTCGGACACGCAGAAGCCGCCGATTGCGCCCAGGCTCTTGGAGAAGGTGCCGACGATGAAGTCCACGTCGGCTTCCACGCCCGCCGCTTCGGCCAGGCCGCGGCCTTTCTCGCCGAGCACGCCCATGGAATGGGCCTCGTCCACGAGCAGGTAGCCGCCCATCTCGCGCTTGACCGCGACGATCTCCTTCAGCGGGGCGACATCGCCCATCATCGAGTAGATCCCCTCGACGACGATCAGACGCTCGCCGGGGACGTCCTTCAGGCGGCGGAGCCGCTTGGCGAGGTCTTCCGGGTCATTGTGGCGGAAGCGGATCACCTCCGAGTGGCCCAGCCGGGCGCCGTCGTAGATGGACGCGTGGCTGTCGGCGTCGAGGATCAGGTGGTCGCCGCGCCCGACCAGGGCGGACAGCACGCCCAGGTTCGCCTGGTAGCCGGTCGTGAAGACCATGGCGTGCTTGCGGCCGTAGAACTTGGCGAGCTCGGTCTCCATCGCCAGGTGGCCGCCGAAGCTGCCGTTGGCGATGCGCGAGCCGGTCGTGCCGGTGCCCCAGGTGCGGACCGCCTCGGCCGAGGCGTCGATGCACTCCGGGTCGAAGGTCAGGCCCAGGTAGTTGTTGGTGCCCAGGAGGATGACCCGCCGGCCGTTTAGCTCGGCCTCGGTGGGCGAGCGCACGGCGTCGAAGCGGACGTTGAACGGATCCGCGCCGAGGCTGCGGATGCCTTCATAGGCCTGGCTGTAGCCCAGGTGCTTGTCGAGCAGTCCCATTCGATAGTCGCCTTAAGCCCGCAGCTCGGTAATCAGGGCGCTGAGGTCGCCGATCGTCTGGATGTCTGCAAGACGATCGAGCGGGATCGAAATATCGAACCTGTCCTCGAGCTCCATCACGATGTTCATCAGCGCCAGGGAATCGACCGACAGATCACGGGCGATGTCGGTCTTGTCTTGCAGGCGCACCGCGCGACCGAGCACGGTCGTGACGGCGCGCTCGATTTCACGCACCGTAAGATCGGTGACGACTTCGGCCATGCTTGTGCCTGCCCCCTCTGGCAAGTCCCCTGGACGGTAGCTAATCACGATGGCCCGGCATTTCCACCGTTTGTAACGTCGCGGTCACAAATTGTGCGGGAGCCAGCCGGCTGCGCGATACCAGTCCGCCGTGTGCGCCAGACCGGTCGAAAGGTCAAACTCTGATGACGGAAGCCCGGGCGCGACCTCCTCCGCCGAGACGCTCCAGTCGGGGTGGAGGAACTCGCGGGCCTTCCCTGGGGTGAATATGGGGGCGCCGCCCCGCAGCCGCTGCAGGACGGAGGCCGCCGCAAGGGCGCGGACGACGCCGTCTGGCGCGCGGATGAGTCGCGGCCTGCCCCCCGCCGCCGCGGCGGCCGCCTGCATGATCTCACGCCAGGCATAGCCCTCCGGGCGCGAATCGCTCAGCGCCCAGGTGCGGCCCTCCGGAGCCCGTTCCGCCAGCGCAGCGACCTGTCGGGCGGCGTCGGCCACGTGCACAAGGGCGGTGCGCGCGTGTTCCGCGAAGATCGGCAGGACCGGACCCGCCGCGGCCTTGAACAGCGGCAGGATCTCCCGGTCGCCGGGGCCATAGATCGCCGGCGGTCGCACCACGGTCAGTCGCCCGCCCGCCACCTCGCGCGCGGCGTCCTCGCCGGCCCGCTTGCTAGCCGCGTAGGGGGATAGGTGCGGTTCGCGGGCCGCCAGGCTGGAGACCAGCAGAAGGTGCGCGCCGTCCGCCGCCACAGCCACGGCGCGGGCGCCGTCGCGGTTCACACGCGTGAAGTCCTGGACGCGACGGGCCTTCACGAGGCCGGCGGCGTGGATCACCACCTCCGCGTCGCGAACGAGGGCGCGCAGCGCCGCGGCGTCGAACAGATCGCCGACCACCACCTCGGGCTCGAGGTCGCGCCAGAGCGGGTCGATGGGGTCGCGGCGCGTGAGGATGCGGACACGCCAGCCGCGGCCGGCCAACGCGCGAACCAGATGCCGTCCGAGGAAGCCGGTGGCGCCAGTCAGCGCCGCGAGCCCGCGCTCCACCGTCAGGCAGGCTCGACCGAGCGGAACGCGCCGGCCAGATAGAGCGTCCGGGCCTTGGAGCGGCTCAGCTTGCCCGAGGAGGTCTGGGGCAGGGCGTGCGCCCCGACCAGTTCGACTCGCGCCTCCACGGCATGGCGGGCGCGGAGCACGGCGGCGACGTCGTCGATCAAGGCCTGGCGTACGACCGGGTCGCTGGAGCGCGCCTGGACCAGAACCACAACTTCGTCGTCGCCGTCGCGCTCCACCGCAAAGGCGGCCACGTCTCCGCTGCGCAGGCGCTCCACCTCCGCCTCCGCCGTCCACTCCAGGTCCTGCGGCCAGATGTTGCGGCCGTTCAGCAGGATCAGGTCCTTGGCCCGGCCGGTGGGCGTGAACGCCCCGCCGTCCAGGAAGCCGAGGTCTCCGGTGTCCAGCCAGCCGTCCTTGTGGAGCACGGCGGCCGTGGCCTCTGGCTGGTTGAGGTAGCCCGTCATGATGCTGGGGCCGCGGACGAAGACGCGGCCGACCCGCCGTTCCGGCAGAAGGCGGCCGTCGGTGTCGCGCACCTCGAGCTCATGGTTCGGCAGGACGGGGCCGCAGCTGACGAATTCGCGGGCGCGGCGGCCGTCCGCAGGTGCGACGATCCCCTCGTTCTCCATCCGCTCCACATCCACCGGAGCCGAGCTGATGCCCCGCCCCAACGGGGCCATGGTGAGCGCCAGGGTGGCCTCGGCCATGCCGTAGCTCGCCACGAAGGCGGTCTCGCGGAAGCCCACCTCGGCGAAGCGCGCCGCAAAGGCCCGCAGGGGGCCCGGGCGCACCATGTCGCCGCCGCTCCCAGCGATGCGCCAGCCGGACAGATCGTAGGCCGAGATGTCGGCCGTGTCCGCGCGGCGGGCGCAGAGTTCGTAGCCGAAGGTCGGGCTGTAGGAGATCGTGCCGCCGTTCTTGGTGATCAGGTCGAGCCAGATCAGCGGCCGGCGCACGAAGGCGGCCGTGGGGAGCAGGTCGACAGTCATCTGGCTGGCCAGCGGGCTGAGCAAGAAGCCGATCAGGCCCATGTCGTGGTAGAGAGGCAGCCATGAGACCGCCCGATCCTCGGGCCGCACCTGCAGGCCGTCGCGGGTGATCGCCAGCGCGTTGGCCATCAGCGCCTTGTGGGTGACCAGCACGCCGGTGGGTGTGCGTGTGCTGCCGGACGAGAACTGCACATAGCAGGCGTCCTCAGGGCTGATCTCCGGCAAGGCGGCGTTGGCCGCCTGGGGCAGCTCGGCGGCCGGAATGGGCGCGCGTAGCCCGGCTTCGGCGGCGGCGTCAGCCAGCCAGGGCAGGAGGGTGTCGGGTCCGAACACCGCCGCCGCGCCCGCGGAGGTCAGGAGGCGGGCGATCTGCTCGATCCAAGCCTGCCGCCCAGCGAGCGGCGCAGGGAGGGGCAGGGGGGCCGGGATCAGGCCCGCGTACTGGCAGGCGAAGAACAGGCGGACGAAGTCGGCGTCCGTATCGGCCACGAGACCCACTCGGTCGCCGCGGGAGAGGCCGGACGCCAAAAGGCGGCCCGCGAGCGCTTGCGCCTCGTCGCGCAGCGTCGCGTAAGGCAGCGCCAGCGCCATACGCCCGCGCTGGTCGTAGAGGTTCACGCCGGTTGGGCGGGTCGCGGCGAACTCGAGGGCTTCGATCAGGGTGGCGAAGCCGAGGCGGAGTTCGCGGTCGGGAGCGGTCGGTGTCGGAGTCACGGTTCGTCTTTCGCGCCGGGACTTGAGTCCCCGCAAGCGGCTTGTTGTGGGCTGCGGGCCACGGCGGGCCTTCGCAGCAGCATCCCCAGGTTACCCAGCGCCATGGCGGCGGCCGCCGCCACGAGGCCGATGGCCGCACCCCGCGCGCCCCAAGCCTCCACCAGGAAGCCGAGGACCGCCAGGAACGCCAAGCTGACCACGAGGCGGACGCGCAGCGCCGCGCCGGGGCGCCCCTGTGACACAAGCATGGGCTCAAGGGGAAGGGCGAAGATGCTGATCGCGGCTGCGGCCACCTGCCAGGTCATCAGTTCGGCGGCGGGCGCAAAGGCTTTGCCCATGACCAGGGTGAGCAGCGGTCCGCCCGCGAAGGTCGCCACAGCGACGATGGCCAGGCTGAAGCCGCCCGTCATCAATCCCACCTGCACGGCCAGCCTGGCCATCTGCGCCTCGCCCTCGGCGATGCGCAGGCGGGCGAGTTCGGGATAGAGCGCGGGCGTCAGCAACTTGGCGGGCTTGGCGATCGCGTCCGCCACCTGGCGACCCATCCGCCAGAAGCCGGCCTGAGCGGGACCCACCAGGCCGCCGACCACCAGGGTCACCACGTGGGTGAAGGCCACGTCCAGGGTGGAGTTCAGGTTGGTGGACCAGGCGAACTGCCAGACGCCGGGCAGGCCCTGCGCCAGCGGCCCGCGCCATACGAAGCCGTCGAGCAGCCGCCGTCGGCGCAGCTCCACCAGGGAGGCGGTCACCAGGTAGAGGAAGCCGGCGCCGGTCCCGAGCGCCCAGATAAGAAGATATGTCCCCAGGGTAGCGTCCGCCGCCCAGGCGAGGCCGCAGCCGGCCAGCCGAACCAACGAAACCACCGCCGCCTGTCCGGCGAGCACGTCGAACCGGTCGAACAGCCGCAGGAGGCCGAGCGGCGTCGCCGAGACCATGAAGGCCGCCGACAGCACATACCCAGCCGCCAGGGGCGCGTGCTCCGCGTCCCACCCCAGCCGGCCGGCGAGCAAGATGGCCCCCGCGACCCCAAGGCCCAGGCCGACGAGCGTGCTGCCGGCGTCCAGCGCCACGGTGAAACGCAGGACCTGCTGGAAGCGGCCGGTCTCGCCCGCCTGCAGCGGGCCTGCGCCGTAGTGGATCAGGGTCTGCCAGGACTGGAATTTGACCACTTCGCCGAGGAACTGCGCGAAGGCGTGGATCAGCACGAGCACGCCGAACTCGGCGACGCCCAGTCCCCGCGCCGCCACCGCCAGATAGGCCAGGCTGAGCACGGCGTTGAGCGACCGCCCGCCCAGCAGCTTCCCGGCGTTCGTCACTACCCGCCGGAGCGCGGCGGTCCTGGGGATCTCCTGGGCGGTCGGACTCATCGCCGCGCAAGTTGCGGGGAATCTGTCGCGCGCGCCACTGCGGCCGCTGGCGGTTCAGTCTGTCTGCCGCCGGTTTACCGCAAACACGCCGATGGGTGGCCTATCGTCGACCCGTGCTGATCTCGCTCCCGAGTATCTCCACCACGGCGCCCAGGCGGCGATCCAGCTTCTCGCTGATGCTGTTGTCGAGCGTCGGGAACAGCCGCTCGGCGCCCCTGTGGAGTTCAAGGGCGCGTTCGAGGAAGATCGTGCGGCGCGCGATCCCGACCGGACGAAAGCCGAGGTTGCGCGGCACCGCGAAGGTGAGGCCCGCATGGACGCCCGGACGGGCCTCGCTGGCGGGGAGGCGAGCGAGCCCGGTGGCGGCCGCCGCGCAGCCCTCCATCAGTTCGACCGCGGCGTTCATGAGGCGCGCCTGGTCGGCGGGTTCGTCACAGGCGTAAGCCTGGCTGAGCAGCTGCAGCATGAAGCCGTAGAGCGCATTGCCGAGGTCGAGCAGGCTGGCCGCGGGCTCCGCGGTCACCCAGACGCGGTCGAGCCCCTCCAGCGGCTTACGCATCACCGGGTCATGCGCCGCGGGCCAGGCCGGTTCGAAAGCGGGGTCCTCGCCGGTGAACTGCAGCCATTCCGCCTTGATGGCGCAGAAGCGGTCGAAGTGGCTCTCCTGGCCGCTCGCCGAGCCGGTGGAGCCTTCTCCTTCTTCCTTGATCCATGCGATCGCCGCATGGGCGGAGGCGAGGCTGGTCAGTCGCGCCACATTCGGCAGCCGGGCGACCTCGGTATCCAGCTGGCGTGAACCCGTGTCATCGATCATCTTCGCCTCGCCGTGCCGCTCGACAAGGCGCGTCAGGCCCTCGCCGATCGAGTCGTAGAGCGCCCCGACCGTCAGGTAGTCCGCGGCGGACGGGGTCAGGCCGCCGCGCCTGGGCTTGCGCTCGACGTCCACAGGCTCGAAGCCGGGCGCGTCCTGCAGGCGGTGGTGATCGGCGCGTTCCAGAAAGATGAAGTGGTCGAGGGTTTCCATCGTGAACGGCGTGAGCCGGACGATCACGCCTGCCGGATGGTAGCCGGGCGCCAGGGGCAGGTTGGCGCGATCGAAGTGCGGGGCGCCGCCGACCGCCACCAGCAGGTTGTTCACGGTGGCCAGGTGGGCCATCTCCTCCAGCGCCACCGTGACGATGGTCTTGCGCCAGCGCTCCACCGCAGCTTCCTGACGGGGACTTAGGCCAGGCTCGCCGGGGCGCTTCAGGCTGAAGGCGGCATAGAGGTACGAGCAGAGCAGATTGTGCTCGATCTGCGCGGCCTCGGTGAGGACGTGGATCAGGTGCTCGCGGGTCTCGATCATCGTGGGTCCGGCTGGCTGCGGCAGGCCCAAACGAACGGCCCGGCCATGGCGATCCCTGCCGGCCGTGTTTGCAGCCGGGCCGGTTCGCTCAGCGCCTCACGGGCGTAACATTCGCCGAGAGCCGAATACCGGTGGTCGCAATGGCCGCGTCGCAGCGCCCCTGACGGCTGGCAGGCGCGAGGCGCTTAGCTCGCCAGCCTACGCACAGGCTCTTGAGGGTCGCAGGGAACGTCGGAGACGGGCGTGGCGCCCTCCCAAAGCTCCACCACCGGCACGCCTGCGTTGCAGAGCTCGCGCGCCTTTGCTTCGGCCTCCGCCAGATCGTGAGCCTGGATCCACTCTCCCCAGGTGATGCGGCCGGCGGGGTTCAGGAGGTAGGCGCGGAACGTACGCATGTGGGCGAGACCATCGGAAGGGAGCCGGGCGTCTATCCCTTCCAGCCGCCAACCGCCGTGTGACGAATCAGCGCTTGGCCGTACCGGGGACCTTCGACGGCGCCCGCTACGCCGGCGTCAGGCGCCCGCTGGGCCAGGCTTTCGCGCCATGATCTTCAGCCGGTACTCCGCCACCACGTTGTTACGTTCGCGGATGAGCTCATCCAGCTCCGCTCGGCTGATCTGTCCCGTGCGCAGCCGTCCGGCATAGGGCTCATCGAGGACGGATGACCGCTCGACGAGCTTGAAGTCGACCCCCGTATAGAACGCCAGGGGCGTGTTGGCTGCGCCGAGCGCGCGAGCGCGTTCGTTCGCCTCCCAATCGAACAGGGTCAGGAGCTCCGGCGTGATCGCCCGGACGTGAGTGGGATCGTTCAGAAAATGGTCGTGCCTGGGGTGCGGGACCCGAATGGTGATCAGGCAGCCGTCCTTGGCGATCCTGTAGAGCTCCTGCATCAGGGCGAGGAACACCTGGGGGTCCGCCCCCATGTGCTCGAGCGAGTGGTTGAAGAGCACTTCCGTGGCGCAGCTGTCCGGCCACGGCCAGGGCGTCTGCTCCAGGTTCCAGACCTCGTCCGGCTCGCAGGCCGCATAGGCGTCGACGTTGACGTAGCCCGCGATGCGGTTCTGGCCGCAGCCCATGTTGAACTTCATGGCGCGCCCGTACCACAGCCTGGCGCCCTGCGCGTAGCCCCAGGCCTGGCGGACAGGGTGGGATTCGAACCCACGGTGGGCGTGAACCCACGGCGGTTTTCAAGACCGCTGCCTTAAACCACTCGGCCACCTGTCCGGAGGGCGCCTCTTAGCAGGACGCGGCCGGCGGCTCCACCGGCGTGGCGCTTAACCGCAGGGCAAGTTTCCTAAGGCAGGCTTAACCATGCCTCCGTTCGGGGGGCGAGCCGCACATGGGGGCCTCGCCATGCAAGTCGGTAAGTTCCTGCGCGCCTCCAGTGTGGCCGCCGCCGCCTCGCTGGCCGCCTGCGCCAGCGGCGGGCCGCGCTATGCCGTGGGCGAAGACGGGGCCGCTCGTCCGCCGAAAGCGCCGCCCGCCACCGCCAAGCGCGGCGGGACCTGGAAGCCCTACCAGGTGAACGGCAAGTGGTACGTGCCCCGCGAACAGCCGGACTATGACGAGGTCGGCGTCGCCTCCTGGTACGGCGGCCACCACCAGGGCAGGCCCACCGCCAACGGCGAGCGCTTCGACAAGGCCGCCATCACCGCCGCGCACAAGACCCTGCCGCTGCCCTCGGTGGTCGAAGTCACCAACCTGGACAACGGCAAGCGCATCCGTGTGCGGGTGAACGATCGCGGCCCGTTCGTTGACGGCCGGATCATCGACCTGTCGCAGGAGGCGGCGCGCCGGCTCGGCTTCGAGGGCAAGGGGCTGGCGCGGGTGCGGGTGCGCTACGTGGGCGACGCCGGGATCCGGACCGCGACCATCCAGGTCAGCCTGGAATAACGTCGAGTCGCCGATTTCCACGTCTTTTCAACGTAGTTAAGGCGTCGGAAACCATGGCTGCGGCAAATTGGCCCGATACGCGCGGTGAAGCGCGGACGGGGAGGCCAGAATGGCCGTTAGTGATGCTTGGGGCGCGCGCTTCCGCGCCGTCGTCGTTCTCGCCGCAGCGCTCGCGCTCACCGCCTGCGCCACCGCCCGACCAAGGTTCCCTGTGGTGGCCGCCACCGTCACGGCGGCGACGCCGGGGGAGGGCGGCGCCTACGTGATCGGCAAGCCCTATGAAGTGGAGGGCGTCCGCTATGTGCCACGCGAGCAGTGGGATCTGGACGAAGTGGGCGTGATCTCCTGGTACGGCGACGACTTCCACCTGAAGAAGACGGCCAACGGCGAGCGCTTCGATCGGGACGCCGTCAGCGGCGCGCATCCGACCTTGCCGCTGCCGTCGATCGTCGACGTCACCAACCTCGACAATGGCCGCACCCTGCGGGTGCGGGTCAATGAGCGCGGGCCGTTCGTGAAAAGCCGCATCATGGACGTGAGCCGCGAGGCGGCCCGCCAGCTGGGGTTCGACCGCGCCGGCGTCGCTCGGGCGCGGGTGCAATACGTCGGGCCCGGGATGGTCTGGCACGCCTCCGGCCGACACATCGCTCAGAGCCATCCAAAGAGCCGCAGGACCGACCGGCCCGCGCCGGAGCCACTGACCCTGCTCACCGAGCGGGTTGATCCGCCCGTGGCGACCGCACGGCTCACCCGGCCGCCCGCCAGGCTGCAACTGCAAACGGAGCCTGCCCCGGTGCTCCTGGCCGAGGCGCCGGCCGCAGCGCCGCTCGCCGCCAGGCCCGCGGCCGCCACGGTGGCCGCCAGCGCCCCCTACCGCGTCCAGGCGGGTTCGTTCGCCAACCCCGACAACGCCCGGCGCGCCGTGAGCCTGCTGAAGACGGCGGGACCCGCCGCCATCGAGCAGGTCGACCGCGATGGCGTCACCCTCTACCGCGTGCTGGTCGCGGGTCCGTCCGACGCCGCCAAGGCCGACGCGCTCCGGGCGCGGGTGGCGGAGGCCGGCTTCGCGGACGCGCGCGTCATACGGACCTTCTAGACATCCGCCGCGAAGCGGCCAATTTGGGCCGGTGACGCGCGGGCGGTTCATCACTTTCGAGGGCGGCGAGGGGGCTGGGAAATCCACCCAGCTCAAGCGGCTTGTCGCCCGCTTGCAGGCTTCGGGTCACGACGTGGTCGCCACCCGGGAGCCCGGCGGCTCGCCCGGCGCCGAGAGCATCCGCGAACTGGTGCTGAAGGGTTCCGCGGACCGCTGGAGCCCCGTCACCGAAACCCTGCTGATGTACGCCGCCCGGCGCGACCACATTGAGCGCGTCATCCGCCCGGCCCTTGAGCGCGGCGCCTGGGTGGTGTGCGACCGCTTCGCCGACTCCACGCGCGCCTACCAAGGCGCCGCTGGGGGCACGGCGCCCGACCTGATTTCGGCGCTCGAGCGCCACATCCTGGAAGGAACGCGTCCGGACCTCACCCTCGTCTTCGACCTGCCGCCGGACGTGGGCCTGGAGCGGGCGCATGCGCGGGCGGGCTCCGAGATGCGCTTCGAATCCAAGGGTATGGCCTTCCACCAGCGGCTGCGCGACGGCTTCCAGGCCATCGCCGCGGCCGAGCCGGACCGCTGCGCCATGATCGACGCCACCGGCAGCCTGGAGGCCGTCGAAGCGCAGGTCTGGGCGGCGGTGAGCGGCCGTCTGGGCGTCGATGCCTGACGTCCCGCACCCGCGCGAGGTCTTCAGCCTGGAAGGCCAGGCGCAGGCGGAGGAGGCCTTCGAGGCGGCGCGCGCCCGGGGCCGCCTGCACCACGCCTGGCTGTTGACCGGGCCGGAAGGCGTCGGCAAGGCGACCTTCGCCTACCGCGCCGCCCGGCGGCTTCTGGGCGCTCCCGCCGACGCGCGCTACGGGCTGCTGGGCTCCGACCCCGAGCACCCGGTCAGCCGCCAGGTCGCCGCGCGCTCGCACCCGGACATCCTGGTGCTCGAACGCGAGGGCCCGGACGGCAAGCCCCGCAAGGTGATCCCGGTGGACGACGTTCGCAGGCTCGCCGAGTTCTTCTCCAAATCGCCGGCGAGCGCGCCCCACCGGGTGGCCATCGTGGACGCCGCCGACGACCTCAACGTGAACGCCGCCAACGCGCTGCTGAAGACGCTGGAAGAGCCGCCGCCCCGCGGCGTGCTGCTGATGGTGGCCCATTCCCCAGGGCGGCTGCTGGCCACTATCCGGTCGCGGTGCCGGCGGCTGGCGTTCCATCCCTACGACCTTGAGCATGCCGCGCAGTTCGTCAGGACGCGCGCCGAGGTCACCGAGGAAGAGGCCCTTCGGCTGTCGCGGATGGCCGGCGGAGCCCCGGGCCGGGCCCTGGCGCTGGCCGCGGGCGACGCTATCGCCATGGACGATGCGGCCCGCCACCTGCTGGGCGAGCTGCCGCGGGTGGACGACGCGTTCGCCTTGTCGCTCGCCGACCGTTTTCGGGGCGGGGAGGGGCAGGCGCAGTTCAACCTCCTGCTCGACCGCCTCGCGGAGCGGGTCCACACCATGACGCTGGACCGCGCCCGCGAAGGGATCGGTCCGCTTGATCACTGGGCCCAGGCGTGGGAGACGCTGCAGCGCCTGCCGCGCGAGGTCGAGGCTCTCAACCTCGACCGCACGGACGCGCTATTCACCGCGCTTCGCGAGCTTTGTCAGGCCGCGCAAGCCTGAGCGGCGAGACCTCGGACCCGATGCTGATCGACAGCCACGTCAACCTGCACGCCCCGCAATTCGACGAGGACCGCGAGGCGGTGATCAGCCGCGCCTTGGCGGCCGGCGTTCGGCTGATGGTCAACATCTCGGACAGGGTCTCGAACTTCGACAAGGTGCGCCATGTGGCGCAGCACCCCGACATCTGGTGCACGGTCGGCACCCATCCGCATGAAGCCAAGGAGGATCCCGACCTGGCCGCCGAGACGCTGGTGCGGCTGGCCAAGGACCCTCGCGTGGTCGGGATCGGCGAATGCGGCCTCGACTTCCACTACGACCTGAGCCCTCGCGACGTGCAGGCCAAGGTGTTCCGCGCCCACGTCGCCGCCGCGCGCGAGACAGGTCTGCCCCTGGTCGTCCACACCCGTGAGGCCGACGAGGTCATGGGCCAGATCCTCGAGGAGGAGTTCGCTCGCGGGCCGTTCCGCCTGCTGATGCATTGCTACACCTCGGGCGCGGAGCTCGCCCGCCGGGCCGCCGCCCTCGGTGCCTGGTTCTCGGTGTCGGGCATCGCCACCTTCAAGGCGGCCGAAGACGTGCGTGCGGTGATCCGAGACATGCCCGAAGACCGGATCATTGTGGAGACCGACTGTCCCTACCTGGCCCCCGTGCCGTACCGCGGCCGCCGCAACGAACCCGCCATGCTGCCCCACGTGCTCGCCAGGCTCGCGGAGGTCCGCGGCTGGGATCTCAAGGACGCGGAGCGGCGAACCGAAGACGCCTTCTTCGCCCTGTTCGATCGGATACCCCGGCCGTGAGCGGGGTTCTCGAGTTCACCATCCTCGGCTCGGGCTCATCCGGGGGCGTGCCGCGGGCCGACGGGGAGTGGGGCGCCTGCGACCCGGCGAACCCGAAAAACCTGCGCTCGCGCTGCTCCATGCTGGTGCGCCGGCGAGGCTCGGCGGCCGAGGCGGAGACGACCCTCATCGTCGACACCTCGCCCGACCTCCGCATCCAGACCGCCATGGCGGGCGCCAAGCGCCTGGACGCGGTCCTGCTGACCCACGACCACGCCGACCAGATGCATGGCCTCGACGACGTGCGCGCCTTCTTCCTCCGCCAGCGGGCGCGGCTGCCCGTGTTCATGGATGAGGCGACCACCGAGAGCGCTATGCGGCGCTTCGGCTATGTGTTCGAGGGGCAGGGGGGCTATCCTGCGATCTGCGACGCCCGGCCGCTGCCGCCGCACGGCGAAGCCTGGGCGGTGAGGGGGCCTTCCGGCGTCATCCCGGTGACCACCTTCGACCAGGACCACGGGGAGATCCGCTCGGTGGGCTACCGGTTCGGCGACGTCGCCTATTCCAGCGACGTGGTCGATCTGGATGATGCGGCGTTCGAGGCCCTGCGCGGCCTCGACGTCTGGATCGTCGACGCCCTGAGGTACCGGCCGCACCCGACCCACGCGCATGTGGAACGGACGCTGGCATGGATCGCCCGCGCGCGGCCGCGGCTCGCGATCCTCACCAACCTGCACATCGATCTGGACTACGAGACGCTCCGCCGCGAGCTGCCCGACGGTGTCGTGCCCGCGTTCGACGGCATGCGCTTCGAACATGAGCTGCGGGCCGAATTCCCGTGATGTCTCAAGGCCTCAAGCTGGGTTTCCTCGCGTCCGCCAACGGCACCAGCGCGCGCGCCATCGTGGGCGCCATCAAGGCCGGCCAGCTGACCGCTCAGGCCCGGCTGCTGGTCAGCAACAACCGTAAGGCGCCGGCGCTGCACTGGGCTGCGGAGGCGGGCCTGGCCGGCTTGTGCATTCCGACGCAGACCGACCCGGAGGGCGCCGACCAGAGCCTGGCGGCGGAGATGGTGGCGCACGGGGTCGAGCTGATCGTGCTGTCGGGATATCTGCGCCGCCTGGGCCCAGCAACGCTGCGACGCTACCGCGGGCGGATCCTCAACATCCATCCAGGGCCGCTGCCGGACTTCGGTGGGCACGGCATGTACGGCCGTCGCGTCCACGAGGCGGTGATCGCCTCCGGCGCTTCGGCCAGCGGCATCTGCATCCATCTGGTCGACGAGGAGTACGACCGCGGGCCCGTCGTGGCCCGACGCGCCGTGGAGGTGCGGCCCGGCGACACCGCCGAGAGCCTGGAGGCCCGGGTGACCGGGCTGGAGCCGCAGTTCTTCGTCGAGACGCTGCGGCGGATCGAGGCTGGCGAGCTCCAGCTGCCCGACGCGGCTGTTAACGGCTAGGCTGGCCGCCGTGGATATCGAGCGGCGCGAACTGATGGTCGGCGCGATGGCGGCCGTGGCGCTGGGCGGCGCTGTGGAGGCGAAGGAGGCGCGCGGGATGTACGGCCTGATCGGCAAGATGCTGGCGAAGCCCGGCGAGCGCGACGCGCTGATCGCGATCCTGATGGACGGGACCGGCGCCATGCCGGGCTGCCTGAGCTACGTGATCGCCCGGGACCCAACTCATCCGGACGCCATCTGGGTCACCGAGGTTTGGGATAGCCAGGCCAGCCATCAGGCCTCGCTGCAGCTGCCGGGCGTCCAAAAGGCCATCGCTCGGGCGCGTTCGATCATCGCCGGATTTGGCGAGCGCTTCGAAACCCAGCCCGTCGGTGGCCACGGTCTGCCTGCCTGATATTTCCGATAATCTTCCTTAGGCGAAGAACATCTAACAGCCGACGGCGCGGTTCCGTGGAGGTCCCCTGTCAGGCTCGGCCCGGGATCGCGCCGGTCGCGAGATAGAACAGAACGCCCGCCGCCGCACAGCTCAGCAGCAGCGGGATCATGCCGACCTTGAAGCGAAACGCGGCCACGGCGGCGCAGAGCGCCACGCCCGCTGTGGGCAGGTTCAAGGACGCCAAGACCGGCAGCTGCAGCTCAACGCCGGGCGCACGAAGATCGACCATGCGTGCGAACAGCACGTGCAGCCCGAACCAGAGCGCCAGGTTCATGATCACGCCCACGACGGCGGCGCTGATCGCCGCCAGGGCCGCATTGAGGGCGCGCGCCTCGCGCAGGCGTTCCACGAACGGGGCGCCGAGGAAGATCCAGAGAAAGCAAGGCGTGAAGGTCACCCAGGTCGTGAGAAGGCCGCCGAGCACGCCCGCGAGGAGCGGATCCAGGCCGCCCGCCTGGCGGAACGCCCCCATGAACCCCACGAACTGGGTGACCATGATCAGCGGGCCCGGCGTGGTCTCGGCCATGCCTAAGCCATCGAGCATTTCCCCCGGAGCGAGCCAGCCGTAGGAGCCGACGGCCTCCTGCGCCACATAGGCCAGGACGGCATAGGCGCCACCGAAGGTGACGACCGCCATCTTCGAGAAGAACAGGGCGATGTCGCTGAACACGTGGTCCGGCCCGAGCCAGGCCAAAAGGCCGAGCACCGGCCCCCACCAGAGCGCCAGCAGGACGCCCGCCACGGTGAGCGACCAGCGCAGGTTGGCCCGGGCATGGGCCGGCGTCCCCTCCCCGAGCAGCGTCTGCGCGTCCGCGACATGATCTCCGGCCGAGACGCCGTGCCCGTCGCCGGCCAGCACCTGGCGCACGCCCAGCTTGGCGGCGATGAAGCCGAACAGCCCCGCGGCCGCAATCACCCAGGGAAACGACACCTTGAACACAAACAGCGCGAGGAAGGCGGCGACGGCCAGGCTGACCATGAGGGGGTTCTTGAGGGAGCGTCGACCTACCCTCAGCACCGCCTGGACCACCACCACGAGGACGGCCGCCTTGAGCCCGAAGAAGAGGGCCGCCACAGGGCCCACCTGCCCGAACAAGGCGTAGACGACGCTCAGCCCCATGATGGCGACCAAGCCGGGCAGGACGAACAGCAGGCCCGCGATGAGGCCGCCGGCTGTGCGGTGCATCAGCCACCCGACATAGATCGCCAGCTGCTGCGCCTCGGGGCCGGGCAGCAGCATGCAGTAGTTGAGGGCGTGCAGGAAGCGACGCTCCCCCAGCCAGCGCTTCTCCTCGACCAGGATGCGGTGCATCACTGCGATCTGCCCGGCAGGACCGCCGAAGCTCAGCGCAGCGATGCGCGCCCACACCTGCGCCGCTTCCGCCAAGCTGACCGGCTCCGGGCGCGGCTGGTGGTTGTCCGTCGCCCAAGCCACGCCGGCCCTCCTCTCAGCTTTCCTTCGCAGACCCAAACCCGCGGCGTCGCCGGACGGGTCCAATCCGAGCCCCCTCCTCTCAGGTCAGCAGCTCGACTCCCGCCAGAACGAGACCGGCAATCCAGAGCGTCTCGAGCACGATCACCGCCACAGGGCGCCAGCCGGCCTGGGCCAAAGCGCGGAACGACGTCTTCATGCCGAGCGCGGAGATCGCCACCACCAGGCACCAGCGCGACGCCTCACCCGCCGCGGCCGCGGCTGCGGCCGGCACGAAGCCCAGGCTGTTGACCAGCACGAGCGCTGCAAAGGCCAGCAGGAACAGCGGCAGCGGCGCGGCCAACTGCGCCGGCCCCTCGCCCTTGCGGGCGATCACCAGGGCGATGGCGAAGACGGCGGGCAGCAGCAGCGCCACGCGCAGCAGCTTCACATAGGTCGCCACCTCGCCTGTCCCCGGCGAGATCATGTAGCCGGCGCCGACCACCTGGGCGACGTCGTGGATGGTGCCGCCGAGGAACAGACCGCCCCGCGTCTCGCCGAGCCCGAGCGCTGTCACGAGCAGCGGATAGACGATCATCGCCACCGTGGAGAGCGCGGTGACCACCACCACCACAAGGATCACGTCGCGCTCGCTTTCCCGGGTCTTCGGCAGCACCGAGGCGATGGCGAGGGCCGCGGAGGCCCCGCAGATGCCCACCGAGCCGCCCGACAGCAGGCCGAAGCCGCGCGTCAGTCCCATGGCGCGACCGAGCATGTATCCGAGAGCCAAAGTGCTGCTGACGCCGGCCACGACAATGGCGATCGGCGCCCAGCCCAGCCCCAGGATCTGGTCCAGGGTGATCCGGGCGCCCAGAAGCGCCACCCCCGTCCGCAGAACCGCCTTCGACGCGAACTCGATCCCGCCGACGCAGCGCCCCTCCTCGTGGAGGAAGTGGAAGGCCATGCCGAACAGCAGGGCGAACAGCATCACCGGAGCGCCGTAGTGCTGCGAGAGCCAGGACGCTGCGAGCGCGATGGTCGCGGCCGCCAGCAGCCCCGGATAGACGGAGAGGAAGAACTCCCGCGCCGTGATCCGCGGCCGCGGCGGCGCGGCCGGGAGGCCTTCCATGCCCGCATAGGACTGGAACACCTCGTGGGCGGCGGCGGCATCGGTGTCGATGATGCTCGCGATCCCGCCGCCCCTGCGCGGCCTGGCTCCGTCTTTCCGACCTGCCATCCCACCTCGCTTCTCGCAGGAATCAGAAGTTCACCCGCGCCGTCAGCCCATAGTACCGGTCCGCCTCGCGCGGGATGATGTAGCGATAGCTGCCGCCCGGCCCGCCGCTGACGATCGACGAGGCGAAGCTCCTGTCGAAGGCGTTCTTGACCTGCAACGTCAGGCGGTAACGATCGTCACGGTCGGTGATCCCCGCCGACAGGTCCAGCAGGCCATAGCCCTTGATCACGGTATTGATCCGGTTGGCGAGGACCGCGTCCGGCTGGCTGATCTGGTCCGACTGGTAGGCGCCCTGGGCCGCCAGCAGGACGTCGAACGAACCCTCGGTGCGGATCCGGTAGTCGAAGCCCAGCGACGCCTTCCACTTGGGTGCGAAGGCCAGGGGCGTGCCGGACGGCACCACGCCCGTGACGTTGCCGTTGGTGGGGATCCGGAACTGGTCCACGTGGGCGTCGGTGTAGGCCACCCCGCCCGAGATGTTCAGGTCCTGGATCGGGCGGAACAGCAGGTCGAGCTCGGCCCCCCGGGTGGAGATCTCGCCAGCGTTGGTGAAGCGGGTGACGAGAACCCCCGCCACGATGTCCGGGTTGTTGGCCTGAAAGTTGTGGTACTCGGCGTAGAAGGCCGCGAGGTTCAGCACCAGTCGGCCGTCCAGAAGGGTGTTCTTGAGCCCGATCTCGTAGCTGTCCGCCGTCTCCGGCTCGATGATGTTGGTCCCGGTGGCCGTCAGGTTGAAGAAGACGTTGTAGGCCGGGCCCTTGTAGCCCCGCGAGTAGGTGGCGTAGGCCGTGGCCTCGGGGACGAGGTCGTACTGCACCCCTACCCTGCCCGACCAGTTGTCATTGTCGGTGCTGCTCTCGAAGGGACCGAAGCTCGGGTTGATGCCCGGCCCGGCGAGCGCGGTGACCCGCTGGTGGAAGACCTCCAGCTCGTCCGAGGTGTAGCGCAGGCCCGCAATCAGCCGCACTCGTTCAGTGAGGTTCGCCGTGGCCTGGCCGAACGCCGCGAGATTCTTGAACGTGGAGCCGAAGGTGGCCGTGCCCGTCGGACGCGTGATCACCGCCCCCGCCGTAGTGCACGGGGTCAGGGTCGTCGGCGCGGGCGTGAGTGTGCAGACCAGATCGTTGCGGGTGAAGGTCCGCTCGGTCTCCGCCCGGGAATAGTAGGCGCCCACCACATAGGTCAGAAACTGGTCGGCCGGAGACGTCAGCCGCAGTTCGTGGGTGATCGTATCGCTGGTCTGGGGCCCCACGTCGTGCAGCTGGTTGAAGCCCACATAGGCCTGGGGCAGCCAGTCGCCGTCACGGATCTCCGTGTTGTCGTACTCGCGGTACGAACCGATGTACGTCAGCACGTGGCTGGCGACGGACCAGTCGGCCTGGAGAGAGACGCCGCCGCTCTTCTCTGTCGTGCGGGTGACCAGGTCCTGGTTGACCTCGCGGGTGCGGTTCCCCCGCGGCATCGGGAGGACGGTGGCGGTCAGATTGTTCGGGACGGTGCCGATCACCTCGGCGCAGCAATCGTCGTCGCTCTCGCGATAGTCGGCGATCAGGGTCAGCGAAAGGTCGGGCGTGGGGTCCGCCACCACCACCCCGCGCACGCCCCAGTGCTCGTAGCCGTTCACCCGACCACCGGTCGCCCGGTTGCGCAGATTGCCGTCGTAGGTCCCGTAGAAGGCGGTGAGCCGGCTCTTCACCGTCTCGGCCAGCGGCAGGTCCACGGCGCCGCGCAGGCGGTACTCGCCGCCGTTGGAGAAGTAGGCCGCCTCGCCGTAGCCGCTGAACTCGTCGCCCGGCCTGCGGGTGACGATGTTGATCACGCCCGCGGACGTGTTCTTGCCGAACAGGGTGCCCTGCGGCCCGCGCAACACCTCGATCCGATCCACGTCGATCAGGTCGCTGAAGGCCTCGCCCGATCGGCTGTAGACCACCCCGTCGACCACGGTGGAGATCGACGGCTCCCCGGCGATGGAGAAGGTCGACGTGCCGACCCCGCGCAGGAACAGCGTCTGGTTGATGGTGGTGCCCGACTTGCGGAAGTTGAGCGTGGGCACGAGGTACTGTGCGCCCTCGAGATTGACGGCGCCGCTGGCGGCGATCGTCTCGCCGGAGACGACGGAGACCGCCACCGGGACGTCCTGCAGCCGCTCCTCGCGCTTCTGGGCCGTGACGACGATTTCAGAGACGTTCGCGGGGTCGCTGGCCTGCGCCAGGACGGGCGAGGCGGCGATCAGGGCTGCGACGGCGACGCCGCCGGCCAGGTAAGCCTTGGACATGGTGTTTCCCCCTTCCGAGTTCGAGCTCGTTGTGTCTTACGCTGTCATAATCCTAGCTGTGCAGTAGAGATTTTCAGGAGCCTCTGTTAGATTCCCAACTCATGCATCTCGACGACGCGCTTCTCGCGGGCGCTGAGCTCCGCCGCCGCGCCGATGGCAACCGCCATCAGCCCGTCTCGCGCGGTGACCTCCACAGGCCCCTCGCCCCGGACGGCGGCGTTGAACCTCTGGTGTTCGTAGAAGGTCGAGCCATGGTGGCTGCCCGCCTTCAGCGCCGTCTCGTCGACGCCGACGGTCCGCCGCTCCACGCGCTTCGGGTTTCGGAAGCCGACCCTGGGCGAGAACACCAGCTCGCCGGACGGAATGAAGACATCCAGCCGCGCCTGGTCGCCCACCGCGGTGATCTCCTCCTGCTGCTCGGCGCCGTCGGCGAACATGCAGAGGTCGAGCATGGCGCGGACGCCGTTGGCGAAGTCCACCACGGTATAGCTGTTGTCGAGGATGTCCGGCGTCTCCCCGCCGTAGCGCTCGTCAAGATGGTTCACGTCCATGGCGCCGGAGCAGTAGACCCGCACCGCCTCGGACCGCACGATCAGCCGCATCAGGTCGAAGAAGTGGCAGCACTTCTCCACCATGGTGCCGCCGGTGTTGCGGCTGAACCGGTTCCAGTCGCCCACCTTTTCCAGGAACGGGAAGCGGTGCTCGCGGATCGACAGCATCCGCAGCTCGCCGATGCGGCCGCCGTGCACGTCCGCGATAAACGCCGCCGCCGGGGGCATGTAGCGGTACTCCATGGCCGTCCAGAAGGGCGCGGTTGCGCGCTCCGCCTGCTCGACGATCCAGCGGGCGTCCGCGATCGTGGTGGCGAGCGGCTTCTCGCACAGGATCGGCAGTCCGGCCTCAAACAGCGGCTCGAGCACGCTGCGGTGGGTGTGGTTCGGGCTGGCCACGATCACGGCATCCACCAGGCCGCTGCGCGCGAGGCTCCTGCTGTCGGCGAAGACCGCCACCCGGTCCGCCGCCGGGCCGAGCGCCTTCCTGGCCCAGCCCAGCGACCGCTCCACCGGATCGGCGAGCGCCGTGACCACCGCCCCGGGCGTCACGGCAAGGTTCTGGATGTGCTCGACCCCCATCATGCCGGTGCCGACCAGGCCGTAGCGCACGGTGTCCGCCAACAGGTCCTCCAGATTCGATATGACAGCGCTGACCTATTTCGAGCATTCTCTCGAAAGGCGCCGCCCGCAAGCCGAAAGTGGCGCACGAAAGCGCGGCGCAGCCGCCGGGGAGGAACAACCATGACCGCCGATGTCAGCCGGCCGGAACGCGCCGCATGAACGCCCCTGCCCCGACCTTCAACCGCTGGCTGATCTTCGCCCTGCTCACCGTGGCGGGCGTGCTAAACCTGGTCGACCGTCAGATCATCGCCGTGCTTAAGCCCGACATGGCGGCCGAGCTCGGCTGGACCGACAACGACTATGGGACGCTCGGCGCCTGGTTTCAGGGGGCGATGGCCGTCGGCCTGCTGTTCGCCGGCCCGCTCGTGGACCGCATCGGCACGCGCTGGGCCAACACCGTCGGCGTCTTCACCTGGAGCCTGGCGGCCATGTTCCACGGCCTGGCCCACAGCCTGACTCAGTTCACGCTCTGCCGGATCGGCCTGGGCGCGACGGAATCCATGGGGACCCCGTCGGCGATCAAGACCGTCGCCGCCATCCTGCCGTCCAACCTGCGATCCATCGGCTTCGGCCTGATCAATGCGGTGAGCAGCGTCGGAGCGATCTCGGCGCCGATCCTGATCCCTTTTCTGGCGCAGCCTTTCGGCTGGCGCGGCGCCTTCGTCATCGCCGGCGTCGCCGGCGTGGTCTGGACGCTTGTCTGGGTGGTGATGACCCGGAAGGTTCCCTTCAACGACACGCCCGCCACCGCCCCCGTGGACGCGGGAGCGCCCCCGGCGCGCAGCATCCTGCGCGACCGCGCCACCTGGGCGGTGGCCGGCGCGAAGATCCTCAGCGATTCCACCTGGTGGCTGCTGCTGTTCTGGATGCCGGACTTCCTGAACCGCCAGTTCGGCCTCTCGGGCGTGGCGATCGGCCCTCCCCTGGCGCTGGCCTACGCGGGCGGGGCGCTGGGCTCCCTCGTGAGCGGCGCGCTCGCCACCCACTTCCTGAGGCGCGGCGTGCCTGTGAACCGGGTCCGCAAGACAGCCATGCTGGTCTGCGCCCTCATGGTGCTGGTCCTGCCGCTCGCCAACGGCGCCGACAGCCCCTGGACGGCGGCGGCGATCCTGGCCGTCGTGCTGGCCGCCCACCAGGGCTTCTCCACCAACCTCTTCGCCCTGATCACCGACGTCACGGAGCGGTCAAAGGTCGGGCGGGTGACGAGCTTCGGCGCCTTCTGCGGCAACATCGGCGGCATGGGGATCATCAAGGCCGCCGGCATCGTGCTCACCGCCGGCCTTGGCTACGCCCCGCTGTTCGCCTTCGCATGCGTGTCGTACCTGGCGGCCCTCGGATGGATCCAGCTGCTGCTGCCGAAGCTCACCCAGGTGGACGATGCGGCGGCGGAGCCCGCGCTCCGCCACTGAGGCTCAGGCAAGCGGCCCGTGCTCGATCCGCGGCAGGACGTGGCGGGCGAACAGGTCCGCCTCGGCCGCGTGAGGGTATCCGGAAAGGATGAAGGCCTCGATGCCCATGGCCCGGTATTCGTTCAGCTTCGCCAGCACCTGGTCGGGATCGCCCACGATCGCCGCCCCGCAGCCGGAGCGCGCTCGCCCGATGCCGGTCCACAGATTGGCCTCCGCATAGCCGTCGTCGGACGCGCTCTCTCGCAGCGCCGCCTGCGCCTGAACGCCGGCGGACGTGGAATCCAGCGACTTGGCCCGGATCGCCGCCCCGGTCGCGTCGTCGAGCTTCGAGAGCAGGCGGTCGGCGGCCGCCCGCGCCTCGGCCTCGGTGTCGCGGACCACGACGTGCACGCGATAGCCGAACCGCAGCGTGCGACCGTGGCGCGCCGCCCGGGTCTTCATGTCGCTGATGATCTCGGCCACGGCTTCCCTGCGGTCGGGCCACATCAGGTAGACGTCGCAGCCCTTCGCCGCCGCCTCCCGGGCGTCCTCCGACAGGCCGCCGAAGTAGAGCAGCGGCGCCTTGCCCGAGACGGTTCGGATGCGCGGCGGATCCAGCTTCAGCTTCCAGAACTCGCCGTCATGATCCAGCGGCTCGCCGTTGAGCAGCGTCTTCAGGATGCTCATCGCCTCCGTCGTGCGCGCGTAGCGCGGCCCCGAGGCCAGCTTCTCGCCAGGCATGTCAGAGGAGATGATGTTCACCGTCAGCCGCCCGCCCAGCATCTGGTCGATGGTGGCGATCTGGCGCGCCAGTTGCGGCGGCCACATCTCGCCAATCCGGGTGGCCATCAGCAGCCGCATGCGCTTCAGCATGGGCGCGATCCCGGCCGCAAAGGCGGTGGTGTCGACGCCGAGCTCATAGCCCGACGGGAGCAGGATGTTGTCGAAGCCGCCGGACTCCGCCTGCAGGACGATGTCGCGGCAATGCTCCCAGCTGGACTTCAGCTTGGGATCCGGCACGCCCAGGAACTCGTAGTCGTCATCGCAGAGCGCCGAGAACCAGCTGATCTCGCAGGGCGGTTGGGTCATGGCAGAGGCTCTCCGCGGGCGGCGACGAGGACGCCGTACCACTCGCTCCGCGTCCAGCGCGGCCGGTAGGCGTCGGGGATTTCGGCGATGCGGGCCGGCGTCTGGGTCCCTACGATCGGGATCGGGCGGGCCGGATGGACCATGATCCAGCTGCAGGCGGCCGCCGCGCGCGACACGCCGTAGGCCTGCGCCTTGGCGTCCAGCGCCGCCGCCACGGCCCGGCTGCGCTCGTCCGTCGGCTCGGCCAGCCGTCCGCCGGCGAAGGGCGACCAAGCCAGCACGGCCATGCCGCGGGCCGTCGCCTGGTCCATCACACCGTCGGTCAGGGGCCCGATCGCTAGTGGTGAGAACTCCGGCTGGCAGGAGACCACCGGCAGGGTCAGGTGAGCGGCCAGCGCCTCCACCTGCCAAGTGGTGAAATTGGAGACGCCCACCGCCCCGATCTTGCCTGCGCGATGCGCGTCCTCCAGCGCCCGCGCCACCTCGGCCGGATGGGTCAGGATGTCGGGCCGGTGCACCTGCCACAGGTCGACCCGCTCGACGCCGATCCGCTGCAGCGAGGCGTCGATCGCCGAGGCCAGGTAGCCGGCGCTCGAATCGTAGGGCGTGCCCGGATTGATGCCGCCCTTGGTGGCCAGCACCATCCGCCGGGCCAAGCTCCGGTCCGCGGCCAGCACCCGTCCCAGCAGGGCCTCGGCCGCGCCGAACGGCTCGCCGTTGTCGGGCCCATAGACATCCGCCGTGTCAAACAGGGTCACGCCGGCGTCGAGCGCCGCCCTCACCCGACGGTCGGCGGCGGCGATGTCGTCTCCGGAGAAGCGCCACATCCCCCAGGCGAGGCTCGAAACCTCGGGGCCGCCCCGATAGAGGGGACGCGTTGCGGGCGGCGCAGGGAGCTCGGTCATCGCGGCCATGCTAGCCAGCGCATGTCGGCATGACAACGGTGGACAGAAGGTCGCTTCAGACCTTCGGCGGCGCAGTGGAGGCCCGCAGCACAAGCTCGTGCGGCAGGCGGCGATGGACGACCTCGTCCTCCGCGCCGAACAGCAGCCCAGCCGCGGCGTAGGCCAGGTCCCGGGTGGGTTGCCGCACGGTCGTCAGGGGCGGCCAGAGCTGGCTGGCGAGCGCCGTGTCGTCGAAGCCGACCACACTAAGGTCCCTTGGCAGCGCGAGGCCGCGTCTGTGCGCCACCGTCAGCACCCCGGCCGCCATGTCGTCGTTGCTCGCGAATATCGCGGTGGGCGGATGCGGCAGGTCGAGCAGCACGTCGGCGGCCGCCTCGCCCGAAGCGAAGTCGAACAGGCCCGGCCGCACATAGCGGGGCTCGAACGGCAGCTTCGCCCGGTCCAGGGCCCGGCGGTAGCCGAACAGCCGAAGGTCGCTGGCCGTATGGTTCGGATGACCGATGATGAAGCCGATCCGTCGATGACCGAGCGCAATCAGATGGCTGGTCATGTCGTCGGCTGCCTGGACGTCGTCCATGGAGACCGACGAGCTCCGCTCGTGATCCGTGCCTGGCGAGATCCGTACGTAGGGGATCCCGCGGCGCTCCAGCTCCTCCAGCACCGGCACTGCGTCGGTCACGGGGGACGACAGGATCACCCCGTCGACCTGGGTCTGGTCGATCAGCCCGCCCACCTCCGCCGCCAGATTGCACGACGCCACGTCGGAGGGCTGAGCGAGCAGCCTCACCCCTTCCTCGATGCACCTCGCCCACACCCCTGTCTGGATCTGATGGATGTAGTGAGGGCTGTGGTTGTCGTAGATCAGGGCGATCTGGAAGCTGCGCTTCCCGGCCAAAATCCGCGCCGCCATGCTGGGCTTGAAGTTCAGCTCGGCGACCGCGCGTTCGACGCGCTCGCGGGTCTCCTCCGAGACATACCGCTGCTTGTTCAGCACCCGCGAGACCGTCTTCATGGAGACGCCCGCGATAGCCGACACGTCCTTGATGGTCGGGCGCATGGGTCCTGCTTGCGGCGCCGGGGGCGGAGAAGTCAACGGCGAGCGTCGCCGTCCGGCAGACCGGCCGCTCAAAAACAACAGTAGCGTCAACATCTTACCAGCGGTTGAGCGGGCGCCTATATTCATCGCTCAGACGTGACGTGACGGGCGCCGCGTCCTGTGGTTTAGTTCTTACTGTACATCATCCGGAGTACTCCCATGCGAACCCTCGCCCTGGCCGCCGCCGCCCTGATCGCCAGCGGCTCTGCGGCGCTCGCTGCGCCCGCCAGCGTCACCGTCGCCATCAGCCCCGACCTTCAGAAGAAGGCCGAAAGAACCTACGGCGTGAAGGACGTCGCCCGCCTTGCGGACGCGCTGCGCAGCGACGTCGAGCGCGAGCTCGCCCGCACGGGCGCCTACGACGGCGCGCGCATCGAGTTGACCCTCGTGGACGCCCGCCCCAACCGTCCCACCTTCAAGCAGATGACCGACACCCCCGGGCTCTCCATGCAGAGCTTCGGCATCGGCGGCGCGAAGATCGAGGGCCAGGCGATCGCCGCCGACGGGCGCACGACGCCGCTGAACTACAGCTGGTACGAGAGCGACATCCGCAACACCTACGCCAACTGGGTGTGGACCGACGCGGAATACGCCTTCGACCGTTTCGCCCGCCGGCTGGGCCGCGGCCAGGCGCTCGCCCGCCGCTAGGCGCCCGCCGTCACTTGCGGCACATGAGACGGCGCGTGGTCTGCCCGGCCGCGCGCCGTTTGCTTGCCTGCTCACAGGACCGCCGATGACCTCGCCCGCGCCGCCCGCCGACCTGCGGCCCATCGATCGCCTGCTGGCCATCATGGCGAGGCTGCGTGACCCCGCCACCGGCTGCCCGTGGGACACCGAGCAGACCTTCGCCACCATCGCGCCGTACACGGTGGAGGAGGCCTACGAAGTGGCGGACGCGATCGAGCGGAATGACCTCGCCGACCTCAAGGAGGAGCTCGGCGACCTGCTGCTGCAGGTGGTCTTCCATTCCCGCATGGCTGAGGAACAGGGCGCCTTCGCCTTCGACGACGTGGCCCGCGCCATCAACGACAAGATGATCCGCCGCCACCCGCATGTGTTCGGCCAGCAGAGCTACGCCTCCGTCGCCGACCAGAAGGCCGGCTGGGAGGAGCTCAAGGCCGCCGAGCGCGAGAAGAAGGGGCGCGCCGCCAGCCTGCTCGACGACGTGCCCGTGGGACTCCCTGCCCTCACCCGCGCCGTGAAGCTGTCGAAGCGCGCGGCGGGCGTCGGTTTCGTCTGGCCCGACGTCGCCGCCGTGGTGGAGAAGCTCGACGAGGAGGTCCGGGAACTGAAGGCCGAGCTCGAGCGGGGCGACGTCGAGAAGGCCCGCCAGGAGATGGGCGACGTGCTCTTCGTGGTCGCCAACCTGGCCCGCACCCTGGAGGTGGATCCCGAGGACGCCCTGCGGGCCACCAACGCCAAGTTTGTCCGCCGCTTCCGCTTCATCGAGCAGAAGCTCGCCGAGCGGGGCAAGACGGCCGACCAATCCGACCTCGCCGAGATGGACGCGCTCTGGGACGAAGCCAAGGCGGCCGAAAGGGCCTAGTGGCCCCGCACCTCCGCGGTTGGGAACAGCTGCTCGAACTGCCCCAGCGCCTGCGCCGTCAGGCTTACCGCCAGGCGGACGCTGCCGTCCTTCCCGTCGTTGCGCTCCAGCACTCGCCCGTGGCGGTAGAGCCAGGCGATCGCTGCGCCCTCGCCGGCCGGCGCATAGACATCCACGGGCGGAGCCTCGTCCACCAGCCCGGCCACCTCGCGCAGCAGGACGTCGCAGCCCTCGCCCGTGGCCGCCGAGACCAGCACGGCGGGCGGATGGGCGCGCTTGGCGTCCCCGACCACCTGCGCCTTGGCCTCGTCCTCCAGCAGGTCGACCTTGTTCCAGACCTCCAGGATGCGGCGCTCGTCCATGTCGACCCCTAGCCGCTCGAGGACGCCTCGCACATCCTGCGCCTGAGCGTCGCTCTCCTCGCTGGCGATGTCGCGCACGTGCAGCACCACGTCCGCCTCGCGCACCTCTTCCAGCGTGGCGCGGAAGGCCTCCACCAGTTCGTGCGGCAGGTCGGAGATGAAGCCCACGGTGTCGGACAGGATAGCCGGTCGCCCGTCGGGGAGCTTCAGCATCCGCAGGGTCGGATCCAGGGTTGCGAACAGCATGTCCTCGGCCACCACCTCGGCCTGCGTCAGGCGGTTGAACAGCGTCGACTTGCCGGCGTTGGTGTAGCCGACCAGCGCCACCGTCGGGTAAGGCACGCGCCGTCGCGCCGAGCGCTGCAGCGTACGCGTTCGGCGCACCTCGACGAGCTCGCGCTTCAGCTTGCCGATCTTCTCGGCCAGCAGGCGGCGGTCGGTCTCGATCTGCGTTTCGCCCGGGCCGCCCATAACGCCGAACCCGCCGCGCTGGCGCTCCAGGTGGGTCCAGGTGCGCACGAGCCGTGAGCGCTCGTAGGTCAGCCGGGCCAGCTCCACCTGCAGCCGTCCTTCGCGGGTGCGCGCCCGGCGGGCGAAGATCTCAAGGATCAGGCCCGTGCGGTCGATGACCTTCACGCCCCAGGCCTTCTCGAGATTACGCTGCTGCACGGGCGTCAGGCTGTCGTCGACCACGGCGACGTCCGCCTCGACGGCCTCCATCAGGTGGCCGAGCTCGGCCACCTTGCCGGAGCCGAACAAGGTTGCCGGCGTGCGCTTTCGGAGCGGCGCGACGGCGGTCTCGCGGACCTCGAGGTCGAGGGCGAGGGCCAGGCCCACGGCCTCCTCGAGACGCGTTTCCGCGTCGCGCGTGAAGCCGCGGCCTTCGCGGTCCGGGTGGATGACAACGGCGCCCTGCACGGGCGCCTGGCGATCAACGGACTTGGAGGATGAGGTCAATCTTGCTCGTCTTCGGCCGGCTCATACAGCTGCACAGGCTGGGCCGGCATGATGGTGGAAATCGCGTGCTTGTAGACGAGCTGGGATTGCCCGTCCCGACGGAGCAGAACGCAGAAGTTGTCGAACCAGCTCACCACGCCCTGCAATTTGACACCGTTCACCAGGAAGATGGTCAGCGGCGTCTTGGACTTGCGCACGCTGTTGAGGAAGGTGTCCTGCAGGTTCTGCTTCTTGTCGCTCATCGGCTTTTCCGCCTCTTGTTTTTGAACGGGCCGCCACGCGCCGCCCACACACGCAAAGTCACGCTGGCCTGAAATTGCGACAGCCGCAATCGTCAAGGCGACGTCAGATCGCCGTGGCCCTCGCCCGCTCGATATAGAGACGCCGCAACCGCATCGCCACCGGGCCGACCTCACCTTTTCCGACCGGCTGGCCGTCCACGGCCGTGACCGGCAGGACCAGGCTGCCGGCGCCGGTGATGAAGGCCTCCTGAGCCTCGGTGGCGTCCTTCGGCGTGAAGGGCCGCTCGTCGACCTCTAGGCCAGCGTCCCGAATGACATCCAGCAGGGTCAGGCGGGTGACGCCCCGCAGGATATTGGCGTTGGTGTCCCGCGTCCGCAGGCGCCCGTCCGCGCCGACGATCCAGGCGTTGGAGGACGCGCCCTCCGTCACGAAGCCCAACTCGTCCACGAACCAGGCCTCGCCAGCCCCGGCCTCCCGGGCCTTCTGCTTGGCCATGGCGTTGGGCAGCAGGCCCACCGTCTTGATGTCGCAGCGTCCCCAGCGGTTCTCCGGGGTGGTCACGACCGTGATCCCCCTGGCCGCCTTGGCCTCCACTACGGTCCGGTCGAGCCCCTTGACCGTGATCACCACGGCCGGCCGCACCTCGGGGTTGGGGAAGGCGTGGTCGCGCGGCGCGACGCCCCGGCTGACCTGCAGATAGACCAGGCCGTCGCGCACCCGGTTGCGCCGCACGGCCTCCTTGAGCACGACCGTCAGAGCCGCCCGGCTCATGGGCATGCGGATGCGCAGCTCGGACAGGCTGCGCTCCAGGCGCGCGAAGTGTCCTTCGGCGTCCGCCAGCTTGCCGTCGAACAGCGCCCACACTTCGTAGACCGCATCGGCGAGCTGGTAGCCGCGGTCCTCGATGTGCACGACGGCCTCGCCGTGCGGGACGAACCGCCCGTTCACGTAGGAGATGCGCCCCATCAGACGCCCTCTTCCTCCAGCTGCCGGCCGCCCGAAAGCCCCAGCGACTTCAGCTTCCGGTGCAGGGCCGAGCGCTCCATGCCGATGAAGGCGGCCGTCCGCGAGATGTTGCCGGAGAAGCGCAGCATCTGGGCGTTCAGGTACTCCCGCTCGAACACCTCGCGCGCCTCGCGCAGCGGCAGGGCGATAATCCGCTCGGCGCCCAAGGACGACGGCTGGTCGTTCACGGTGGCTTCCGCCGGCAGCATGTCCGCGGTGATCGGCTCGGCCGGCGAGCCCGCGGCGAGGATCAGCATCCGCTCCACGTTGTTGCGCAGCTGGCGCAGGTTTCCGGGCCAGGCGCGGACCTGCAGGGTCGCCAACGCATCGTCGGCCAGCGTCCGGCGCGGCATGCCCGTGGCCTCGCAGATCCGCTGGATGAAGTACTCCACCAGCTCCGGGATGTCCTCGCGCCGCTCCGACAGGCCGGGCACGTTCACGGGCACCACGTTCAAGCGGTGGAAGAGGTCCTCCCGGAACCGGCCGGCGGCGATCTCCTCGCGCAGGTCGCGCGAGGTGGAGGAGACCACGCGCACGTCCACCTGCACGTCGTTGTCCCCGCCCACCCGGCGGAAGCGCTGCTCCACCAGCACCCGCAGGATGCGGCTCTGGGTCTCCTTGGGCATGTCCGCCACTTCGTCGAGGTAGAGGGTGCCTGAGTGGGCGCGCTCGAAGACGCCGATCTTGCCCGGCCGTCCGCCCTCGCCTTCCTGGCCGAACAGCTCCACGTCCATGCGCTCGGGCGTCATGCCCGCGGCGCTGATCGCCACGAACTCGTTACGGGCCCTGGGGCTCGCCGCGTGGATCAGCCGGGCCACCGTCTCCTTGCCCGAACCCGGCGGGCCCGAAATCAGCACCCGGCTGTTGGCCGGGGCGAGCTTGGAGATCATCTGGCGCAGCTGTTGGGCCGCCACCGAGCGGCCAAGCAGGCCCTCCGGCGTGATTGCCTGTGCCCGCAGCCTCCGGTTCTCCCGGCGCAGGTTCGCCGCCTCCAGCGCGCGTTCGATAACCAGCAGCAGGCGGTCCGACTTGAACGGCTTCTCCAGGAAGTCGTAGGCGCCCCGCTTGATCGCGCTCACCGCCGTCTCGATGTTGCCGTGGCCCGAGATCATCACCACCGGCAGGTCGGGATCCAGGGCCTTGACCATGTCCAGCAGCTCGAGCCCGTCCATGCCGCCGCCCGACATCCAGATGTCGAGGATCAGCAGGGCGGGTTTACGTGCGCGGATGGCGGCGAGCGCCGACTCCGAGTCGTTCGCCGTGCGCACGGCGTAGCCCTCATCCGTCAGGATGCCCGCCACCAGATCGCGGATGTCGGCTTCGTCGTCGACCACCAGAACGTCAGACGCCATCGTTCACCTCACGCCGTCATGGCCTCGGCCGGCCGTCCCTTCACCCGCGCGCTGGCCGGCAGACGCAGGATGGCCATCGCCCCCTGCCCGCCCCGCGCGTCGGTGAGCTCCAGCTCGCCGCCGTGGTCTTCCAAAATCCGCTTCACGATCGCGAGTCCCAAGCCTGTGCCCTTCTCACGAGTCGTCACATAGGGCTCGGTCAGCCGGTCTCGGTCCTTGGCCGGCAGCCCGACTCCGTTGTCCTCGACCTCGAATGCCACCCCGGCCTCGTCCGTGACCAGGCGCGCGAGGATCCGCCCCTTCAGCTTGGGCGATTTCGTCTTGCGCGCCCCGACCGCCTCGGCGGCGTTCTTCAGCACATTGGTGAGGGCCTGTCCCAGCATGCGGCCGTCGGCCAGCACCACCACCTCCGGCGGATCTTCGAGCTCCACCTCCAGGTCGGGACTGGCCACGCGCTGGGCGAACACCGCCGCGCGCAGCAGCTCGGCGGCGTCCTGCTCGGCGAACTTCGGTGCGGGCATGCGGGCGAAGGCCGAGAACTCGTCCACCATCCGGCCAATGTCCCCCACCTGCCGCACGATGGTGTCGGTGCAGCGGTCGAAGGTCTCCAGCTCGGCTTCGGCGATGTCCTTGCGGTACTTCTTCCGCAGCCGCTCGGCCGACAGCTGGATCGGCGTCAGCGGGTTCTTGATCTCGTGCGCGATCCGTCGCGCGACGTCGCGCCAGGCTGCGTTGCGCTGGGCAGTCACCAGGCGGGTGATATCGTCGAAGGTCAGCACCGGGCCGTCGTCGCTGTGGCTGGCCCGCACCCGCAGCCGGCGCGTCTCACGCCCGCGGATCACGTCCACCTCCTCCTCGGCGCCGCCGCGCCCGGCGGAGGCCACCACCGCAGCCACTTCCGGGGCCACCTCGCTGAGCTTGCGCCCGCGGCCATGGTCGCCGGGCAGGTCGAGCAGCAGGGCGGCCTGGCGATTGGCGGCCGAGATCCGTCCCTTCGAGTCGAGGCCGATCACGCCCGCGCTGACCTCGGCCAGTACGGTCTCAATGAACTGACGGCGCCGCTCGGCCTCGCGCCCGGCCCGTCTCAGCGCCTCCTGCTGAACCTGAAGATCGTGCGTCATGCTGTTGAAAGCACGGGACAACACGGCGATTTCTTCGGGATCTTCGTCCGCGTCGACGCGGGCGCTCAGGTCGCCGCTGGCCACCTTGCCCGCGGCCTGCACCAGCCGGGCCACGGGTCCGGAGATGGCGTTGGCGGCGCCCAGCCCCAGCCAAACCGCGCCCACCAGCACCAGAAGCGCGGTCTCCGTGTAGGAGAGCGCGAAGATCGCCTGGATCCGCTGCCGGTTCTGCGCCGCCTCCCGATACGAGACCAGAGAGGCCTCGGCCTCCAGGAGGTGGTTGATGATCCCCTTCTCCACCGGGTGGGCGATGTAGAGGTAGGCCTCGGGATAGGCCGTCAGCCGGTAGACCGCTCGCATCAGGTCGGGGGAATCAAAGGCCGGCACCGAGATGTCGCCCTCGTCCGCGGCCTTGAAGCTGCTTTCCGGGGGGATCACGAACCGCGGGGCGTCGGCGCTCTCCGCCCGCGCCAGGACCCGGCCCTCCCGATCGATCAGGTAGGCCGCCGGGAAGGCGTGGTACGAGGCCTGCTCCGCCAGGTAGTGGCTGAAGGCGACGGGGCTCTCCTGCAGGCCCGGCGCGGCGCGGTTCAGGTCCGCGCCCATCAGGCTCACGTGGTCGCCGATGTAGCGCTTCTGGTCCTCGACGTAGGAGCGCGCCACCGTCGCCGAGTTCTCGACCACCGTCTGCACCCGCTCGCCCAGCCAGTTGTCGACGCCGCGGTTGACCAGGACCCCGTAGAACAGCGCCACCACGACGGCCGGGGCCACGGCCGCCAGGGCGAACAGGGTGACGAATCGCAGGTGCAGCCTGGCGCCCGCGTCGCTGTCGCGGGCGTTCAGGAGCGCGGTGAAGCGCAGCGCCACGATGGTGGTGATCGCCAGGATCAGCACCAGGTTCAGCGACAGGACGGTGAGGATCAGCTGGCTCGCCGGACCCAGTGGCCCCGTCTCAGGCGGCGAGGCCGCCAGCAGGATGGCGACGCCGGTCAGGGCGGCAGCCAGGCCGTAGCCCACCCCCAGCACCACCCGCGAGTTCAGGGCCCGCCAGAGCCTGGCGGCCGTCTCGCTGTTTCGGAGGTGGTCGGCCAGCAACGCCATTGGTTCGGAGCCTAAGGGACTGTGCTCCAAACTCAACAGCATTGTTGCTATTTTGCGGCAGAGGTCGAAACGACCTCCCGGCCATCCCGGTCCCGCCTACCGCCGTGCGCCTCGGCTCATCTCCACGCCCAGGTCCTGAATCTTCTTGCGCAGCGTGTTCCGGTTCAGGCCCAGCACCTCGGCGGCGCGCACCTGGTTGCCCCGTGTGGCGGCCAGGGTCAGCTGGATCAGCGGCCGCTCCACCTCCTCCAGCACCCGGTCGTAGAGCCCCGCCGGCGGCAGGCCGTCCGGCTGGTCGGCGAAGTAGGTCGCGAGCTTGCGTTCGACGAGTTGCGAGAGCGTCGCTGGCCCCTCCTGCCCCTCGACGACCGGCTGCTGGTCGGCGAGCTCGCGCTCGACGATGCGCGCGGTGATCAGGTCCTCGGCGTAGAGGGCGCAGATCCGGCGCACCAGGTTCTCCAGCTCGCGCACATTGCCCGGCCAAGGGTGCAGCTTCAGCCGCTCCAGGGCGCCCGAATCGATGGTCTTCGCCGGCAGGCCTTCGCGGTTGGCCCGCAGCAGGAAGGCCCGGGCCAGGTCGGGGATGTCGTCGGCGCGGTCGCGCAGCGGCGGGAGCCGCACCGGCGCGACGTTCAGCCGGAAGTAGAGATCCTCGCGGAACAGCCCCTGCTGGATCAGGGCGCGCAAGTCGCGGTTGGTGGCGGCGATGATTCGCACGTTCGGGCGGCGGTTGGTCTTCGGGTTCAGCGCCGGCTCCGAGCCGTCGATCACCCGCAGCAGCCGCGTCTGGGCATCGAGCGGCATGTCGCCGATTTCGTCCAGGAACAGGGTGCCCCCGTCGGCCTCCACCAGCTTGCCGTAGTCGCCGTCCTGTTTGCCGAACAGCTCGGCCTCAACCCGCTCGCGCGGCACGGCAGCCAGGTTGATGACCACGAACTTGCCGTCGCGACGGCGCCCCATGTCGTGCAGGGCGCGGGCGACGAGCTCCTTGCCGGTGCCCGATTCACCGAGGATCAGCACCGTCAGGTCCGCCCCCACCAGCCGTGCGATGGTCCGGTAGACGTCCTGCATGGGCCCGGAGCGGCCGATCAACGGCAGGCGATCGTCGCGCACCGCCCGCGCCTGCGCCTTCGACGCCTCCGCATCGGCAGGCTTGGCCAGCGCTCGGCGCGCCGCCGAGGTCATGTCGTCCAGATCGAAGGGCTTGGGCACATAGTCGAAGGCCCCGACCTCGGCCGCATTCACTGCCGTGATCAGGTTGTTCTGCGCGCTCATCACGATGACGGGCAGCTTCGGCCGCTCCTTGCGGATGCGCGGCAGCACGTCGAAGACATTCTCGTCCGGCATGACCACGTCGGTCACCACCAGGTCGCCCTCCCCGTCCGACACCCACTTCAGCAGGGTCGTGGCGTTGCCCGTGGCCCGCACCTGGTAGCCCAGGCGGGTGAAGGCCTGCGACAGCACCAGGCGGATGGAGGAGTCGTCGTCGGCGATCAGGATCTTCTTCGCGGCCGCATTCATCCGGCGACATCCTCTTCGGTGGCGATGGGGAGCAGGACCCGGAAGACGGTGCGTCCGGGCTCGGATTCGAAGTCGATCAGGCCGCCGTGGCCGGCGACGAGCTTGGCCACCAGGGCCAGACCCAGGCCGGCGCCATTGGCCTTAGAGGTGACAAAGGGCTGGAACAGGTGCTCGCGCAGGTGCGGCGGCACGCCGGGGCCGTTGTCGACGATGCGCACCTCCAGCGGCGCGCCGCGCGCTGGCTGGCCGGTCACCGCCCGCACCCGCACGCCATGCCGGTAGGCGGTCGTGATGCAGAGCTCGCCGCGCTCGTCGCCGCGGGCGTGGGCCGCCTCGGCGGCGTTCTTCACCAGGTTCAGGAAGATTTGGATCAGCTGGTCCTCGTCGCCCATCACCGGCGGCAGGGAGGGGTCGTACTGCTCGCGCAGCACCAGGCCGTCCGCCACCCCATTGGCGGCGAGCGCCCGCACCCGGTCCAGGATCTGGTGGATGTTGATCGGCGTCAGCGACGGCAGGTGGTCGTCGGAGAAGGCCTCCATCCGCTCCACCAGGCGGCGCACCCGGTCGGTCTCATCGACGATCAGCTGGGCGAGCGGCGCGTCCTCGGCCTTGGCGCCGGACTTCAGCAGCTGAGCCGCGCCGCGGATTCCGGCCAGCGGGTTCTTGATCTCGTGCGCCAGCATGCGGCCGAGGCCCACGATCGAGCGCAGCCCTGCGGCTTCCGCTGGGCCTCGCTCCGCTCCGAGCCCCAGCTTCACTGACAGGGTCAGGAGAACCGAGCCGTCGCCCAACGGCGCGGCCGCGCCGTCCGCCTCGAACGGCGGCAGGCCGAACAGGCTGATCTGCACGCCGCGTTCGCGGACCCGGGCGCCCTCCTCCAGGGCCCGGTTCAGCAGCGACACCAGCGCCGAGCCCGGCGGCAGGGCCGCGCGGAACCGGCCGCGGGCGAGCAGGCCCAATCCCTGGCCGAACAGCGCCTCGGCAGCCTCGTTCACCGCCACCAGGGCGCCGTCCGAATCGACCACCATCGCCGGGTCGGGCGACAGGTCGAAGGCGGCGGCCCTCAGCGCATCGGCGTCCAGCGCCCCGGTCCGCGTCCGTGTCCTGCCGGTCATGCGGCCTGCCTTTGTTCCGGAGCGCGCCAAAGCGCCCTCAGCCCGTCCTCCACCTCGCCGGGGTCCTCCAGGCGGCAGAGCGCCGCTCGCGCCTCTCGCCTCGCCTGCGCGGTGGCGGGCCAGGGCGCGTTCTCGATGTAGGCCGCGAGGTGCTTGCGGAAGATCCGCAGCCCCAGGCGCTCCCCATAGAAGGCCAGGCTGTCACGGAAATGGGCCAGGGCGATGGCCAGCCGCGCCTCGGCGTCGGGCTCGGCGAACTCCCGCCCGTCCAGCGCCGCCCCGATCTGGGCGGCGATCCACGGCTTGCCGTAGACCCCGCGGCCGACCATCACCGCATCCGCCCCGGAGGCCGCCAGGGCGGCCCTGGCGCTCTCGCCGTCGACGATGTCGCCGTTGACGATGACCGGGATCGACACAGCATCCTTCACCGGGGCCACCTCGGCCCAGCGGGCCTGGCCCTTGTAGAACTGGCAGCGGGTGCGGGCGTGCACGGTCACCGCCGCGGCCCCGATCTCCTGCGCGCGGAACGCCAGCTCCGGCGCGTTCTTTGACGTCTCGTCCCAGCCCAGGCGCATCTTGACGGTCACAGGCACGTCGACCGCGTTCACGGCCGCGTCCACCAGGCGGCACGCCAGCTCCGGCTCCCGCATCAGCGCCGAGCCGGACAGCACCCCGGTCACCTCTTTCGCGGGGCAGCCGAAGTTCAGGTCGATGATCTGCGCGCCGGCCTCCACCGCCAGGCGGGCGCCCTCGGCCACGTGCGCCGGTTCGCGTCCGACGAGCTGGACGACCATCAGCGGCAGACCCTCGCCCACGGCGGCGCGGCGCACCACGTCGGGACGACCCTTCGAGAACTCGGCGCAGGCGACCATCTCTGTCGCCACATAGGGGGCGCCCAGGCGACTGGCGGCGCGGCGGAACGGCAGGTCTGAAACGCCGGTCATCGGCGCAATCCACGCGCGCCCCGCCACCTCTACGCTGCCTACCCGAAGCTTGTTGCTCATTTTTTACTCACGAACATCGGCTAAGTTTTAGGCATAATGTTGCGGCGCCGTAAAGCCCAGGAGTGGACAAGTTTCACGCGCGCCCTAAAGAAGTCGGCATGAGTTTTTCCGCGGTTGTCGTCGCGGCGGGGGCGGGTTTGCGGGCGGGGCCGGGAGAGCCCAAGGCCTGGCGCATGCTCGGCTCCCGGCCGGTTATCCGCTGGTCGGTGGAGGGCCTCCTCGCCGCCGGAGCGCGGGAAGTCGTGGTCGTGGTGGCGCGCGATCGCCTGGGCGCGGTGGACGAGGCGCTCACCGGGCTCGAGAACTGGAAGGCGGTCACCGGGGGAAAGACCCGGGCGGACTCCGTCCAGGCGGGCCTGGCCGCCGTCACCGCCGGCCGCTACCAGCCCGTGCTGATCCATGACGCGGCCCGTCCCTTCGTGACCCGCGAGCATGTGGATCGGCTGCTGGCGGCGCTCGACCTCGCCGACGGCGCCGTCCCGGCCCTGCCCGTCCCCGACACCCTGAAGCGCGGCGAGGGCCTGATCGACGAGACGGTGCCGCGCGATGGCCTCTGGCGCGCCCAGACCCCACAGGCCTTCAAGGCCGGCCGGCTGAAGGCCGCCTACCGCCGCTGGCCGGCGGGCGAGGAGCCCACCGACGATGCGGCCGTGGTGGAGCGGGCCGGCGGCCACGTGGCCATGGTCCCCGGCGACCCGATGCTGATGAAGCTGACCTACCCTGAGGACTTCCTCATGGCGGAGCAGCTGGCCTCCTCGCGCCGGATCGTGCGCATGGGCCAGGGCATCGACGCCCACCGCTTCGGGCCGGGTGAGGTCGTCTGGCTGGGCGGCATCCGCATCGAGCACGATGTCGGCCTGGTCGGCCACTCCGACGCCGACTGCGGCCTGCACGCCCTCACCGACGCCGTGCTCGGCGCGATTGGGGCGGGCGATATCGGCGAGCACTTCCCTCCGTCCGATCCCCGCTGGAAGGGCGCGTCGTCCGACCAGTTCCTGATCCACGCGGTGAAGCTGGCGCGGGCCCAGGGCGGCCGCATCGTCAACGCAGACCTGACCTTGATCTGTGAGCGGCCCAAGATCCGCCCGCACCGGGACGCGATGCGCGCGCGCATCGCCGAGCTCCTGGAGATCCCCGTGCACCGCGTCAGCGTGAAGGCCACGACCACGGAGGGCATGGGCTTCACCGGTCGCGAGGAGGGCCTCATGGCCCAGGCGGTCGTCGCCGTCGAGACGCCGCTCTAGGCGGCGGATGACGCTCGACAGGGTTCACCCCGGCCACCAGGCGTACCGCTCGCCCAGCTTGCGCCACAGCGCGCCCGGCAGGTTGGTGTAGTCGTCGGTCCATGGGCGGGCCTGGGTCGGGTCCAGCGCCAGCCAGCGCGGGTCGGCGCCGTAGGCGGCGACGGCCTGGGGCGTGCGCCCAACAACGAGGGCGTCCTCGTCGGCCTCCCAGAAGGCGTCGCCGGCGTTGATCACCCGCCGCTTCTGCAGAAAGCCATAGCCGCCCGCCGCCTTCACCACCGCCTGCGCCGGGCCCAGCAGTTCGAGGTTGCGGTTGGACAGGTGCAGGATCAGCACGCCGTCCGGCTTCAGCTTGGCCAGGTACCCGCGCACCGCCTCCACGGTCAGCAGGTGGGCCGGCACGGCGTCGGACGAGAAGGCGTCGATCAGCAGGATGTCGAAGCTGGCGTCCGGCTGCTTTGCCACCGTCAGACGGGCGTCGCCCAGCACATAGTCGATCGGGCCGCGGGCGCAGCGCGTGGTGTAGGTGAAGTTCTCCGGGTCGGTGGAGATGCGGACCACCAGGGGATCGATCTCGAAGAAGGTCAGGCGGTCGCCCGGCCGGACGTAGGCCGCGACCGAGCCGGTGCCCAGGCCCACCGCGCCGATGCGCGTCGCTGGCCTCTGCTCCTGCTGGCGGATGAACACCTGCCCGATCGGCGTGCCCACCGTGTAGTAGACCATCGGCTGGCAGGCCCAGTACGGGTGCACGGCCTGGGCGCCGTGCAGGGTGGTGCCGTGGGCGAGCATGCGGATCTCGCCGCCACGCGCCGCGGCGCTGGTCTTCGACAGGCTCATCACCCCGAAGAAGCTGCGCCAGGTCTTGGTGGTGTCCGCCCGCTCGGCTGCGGCGTCTGCCCCGACGGACAGCACGGCGACGATGGCGAACATGAACAGCGCGTGCCTGCGCACCAGGAAGGCCGAGATCACCGCCGCGCACATCAGGGCGCGGACGCCCAGCTCGAGGAAATCCGACTGGCTGAAGTCGCCCACGACCGAGCGGCTTCCCAGTGTCGACCCCACGAAGGTCATCAGGATCGGCGCGGCGACCGCCGAGCCCACGCCCAGGATCAGCATCGCCCAGCTCCAGGGCTCAATCTTCGTGCCGCCCCAGGGCCTGGCAAGCGCCGCCAGGGCCAGCACCAGGGGATATTCCCAGACGTTGTCGAAGATCACCGGCGCCACGAAGGCGTTGAAGGCGCCGCCCACCACGCCGCCCACCGAGAGCCACAGGTAGAACTCGGTCAGGTGCGCCGGGTCGGGCCGGCGCGCCACCAGCCGCTGGTGGCACATCAGGGCCGTCAGGAAGAAGGCGACCAGGTGCACGAACAGCTGGATGAGCAGGTTCGTCGTGCGGAACGGCAACAGGGCTGCGCAGCCGGCCAGAGCCGCCGCCTGCAGGATCAGCGTCAGGTCCAGCGGGATCGCCGGCTTCTCCTGGAACGCGATGATGAAGGTGACGAGATAGAGCGCCAGCGGGATCACCCAGAGGAACGGCGCCGAGGCCACGTCCGTGGTGATGTGGGTGGTCACCCCCAGCATCAGGCTGGACGGCAGGGCGGCCAGGGCCACCCAGGCCAGCCGCTGCCGCCAAGCCAGCGGCACCGCCTTGCGCACGTCGGCCACCTGCGGGGCGTGGTCGCCCGCCCGGGCGACCACCAGGGCGAGGCCCGCCATCAGCAGGACGAAGGCGCCATAGGCCACGCTCCAGCCGATCCGCTGGCCGTAGACCGTGAAGGCCGGCTCCACCACCAGCGGATAGGCCAGCAGCGCCAGCAGGCTTCCCAGGTTGCTGGCCGCGTAGAGGACATAGGGCTCCTTGCCCTCCTCCGCCCCGATCGTTCGGGCGTGCCAGGCCTGCACCAGCGGCGCGGTGGCGGAGAGCACCGCGAACGGCGCCCCGATCGAGACCGCCAGCACGCCCAGCAGCCACAGGTTCGGGTGGTCCGACGACGGCGCGCCGACCAGTTCGTTGACCCGGAGCGGCAGCGCCAGGGCCGCCAGCAACAAAGCCGCACCATGGATCATCGCCTGGCGCCCGACGCTGCCGGCCCTCTGCAGCACGTGGGCGTAGCCGTAGCCCGCCAGCAAGGCGATCTGGAAGAAGGCCATGCTGGTGTTCCAGACCGACGGACTGCCGCCCAGCAGGGGCAGGACCAGCTTGGCCACCATCGGCTGCACCAGGAACACCAAGGCGGCGCTGGAGAACACCGTCACGGCGAACAGCGCCGGGGGCGGTCGGAGGCCGGACTTGTGGGCCGCGATCGTGCTCATGGTCGCTTTCAGCCTTGAATCGGTGTCTGCCCCGATGTTGTGGTCAGGCTTCGTTATCAAGCCACCCCTATTTCGCGAGGCCGGCGCCGATGTTTCCCCTTGAAGTCGTGACCCTGGCCCGGCTGCTCATCGACGAGGCCCGCCAGCGGTCGCTGCGCATCGTCACCGCCGAGAGCTGCACCGGCGGCCTGGTGGCCGGCGCGATCTGCTCGATCCCGGGGGCTTCCGACGTCTTCGAGCGCGGATTCGTGACCTACACGAACCGCGCCAAGCAGGAGATCCTCGGCGTGCCCGGCGACCTGATCGCCGACCTCGGCGCGGTGTCCGAGCCGGTCGCCCGGATGATGGCCGAGGGCGCGCTCGAGGCCTCGCACGCCCACCTGGCGGTCGCCATCACCGGCATCGCCGGGCCGGGCGGTGGCACGCCCATGAAGCCGGTCGGCACCGTCCACATCGCTACGGCGCGCACCAACCACGGCCTGATGCACCGTCAGGAGCTGTTCGAGGAGGAGACCCGCGAGGGCATCCAGCTGGCCGCCGTCCAGTCCGCCCTCCAGGCGCTCCGCGACCGGATGAGCTGAGGGACCGCCGCTTTCACTCCGCTCATCCCGGCGAAAGCCGGGACCCAAGCGGACGTGGTGATCGACCCGCCAACCTCCCGGGCGCCTGAGCTCGGGCCCCGGCTTTCGCCAGGCTGAGCGGATGATGGGGGACTTACGCCGCCGGCGCAGGCGCTGCGGGCTGCTCAGGCTCGCCGTAGAGGCTCCGAGCCCTCGCCTCGAAACAGCTCATCAGCTTCTGCACCGCCGTGGCGAAGTTCGCGGTCAGCAGGCCCTCCAGCAGGCGGGACTTGAACTGGAAGTCGATGTCGAACTCGATCCGCGTGCAACCGTGGCCGGCGTCCAGGAAGCGCCAGCGGTTCTCCAGCTTCTTGAACGGCCCCGAGAGCAGGCTGACGTCGATCTGCCGGGCCGCCGCGTCGCGGCGCACGCGGGTCGCGAACCGCTCCTTGAGGAAGGCGAACCCCACCTTGGCCTCGGCGTCCACCGCGTCGACCCCGTCACTGAGCCGCCGCGCGTTCCAAGTCCGCATGTGGGTCAGCCACGGGACGAACTCGGGGTAGCGGTCCACGTCGCCCACGAGCGCCAGCAGCTGGTCGGGCGTATAGGGCAGGACCTTGGAGACGTGGTGGCGCATGCCGCCGGCCTCAGGCCGCGCTCTCGCGCGCCAGGCGCGCCGCCTGCAGCCGCGCGAAGTCCTCGCCGGCGTGGTGCGACGAGCGCGTGAGCGGGCTGGCCGAAACCATCAGGAAGCCCTTGGCTCGGGCGATCTCCTCGAGCGCCCTGAACTCGTCGGGGTGGACGAACCGGTCGATGGCGGCATGGCGCCGCGTCGGCTGCAGGTACTGGCCGATGGTGATGAAGTCGACGCCGGCCGAGCGCATGTCGTCCATGACCTGCATCACCTCCTCCTTCGTCTCCCCCAGCCCGACCATGACGCCCGACTTGGTGAACTGGGTCGGGTCGCGCTCCTTCACGCGCTCCAGCAGGCGCAGCGAGTGGTAGTAGCGGGCGCCTGGCCGGATCGAGAGGTAGAGCCGCGGCACGGTCTCCAGGTTGTGGTTGAAGACGTCGGGCTTGGCGTCGATCACCAGTTCGGCGGCGCTCGTCGGCTTGCGCAGGAAGTCCGGCGTCAGGATCTCGATCGTGGTGGTGGGCGACGCCGCCCGGATCGCGCGGACCACGGCGGCGAAGTGCGCCGCGCCGCCGTCCGCCAGGTCATCGCGGTCCACCGAGGTGATCACCACGTGCGCCAGGCCCATCTTGGCCACCGCCTCGGCCACGCGGGCGGGCTCGGTGGGATCCAGCGGGTTCGGCTTGCCGGTCGTCACGTTGCAGAAGGCGCAGGCCCGCGTGCAGACCTCGCCCATGATCATCATGGTGGCGTGGTTCTTGGACCAGCACTCGCCGATGTTTGGGCAGGCCGCCTCCTCGCAGACGGTGACGAGGCCGTTGTCCTTCACGATCGAGCGCGTGGCGTTGTAGCCCGCCGAACCCGGCGCGCGGACGCGCAGCCACTCGGGTTTTCGCAGGATCGGCGTCTCCGGACGGTTCTGCTTCTCGGGGTGACGCGGACGCTTGCCGTCCAGGGTGTCGATGACCACGGCCATAGGCCCTAGATCGGCCGTCCGGGCCGCCGGATCAAGCTCGCGATTGGCCGCGGTGGATCTCACGGATTGTTGCCGACCTTTTCAGGGCGCCGGCGCGGCTATAGGTTGCGCGCCAACGAGAACAGCCCGGGAGGCGTACGCCCTTGTCGCGTACCTTCGACGTCCAAAGCACCAAGACCTCGCTCTTTGACGCCCTGATCGAGGCGAGCCAGACAACCGGCGCCAAGAAGCCGATCCTGGAGGACCAGGAGCGGAACCCCCTCACCTACCGTGACCTGATCCGCGCGGCCTTTGCGCTCGGGCGCAAGATCGCCGCCATGACAGAGCCCCGCGAGCGGGTCGGGGTGATGCTGCCGGCGAGCGCCGGCGGGGTGGTCACCTTCTTCGCCCTCCACGCCTTTGGCCGCACGCCCACCATGCTGAACTTCACGTCTGGCATCCGGAACCTGAAGGCCGCCTGCGAGCTGGCGGGCGTCAAGCGCGTGCTGACCTCCCACCGCTTCGTCGAGCAGGGCAAGCTGCACGACCTGATCGACGCGCTCGAGGGCCGCACCGAGATCACCTACCTCGAAGAGGTGCGCGAGAAGATCGGCCTGGCCGACAAGCTGTTCGCCGCCGCCGCGGGGGCTCTGCCCAAGCAGTTCCGCACCGAGACCAGCCCCGAGGACCCCGGCGTCATCCTGTTCACCTCCGGCAGCTTCGGTGCGCCGCGCGGCGTGGTGCTGACCCAGGCGAACCTCGTCGCCAACTGTCGCCAGATCGCCGCCCACATCGCGCTGGACCCAAACTGGGTCTTCTTCAATCCCCTGCCGATCTTCCACGTCTTTGGCCTGACGGGCGGGGTGCTGCTGCCTTTGCTCACCGGCCTGAAGGCCTTCCAGTACCCCTCGCCCCTGCACATCAAGCAGATCCCGCCGCTGGTGAAGGACTCCGGCGCGGCCGTGCTCTTCGCCACCGACACCTTCATCAACCAGTACGCCCGCGCCGCCCAGCCGGGCGAGCTCTCGGGCCTGAAGTTCGTGGTCTGCGGCGCCGAGAAGGTGCGCGAGGAGACCCACAACCTGATCGCCGAGCGCTTCGGCCCGATCCCTCTGCTCGAGGGCTACGGGGCCACGGAGGCTTCGCCGGTCATCGCGGTCAACAAGCCTGAGGACAACCGCCGCGGCACTGTGGGCGGCCTGCTGCCGGGCGTCGAGACCAGGCTGGAGCCCGTCGAAGGCATCCCCGGCGGCGGCAAGCTCTATGTCCGTGGACCGAACGTCATGGCGGGCTACCTGAAGCCCGGCGGCGAGATCGAGCCCCCGGCGGGCGGCTGGCACGACACCGGGGACGTGGTCTCCATCTCCGACGACAACTGGATCAAGATCCTCGGCCGGGTGAAGCGCTTCGCCAAGGTGGGCGGGGAGATGGTCTCGCTGACCGCCGCCGAGGACCTGGCGGCCGCGGTCTGGCCCGAGTGCCGCCACGCCGTCGTCGCCCTGCCCGATCCCAAGAAGGGCGAGCGCCTCGTCCTGGTCACCGACAAGCGCGACGCCGCTCCCGAGCCCCTCCTGGCCCACGCCCACGCAGTCGGCGCGCCCGAGATCGCCGTCCCGCGCAAGATCATCCGCGTGCCGGAGATCCCGGTCCTCGGCACCGGCAAGACCGACTACGTCGCCCTCCAGCGCATCGTCGACGCCGAAATTCGCCGGGCGGCGTAGGAAGGGACCACGAACCACACGAACCACACGAACGCGCTGCGGCTGTCGTGCGGAGGCCTAGCTCAGGCTAGGCAAGACTCGCCCGCTGGAAGCGCGCAAGGCCGTAACGTGCGCCAGCTGTGATCAGCGGGCCAAGGTCGCGTCCGTTCGTGTGGTTCGTGTGGTTCGTGGTTCGAAACCTGCTGCGCTGGGCCTCCGCCCTTGTCAGCCGTCAGATGTGCAGGACCTGGCCGAAGGCGTCGAGCGCCGACTCGTGCATGGCCTCGCTCATCGTCGGGTGCGGGAACACCGTGGCGTGCAGCTCGGCCTCGGTGGCCTCGAGCGTCATGGCGATCACATAGCCCTGGATCATCTCGGTGACCTCGGCCCCGATCAGGTGCGCCCCGATCAGCGCGCCGGTCTTGCCGTCGAACACCGTCTTCACGAAGCCCTCGGTCTCGCCGGACGCGATGGCCTTGCCGTTCACCCGGAACGGGAAGCGGCCCACCTTGACCTCGATCCCCTTCTCCTTCGCCTGCGTCTCGGTCAGGCCGACTGACGCGATCTGCGGGTTCGAATAGGTGCAGCCCGGGATCGGCGAGGTCAGGTTCGCCGGCTTCAGCCCGGCGATGTGCTCAATGCAATGCACGCCCTCGTGGCTCGCCTTGTGCGCCAGCCAGGGCGGCCCGGCCACGTCGCCGATGGCGTAGAGCCCCGGCACGCCGGTCGCGCCGTGTTCGTCAGTGACCACGTGCGTCCGGTCGACCTTCACGCCCAGGGCTTCGAGGCCCAGGTCCTCGACGTTGCCAACAATGCCGATGGCCACGATGGCGACATCGCCCTGCAGCGTCTCCCCCTTGCCGCCGGCCTCGATCTCGATAGCGACGCCCTGCGCCGCCTTCGTCAGCTTCTTCACGCTCGCGCCGATGCGGAACTGGATGCCGCGCTTCTCGAAGGCCTTTTGCGCCGCCTTCGAGACCTCCTCGTCCTCCACCGGCAGGATGCGCGGCAGGGCCTCGATCACCGTAACTTCCGACCCCAGGGCTCTGAAGAAGCTGGCAAATTCGATACCGATGGCGCCCGAACCGATGACGATGAGCCGCTTCGGCGCCGACTTCGGGACCAGCGCTTCGCGGTAGGTCCACACGCGCTCGCCGTCCGGCTCCAGCCCGACGGCGGGGATGGTGCGGGCCCGGGCGCCGGTGGCCAGGATCACGTGCTTGGCCTGCACCGTGCGCGAGCCGCCGCCGTTCAGCGCCACCACCACCTTGGGCGCAGGGTCGCCCTTCTCGAGCTTCGCCGTCCCGGCGATCACCTCGATCTTGTGCTTCTTCATCAGGAAGGCGACGCCCTGGTTCAGCTGCGCCGACACCTTGCGCGAGCGCTGCACCACCTTGTCGAAGTCGAAGCCCCGCTTCTCAACGGACAGGCCGTAGTCGGCCAGGTGGTCCAGGGTTTCGTAGACCTCGCCCGACTTCAGCAGCGCCTTGGTCGGGATGCACCCCCAGTTCAGGCAGATGCCGCCCAGCTCGGCGCGCTCGACGATGGCGGTCTTCATCCCCAGCTGCGAGGCCCGGATCGCGGTCACATAGCCGCCCGGCCCGGAGCCAATCACCACAACGTCGAAATCTGCCATCAGAGCAAAGCCTCGATCGCGCCTTCCAGCGCCTTGGGTTCAACGGTGGGCGCGAACCGTCCCGCCACCTGGCCGTCGCGGCCGACCAGGAACTTGGTGAAGTTCCACTTCACCCCCTCGGTGCCGAAGAGGCCCTTCTTCGCCCCCTTCAGGTAGACGTAGAGCGGGTGCGCCTTGGGTCCGTTCACGTCGATCTTCCGCATCATCGGGAAGTCCACGTCGTATGTCAGCGAGCAGAAGCTGGCGATCTCCGCGGCGTCGCCCGGCTCCTGCTGGCCGAACTGGTTGCAGGGGAAGCCCAGCACCACCAGGCCCCGGTCGCGGTATTTGCGGTAGAGCGCCTCCAGCCCCTCGTACTGGCGGGTGAAACCGCACTTGCTGGCGGTGTTGACGACCAGCACCACCTGCCCGCGGTAGGCCGACAGCGGGGCTGGCCGGCCGTCCAGCGTCTCGGCCTCGAAATCGTAGATTGTGGCCATGGCGCCTCAGACGATCATGGTGATCGGGTCTTCGATCAGCGCCTTGAAGGCCGCCAGCCAGCGGGCGCCCACCGCCCCGTCCACCACCCGGTGATCGCAGGTCAGGGTGACGCTCATCACGGTGGCCACCGCCAGCTGGTCGCCGCGCGCCACCGGCCGCTTCTCGCCCGCGCCCACCGACAGGATGCAGCCCTGCGGCTCGTTGATGATCGAGGCGAACGACTTGATGCCGAACATGCCCAGGTTGGACACCGAGAAGGTGCCGCCCTGGAACTCCTCTGGCTTCAGCTTCTTGGTGCGGGCCCGTTCCGCCAGGTCCTTGGCCTCGGTGGCGATCTGCGCCAGCCCCTTCAGCTCCGCCTGGCGGATGATCGGGGTGATCAGCCCGCCGGGCACGGCGACCGCCATGGCGATGTCGGCGTGGTGGTGCATGGCGATGCCTTCCGGCGTGTAGGACGCGTTCGCCTCCGGCACCCGCTTCAGGGCGATCGCCGCGGCCTTGATCACCAGGTCGTTGACGCTGACCTTCACGCCTTCCTTCTCGAGCAGGCCGTTGATCTTCGCCCGCGCCGCCAGCAGGCCGTCGATCTCCAGGTCGATGTTCAGCGGGAAGTGCGGCACGTCGCGGAAGCTCTCGGTCATCCGCCGGGCCACCGTCTTGCGCATCCCGTCCAGCGGCACGAGGTCGTAGCTGCCCGCCGCGATCCCCATCTGCTCCAGCGACTGCGCCTGCCGCGGGGCGGCCGCGGCCGGAGCGCTCGTTGGGGCCGTGGCCGGCGCCTTGGCCTGCGGGGCTCCCGCCGAGCCTGGCTGCGCCTTCTCCACGTCCACTTTCACGATCCGGCCGTGCGGGCCCGAGCCCTGCACGGCGGAAAGGTCAATCCCCTTCTGCTCGGCGATCCGGCGCGCCAGCGGCGAGGCGAAGATCCGCGGGCCGCGCGGCGCCTGGAAGGCGGCGGCCTTCTGCGGCTCGGGCGCAGGCTTCGGGGCCGGCGCAGCGGGCGCGCCCTTCTGCACCGGGTCGGTGGCCTGCTCGCGGCTGGCGCGGGCCGAGTCCGTGCCCGCGTCCGGGGCGGGCGCCGCGGCGGCCTTCGGCGCCTCCGCGGCCGGGGTGGCGGCCTCGCCCTCTCCGGCCAGGCGGGCGATGGGGCTGTTCACCTTCACGCCCTCCGTACCCTCGGGCACGAGGATGTCCTCCACGACGCCCTCGTCCACGGCCTCCACCTCCATGGTGGCCTTGTCGGTCTCGATCTCGGCGATCACGTCGCCGGAGCGGACGGCGTCACCCTTCTTCACGTGCCACTTGGCAAGCGTGCCCTCCTCCATGGTGGGCGACAGGGCGGGCATGAGGACGTCGATGGGCATCGGCTCTCTCAGACGGTGGATTGGGCTTCGACGAGGACCGCCGGCGTCCAGCGGCCGGCGCGGCGCGCGCTCCGCTCGGCCGGAGCCTCGTCGTCATAGGTCATCGGCTCGGGGGTGCGGCCCTCGAACCCCGGCAGGTCCACGCCGCGGACGTTGATCACCGCCAGCAGGCCGCCGTCGGTCTCGCTCACCGCGCCCACGAAGGTCCCGCACTCGGCGCAGACCAAGAAGTCGCTGCTCTCGTGGCCGAACCGGTAGCGGGTGATCGATCCCGGCGCCGCCTCGAAGTGGGCGTGGCCGCCGGCGTCGCTCGTGTACTGGGCGTTCTGCCGGCGGCAGAACTCGCAGCCGCAGGCGCGCAGGGGCAGCTCCGCCGCCGTACGCTGGGTGTCCAGGATCACGCGGATCGCGCCGCAGTGGCAGTCTCCGGCCAGCTGGGTCATGCCGGCTCCTTGGACAGATGGCCGAGCTCGTGGGCGTTGGCCTCCCAGTTCTGGCCGTCGAAGGCGGTGAGGTCGAGGTTCACCCCCTCCAGGCTGTCCAGGCACCGGGCGTTGACGCTCCAGCCGTCCGGGTTCGACCGCGGCCGGTAGAAGCTCTTCACCCCGCACTCGGCGCAGAACAGGTGCTTCGCCACCCGGGTGTTGAAGGTGTACTCGGCCAGCCGCTCGGCGCCCCTGGTGATCCGGAACCGGCTCTCCGGCACGATCACGTGCACGAAGCCGGTCTTGGCGCACATGGAGCAGTTGCAGGTCTGCGCCTCGACCACCGGCCCCAGCGCCACCTCGAACCGCACGCCCCCGCAGTGACAGCCGCCAGCGCGCCAGGTGAAGGGACTGTCAGACACCGTCACAGCCTCCTCGCACCCCAAATTCCGCTCACCCCGGCGAAAGCCGGGGCCCAAGCTGACGCCAGGTTGGCCACCGCTCGAGCCGCATCGAGGCGGCCTGGATCCCGGCTTTCGCCGGGAAGAGCGGTGGAGGGCTGCGGGCTCATTTGTACGAGACCGCCTTCGCCGCCTTCACGATCTTCTCGACCGACGGCAGCGACAGGGCCTCCAGGTTGGCGGCGTACGGCAGCGGCACGTCTTCCTGGCAGACCCGGGCCGGCGGCGCGTCGAGGTAGTCGAACGCCTCCTCCAGCACCCGCGCGCAGATCTCGGCGCCGACGCCCATCGGGCCCCAGCCTTCCTCGACCGTCACCAGCCGGTTGGTCTTCTTCACGCTCTCCACGACGGTGGGGATGTCCATCGGCCGGATGGTGCGCAGGTCGATGACCTCCGCCTCGATCCCGTCCGCCGCCAGATCCTCGGCCGCCTTCAGCGCCAGGCCGACCATCCGGCTGTAGGCCACGATGGTGACGCCCGAGCCCTCCCGGCGGACCTTGGCCTTGCCGATCGGCACGACCCAGTCGATCCCCTCCGGCACATCGAACTCCTGGCCGTAGAGCATCTCGTGCTCCAGGAAGACCACCGGGTTCGGGTCGCGGATGGCGGCCTTGAGCAGGCCCTTGGCGTCGGCCGCATCGTAGGGGGCGATCACCTTCAGGCCGGGCACGTGGCCGTACCACGCGGCATAGTCCTGGCTGTGTTGGGCCGCCACGCGCGCCGCCGCCCCGTTCGGCCCGCGGAACACGATCGAGGTCCTCAGCTGGCCGCCCGACATGTAGAGCGTCTTGGCCGCCGAGTTGATGATGTGGTCGATCGCCTGCATGGCGAAGTTGAAGGTCATGAACTCGACGATCGGCTTCAGGCCCGCCATGGCCGCGCCGACGCCCACGCCCGCGAAGCCGTACTCGGTGATCGGGGTGTCGATCACGCGGCGCTCGCCGAATTCGTCCAGCAGGCCGCGGCTCACCTTGTAGGCGCCCTGGTACTGCGCGACCTCCTCGCCCATCAGGAAGACCGTCTCGTCGCGGCGCATCTCCTCGGCCATGGCGTCGCGCAGCGCGTCGCGGACCGTGGTCTTCACCAGGCTGACGCCCGCCGGCAGCTCGGGATCCTTCAGCGGCTCGTCGGGCATCACCGCGGCGGGCCCTTCGCCTTCGGGCTGCGGCTTGGCGGCTTCCGGCGGCTTCTTCTCAGGGTCGCCTGCCGAGGCTTCGCCTTCGCCGTTGCCACCGGTGTCATTCGCCGAAGCGCCAGCGTTTCCGCCGCCGTTCGTGGACGCCCCCTCGCCCGCGAGCCGGGCGATCGGGGTGTTCACCTTCACCTCTTCGGAGCCTTCCGGCACCAGGATGGCCTCGACGACGCCCTCGTCGACCGCCTCCACCTCCATGGTGGCCTTGTCGGTCTCGATCTCGGCGATCACGTCGCCGGAGCGGACGGTGTCGCCCACCTTCACGTGCCACTTGGCGAGGGTGCCCTCTTCCATCGTGGGCGACAGGGCCGGCATCAGGACGTCGGTCATGCGCGCGCTTCCGTATAGACGTCGGTGTACAGTTCGGACGGATCGGGCTCGGGCGAGGTGCGGGCGAACTCGGCGGCGTCGGCGACGATGCGCTTCACCTCGGCGTCAATGGCCTTGAGCGCCGCCTCGTCGGCGTAGCCCAGGCTCTCCAGCAGCTCTTCCACATGGTCGATCGGGTCGCGGGTCTTGCGGACCTCGTCGACCTCCTCCCGCGTCCGGTACTTGGCCGGGTCGCTCATGGAGTGGCCGCGGTAGCGGTAGGTCTTCATCTCCAGGATGTAGGGCCCCTGGCCGGACCGGGCGTGCTCGGCGGCCTTGGCCGCGGCCGCGCGCACCGCCAGCACGTCCATGCCGTCCACCTCCTCGCCCGGGATGCGGAACGAGGCGCCGCGCCGGTGCAGGTGGGTCTCCGACGAGGAGCGCTCGATGGAGGTGCCCATGGCGTACTGGTTGTTCTCGATGATGTAGATCACCGGGAGCTTCCACAGCTCGGCCATGTTGAAGCTTTCGTAGACCTGGCCCTGGTTCGCCGCGCCGTCGCCGAAGTAGGTCCAGCTGACCTTGCCGTTGTCGCGGTACTTGTTCGACAGCGCCAGGCCCGTGCCCAGGCTCACCTGGGCGCCCACGATGCCATGGCCGCCGTAGAAGTCGGCCTCGGTCGAGAACATGTGCATCGAGCCGCCCTTGCCGCGGGACGAACCCCCGGCCCGGCCGGTCAGCTCGGCCATCACCTCGCGCGGGTCCATGCCGCAGGCCAGCATGTGGCCGTGGTCCCGATAGCCGGTGATCACCTCGTCGCCCGGCTGCTTCACCGCCTGGACGCCCACGGCGATGGCCTCCTGGCCGATGTAGAGGTGGCAGAACCCGCCGATCAGGCCCATGCCGTACAGCTGGCCCGCCCGCTCCTCGAAGCGGCGGATGAGCAGCATGTCGCGGTAAAACCCGAGAAGCTCTTCCTTGGAGGCCCCTACCCCGTCGCCCTGGGATTGGGAGCCGTTGGCCTTCTGCCGTCCGGCGGCAGCCTGCCCACGCGCCATGCGTCTCTCCGTGATCTAGCTATGCGCCCTTTTTGTCAGAACCGCCGAGGCGGCCCTAGGGCTTCACGCGGATCACATAGTCTCTTGGATCGGCGAAGCCTAGCAGGGAGCGCGCCCTTTCCTCGAGCAGGTCGCGCGAAAGGCTGGTGTCGCGCATCAGTTGGGCGCGCATCTCCAGGTCCTGCCTCTGGTCGCGCAGCCGCTCCAGCTCCTGCGTCTTGGCCACCAGGGCGGCGTCCCGCTTGTCCGACTGCAGCAGTCCGCCCTCGCCGGTGAAGGCGTGGAAGCCGAAGTAGAAGATCAGGAAGGCCAGCGCTGCGGTGGGCAGGTACGGGCGGAAGCGGGCGAACACGGCGAATCCCTAGGCTCGGGCCCGCAGAATCGCCCCGCATGCTTAATAGGCCGCTAACCATCGGCCGCTCGCCGCGTCCGCGCCCCCCATGTTCGTCATCCCCGGGCTTGTCCCGGGGACCCATGATGGCGGCGACGCGGAGAGTGCGCCAGCGTCGCCGCCTCGGCCAGTCGCCCGACGCGGAGATCATGGGTGGCCGGGACAAGCCCGGCCATGACGACCGTTATCTTGCGGGCTCACCCCACCTTCAGCGCCTTGCGCCCAAGGTAGATCGCCTGGTCGCCCAGCTCCTCCTCGATGCGCAGCAGCTGGTTGTACTTGGCCGTCCGGTCCGAGCGCGCCAGCGAGCCGGTCTTGATCTGCCCGCAGTTGGTGGCGACGGCGAGGTCCGCGATGGTCGAGTCCTCGGTCTCGCCCGAGCGGTGGCTCATCACCGCCGTATAGGCCGCCCGGTGGGCCATATCGACGGCGTCCAGGGTCTCCGACAGCGTGCCGATCTGGTTGACCTTCACGAGGATCGAGTTGGCCAGGCCCTTCTCGATGCCCTGCGACAGCCGCGCCGGGTTGGTCACGAACAGGTCGTCGCCCACCAGCTGCACCTGCTTTCCAAGGCGCTCGGTCAGCAGGCCCCAGCCTTCGAAGTCGTCCTCGGCGCAGCCGTCCTCGATGGTAACGATCGGGAACTTGGACACCAGGCCGGCGAGGTAGTCGACCATGCCGGCGGGATCGACCGTCTTGCCTTCGCCCTCCATGACGTACTTGCCGCCCTTGAAGAACTCGGTCGAGGCCACGTCGAGGCCCAGCACGAAGTCGTCGCCCACCTTGTAGCCCACCGCCTCGCCGGCCTTGACGATGAAGGCCAGCGCATCCTCGGCGCTCGACAGGTTCGGCGCAAAGCCGCCCTCGTCGCCGACGTTGGTGTTGTGGCCGGCGTCGTGCAGCGCCTTCTTCAGGCCGTGGAAGATCTCCGCGCCCATGCGCAGGCCTTCCGCGAAGTTCTCAGCGCCGGTGGGCAGGATCATGAATTCCTGGATGTCGATCGGATTGTCGGCGTGCGCCCCGCCGTTGATGATGTTCATCATCGGCACCGGCAGCACCCGAGCCGACACGCCGCCCACGTACTTGTAGAGCGGCAGGGCCGCCGAGCTGGCCGCCGCCTTGGCGGTCGCCAGGCTGACGCCCAGGATGGCGTTAGCGCCCAGGCGGCTCTTGTTGGCCGTCCCGTCCAGCTCGATGAGGGTGCGGTCGATGCGCCGCTGGTCCTCGGCGTCCATGCCGGCCAGCGCGTCGTAGATCTCGCCGTTCACGGCTTCCACCGCCTGGCGCACGCCCTTGCCGCCGTAGCGGCCCTTCTCGCCGTCGCGCTTCTCCACAGCCTCGTGGGCGCCGGTGGAGGCGCCCGACGGCACCGCCGCGCGGCCCATGGAGCCATCCTCGAGGACCACGTCCACCTCGACCGTCGGGTTGCCGCGGCTGTCCAGGATCTCGCGGGCGTTGATGTCGACGATCTCGGTCATTTTGTCCTCTTGCGCAGGTTTCGGGGGGCGCGGGGTGGCTTAGCCACCTTCCCGGGCAAGGGCAACTTGACTTCACCCCGCGGCGGCCGGCTCTGGTCCGCGCACCAGGGAGGATGGGTCATGCTGCTCGTCGAGAAGGACGGCCCCGTCGCCGTCGTAACGCTCAATCGGCCCGAAGCGATGAACGCGCTGTCGAAGGCGCTGCGGGCCGCCCTGCAGCAGGCCATGGTCGAGCTCGACCGCGACGACGCCATCAAGGTCATCGTGCTCACCGGCGCGGGCGAACGGGCCTTCACCGCCGGCCTCGACCTCAAGGAGCTCGGGACCGATCCGTTGGGCATGGGGGCCGCCAACGCTGTGGATCCCGCCGAGAACCCGGCCCGCGCCCTGCTCGCCACGAAGAAGCCCATCATCGGGGCGATCAACGGCGTGGCGATCACCGGCGGGTTCGAGGTGGCCCTCGCCTGCGACGTGCTGCTCTGCTCCACCAATGCGCGCTTCGCCGATACCCACGCCCGAGTCGGCATCACGCCCGGCTGGGGGCTTTCCCAGAAGCTGTCGCGGGTGATCGGCCCCTACCGGGCCAAGGAGCTGTCGCTGAGCGGCAACTTCCTGGACGCGAAGACCGCCTACGACTGGGGCCTCGTCAACCGCGTGGTCGAGCCCGCCGAGCTGATGCCCGCGGCGCTGAAGCTCGCCCACGAGATGGCCAGCATCGAGACGGACATGCTGCTGACCTACAAGGCGATGATCGACGACGGCTACGAACGCACCCTCGCCGACGGCCTGGCCCTCGAGCACGACCGCTCGGTCGCCCACAACGCCGCCGTCACCCCCGAGATGGTCGAGCAACGCCGCGCCGCCGTCCAGGCCCGCGGCCGGGGGCAGTAGGAAACCCTCTCAAAGGGCCGCGGACGGAACCACGGAAGACACGGAAGACACGGACGCCGGCAGCCTGCGCCTTGCCCGCTGCAAGCGGGCGCTGTGACATGCCCGCCCTCGCGAAGCTTGGCCAGCCCACGCCAATTCCGTGTCTTCCGTGTCTTCCGTGGTTCTTCCCGCCTCCCGCAACCGCACGAATCAAAAACGCCGGCCTTGCGGCCGGCGTCCCGATCAGAGCCAGGCTCTGTAGAAGCGCTTAGTCTTCCTTCGGCGTCAGGACCTGGCGGCCCTTGTACATGCCGGTCTTCAGGTCGACGTGGTGCGGGCGCTTCAGTTCGCCGGTTTCCTTGTCTTCGACGAAGGAGTTCGGGCCGAGCGCGTGGTGCGAGCGCCGCATGTTGCGCCGGGACGGCGATGTTTTTCGCTTGGGAACGGCCATGGGAGAATCTCGCAGGCGTGGGAAATGGAAGCGGCGGCCGGTGAGGGCCGCCGACGTGAGCGCGGGCTTATGCATGAAACCCGCCCGCGTTTCAAGCGGGGCTTGCCGCCTTCACCAGGCGCTTCGGCGCCACGCTTGCCCAGGCCAGCCGCATCAGCCCCGGCAACCGCTCCGGCGCGAGCCGCTCATAGTAGACGAACGTCGCGCCGTTGCGGCCCCAGTGGCCCGGCACCGGCTGGATCGCATCACCATCCGATAGGTTGTGCTGATCCTCCGGGTCCAGCTTCAGCATGATCCGCGGCTGGTCGGCGTGCAGCGTGCAGAAGATCTTCTTGGCCACCCGGAACGAGGCCTTCTCGAAGTGCGGCTCCTCGTAGGCCTCGGGCAAGGCGAGCGCGATCCGGCGGATGTCGTGGGGCGTCAGCATCCGGCGGACCATAGCCAAGCCGTCCAGTCGGAGCCATAACGCCGGCATGGCCGACGAAGACTCCCGCAAGCGCCTGGACCAGTTCGTGGACGCCGCCTTCGGCTTCGCCGTCACCCTCCTGCTGATCACCGGGGCCGAGCCGCCACGCGATCTGGCCGATCTGCGCGCGGCGCTGCTCAACCTGCCTTCATCCGCCGCGGCCTTCGTCCTGATCGTGCTCTTCTGGAGCTCTCATCGCGCGTTCGGCCGCGTCACGCCCGTGCGCGACGCCTCGACGACCCTGCTGAGCCTGGCCGTGGTCTTCACAGTGCTCGTCTACGTCTACCCGCTGCGGTTCCTGATGCAGGCGCTGTTCCACTGGCTCAGCCTCGGCCGGCTGCCCGGACGCGAGCTGATCGACGGCCTCGGGGACCTCGCCTCGCTCTACCAGATCTACGGCCTGGGTTTCGCGGTGCTGTCCGGGCTGGTGGCGGCTCTGTTCGCCTGCTCCGTACGGCTGGCGCCGACCCCGGACCTGCGCGACGAGGGCCGCTCCTGGCGGGACGCCTGGCTGATCTGCGCCGGGACCGGGCTCGTCTCGATGGCGGTCGCCCTGCTGCCGCTGCGCGCCGCCCCCTGGCTTCCGCCCAGCATCTACAGCCTGATCCCGCTCGCCATCTGGCTGCGCGGTCGGGCAATCGCGCGGGCGGCGCGCAGGTCGGCGGTCGCAGCGAGCGATCCGGTGGCGGCCTAAACCAGCCGGCTCCGTTCCTTGGCCGCCCCGATGAAGCTGGCGAACAGCGGGTGCGGGTCGAAGGGCCGGCTCTTCAGCTCCGGGTGGTACTGCACGCCGACGAACCACGGGTGGTCCGCCCGCTCGCAGATCTCCGGCAGCACGCCGTCCGGCGAGAGCCCGGTGAACTTCAGCCCGGTGTCCTCGATCCGCTGGCGGTAGGCGATGTTCACCTCGTAGCGATGCCGGTGGCGCTCGGAGATGGCGTTCCCGCCATAGATCTCCGACACCTTGGATCCCGGCGCGAGCACCGCGTCATAGGCCCCGCAGCGCATGGTGCCGCCGAGCTCGCCGCCCGCCTGGCGGGTCTCCTTCTCGTTGCCGCGCACCCACTCGGTCATCAGGCCCACGATGGGCTCGGAGGTGGGGCCGAACTCGGTGGAGGAGGCCTGCTTGATGCCGGCCAGGTTCCGCGCCGCCTCGATCATCGCCATCTGCATGCCGAAGCAGATGCCGAAGTAGGGGATGTCGTGCTCGCGGGCGAACTTCACCGCCCGGATCATCCCCTCCGAGCCGCGCTCGCCGAACGCGCCCGGGACCAGCACCCCATGGACGCCGGTCAGCCGCTCGCCGATCAGGTCCTCGTCCTTCTCGAAGGCCTCGCCCTCGATCCAGTCGAACCGGACCCGCACATTGTTGGCCACCCCGCCGTGGATCAGCGCCTCGACCAGGGATTTGTACGCGTCGGTCAGGCCCGTGTACTTGCCGACGATGGCGATGTTCACCTCGCCGTCCGGATGGCTGAGCGTGTGCGAGATCTGCTGCCAGCGGGTCAGGTCTGGCGCAGGCGCGGTGTCGCGCAGGCCGAAGACGTCCAGCACCTCGGTGTCCAGCCCCTGGGCGTGGTAGTCCAGCGGCACGGCGTAGATGTTGGCGCTGTCCATCGCCTGGATGACCGCGCTCGGCCGCACATTGCAGAACTGGGCGATCTTGCGCCGCTCGCCCTCGGGGATCGGCTGCTCGGTCCGGCACAGCAGGATGTCGGGCTGGATGCCGATCGAGCGCAGCTCCTTCACCGAGTGCTGGGTCGGCTTGGTCTTCATCTCGCCCGCCGTCTTGATGTACGGCAGGAGCGTCAGGTGGATGTAGCAGGCGTGCCCTCGCGGCAGCTCCTGGCCGAGCTGGCGGATCGCCTCGAAGAACGGCAGGCCCTCAATGTCGCCCACCGTGCCGCCCACCTCGATCAGCACGAAGTCGACGCCCTCGCCCGGATCCGACAGGACGAAATCCTTGATCTCGCCGGTGACGTGCGGGATCACCTGGACCGTCGCGCCGAGGTAGTCCCCGCGCCGCTCCTTCTCGATGATCGTCTTGTAGATCTGCCCGGTCGTGATGTTGTCGGCGCGGGTCGCGTTGACGCCGGTGAACCGCTCGTAGTGACCAAGGTCGAGGTCGGTCTCCGCGCCATCGTCCGTCACGAACACCTCACCGTGCTGGTAGGGCGACATCGTGCCGGGGTCGACGTTCAGATACGGGTCGAGCTTACGGAGGCGGACCTTGTAGCCACGTGCCTGGAGGAGCGCGCCGAGGGCGGCGGACGCGAGACCTTTACCAAGGGAAGAGACCACGCCGCCGGTGATGAAGATGTACCGGGCCATGGGCGTTCAGATTAGCCGTGATTCGCGTCTGCGACTCGGTCGGCGTTGCGATTCGTCCACTGTTACTGCTGGGGCGCGGGGGCCGGGGCGGCCGGCAGGCCGGCGGCGGGCGCCGCGGGCTCGCCCAGCAGCGGATTGCGCACGGTCGGCGCCGGCGCGGTGATCGGCGCGGGCTGGCTGGTCGCCGGCAGGCCGGGCGCCGGCGCGCCTGCCGGGGCCTGCTGAGACGGGAGGTTCAGGCTGTCGGGATCGATCGCGTTCACCTTCAGCCGGTCGACCACCGACGAGGCGCCCCGCTCGCGGCCGGCCAGGATGGTCAGCAGCAGCGCGATCACGAAGAAGGAGATGCCCAGGATCCAGGTGGTGCGGGTGAGCAGGTCGCCCGCGCCGCGCGCCGTCATGAAGCCCGACGGCCCGCCGCCCATGCCCAGCGCGCCGCCTTCCGACCGCTGCAGCAGCACCACGCCCACGAGGCCGAGGCTGACGAGGATCTCGATGACCAGGAGGATGGTGAGCAGCATGTGCGAGCTTCTGGGCGTCCGGTGCGTTCAGGCGGCCACACCGCCCCGAAATGAAGGGCGCGCTCTATCACCGAGCTTTGGCCAAAGCCATACCTAGGACGTCGCAGCCCCTTGGCAAGAATGATTCTCGACCTGAAACGCCTCCCGATCCTGGAGACCGAGCGCCTGCGCCTCGAGCCGCTCACCGCGGCCGACGCCGCGCTGATCTTCGGCATCGTCGACGATCCCGAGGTGATGGCCTACTGGGACTGGCCCGAGATCGACGATCCCGACGTGATCGCCGAGATGGTCCGCGCGCAGGTGGAGGCGATGGAGGCGGGCCGCGCCATCCACTGGGTGGTGCGCACTCTGGAGAACGGCGAGTTCGTCGGCGCCTGCGACCTCACCGAGATCGACCGCCGCCACCGTCGCGCCGAGGTGGCCTTCATCCTGGGCCGCGACGCCTGGGGCCGCGGCTATGCGCTCGAGGCCATGCGCACGGTCACCGCCTATGCGGCGCTGAGCGGCCTGCGCAAGCTCGCCGCCCGCACCCACCTGGGCAACCGGCGCTCCGAGAACCTGCTCCACAAGCTGGGCTTCAAGGAGGAAGGCCTGCTCCGCGGCCACATCCTCAAGGACGGCGACCGCCGCGATTGCCGCCTCTTCGGGCTGCTGCTCTAGCCAACGTCTTCCGCTTCCCTTCCCACGCCAGCGGGACACTTCGTGGGAAAGGAAGGAGCGCCGCTCACAACGCCTGGACGATCGCCAGGAAGTCGCTGGCTTTCAGCGACGCGCCGCCGACCAGCGCCCCGCCGACCTCGTCGGCCTTGAGGATCTCCGCCGCGTTCCCCGGCTTCACCGAGCCGCCGTAGAGGATCGGGACCGTCGCCCCGTGGTCGCCGAACTGTTCGACGAGAGTGGCGCGGATCGCCCGGTGGACCTCCTCGATCTCCGGCGTGGTGGGCGTAAGCCCGGTGCCGATCGCCCACACCGGCTCGTAGGCCACCGAGAACGCCACCCCCGCCAGCTCGGCCGGGAGGGAGCCGCGCACCTGGCCGGTGACCACCTCCAGCGCCTGGCCCGCCTTGCGCTGCTCAAGCGTCTCGCCGACGCACACGATCGGCTCCAATCCGGAGCGCAGGGCCGCGCGCGCCTTGTTGGCCACGATCTCGTCCGTCTCGCGATAGCCCTCGCGCCGCTCGGAGTGGCCGAGGATCACCAGCTGCGCGCCGGCGTCCGCCAGCATCTCGGCCGACACGTCGCCGGTGAAGGCGCCCGCGTCATCCCAGTGGGCGTCCTGGCCGCCGACCAGCACCTTCGAGCCGGACAGCGCCTCGGCCATCCGGTGGATCAGGATCGACGGCGGGCAGATCGCCACCCGGCCGGGGCAGGCGCCCACGCCCTCGGCGATCGCCCGCGCCTCGCCCAGGGACGCAGAGGTCCCGTTCATCTTCCAGTTCCCGGCGATCAACGGCGTCGGAGCGGTCATTTGGCCTCACTTTCGTCCACTGGCGCGGGCGGTTAAGCCAAGCCGGCCCGCCTGTCACCTGCTTGCGGGGACTAAGAGGCCTCCACTATACCGGCCGGCAAGTTCGCGCCCGGGAAGGGATTTTGATGCTCGCCGCCATTCGCAAGTTCGCGAAATCCTGGGTCGCCGCCGTCCTGATCGGCCTGTTGATCGTCAGCTTCGCCGTCTTCGGCATCAACGACGTCTTCACCGGCGCCGGCCGCGACTCGGTCATCGAGGCCGGCTCCCGCACGGTCAGCTCCGCCGACTTCCGCCGTGAGTTCGACGCCCAGCGGCGGCGCATAGAGCAGCAGGCGGGCCAGCCGGTCCCGGTGGACTTCGCCGTCGAGCGCGGCCTGGATCGCCAGGTCCTGGAGGTGATGGCCGACCGCGAAGCCTTCGCCGCCCTCCTGGACAAGATCAACCTGCGTCCGTCCGACAAGCTGGTGGTGGACGAGATCGCCAAGATCCCGGCCTTCTTCGACCCGGTCTCCGGCCGCTTCGACAAGAACGCCTACCAGCGGCAGCTGCAGCAGAACAACTTCACCGTCGAGCAGTTCGAGAAGATGGCGCGCGACGACATCGCCGCCCAGATGGCGCTCACCGGCATCGTCGCCGGCGCCCGTGCCCCGCGCGCCATGGCGGCCTTGAACGCCCTTTACGGCCTGGAGAGCCGCGACGTCGCCGCCTTCGCCGTGACCCCGGCCATGGTCGGCCAGACGCCTGCGCCCACCGAGGCCCAGCTGCAGGCCTTCATGCGTGAGAACGCCCAGCAGCTCACCCGGCCCGAGTTCCGCATCCTCACCGTGGTCCGCTTCACCCCGGCTCAGGCAGGCGCCCTGCCCCCGATCACCGAGGAGGACCTGCGCAAGCGCTACGAGTTCCGCAAGGACACCTTCGCCACGCCGGAGACCCGCACGGTCGTGCAGGTGCCGGCCAAGGACCAGGCCACGGCCCAGCAGGTGGCCGGCCGGCTGCAGCGCGGCGAGGACCCCCGGGCCGTCGCGCGCACGCTGAAGGTCGACGCCATCACCTACGACAACCGGCCGCGCACGGCGATCCCGGACCGCCAGGTCGCCGACGCCGCCTTCCGGCTGCAGGTCGGCCAGGTCGCCCCCGTCCAGAGCGGTCTCGGCTGGCAGGTGGTCAAGGTGCTCGCCGTCACCCCCGGCCGCGAGGTCAGCCTGCAGGAGGCTCGCCCGGCGCTCGAAGCCGAGATCCGCAAGGATCAGGCCGTCGAGAAGGTCCTGGCCATGACCCAGGCCTACGAGGACGCCCATGAAGCCGGCGGCAACCTCGCCGAGGCCGCCGCCAAGGCTGGCGTGCCCACGGTCACCATCGGCCCGGTCTCCCAGGGCGGCCGCGATCCGCAGAACCAGCCCGTCGCCGGCCTCTCGCAGAAGCTGGTGGAGTCCGCCTTCGGCCTGCCCGCCGGCGGCGAGAGCGAGCTCGTGGAAGAGGGCGAGGGCCAGTACTTCGCCGTGCGCGTGGAGCGGGTCATCCCCCCGGCCCTGCCGCCCCTGGACGCCGCCCTCCGCGCCGAGCTGACCCGCGTCTGGACGGGGCGCGAAACCCTGAAGCGCATGCAGGCCCGGGCCGAAGAGCTCGCCGCCCGCGTCCGCAAGGGCGAGGCCATCGACGCCGTGGCGGCCTCCGCCGGCGCCCGCGTGGCCCGCATGAGCGGCCTCAGCCGCCAGTCCGCCGCCCAGAACCAGCAGCTGCCGCAGGACCTGCTCGGCCAGGTCTTCGCCGCCAAGCCGGGCGACGCCTTCATCGCCCGCGACAACCAGTTCGCCATGCTGGTGGGCCGGCTCGAGGCGGTTCGCCCCGGCGACGCCCGGATGGCCGCCCAGTTCACCGCGCTCGGCCGCGACCAGATGAGCATGGGCCTGTTCCGCGAGCTGGAGGAGGGCGCCCGCGCCGCCGCCCGCCGCGCGCTGAAGGTCAAGCTCGATCCCGAGCGGGCCCGCACCGCGCTGGGCCTCGCGCCCGAGGACAAGCCGGAAGGCAAGGCCGCGGGGAAGGCCAAGTGACGGCGGAACCCGCCTTTGCGGACTTCCAGGCCCGCTACGAGGCGGGCGCGTCGCAGGTCGTCTGGACCCGGCTGATCGACGACCTGGAGACCCCGGTCTCGGCCTACCTGAAGATCGGCCACGGCCGGCCCTACGCCTTCCTGTTCGAAAGCGTCGAGGGCGGGGCTTTCCGCGCCCGCTACTCGATCATCACCCTCAACCCCGACCTCGTCTGGCGCTGCCGCGGCGACCAGGCCGAGATCGCCGAGGGCGACGACATCGACGCCGGCCGCTTCACCGCCCAGCCGGGCGGCGCGCTGGACAGCCTGCGCGACCTGGTGGCCGCCTCGCGCATCGAGCTGCCGGCCGGCCTGCCGCCGCCGTCCGCCGGCGTCTATGGCGCCATCGGCTACGACATGATCCGGCTGGTGGAGCACCTGCCCGACGTCCCGCCGGACCCGCTCGGCCTGCCGGACGGCGTGCTCACCCGCCCCTCCATCGTCGCGATCTTCGACGCCATCGCCCAGGAGATCCTGCTTGTCACCCCGGTGCGGCCGAGCGGCCTGTCCGCCAAGGACGCCTACGCCGCCGCCGAGCACCGCCTGGCCCAGGTGATGGCCGACCTGAAGCGCCCGACCCCGGCCCTGGTCGGCAACGGCGAGCCCGAGCCCGACCGCTTCACCACCCCTGTGAGCCGCGAGCGCTACCGGGAGTTCGTGGAGAAGGCCAAGGACTACATCCGGGCCGGCGACATCTTCCAGGTGGTCCCCAGCCACCGGCTGCGCAGCCCGTTCGAGCGCGACCCGTTCGCCCTCTACCGGTCTCTTCGGCGGATGAACCCCTCGCCGTTCCTCTTCTATCTCAACTTCGGGGACTTCCAGCTGGCCGGCTCGTCCCCGGAGATCCTGGTCCGGCTACGCGACGGAAAGATCACCATCCGTCCGATCGCCGGCACCCGCCCCCGCGGCGCCACGCCCGCCGAGGACGCGGCCCTGGAGCAGGACCTCGTCAACGATCCCAAGGAGCGGGCCGAGCACCTCATGCTGCTCGACCTCGGCCGCAACGACGTGGGCCGGGTCGCCATGCTCAAGCAGGCCGGCGCCAACGAGGCCCAGCCTTGGAGCCGCGGACCGCGCGTCCGCGTCACCGACAGCTTCTTCGTCGAGCGCTACAGCCACGTCATGCACCTGGTCTCCAACGTGGAGGGCGACGCCCCCGAGGGCCTGGATCCCGTGGACGTGGTCATGGCCGCCCTGCCCGCCGGCACCCTCTCGGGGGCGCCCAAGGTGCGCGCCATGGAGATCATCGACGAGCTGGAGGTCGAAAAGCGCGGGATCGGCTATGCCGGCGGCGTCGGCTACTTCGGCGCCGACGGCTCGGTGGACACCTGCATCGTGCTCCGCACCGCCCTGATCAAAGCCGGGACCATGTACGTCCAGGCGGGCGGCGGCGTGGTCGCCGATTCGGATCCTGACGCCGAGTACGACGAGACCCTCCACAAGGCCCGGGCCCTGCGCCGCGCGGCCGAAGAGAGCTGGCGCTTCGTCTAGCGGGCGGTCGCGCCGGATTGACCGCCCCGCCGTCCTGGAACACCGTTCACCAAGGGGCCGGGGGGACTCGTGGACCATTCCATCGCGAAACGGCTGAGCGCGCGGCTGGCGAACGCCTTTGTCCTCGACCTCGTGAAGGTCGGCGGCCACGGCCGCGACATCGCCGCGCCGCTCATCCGCGCCGCGGTGCTCCACGCCGGGGTCGCCTGGATGATGCGCGACCCTGCGCTTCAGCGGCAGTACGCCACCTTCGCGGCGGACGTGCCCGACGAGCTGCGGCGACCGACCGCCGTCTCGGCCATCGCCCAGTCCATCTCCGTTCCCTTCGAGACGGTGCGGCGGCAGTTCGCCGCCATGCTGGAGGAAGGCGCGTGTCGCCGCTCGGGGCGCGGCCTCATCGTTCCTGCCGCGGTGACCAGCAGTCCCATGTTCGAGCGCGGCCTGAACCTGCAGTTCCAGGCGCTCACCAGGCTGCATGCCGACCTTCGCAGCCTGGGCCTGGTGGAGACCGCGCCGCCGCCGCCTGGCGCCTGGCCCGAGCCGCCGGTGCGTCTGGCGGGTCGGTTCGTCATCGAGTTCGTGCTGCGCTTCCGCGAGCAGCTCGCCCGACAGGTGCCGGATCCGGTGAGCAGCGTGATGCTGATGGAGATCGTGGCCATCAACACCGAAGGCCTGTCGGCGCGCGAGCACGGCGGGATCTCGCTCGGCGGCTTCGTGCCGGACCACCACAGGACGCCGGCCGCCACTTCGGCTCTGGCGCAACGCCTCGGCATCGCCAACGAGACCGCCCGCCGCCACGGCCTCGGCCTGGAGGCCGCGGGCTTCTGCAAGCGTGTGGACGGCGGGCTGATCGTCCCGTCGAGCGTGCTGGAGAGCGTGCCGGTCCAGGAGTTCGTGGAAAGCAGCCACCGCAACCTGCAGCGGCTGTTCTCCCAGCTTGCGGCCTTCGGCGTGCACCAGGTCTTCGACGTGGCCGCCTGAGCCGGAGCCCGGCCTCGCTCCGGCGCGTTGCGCCTGCATGGATATGCAAACACCGGCCAAGGCCGTCGCCTCCGCCGCCCAGACGATCGAGCGCGCGGACATTGACCTCGGGCGACGGGTCGCCGGGACGCGCGACCATCCGCTGTCCAGGACCGCCGCCCGGGCGGGCAAGCTCGGGGATCAGGAGCCGCTCTACGCCATGGCGGCCGGCCTGGCCGCCGTCGGCCTGCTCGCCCGGCGGCCCCGCCTGGCCATGAGCGGCCTGCGGATGGGGCTGGCCGTCGCCGCCGCCGACCTGGCCAAGAGCGCCCTGAAGAACCGGCTCACCCGCACGCGGCCCCATGTGCTGCTCGACGAAGGGGTCTATCGCCGGTCGGCCGGCGGCGCCGACGACAAGCCCGCCCAGTCCTTCCCGTCGGGGCACATGGCCGGGACGTCGGCCGCCGCCGCCGCCCTGGCGCGCAGCTTCCCACGCTCTGCTCCGGTCGGCGCTGTCCTCGCCGGCGCCCTGGGCGTCAGCCGCGTCAGCAAGGGGGCGCACTGGCCGCTGGACGTCGCCGCCGGCGCCCTCGTCGGCCTGGCCGCCGAAGCCGCGACCGCCGGTCTCCTCGCCGCCCTGCGCCGCCCGCTCCGGCGTCACGTCGCCTGACGCCCTCACCCCTTCGCGGGGCGCTTCCCTGAGGTCGCCGCGGTTTTCCTTGACTTCCGGCGCCGCTTATGTTCCCGTTATGTTCATGGCGTTGGACCCCTCAGTCGCCGATGATCGTCACAGCCAGATGCTCGCGCAGCTGGCTTCGATGACCTTCACCCTGGCGCGGGAGCTCTCCAATCGGGCGCTGGAGGCCGAGAGCGACGACGACGCCGTCAAGCTCGCCGCCGCCTTCCACCAGGTGTCCCGCGGCCTGCGCCAGACGCTCGCCCTGGAGATGAAGGTCATCCGCTTCAGGGCCGAGCTGGAGAGGGACATCTGGCCGCGCGCCGCGGGGGCGCAGTCGGCGACCCCGCACCCGGCCGCCAGCGCCGAGTCGAGCGAGAAGCGCCACCGGGTCGCCTCCGCTGTCGAGCCGCTGATCTGGAACGAGCGGGAAAAGCCCGACTTCGACGAGGACGAGGCGCACGCGCGGCGCGGCCGCCTGCAGACGTTCCTGGACGGGGCCGAGCGCCGCCCGACTTCCTGCGCGTCGCCCTGGCCGACCTGGTCGAAGACGCCTGCGCCTCCGTGGGCGTCGACCCGGCTCCGCTCTACCGCTACTTCGGCCCCGACGGCCAACCCGTGACCCCCGACGAAGCCGCCGCCTTCCAGGCCCTCTGCGACGCCGGCCCCCAGCCCCCGCCGGACTCCAGCTGACCCCATTCCGCTCATCCCGGCGAAAGCCGGGACCCAAGCTGAGTCACGGGCGCACTGACGGGCGCAATAGAAGAACGAAGACCACCCAGGCGGGCCTCCCAAGGGGGCCGCGCCCCATCACGCCTGCCCTCCCCTCCCCACCTGTTATCCCGGTTTCGCGGCACGCGAAGACCGGGACCTCCAGCTCCGCATCCCGGCGTTCCCGCCACGGCCGCCCGCCGCGCGTCGCCACAACCCCGGCCGACAGAGGTCCCGGTCTTCGGCTGCGCCGAAACCGAGATGACAGCAGGGGAGATGGGGCCAACCGCCTTGGCGCGTCGTCAGGCGCCGCACGCCGCCGCGCCCCCTACTCCACCCCCGCCACGTGCTCGGTCACGACCGGGGGCGCCAGGATCATCGCCGTGGCGAACCCCAGCGCCGTCGCCGCCGCGAACGCCGCCGCGGCGACCACAGGCCACAGGCGCTCCTTGCGGGCGCGCGGCGCCACCAGCTTGCGGGCGCGGGCCAGGGCCTCGATATCCAGGGCGGACATGGGCCGCAGGATCGCGGGAGTCGCCCCCATCGCCAATCGGCGCGCTTGGCGCGGACGCCCTCAGCCCCTAGAGAAGTCGCATGATCCTGGTGATCGATAACTACGACAGCTTCACCTACAACCTCGTCCACTACCTGAACGAGCTGGGGGCGGAGACGGTCGTCCACCGCAACGACGCCCTCAGCGTCGGCGAGGCCCTGGGGCTGAAGCCGCAGGGCGTGCTGCTGTCGCCGGGCCCCTGCACCCCGAACGAGGCGGGCGTCTGCCTCGACCTGCTGCGCGCCGCGCCTGAGGACCTGCCGATCTTCGGCGTGTGCCTGGGCCACCAGGCCATCGGCCAGGCCTTCGGCGGCGAGGTCGTGCGCGCCAAGGCGGTGATGCACGGCAAGACCAGCCAGATCCACCACGACGGCCGCGGCGTGTTCGCGGGTCTGAAGAACCCCTTCACCGCCACCCGCTACCACTCGCTCTCCGTGGAGCGGCAGGTGCTGCCCGAGGCGCTTGAGGTCACCGCCTGGACCGAAGACGGCGAGATCATGGGCGTCCAGCACAGGACCCGCCCGATCCACGGCGTGCAGTTCCACCCGGAATCCATCGCCACCGAATGCGGCCACGAGCTGCTCGGCAACTTCCTCGATATCGCCGGCGTGAAGCGCCTGGCCGTCGCCTGAACCCACCCGGATGTCCGACCTCTTCAAGCCGCTCCTGCAGCGCCTGGCCGACGGCGCGACCCTCTCTGAAGAGGACGCCGACGACTTCTTCGCCGCCTGCTTGCGCGGCGAGCCGACCCCGGCCCAGGTGGGCGCGGCGCTCACCGCCATGCGGATGCGCGGCGAGACCATGGGCGAGATCACCGCCTGCGCGCGCGCCATGCGCCGGGCCGCCATCCACATCGAGCCGGGCTTCCCGACCATCGATGTCTGCGGCACCGGCGGCGACGGCCTGCATACGCTCAACATCTCCACCGCCGCGGCCTTCGTGGCGGCCGGCGGCGGGCTGAAGGTCGCCAAGCACGGCAACCGCGCCCTGTCGTCCAAGTCCGGCGGCGCCGACGTGCTCTCCGAGCTCGGCGTCAACCTGGCCGCCCCGCCCGAGACCCACCTCAAGGCGCTGGAGGAGGCGAACATCTGCTTCCTCTTCGCCCCTGCCCACCACGGCGCCATGCGCCACGTCTCGCCGATCCGTACCGAGCTCGGCTTCCGCACCATCTTCAACCTGCTGGGCCCGCTGACCAATCCAGCCGGCGCCAAGCGCCAGGTGGTCGGCGTCTTCGCCGAGCGCTGGGTCTCTCCCCTCGCCCAGGTGCTGGGCGCGCTGGGCGCCGAGCGGGCCTGGGTGGTCCACGGCGGCGGCATGGACGAGATGACCACCACGGGCGAGACCAGCGTCGCCGAGTACCGCAACGGCCAGGTGCGCCTCTTCACCATCACCCCCGAAGCCGTCGGCCTGCCGCGCGCGGCTCTGGCCGACCTCACCGGCGGCTCGCCCGCCGACAACGCCAAGGCCATGCGGGCCATGCTGGGCGGCGAGAAGGGCCCCTACCGCGACGTGGTCCTGCTGAACGCCGCCGCCGCCTTTCTGGTGGACGAGAAGGTGGAGACCCTTCGCGAAGGGGTCGAGATGGCCGCCCGCGTCGTCGACGAGGGCCAGGCCCTGGCCGCCCTCGACCGCCTGGCCGAGATCACCAAGACCTACGCATGAGCGACATCCTCGACCGGATCGCCGCCTACAAGCGCGACGAGGTCGCCGTCCGCAAGGCGGAGCGGACCCTCGACATGGTGGAGGCCGCGGCCCGCGCCGCCTCGCCGCCCCGCGGCTTCAAGGCCGCCCTCGAGCGCGCCCACGGTCCCGGCCGGCTTGCCCTGATCGCCGAGATCAAGAAGGCCTCGCCCTCGAAGGGCCTGATCCGCGAGGACTTTGACCCGCCGGCCCTGGCCCGCGCCTATGAGCAGGGCGGCGCCGCCTGCCTCTCAGTGCTCACCGACGGCCCCAGTTTCCAGGGCGCCGACGCCTACCTTGCCGCCGCCCGCCAGGCCACCGCCCTGCCCTGCATCCGCAAGGAGTTCCTGGTCGACCCCTGGCAGGTGGCCGAGAGCCGCGCCCTGGGCGCCGACGCCATCCTGGTCATCCTGGCCATGGTCGATGACGCCCTGGCCGCCGAGCTGATGGCCGAGGCTCGCCGCCTGGGCATGGACATCCTCGTGGAGACCCACGACGAGGCCGAGATGGCCCGCGCCGCCGCCCTGGGCGCCAACCTCGTGGGCGTCAACAACCGCGACCTGCGCACCTTCACCGTCGACCTCGCTATTACCGAGCGGCTCGCCGCCCTGGCGCCTGCCGACGCCCTGCTGGTCACCGAGAGCGGCATCTTCTCGGCCGCCGACGCCGCCCGCCTGGAGCGTTCCGGCGCCCGGGCCATGCTGGTCGGCGAGAGCCTCATGCGCCAGGCCGACGTCGCCGCCGCCACACGGACGCTGCTGGGCGGCTGAGTCGCCGACCGGCGCTCCGAACCCGCCAATTTATGCTGAAGTTTCAGTGGCCTTGTTGGTAACTTGACATTAAGAAAGAACACCTAGAGAACATCGATAAGGTTTTCGCTTTGTTCTTCAGGGGCCGGCGCCATGCTCACCCGTAAGCAGCACGAGCTGCTCATGTTCATCCACGAACGTATCAAGGAGACCGGCGTGTCTCCTTCCTTCGACGAGATGAAGGAGGCCCTGGATCTCGCCTCAAAGTCGGGGATCCACCGGCTGATCACGGCGCTCGAGGAGCGCGGCTTCCTCCGCCGCCTGCCCCACCGGGCCCGCGCCCTGGAGGTGGTCAAGCTGCCCCAGCAGGCCACGACCGCCGCCCCGCCCAAGGGCCGCGCCCCGTTCAAGCCCCAGCTGGTGGAGCCCGGTGAGGCCCTGCCGGTGGGCGCCGCCAACGACACCCGCGACCTGCCGATCCTTGGCCGCATCGCCGCCGGGACGCCGATCGAGGCCATTCAGCAGGAGCGCGACCGCCTCCCCGTCCCCGAGACCATCCTCGGCGCCGGCGAGCACTTCGTCCTGGAGATCTCCGGCGACTCGATGATCAACGCCGGCATCCTTGACGGCGACTTCGTGGTCATCCGCCGCACCGACAGCGCCAACTCGGGCGACATCGTGGTGGCCCTGGTGAACGGCGAGGAAGCCACCCTGAAGCGCCTGCGCAAGAAGGGCGCGTCCATCGCGCTCGAAGCCGCCAACCCGGCCTACGAGACCCGCATCTTCGGCCCCGACCAGGTGTCGGTGCAGGGCCGCCTCGTCGGCCTGATCCGCCGCTACCACTAAGGAGCAAGTCTTCCGCTGGCCGCTGCGACCGCGCTTGTCGCAGCGGCGTGGTTCCCTGATTGGAGCCACGACGGCGGGAGGTGGGGATGCGATCAGCGTGGCCGGGAGTCTGGTCCCCAGGTCCAGGGTCGATGTCCGCGCAGATCCTGCGCCCAGGTCACCCGCCACGCCCCGTCGGCCTGCCGATGGAGCTCGGCCGAGCCGCCCCTGCGGAAGTCCGCTCCCGTGAGGACCAGCGACGCCGCACACCCTTCAGGGCGTTCGTCGTTGCGGATGATCAGGACCTCGGCCGCCGCGCAGAGCGCTTCGGTCCGGCCAGGCTTCAGGGGCCGCTTCAGGTTCCACGCCGCCGCCACCCGCACCGGAGCCTCAGCCTTCGGCGCGCAGCTCCAGTCGTCGCACTCGTAGCCCTGGTCCCGGATGGCGGCAGGGGTCAGGCCGCGCCGCCTGGCCCAGAGCTCGGCGCCGAACAGCTTGGCGTCGGGTCGGAGGAGCACCGCCGCCGGGCCGGCCCTCACCGCCGCCGTGGCGCCGTCGGCGCTCACCCATGCGTCCGGCGGCGTGGGCCTGGGCGTCAGCAGCACCGCCAGTGCGAACGGCGCGCCCACCCACCGCAGAGGCCCTCTCCACAGGCACATCCACAAGATCCCGAGGAACGCCGCGACCAGCGTCCAGGCTGGGCCGCTCGCCACCACCAGCTGGGCGTTGGGCGCCGCCGCCGCGATGGCGGCGACGCGGTTCATCTGTTCAATGGCGAACCCGGCGGCGGCCAGCGGCGCGTCGCCCAGCCCGAACGGCGACAGCGTCGCCCCCAGCGCCAGGGCCGGCATCATCAGGAAAGACGAGATCGGCGCCACCGCCAGGTTCGCCGCCAGGCCCCAGGTGGAGACCCGGTTGAAGTGCTGCATGGCGAATGGGCCGGTGGCCAGGCCCGCGACGAAGCTTGCGGCCAGGCTGATCGCCAGCCAGGCGCCGGCTGCCTGCGCCGCCCGAATGGGCCAGGGCGCATTGATCTCCTTGACCGGCCTTGGCCAGCGCTCGGCGAGCGCCACCAGCGCGGCCGTGGCCGCGAACGACATCTGGAAGCCCGGTTCGGTCACCGCCTCCGGGTGCAGCAGCAGCACGGCCATGGCGGCCAAGGCGACCGCATGGAGGGTGATCGCTTGCCGGTCCACCAGGATCGCCGCGAAGGCCACCGCCGCCGTCACGGCGGCCCGCTCGGCCGGTGGCGGCGCGCCAGAGAGGACCAGGTAGCCCCCCACCGCGCCCAAGCCGACGGCCGCCGCCAGCTTCTTGCCGGGAACCCTCAAGGCCAGCCACGGCCACGCCGCGATCGCCAGCCGGGCCGCCGCGAAGGCGAAGCCGCCCACGATCGCCATGTGCAGCCCGGAGATCGAGACGATGTGCGCCAGCCCCGCGGCACGCAGGTTCTCTTCCTGCTCACGCGGGATGAAAGCCTCGTGGCCAGTCGTCATCGCCGCGGCCAGCCCGCCGCTCTCCGGCCCCAGGCTGTCGACGATCCGACGCGACAGCGCCCACCGCGCGGCGTTGACCCGCATCTGCAGCCCCAGCCGCCAGGGCGGCTCACGCCCGGCCTCCCATGTCACGGGCGGGCTCAGCGCCAGCCCGACGCCGCCCACGCTCTCGAAGAAGGCGTCGCGAGCGAAGTCATACGCCCCTGGGCTGGCCGGCGGGGGCGGCGGATTGATGATCGCCAGCAACTGCACCGGCGAGCCGGGCGAGGGCACGGGCGCGCCGGACCTCAGCGTCACCCGGATGCGGATCGGCGTGGAGGCCGGCGCCCAGTCGCCGATCCTGGCTGGTGCGATCAGCAACCGCTGGCCGCCCTCCCCCGGGCTCGCCACGTCGACCACCCAGCCCTCGACCCGCTGCGGATTGCGGGTGACCGGCGCGACCGGCGCCCAGACACGCTCCGTCCTCACCTTGCCCATGGCGAAGCCGCCGAGTCCGCAGGCGCCGAGCACCAGCACGACTGTGAGCGCACGCACGCCGACCCGCCCAGCGGCCAGCAGCAGAACGGCGGCCCCACAGAGGCCGACCCACGCCACCCACGCCTGCGGTTCCCGCGGCAGCGCGAAGTAGAGGGCGGCGCCGAGGCCGAACGCCACCGGGGTCCACAGCGTCCAGCGATCCGCCTGCAGCTTCGCCTGATCGAGCAGCCAGCCGCCAGTTGCGGCAAGGCTAGGAGGCCGGCGAAGCCGCGTGCTAAGAGGCGCCGCCCAGGCGCCCCGCGCCGCAGCCTCCCCAGTTTCGCTGAGATCGATGTCCGACCGACCCGTCGTCACCCGTATCGCCCCGTCCCCCACCGGCATGATGCACATTGGCACGGCCCGGACGGCGCTTTTCAACTGGCTTTACGCCCGCCACACCGGCGGCAAGTTTCTGCTGCGCATCGAGGACACCGACCGGGAGCGCTCCACCGAGGCCGCCGTGCAGGTGATCTTCGACGGCCTGAAGTGGCTGGGCCTCGAGGCGGATGAGGCGCCGGTCTTCCAGTTCGCCCGCGCCGACCGCCACCGTGAGGCCGTCCAGCAGCTGCTCGCCCGCGGCGCCGCCTACAGGGACTACATGACGCCCGAGGAGCTTGAGGCGGAGCGCGAGGTCGCCCGCGCCGAGGGGCGCGTCGTGCGCTCGCCCTGGCGGGACGCCAGCCCCAACGACGCCCCCGACCGGCCCTTCGTCGTGCGCCTGAAGGCCCCGCTTGAGGGGGAAACGCTGGTCGAAGACCAGGTGAAGGGGACCGTCCGCTTCCAGAACCAGAACCTCGACGACCTCGTCCTGCTGCGCACGGACGGCACGCCCACCTACAACCTCGCCGTGGTTGTCGACGACCACGATATGGGCGTCACCCATGTGATCCGCGGCGACGACCACCTGAACAACGCCGCCCGCCAGACGCTGATCTATCAGGGCCTCGGATGGGACGTGCCGGTTTGGGCCCACCTGCCGCTGATCCACGGACCCGACGGGGCGAAGCTCTCCAAGCGCCACGGCGCCCAGGCGGTCAGCGAGTTCGACGCCATGGGCTACCTCCCCGAAGCCATGCGCAACTACCTGGCCAAGCTCGGCTGGGGCCACGGGGACGATGAGATCTTCTCCGACGAGCAGGCGATCTCCTGGTTCGACATCAAGGACGTGGTCAGCGCGCCCGCCCGCCTCGACTGGGACAAGCTGAACCACCTCAACAACCACTACATCCGTCAGGCCGAGCCGGCGCGGCTGGGCGGCCTGCTGGAGCCCGTCCTCGCGACCCGTGGCTTGACCGTGGGCGATCCCGACCGCGAGGTGCTGGAGCGCACCATCCCGCTGGTCCGCGAAGGCGCAAAGACCCTGCTCGACCTCGCCGACGCCGTGGTCTTCGTCCTGAAGCGGCGTCGGCTCGAATTGCCGGAGAAGGTTCAGGGCCTCCTCACGGACGAGACGCGCGGTCGCCTTTCGCGCCTGCGGGAGAGCCTGGCCGGAGCGTCCGACTGGACCGTTCCCACCCTTGAGCCGCTCATCCGCAGCTTCGCCGAAGCCGAGGGCGTTGGCATCGGCAAGTTCGGCCCGGCGCTGCGCGGCGTGCTCTCGGGCGGCTCGCCGGCGCCCGACCTCGCCGGAACGCTGGTATCGCTCGGAAAAGACGAAAGTCTTGGACGGCTTGACGATGCGCTTTCACCGGCCGCGTAAACCGCTATAAGGCCGCTCGAACGAGCGTTTCATCCCGCATTGCGAAAGGGGTCCGCATGGGCGACACGGCGAAGATCGGTATCGGCGGCACGACGGTCGAGCTCCCGGTCCTGAAGGGCACGGCTGGACCCGATGTCGTAGACATCCGCAAGCTCTACGCCGAGTCCGACACCTTCACGTACGACCCGGGCTTCACCTCGACGGCGTCCTGCGAGAGCAAGATCACCTTCATCGACGGCGACGCCGGTATCCTGCTGCACCGCGGCTACCCGATCGACCAGCTGGCCGAGAAGTCGAGCTTCCTCGAGGTCTGCTACCTGCTGCTGCACGGCGAGCTGCCCAGCGCCGCCGAGTACACCCAGTTCGAGCACAACATCACCTACCACACGATGGTGCACGAGCAGTTCGACCGGTTCTTCATGGGCTTCCGGCGCGACGCGCACCCCATGGCGATCATGGTCGGCGCGGTGGGCGCCCTGTCCGCCTTCTACCACGACAGCACCGACATCAACGATCCCGAGCAGCGGACCATCTCCGCCCATCGCCTGATCGCCAAGATGCCGACCATCGCGGCGCGCGCCTTCAAGTACTCCAAGGGCCAGCCCTTCGTGTACCCGCGCAACGACCTCTCCTACGCCGAGAACTTCCTGCGCATGTGCTTCTCGGTCCCGGCCGAGGACTGGAAGCCGAACCCGGTCCTGACGCGCGCCATGGACCGCATCTTCATCCTGCACGCCGACCACGAGCAGAACGCGTCCACCTCGACCGTCCGTCTGGCCGGCTCCTCGGGCGCCAACCCGTTCGCCTGCATCGCCGCCGGCATCGCCTGCCTCTGGGGCCCCAGCCACGGCGGGGCCAACGAGGAAGCGCTGAACATGCTCAAGGAGATCGGCACCGTCGATCGCATCCCCGAGTACGTCCAGGGCGTGAAGGACCGCCGCTATCGCCTGATGGGCTTCGGCCACCGGGTCTACAAGAACTACGACCCGCGCGCGAAGGTCATGCAGACCACCTGCCACGAGGTGCTGGCGGAGGTCGGCAACTCAGACGACCCGCTGCTCAAGGTCGCCATGGAGCTCGAGAAGATCGCGCTCAACGACCCCTACTTCGTCGAGCGCAAGCTCTACCCGAACGTCGACTTCTACTCGGGAATCACCCTGCGCGCCCTCGGCTTCCCGCCGGAGATGTTCACCGTGCTCTTCGCCCTGGCCCGCACCGTGGGCTGGATCGCCCAGTGGAAAGAGATGATCGAGGATCCGGCGCAGAAGATCGGCCGCCCGCGCCAGCTCTACACGGGCTCGCCGCAGCGCGACTACGTGGCGGTCGACCAGCGGGGCTAGGCGCCCCGCCGCGCTTCAAGGATCTGTAGAACGGCCTGCGCGGCGGCCTCCGAGGGATCGGGGCCGCCGCGCCCCATTTTGTCGAGCGCCTCATACTGCCGCTCGACCTGACGCCGCCGCAGATCCGCATCGTCGAGGCGCCGGGCCACCTCTTCGGCGAGCGCCGGGCCGTTGCAGTCCGCCTGGATCATCTCAGGCGCGACAAACGCCTGGGCGGCGATGTTGAACAGCGTCACCCACTTCGTCCGGATCATCCGCTTCAGGAGGGCGTAGGTGACCGGCCCGAGCCGGTAGGCGACCACCATGGGCACGCCGGCCAGGGCGAGCTCCGTTGTAACGGTGCCGGAGCAAGCGAGCGCCACCGTGGCCGCCCTCATGGCGTCGAGCTTACCGCTCTCCCCTTCCACGACATGCGCGCGGTGCGGCCAGCCCGCGACAGCGGCCTTGACCGCATCTGCGACCGTCGGCGCAACGGGTATGACGACCTGCAGGCCGGGCCGTTCCGCCTTCAGTCGATTCACCGCGTCCTCGAACGGCGGCAACACTCGTGCGACCTCGCTCGGACGACTGCCCGGCAGGACGAGCAGAATCGGATCGCCGGGATCCGCGCCGATCTGTCGGCGCAGCCGTTCGGGATCGGCCGCCGAGAAGTCGAGGCTCAGCGCCGCATTGCCGACGAAGGTCACCGGCAGGCCGTAGGCCTCGAACCAAGGGGCGTCGAAAGCGTGGATGGACAGGAGATGGTCGAAGCTGTCGGCCAGGGTCTTTGCGCGTCCGGGCCGCGAGGCCCAGACCTGGGGCGCCACGTACTTCACCAGCGGCAGAGCCGGCGCGACCTTCCTGAGCCTTTGCGCGACCCGCAGGGTAAAGCCCCAGGAGTCGATGAGGATCGCCACGTCCGGGCGCTCCCGCGTAGCGATGGCCGCGGTCTCTTTCGCGCGCCTCACCACCTTGCGCCAGGCAAGCAGCCCCTCGAGGAGGCCGAAGATGGACAGCTCGGCGATGTTGAACGGGCTCTGCACCCCCTCGGCCGCCATCCGCTCGCCGCCGACGCCCACGAAGCGCACCTCGTCTCCCAGGCGGCGGCGCAGGGCTCGCGCGAGGCCTGCGCCGCGGTCGTCGCCGGAGGCCTCCGCCGCCACCAGCATGACGGTCAGCGGCCGCCCGGTCACGCCGTCTCCATCTCCACGCCGACCACGAACAGCCCAAGTTCGTCGGCCAGGCCGATGACCTCTTCCCTATCGAGCACTAGCAGCCGGCCGGCTTCGCCAACGATCCCGGCCAAGCCGGCGCGGGCCACCCCCTCGACGGTGGCGCGGCCGATGGTCGGCAGGTCCACGCGGGTCTCCTGGATCGGCTTCGGAGCCTTGGCCAGCACGCCGCGCGGAGCGCCCGGCCGGCCCCGCAGCGCCGCAGGCAGTTCGGCGACGCGGGCGAGCATGGCGTCCGTACCCTCCTGAGCCTCCACCGCCAGGACGAGCCCGTCGCAGACCACGGCGCCCTGCCCCACGTCCAGGCGGCCGATCGCGCGCGCCACCTCCAAGGCCCGGGCCACATCGGCCGTCGTCTCCTCCGGCGCTAGGTGCCGGCCGAGCGGCCCAACCGGAAGGCTGAGGTCATCCATCACCTCGTGCGCGCCTTCGACCGCGAACCCCTCCTTCTCGAATTCGCCGACCAGGAAGCGCAGGAGAGCGTCGTCGCCGCGCCGCGCCGCCGCGATGGCGCCCGGCAGGGCCCCCAGGCCCCGCATGTCTGGGACCAGCGAGCTGAAGTCCGGTCGGCTGACGTTGCCGGCGAGGCAAACGGCCTCGCAGCCGGCGCGCCTCAGCGCCTTGAAGCACTTGCCCAGTTCCGCCAGTCCTACCTCGGCTCCGGCATAGGGCGCCAGGCCATCTCCAGCGAACCCTTTCAGGCGGATGACGAACAGCGGCCGTCCCGCGCGCTCGCAATGCCGGGCGATCTCGACGGGCAAGTTGCCGCCGCCGGCGATCAGGCCCAGCTTCTTCATCAGACCTCGCGATCGGGCAGGCAGAGGGGCCGGGTCGCGTCCGCGCGGATGAAGTCGATGATCTCCATCACCTCGGGAGAGCCCGCGTAGGTCTCCGCCGTATCCTCCAGCCGCTCCTGGAACGTCCCTTCGTCGGCGAACAGGAGGCGATACGCGGCGCGGAGCGTGTTGATGCTCTCGCGCGAGAAGCCCCGCCGCTTCAGCCCGACCAGGTTTAGGCCCTCCAGGTGCGCGTGGTTGCCCCACACCGAGCCGTAGGGGATGACGTCCTTCACCACGGCCGCCAGGCCGCCGATCATCGCGTGCCGGCCCACGCGGGTGAACTGGTGCACGGCCGCCAGACCGCCGACGATCACGTAGTCGCCGAGCTGGCAGTGCCCGCCGAGCGTCGCCTGCTTGGTGAGGATCACGTGATCGCCCACCACGCAGTCGTGGCCCACGTGGCTCTCGATCATGTAGAGCCCGTTGGATCCCACACGGGTGACCCCGCCGCCGTTCACCGTCCCCAGGTTCATGGTGGCGTGTTCGCGGATCAGGTTGTCGTCGCCGATGACCAGGCGCGTGTCCTCGCCCTTGTAGGCGGTGTGTTGCGGCGGGCCGCCGAGCACCGCGAATGGGTAGACCTGGTTGTTCCGGCCGAGTTCAGTCGATCCTTCGACGACCACATGGCTGTGCAGGCGGGTGCCGGCCCCGATCCGCACCTTCGCGCCAATCACGCAGAACGGGCCGACCGAGACCCCGTCGCCCAGTTCGGCGCCCTTGGCGACGATCGCCGTGGGGTGGACCTCGACGCTCACTGGGTGTTGACCACCATGGCGGCGAATTCGCATTCGGCCACCACCTTGTCGCCCACCATGGCTTGGCCGGCGAACTTGAAGATGTCGCCCCGGTGCTTGGTCACGCGCACGGGCATGCGGACGACGTCGCCGGGTCGCACCGGCGCCCGGAAACGGCAGTTATCGGCCGACATGAAGAAGATCGCCTTGCCGGTCGTGTCGACCTCGAGCGACTTCGACATCAGGACCGCGCCGGTCTGCGCCATAGCCTCGATCAGCAGCACGCCCGGCATCACCGGATAGCCCGGAAAATGGCCCTGGAAGAAGGGCTCGTTCACCGTCACGCACTTGATGCCGATGATGCTCTCGCTCGGCTTGTACTCTTCCGCGCGGTCGATCAGCAGGAACGGATAACGGTGCGGAATGCGCGCCAGGATCTCGGTGATGTCGATCTCGCCGGTTCCGTCTTTCACCGGGGCCTTACGGCTCATTCTCCGCTCCCTCCTTGCGGGCCGCCATCTTGGCCAGCCACGCGGTCTCGCGCATCCATTTGCGGATCGGCCGGGCCGGCATGCCGCCCCAGGTCTCCCCCGCCGGGATGTCCTTCATAACCCCGGCCGCCGCACCGACCCGCGCGCCATCGCCGATGGTGACATGGTCGGCGACGCCCGCGCGTCCGCCGAACTGGGCGCCGTCGCCGATCACGACGCTGCCCGAAATGCCCGTATGGGCGGCCATGACGCAGTTGCGTCCGACGCGCACGTTGTGGGCGACCTGCACCAGGTTGTCGATCTTGGTGTTCTCGCCAATCACCGTGTCGTCAAAGGCGCCCCGGTCGACGCAGCTGTTGGCGCCGATCGTCACCCCGTCCTGCAGGATCACCCGCCCCAGCTGCGGGATGTCGATCAGGCCGGCGGGCCCTACGGTGGCGCCGAAGCCCGGCTCGCCAATCACAGCCCCGGCCAGGATGCGCACCCGGTCCCCGAGCAGGGCGAAGCCGATAGTGACGTTCGCTCCGATCTGGCAATCGCGGCCGATGGCGACGCCTGGCCCGATGACGGAATTCGCGCCGATGACCGTGCCGCGGCCGATCAGCGCCCCCTCCCCGATCACCACGCCCGGGCCGAGCACCACAGCGTCCTCGAGCCGGGCGTCAGGGGAGACAGCCTCTCGCTGGGCGCTCAACCGGGGCTGATGCAGGCGCTGCGCCGAAAGGGCGTAGGCCGCTTGCGGAGCAGACGTGACGAGGGCGGCGCAACCCTCCGGAACTGCGGCGGCCTGGGTCGGAGGCACGAAGCATGCCCCAGCGCGGGACTGGCGAAGGGTCTCTGCGTGCCGGCGGTCGGAAAGGAAGGTGACCGTGTCCGGCTGGGCTTGGGCCAGGACCGCGACGGCGCGTACCGGACGGTCCGCTGCGTCCGGGTCGGTGAGCTCCGCCCCGGTCAACCGGGCGAGCTCGCCCAGCGACACGGGTCCGAGGTCTTCGAAGAAGCGCGGGTCGGGCATGGCGTCCTGATCGGGCCGGGCGCGGCCCGCGCTCCCCCTGGTTAGCGGCGGGTGGCCGGCGCCGGGGTGGCGGCCGGACGCGCAGCGCCCTGCTGGCCGGCGGCGGCGGGCTGGTCGAGGCGCTCGCGCTCAATGGTGAAGGTGGTGATCTTGGCGTTGAGCGCCTGGATCACGCCGGGGGTGATGTCCATGGCGGGGTTGGCGATGACGATCGCGTCCCGGTTCAGCAGCACACTGCACTGGCGCTGCTGGTAGACCTGCCGGATCAGCGGCTCCATTTCCTGCCCGACGCGCCCCATGGCGCGCTGTTCCGTGGCCGACACTTCGCGCTCGCGCTGGGCGACCCGGCGCTGCAGGGCGTTGGCGCGCACCTGAAGGGCCGAGGCGCGCTGTTCGAAGGCGGTGCGGTCGAGGGTGGCGCGCTGACCTTCCAGCGTCTTGCCCTCGTTCTCGATGGCGGTGCGCTCGCCGTTCAGCTCGGCGTTCACCTGCTGAACGATCTGCTCCATTCGCGTGCTGACGTGACGGCCCACGGTCGAACCACCGATGGCGCCCTGCACCGAAAGGATGCACATGCCAGGAACCGCGGGCCCGTGGCTGACGGCCGGGGCCTGGTTCGTCTGGGCCGGCGCAGCGGCTTGCTGCGCGAAGGCGGCGCCGCCCGCGCCGAGCGCGACGGCGGCGGACGCGACCGCGGCGAGAGTCTTGTAGGTCATGATGATGCTTAGAACCTGGTTGAGGTGGAGAACCGGAAGGTTTCGGTCTTGTCGTAGTCTTCTTTGGCCAAAATTCGGCTGAAGTCGAAGCGGATCGGCCCCATGGGCGAACGCCAGAAGATACTCAGGCCGGCCGAGGCGCGCAGCGACAGGTCATCCTTCACGAACGGATTGCGCGTACCCGGAGGGCAGGTCGTTCCGCCGTCGCTGGGGCACAGCTTGTCCTCGTCATCCAGCAGCCCCACCGTGCCGAACTCGCTGAACACCGCTGCCTTGATCCCGTACTGCTCGGGTAGGAAGGTCGGCACAGTGAGCTCCACGGCGCCGATGGCGTAGGCCTTGCCGCCCAGGGCGTCCTGGCGGCCAAGCGAGGTGTCGCGCGGCCCCACGCCGGCGGTCTCGAAGCCCCGGAAGTTGGTGCCGCCCTTGAAGAAGCGGTCGTTGATCCGCACGACGTCGCCGTTCCAGCCGTCGATATAGCCCGCCGACCCAGTGACGCTGAGGATGAAGTCCCGCGTGAAGCCGTGGTACCAGCCGCCATCCACCTCGGTGCGCAGGTAGTTCACGTCGCCGCCCACGCCCGCGAGGTCCTGGTTGGCCGCCACGTAGAAGCCCCGCGTGGGGTTCAGGTAGTCGTTCCGGCGATCCAGGCGATAGCCGTAGCTGACCAGCGAGGTCAGGAACGAGCCGCGCTGGTCGCAGATCACCGACGACACGAAGTTCTGGCTGCAGAGATCGTCGTCGATCGACACCTGGTCAGTGCGCAAGGTGTAGCCGAGGCTGCCGCGCGAATTCAGGCTGAGCGGGAAGTTCAGCCGGATCCCGGCGCCGAGCGACTCCGTCTTGTAGGCCGAGTACTCGGTGAGGTCGTACTTGTAATAGTAGGCGTCCAGCCCGGCCGCGAGGTCCCGACCGAGGAACCGCGGCTCGGTGAAGGAGAAGTCCGCCTGCTGCCGGAGCGAGCCCAGCGACACCCGCGCCCGCACGTTCTGGCCGCGGCCGCGGAAGTTGCGCTCCGTCACGCCGAGGTCGATCACCAGCTGGTCGACCGACGAGTAGCCGGCGCTGAACGAGAGTTCGCCCGTCGGCTGCTCTTCCACCTGCACCCGCAGCCCCGTGCGGTCGGGGGCGGAGCCCGGCACTTCGGTGATCTCGACGTCCTTGAAGAAGCCCAGCGCACGGATCTGGTTGCGCGAGCGATCGACCAGAGCCCGGTTGTACGCGTCGCCTTCCGAGACGTTCATCTCGCGCCGGATGACGTAGTCGAGGGTGGCGGTGTTGCCGACGATGTCGATCCGGTCCACGTACACGCGCGGACCTTCGTTCACCTGGAACACCACGTCCACGACGCCCGTCTCGCGGTTGGGCGTGTAGCGCGGGCGCACGTCCACAAAGGCGAAGCCAGCGGCGCCCGCAGCGAAGGTGAGCGCGTCGGTCGCCTGCTCGATAGCCTCGTCTTCGTAGGTCTGGCCGCTGCGTAGCGGAACGAGGGCGGTCAGGACTTCCTTGTCGAGCTTCTGCAGCTCGGTCTCGACGCTGATCTTGCCGAACTTGTACTCGCGGCCCTCGTCCAGCGTGTAGGTGACGACGAAGCCGTTCTTGTCTGGAGCCAGCTCGGCCACGGCGGAGGCGACGCGGAAGTCGTAGAAGCCGCGGTTGCGATAATGCTTGCGCAGCTGCTCCTTGTCGTACTCCAGCCGATCCGGGTCGTAGTTTGCGTTGTTGGAGAAGAACCGGTACCAGCGCGACTGTTCCGTCACCACGACGTCGCGCAGGTCATTGTCCGAGAACTCCCTGTTGCCGAGGAAGTTGACCCGCAGGACGCCGCTCTTCGGCCCTTCGTCGATCTTGAAGATGAGGTCCACGCGGCGCTGCGGCAGCTCGACGATCTGCGGGGTCACGTTCGCCGAGATCCGGCCCGACCGGCGATAGAGTTCGACGATCCGTTGGACGTCCGACTGAACCTTGGCGCGCGTGAAGATGCCGCGCGGGCGAACGCTCACCTCGTCGCGCAGCTTGTCTTCCTTGAGCCCGGAGTTCCCCTCGAAGATGACCCGGTTGATGATCGGGTTCTCGACGACGGTGATGATCAGGTCGCCGGCCTGGAAGTCGATCTTCACGTCGGCGAACAGATCGGTCTGGAACAGCGTCTTGAGCGCGAGGTCGAGGCGCTCCGCATTCACCGGCTCACCGGGCTGGATGGGCAGATACGAGACGACGGTCGACTGCTCGATCCGTTCGTTTCCGCGCACGATGATCCGCTGGACCACGCCGGCGGCCTCGCTGGCGGGAGCCGGCGGAGGCGGCGCAGTCTGTTGGGCGAGAGCCACTCCTGGAGCGACCAGGGCGGTCGAGCCCAGAAGCAGGGCAAGGCCTGTGGCAAGCGCAGCGCGACGGGCGCGGTGTTGGTGCATCGAATCAGCCGTTTGGGAAATCCGGAGGGTTAGGAGAATAGCCCGCCGAAGAGATTGAACACACGCAGGCGCTGCAGATCGTTCCAGGTCGCGAACAACATCAATCCTAGCACCAGTGCAAGGCCCACCCGGTACCCTGCCGCCTGAACCTTGGCAGCAAGTGGGCGGCGGGCGAGCGCCTCGTACGCATAGAAGAGCAGGTGTCCCCCGTCGAGCACGGGGATCGGCATCAGGTTGAGGAATCCGATGCCCACCGAGATGTTCGCGACCAGCACCAGGATGGTGAGCAGGCCATTGCGGGCGAAGCTGCCGACGTCGTGTGAGACCTCGACGTTCTGCTTCGTCAGCTCGCCCGAGATCTGCGCCATGCCGAGCGGGCCGGAGAGCTGCTCGGCCGTCTCGCGCCCCGAGAACATCCGGCCGAGGTAGAAGATGGTCGTGGCGACGACGTCGCGGGTGCGAGCAACGCCCCCGGCCACCGCCTCCAGCGGTCCATAGCGGCGCACCGACACCGGCGTATTGGCGAACGCGACGCCGATCCGGCCCAGGCGCTGCACCCGGCCGAGGCCGTCGAGGACGATGCCGCGCTCCGGCGTGACGGTCAGGTGGACGATCCGGCCGGCGCGCTCCACGGTGAAGTCAGTCGGCAGGCCGCTTCGCAGCACGATGAGCTGCTTCACGGCGTCGGGGTTCGGGATCTCGCGCCCCTCGCCCTCCAGGATCACGTCTCCCGGGCGGAAGCCGGCCCGCTCGGCGGGGGCGCCGGGCTCGACCCGCTCTACCCGCGAGGCCGCAACCGGCTCGCCCATCGCCATCAGAAGCCCGCCGAAGATGGCGATCGCCAGGATGAAGTTCGCGACGGGGCCCGCGGCGGTGATCACTGCGCGCTGCCACAGCGGCTTGAAGTGGAAATAGCGGTTGAGTGCGCCTTCGCCTTCCCGCGCCACCAGATCCTGGCGCATCGCCTCTAGATCGTCGCCGTCGGGCACGCTGGCGGCGTTGTCGTCGCCGGCGAAGCGCACGTAGCCGCCGAGCGGCAGCCAGCCGATGCGCCATTGCACCCCCTGCCGGTCCCGCCACTGGGCGATCGGCTTGCCGAAGCCGATGGAGAACTGGTCGATCTTGGTGCCCAGCCAGCGCGCCGCCAGGAAGTGTCCGAGTTCGTGCACGGTCACCACGACCCCGAGCACGATCAGGAACGGGATCACGTACATCAGGGCGGATTGCAGGAAGCCGATCATCGAGACTCCATCAGGCTTGCGCCATTAGACCGGACACCACTTCGTCCGCCACCCGACGCGCTGCCGCATCCGTGGCGCGCGCCAGTTCTACCGGATCATCCCCGCCATCGCCCAACAGGTTCTGGCGGTCCATACGCTCCAGGGTCTCGGCGACCGCGCCTGAGATGTCGAGGAAGCCGATCCGCCGGTCGAGGAAGGCCGAGACGGCGCGCTCGTTGGCTGCGTTCATGGCGGCCGGCGCCCACCCGCCCGCCGCCAGGGCGTCCTTGGCGATTCCCAGGGCCGGGAAACGATCCTGGTCCGGGTCATGGAAGGTCAGCGGCCCGCTGTTCACCAGGTCAAGCCGCGGGGCCGGCCAAGGCAGGCGGTCAGGCCAGGCGAAGGCGCAGGCGATCGGCGGGCGCATGTCGGGCGGCCCGAGCTGAGCCAGGCTGGACCCATCCGCGTATTCCACAAGGCTATGGATGATCTGCTGCGGGTGGACCAAGACCTCGATCTGCTCCGGCGGCATAGCGAACAGGTAGGCGGCCTCGATCACCTCCAGACCCTTGTTCATCATGGTGGCGGAATCGACCGAAATCTTGGCGCCCATGCTGAAGTTGGGGTGGGCGACCGCCTGTTCAGGCGTGGCGCGAGCCATCTCCTCGGCCGTGGCGTTGCGGAACGGCCCTCCGGACGAGGTGAGGATCAGGCGGCGGACCTGCTGGGCGTTCTGCGGCTCCAGCACCTGGAAGATCGCGGAGTGCTCGGAATCGACGGGAATCACGGCGCCGCCGGCCAGCCGCGCCCGACGCAGCAAGGCCGGCCCGGCGCAGACCAGGCTTTCCTTGTTGGCCAGCGCGATAACCGCGCCGGTCCGAGCCGCCGCCAGGGTTGGAGCCAGGCCCGCGAAACCCACGATGGCCGACATCACCCACTGGGCGTCCATTGCCGCCGCCTCGGTCACTGCCGAGGCGCCCGCGGCGGCGCGCACGCCCGAGCCGTCCAGGCGAGCACGAAGCTCCGGCAGGCAGCTCTCGTCCTGAATGACCGCGACCTGGGGGCGCCAGCGCAGCGCCTGCTCCGCGAGCTTGGCTACGTTGCGGCCCGCCGCCAGCGCGATCATCTCCACCGGCACGGCCGCCTTTTCCAGCAGGTCGAGCGTCGAGACGCCGACGGAGCCGGTGGAGCCCAGGACGGAGACCTTGCGCGGCAGGCTCAATGTCCCCACCCCCAGTGATTGACGAGGCGCGCAGCGGACATCACCACCACGGCGAACATGAGGCCGTCCACCCGGTCGAGCAGGCCGCCGTGGCCCGGGATCAGGTCGCCGGAATCCTTCACCCCGAAACGGCGCTTGATCGCTGACTCCCAGAGATCCCCGGCCATGGTGGCGAAGCCCACCAGCAGGCCAATGAGGGCGGCGGCGGCAAGGTTCAGCTGAAACACCGACCAGGCCGACATCAGCGTTCCCACCGCCATGGCGGCCGCGAGGCCGCCGATGAAGCCTGACCAGGTCTTGTTCGGCGAGAAGCGCGGCCACAGCTTCGGACCCTTGAGCGTGCTTCCCACCGCGTAAGCCCCGATGTCGGCGGCCCAGGTCACGGCGAACAGCATGAGGGTCCACCAATGGCCCTGGTGCGACATGGTGTGGTCGGTGTCGCGCAGCCAGACCAGGCAGATGCAGGCCGGCGCGATGTAGAGCACGCCCAGGGCGGCGTCCGCCGGACGTTCCGAGACGCCACGCGCCACCAGCGCCGCGGCCGCGGCGCCGACGAACATGGCGAGCCAGGCGAGCAGGAACTGGTCCTGATGCGTCAGGAACACGGCCGAGAGCACGGCCACCGTCACAGCCAGGGAAACGCGTACGGGGGCGTAGGGCGCGCTCATGCCGCCCCATTCAATCGCCAGCAGGGCTACAGCCACCGCGATCACGACGAGGAACACCCAGCCGCCGATCCACGTGGCGAACAGCGCCCCGGGCACCAGCACCACGGCCGAAGCGATGCGGAGCCCGAGGTTGGACCAGTCGAAGCGCCTAGCCGGCGGCAAGGACGTCATCGGCCGCGAGGGCCCCATAGCGGCGATCCCGGGCGGCGAAGGCGTCCAGCGCCGCCTTCAGGTGCTCATGGCCGTAGTCCGGCCACAGCACGTCCTGGAAGACCAGCTCGGCGTAGGCGGCTTCCCAGAGCAGAAAGTTGGACAGCCGCTGCTCGCCGGAGGGGCGTATGATCACGTCCGGCGGCGGCGAGCCGGCCGTGGCGAGCTGGTTGGCGAAGACCTGCTCGGTCAGGTCCGCGGGCGACGCGCGGCCGGCCGCCACCTCTTCGGCGAAACGGCGCGCGGCCTGCGCGATGTCGGCCTGGCCGCCGTAGTTGAACGCGATGTTGAGGAAGAAGCGGTCGTTGTGAGCGGTGCGGGCCTGGGCGTCCTCGATGATGCGCACGAGCTCAGGCGAGAGCCCCTCGCGCCGACCGATCACCCGGACTTGCACGCCCTCCCGCTCCAGGCGGGCGATGTCGCTCTCGAAGTAGCGCTTGGGCAGCGCCATCAACTCGGCGACCTCGGCCGCCGGGCGGCTCCAGTTCTCGGTCGAGAAGCCGAATACGGTCAGCCATCGAATGTTGAGCTCGGCCGCCGCGGAAACCGTCCGCTTGAGGGCGTCCACGCCCGCCCTATGACCGAGGGTGCGCGGCAGGCCGCGCTTCTTCGCCCAGCGGCCATTGCCGTCCATGACGATGGCCACGTGCAGCGGGGCCGCCGCGCCTTCGGCGGGCGCGCCATCGGCGGGATGCTTCTTCTGGGCGGCCATGCGGCTTTGATCCTGGGCGACGGTCAGGTTCTAGACCTGCATGATCTCTTGTTCCTTGGTCTTCAAGGCTTCGTCGATTCTCTTGATGGATTCGTCGGTCATCTTCTGCACCTCCGTCTCCATCCGCTTCTGTTCGTCCTGGTTGATGACGCCGTCCTTCTCCGCCTTCTTCAGGTCGTCGTTGGCGTCGCGGCGGACGTTGCGCACGGCGATCTTCTGCTGCTCGGCGTACTTGCCCGCGATCTTGGCGAGGTCCTTCCGGCGCTCTTCGGTGAGCGGCGGGATCGGGATGCGCAGGTTCTGGCCATCGACCACAGGGTTGAGGCCCAACCCCGCGCTGCGGATCGCCTTTTCTACCGAGACCACCATGCCCCGGTCCCACACGTTCACCGAGAGCATTCGCGCCTCGGGCACGCTCACTGCGGCCACCTGGTTCAGCGGCATGGAGGAGCCGTAGGCTTCCACATGCACCTGATCGAGCAGGCTGGCGGAAGCCCGACCCGTACGCAGGCTGCCGAACTCCTCCTTCAGGGCGGCGACCGCCTTGTCCATCCGATCCCTGTACTTCGACAGGACCGGCTTCTCGGTAGTGGCCATGGACGTGTCTCCCGTCTCTTGAACCTAGTCTCGAAAGGGCCTCAGGCGATGGTCGTATAGACCCCCTGCCCGTTCAGCACCTTCATGAAATTTCCCCGTTCGCGGATCGAGAACACCACGATCGGGATGCCGCTGTCGCGCATCAGGCTGGTGGCCGAAGCGTCCATCACGCGCAGGTCCTTGGCGAGCACCGTCTGGTAGTCCAGCGTTTCGTAGCGCTCCGCAGACGGATCCTTCTTGGGGTCGGCGGTATAGACGCCGTCGACGCTGGTGCCCTTGAAGAGGGCGTCGCAGCCCATCTCGGCGGCCCGCAGGGCGGCGCCCGTGTCCGTCGTGAAGAAGGGCGCCCCGACGCCAGCGGCGAAGATTACGACCCGGCCCTTCTCGAGGTGCCGCAGCGCGCGGCGGCGGATGTAGGGCTCGCAGATCGCCTCCATCGGGATCGCCGACTGCACCCGGGTATAGACGCCGATCTTCTCAAGCGCGCCCTGCATCGCCAGCGCGTTCATCACCGTGGCCAGCATGCCCATGTAATCGGCCTGGGCCCGCTCCATGCCCCGGCCCGCCAGCGAGACGCCGCGGAAGATGTTGCCGCCGCCGATCACCAGGCAGAGCTCAACGCCGGACTTCACCACCTCGGCGATGTCATGCGCCGTCCGATCCAGAACCCCGGTGTCGATGCCGAAGGGCTGGTCGCCCATCAGGGCCTCGCCCGAGACCTTGAGCAGGACACGTTTGTAGCGCGGCGGGGCGTCGGGCATCGGCGATCCGTCTTGAGAGCGGGGAAGTAGATATACCAAGGGCGCGAACCGCGTCGACGCGGCCGCGCCCTTGTTTTTCGCCGGAGGCTGTTAGGCCTGGCCGGTCATCGAGGCCACCTCGGACGCGAAGTCCGGGCCTTCGGTCTTCTCGACGCCCTCGCCGAGCGCGAAGCGCACGAAGCCCTTCACCGACACCGGAGAGCCCGTTTCCTTGGCCGTCTCGGCGATCAGTTGCTCGATCGTCTGGTCCGGGTTCATCACGAAGGGTTGCTTCAGGAGGACGACCTCCTCCTGCCACTTGCGGATGCGGCCCTCGACCATCTTCTCGGCGATCTCGCGCGGCTTGCCGGATTCCATCGCCGTCTGGGTCTGGATCTCGCGCTCCTTGGCCACGACCGCCGGGTCGAGCTCGTCGGAGTTCAGCGCCAGAGGCGGGGTCGGGGTGCCCGCCACGTGCATGGCGATGCGGCGTCCGACTTCCTTCAGCTTGGCTTGGTCGCCGGCGCCTTCCAGGGCCACCAGCACGCCAAGACGGGCCACGCCTTCACCTTGCACATTGTGAAGGTAGAGGGCGACGGCGCCTTGCTCGACTTCCAGCTTGGCCGTGCGGCGCAGGCGCATGTTCTCGCCGATGGTCGCGATCAGGTTGGTGATCATGTCGTTGATCACCTCGCCTTCGGCGGTCTTCGCCTCGTGGAGTTGCTCGAGCGAATTCAGCGCGATGGCGGTGGCCGCGATGTTGCGGGCGGCAGCCTGGAACTTGTCGTTCTTGGCGACGAAGTCGGTCTCGGCGTTGAGCTCGATCAGGACGCCCTTGCGGCCGTGATCGGAGACGAGGCCGGCCACCAGGCCTTCCGCGGCGGCGCGATCGGACTTCTTGGCGGCCTTGGACAGACCCTTGGTCCGCAGCCAGTCCATCGACGCTTCGAGGTCGCCGTTGTTCTCCTGCAGGGCCTTCTTGCAGTCCATCATGCCCGCGCCGGACTTCTCGCGCAGGTCCTTGACCAGCGCAGCGGTGATTTCCGCCATGGTCAGCTCCTTCAATCTGAAATCCGACGGGCCCCCGCCATGGGGACCCGCCATCAAGGTGGTGTGACCGCCGGGCAGCTGCGCCCGGCGGGCCGATTACTGCTGCTCGGGCGCGGCTTCGGCGCCGGCCTCGGCCGCGGGGGCGTCAGCGGCCGGGGCTTCGGCGGCTTCCGGCGTAAGCTCACGGGCGAGCGCCGGCTCGATCGGGGCCTCCGAGGCGCCGAGGTCGACGCCCGAGGCCGCATGACCGGCGGCCAGGCCGTCGAGGATCGCGTCGGCCATCAGGTCGCAGTAGAGCTGAATGGCGCGAGCGGCGTCGTCGTTGCCCGGGATCGGATAGGTGATGCCGTCCGGGTTGCAGTTGGTGTCCAGGATGGCGATCACCGGGATGTTCAGCTTCCGGGCTTCCTGGATCGCGATCGCTTCCTTGTTGGTGTCGATCACGAACATCAGGTCGGGGATGCCGCCCATGTCCTTGATGCCGCCGAGGCTCAGCTCGAGCTTGTCCTTCTCGCGGGTGAGCGTCAGCAGCTCCTTCTTGGAGCGGCCTTGGCCCTCGCTGTCCACCAGGCCTTCCAGCTCGCGCAGGCGGGCGATGGACCCCGACACGGTGCGCCAGTTGGTGAGCGTGCCGCCCAGCCAGCGGTGATTGACGTAGTACTGGGCGCAGCGGCGGGCGGCGGTGGCGATCGGCTCGGACGCCTGGCGCTTGGTGCCGACGAACAGGATGCGGCCGCCCGAGGCGGCGACTTCACGAACCTTCACCAGAGCCTGGTGCAGCAGCGGGATCGACTGCGACAGGTCGATGATGTGGATGTTGGAGCGGCTGCCGAAGATGTAGCGCTCCATCTTCGGGTTCCAGCGGTGCGTCTGGTGGCCGAAGTGCGCACCGGCTTCGAGCAGCTGGCGCATGGAAAATTCAGGCAGAGCCATCGTCTGTGTCTTCTCTTTCTTCCGGTTGAACCGCCGCAGGCAAACCCTCCGAAGAGGACCGGAACGGACGGGCCGGGATGTCTCCCCGACCTGGCCGCACACCTGCGTGTGGATTGGAGCGGCGCATTTAGGGTGAAAGCGCCGGAAAATCAAGCCGGGGAGACCGGCCGCCGCCTAGCGCCGCTTCGGCTTGCCGTCGGGACCGAAGAGGCTGGTGGTGGAGCTGGGCTTCCAGGGCTCGTAAGGCGCGAAGGCGGGCGAAGTTGGCGCCGTCGGAGCATAGGGGGCGTAGGTCCGCGGGGCGCCGGCCGCCGGGGCGGTCGGACTGGGGACGCCGTAGGACTTCGGCTGGTAGGGCTTGGGACCGCCGGGCGCGAAGGTGCCGTAGCCGCCGGGCTTGCTCTGGCCGGGGGCGAAGGTTCCGTAGCTCTGGGCGGCGGCGGGGGCGGCCGTCGCGAGGGCGGCGGCGATGATCAGGACGGGACGCAACATGGCACGCTTCTCCTTCCTCTAGAGATCCTCCACGAACACCACGCCGGGCGCGGTCTTGAGCGCCCCGCGCACGGCGCCGTTCAAGGTGAAGCGACCGGGGAGCTTCAGCTCCACCTCGCGCCCCTGGCCCAGGCCGGCGACCAGCAGGATCTCACCGCCGCGCGGGTCGGTCACCCCCTCCAGACGCTTCTTCAGGGCCTCGATCTCGGCGCTGCGGGGCGCCACGTGGACGCGCAGGCCGGCGACGGCGTTCTCGACGGCCTTCTCCACGGGCATGGCGTCGTCGCCGAAGAAGCGGACCTCGCCCTCGCTGGCCTTGGCCCGGACCCGGATCGACACCGCCTTGCCCGGCTCCAGGAAATCGCGGCAGCGCCGCAGGGTCTCGGGCGGGAACAGCACCTCGTACTCGCCGGTCGGGTCCGACAGGGTGACGAAGGCGAACTTCTCGCCGGTGCGGCCCGGCTTCTCGAGCTTGCGCCGCACGATGCCGGCCATGCGCAGCGCCTCGGCCCCGCCGAGCGCCTTGGCCACGGCGTCGGAGTAGAGGTCCGTGCGCTTGCGGCGCAGGGCCTCGATCATGTCCTCGAGCGGATGGCCGGAGAGGTAGAAGCCGATCGCCGCCAGCTCCTCGTCGAGGCGCTCGGTGGGCGTCCAGGGCTCGCGCCTGGGCATCTTCTTCTTCTGGGCCGCAGCCAGCTGGTCGGTGGCGTCGCCGAACAGCACGGCCTGGTCCGACGCCCGCTGGTTGGCGACGGTTTGCGAGAAGCTGACCAGCAGGTCGGCGGCCTCCACCAGTTGGGCGCGGTTCGGGTGGATGGAATCGAAGGCCCCGGCCCGGGCCATGGTCTCGAAGGTGCGCTTGTTGACCTGCTTGGGATCGACGCGCTCCACGAAGTCGAAGATGTCCCGGAACGGACCGCCCTCGCGACGCACCTCGACCACGTGCTGCATGGCCTGCATGCCGACGTTGCGGATGGCGCCGAGCGCGTAGAGCACCTCGCCGTTCTCCACCTCGAAGTCGGCGGCCGACCGGTTCACGTCCGGCGGACAGATCTTCACGCCGAAGCGCTTGGCGTCCTGGTAGAAGACCGAGAGCTTGTCGGTGTTGGCGATATCGAGGCTCATCGAGGCGGCGAAGAACTCCACCGGCGCGTTCGCCTTGAGCCAGGCGGTCTGGTAGCTGATGAAGGCGTAGGCCGCGGCGTGCGACTTGTTGAAGCCGTAGCCCGCGAACTTGTCCACGAGGTCGAAGATGGCGCCGGACTGGGCCGGCGGGATGCCGTTCTGCTCGGCGCCGGCGACGAAGCGCGCCCGCTGCGCGTCCATCTCCTCCTTCTTCTTCTTGCCCATGGCGCGGCGGAGAAGGTCGGCTTCGCCCAGGCTGTAGCCCGCCAGGATCTGGGCGATCTGCATCACCTGTTCCTGGTAGACGATGATGCCGTAGGTCTCGTTCAGCACCGGCGCCAGGGTCGGGTGCAGGGTGTCGATGGGCTTGCGGCCGAACTTGCAGTCCACGAAGGCCGGGATGTTGTCCATCGGGCCGGGGCGGTAGAGCGCCCCGATGGCGGTCACGTCCTCGATGGAGTTGGGCCGCAGCTGGCGCAGGGTGTCGCGCATCCCCTGCCCTTCGAGCTGGAAGACCCCCACCGTCTGGGCGTTGCTCATCAGCTCGTAGGTCTTGGGGTCGTCGAGCGGCAGGGTCTCCATCTCGACCCGGGCGCCGCGCTTCTCCAGGTACTTCAGCGCCCGGTCGATGACGGTCAGGGTCTTCAGGCCGAGGAAGTCGAACTTCACCAGGCCCGCGCTCTCCACCCATTTCATGTTGAACTGGGTGGCCGGCAGCTCGGACCGCGGATCGCGGTAGAGCGGGGTGAGCTCGGTCAGCGGACGGTCGCCGATGACGACGCCGGCGGCGTGGGTCGAGGCGTTGCGGTAGAGGCCTTCCAGCTGCAAGGCGATGTCGAGCAGGCGCGCGACCCCCTCGTCCTCGCGCCGCGCCTCCTTCAGCCGGGGCTCGATGTCGATGGCCTGGGCCAGCGTCACCGGATTGGCCGGGTTGGCCGGCACCATCTTGGCCAGGCGGTCCACCTGGCCGAGCGGCAGCTGCAGCACACGCCCGACGTCGCGCAGCACGGCGCGCGCCTGCAGGGTGCCGAAGGTGATGATCTGCGCCACGCGGTCGCGGCCGTAGCGCTGCTGGACGTAGGAGATCACCTCCTCCCGCCGCTCCTGGCAGAAGTCGATGTCGAAGTCGGGCATGGAGACCCGCTCGGGGTTCAGGAAGCGCTCGAACAGCAGGCCGTAGCGCAGCGGATCGAGGTTGGTGATCGTCAGCGCGTAGGCCACGAGCGAACCCGCCCCCGAGCCCCGGCCCGGCCCCACCGGAATGTCGTGCGCCTTCGCCCACTTGATGAAGTCCGACACGATCAGGAAGTAGCCGGGGAACCCCATCTGGGTGATCACACCGATCTCCCGCTCGAGCCTCGCCTCGTACTCCTCCGCGGGGAAGGCGTTGGCCTGGCCGCGGGCCATCCGCATCTTCAGGCCTTCGCGGGCCTGGTGGGCCAGTTCCTCGGCCTCCGAGCGCCCGCCCTCGGTCGGGAAGCTGGGCAGCAGCGGGTCGCGCTTAGCCACCAGGAAGGCGCAGCGCCGGGCGATGTCGAGGGTGTTGTCGCAGGCCTCGGGCAGGTCGGCGAACAGGGTCCGCATCTCGGCGGCGGGCTTGAACCAATGTTCCGGCGTGATCCGCCGGCGCTCGTCCTGGCCGATGAAGCTGCCGTCCGCGATGCAGAGCAGCGCATCGTGCGCCGTGTACATGGCGGCCTTGGCGAAATAGCAGTCGTTGGTGGCGACGAGCGGCACGTCCTCGTCATAGGCGAAGGCCACGAGCTCGCCCTCGGCGGCCGCCTCCGCCGGCGCGCCGTGACGCTGCAGCTCCACGTAGAAGCGGTCGCCGAAGGCCCGGTGCATCTCGGAAAGCGCCGCGCGACCTTCCTTCACCTTGCCGGCCGCCAGCAGGTTGTCCACCGGCCCGTCGGGCCCGCCCGACAACAGGATCAGGCCCTCGGCCCGTTCGGCGACCTTGGTCCAGGGGACATGCGGCTCCTCGGTCCCGTCGTTCTCCACATAGGCGATGGAGGAGAGCTCGCAGAGGTTCAGGTAGCCCTTCTCGCTCTGGGCGATCAGCACCACGGTCGGGGTCTTCGCCCAGCGTTCGGGCGGGCGCTCGCCGATCCCGGAAACCGGCAGGGCGCAGGCGATGATCGGCTGGACCCCTGCCCCCTTGGTGGCGACGGAGAACTCCAAGGCGCCGAACAGGTTGGCGCGGTCGCAGATCCCGACGGCCGGCATCCCGTCGGCCTGGGCGAGCGCGCCGATCTTGTCGGCCTTGATCGCCCCTTCGAGCAGCGAATAGGCGGAGCGGACCCGCAGGTGGACGAAGCCTAGACCTTCCTCGTTCAACCCGGCCTTCTCCCCCATCCGGCTCATGGCGTCACCCCACGTGAGCCGCCACTGCGCACATCATCCAGACAAAGCTGGCGACCGAGGCAAAAGCCAGTGATTCGCGGGCGAGACGGGCCATGTGCGGCGTTCCTGCTGTGGATGTTCGGTGAATGTTCCTATTTCCTGTTTTGTTCCGCGTCAAGCTCCGCTATCCCAGCAACCGTAACGGGAGCTAACATGTCACTGCACGCCGCCCTCGCCGCCCTCGCCTTGCTGGCAGCTGCGGCTGCGCCCGACGCCGCAACCATGTTCCAGACCCTGCCCGATCCGGGCGCCTGCGCCCGCGCCCAGCCGGCCGCGGCGGGGCAGCCGCTTCCGCTGAAGGGGCCGCTCAGCGAGACTTCGGCCGCGTCACTGATGGCTGCGACGTTCCTGGCGCTGCAGGACCTGAGCGGGAGCGGCGCCCTTCCCGCCGAGGCGCCGGCCGGGGGCTGTCCCGTCGCGCGCTTCGCGGCTGAGGACCGCGTGTGGACCATCCACGCCGGCGGGCCAGCGGGCGCGCGCCAGCTCATCACCACGCCTGAACGCACCGACTACTTCGTAGTTGTGAGCGGTCCCTCGCTGGTAGACGCCGCCGAGTGGAACCGGAGCCGACGCGGCCTGCCGACCGTGACCCGGCCGCCGGTCTACCACCTGGTCGGCGTGGACGAAGACCTGCACCTGCTGGTCAGAACCTACGATGGGCCGCCGTCGGCCGAAACCGTGGCGCAGGACCTCAAGGACCTGCTCGAGGCCCGTCTCGAGGCCCTGGCGACGCACCAGCAGGCCGGCGGGACCGTGAACCTCGCCGTCGAGACGCTCGGCGGGCCCCAAGCCATGCTGTTCCGGCCGCAGGATTTCAAGCGCGGCGACACCATCGCGTTCTACGGCCCCGACGGCAGGTTTCTGCGCCCGGGGCCGGGCGGCGGGCTCGTGTTCCGCGGGTCCGGCTACGTCTGCCCAACCCAGTACGGCGATTTTGGCCGGAGCCGCGTGCTCCTGCTCGACCCGTCGGACGAGAGCCTGGACCTCGCCTGCCACCTGGCCGGCCAGGAGAGCTGGCTGACGGTGTTCGTGACGCGCACGCCCGACACCTCGGATGACCGCAAGGTGTTCGAGGCGCGCATCAAGGCCGCGGAGGCGGAGTCGGGTGTGGCGCGCCGCCTCAGTCGCCCTCGACGGACCGCGGAGGTGGCGACGCGCAGCTGGCTGGACAGCGACGGACGGGTTCAGATCATGCTCGTGGCCCGGTTCGGAGAGTACGTCTACGAGATGCACCTGACCCATACCGAGGCGGAGCAGGAAGCGGCCGGCAAGGCCTGGCTGGCGCTGATGGATCAGCTGGAGAATGGCGCTGCCTCGCCCGCCGACCAGGTCGAGGCCTGGAGCGCCAAGCGGTAGCTCATGGAACAGCGAATCTCTCTCATCACCCTGGGCGTCGCCGACCTCCCCCTCGCGCGGCGGTTCTACGAGGACGGGCTCGGCTGGCGGCCGCAGACGGCGCTGGACGAGGTCTGCTTCTACCAGCTGCCGGGCCTGGGCCTGGCGCTGTTCGGCCGCGACGACCTGGCGGCGGATGCGAGGCGGCCGGTGGACGGCGGCTTCAGCGGGATCACCCTGGCCATCAACGAGCGCAGCAAGGCCGAGGTGGACGCCACCTTCGCGCAGGCGCTCGCGGCCGGCGCGACGGCCACCAAGCCGCCGGAAGACGCGCCCTGGGGCGGCTACTCGGGCTATTTCGCCGACCCCGACGGGCACATGTGGGAGGTCGCCTGGAACCCGCAGTGCGTGATCGGGGAGGACGGCGCGACGCGGTTCGGCGGCGGGTGATGAATGCGGTCTACATGCTCGCGAGCCGCCGGCATGGTACGCTTTACGTAGGGGTGACCAGCCAACTGGTGCAGCGGGTCTCGGAGCATCGGGCGGAGACACGCGGCGGGTTCACCAGCCGATATGGCGTGAAGCGGCTGGTCTGGTTCGAGGCGCACGAGGATATCCTGAGCGCGATCCAACGCGAGAAGGCGCTCAAGCGCTACCCCCGTGCGTGGAAGATCAATTTGATCGAACGCGAGAACCCGACGTGGGACGACCTGTTTCCGGCGCTGATACGCGAGGAAGGGCCGCTGGCGCACCTGAGCCCCCGCGAGCAAAGCTACTAACGTCGCCCCTCTTCCCAGCCGTCATCCCCGGGCTTGTCCCGGGGACCCATGATCTCCGCGGCTCCAGAAGGGCGGGACGGCGCCACCTGCACATCAGCGGCCTTATCAGGTGTTCATGGGTCCCCGGGACAAGCCCGGGGATGACGATCGGGGTTGGGGACGGTCTAGGTCGGCGAGGAGATGCGAGGCAAGGGCTTGAGGCCGAAGAGGAAGCGGAGCGGGGGGAAGGGGCGGATGGCGAGGTGGTGGAGGGCCAGGGCGCCGGCGAGGGTGATCAGGGCCAAGAGCGCGCCTTCCAGGGGCAGCGGGAGGGCCAGGGGAAAGAGGAGCCAGGCGGCGGCGAGCAGGATGGGCTGGTGCAGCACGTAGATCGGCAGGATGGCCTCGTTCAGGTAGCGCAGGGCCGCTGAGTCGCGGTTCAGGTGGCGGACCGCATATCCGAACACCGCCAGCACCATGATCCAGCCGTAGATCCCGTCGCTGATCCAGTAGGCGACGGACCCCAGCCCGTGCGGCGGGCCGGAGACCGCCCACGCGCGGCAGGCGAGGCTCACCGCGAGCAGCAGGACAGCGGCGAGCGCCACGGGGCGACGGCGCGCCGCCAGAAGGCGCCAGACATCGTCACGGCCCGCCAGGAGCACGCCTGTCACGAAGGCTCCGGCCCACAGGAGGTGGGCGCCGCCGTCATGCACGAAGTCCCAGGTCTGCGGCCACCAGCGGTCCATGGCCACCCGGGCGAAGGCGCCCCAGAGGGCGGGGAGCAGGAGGAACGCGGCAACCGGCACGCCCGCCCCGATCCGCGCCTGGCGCGTGCGCCCGATGAGGGGGAAGACCGCCGCCAGGACCATGGCGTAGGCGAAGAGGTAGACCAGGAACCACAGGTGGTCCCAGGTGGGCATGGTCTTGCCCAGCGGCGCCACCAGGGTTTGGTCGGCGGCCAGATAGGAGCCAAGCCAGAAACCGAGGTAGTCCTGGTGGGTGACCCCCTTGGCGGTCAGCTCGACCCAGGTCTGCGGCGGGATGACCACGAACATCCCGAACAGGATGACCGGCTGCAGGCGCACCAGCCGGTTCCAGGCGAACCCGCCCGCCCCCAGCTTCTGGATCAGGAAGCGGCTGGCCACGCCGGAGATCACGAACAGCATGACCATGCGCCAGGCGCCGAGCGCGCTGAGCGGCCAGTCCATAGCCGGGATGATGCGGGGGCTCTTCAGGTTGTACGTCCAGGTCCCGTAGAGAAGGCCCGTGTGGAAGAGGATGAGCAGGCCAAAGGCGATCACCCGCAGCCAGTCGAGGTAGAACTTGCGCGCACCCATCGGCGGCCTCCCGGCGTCCCCAGGCGTGGGGACCGGGCGCGACGCTGCCGCGGCCGCGCGGCCGATGTCTCACCAGGACCTGCAAGGGCGGCTCGCCCCGCAGAAAATGGCGCTGGATTTCAGGTTTCGGTGAGGGCGTCGGCTGCGGCGGGAGCCGGATCCGCCGGGGGCTGCGCCGAGGCGCGGGCCCGGAACTCCGAGGGCGTGAGTCCCCTCGCCTCGCGGAAGCCGCGGTTGAAGGTGTTCACCGAGCTGTAGTCGACCGAAAGCGCGATGGTCAGGATCGGCGTGCGGCGCAGGGCGGGGTCGGCGAGCTGGCGGCAGGCTTCGGCGATGCGATGCTCGTGGAGGAAGGCGTTGAAGTTGCGGTGGCCGAGTCCCTCGTGGATCAGCCGCCGAAGGCGGTACTCTGGGATGGCCAGGCGGGCGGCCAGGGCGTGGAGCGACAGCCCCGCCTCGGCGTAGGCGCCGGCCGCCATGAGACCGCGCAGCGCGGCCAGGTCTCGGTCGTCGCGCCCGTCCGCGACCGGAGCCGTCCGTGGCCGTGGACCGGGCGGCAGGACCTGGGCCAGCGCGTCGGCGCGCAGGAAGACGAAGGCGAGCCCCGCCAGGGTGGCGAGATGCGCCAGGCTGAGCACCTGGTGGCCGCGGTAGTTGGCGATGGTGTCGGCCGGGATGACCACCCGCAGCAGGATGCTGGAGGCGACGGCGTTGGCGCCGAGCACGACCGCCAGGACCAGGCGGGCGCCGCGGCGGGGCTCGACGAGGTCGTGGCGCCAGCTTTCCACCGTCCAGAAGACGGCGAGGCCGGCGAACAACGCCTGCAGGGCGGTGGGCGCGGCCTCGGCCAGCAGCCGGGGCAGGACGGTCCCCGCTGGCAGGAAGGCCTGGACGGGCTCTTCCAGGAAGAGCTGCAGGGCGAACAGGGCCAGCAGGGGCGGCGGGACCCGAGGCCGCTCACTGAACAGCCGGTGCGCCAGCAGCATGAAGAGCCCCGGCCCGGCGTTGCGTACGAGGTTCAGCGCCGGTCGCCAGGGGCCGACCTCCAGGCGATAGGCGGGCGCCATCCAGGGCGCGTAGTCGGCCCGGCCGAGCACGACGTGAGCGACGATGGCGAGCGCGATCAAGCCGACGAGCTGGCCGGCCGCGGAGGTCGGGCCGGCGAGGAACAGGCGCGCGCCGATCAGCACCGCCAGGGCGGCCGTGACCGCGTCCACGGCGAAGAAGGCCAGTTCCGCGTCCAGGGCCGCCGCCTCCCCGCCGGCGGAGCAAGGTTACGCCGATCGGCGGAGTCGTGAAGGGGGGCCTCTTGCCTCCCCCGTCCCGCAGAGGACGGGGGAGGTGGCGCGCGCCGAAGAGCGCGTGACGGAGGGGGCGGCGGCCGGCAAGGGCCTGGTCCGCGGCCTGCCACACAGATCGGTCTTGTCCGGTGCAATCGGTCGCCCCCTCCACCATCGGCTCTTCGGCTGCGCCTCGGCCGACGGTCCCCCTCCCCCGTCCTGCGGACGTGGGAGGCAAGGGTCTGCGTCAGCCCTGGGGCTCCAAGTGGCCGTCTTTGAGGGCGAAGACGCGGTCCATGTGGCGGGCGAGTTCGAGGTTGTGGGTGGCGACGAGGGCGGCGACGCCTTCGCGGCGGGCAAGCGCGTAGAGGTTCTCGAACACGGCGGCCGAGGTGGTCGGGTCGAGGTTGCCGGTGGGCTCGTCGGCCAGCAGCAGGCGCGGCCTGTTGGCCAGGGCCCGGGCGATCGCCACCCGCTGCTGCTCGCCGCCGGACATCTGGGCCGGCTGGTGGTTGGCGCGATCCCTGAGGCCGAGCTCTTCCAGGAGGGTGCGGGCGCGGTCCTGGGCGGCCTTGCGCGGCTTGCCGGCGATCATCTGCGGCAGGGCCACGTTGTCCACCGCCGAGAACTCCGGCAGCAGGTGATGGAACTGGTAGACGAAGCCGACGGTGGCCAGGCGCACCCGGCTGCGCTGGGCGTCGGAGAGGTCCGTGCAGTCCTGGCCAAGGACGCTGATCCGCCCGGCGTTGGGGTGCTCGAGCAGACCTGCGGCGTGGAGAAGGGACGACTTGCCCGAGCCCGAGGGGCCGATCAGCCCGACGATCTCGCCGGCGTGCAGGTCGAGGTCGACGCCCCGCAGGACGGTCAGTCCGCCGGCGGCCGTCTCGTAGGTGCGCTCCAGGCCGCGGATTGAGAGGACGGTCTCACTCATAGCGGAGCGCCTCCACCGGATCGAGGCGCGAGGCCCGCCAGGCCGGCGGCAGGGTGGCCAGGAAGCTCATGCCGAGCGCCCAGGAGGTGATGATCACCACCTCCATCCAGTCGACCTTGGCCGGGATGCGCTCGAGGAAGTAGACGTCGGAGGAGAACACCGCCTGGCCGGTGGCCCACTCCACGAACTGCTGGATCTCGCCGATGAAGGTGCAGAACACCACGCCGATCAGCAGGCCGGCGAGCGTGCCCAGCACGCCGATCGAGGCGCCGGACATGAAGAAGATCCGCAGGATCGACCCCTGCCCCGCCCCCATGGTCCGCAGGATGGCGATGTCGCGGCCCTTGTTCTTCACCAGCATGACCAGGCCCGAGATGATGTTCATGGCGGCGATGGCCACCAGCAGCATCAGGATCAGGCGCATGACGTTGCGCTCCACCTTCAGCGCGCCCCAGAAGGAGCTGTCGCGCTGGGTCCAGTCGGTGACCAGGGCGGCGGGGCCGGCGGCGCGGTTGATGGCGGCCTTCAGGCGGGGCGCCTTGTCCGGATCGGCCACCTTGATCTCGATGACGTCGGCGGTCCCTTCGCGGCCGAAGAACAGCTGGGCCTGCTCGAAGGGCATGTAGATGTAGGCCTGGTCGTACTGGCTCATGCCGACGCTGAACACGCCGCCCACGGTGTAGGGCTTTTGCAGGGGCGTGCCGCCGAACGCCGTGGCGCCGCCGCTGGGGGAGATCAGGGTGAGCGTGTCGCCGGGGCCCACGCCCAGGGCCTGGGCCAGGCGGTCGCCCACCAGGATCACGTCGCCGCCGTATTCACCCTCGCCGAAGCCGCGCAGGGAGCCGCGGGTGATGTTGCCGGCGACGATGGCGGTTGCCTGCAGGTCGCGGGGCGCGAGGCCGCGGACGATGGCCCCGGAGATCTGGGTGGGACCCATGGCGATGGCCTGGGCCTCGACCACGGGGGCCGCCTGGCGCACGCCGGGCACCTTTAGGACGCGCTGGACGGCGGGGTCGCGGGCCTCGCCGTCGAGCACCGGGCCGGTGACGAAGACATGGCCGTTGAAGCCCAGGATGCGGCCCAGGAGCTCGGCCCGGAAGCCGTTCATCACGCTCATCACGATGATCAGCGTGGCCACCGCCAGCATGATGCCGATGAAGGAGATGATCGAGATCAGCGCCACGCCGCCCTGGCTGCGCTTGGCGCGCAGGTAGCGGCCGGCGAGCATGCGCTCCCACAGGCCGAACGGCGGGGCGCGCCCGCCGACGGGGGCGGCGGCCTCGCTCATCCGGCGCAGATGGCGGCGAGCGCCTGGTCGAGCGGCAGGGTCTGGCGCTCGCCGGTGGCCCGGCGCTTGATCTCCACCACGCCCTCGGCGACGCCCTTGGGGCCGACGATCAGTTGCCAGGGCACACCAACGAGGTCCAGCGAGGCGAACTTGGCGCCCGGCCGCTCGTCGCGGTCGTCCAGGCAGGGCTCCAGGCCACGGTCGGCCAGCGCGCGGTAGGCCTGTTCGGCCACCTCGTCGACGGTGGCCTCGCCCGGCCGCAGGTTGACCACGGCGGCCCCGAAGGGCGCGACGCTCTGCGGCCAGATGATGCCGGCCTCGTCGTGGCTGGCCTCGATGATCGCGCCCACCAGGCGCGAGACGCCGACGCCATAGGAGCCCATGTGGACGATGACGTCCTTGCCGTCGGGGCCCGTCACCTTGGCGCCCATGGGCTTGGAATACTTCTCGCCGAAGTAGAAGATGTGGCCGACCTCGATGCCGCGGGCGGTCATCCGCTTGTCCGGGGCGGCCTCGGCCTCGAAGCGGGCCTGGTCGTGCATCTCGTCGGAGGCGGCGTAGAGGCGGGTGCGCTGCTCGACGAGCGGCTGCAGGTCGCCGTCCCAGTCGAGGTCCGGCCCGGGGGCGCCCATCTCCACCAGGTCGCGGTGGGCGAAGACCTCGCTCTCGCCGGTATCCGCCAGGATGATGAACTCGTGGGACAGGTCGCCGCCGATGGGGCCGGTGTCGGCCCGCACGGGGATCGCCTTGAGGCCCAGGCGTGCATAGATGTTGAGGTAGGCTAGGAACATCCGGTTGTAGGACCGGCGCGCGGCCTCGGCGTCGAGGTCGAAGGAGTAGGCGTCCTTCATCAGGAACTCGCGGCCGCGCATGACCCCGAAGCGGGGCCGGCGCTCGTCGCGGAACTTCCACTGAATGTTGTAAAGATTCTTCGGCAAGTCCTTGTAGGACTTCACATAAGCTCGGAAGATGTCGGTGACGACCTCCTCTGCGGTGGGGCCGTACAGCAGGTCCCGCTCGTGGCGGTCCTTGATGCGCAGCATCTCCTCGCCGTAGGCGTCGTAGCGGCCGCTCTCGCGCCAGAGGTCGGCGAGCTGCAGGGTCGGCATGAGGATCTCGACGGCGCCGGCCCGGTCCATCTCCTCGCGCACCACCTGCTCGATCTTCTTCAGCACCTTCAGGCCGAGCGGCAGCCAGGCGTAGATGCCGGCCGCCTCCTGGCGGATCATGCCGGCCCGCAGCATCAGCTGGTGGGAGACGATCTGGGCGTCGGACGGCGCCTCGCGCAGGGTGGGCATGAAGTAACGCGAGAGGCGCATCGGTCTGGCTTTTCGTCCCTGGTCTTGGCGAGCGGCCCTGATAGCCCCCGCCGCGTCAGCTTGGCAACGCCCGGCTAGTAGCCGGACGGCAGGCTCGGCAGCTTGACCAGGCCGAAATGGATCACCGCCCAGACCACCAGCCACAGGACGGCCGAGATCCAGGTGGTGGTCACGAACTTCTTCTTGAGCTTGGGATCCACCGGCGCGGCCGGATCGCCGCCGTCGCCCCGGTCAATGCCGGCCTGGGCGTGGCTGGTCACGCCCCAGGGCAGGACGGCGAACAGCACCGTCCACCAGATGGTGATGTAGATCGCAACCCCGGTGATCGGACCCATCAGTGGGCTCCCTTGGGACTTTCCATCAGTTCCACGAGCACGCCGCCCATGTTCTTCGGGTGGACGAAGATCACCGGCGTGCCGTGCGCCCCAATGCGGGGCTGGCCGTTGTTGAGCACGGTCGCGCCCTTGGCCGCCAGGTCGTCGCGCGCGGCGATGATGTCGTCCACCTCGAAGCAGACGTGGTGCTGCCCGCCCATTGGGTTCTTTTCAAGGAAGCCCTTCAGCGGCGAGCTGTCGCCGTGCGGCTCGATCAGCTCCACCTGGCTGTTGGGCAGGTCGACGAAGCAGACCCAGACCCCCTGCTCGGGCATGGCGAACTTCTCGCCGATCTTGGTGGCCCCCAGCACGTCGCGGTAGAGCTTGACGGACTCGTCGATGGACGGCGTGGCGACGCCGATGTGGTTCAGTCTTCCGATCATGCTCCCGCCTATACGCCCGCCCGGGCGCGAGCGCGAGATCACGCGGCGTCAGACCCGAAGCACGATGGTCTCGACCACGGGACGGCGGCCCCAGATGCGCTGGCTGGCCTTCTTCACCGCGCGGGACATGGCGGTCTCGACGTTGTCGTCGAGGTCGCGGTTCTCGCGGCTGAGGCGGTCGAGCGCATTCTCGGCCTCCTCCGAAAGATCGTCGAGCACGTCGTCCAGCGGGTAGTCGGCGTCCGTGGGCAGGCCGAGCGCGCGGACCTCGGGGCCCGCGAGGATCTTGCCCTTGCGGTCGAGGACCACGGAGACCGCCAGCATGCCGTTGTAGGCCGCGTGCCGGCGCTCGCGCAGCGCCTCGCCGTTCTCGGGGGTGACCACGCCGGCGTCGACGTACAGCCGGCCCGCCGGCACCTCGTCGATGACCTCGGCCCGGCCGGGCGCCAGGCGCACCATGTCGCCGTTGCGCGGGGCGACCTGCTGCGGAACCTGCAGGTCGCGGGCGAAGGCCACGTGCTCGAGCAGGTGGCGGCGCTCGCCGTGGGTGGGCACGGCGATCTGCGGCCGCGCCCAGCGGTACATCTCGGCCAGCTCGTCACGGCAGGGGTGGCCGGAGACGTGGATGCCCGGGTGGTCGCGCTCGGTGTAGAGGCGCACGCCGCGCTCGGTGAGCTTGTTCTGCAGGTTGCGGATCGGGATCTCGTTGCCGGGGATGACCCGCGAGGAGAAGAGGCAGGCGTCGCCCGCCCCCAGGCTGACGTGCGGATGGGTCCCCTCGGCGATGCGCGAAAGCGCGGCCCGCGGCTCGCCCTGGCTGCCGGTGCACAGGAAGAGGATCTTGTTGGCCGGGAGGTGCTTGGCCTCGGTGTCGGGGATGAACTCCTGGACGTCCTGCATCAGGCCCACCGACTTCGCGGCGGCGGCCATGCGGTGCATGGAGCGGCCGACGAGGCAGACGCGGCGGCCGTTGGCCTCGGCGGCGCGGATCACGCTGTCCATGCGCGCCACGTTGGAGGCGAAGCAGGCGACCGCGATCTTGCCCTTCATCGAGCCGATCAGCGGGACCAGGGTGTCGCGCACCGCGGCCTCGGACCCGGCGACCCCGTCCACGAAGACGTTGGTGGAATCGCACACCATGGCCAGGACGCCCTCGTCCCCCAAACGGCGGATGGCTTCCTGGTCGGTGGCTGCGCCCAGCACCGGATCGGGGTCGATCTTCCAGTCGCCCGTGTGCAGCACGGTGCCCAGCGGCGTGCGGATGGCGATCCCGTTCGGCTCCGGGATGGAGTGGGTGAGCGTGATCAGCTCCATCCGGAACGGGCCGAGTTCGATCACGCCGCCCAGCGGCACGATGGTGATCTCGGCCTCGTCCACCAGGTCGGCCTCGCGCAGCTTCTCGCGCAGGACGAAGGCGGTGAACGGCGTGGCGTAGATCGGCGCCTTCAGGCGCGGCCAAAGGTGCGCCACCGCGCCGATGTGGTCCTCGTGGGCGTGGGTGACCACGATGCCGAGGATGCGGTCGGCGTATTCCTCGATGTATTCGGGGTCGGGCAGGATCACCTCGACGCCGGGCGTCGACTGGTCCCCGAAGGTGACGCCGAGGTCGACGATCACCCACTTGCGGTCGTGCGGCGGTCCGAAGCCGTAGAGATTGAAGTTCATGCCGATCTCGTTCGATCCGCCGAGCGGCAGGAAGACGAGCTCGTCTTGGGCGTCACGCGCCATCAGGATGCTTTCGTATTGCGGCGCCAGATCTCCAGCATGCCGCGAATGGTGAGGTCGGGGTCGAAATGGTCAATGGAGGACGTCGCGCCGTGGAAGAGCGAGGCGACGCCGCCGGTGGCGATCACCTTCATCGGGCGATCCTGCTCGGCGCGGATGCGGGAGATAAGACCTTCGATGAGAGAAATGTAGCCCCAGAACACGCCCGACTGCATCGCGCCCACCGTATCCGTGCCCACGACCCGCTGCGGCTTCTGGATGGCCACCCGCGGGAGTTTGGCCGCCGCGCTGTGCAACGCTTCCATGGAAAGGTTGATCCCGGGGGCGATCACCCCGCCTTCGAAGCCGCCATCGGGGGCCACGACGTCGAAGGTGGTGGCCGTGCCGCTGTCGATGACGATGAGGGCGCCCTCATAGGCCACGTGGGCGCCGATGGCGTTCACCAGGCGGTCGGCGCCGGCTTCCGACGGCTTGTCGATGCGCACCGGGATGCCCAGCTCGGCGTTCTCGCCGATCACCAGGGGCTCCACGTGCAGGTAGCGCCGGGCGAGGTTGCGCAGGTTGAAGATCGACTGCGGCACCACGCTGGAGATGATGCAGTGGTTGAAGACGCCGAGCTGCAGGCCGGCCATGGCCAGCAGCTGGGATAGCCAGACGGCGTATTCGTCGGCCGTGCGACTGCTCTCGGTGGCGGCGCGCCACTGAGCGGTCCAGCGTTCGCCATCATGCACCGCGAACAGCGTGTTGGTGTTGCCCTGCTCGATCGCCAGCAGCATCAGGAGCCCCCGAAGAAGACGTCGCCTGCCGTTATGCGCTCCAGGGCGCCGTCGTCCAGCCTGAGGCGCAGCGCGCCGTCCAGGTCGAGCCCCTCGGCGACCCCGCTGACCGTGCGGTTCGGCAGCCGCGCCTCGCAGCGTTCGCCCAGGCCCATGGCGCGCTCGGTCCAGCCGCGGGCGACGGGCGGGAACCCTTGGGTGGCCCAGAGCGCGCGCCAGGCTTCAAAGCGGGTCGCCAGCACCTCGAGCGCGTCGAGCGGCCGCGGCGGCGGGCCGGCCATGTGATCGGCGAAGGCCGCGGCAGGGCGTTCGACGTCCTGCGGGGCGTGGGCGAGGTTCACGCCGATCCCAACCGCCAGCCAGAGCCGGGCATCCTCCCGCGCGCCGGACTCCACCAGGATGCCGACCGCCTTGCGGCCATGCACCAGGACGTCGTTGGGCCACTTCAGCCGCGCGGCGCCGGGACCGAGGCAGGTGTCGGCGAGATCGCAGGCGGCGAGCGCGGCCACGAAAGAGACCTGGGCCGCCTCGACCGGCGGCAGGTCGGTGGTCATCAACAGGGTGGCGGCGAGGTTGCCCCGCTGCGTGGACCAGGCCCGGCCGCGCCGGCCGCGGCCTGCGGTCTGCAACGCCGCCGTCAGCCAGACGGGACCGCCCTGCCCCGCTTCGGCCCGCCGACGGGCCTCGGCGTTGGTGGAGTCGATCTCGTCGTAAGCTTCGATCGGCGGATGGTCGGCCAACTAGGCGAGACCGAAGGCCGCCGCCGCGCGCGCCGCCGCCGGGTCGAGCCAGGTCAGCGCGATCAGCACGACAGGGAAGGAGAAGACAGCCAGGCCCACCGCGATCAGGCGCGCCTCGATGGCCGGCTTGTCAGTGGCGCCGCTCGCCGCGTCGAACCACATCACCTTGATCAGGCGCAGGTAGTAGAAGGCGGCGACCACGGAGCCCACCAGGCCGGCGACGGCCGCCCAGCCGAGGCCGGCGTCGATGGCGGCCTTGAACACATAGACCTTGGCCCAGAAGCCGGAGAACGGCGGCAGGCCGAGCGCCGAGAGCGAGAAGGCGGTCATAGCGAGCGCGATGCCCGGCTGTTCCTTGATCAGGCCGGCCATGTCCTCGAGCGTCTCCATCGACCGGCCCTGGCGCGACAGGGCCGACAGGCAGGCGAAGAAGCCGGTCACGTCGATCATGTAGAGGACCATGAACACCAGCATGGCCTGGACGCCCTCGCCGGTGCCGGAGGCCAGGCCCAGGACGGCGTAGCCGATGTTGGCGATGGAGGAGTAGGCCCACAGGCGCTTGAGGTTCTTCTGGGCGAGGCCCGCGAAGGCGCCCACGAAGACCGAGATCAGGGCGATGGCCACCAGCACCTGCTGCCACTGCGGCACCGCGCCGGCGAAGCCTTCCCCCAGCAGGCGGGCGAACAGCACCATGGCGGCAAGCTTCGGCGCCGCGGCGAAGAAGGCCACGATCGGGGTGGGCGCGCCCTCGTACACGTCCGGGGTCCACATGTGGAACGGGGCGGCGGAGACCTTGAAGGCCAGGCCGCAGATCATGAACACGAGGCCGAACAGCAGGCCGGTATTGGCGCCGCCCTGGGCGGCCGCGGCGATGTCCGTGAAGATCGTGGAGCCGGCGAAGCCGTAGACCAGGCTCGCGCCATAGAGCAGCAGGCCCGAGGAGAGCGAACCCAGGACGAAGTACTTCAGGCCGGCCTCGGAGGCCTTGCCGTCGTCGCGGCGCATCGCGGCGAGCACGTAGAGCGCCAGCGAGTGCAGCTCGACTCCGACGTAGAGCGAGATCAGGTCGCCGGCCGAGGCCATCATGCCCATGCCCAGGGCGGCCAGCAGGATCAGCACCGGGAACTCGAAGTTGCGCACGCCGCGCCGCTCGAACCAGCGCTGGCCCAGCGGAATGCAGACGGCGCAGGCCACGTAGATGGCGACCTTGGCGAAGGTCGCCGCCGCGTCCGAGATCAGGCCGCCCGAGAAGGCGCGGCCGAACGGGCCGGTGGCGGTGGCCACCGCGGCGCCCAGCAGGATGACGATAGCGGCGGCGGCGAGCGCCGTGGTCATGCGCGGCGCGAACGCGCCCCAGACGAGCAGCAGAAGCGCGCCGCCCGCCAGGATCAGCTCAGGAAAGGCGAGGCCGAGGTCGGCGGAAAACGTCATTGTCGGCTTAGCCCCCGACAGCCGCGCGGTAGACCGAGACGAGCTGGTCGACCGAGGCCGCAGTCACGTTGAACACGGAGTTGGGCTGAACGCCCAGGTAGAGGGTGGAGACGATCAGCGGCACGAAGATCGCCCATTCGCGCCAGTCCAGGTCGTCGATGGCGGAGAGCTTGGGGTTCACCAGCTCGCCGAAGATCACCCGGCGGTAAAGCGACAGCGCATAGACGGCCGAGAGGATGACGCCCGTGGCGGCGACGATGGCCGCCCAGGTGGACGCCTGGTAGGCGCCGGTCATGGTCAGGATCTCGCCGACGAAGCCCGAGGTGCCCGGCAGGCCGACGTTGCCCATGGTGAAGAGCATGAAGACCGCGGCGTACCAGGGCATGCGGTTCACCAGCCCGCCGTAGAAGGCGATCTCCCGGGTGTGCATGCGGTCATAGACGACGCCGACGCACAGGAAGAGCGCCCCGGAGATCACCCCGTGGGAGATCATCTGGAAGAGCGCGCCCTGCTCGCCCTGCGCGTTGCCCGAGAAGATGCCCATGGTCACGAAGCCCATGTGGGCGACCGAGGAGTAGGCGATCAGCTTCTTGATGTCGGTCTGCCGGAAGGCGACCAGCGAGGTGTAGACGACGGCGATGACGCTGAGCGCGAACACCAGCGGCGTGAACAGCTCCGAGGCGTTCGGGAACATCGGCAGGCTGAAGCGCATGAAGCCGTAGCCGCCCATCTTCAGCAGGATGCCCGCCAGGATCACCGAGCCGGCCGTCGGCGCCTCCACGTGGGCGTCGGGAAGCCAGGTGTGCACCGGCCACATGGGCATCTTCACGGCGAAGGAGGCGAAGAAGGCCAGCCAGAGCCAGGTCTGCAGGCTGGGATCGAACTTGTAGGCCATCAGCTCCGGGATGGAGCTGGTGCCCGAGATGCCGATCATGGCGAGGATCGCCGCCAGCATCAGGACCGAGCCCAGCAGGGTGTAGAGGAAGAACTTGAAGGCCGCGTAGACGCGCCGGGCCCCGCCCCAGATGCCGATGATCAGGAACATCGGGACCAGGCCGAACTCGAAGAAGATGTAGAACAGGACGATGTCGAGGGCGCAGAAGACGCCGATCACCAAGGTCTCGAGGACCAGGAAGGCGATCATGTACTCGGGGACGCGGTTCTCGATCGAGCGCCACGACGCCGCGATGCACAGCGGCATCAGGAAGGCGGTCAGCAGGACGAACAGCACCGAGATGCCGTCCACGCCCATGCGGTAGCTGATGCCGGCGAACCACGGCACGTCTTCCACGAACTGGAAGCCCGGGTTTGCGGGGTCGAACTGCACGACCAGCAGGATCGACAGCAGGAAGGTGGCGACCGTGGCCACCAGGGCGATCCACTTGGACGCGTTGACGACGCCCGCGTCCTCCGCCCCGCGCAGCAGGCGCAGGATCAGGATGCCGGCCACGCCGACGAGCGGCGCGTAGGTGATGAGGGACAGGAGCCCGGTCATGGTGTCTGCGCCCTCCCCTTAGGCGTTCCAGGCCCAGAGGGCGTAGGTGAGCAGGCCCGCGACGCCCAGCAGCATCACGAAGGCGTAGTGGTACAGGAAGCCGGTCTGCAGGCGGCCCGTCCCGCGGCCGACGGCGTAGGACACCGCCGAGACCCCGTCGGGGCCGAGCCCGTCGATGACCTTCTGGTCGCCGCCCTTCCAGAACAGGTCCCCGAGGAACCGCGCGGCGCGCACGAAGGTCGCCTCGTAGAGCTCGTCGAAGAACCACTTGTTGTAGAAGAAGGTGTAGAGCGGCCCGCCCTGGGCGGCGATGCGCGCGCCCATGCCTTCCCGCAGGATGTAGACGTAGACGGCGATCAGCAGGCCGAGGATCGAGGCCACCAGCGGCGCCAGCACGACCCAGGCGGGCGCGTGATGTTCTTCCGCCGTCGACGCGTCGTGACCGGGGACCGGGCCGGCCGCGGTCTGGGCCGCATGGCTGGCCTCCCCGTGGGCCGCGGGCGCCGCCGCGTGGGCCGCCCCGCCATGCTCGGCCGCCGGACCCGTCGCCTCGGCATGGGCCGGAGCGTGGTGGACGGGGGCGTTGTAGATCGCGCCGCGCCAGAACTCGGCCTTGTGGTCGCCGATGAACTGATGATGGAAGGCGAAGCCCGCGAAGATCGCGCCGATCGACAGCACGATCAACGGGATCCGCATGGTCCAGGGGCTCTCGTGCGGCTTGTGATCGTGGCCGGCGTGGTCGTGGCCGTGGCCGTGCGCGTGACCATGGCCGTGGGCATGATCGTCGCCCGACAGCGGCTCGTCATGGGTCTCGATCTGGGCCGCGGTGGCGTGGTCGCTGGCCGCGCCGTGGGCCGCGTCGTGGCCGTGGTGGTCACGGTTGTGCCAGTGGTGCTCGAGGTCTTCCGAGGTCCAGCGGGCGTGGCCGTTGAACGTGAAGAAGGCCAGGCGCCAGGAGTAGAAGGCGGTGAGGCCGGCCACCAGGACGCCGATGATGAAGGCGAAGTAGCCGAACGGCTGGCCCGCCCCGCCCGCCTCGTAGGCGGCGTGGATGATGGCGTCCTTCGAATAGAAGCCGGCGAAGCCCAGCTCGGCGAACGGGATGCCCAGGCCGGTGATCGCGATCGTGCCGATGGTCATCACCGCATAGGTGATCGGCAGGTACTTCGACAGTTGGCCGTAGCGGCGCATGTCCTGCTCGTGGGCCATGCCGTGGATCACCGAGCCCGCGCCAAGGAACAGCAGCGCCTTGAAGAAGGCGTGGGTGAACAGGTGGAACATGGCCGCCTGATAGGCGCCCACGCCCGCGGCGAAGAACATGTAGCCGAGCTGCGAGCAGGTCGAATAGGCGATCACCCGCTTGATGTCGTTCTGGGTCAGGCCGACCGTGGCGGCGAAGAGCGCGGTCACCGCGCCGATGACCGTGACGATGTTCTTGGCCACGGGGGCGTACTCGAACATCGGCGACAGCAGGCAGACCATGTAGACGCCGGCGGTCACCATGGTGGCGGCGTGGATCAGGGCCGACACCGGGGTCGGGCCTTCCATGGCGTCGGGCAGCCAGGTGTGCAGGAAGAACTGGGCGGACTTGCCCATGGCCCCGACGAACAGCAGGGCGCAGGCGATGTCCATCAGCGGCCACTCGCGGCCGGCGAACTCCCAGGTGCGGGCGGCGCCGCCGGCGATCTGCGGGAAGATCTCGGCGAACTGGATGGTCCCGAAGGCCCAGAACACCGTCATGATGCCCAGCGCGAAGCCGAAGTCGCCCACCCGGTTGACCACGAAGGCCTTGATGGAGGCGGCGTTGGCGGTGGGCTTCTTGAACCAGAAGCCGATCAGCAGGTAGCTCGCCAGGCCCACGCCTTCCCAGCCGAAGAACAGCTGCATGAAGTCGGACGCGCTGATCAGCGCCAGCATGGCGAAGGTGAACAGCGACAGGTAGGCGAAGAACCGGGCGCGGTGCGGATCCTCCGCCATGTACCCCCAGGAATAGAGGTGCACGAGCGAGGAGACGGTGGTCACCACCACCAGCATCACGGCCGACAGGCCGTCGAGGCGGAAGGCCCAGTTGGACTGGAAATCGCCCACGTGGATGAAGGGCGCGTAGGTGACGGTGAACGGCTCGATGGAGCCGCCCATCCAGCCCAGGAACACCACCCACGAGAGGGCGGCGGACAGGAACAGCAGGCCGGTGGTCACCGCCTGCGACGGCAGGTGTCCGATCCGGCGGCCGAACAGGCCGGCGACGATCGCGCCGACCAGCGGGCCGAAGAGGATGATGCTGACGAGGGTTTCGGCGGGCATGTCTGAGCGCTCAGCCCTTCATCATCGAGGCGTCATCCACGGAGATGTCGCCGCGGTTGCGGAAGAAGGTGACGAGGATGGCGAGACCCACGGCGGCCTCGGCGGCGGCCACGGTCAGCACGAACATGGCGAAGATCTGCCCCACCACGTTGTGCAGATAGACCGAGAAGGCCACCAGGTTGATGTTCACCGCGAGCAGGATGAGCTCGATCGACATCAGGATGACGATGATGTTCTTCCGGTTCACGAAGATCCCGAAGACGCCGATGGTGAACAGGATGGCGGCGACCGCCAGGTAGTGCGGCAGGCCGATCATTCGCCGATCCCTTCGCCGGGCTTGAGGGTGACGACGCGCATGCCGGTCTTGGGCGTGCGCAGGACCTGGTCGGCCACCAGCTGGCGCCGCACGCCGGGCTTGTGGCGCAGCGTCAGCACGATGGCGCCGATCATGGCCACCAGCAGCACCAGTCCGGCCGCCTGGAAGAAGTAGACGTAGTCGGTGTAGAGCACCCGCCCGATCGCCTCGGCGTTGGTGACGTCCGGCCCCGACGCCGCGCCCGCGGCGTTCGGCAGCTCGTTGCCCCGGGCCGCCCCGCGGGTCGCCACGGTCGTGGAGACCATGATCATCTCGATGGCCAGGATGCCGGCGACCACCAGGCCGAGCGGCATGTACCGGGCGAAGCCCTGCCGCAGCGCCGTGAAATCGACGTCGAGCATCATCACGACGAAGAGGAACAGCACCGCGACCGCGCCCACGTAGACGACGATGAGCAGCATGGCGATGAACTCGGCGCCCATCATCACGAAGAGGCCCGCGGCCGAGAAGAAGGCCGTGATCAGCCACAGCACGGAGTGGACGGGGTTGCGCGCCGAGACGACGGCGAAGCCCGCGAGGACGGTCACCGCCGCCAGCAAGTAGAATGCGATCGCCTGCAGGGCCATCGGCGGGTTCGAGCTCCCCTCAAAAAACTGAGTTCTGCGCCTAATCGGCAAGGCCGCGGAATCGCGCGGCTGTCTTAGCGATAGGGCGCGTCGAGTTCCAGATTCTTCGCGATCTCCCGCTCCCAGCGGTCGCCGTTATCGAGCAGGCGCTCCTTGTCGTAGTAGAGCTCCTCGCGGGTCTCGACGGCGAACTCCAGGTTCGGGCCTTCCACGATGGCGTCCACCGGGCAGGCCTCCTGGCACAGGCCGCAGTAGATGCACTTGACCATGTCGATGTCGTAG
>NZ_DATCML010000002.1:0-30229 GCF_036563385.1 Phenylobacterium sp.
AGTCGTGGCAAGCGCCGACAGCGCCGTGTTGGTCAGGCCGCCGACCTGCGTCGAGGAGAGGCCGCCCAGTTGGGTCGTCGTCAGCTCACCGAGGTTGGTGGTGGTGATCGCCAGCAGCTGCGTCGCCGCCATCGCGCCGAGTTGGGTCGAGGTAAGCTCGCCCATGTCGGTGGTCGACAGGCCCGCCAGTTGCGCCGTGGTGATCCCCTTCACCTGCGTCGTCGTCAGCGCGCCCATCTGGGTGCTGTCGAGCGCCGAGAGGTTGGTGGCGCCGAGCGCCGCCACCTGGGTGGCCGCGAGCGCCTGGATCTGGGTGGACGAGAAGTCGCCCATGTCCGTGGTGCTGAGACCGCCCAGCTGAGCGTTGGTCAGCCCCTTCACCTGGGTGGTGGTCAGCGACTGGACCTGGGTCGAGCTCAGCTGGCTGAAATTGGTCGAACCCATCCCCGCCAGCTGGGTCGCGCTGAGCGCCTGCAGCTGGGTGGTGGTCAGGTCGTCGATGTCGGTCGTGCTGAGGCCCGCCAGCTGGGTGTTGGTCAGGGCCTTCATCTGGGTCGCGTCCAGCGCCTTCTGCTGGGTCGAGTCCAGAGCCGAGAGGTTGGTGGCGCCGAGGCCAGCGACCTGGGTGGTGGTCAGGCCGCCGATCTGGGTCGAGGTGAACTCGCCCATGTCCGTGGTCGACAGGCTGGACAGCTGGGTCGTGGACAGGCCCCGCAGCTGGCTCGTGTCGAGGCCCTGGATCTGCGTTGAGTCCATGGCCGAGAGGTTGGTGGTCGACAGGGCGCCTAGCTGCGTGGAGTTCAGCGCGTCGAGCTGGGTGGTCGCGAGCTTGCCGAACGCTGTGGCGTCGAGGCTCTTCACCTGCGTCGTCGTCAGGCCGGTCACCTGGGTCGTGGTGAGCCCGCCCAGCTGAGTGGTGGCGAGGTTGCCCAGGGCCGTGGTCGAGAGGCCGCCGACCTGGGTCGAGCTGAGGCCCGAGAGCTGGGTCGTGGTCAGCTCGGCCAGGTTGGTCGAGGTCAGGGCGTTCAGCTGGGTGGACGCCAGGGCGCCGAGCTGGGTCGAGGTGAGCTCGCCCATGTCGGTGGTGGACAGGCCCGCCAGCTGGGTGGTGGTGATCCCCTTCACCTGGGTCGTCGTCAGGGCGCCCATCTGGGTGCTGTCGAGCGCCGACAGGTTGGTGGCGCCGAGCGCCGCGACCTGGGTGGCGGAGAGCGCCTGGACCTGGGTCGAGGAGAAGTCGGCCATGTCGGTGGTCGACAGACCGCCGAGCTGGGCGTTGGTCAGCCCCTTCACCTGGGTGGTGGTCAGCGACTGGACCTGGGTCGAGCTCAGCTGGCTGAAATTGGTCGAACCCATCCCCGCCAGCTGGGTGGTGCCCAGGGCCTGCAGCTGGGTCGTGGTCAGGTCGTCGACGTCAGTGGTGCTGAGACCGGCCAGCTGGGCCGTGGTCAGCGCCTTCATCTGGGTGGCGTCCAGCGCCTTCTGCTGGGTCGAGTTCAGGGCCGAGAGGTTGGTCGAGCCCAGGCCAGCGACCTGGGTGGCCGTCAGGCTGCCGATCTGGGTCGAGGTGAACTCGCCCATGTCGGTGGTCGACAGGCTGGACAGCTGGGTCGTGGACAGACCGCGCAGCTGGGTGGTGTCCAGCTGCTGGATCTGGGTCGAGTCCATCGCGGACAGGTTGGTGGTCGTCAGGACGCCCAGCTGGCTGCTGGCCATCGCGCCAAGCTGCGTCGTGGTCAGCTTGCCGAACGCCGTGGCGTCCAGGCTCTTCACCTGGGTGGTCGTCAGGCCCTTTACCTGCGTCGTGGTGAGGCCGGCGAGCTGGGTGGTGTCCAGGTTGGAGATCGCCGTCGTGGAGAGGCCGCCGATCAGCGTGGAGCTAAGCCCCGACAGCTGGGTGGTGCTCAGCTGGGCCAGGTTGGTCGAGGTCAGGGCGTTCAGTTGGGTGGACGCCAGGGCGCCGAGCTGGGTCGAGGTGAGCTCGCCCATGTCGGTGGTGGACAGGCCCGCCAGCTGGGTGGTGGTGATCCCCTTCACCTGGGTGGTGGTCAGGGCGCCCATCTGGGTGCTGTCGAGCGCCGACAGGTTGGTGGCGCCGAGCGCCGCGACCTGGGTGGCGGAGAGCGCCTGGACCTGGGTCGAGGAGAAATCGGCCATGTCGGTGGTCGACAGGCCGCCGAGCTGGGCGTTGGTCAGCCCCTTCACCTGAGTGGTGGTCAGCGACTGGACCTGGGTCGAGCTCAGCTGGCTCAAGTTGGTCGAGCCCATCCCCGCGAGCTGGGCGGTGCCGAGGGCCTGCAGCTGGGTCGTGGTCAGGTCGTCGATGTCAGTGGTGCTGAGGCCGGCCAGCTGGGCCGTGGTCAGCGCCTTCATCTGGGTGGCGTCCAGCGCCTTCTGCTGGGTCGAGTCAAGGGCCGAGAGGTTGGTCGAGCCCAGGCCAGCGACCTGGGTCGCCGTCAGGCTGCCGATCTGGGTGGAGGTGAACTCGCCCATGTCCGTGGTCGACAGGCTGGACAGCTGGGTCGTGGACAGGCCCCGCAGCTGGGTGGTGTCCAGCTGCTGGATCTGGGTCGAGTCCATCGCGGACAGGTTGGTGGTCGTCAGAGCGCCGAGCTGAGTGGACGCCAGGGCGCCGAGCTGGGTGGTGGTCAGCTTGCCGAACCCGGTCGCGTCGAGGCTCTTCACCTGCGTCGTCGTCAGGCCCTTCACCTGGGTGGTGCTGAGCGACGCGATCTGCGTGGTCGCGAAAGCGGAGACCGCCGTCGTGGAGAGGGCGCCGAGCTGGGTGGTCGTCAGGCCCTGGAGCTGGGTGGTGGTCAGCTCCGCGAGGTTGGTCGTGGACACGGCGCCCAGCTGGGCCGCGGTGAGCGCGCCGAGCTGCGTCGAGGTGAGCTCGCCGATGTCCGTCGTGGACATGCCGCCCATCTGCGCGAGCGTCAGGCCCTTCACCTGCGTGGTGGTCAGCGAGCCCATCTGGGTGCTGTCCAGCGCCGAGAAGTTGGTCGCTCCCATTCCGGAAAGCTGGGTGGCCGTCAGCGCCTGGATTTGGGTGGTGGTGAACTCAGTGATGTCCGTGGTCGACAGCCCCGCGAGCTGGCCGGTCGTGAGGCCCTTCACCTGGGTGGTGGTCAGCGACTGCAGCTGCGTGCTGTCCAGCGCGGACAGATTGGTGGAGCTGAAGGCGGCCACCTGCGTGGCGGCGAGCGCCTGGAGCTGGGTGGTGGTGAGCTCACCCATGTCGGTGGTGCTGAGCCCGCCGAGCTGGGACGCGGTGAGGCCCTTCACCTGTGTGGTCGTCAGAGCGCCCATCTGGGTGGAGTCCAGGCCCGAGACGGCGGTGCTGGTGAGCGCGCCGAGTTGGGTGGCGCTCAGCGACTGGACCTGCGTCGAGGTGAATTCCGCGATGTCCGTCTCGTTCAGCGCCTTCAGCTGAGTGACGGTAAGCGCCTTCACGGCGGTGGTGTCGAGCGCGCGGATCTGCGTCGAATCGAGCGCGGCCAGGCTCGTGGAAGACATGGCCGCGACCTGGGTGCTGGCCAGCGCCGCGATCTGGGTGGAGCTGAGCTCCGCCGCATCCGTGGACTGGAGGCCCGTCATCTGAGTGACGGTCAGGCCCTTCACCTGGGTCGTCGAGAGCGCCTGCATGGTCGTCTCGTCGAGCGAATTCAGGTTCGTCGTCGTCAGGGCGCCGAGCTGCGTCGAGCTGAGCTTGGTCACCTGCGTGCTGGTGAGCTCACCGAAATCGGCGGACGAGAGCGTCTTCACCTGGGTGGTGGTCAGGCCGCCCAGCTGGGTCTCGCTCAGCTGCTGCATCTGCGCGGTGTCGAGCGAGGACAGGTTGGTGGTCGACAGCGACCCGACCTGGGTGGAGGTGAGCCCGCCCAGCTGAGTGGTGGTCAGGGCGGAGAATTGGGTGGAGTTGAAGGCGCCGAGCTGGACCGTGGAGAGCGCCGCCAGCTGATCGGAGGTGAACTCGCCGACGTCGGCGGTGCTCAGACCCTTGATCTGGCTGGTGGTGAGCGACTTCACCTGGGTGGTGGTCAGCCCCTGGATCTGAGTGGAGTCGAGCGCCGCCAGGCTGGTGGAGGAAAGCGCCGCCAGCTGCGTCGACTTCAGCGCCGTCAGGCGCGTGGTGTCGAAGGCGGTCACCTGGGTGGTGGTCAGCGCTCCCATTTGCGCGGCGCCGAACACGCCCAACTGGGTGGTGTCGAAGATCACCGCGTTCTGGAAGTAGGGGATCTGGTTCGCCGTCAGCCCCTTCACGGAGGTGGCGGAGATTGCGCTCACCTGCGTGCTGCTGAGCACGCCGATGCCGGAGGTGCTGATCGCCCCGATCTGGGTCGACGCCAACTGACTCATGTCGGTTGTCGTCAGGTTCGAGATCGTCGTGGTCGACAGCGCTGCGATCTGCTGCGTGGAGAGGCTCGAGATACCCATTAATCCACCTTGTCCAGTCTAGGCGCTGCGGTTGGTTGTTCAGCTAAGAAAAACGAAGAATACGCAAATGCACTGGTGCTTTTCGCACCCGCTACGCACATCAGGAGTCCCTTACCAACTCGTTACCTTGAGTCGTCCGCCTAAGGGGACGCCGCCCCTCCTGAGGCCGAAAGACGCAGACGAGCGGATGCCTTTCCTTGCGAAGACTTACGTCGGCTGTGGCAGGTTGCCGCACTGCCGAGCTTTCGCCGCATTTCTGCATGTACCCGCCCCCTCCCCGCCGCAATCCGGAAGCCGAGTTCAGATCCAGGCCCCCCGCGGCGCCGGGACCGTTACAGCAGAGCTGCCGGGGGCGGCTGCGTTCGAAGCTTGGCCACAGCTACGGGAAGAGACCCGGATTCGGGCATGGCGAGCTGCGACATCTTGGAGGTGCGGTCCGGAGTACGCCGCTCGGAGGTGACCGCGGGCAAAAAGAAAACCCCGCGGCCGGGCCGCGGGGTTTCCGAAAGCAGTGACGGGCGGCGCCCGTCGTGGCGCGTCCTACTTCAGGTGCTGCGCCAGGTGCTTGTTCATCTCGAACATCGAGACCTTGTCCTTGCCGTGGAAGACCGGCTTCAGCTTGTCGTCAGCGATGATCTCGCGCTTGTTCTGCGGGTTCTGCAGGTTGTTCTTCTTGATGTAGTCCCAGATCTTGGAAACCACTTCCCCGCGCGACAGCTGCGCGGAACCGACCACGGCGGCCAGTTCCGAAGACGGCGTGAGCGGCTTTTGCAGGGCGTTGGTTTTCTTGGTGTCGGCCATTGGGCTCCCCCAGCTAGGTATTCAGGCGCCGCCCCGACGCTCTTCGCGAGGGCTGAGTCGCTTTTGCTATCCTAGGCACGCATCGCCCGACGCGCCACTCCTAGAGCGCGCCAGAGCGTCGCGGCGCCGCTTCAGCGCAGATCGGACTGCGACGTGCGGTAGGCGTCGCGTTCCATGGGGCTGCGATCTTCGGGGGAACGGCTGCTCGTGTCGTCACCCCCCTGGCGCTCGATATTGTCGTACAGCGCTGCGGTGGAGGCTTCGGTCATGGGGTCCAGCCGCTTGTCGCGGCTTGCGTAGCGGTATGCGCCATAGGCGAGCGCGCCGCCCAGGATGAGCAGGCCGCCGACAAAGTTGATGGTCATCCACCCGAGGCCGCCGACGTCGGCCTCGCCGGCGTCCAGGCCATCCGCCGCCGGGTGTCCGAGCGCGCCCAGGATCCCGAACAGCGCCGTCAGGTTGGCCGCCCAGAAGGCCAAGGCGAGCGCGATCGCCAGCCAGACGAAAACGGTTGCGCCGACGTCGCGCTGCCGGTGCTCGACCACGTCGACGCGCACGGCGGAGTAGGAAGGTGTCTCGGTCTGATCGCTGTAAGGCAGCGTTGTCGCCATCTCGCGCCTCCAAGGGTTGCTTCGCCGCGGGTGCGGCGTCGCAAGAGCAACCCCTGCGGACGGGCCGGGTTCCCGGCGTGCCGGTCCAGCTAGACGCCCAGCCCGCCGGTCACTTCGCCGTTCCAGGCCCATGGGGCCCGCCGGCGGCTCATCTGCTCATGCAGGCTGCGAACGCGGCGGCTGGCGAAATCCTCGAACAGCCAGGGCGCGGCCGCGTGGATCAGGCACGCCACGCCTGCCACCACCAGCTGGAGACCCAGACGGCCCGCCGTGCGCGCGTGCTGCAGGTAGGTCTCGCCCACGGCGTAGGGATGACGGGTGAAGCGGTCCAGCATGTGCCCTCCTCGTGCTGCGCGGGCGATCTCGCCACGGATTCGCCCCAGCGGCCAGCCGGTTGACATGCCCCGGCGGCAGGCGCCCAGCTTCTCGGCAACGACAGGCACATGGGAGGATCGGCGATGACGGCGTGGACATTCGCAGACGTCTGGGAAGCCATCGCCGCCGCCCAGCCGGAACGCCTCGCCCAGATCCAGGGCGAGCGACAGCTCACCTGGGCCGAGTTCGACGCCCGCGCCGACGCGCTCGCCGCCGAGTTGATCGGCGCCGGCCTGGACCGCCAAGCCAAGGTCGCCGCCTATCTGTACAACGGTCCGGAGTACCTGGAGACCTACTTCGCGGCCTTCAAGGCCGGGCTGGCGCCGGTCAACACCAACTACCGCTATGGGCCCGAGGAGTTGGTCTACCTGTTCGACAACGCCGACGCCGAGGCGGTCGTGTTCCACGCCGGGTTCGCGCCGGTGCTGGAGGCCATCCGCGCGCGGCTGCCGAAGGTGAAGCGCTGGATCGCCGTGGCGGAGCCAGGCCAACCCGCGCCGGATTGGGCCGTGGACTATGAGCAAGCGGCGGCGCGGACGCCGGCCGCCCGCCCCGTCCGGGCGTCATGGGGCCGCTCGCCGGACGACCTCCTCCTGCTCTACACAGGCGGCACCACCGGCATGCCGAAGGGCGTGATGTGGCGCCAGGACGACCTGTTCAACGTGCTCGGCGCCGGCGGCAACGCCGCGCTCGGCATCCCCCCGGCCGGCAGCATCGAGGAACTGGTCGGACGGATCACCGGACCGGAACACCTCCACCCCACCAGCCTGATCGCCTGCCCGCTGATGCACGGCACCGGCGAGTTCTCGGCCTTCATCTGTCTGAACCAGGGCGGCACGGTCGCCACCCTGCCCTCACGCAAGTTCGACGCCGTCGAACTTTGGAACGAGGCCGAGCGGCTCAAGGCGACAGCCATCGTGCTGGTGGGCCTGGCCTTCTCCACCCCCATGCTCGAGGCTCTGGAAGCCAGCCCGGGTCGCTGGGACCTCTCCGCCGTGCGCACGATGAGTTCCTCCGGCTCCATGTGGAGCCAGGAGAACAAGCGCGGCCTGCTGCGCCACTGCGCCAACGCCATCATCTACGACAGTCTCGGATCGTCCGAAGCCGTGGGGCTAGGCGCCTCGGCCTCGGCGCCCGGCGCCGAGGTGCAGACCGCCGCCTTCATGCTGGGGCCGAACTGCGCCGTCTTCACGGAGGACGGGCGACGGGTCGAGCCGGGCTCCGGCGAGCGCGGTCTGGTGACGGTCACGGGCTTCCTGCCGGTGGGCTACTACAAGGACCCTGAGAAAAGCGCCAAGACCTTCAAGGAGATCGCAGGCCAGCGCTGGAGCGTGCCCGGCGACTGGGCCGAGGTGAACGCCGACGGATCGCTCAAGCTCCTGGGCCGCGGCTCGGTCTGCATCAACACCGGCGGCGAGAAGGTCTTCCCGGAGGAAGTGGAGGAGGCTCTCAAGACCCACCCCGATGTGCGCGACGCTGTCGTGGTCGGCGTGCCCGATCCCCGCTTCGGTGAGCGCATCTGCGCGGTCGTGGAGCCGGAAGGCGCCGCGGCTCCCGGCCTGCAGGAGCTCTCGGCGCACGTCCATGGCCAGCTCGCCGGATATAAGGCGCCGCGCGAGCTCGTGCTGGTGGAGAGCATCGGCCGCGCCCCGAACGGCAAGGTGGACTACAAGGCGGTGAAGGACCGGGCGCTGAAGGCGCTGGGGCAGCCCGCCTAACGCTTGCCGCGGGGCTCCTTCGCAAGCCGGCTCATCAGCAGGGCGGCGCGTTGCGCCTGACGCTCGAGGCTCGTCAGGTCGGCGGTCTCGCCCGGCGCGTGGCTGCCCTCCCCGGCCATTCCCATGCCCACCAGGCCATCCACGAACGAGACGAAGGCGATGTCCCCAGCGCCTCGGCGGGCCGGGTCGCCCTGTGGCATCTGCGGCAGGCCGAGGGTCGCGTTCACCTCGTTCAGCTTGCGAAGAAGAGCCTTGTTGCCCTCGGTCGGCGCCATGGGCGGATAGCCGGTGTCGTCGAACTGCAGGGTCGCCTTGGCATGCGGCAGGGGCCGCTCGACGATGGCCTGCATCTTCGCCCGGACCCGCGCTTCCTGCTCGTTCGAAAGCGTGCGGATATCGCCGAGCGCCACCGCCTCGCCCGAGATGATGTTGGTCTTGCCAATCGCCGAGACGCCGGTCTCGCCCTCATTGGCCTGGGCCTTCGCGCCCCCCGCCATCATGCCGACGTTGAAGGTCAGGTTTGGCTCGGGCAGTTCCGTCCGGAACGCCTCGAGGATCCGGGCGAGCTCGTAGTTCGCGCCGCAGCCCATGCTTGGGGAACAGACGCCCGAAGAGTGGCCGGACTTGGCTTCCACCCGCAGGGTCCAGGAGTTCGACGATCGGCGAGCGATCGAGCCGATGTCCTGGCCGGCCTCTTGAGACAGGCCTTCGAAGTCGAGCGCCACGTCGCTCGCTCGGCCGGCGGCGATCAGGTCGCGGCGGGCGAGGGCGATGGGGCTGCCGGGCTTCTCCTCGTCGCCGGTCAGCACGACCGTGATGTCGGCGTCCTTCAGGGTGCCGGCCGTCTGCATGGCGCGCAGGGCGGAGACGATGATCACCAGGCCGCCCTTCATGTCGCCGACCCCGGGCCCCTCGACGGTCCCGCCGCGCCGGGTCCACCCTTGGAAAGGACTGTCGGGCTCGAACACCGTGTCCAGGTGCCCGATCAGCAGCAGGCGCTTGCCACGGCCGTTGCCCTTGTGGGTCGCAACCAGGTGGCCGGCGCGGCCCGTCTCCGTCATCGGGATCCAGCGAACCTCGAAACCCAGAGGCTCGAACTCGGCCCGCATCAGTCGGCCCACCTCTTCGACGCCCTTCAAGTTCATCGAGCCCGAGTTCACCCGGACCAGCTTCTCCAGCAGCTGGACATGGCGCTCGTGCTCGGTCCGGATCGTCGCGATCATCTTCGTCTCCGCCGCGTTGGGCGGCGCGGCCATCGCCGGAGCGGCCGAAAGCAGCCCCGCGACCAGGGCCAGGGCGCGGAGGGACGGACGCATGGGAGACTCCGGGATGAGGATCAGGTCGGCTGTTTCTCGCCGAGCGTGCGGACGAAGTCCACGAGCGCCGAACGGGGGGGCCCCTTGGGCAGGTGCGAATAGGCCTTCAGAAGCTCGAGCGCGCCCGGCTCGGCGAGCAGCGCCGCCACTTCGTCGATAGCTCCGCTCGCCGCGCCCACCTCGCCGAACATTTCGGACACCGGCGCGCCCAGGGTCTTGGCGATCCTCGACAGCATGGATGCGCTCACACGATTCGCGCCGCGCTCGTACTTCTGGATCTGCTGGAAGGTGACGCCGGCGGCTTCGGCCAGCGCCTGTTGCGAAAGACCACGGACCTTGCGCAGCAGACGGATGCGCGCCCCCACGGCGACGTCAACAGGATCGGCGAGAGCCTCGGATTTGCGGGCCATAATTTCGGTATCGTCCTCTTGGTTCAGTTCGGCGGCGCACCGTCGGAGATCAGGTAGCAGGCCTCGGCGATCGCCATGCCGATCGCTCGCCGGAGCGGGCCGAGGGCGGGGCTCTCCCGCTCCATGGCCATCACCTCCTCCTCATAGGAAGACAGGATCTCGACGAGATTTTGCGCGATCTCCCGCGCACGTTCCTTGTCGGTCCGGATCATCCTGGACTCACGCCCCTCGATCTCTCTACGGCGCCGCTTAACACGGAACGGCCCCCGCCGCGAAGCGAGGGCCGCCTTCCAGTTGAAAATTAACTATCGCGGGGGTGGCGCCGCCTAGTTGGCGGCGATCGCCCGCGCCGCGCTCTGGGCCGCGATGACCGACCGGCCCTCCCGCTCCGCGATCCGGCGGAAGGTCGCCAGGGCCTGACCGACCACCTGGTCCATGTTGTAGTACCGGTAGGTCGCCAGGCGGCCCACGAAATGGACGTTCGGCGTTTCGAGCGCCAGGGCTTCGTACTTCTTGTACAGCGCCTGGTTCTCAGGACGCGGGACCGGATAGTACGGGTCGCCATCGGCGCGGGGGTATTCGTAGGTGATGGTCGTCTGCTTCGACGACTGGCCGGTGAGGTGCTTGTACTCGCTGATCCGGGTGTAGGGCACGCCCTCTTCCGGATAGTTCACCGTGCCCACCGGCTGGAACCACTCCTGGTCGAGCGTCTTGTGCTCGAACGCCAGGCTCCGGTAGGGCAGCTTGCCGTAGCGATGGTCGAAGTACTCGTCCACCGGGCCCGTGAAGATCAGGTGGTCGTACACCGTGTCGGCTCGGACGTCCTCGAAGTCGACGCCCAGTTCGATGGTGATGCCCTTCTGGTCGAGCATGTTCTCGAACATGCGCGTGTAGCCATCCAGCGGCATGTTCTGGAACTTGTCGGTGAAGTAGCGGTCGTCCGTGTTGGTGCGGGTGGGCACACGGGCGGTCACGGACTTGTCGAGTTCGGACGGATCCATGCCCCACTGCTTGCGGGTGTAGCCGCGGAAGAAGGTCTCGTAGAGCTCGCGGCCGACGGCCGAGACCACCACGTCCTCGGAGGTCTTGATCTTCTCCACCGGCTCGGCCCGGCTCGCCAGGTAGGCGGCGGCGTCCTCGTCCGTCTGCAGATGCAGGCCGTAGAGGGTGTTGAGCGTGGTGCGGTTGATGGGCACCGGCACCAGCAGACCGCCCTTAACGCAGCCCAGCACGCGGTGCTCATACGGCCGCCACTTGGTGAACTGAGACAGGTAGCCGGCCACCTCGTCCGAGTTCGTGTGGAAGATGTGCGGCCCGTACTTGTGCATCAGGACGCCGGCCGCGTCCTTCTCGTCATAGGCGTTGCCGCCGACGTGCGGTCGCCGGTCGACCAGCAGCACGCGCTTGCCGAGTTGGGTGGACAGGCGCTCGGCGAGCACCGAGCCGGCGAAGCCCGCGCCCACGATCAGGTAGTCGAAGGGCTTGTTGCGCGAGGCCGCCCGGACGGCGGGGGCGGCGACGCCGGTCTGGCCCAGCGAGTCCGCCGCGGCCTGCTCGCGCTGGCCGACGGCCCGGGCGATCTCGGCGTTCATCCGCGTGAAGGTCTCGTCCCAGGAGAGGGCCGCGAGCATCACGTCGACGGCCTTCAGCCAGTCGCCCTTGATCCGCGACAGGGCAAGCGCCTGGTCGCAGGCGGCGATGAACTCGTCGGCGGTCGAGGCGACCTTCACCGCTTCCAGGTCGCCGTAGTGGCGCACCACGTCCACGATGGGGGTGGACACCACCGGCCGGCCGCCCGCGAGGTATTCCGGCGTCTTGGTGGGCGAGATGAACCGGGTGCTCTCGTTGATGGCGAAGGGCATCAGGGCGACGTCCCAGCTGCCCAGGTAGCGCGGCAGGTCCTCGTAGCCCTTGCCGCCGAGGTAGTGCAGGTTCGGCCGCTGCGGCAGGTCCGCGGGATCGATCTTCACCACCGGCCCGACGATGCAGAGGCTCCATTCCGGCCGGGCGTCGGCAAGCTTGGCGAGGAGCTCCAGGTCCATACGCTCGTCGACGACGCCGTAGAAGCCGAACCGCGGCCACGGGATGCCGGCCATGTCCTCGGGCGCGTCGCGCTGCGTGCGGGCCTTGGCGAAGTGCGCACGGTCCACGCTGGACGGGAACGGGTGGATGTTGGGGTGGCGGTCACGCTTGGCTTCCCACAGCGAGTAGCCGCCGGTGAACACCACATCCGAGGCGGTCATCAGTTCGCGCTCGAGGATGGTCAGTTCGGGCGGGGCGAACTTGAAGTTCGCCAGCTCGTCCATGCAGTCATAGACCGTGCACACCGCCTCCACGTGCCGCGAAAAGCTCAGCATCATCGGCGTGTAGTACCAGCGGATCAGGTCGCTCTCGTTGCCTTCAAGGAAGCCGTCGAGCAGCGCCTTCAGCTGCGCATCGCGCTCCTCCGCCGTGCCGCCGTCGGCCAGGACCGGGGTGATCACCAGCACGCCGCTATCCGGGCAAGTGCGGCTGTTGAGGCGCGGCGCCTCTTCCGCCGGCCCCGGGACCGGCTCTTCCCAGAACACGACCTTCCGCCCCTTGGCGAACCGGGTCATCAGGTGCTGGGGACGTTGGAACACGAAATCCCAACGCAGGTGCGAAAAACAGATGAGAGTCTGGCGACCTCGGGAACGCGGCCCAAAAGACGGAGTTGACAATGGCGCAGCGCCTTCGGCGCTCGGGAACCACTGAGTGTTCAAGACCGCATTCCTTTTATGAAAATCGACACACGAAGCCCGCTGGAGTAACTCACCGCAGCCGCAAAGGTTCCGCCGCGAGTGCAGAAGCTGGCATCACTTCTTCAGTAATCAAAAGCTAAGTGGGGCCTGCCGCGAGTACACGCCACGGTGAGCTCGACACGTCGACCTTAGGCCCGCGCCTTCTCGACCGACGTGCAGCGACCGCCGCGGACACCCGCCCCGTACTGAGGCGCACGTTCCCAGCGAAGCGCATCGGCCACGATCTGGTCGAGCGACGAGCACACCGGCTTCCAGCCCAGCAGCTCACCTGCCCGGCCTGGGTTGGCGACCAGACTCGGCGGATCGCCGGCCCGCCGCGCTCCGACGCTGTGGGGCACTGGCCGACCGACGGCGCGGCCGACGGCCTCCACCACCTCGACAACAGAGGCGCCGACCCCAGTGCCGACGTTGACCGCCTCGTAGGCGCCAGCGGGCAGGTCGACCTTCAGGGCCTCCACGTGGGCGGCCGCAAGGTCGTTCACATGGATGTAGTCACGCAGGCAGGTGCCATCGGGCGTGTCGAAGTCAGAACCGAACACCGTCAGCGGTTTGCCGTCCCCGAGAGCCGCGGCGATGGCCAGTGGAATGAGGTGGGTCTCGGGCTCGTGCGCCTCGCCGATGAGCCCCGAGGGATCCGCGCCGGCCGCATTGAAGTAGCGCAGGGCGACCGCGGTAAGGCCATAGGCGCGGCACTGCGCCTCGATCATCCATTCGCAGGCGAGCTTGGTGTCGCCATACGGGCTGGCGGGCGCCTTCGGCGCCGGCTCGGGGATGGTCTCCAGAGGTCCGCGACCGCCTTGGCCATAGACCGCCGCCGAGGAGGAGAAGACCAGGCGGTTCACGCCCTTTTCGCGCATGGTCGACAGCAGGGTCACCGTGCCGCCGACGTTGTGTTCCCAGAACAGGTCCGGCTTCACAACGGAGCGTCCGACTTCGATGAGGCCGGCGAAGTGGATGACGGCCTTCACGTTGTGCGCGTCGATGGCCTCCGCCAGAGCGCCCGCATCGCGGATGTCGCCGTGGACGAACGGCCCCCAGCGGACAGCCTCTCGGAAGCCCGAACTCAGGCTGTCGAACACGACTGGAAGAAAACCCTGCTCGTGCAGAGCCTTTGCGGTATGTGCGCCGATGTAGCCGGCCCCGCCGGTCACGAGAACGGCGGGCTTTGTTCCCCGATCCATGAAGGCCTTAATCCTCCGCCTCCGGAACCGTTCCCCGCCAATAGCCAAGCTAGGGGGGGAACGTTTTGATCAAGCTGCGGCTTTAGGCTTTCGGGATGTGACGGGAAAGCCAGGGTGAATGCCTGAACTCGAGCTTTGGGGCGGTCACGAATGCACCGTGAACCGCGTCGGCGGAACGTTCCACGACCAGACTGTCCGGTCGGGGCACCAGCAACGCGTCGAGGACCTGGACCGCTTCGCGGCGCTTGGCCTCAGGGCGCTACGCTACCCCGTCCTATGGGAGCGGGTGGCGCCGCAGTCTCCCGACCACCTGGACTGGAGCTGGACCGACGAACGACTGGGGCGCATCCGGAAACTGGGGATGCGACCGATCGTCGGGCTCCTGCATCATGGAAGCGGCCCACGCTACACGAGCCTCGTCGATCCCGGCTTCGCCCCGGCCTTCGCGCGCTACGCCCGCGCCGCGGCCGAGCGCTATCCCTGGGTCGCTGAGTGGACGCCGATCAACGAGCCGCTGACCACCGCGCGCTTCTCCGCCCTCTACGGCCATTGGTATCCGCACCTGGCCGACGAACACATGTTCTGGGCGGCCTTGTTCAACCAGATCGACGGCGTTCGCCTGGCGATGCGCGAGATCCGCGGCGTCAACCCGCACGCGAAGCTGATCCAGACGGAGGACCTCGGCCGCACCTATTCCACCCGCGCGGTGAAGCACCAGGCCGACTATGACAACGCCCGCCGGTGGATGACCTGGGACCTGTTGGCCGGTGCGGTGATCCCTGGCCACCTGATGTGGGACCGGCTCGAATCCCTAGGCTTCGGCGACCGCCTGCGCGCCATCGCAGATGACCCTTGCCCACCGGATGTGCTGGGCGTGAACCACTATCTCACCTCGGATCGCTTCCTCGACCACCGGGTCGACGACTACCCGCCCGAGCGGCGCGGCGGGAACCAGTTCACCGCCTACGCCGACGTCGAGGCGATCCGCGTCGCCCTGCCCGCCCCCGGCGGCCTGGAGGGGGTGCTGGACGAGGCCTGGGCGCGGTACGGCCGGCCGCTGGCGGTCACGGAATCCCACAACGGCTGCACGCGCGAGGAGCAGGTTCGCTGGGTCCGAGAGGCCTGGGATTCGGCGCAGCGCCTGCGTGGGCGGGGGGTGGACGTCCGCGCCGTCACTGCCTGGGCCTTACTGGGCACCTACGACTGGAACAGCCTGCTCACCCGCCACATTGGCCACTACGAAGTGGGCGCCTTCGACGTCCGCACCGGTGCGCCGCGCCCCACCGCGATCGCCGCCGAGCTGCAACGGATCGGTCGCGGCCACGGCCAGCCCCATCCGGCAACCCAGGGGCCGGGCTGGTGGCGGCGTGACATCCGCCTGGAGTTCCGCCCGGTCTTCCGGACGGTGGACTCGCCGGAGCCGCGGCCGGAATGGCGCACCGAACACCCGGCCGCGAGGCCCCTGCTCATCGTCGGCGCGACCGGCACCCTCGGCAAGGCGCTGGCGAGAGCCTGCGAGTGGCGCGGCATCGATTACCGGCTGACGAGCCGCCACGAACTTGCCCTGGCCGACGAAGACTCGATCGCCCGTGTGCTCGACGCCTGCGAGCCCTGGGGCGTGATCAACGCCGCGGGCTGGGTCCGGGTGGACGACGCCGAGGCGGAGGCGGAGGCGTGCATGGCGGCTAACGCCGAGGGCGCTGTGCGCCTCGCTCGCCTGTGCCGCGACCGCGGCATCCCCACTGTTGGGTATTCCAGCGACCTGGTGTTCGACGGGCGAAAGGGCGCCGCCTACGTCGAGAGCGATCCCACATCGCCACTCAACGTCTATGGCCGGAGCAAAGCCCGCGCTGAGGCGGAGATCCTGGACCTGGGCGGCCAGTCGCTGATGATCCGCACGGCGGCCTTCTTCTCCCCGTTCGACCCGCACAACTTCGCCGCGCATGTCCTTCGCACCGTGGGCTCGGGCCAGGAGCTGACCGCCGCCGAGGATCTGGTGGTCTCGCCGACCTACGTGCCTGACCTCGTGGACGCGACGCTGGACCTGATGATCGATGGTGAGACGGGCATCCGCCACCTCGCCAACCCGGGCGAGGCCTCCTGGGCCGAGTTCGCCCGGCGGATCGCGCGGGCGCTCGGTCTGGACGAACGACTGGTCCTCGGCGTCGACTCCGCCACGTTCGGCTGGCCGGCCCCGCGCCCCTCCTATGCGCCGCTGGGCACCGAGCACGCCCAGGTCATGCCGTCGCTGGAGAACGCCATCGCGCGCTACGCCGCGGTGGTGGCCGACGCGGAATTCCTGGCGGAGGCCGAGGCGATCGCCGATGGTCGACCTGACCTCTTCGCCCGCACGCCGGCAGGCGAGCAGCAGGAAGAAGCCTGAGCTCCTTCCCGCTGCCGGCTGCTCAGCCTCAGCCGAGGGGCTTCTGGTAGGTCGGACCGTCGTCTTCCACTTCGAACAACTCCTCCTCATGTTCGGAGAGCAGTTCGTCGAGGGCGTCGATCACAGCGTCGAGCTGTTCCGGCGAGGCGGCGAACTCGTGCCGCGTCCCGGAGTCGTCCTCCAGGCTCAGCACGAAGTCGGTCTCGCGCACGTCGATCGAGAATCGGGTCAGCTGTTTCATCGGGGATCCCTCCGTTCCCGAGCTAAACCCGTGGGCGCGGCGGCGGTTCAGCGAAGAGCGCGCGCCGCTTCGACCACGCGCCGCGCCTTCTCACGCGTCTCGGCCACGGACTGGCCCGCCCGGTACAGCTCGCCGCCCAGCCCGAAGGCGCGACAGCCGGCCGCCCACCACTCCGCCATGCTGTCCGGCCCCACGCCCCCCACGGCCCAGACCACCGCCTCCGGCGGCAGCACGGCCTTGATCTGCTTCACGTGCACCGAGCCATAGGTGGCGGCGGGGAACAGCTTCAGGTGGCGCGCGCCGGCTTCGATGGCGGTGAAGGCTTCGCTTGGCGTGGCGAACCCGGGAGCGGGATCCAGCCCGAGCTCCACGGTGCGGCGGATGACCTCCGGGCGGGTGTTGGGCGAGATGATGATCCGTCCCCCCGCCTGGGCGACGGCCTCCACCCGTTCGGGCGTCAGGACGGTTCCCGCGCCCACCACCATGCGGTCGCCGAACTCGGTAGCCAGCGCCCGCACGCTCTCGATGGGGTCGGGTGAGTTCAGCGGCACCTCGATGCCGGGCACCCCCGCTTCCAGCAGAGCGGCGGCGTGGTCGAGAACTTCGTCAGGCCGGATGCCGCGGACAATCGCCACCACCGGGCATTGCGCAAGAGCGTCGTCGAGGGTCATGCGGCTTGTCCCAGCTGGTAGAGCGCGAAGAGGCCGGCCACGGCCGCCGCCTCGCCGTCGAACGTTTCGTGAGCCACGCCGCCACGCGCCAGAGCCTGCGCATAGAGGGCGCACAGCCGCGCATCGCCAAGCAGGGCGACCGGCTCCTCCCCACTGAGGCCCAGCAGCCGCGGCACGCTGGCCGTCTCGGAGCCGATCAGCAGGCCGGACAGGTAGCTGGGCGTGCTCTCCGCCCGCTTCCCGCCGCCAACCACCCGCGCCCGGGCGGTGAACAGGCGCGCCGCCAGGGCGTCCCCGTCGCCAGCCGCCGCAAGGCCCTCCGCGAAGGCCTCCTGGTCGTCGGCCGGCGCATCGCTCTTCAAGACGCTGTGGTTTCCCAGTACGGCGAACAGCTCGCCGGTCATGGCCGTGACGAAGCGCGCCAGGCGGCCGTCCTCCACCAGCATCCATTTGGCGTGGGTGCCCGGATGGCAGACCACATGGCGACCGCGACAGCGGTCCGGATTCTGGGCGAGCCAGCCCATCAGCTGGGTCTCCTCACCACGCATGACGTCGGGATTGCCCGACAGGCCCTCGCTGCGCATGCCGGGAACGATACGCGCCCAGGTCCCGTGCGCCTCCACCGCCACCAGCGCCCGGGCGAGCTCGTCCAGGCCGGCGGGACAGTCGGCGTAGGGGGCGACCGTCCAGCCAAGGTTCGAGCCCACCATCCCGCAAAGGATCGCCGGCAAGCCTTGCGCGGCGAACGCCGGCTGCACCTCGGCCTCGAAGCGCCGGGCCGCCTCGCCGGGCTTGAGCTTGGAGACTCCGAGATCGAACTCCTTGTGGTCCACCACCCGCCCGTGCGCATCGAGCGTCCAGGCCCGCAGGTTGGTTGTGCCCCAGTCGCAGGCAAGCAGTGCGGCGTTGGCCATCAGAGCCGCCCCGCGTCGACGATCATGTTCTGACCCGTCATCATCCGGCTGTCGTCGGAGGCCAGGAACAGGGCCGCGCGCGCGATGTCCTCCGGCATCAGCCGGTCCTTGAGGGCCACCTGCTTGGCCCAATCCGCCTCCGCCTCGGGCGTCAGCCAGAGCTCGAGCTGCCGCTCGGTGATCACCCAGCCAGGCGAGAGTGCGTTCACCCGGATCCGGTCCGGTCCCCACTCCCGGGCCAATCCCTTGGACAAGGAATTGATGGCGCCTTTCGCCGCCACGTAGGTGGCCATGTCGGCCGGGCCCCAGATGGCGTTGATCGAGCTGACGTTGACGATCGAGCCGCCTCCGGCGGCCTTCATCATCGGATAGACAGCGGTCGAGGCCACGAAGGCCGGGTCGAGGTTCACCGCCAGGCCGCGGCGCCAAGCCTCGATGCCGGTTTCGGCCGCCTTGTGGCGCGTGTCGTTGGCGACGTTGTTGATCAGCACCGTGACGGGGCCCAAGGCTTCGGCCCCGTCGCGGATCGCGCCCTGCAGGGCGGCGACGTCCGTGACGTCGCAGCGGCGGAACCAGGCGCCCTGCCCCAGCCGCTTCGCGAGCGCCTGCCCCTCGTCCTCCTGCAGGTCCACGAAGGCGACCCTCGAGCCCTGGGCGTGGAACTGCGCCACGAACTCCGCGCCGATGCCGGAGGCGCCGCCCGTGATGAAGACGGTGCGGTCCCTGAGGCTTGGATAGCTGGCGAAGGCCATCAGTGGCTTTCCCGGGTCACTTCGCTGGACGACTTGCCCACCAGGAACTCGAGGTCGGCGCCCTGGTCGGCCTGCATGACGGTGTCGATGTAGAGCTTGTACCAGCCGCGGGTGAACTGGCTTGGCTTGCGGGCGGCCTCCCAGGCCTCCCGTCGACGCTCCAGCTCGGCCTCGTCCACCAGCAGGTTCAGGCTCCGCTCCGGCCCGTTGAACTCGATTTCGTCGCCATTCTGCACGAGGGCCAGCGGCCCGCCGGCCTCGGCTTCGGGGGCCACGTGCAGGATCACCGTGCCATAGGCCGTGCCGCTCATGCGCGCGTCCGAGATGCGGACCATGTCGCGCACACCCTTCTGCAAGAGCTTCGGCGGCAGGGCCATGTTGCCCACCTCGGGCATGCCCGGGTAGCCCTTCGGCCCGCATCCCTTGAGCACCAGGATCGAGGTCTCGTCGACCTGGAGGTCGGGATCGTCGATGCGCGCGTGGTAGTCCTCGATGTCCTCGAACACGACGGCGCGCCCGCGGTGGGTCAGCAGCTCGGGCGAGGCCGCGCTCGGTTTGATGATCGCGCCGTCGGGACAGAGGTTGCCGCGCAGCACCCAGACACCCGATGAGGGCCCCACGGGCTGGTCCAGGCTGCCGATCACGTCGCGGTTCCAGACCTCGGCGGCGTCGGCGATCTCGCCCTGCGTGTGGCCGCTGACCGTCAGGGCGTCGCGGCGCACCCGGTCGCCCAGCTCGCGCAGCACCGCCGGGCAACCGCCGGCGTAGCAGAAGTCCTCCATCAGGTACTTGCCCGACGGCATCAGGTTCACCAGCAGCGGGCTCTCGCGGCCGATGCGGTCGAAGTCCTCCAGCGTCAGCTCCACGCCGACCCGGCCCGCCAGGGCCAGCAGGTGGACCACGGCGTTCGTCGAGCCGCCGATCGCGGCGTGCATCAGGATGGCGTTCTCGAACGCCTCGCGGGTGAGGATCTGGGACAGGCGGATGTCCTGCTTCACCAGCTCGACGATCCGGTTGCCGGTGAGGTGGGCCAGGGTCTTTCGGCGCGAGTCCACTCCGGGCAGCGAGGCGTTGTTCGGCAGGCTCATGCCCAACGCCTCCACCAGGCTGGCGATAGTCGAGGCCGTGCCCATGGTGTTGCAGACCCCATGGCTGCGGCTCATGGAGCTCTCGGCCGAGAGGAAGTCCTTCAGGCTCATCTCGCCGGCTCGCACCATCTCCGAGAAGCGCCAGACGTCGGTCCCCGAGCCGATGTCCTTGCCCTGCCACTTGCCGTTCAGCATCGGGCCGGACGAGACCACCATCGTCGGCAGGTCCACCGAGGCCGCGCCCATGAGCTGGCCCGGCGTGGTCTTGTCGCAACCGCCCAGCAGCACCACCCCGTCGATCGGGTTGGCGCGGATGCTCTCCTCCACCTCCATGGCCAGGAGGTTCCGGAACAGCATGGCCGTGGGCCGCATCTGGGTCTCAGGCAGGCTCATGGCCGGGAACTCGATGGGCACCCCGCCCGCCTCCCAGATCCCCCGCTTCACGTACTCGGCAAGGTCGCGGAGGTGGAACTGGCAGGTGACCAGCTCCGACCAGGTGTTGCAGATGCCGATGATCGGCCGGCCGTCGAACACGTGGTCCGGCAGGCCGGTCCCCTTGATCCAGCTGCGGTGGATGAAGCCGTCCCGGTCGAGCTTCCCGTAGCTTCTTTGGCTGCGCAGCGGTTTGTCGGCCATGCCGCGTCGACCCTTCTTCTTGCCTGGAGATGCTGGTCGCTTAACCCCTGAGCCGGAGCCGGGGTTCAGCCCTATTCACCCCTGGAAAGCCGGAAGCGCCAGCCCTTTCACGCCCGGGTCGAAGGCGAACAGGCCGCCGGCCAGCGGCTGACGGGCGCGGGCTTCGTCGCTGAGCTCGTCCCAGGCGCTGGTGATGTAGAGAGTTGACAGGTCCGGGCCGCCGAAGGCGCAGCTGGTCGGCTGTTCCACCGGAACCTCGACGATCCGGTTGATGCGCCCGAAGGGGTCGTAACGCACGATCCGCCAGGCGCCCCACTGCGCGTTCCAGAGATATCCTTCCGCATCGATGGCCGAGCCGTCGGGAGAGCCCGCCTCGCCGCGGGTATGGGCGAACTCACGCGCCTTCGAGAGATCCTCCACCTGGTGCGCGAAAATCGTCTGGCGCTTGGAGTCGGCCATGTAGAGCAGCTTGCCGTCGCCGGTGACCGAGATGGTGTTGGGGATGTGGATGCCGGTCATGACCTTCACGGTCTTCATGTCGGGCCCGGTGCGGTAGACGGCGCCCGGCCGTTCGCCGCCGTTGTCGTCCATGGTGCTCCACCAGAACCGGCCCTGCGGATCGATCTTGCCGTCGTTGGTCCGAAAGCCCTCGCCGAGGTCAAAAGGTTGGACCAGTTCCATGGTCCCTGCCTGGGCGTCGCAGAACGCCAGTCCCCGCTCGGTGGCCAGCAGCAGGCCGCCGGACTCCCTCGGAGCTGCGGCGCTGGCGCGCAGGGGGAGGTCGAATGCCCCACGCGCCTGAGTCGCAGGCTCGTACCAGCTCAACCTGCGACCCTTGATGTCGAACCAGTAGAGCCGCTGCTCGGCGGCCGCCCACACGGGCCCTTCTCCAAGTTGATCAGAGGCTTGGACGACACAACGCACGGTCAAGGGGGTCTCCTGTGATCAATTGTCCGGAATCGTGCGATCGTTCTGCGAACACTGTTGTCGGCAGACCTGCGACACCCTGACGTGGGCGTTTTGCTTCCGTTCAGAGTCGGGGGCCTACTATCTTAGACGACAGAATCGGGAGGGGATCCCACAGATGTCGTTGTCCAGCTATTCAGACGTGTTTTCGATCAGCCATGAGCGCGAGTACGACGAGGATATCACCGTCGGCGATCTCGTGCGCACAGGGCCCAACCTGTTTCCGCACTTCGAGGTGATCGCCCTGCACGGCGACAAGGCCTGGGTCCGCAACGTCGTCAACGGCGCCGACCATCTCGCCCTCGTCTCCCGCTGCCGCAAGATCAACGGCCAGACCCTGGCCGAAGCCGCGGAATAAGCCCCCTTCACTCCGTCGGCCCGCCGACGGAAAATGTATGAACCGAGCCCAGCGCCCCGGAGTTCTACCGGCTTCGGGGCGCCGTGCGTTCGCGCGGCAATTCGGAGGACGCGTCATCTCCGCCTTTATGTTCGCCACCGGGATCGAGAACAGCATCCCGAAGATCAAGAACGGCCGCGTGCGCGTGGACCAAATGGAGTCCTGTGGCCATTATCGCCATTGGCGAAAGGACTTCGAGCTGGTCGAGGAGATCGGGCTGAAGTTCCTGCGCTATGGCCCGCCGCTGCACACCAGCCTTCTGGGGCCCGATCGGTACGACTGGGAGTTCTCCGACGTCACCTTCGCCGAACTGAAGCGGCGGGACATCGTGCCGATCGTCGACCTGTGCCACTTCGGCGTGCCCGACTGGATCGGGGACTTCCAGAACCCGGACTTTCCCGAGGTTTTCGCGAAATACGCGGCCGCCTTCGCCCGCCGGTTCCCGTGGGTGCAGCTCTATACGCCGGTGAACGAGATGTTCATCTGCGCCCAGTTCTCCGGGAAGTACGGGTGGTGGAACGAGCAGGGCACGACGGACCTGACGTTCGTCACCGCGCTCAAGCACATCGTCAAGGCCAACGTCCGGGCGATGCAGGAAATCCTGAAGATCCGGCCGGACGCCATCTTCATCCAGAGTGAGTCCTCGGAGTACTTCCACGCCGAGAATCCCGCCGCCATCAAGCCCGCCGAGATCGAGAACTCCAAACGCTTCCTGTCGCTGGACCTGAACTACGGCCACCGGGTCGACTCGGAGATGTACGAGTACCTGATGGACAACGGGATGACGCGCGAGGAGTACCATTTCTTCCTCGGCAACGCCCTGCATCACCACTGCATCCTGGGGAACGACTACTACTGGACCAACGAGCACCGGGTGGCCGCCGACGGCACGACCCGGGCCTCCGGCGAGATCTTCGGCTATTCGGAGATCACCCGGCAGTACTACAACCGCTACCGCCTGCCGGTGATGCACACCGAGACCAACATCGTCGAAGGCCCGAACGGCGACGAGGCGGTGAACTGGCTCTGGAAGGAATGGGCCAACGTCCTGCGCGTCCGCAACGACGGCGTCCCCACGGTCGGCTTCACCTGGTACTCGCTCACCGATCAGGTGGACTGGGACACCGGGCTTCGCGAGAACAACGGCCGGGTCCACCCGGTCGGGCTCTACGACATGAACCGCGAGATTCGGCCCGTGGGGCGCTCCTACAAGCAGCTGATCGCCGACTGGCGCGAGGTGCTGCCGACCCAGAGCGTCTGCCTGTCCGTGCCGATCGTGCCCCCTTCGGAGTACGAGCAGCCTGCGGCCGAGCGGCACCGCGCAGACGCGCGGCACCTGCGCGCCGTGGAGCTCGCCGCCGGCGAGACGCGGCAGGCCTAGGATGGCGGGCGCCCCGCAGATCGGCGGCGCACCGGCCGTCGTCCTGCAGGCCCGGGACCTGCCCGAGGCGGGTCCGGCCTTTACGGAGGCCACCGTTCTCCCCGGTCGCGGCATGATGCTGCTGCAGGCCAGGCTACGCCTGCCCTCCGGGGAGGTCGTGGACGCCCTGCACGCGCCGCCCCTTGATGAGGCCGCCCGCGAGCTCGCCGGCGGCGCCGACGACTTTGCCGGCAACCGCGCCTTCGCCTTTGGGGGCGCCCTGCTCATCCCGTACGCCAATCGCATCCGCGGCCGCGACGTCCAAGGCGAGCGGGAGATCGAGGCCTTGATCGACGGCCGCCCCGCCCGGCTGCCGCGCAACTGGGGCGGCAAGGCGCCGGGCGCGGCGCAATACGCCATGCACGGCCTGATCCTGGACGCCGCCGTCCCGTTCGAGGCGCAGGAGAGCCGCGTTCGAGGCCGCCTCGCCGCCGGCGACTTCGGCGGCCGGTGGCCCGGCAAGGCCGATCTTGATTTCGAATACCGTCTGGAGGGCGGCGCCCTGGTCCTGAGGATCGATGTCCGCAACGTGGGCGCCGAGCCCCTGCCCCTGGGCGTCGGTTGGCATCCCTACTTCCAGCTGCCCAGCGGTGATCGGCGACAGGCCCGCCTCCGGGTCGCCGCCGACCTGCGCACCGAGGTGAACGACTATGACGAGGTCCTGCCGACGGGGCGGCTGCTGCCCACCGAAGGCACGCCCTACGATTTCGGGGCGCGTGAAGGCCTGGCGCTGGGCGACCTCTACCTAGACGACTGCTTCACCGCCCTGCGACGGGAGGCGGGCGAGGTCGTGGTCGAGCTGCGCGATCCTGCGGCGAGCGTCGGCGTGCGGATCCGCACCTCCACCCCGCAGGTGAAGGCGGTCCAGGTCTACGCGCCCCCGGGCCAGCCCTTCGTGGTCGTGGAGCCGCAGTTCAACCTGGCCGAGCCCTATGCCGACATCTGGCCAGCAGGCGTCGACACCGGCATGGCCCAGCTCCAGCCCGGCGAGAATTTATCCTATGAGGTGCGCCTGGAGGCCTTTGCCGTAGGAACCTGAGGAACATCCATCGGTTACCCCCGCCCAGAACGAGGGCGCCATGGAAAGCTTGCGACGACCGGCCGCCCAGGCGGGGACGGCCGAGATCATAGACTTCGATGAGGCGCTGCTGGCGGCGTGCCCGCCAGAGTTGCGCCAGGACCTGATGACCGAGGCCTCGATGCTGGCGGACGCCTGCAGCGCGGACGACCGGCCCCAGGAATTGGAAGCCATCGCACGCAGCCTCAGCGACGGCGCGCGGCAGGCGGGGATGGGCCGCGCACGGGCCCGGCGCCTGGCGGCGGCCATTCGGTCGATCGCCCGCGGCTGAGCCTATTCCGCGGCGGCGACGCCCCGGGCCGCCCGATCCTTTTTCCCGCGGCCGGGCTTGTCCAGCAGCTTGCGGAGCTTGGCCGCCAGGAGTGCGATCTCGTAGGGCTTGTCGAGCAGCGGGAACTCCGCGTTCTCGATGACTGCGCCTTCGCCCACGAACCCCGAGGTCAGCAGCACCCGCAGATCAGGGCGGATCTCGCGGGCGGTGCGCGCGAGGCTCACCCCGCTGACGCCGCCGGGCATCACCACGTCGGTGAACAGCAGGTCGATCTCGGCGGGCGAATGGATCACCTCCAGCGCCTCGGCGGCGTTGGTGGCGGTGGTCACGCGATAGCCGAGCCCGCTCAGCATATCCATGGTCAGGGCCAGCACCGTGGGGTCGTCCTCGACCACCAGGATCCGCTCGTCTCCGCCCTCGATTGTCTTGACCCGCTCCGACGGCTTCACGACCTCGGCCGGTGTGGACGAGGCCGGCAGCAGCAGGTGGAAGGTCGTACCCTCGCCCGGCGCGCTATCGAGCCGCACCTCGCCCTCCGACTGCTGCACGAAGCCGTAGACCTGGCTGAGCCCCAGGCCAGAGCCCTTGCCCACCTCTTTCGTGGTGAAGAACGGTTCGAAGACGCGGTCGCGCACCTCCTGCGCCATACCCACGCCGGTGTCGCTCACTTCGATGGCGATCCGCCCGGCGTCGCGTCGCGTGGCGATGGTCAGCACCCCGCCCTCGGGCATGGCGTCCCGGGCGTTCACCGCCAGGTTCAGCAGCGCCGTCTCGAGCTGGGTCGGGTCCACGTGGGCGCAGAGCGCCTCGTCGGCGAAGCGCAGGTCCACGGTGACCGCCTCGCCGACCGCCTGACGGATCAGGGGCGCGAAGTCGTGGATCAGCACATTGACGTCGATGGTCACCGGCGTGAGGTGCTGGCGACGCGAGAAGGCGAGCAGCTGCCGGGTCAGGTCGCGGCCGCGCTCCGCCGCCTGGCGGATGGCGTCGATCCTGCGCATCCGGCGAGCGTCGTCCTCGACCTTGCGGGCCATCATGTCGATGTTGCCCAGCACGACGGTCAGCAGGTTGTTGAAGTCGTGGGCGACGCCGCCGGTAAGCTGGCCCACCGCCTCCATCTTCCGGGCCTGGGCGAGCTGTTCCTCCAGGCTGTGGCGGTCGGTGGCGTCCAGGATCACGCCGAAGATCTCGCGCGCGCCGCCGTCGACGCCCGCCGCCACCACGCCTTGGTCGTGCAGGACCTTGTACTGGCCATCGGCGCACAGCCAACGGAACTCGCAGGAGTAGCGGCCGGTCTGGGCCGCGCGCGCGAAGGCGTCGACCACCCGGTCGACATCGTCGGGGTGGATCCGGCTTGACCCGAACTCCGGCTCGTCGACGAAGCGGCTCGCCGGGAAGCCCAGGATGTCCTTCACCGATTCCGAGACGAACTGGGGCGCGAACGGCGGCTCGAGGCTGCGCGAGGTGAAGACGATCGGCAGCGACTGGAGGATGGCCTCCTGCCGCGCCTCGGTGCGCCGCAGCGCCCGCTCCGTCAGGTCCTTCTCTGCCTTGACCCGGGCATGCTCGTCGAGCAGCCACTGCTGGTAGGCCGACTGGCGCTTCACCTCCTCCGTCTTCAGGTAGAGGTCCGTGAGGACCGTCACCTTGGACTTGAGGATGAACGGGTCCACCGGCTTGAAGACCACGTCCACGGCCCCGGCCGAGTAGGCCTGGAAGACGTGCGCCTCGTCCCGGAAGATCGCGGTCAGGAAGACGATGGGCGTGTCCCGCGTGCGCTTGCGCGAGCGGATCAGCGCCGCCGTCTCATAGCCATCCATGCCCGGCATGTGCAGGTCGAGCAGGATGAGGGCGAACTCCTCGGTGAGGAGGCGCCGCAGCGCCTCCTCGCCCGAGCGGGCCACCACCAGCTCATGGCCCAGTTCCTCGAGCGCCTGGACGGCCGCAAAGGCGTTCCGCTCGTCGTCGTCGACGATCAGGATCCGCGCCTTTAGCGGCTGCTCCAGGTCGGGCGGGGCCGGGGCCTCCGCCCGCCAGGGCCGCGCAAGCGCGCTCGCGGGTGCGGCTCGGCTCACGTCAGCTCGCTTGCGGGATCAGGGAGACGACCGTGTCGCTGGCCAGCTTCATCGCATCCGCGCGTTGGATCGAGACGCGCAGCACCGACACCAGGTGGTCGATGTCCACCGGCTTCGAGACATAGTCCGAGGCCCCGGCTTGGATGCACTTCTGGCGGTCTCCCTTCATGGCCTTGGCGGTCACCGCGACGATCGGCAGGTCGGTAAGGCCGGGCCGCGAACGGATTTCGCGGATCGTCTCGTAGCCGTCCATATCCGGCATCATGATGTCCACAAGAACCACGTCCACGTCGGGCTTGGCGTCGAGCACCTCGAGCCCCGCGCGGCCGCTCTCGGCGTAGCTGAGCTCGATCCCGTACTCCTCGAGGGCCGAGGCCAGCGAGAAGATATTGCGGATGTCGTCGTCGATCACCACCACCTTGCGACCGGTGAGCACCGCGTCGTCGTGCTTGCTCTGGTTAAGCTTGGCCTTGGCGGGCGCCGAGAGGCGTTCCAGCGGCTCGTGGAGCAGCAGGCTCGCCTGGTCGACCAGCTGGTCCGTCGTGCGGGCGAGCCGCACCAGGCCGCCGAACACCGCCAGCCGCAGCCGCCGGTCGTCGTCGGCTTCAAGTTCCTGCGGCGCATAGACCACCGCCGGGACCATGCGGCCGTCCGACTGCTTCAGCTGCTCCACCAACTCGTGGACCGGCAGGGCCGCGGCCTCGATCATGAGGCCGTCCGGACGGTCCGCCTGCGAGCGGGTGAGCACCTGGGCCAGGTCGGAGACGACCTCAACCTGGGTGAAGCACTGCCGCAGGGTGTCGGCCGCCTCGCCTTCCGAGCCCACCAGCACGATCCGCCGTTCGACCTTCTCGACGAAGCTCTTCACCCCCTGGAGGGTCGAGACCACCACCTCGCGCTCCACCGGCTTATGGGTGAAGCCGAAGGCGCCCATCGACAAGCCGAGGCCCTTCTGATCGTCCGCGGAGATCACGTGCACCGGGATGTGCCGCGTCTCGGGGGTACGCTTCAGGAGGTCCAGCAGAGCCAGGCCGTCCATGTCGGGCAGGCCGATGTCGAGCATGATGGCGTCAGGCCCGAAGCGGCGGGCCAGCGACGGCGCCGCGGCGCCCTCCCCGGTCACCACACCCTTGAACCCGCTCTCGTGCACGAGGCTGAGCAGGATCGAGGCGAAGCGGGGATCGTCCTCGACGATCAGCACCACCGAGTCGCCGGAGCGGATGCTGTCGCGGTCGTCGGCCACGGCTTCCACCGGCTCTTCCGAGAAGGACGACGGCATCAGCATCGGGCGCGGCAGCTGCGGCATCCCCGCGGGACGGGGCGTCGACGGCGTTTGCGCCGCCGGGCTGAAGTTCAGCGGCAGGAAGAGGGTGAAGGTCGAGCCCTTGCCGGGCACCGACGTCACCTTCAGCTCGCCGCCGAGCAGGCGCGTGATTTCGCGGCTGATCGACAGACCCAGGCCCGTGCCGCCGTACTTCCGGCTGGTGGTGCCGTCGGCCTGCTGGAAGGCCTCGAAGATGATGCGCTGCTTGTCCTCGGGGATGCCGATGCCGGTGTCCTCCACCGAGAACGCCAGCACCTGGCCCGCGGTGTTGAGGTGGTCGTTGGTGGTGTGCCAGCCGCCGTGAGCGCGCGCGACCTTCAGTTTCACATGGCCCTTTTCCGTGAACTTGAAGGCGTTCGACAGCAGGTTCTTGATGATCTGCTGCAGGCGCTTGTCGTCGGTGTACATCGACCGCGGCAGGGCGCCGTCCAGTTCGACCTGGAACTCCAGCTTCTTGTCGGCCGCCACCTGGCTGAAGGTCCGATCGACCTGGTCGCGCAGGCTGGCGAAGGACATCTCGCCGATGTCCAGGGTGACGGTGCCGGACTCGATCTTCGACAGGTCGAGAATGTCGTTGATCAGCCCCAGGAGGTCGGTGCCCGCGTCGTGGATGTTGCGGGCGAACTCCACCTGCTTGTCGGTGAGGTTCCCCTGGCCGTTGTCGGCCAGCAGCTTCGACAGGATCAGCAGCGAGTTGAGCGGCGTGCGCAGCTCGTGCGACATGTTGGCCAGGAACTCGGACTTGTACTTGGAGGTCAGCGCCAGCTGCTCGGCCTTCTCTTCGAGGGCCAGCTTCGCCTGCTCCACTTCCCGGTTCTTGGCTTCCACCTGCTGGTTCTGCACCGACAGCAGGTGCGCCTTTTCCTGCAGCTCGGCGTTGGTCTGCTGCAGCTCCTCCTGCTTGGCGCGGAGCAGCTCTTCGGACTGACGCAGCGACGCGGCCTGTTGCTCCAGACGGTCGTTGGTCTTCTTCAGCTCCTCCTGCTGCGCCTGCAGTTCGGAGGTCAGCAGCTGCGACTGCTTCAGCAGGCCTTCCGTCCGCATGTTCGCGGCGATGGTGTTCAGCACGATGCCGATGGATTCCATCAGCTGGTCGAGGAACTGCTGCTGCGTCTCGTTGAACTCGCCGAAGGTGGCGAGCTCGATCACCGCCTTCACCTCGCCTTCGAAGAGGGCGGGCAGGACGATGATGTTGGCCGGAGGCGCTTCGCCCAGGCCGGACGAGATCTGCACGTAGTCCTTGGGTACGTTGGTCAGCAGGATGCGCGACTTCTCGTACGCGCACTGGCCGATCAGGCCTTCCCGCAGCTTGAACTGGCTGGCCAGGTGCTTGCGGTTGTTGAAGGCATAGGAGGCCGCGAGGTTGAGGACCATCTGGCCCTCGTCGTCACGGTCGCTGACGTAGAACACGGCGTGCTGGGCGTTGATCAGCGGCGCCAGTTCGGAGAGCACCAGGTTCGACACGGTCGACAGGTCGCGCTCGCCCTGCAGCATCCGGGTGAACCGGGCCAGGTTGGTCTTCAGCCAGTCCTGCTCGGTGTTCTTCAACGTCTGATCCTTCAGGTTCCGGATCATCTCGTTGATGTTGTTCTTCAGCTCTTCCACCTCGCCCGACGCTTCGACGGTGATCGACCGGGTCAGGTCGCCCTTCGTCACGGCGGTGGACACTTCGGCGATGGCGCGCACCTGGGTGGTCAGGTTGGCGGCCAGTTCGTTCACGTTGTCCGTCAGGTCGCGCCACAGGCCGGCGGCGCCCGGCACCCGCGCCTGGCCGCCCAGCTTGCCTTCGGAGCCCACTTCGCGGGCCACGTTGGTCACCTGGTCGGCGAAGGTCGCCAGCGTCTCGATCATCCCGTTGATGGTGTCGGCCAGCGCGGCGATTTCGCCCTTGGCGTCCAGGGTCAGCTTCCGCTTCAGGTCGCCCATGGCCACCGCGGTCACGACGTCGGCGATGTTCCGCACTTGACCGGTCAGGTTGGCGGCCATCATGTTCACGTTGTCGGTGAGGTCCTTCCAGGTGCCGGCCACGCCCGGCACCTGCGCCTGGCCGCCCAGCTTGCCTTCCGTACCCACTTCCCGCGCCACCCGCGTCACTTCCGAGGCGAAGGAGTTCAGCTGGTCCACCATGGTGTTGATGGTGTTCTTCAGCTCGAGGATTTCGCCCCGCACGTCCACGGTGATCTTCTTGGAGAGGTCGCCCTTGGCCACGGCGGTGGTCACGTCGGCGATGTTCCGCACCTGGCCGGTCAGGTTGGCGGCCATCAGGTTCACGTTGTCGGTGAGGTCCTTCCAGGTGCCGGCGACGCCCTTCACCTGGGCCTGACCGCCGAGCTTGCCTTCCGTACCCACTTCCCGCGCCACCCGGGTCACTTCCGAGGCGAAGG
>NZ_DATCML010000017.1:0-108887 GCF_036563385.1 Phenylobacterium sp.
GCTGTTGAACTCGTCGTGGAAGGTGAGGTCGCCGAGCTTGGACGTATCCAGCGGGAGCAGGAACTGGCGGTCCTGGAAGCTCGACAGCGTCTCGTCGCGGAAGGTCAGGGTCTCGCTGGCGTTCAGGCGCAGCACCACGTCGGCGCCCTGCTGGCTCATGGCGGACTTGATCTCGGCCGCCGTCTTGAAACCGTAGCCGTGCAGCTGCAGCTGGCTGTTGCCGTTCCAGTTGTAGATGACGTCCGAGCCTTCTCCGGCCCGGACCATGAAGGTGGTCTTCTGGGTCGCGCCGCCCACCAGCACGTCGTCGCCGCCCGCGCCCCACATGAAGTGGGTGTTGTCGTCGACGATGATCAGATTGCCGAGGTTGTTGCCGATCGCATAGTTCAGCTGGCCGTTGACCTGCAGGTTCTCGACGTTGTCGGCCAGCTTCAACGAGGTCCAGCCGATCATGGTGTCGACGCCGCCGCCCGCCTGCTCCACCACCCGGTCCTTCGGGTCGGTGATCCAGTGGCGGTTGTCGAGGTTGTTGCCGATCAGCAGGTCGCCGCCGCCCTCGCCCGAGAGCGACGAGTGCCCGGCGGGCGCATTGATCGTCTCGTTGCCCACGGCGGCGCCCGCCACGCGCGCCTGTTCAGGCGCGCTGACCGGCATCGCGACGCCCCGCGAGCTGTAATAGGTCATCCACTGGCTCCACTGACCGCGGCCTCAACCCGGAAGAGGGAGCTTCGGTTCACAGCTGGGCAGCACCCGGCCCGCACTGCAAGCATCACCCAGGGGGCAGCGTAGCGCCTTTGCCAACGTGGGACTCGGGTCTACGCTCCATCGTCGACGGAGAGATTGCAAAACCTCCCCGCCGGCCCTCCGGCCCGGCGTCGTCGACCCACCGCCGGGCCGGAGCAGAGAGGTCTTAAGCGACAACCCGGCGCACGACGCGCTCCGGGCCGTTGTTCGGCGCGCAAGCAGGGAAATCCCGCGCGCCAAGCGCCGGCGACGTCGCACGCGATCGGGTCCTGATTTCGATGACCTTGGACTCGCCAGGGGCCAGGCCGAGCCTGGTTCTGCGGATAGGCGCAGTCCCGTTCCCCGGGTCTCACCCGGAAGCCGTTGCGAGGCGTGAGGCGCACGCGGCTCGAGCGGCCGCGTCGCCGGTTCTGGATCTCGCGAGCATGCCGCCGATGAGGTGGCGCTGGTCCTCTCCCGAGGCGGCAAGAGCAGGAGGCGCGGCCGACATCCCAGGCGCCGCCGCCTGCCGAACCTCGGACATGGGCTCGCCTGTCAGCGACCGAGGGGGCGGCCGCCTAGTCGGACGTAGGTCTCCCAGTTGAGCCGCTTCTGTCGCCAAGCCAGGAAACCCGCGATGTCATCCGGCGAGAGGTCAGGCCGCGCCAGTGTTGCGATCCAGCCGCGCGCCTCGCGCTCCGCAAGACGAACCGAGAAGGGGACCGGGTCAGTCACTTCGCTGGCCAGCCGCCTGCGCTCGAGAGACGCTGGCGGCTCACCGCCGTCCACCGCCGGCGAGCACGACCCCGGCGAGGAACAGCGTGCAGCCCACAAGGCAGATCATCATGCGGTTGCAGACCCATCGCAGGTCGTGGGCCGCGCCGCCCGCTGGTTCGTAAAGAAAGGCGATCACGGCGAGCGTGAGCCCCGCGCCGCTGAGGATCCAGGTCGCCGCCTCGCGAGGCGAGGGGATGTCAGCGTTGGAGCGCAAGAGCGTCGGGCGCTCGGCGGGACGGGGGGGCGCCTCGCGGCCGTTGGCCTTCACCCAGTCTGCGCTGAAGCGGTCGGCCGCCGCGAAGCTTCCCGCCTCCAGCAGCGCCTGATAGCGTCGCCAAGCCTCGTACGTTGAGAGTCCTTCAACCCGGTCCACGATGGTCCGCCGATCCTCCGAGCCGCTCCGAGAAGTCGGAGACCATGGGGGATATCGCGGATTTCGGGGCCGGAGGTCAACGGGGGGACGGTCGGCCGGCTCTGCGCCAGAGCCTGAGGCCTTGGCGGCGCGTGAAGCCCCCCGCGGCGCGCGCGTCCCGGAGGAGGGAGACCGATGGAGACGATCGCAGAGGTGCGCCGTGCGCGGCCCGCCGCGCAGTACCTCCGGATGTCCACCGAGCACCAGCGGTACTCGCTGGCCAACCAGAGCGCGCTGATCGCCCGTTTCGCCGCCGAACACGGCTTCCGGATCGTCGCGACCTATGCCGATCCGGGCCGCAGCGGCCTCACCCTTGAAGGCCGGCCAGGACTGAAGCGGCTGCTGGCGGACGTGATGGCGGAGGGCCGCAGCTTTTCAGCGGTGCTGGTGCTCGACGTCAGCCGCTGGGGGCCGTTCCAAGACCCCGACCAGGCTGCGCACTACGAGTTTCTCTGCCGCAGCGCCGCAGTACCCGTCATCTACTGCGATGAACCGTTTGGCCAAGACGGAAGCCTGACTGACACCGTGATGAAGCACCTGAAGCGAGTCATGGCCGCCGAGTACAGCCGAGAACTCTCCGAAAGGGTGCATGCAGCCCAGCTTCAACAGGCTGGCATCGGCTTCAAGCAGGGCGGCGCTCCCGCCTACGGGGTCCGGCGCGTGGTGGTCGGCCCCGCCGGCGACCGGCGCCGCGAACTGCGACGCGGAGAGCGGAAGGGCCTGCATGAGGAGCGCGTCGTGCTGGTGCGTGGGCCACCGGAAGAAACGCGCGCGATCCATCGCATCTTCCGGCTGTTCGTGCGGGAGCGGCTGAGCTTGAGCGCCATCCGGCGACGGCTGAATGCGGAGGGTACGCCCGCCGCCGAGGGCGCCCGGTGGTCCGACGCCCGGGTGCGCTCGGTGCTGACCTCCCCCCTGGCGATCGGCGTCTATGTCTTCAATCGCCGGACGCAGCGCCTGAAATCACTCTCCCGCGCGAACCCACCGGAGCGCTGGGTCCGCGTACGGGTCATGCCACCGGTGGTGAGCGTGAGTCTCTTCGAGGCGGCTCAGCAGAGGCTCGCCACGCGAAGGAGGCAGCGGTTCAGCGACGGGGAGCTCCTCGACATCCTCCGCGAGCTCTGGCGGCGCGAGGGGCATCTGAGCGATGCGCTGATCGACGGGAACCCCGACACGCCTCACTCGGCGACCTACCGGCAACGGTTCGGCAGCCTTGCGGCGGCCTATGAACTCGTCGGGTTCCGGCCGGCGCGGCGCTGGCGCGCCGGAGGCGATCGCCCGGCCACGGATGACGAGCTCCTCGATCGGCTTCGGCGGCTGCAGCGCGAGCATGGCCGCGTGACCGCGAAGCTGATCGCCGCCTCGCCGCTGACACCCAGTCCCGAGGTCTATGCGGCCCGGTTCGGCTCGCTCCGGCAGGCCTATGGCCGCGCCGGCCTGCCGCACGATCTCTTCAACCTGCTCAGCGCCGGGCATCGACGGAGCCTGGAGCTTCGGCGTGAGGCCGACGGACGAGGCGAGGAGGCCTCGCCGGCTGGCCTGGCGCCCGGGCAGACGCCCGCGCCCACAGGCGAGCCGGCGGAGCGCCGCTGTCGCAGGCCGGCCCGATGACGGCGGCGGTCCAGTATATCCGGACGTCCACCCGCGGCCAGTCGCAGTCCGGCCCGCATCAGAAGGCTCGCAATCTCGCCTATGCGGCCGCGCACGACCTGCGGATCATCCGCACCTATGAAGACATAGGCGCAAGCGGGCTGCGCCTGCAGGGGCGAACTGCTCTCGTGCAGCTCTTCCGTGATGTTCTGGCCTGCGCGCGCGCGTTCGAGGTGATCCTCGTGCACGATGTCAGCCGGTGGGGCCGCTTTCAGGACTGCGACGAAGGAGCGCACTATGAACAGCTGTGCCGTGAAGCGGGCGTGGCGGTCGTCTACACGGCGGAGCCCTTCCAGGTTGGCGCGGGGCCGGTGTCGACGCTGCTGAAGCAGCTCAAGCGCGCAATGGCGGCGGAGTACAGCCGCGTGCTGTCCGCGCGGGTTACGAGCAGCCGAGCCCGCCTCGCCACGGAGGGCTGCTGGCTTGGGGGCACATGCGGTTATGGCCTGCGCCGCGTGGCGCGTGCGGAGGCGGGTCCGTCCCTTGGAACGATGGAACTCGGCCAGCGCAAGGCGGTGCGCACCGCGCGCACCTTGCTGGAGCGCGGGCCCACGCAGGAGCATGGGATCGTGCTCCGGATTTACCGTCTGTTCGTGGACGAGGAACTCTCGCCCACTGCGATCGCCCGGATGCTCAATTCAGAAGGCGTACCTTCGGAGCTCAGAGGTCCATGGACCCGCGCCCAGGTGCGGCAGATCCTCGCCAATGAGAAATACGCGGGTGTGCAGGTCAGCGGGCGCTCGGCCACGCAACTGGGACGATCCGAGCGGCGGCCGCCGGCTGAATGGCGGCGATCCCACCTGCCGTTCGCGCCCATTGTGCCGCCCGGGCTGTTCGCGAGAGGCCGGCGGCGGCTGATAGCGCGGAGCCGCCGCCCCTCGGACGCAGAGCTGCTCCAGGACCTTGCGCGGGTGCTCGCCTGCCACGGCCGAATCTCGGCCGGATTGATCCTCGCCGATGCCGCGTGCCGGCATCCATCCACCTATAGTGATCGGTTCGGCGGGCTGATGGCCGCCTATGCCAGGATCGGCTATGCGCCTGACGCAGGCCAGGTTCGCGCCATGACATCGGCCCGGACGCACCGCCCGCATACCGCGCGCCGCTATCAAAGACCGTCGCGAGACCGGCTCATCAACGCTCTGCGGGTCCTGCTGGAAAGGCACGGCCGGTTGAGCGCCGAGCTGATCCGCGCCGCGCCCGGGGCTCCGCATCCGAACGCCTTTCGTTTGCAGTTCGGGAGCTTGAGGGAGGCTTATCGCCAGGTCGGCTACGATCCGCCACCACGGGGCCGGCGTCCCGTCTGACGGACCGCGGACGGCAGGCATCATGGTCCCTGTGCGCGCGCGCGGAGGTGAGAGGCGACTTGCAGCGGGTCGGTCGGGATGGCAAGGGCAGGATCCGCCGGAGGGTCCATCCTGTGACTGATGCGCCGCGACGACCGATCCTGTCGCTCAAAAGGCCCCCGGCGGCACGCCCAGACGCGCTGATCTCGCCGCCAGCGCGGGCCATGGCGCCGGTTTCGCCATGGAAATGCAAGCCCTGCGGCGCCCGGGTAGAGGTATCAGCGGAGGCCGGTCCGACCGAGATCATCCGCTGTCCCTCTTGCAACGCGCGGCTCGGGCGAGCTGCGCAGTTCTTGAGCGATCCGCCCGGCAAGGTTCGCGCGCGGCCCCTCTGACGCGATGGCTGTAAGCCAGGAGTGCTCCTTTGTCTGGCGATGATGTCGTCTTGAAGCGGGGCGGATCCAGCTTTGTCATCGACACCCGCGCTGGCGACAATCTGGTCTTCGGCGCCGGCTCTGACCGCGGAGCTCCTCAGCGCCTGCTAAGTGCGTCTGACGCAGCAGCAGCGGCGATCGGTGACGGTGCTGACAACCTGCAAGGCGGCAGCGGCACGGATGTGCTTCCTGCGCCCTTGGTCAGCAGGCCATAACCGCCGATCTGCAGGCGGGAACCCCCGTTGGAGACGGCATCGGGCAGGACAACGTCTCAGGCCCTGCGCTTTACTGAACGTAGTCTGTCTATGATCAGCGGCGGGACACTGGCTGCGGTGACGGCCGAGTTCGAGAACATCCTGCGCCGAGCACCGCCCTCCAGGCGTGACTTTCCTGAGCGGCCTGAGCACAGCTGCCGATGCTGGGATTAGGACCGCGGGAGGAGAGGCCATCAACAAACTTGTGACGGGCCTCGCCGACGACGCGGAGACAAGGGTTGGCCTTATTGGCAAGTCTGGGAGCGGCGACTTCGTGCATTATGGAACTGGCGCTTGACGGCCCCAGCCATCTACCCCCCGTAGACGAACTCCGCTCGCCCATAGACGCCAATTAGGTCCACCGCCCAGGCCGCTCCATCGGCGAGGTCCGTCAGGAAGGCGGCGTTCGATCGCGCGTAGGACCCGAGATCCGCTTTTTCCGCCTCGGCCAAGAGCCAGCCGACCATAGCGGCTTTTGTGCCGATGCCGTTGGGACCGTCGCGACCGTATGACTCAAAATACTCGGCTCGGGTCATGGTGACGCCGTTCAGCGTGAAAGCAGGGTCCAGCAGCGCGTCGACTTTGGCGTCGGTCGGAGCCGCTCCGAAGATCAGCGCGTAAGCCTTCTTGGTCGCCTCTTCCAGGGTAAGCGCCCCAAACTCCGCGCCAAATTTCTGCTGGCCTTCGCCGAGCTTCCCGAGATTGACCGCAAAGTTGATATAGCGGTTTTCCAGGTTGAAGCTCTGATAGTACGCCGAGTTGATGTTGTTGGGGTTTGGTCCTGTGGGCGAGACTAGGTAGTCGATCCCGCCGGGGCTCGGAATTTTGCCGGTGAAGAACTGGTAGCTGAGCGTCGCAACAGACGTCGTGGCGTCTGCGGCCTTTACGACTTCGGCCAGAGCGGAGGAGGCTGTGAGCGCGCCAGAGTTCACCAGCGACGAAAGCTTCGTCGCCAGGGTGGCGGCGGTAGCGTTGGAAAGACCCGCTCGCAGGATGTTCTGGACGGCGCCGTCGATGCCGACGGAGACGGACAACTCCACCGTGCGGTCACTGAATTGCAGCAGTTCCACCGCGGTGAGAACGTCGGCGCCGTCCACTCCGGACTGCTGAGCGCGCACTCGCCACGAGCCGTTCGACTCTCGCCACCACTCGTAGCTATTCGACGCGCCCGCGAAGGTCGCCACATCGGCGCCTGCCCCGCCGTCGAGAAAATCGTCCTCCGCCCCCCCTGACAGGGTGTCGGCGCCGGCCCCCCCCGCGAGCAAGTCCCGGCCGAGGCCGCCGCGGGCGAAACCGCCCGCATCCCCGAGGACGATCAGGTCGTTACCATCCTCGCCGTCCACAACCGCGCCCGGGGCGAATGCAACGGCGACATCGTCTCCTCCGCCCAGCCGCAGGTCGCGACTGTCATGGCTGTAGATGATCTGCTTGGCGGCATCGAGTTGAACCGGAGCGCCCCGGCTTTCGAAGATGATAGCCGGCCCTGTCGAGGCGGGCAGTTGCGTCACGCCGTGCACGGTATAGTTCTCGCTCCCGATGACCAGCGTCTTCTGGAAGCTTGTTTGCCGGAGGTCATAAAAGGCGACCCCGGTGGCGGAGGCCGCCGCACCGCTGACCAGGGCCTGAACACCGCTTTGCGGCGCGTAGCCCGGCGGCAGGTACTGGCGCCAGCCGTTATTCAATCCGGCGACTTCCCCTTCGAAGAGAGCCGCTAGCCCACCAGGGGGCGTAGTCGGCGCGCCATCGGTGCTGAGCCATTCTCTGGCAGGAGGGAAGAGCTTTAGAGCCTCGTAAGGCAGGGCCACCCCTGCAGCGCGCGCGGCGTCGAGGTTCAGCATGAAGTTCTCCCAGCTGCTGTAGTCGACCTGCTGGGATTGCACGCCGATGATGTACCTTTCGGCATCGCGCGCTTCGAGATTGTCTGATTGTGGATCGTTGAATGCCCCGCGGAAGTCCACGACCACAACGCCCTTCGCCTGCTGCAGGAATTGGGTCGTTTCATTGTTGGGATTGTAGACGTTCGCCGCGCTGCTGAACGCCGCTCGGATGTAGTCGTCGCGGCTGGAGCGGTCGAGGATCTTGATGTTCACCGTGTAGTTGGTGGTCTCGCCGTCATCCACCTCAATGACCGTGTAGGAGAGCGTTTCCGCTTTCTCGGCCTTGTGGTCCTGCGTCGCGAAGAAGGTCAGTTTTGACCCTAAGGGCGGATTATTCACCGTGCCCTCGTCGAAGGGCGTGATGTGAAAGTCCGCTCCCTTCGTTGCGGTCCCCCCGGGGTTCATCGACCAAGTGTACCGGGTGTCCACCGGAGACTCGACGACCAAGACGTCTCTAGAATCGCCTTCTTTGATAACGACTTCGATCGTAGGCATGAGGCTCCCCCCGCGTTGGCCTACGTTAGGCAGGACACCGGCGCGCCAACCAGCGTTTTCTCTAGTCAAGCTGCTCGCAAGGCCATCAGGACGTTCAGGACTGTTCACCGCGCCTCGGCGTTACGGGGGGCGCCGTCCAGTCCCCCCAGACCGTCGGGGCTCTCCGGAGCGGAGGCGGCGCGCCGGCTGGCGGCTTAGGGTCCCGACAAGATTGTGCAGCGCAGCGCCAGCGCTTGAATGCTGTGCTCAGATGCCCGGGTGCGTAACGCGCCTGCTGAACGGGCGGCGCAGAGCTCGGCGGTCGGGCGCGGCTGAAAGCCGCCTGCCGTCCTTGCGGTCGCGCTCAGCTTCCGGAGGACGCGACCCGTGGCAGCTCGCCGGTGCTCCGGGAAGAAAATGGGGCGAGCTGAAGTGGCGCGTGGACTGCGGGGAGACCGCGTCGTTCGTGGCGCCAGGAGCGGCCCCGGACATGCGGGAAGCGTGGCCTGAGGAGACTGGCCATTCTCCGCTCCAGACGCTGTCCCGCAGAGCTCCGCACAAGAACCGATCAGCCCCACCCGCCTGAGGAGTGCTGCCGACCTGGACGCTCCCGCACTTCCATGCGCGTGGGGAGGGCGGTCCCCCGCAGGGCTCCCGCGCGAGGGCTCAGGCCCTGTGCTGCGGACGCGTGGTCGTGGGCCCCGACCCGGAAAGCGCCTCGAGAACCCCACGGCTCAGGGTTTTGAGGCTGACCGGCTTGGCCACCAGGCCTGAGAACCCCATGAACCTGTACTGCGCGGCGTCTAGCCCGTCGTCCGCAGTCACGGCCACGACGGGGGTGCGGGCGTTCGGGCCGGAGCCCGCGCGGAGCGCCGCCAGGGCTGCGATGCCGTCCATGCGTGGCATTTGAATATCAAGTAAGACAGCGTCGTATGGCTTCGTCGCGAGCATGGTGAGGCCGCTGGCTGCATCGTCGGCGCAATCAACCTGCAGCCCCACGTGCGCCAGCATGTCCCGAACGACCCGCAGGTTCATCGGCTCGTCATCGATGTAGAGAACCCGCGGGGCGTCCCGCGCCTGATCCTGCCGTTCCATCTGCAGCCCGTCGCGCCCCCGTGACGCGCCGCGAAGCTGTCATGCGCCGGTTAAGCCTTCAGAAACGGGCGACCGCTGTCGAGCAGGCGGCGTACCGCGCGCTCAATTCGCGCCTGTACAGCGTTGCATCTCGGAGACGTCATGGCGACGTCGCCACGGCGATCGCGTTCAGCAGGGCGGCCAGATCGATAGGCTTGCCGACGCACCCGTTCATCCCCGCTGCTTCGTATTCGGCGACCTGATGCGCCATCACGTTCGCCGACAACGCAAGGATCGGGATCGGAACGCGGCCCTGCGCGTGCTCAATCCCCCGGATCACGCGGGTCGCATCGAGGCCGTTCTTTACCGGCATCTGCACGTCCATCAGGATCAGATCGAACGCGCCCTCGCGGTAGAGCATGACAGCCTCGGCGCCGTTGCTCGCGAACACCAGGTCAAGGTCGAGGGGCTCAAGGAGCGCGCGAAGGACCAGCTGGTTCGTCAGATTGTCCTCGGCGGCCAGGATCCGAAGCGGACGGACCTGCGCGCCTTGCGCGGCGATCCCTTCGACTCGCGCTGGCGGCTCCTGAACTGCGCGGCGCATCGGCAGCGTGAAGCGGAAGGTCGCGCCACGATCCGGAGCGCTCTCCGCCAGCAACTCGCCGCCCATGAGCTGCACGAGCCGTCGGCAGATCGGCAAGCCAAGGCCGGTGCCCCCGAAGCGACGCGTGATCGACGAGTCCGCCTGGCTGAACGGATCGAAGATAGAGGCGGCTGCCTCGGTTCCAAACCCGATGCCCGTGTCGGACACCAGGAAGCTGAGTCCCTCCGATGTGCGGGCGACGCGGATTTGTACCTTCCCCTCGGAGGTAAACTTCACCGCGTTGGAGACGAGGTTCGACATCACCTGCCGCAGCCGCACGTCGTCCCCGAGCCACACGCCTCGTGCTGCTTCCTCGACGTCGAGCTCCAGCGCCACGTCCTTCTGTGCTGCGATAATGCGGAAGGGCTCGCATGCGCCAGCCACGCAGTCCTGCAGATCGAACGGATGTTCCTCCACCTCCAGTCGACCCGCCTCGATCTTGCTGAGGTCCAGGAGATCGTTGAGGACCGCCATCAGGGTTCGGCCGCTTTGGGCGATCACATCCAGTCGCTCGCGCTGCAGCGCGCTCGGCGCATCGCGCTCCATCACCTGCACCATTCCGAGGATGCCGTTCAGCGGCGTCCGGATCTCGTGGCTCATATTCGCGAGGAACGTGCTCTTCGCCCGGTTCGCGGCCTCCGCCCGCTCCTTGGCGACGACCAGTTCGCGGTTGGCGAAAATCCGGTCGGTGATGTTCACCAGGGCTCCGGTGAGCCGCAAGGGACGCCCGGCAGCGTCGACCTCAAGGTGGGCGATGGAATAGGCCCAGACTTCCCGATCGTCCTTGCGGTTCATGCGGTATTCGGCACGAAGGGGCTGACCAGCTTGCTGCGCCGCCGCCCACTCCCCCCGAACGCGCTCGCGGTCGCGCTCGTCCACCAGAAGGAAGGGGTCGGCAGCCATGCTTTCGTAAGTCTGTGGCTCGTCGAAGAATGTGTCCTCCGCGCCATCCTTGATAAGGACCCGCGTTCTGTAGTCGAGCTGATAGACATGGAGCTGGGCCATCTCGGCGGCCATAGCCAGGCGGCGCTCCGCCTGGTGACGTTCGGCCGTGGCTTCCATCAGTTCGGTGATGTCCTGGGCTGCGCCGGAAAGGGCGACACAACGGCCCTCCGCCATCTCCGGCTCTCCGAAGACACGGATCCAACCCGGGGCGCCATCATAGCGAACGATCTCGGCGTTGAACGTCACCCGCTCCCCCGCGCGTCGGGAGGCCTCAAGGAGTTCAGCCACGCGCGCACGTTCCGGTTCGGGGTAGATGGTCATGGCCTCAGCCAGCGGCAGCTCAGGCGGCGCCCCACGCAACAGCGCGCAGGTCTCGGGCGACCAGCGCACCAGTCCCCTCTCGAAGTCGATCGTCCAGCCGCCGACCTTGGCGATCTCGCCCGCGGAACTGAGCGCCGCAGCGCGCCGCTGCAGCTCGGCTTCGCGTTCGTTCGCCTGTTTCTGCTCGTGAATAAGATCGGTGATGTCGCGAGAGGTGGAGAGCACGGCGACCACCTCGCCGGCAGCGTCCCGCAGGGGCGCTAGGCTGACGTCCCAGTGCTTGAGCGCGCCGCGCGCCGTCGGGCACCCACCTCGGAGGCGAGCCGTCCCTCCATTGAAAGCGTCTCTCAGGGCGCGCAGCAAAAGCGGCTGCAGGTCCTGCGGCCACAATCCAACCCAGTCTTGGCCGAGCACGTCCGAGGGGGCGGAGAGCTCCATGAGCGCACAGCCGTTCCGGTTGATGAAGAGGAGTTCGCCCTCACGGCCGATGATCTTGAGGCAGTCCTGGCTCGCCTCGAGCGCATCCCTCAGGAGTTGCTGAAGCGTCGGACTTGGTTCGATCGACCCGATATACGCCATGGTCATGCCTCTCGGAACTAACCCGACGAGCGCCGCTCCGCAGCGGACCGGTGTCGGGCGGAGGTCTCTGCACGCGGACCTCTCTTCAGGTCTGAACCCGTGCGATGGATTTACTGTTAAACGCTGGATCCCGGCACGTGGCCGCGATGTTTATGCGTACCGAATGCTTGGTTGCTTGCGTAACGATGATCCTGAACATCGAAGCTGGCGCAGAATAGTCGCGCCGGGCGCCGGCGCAGGCCACACATGCAGCCGGTCGATTAGAGGCGCGGCTCGGCTCAATTGGCTGCGTGGGAGGGGGCAGGGGCGCGTGCTCCCTGACGTGCAGAACCCGCGGCTCGCCGCCACGCTTTCCCGGCCGATGTGCAATCATCATCAGAGCGCGAGCAGCGTCAGCGCGGGACGTCTCGGATTACCCGACAGCTTGCGTCGAGATGAGCAGACTGGAGATCGTTGTGACTCCGCGGTCCCGTAGCGGCGCCACGTAGGGCAGGGGGCGGGCTTGCCACGTCACCGCGAACAGGGGAGTCTCGCCGTTGTGAGGACAACCCTGGATCATCTGCCGGAGGGCAAGCGCCGCGAGCTCGAGCGGATTGTGGAGATCCTGTTCGCCGAGTTCGAGGACGCGCTGAAAGGGCGGAATGCGCCACACCGCAAGGCGGGGCGGATCCTGAAGATCATCCTGTTCGGAAGCTACGCTCGCGGAGACTGGGTCGATGACCCGAAGGGCGGCTACAAGTCGGACTACGACCTGCTTGTGGTGGTGAACCATGACGAGCTGGCCGATGTCCTGGAGTACTGGCGTGAAGCCGACGACCACCTGCTGCGCGAGTACCAGATCAGCCATCGGCTGAGCGCGCCGGCGAACTTCGTTGTGCATTCCCTGACGGACGTGAACAAGGAGCTCCGGAAAGGACGCCCCTTCTTCGTCGACATCGTGCGGGACGGTGTGGCGTTGTACGAGGCGCCGCATCAGCCGTTCGAGGAACCGCAGCAGCTATCCGCGGATGAGGGCCTGAGGGAGGCGCAAGGCTACTTCGACCAATGGTTCAACACTGCTGTTGAATTTGCTGCTGGTGCGGCGTTCCACGCGAACGTGGCGTCTACAAGCTCGCAGCGTTCAATCTGCACCAAGCGACAGAGCGCCTCTACCACTGCTTCCTGCTGGTGCTGACGCTTTACAGCCCGAAGTCTCACAAGCTGAATTTCCTTCGTTCCCAGGCGGAGCGGCTCGCTCCTGAGCTGATCGAGGCTTGGCCTCGCAACACGCGGCAGGCGCAGCGTGCGTGGGAGCTTCTACGCCGAGCATATGTCGATGCCCGGTACTCGCCGCATTACAAGATCACCGGCGAAGAGCTGGAGTGGATCTCGGACCGGATCGAAGTGCTCGGCCGCCAAGTGCAGCAAGCCTGCCAAGCTCGGCTGCAGGAGCTTGCGTCGGAGACCTCCGCTTAGCCACGGGAGCCGTGGCCGCGCCCCAGCGTTCTCTTATCACGGAAGACACTCGGCATCGCGCGCAACGGGCCTGGCGGCAGGCCGAGCGCATCAAGCGCCTCTCCGACGGCTCCTGGGCGTGGGACCCTTGCGCCTGGGCGCGCACGGGCTGCTGGGCTGGGGCCCGGCGCTGGCCCGGTCTACGGCGCGGGAGCCGGCGGTCTCTTGATCTACTAGGCGCTGCAGGCCGGCGCCTCCAAGTCACCATCGCCCGAATGGCGGCCTACCTGCTGGCCGACACCGGCATGTCCGGCATCCGGTTCGCCTGCTGGGCCATGGACACCCTGTTCCCCGCCCACCTGATGGCGGCCAAGGCGCTCCAGAAGGATATCGAGCGTCGCCACGGCCGGAGCGAACTGGCCGAAGACTGGAGCGCCGAGGGCATCTGGTCGCGGGCGCGGGGCCGCGACAAGCGTGGCGGCGTGGTGGACCTGCCGGAAGGCGAGTGGCGGACGGAGTAGGCTAAAGCCGCAGGTCCGCCTGCCCGCGGGGCAGCAGGCTCTTTACGTCGAACAGCACCGCGCCGTCGCGCCCGAGCCTGCGGATCTCGGCGGCCCCCATCTTGGCGAACTGCTCGTGGGCGACCGCTAGGACGATAGCGTCATAGACGCCGGCGTCCGGACCCTCGACCAGGTTGAGCCCGTACTCGTGTCGGGCCTCGGCGCCGTCGACCCAGGGATCCCAGACGTCCACGGCCGCCTGGTAGTCCTGCAGCTCTTGGATGATGTCGATCACCCGGGTGTTGCGCAGGTCCGGGCAGTTCTCCTTGAACGCCAGGCCCATCACCAGGACGCGGGCGCCCTTTACCAGGGTGCCGCGCCGGATCATCTCCTTGACCAGCTCGCGGGCGACATAGCCGCCCATGCCGTCGTTGATGCGCCGGCCGGCCAGGATGACCTGCGGGTGGTAGCCCAGGGCCTCGGCCTTGTGGGTCAGGTAGTAGGGGTCGACCCCGATGCAGTGGCCGCCCACCAGACCGGGGCGGAAGGGCAGGAAGTTCCACTTGGTTCCCGCCGCCGCCAGCACCTCGGCGGTGTCAACGCCCAGGCGGGCGAAGATTAGCGAGAGTTCGTTCATCAAGGCGATGTTAAGGTCGCGCTGGGTGTTCTCGATCACCTTGGCCGCCTCAGCCACGCGGATGGAGCTCGCCTTGTGGGTGCCCGCCGTGATCACCGAGCCGTACAGGCCGTCGATGAAGTCGGCCGCCTCGGGCGTCGAGCCGGCAGTGACCTTCATGATGGTGGTCACCTTGTGGTGCGGATCGCCCGGGTTAGCCCGCTCGGGGCTGTAGCCGGCAAAGAAGTCCTGGTTGAACTTCAGGCCCGAGACCTGCTCGACGATGGGGATGCAGTCGTCCTCGGTGCAGCCCGGATAGACCGTGCTCTCGTAGACCACGATGCCGCCCTTCCCGAGGGCCGCGCCAACGCTGCGGCTGGCGGCGGCCAGCGCCCGCAGGTCCGGCCGCTTGTACTCGTCGATGGGTGTCGGCACCGTCACGATGAAGACGTTGCAGCGCTTCAGGTCGTCGGCGTTCGAGCTGAACTTCAGCCCCTTGGACGCCTTCAGCTCTTCCGGCGTGACCTCCAGCGTCCGGTCCTCGCCGCGCGCCAGCTGGGCCACCCGCTCCGCGCTGATGTCGAAGCCCACCACCTCGTACTTGCCGCCGAACGCCACCGCCAGCGGCAGGCCGACGTAACCCAGACCAATGACGGCCAGTTTCTCGGGGGTCTGAGTGAAGGGCTGCATGAACTCGTCTCGTGTCGCGCGGCCGACTCGTCATCGGATGGTCGACGCAGGCCGAGCCTTGCACTAACTCGGATCGGAAAGCTCAGTAAGGGGTAGGGCGCTTGATGACGATCATGGTCACTGGCTCAGCCGGCTTCATCGGCTTCCATCTCAGCCGCCAGCTGTTGGAGCGGGGCGACGAGGTGGTGGGCGTCGACGACATGAACGCCTACTACGACCCGAGCCTGAAGGCCGCCCGGCTCGCTATTCTGGAACAGCACAAAGGCTACCGCCACGCCCAGATCGACCTGGCCGATCGAGACGCTATGGCCAAGCTGTTCGCCGAGACCCGTCCCACGGCGGTGGTGAACCTCGCCGCCCAGGCCGGCGTCCGCTACAGCCTGGAGAAGCCCGAGGCCTACGTCGACAGCAACGTGGTGGGCTTCCTCAACATCCTGGAAGGCTGCCGCGCAGTGAACCCTGCGCACCTCGTCTACGCCTCCACCAGCTCGGTCTACGGCGCCAACGGCAAGCTGCCGTTCAATGTCCACGACCACGCGGTGCACCAAATCACGCTCTATGCGGCCACCAAGATCGCCAACGAGGCGATGGCCCACAGCTACTCTCACCTGTTCGGCTTTCCCTCCACGGGCTTCCGCTTCTTCACGGTCTACGGGCCGTGGGGCCGGCCGGATATGGCTCTGTTCAAGTTCACCCGGGCCATCCTCGAAGGGCGTCCCCTGGACGTCTACGGCGAGGGCAAGATGCAGCGCGACTTCACCTATGTGGACGACATCGTCCAGGGCCTAATCAAGGCGGTGGACAGCCCGGCCCAGGTGAACCCCGACTGGGACCCGTTGAAGCCCGACCCGGCCACCAGCGGCGTCGCCCCCTGGCGGGTGCTCAACATCGGCAACTCCCAGCGCGTCGAGCTGATGCGCTACATCGAGGTCCTGCAGGAAAAGCTCGGTCGCAAGGCGCAGCTGAACCTGATGCCCATGCAGGCGGGCGACGTACAGCGCACCGAGGCCGATATCGAAGAGACCCGTGCCGCCGTGGGCTACGAGCCCACCACGCCGGTGGAGGTCGGCGTTGGAAAGTTCGTGGACTGGTATCTGGAGTATTACAAGCTCTGAGCGCTCGCGGGACGACCTATAACGGATTGGGGAGCAGAGCGCAAAGGTGTGTTCTTCCGCAGTGATTCGTGCGGCGGAAACGCGCGATTACCTGGCTAACCTTTGTTCGCTTCGCTATGACACCCGACCAGGCCGCTCCGCGGAGCGACACTTGGAACTCACACCCCCGCGGGGGGATGCTCGAAAACATCCAATACTTGCGCGGTGTAGCGGCGCTGAAGGTGGTGGTTCACTAGGCGATCGGCCCAGCTCCTGGGCTCCCAATGCCTTTCGCCTGCGGCTATTCGTCGGCAGCGGGTTCAGAGATGTTATGGCACCCGTTGTTCCGTGGTAGGGCTTGCTGCCTATGAGACCGGAAGAAGCTGCTTGGGTGGGCGCCACCCTCTCCCGACTATCGCCGAACGAGCTGTCACCAGTTCTTGAAGTCGGTTCGAGCACCCTTGAGTTTCGCACATTGCGGCGTCCGTATATCGACGGAGCCATACATGCGCCACTGCGTGGCCGCGGTGTGCAAGTGGTTCATACTGATCTGCTCAATGCAGAAGGCGTGGACATAAGCGGGAACCTGTACGACCCGCACGTTCAGGCACGCCTTCGTGCGGTCGGTGCTGGATGCGTACTCTGCTGCAATCTGCTCGAGCACATCGAGGATCCCAAAGCGTTTGCGCGGGCCTGCGAGGGCCTAGTTCGACCAGGCGGCTACCTACTTGTGACTGTGCCTTATAGCTATCCAATCCACTTTGATCCGATCGATACGTACTTGCGCCCTTCACCGGTAGATATTGCAGACATGTTCTCAGGGTTCGATTTGGTGTCTTCCGAGGTCGTGGTGAGTTCGTCATATGGTGAAGAGTTGCTGCAAAGACCTTCGAATATATTCGGCGCGCTGCTGCGCCACATCTACGCGCTCTCGAAATTCTGGGTGTCGCGGCAGACTTACCTCGCGATGAATCATCGACTTCTATGGCTCTTCCGGCCTTACAAAGTGTCCTGCGTGCTTCTGAAGAGGGCATAGTGAAGCGGTCCCATGCTGGGACCCCTTCGAAGTCAGCAATCGGTCAGTTTCCATAATGGTGGCGCCATGAAGAATGTTGATCTCGCGACCGTCGCCGGCTTCGGTGATGAGTGGAGCCGCTTCAACCACGCTGACCGCGACGATGCGGAGTTAGTGAAGTTCCATGCCTCATACTTCCACGAGCTGTTCCCGTGGAGTGAGCTCCCGAAGAACGCGGTCGGCGCGGACATTGGGTGCGGCAGCGGACGGGTGGCTGCGGTCAGTCGGCGGTGCTTCTCCGGCCATTTCCATTTGATTGACCCTGCGCTGGCGGCGTTGGATGTCGCGCGCCGCCATCTCGGCCACCGTTCCGACGTCGAGTTTCATCATGCATCGGCAGATGATATGCCGTTTGCTGATGGAAGCTTGGACTTCGCTTACTGCCTCGGCGTCCTGCACCACGTTCCAGATACGGAATCCGCGCTCCGCAATTGTGTCCGCAAGCTCAAGCCCGGGGCCCCGTTCCTGCTCTATCTCTATTACAGGTTTGACGGATTACCGTGGTGGTTCAAGACCATCTGGAAGGTCTCTGACTTCCTGCGATTAGCGATCTGCCGCCTACCGCGTCCCGTGCAAAACGGCCTCACTGACGTGATAGCTGCGCTTGTCTATTGGCCACTCGCCCGTGGCGCGCGCCTCTGGGAGCGCGCATTTGGAGCACGGGGGCTCGAGAGGTGGCCTCTGAGCTTCTACCGCGACCGGTCATTCTACATGCTTAGGACGGATGCGCGTGATCGGTTTGGGACGCGGCTCGAAAAGCGCTACACCCAGCCTGAGATGCGAGTGCTCATGGAGCAGGCGGGGCTCCGGGACGTGCGGTTCCAATCGCGTGCACCCTATTGGACGGCGCTCGGATACAAAGCGTGAGCAAGTTCGGCTCCGCCCCTCTACGGCGCAGCCGAGTTGCCGCAGAGGTGATCTGGTCTTGGTGCCGTGAGCCATAGCCGCCGCGCTTCTTAAGGCTGACGCGCTTCAGTTTGCACCGGCGGGAGGCTTCAGGGCGCAATCTGAGTCTAGCTGGCAAATAAACGCCAAATCCACGCAGCGCCCGCGAGCCAGCAAAAGGCGCATGTAGCGACCACGAGCGTGCTCATAAGCGTGAATGTCACAACGCGTGACCATTTGACGCTCGCCTGGCTGAAGCTTGCCGCAAGGTCAGATTGCAGCTCCAAAGCGGGAGAGTGGACCGAAGAGTCCATTTCATTGGCCACTCTGGGGCGAAATCTGCCCCGCGGCGCTGTGAGCGGTGCGGACAGAGCGCGCGATTGCATACGTTACTCCCGCATGTCTCCCGAAAGTGACGCAGCGGGTTTAAATCTCTGTTACTAGGTACGGTTATTGCCACGCTTGGTCCGGAGCTTGCTTGGGTCCGCCGAGGCAGTGCAGGTCTGCTCCGAATGGAGACGAGGCGGGGGCGTGGTATGAGTGCGCAGGCGCTCGAAAGCAGGCATGGCGAGTTCGAAGGAGCAGCGGCGTCCAGATTTCGGACGCACGTTTCTGCTTTCGTGTTTTCCTGCGTGCTCCTCTTTCTCCTTCCCGCCGCCTACCTGGTCGGGATCTATCGGGTCGCGCTGGCGGACATCCCACTCGAACAGTTGCGGCATCTTTTCCTAAATTGGACGTGCAACCTGGTGGTCTTCGCTACGGCGTGGCGCGTGACAGGGCCACTCCCGGCACGCTTTGCTAAGGCCATTTACAGCCTCGTGCTTGCCCATGGTGTGTTGGCGTTTTTGGTGCTGGCCGGGCGAGACTTCTTCTCAAGGCCCAATCTGACGATTGCGGCAGGGGTCTCCGTCGTAATTGCCTGTGCGGTCGTTTGGCTACGCGGGCAACTCAGGGGCCACCGCGTGGCGGTGATTGGTCCGGGTGCCAGTGAGCTCGGCACGTGGATCCACGGCATCGCCGAGGTCGTCAACAGAGCAGATGCCGACCTTCGAGGTTACGATGTGGTGGTGGTCGACGTCTCTCGTGAGCTTCCGGCCGAATGGACCAGCGCTGTCGCTCGGGCGATGCTTGCAGGCTGCGAAGTCCGTCATGTAGCCGAGTATCTTGAGGAACGCCGCGGCCGTGTTTCCGTTGAGCATTTCCAAGTCGATCACGTATGTGACCGAAGTCCAGTATATGGTTTGGGCAAGAGGCTTCTGGACATTTCCGTCGCCGTGTTCTTCCTGCCTGTGGTGGTCCCGATCGTCGGCGTGGCGATGCTCGGTTCGCTCTTGGTGCTTGGTCGTCCCATATTCTTCGTACAGGACCGGATTGGCCTGGGCGGCATTCCTTTCCGGATGTGGAAGCTGCGGACTATGCGAACGCCAAAGCCTGGCGAGGTCTACGGCGAAACTGTACCTGGCGATGATCGAGTCCCGCCGTATGGACGCCTCATGCGCCGGCTGCGCATCGATGAACTGCCGCAACTTTGGAATGTGCTCTTAGGCGAGATGAGCCTTATCGGACCACGGCCAGAGGCGGCGAATTTCCACGCTGCGTATCTTCAGCAACTCCCCGAGTATGCATACCGCAACCTTGTACGGCCAGGGATCACGGGTTGGGCGCAGGTCTGCACGGGGCCATCAGCTAACGTTCATGAAGCTCGCGAGAAGCTGGCTTACGACCTCTACTACGTGAAGAAGGTTTCTCTCCTGCTCGACATGCAGATCGTCGCACGAACGATATGGACTCTCGCTGCTGGGTCAGGCGTCCGCTAGCACATCCTCTGCCTAGCTCGAGAGTGTTGGGCACCATTCGTCTGACCAAGCGGCGAACATGAGCACCGGCCACAGCTTCTTACTTAGATCGCGTTTTCCCAATTGGTGCTCTCGCCAGGCCGCGCCTACCGCCTTTACGTCGAACAAACCTTGCCGTCTGATCCGGCTCTCTGACAACAAGTCACCTGCCCACTCCCGCAACGGACCGCGTATCCAGCTCCCGATGGGGGCTGAGAAACCCGCCTTCGGCTGATTGACAATCGTTTGCGGCACGTACCGGTAAAGCACCTGCCGTAGAAGCCATTTGCCAGTCGAGCCTCTGAGCTTCATGTGCAGCGGAAGGCGCCAGGCGAGCGCGGCGACCTCCGAGTGCAGGAGCGGACACCGAACCTCCAGCGAAGCTCGCATCGAAGCTCGATCCACCTTGGTAAGAACGTCATCCGGCAGATAAGTGAGGTAGTCCCAAAGCATCATGTTAGAGTGAACGTCCGATCCCGGACGGAGCTCGGGTTCAGCCAGTTCAATGCAGGAATGCTTCAGCTCGACAGCTAGGGGAGGCACGGCCCAATTATGGATCGCGCCACGATACGCTGCATCTGCACTTTGGGCTCGCAAGATGCTCGGCAATGCCTCCGCTCGCCGCGCCGCTTGGCCCAGCGGCCCACGCATCTTGGCGGCAGCCTGAATTGCCACAGCGGGTGCCATGTCTACGCCCGTCGCAAGGATCTCCGCGACTACCGGCGGCAGCTTCGACGTCATGCGGAGCAATGCAGGCAGCCAGAGGTGCCGGTTATAGCCAGCGAACAGCTCATCCCCTCCGTCACCCGAAAGCGCCACCGTCACACGGGTGCGGGCGAGCTTCGCGATCAAGTATGTCGGGATCTGGGAGGCATCCGCGAAAGGCTCATCGTAAATGCGACCAAGTAACGGCACGACAGCCTGAGCTTCGGCTGGAGTCACATGCAGTTCGTGATGGTCAGTCCCCAGGAAGCGCGCGACTCGGTCTGCCACCATGCTCTCGTCATAGCCCGGGTCTCCGAAACCTACGGTGAAGGTTGTGACAGGCGTGGCCGATTGATCCTGCATCATGGCAACGACGGTGGAGGAGTCGATGCCGCCGGAAAGGAAGGCACCAAGGGGCACGTCGGCGGACATCTGCGACTTAACAGCTCGGCGTAGCGTCTCGTCGAGCATCTCTATTGCCAAAGCCTCGTCGTGGATCGGCTCGGCGGAGCCCGCATCAGCGATTCGGCGAATGTCCCAGTAGGGGCGTGGCTCGGGCCAACGGCGCGCCGCGATATCCTCGGCTCGCACTTCGATGAACGAGCCTGCTGTCAGCTTCCGGGCATTGCGATAGATTGAATAGGGTGCCGGCACGTAGCTGAGTTGGAGAAAGCGGGTCGCTGCTGCATAGTCAATGTCGGCCTCGAATCCGCGCGCGGTTCGGAGCGCCTTCAATTCAGACCCGAATACAAACGCGTCAGCCGCGAAGCCGTAGTATAGTGGCTTTTCGCCGCTGCGGTCTCGTGCCAGCAGTAGCTTCCTCGACGACCGGTCCCAAAGTGCGAAGGCGAACATGCCTTCAGCTTTCATCAGCGCCGCCTCGGCGCCCCACTGGTCGATTGCGGCAAGAAGCACCTCTGTATCGGAATGGCCTCGCCATTCTTGCTCGCCGGATGTTCGTTGAACTTCCGCGCGGAGTTCAGTGCTATTGTAGATTTCGCCATTGTAGGTGATGACGAACCGACCGCTTCGCGAAACCATGGGCTGTGCGCCCGTCGGCGAAACATCGATGATGGCTAGGCGGCTGTGGGCAAGACCGATGCCTGCCGGTTCATCGAGCCAAATTTCATGCCCGTCCGGTCCGCGATGCTCGAGGGGGTGAATCATCCGCGAGACGTCCTCGCGCGCGATAGCGCGTAAGGTTAAGAGGCCGGCTATGCCGCACATTGCTAGCGCTCTCCCTCAGGCGATCGGTGGTTTACGAGCCGTGTCAACCAGCACGCTGCATGGCCGGCGGCTGCCTTGCAGGCGCCCATCGCTTCGGCGTTGGCTGATTTCTGTAGAGTTGCGAGGCAGCGTAGCTGGTCGACGAGATCAGTAATAGCCACGCCAGCTGGGGGTGTCCGTGTTCAAACCAGCCTACAGACTGATAGGTGGTGATGAACGCGATCGTCCATACCGATCCAGCAACTATGATCCCGCGAGCGGCAGCGGATGGCGTGGATTGCACCCGTTCCAGTGCGACGAAGGCACGCGCACTTAGCAATACACAGAGACTTAGAAGTGCAATCAACCCCAAAACGCCAGTCTCGGCCATCGTCCGAATGAACGCGTTGTGGATTTGGCCGACAATCCAGTACCGCGTCATGCCCCGAGAGCCCGCCAGGGCGTCCGCCTGCGGAGCAAGGTTGACCATGCTCTGATTGATACCAACTCCGAAGACTGGACTCTTCAGGAAGAGCCTCCAGCCAAGCTCGTAGGAAAGTAGACGCGTATTCCACGAATATTGGACGGCCGGGCTGCCAAGCAGCGCCATAATCTTCGGAGAAGCGAACGCTCCTACGAAGATAAAAACGGGCAATGACGCGAGCCGCACGAGCCAGGGCGTCTTGGTTAGCAGCATGAGGCAGAGCGCCACAACCAGCATCACAAGAGCGGCCTTGCCGCCCGTTAGAAGCATTCCAAGCCCCATCGCGGAAACCCAGAGAAATTGTCTCCGAACCAAGAAGTAGAGGAGTGGGAAAGCCAAGATCGGCGAAATGGAGTCACCCAAGAACCCAAAATACCGCTGTCCTTGCATGCCGGATGCTATCTCGCCGAACCCAAAGAGGCGCGATCCTACTAGGTTTACAAGGAGAAAGGCGGAAGCGAGCCGAATAGCGAAATCCCAGCTAATCGCAAAATCTTGCGGGCGCCACTGTATAGAATGCACTGCCCATGCTGGAGCAAAGGCAAAGATCATGACCAGAGCATATTGAGCGCCAAACCTGATGCTGCCGTAGGTCAGGGCGAGTTGCTGGATTATCAGCAGCAAGGCATAGCCGCCCACAATGAACCATTCGGCTTGACGCCGCATGCGCAGCGGCGTGAGGAGCGCGAGCACAGCGATGGTGATCCCCACCGCAAGGACCTCGTAAGCGCGGTAGTTAGAGTTGTCGTTCGAATAGATGAACGGCGCGAGTAACAGGCAAAATGGAAGCCAGCCACGGAGATCAAAGGGCACGAGAAGAGATCTCCTTAGTCGTGGAGGCGGACGTCAGCAGAGCTTCCCATCGTTCTACGACGTCACACTGGCTCGACAAATGAGCGATCCGGTCGCGCCCAGCGCGACCAAGCTGATGCCGCAGATCCGCGTCTGCCATGAGCTTGCGCAGACCATCTGCAAAGCTGGTTACGCGTCCATGTTCCGGACCCACCAGGAGACCAGTGGCGCCATCTAGCACAACTTCATTCGTGCCCGGGCAGTCGTTGAAGCCAAGAACAGCCAAGCCGTGCGACATGGCCTCAGTGCTCACCAGCCCAAACGACTCGTAGCGGGATGGAAGTGCAAACAGGTGTGCGGATGCATACTCCTTGTTGATCATCTGTGTCACGCCGGGCAGGGTGACCCTTCCGTTCAGGTCGAGCTGTTGGACCAGCAGCTCGAGTTCCTGGCGCAATCCGCCCTCTCCGATGATGCGAAGGCGCCAATCCGGAAAGTCCGGTGCGACTAGAGCAAAAGCCTTGATTAGCGTTGCCTGATCTTTCTGTGGATCCAGCCGCCCGACATTCAGAATTGTGCGGTACCTGGTATCCGCATGACAGGCTTCCGCCTGAGGTGCTGCCAGAACCGGGTTCGGCAGTACGATCATGCGCGAGCGAAGATCAGCCGGGTAATCGTCGCGCAACATCTCCGAAAGAACTGTGACGCTGTCCAAGAGGGGAGCCGCCAGGCGGAGCAGCAGCAGTTGCAGAGGTTTGTCGTCATAGTGCGCCGTCGCCGCGTGTTCGCTACCTATCCGCGGCGTACGCGTACCTACGAGAGCGAATGCTAGCGGAACGAACATCGAGTGGCCGAAGCCCACGGCGACGTGCGGAGCGACAGCATTGACTGCGCGACGCAGGATCCACAGGCGCCGGATGAATTCCCAAGGTCGAGTCCGGCGCGCGCTGTCTCCTATCCCTAGGTTCAGGAAACGGACCCGTTGATCGAATGGGTAGAACGGCTGTGCGCCCGCTGCGTCCCACGTGAGAACGACGATCTCGTGCCCGCGGCTCGCAAGCTCGGAGCAAACCTTCGCCAGGACGCGCTCAGACCCGCCGGCTGCATTTTCAAGCCGCTTAATGGCGAATAACAGCTTCACCTCGTGCGCGCCACGTCAGAGAAGAGCGCTTCCCAGCGATCAAGGACCTGCTGCGGCGCATATGGGCCCATAGCCGCACGGGCAGCATTTCCCATCGCTCGCCGTACGTCTGGACTAGCCATAAGGGCGCTAAGCACGACCGCTAAGCCGTCCGCGCTGCTGGGTGCAAGTTGACCTGTAACGCCGTCTTGGATGAGTTCGTTTACGCCGGCGCACTCAATCAACCCGACGGCAGGAAGTCCGAACGCCATGGCCTCTGCCAACGCGTTCGGAAAGCCCTCCCACCGCGAGCTCAAGCAGAAGATGTGGCTTCTCAGATACCATTCCTCGACATTGGTCACTGCACCAATGAATTCCACCCGTTCCGAGAGTTGGAGGCTCCGGGCGAGCGCTTGTAGCTTTGCCTCATCCTCTCCGCCCCCAACCAGTGTCAGGTCCCAGTCTGGGAAAGCGTTGGCGATCTTGGCGAAGGCCTCAATCAGGAGGCTCTGGTTTTTCTGGTAGCTGAGGCGCGCTACGCACAGCAGCCGCTTGCGCGTGCACGCGTGTCCACCGGGCTCTGCGCCTCGCACCTGCTGCGGCACGGGATTGGGAATGCTGACGATCCGCCTACGGAGTACGGCCGGATAGTGCGACCGGTAGGACTCCATCTGTACAGTGATGCGGGCGGCGAATCCGAAACTGAGGAACTGGAACCATCGGCCGTGCCCGTCCTTCAGGTAATCGAATCGCTGCGGAGCATTACGCTCCGCAGCGATCACTGGAATTCCCAGACCGAGCGAGCTCAGGGCCAACAAGATGTACGCACCTTGTTGGAATCCTATCATCACATCCGGTCGTGCCCTCCGGATGGCCTGTCGGATAACGTGGAGCCTAGCGAGAATTTCCCGTGGTGTTGCCTTGCGGGTTGGGTCGCCGATACCTACGCGGTGCCAGCCGACTCTGTCGTCGAGCGGGTAAAAGGTTGAGGCGTGCGGCGCGTCCAACGACACGAGTTCCACTTCGTGTCCTCGAGCAACTAAGTCGTTCATCATTTCGATCGACATCCGCTCGACGCCGCCAGCTATGCGATCGAATTGCCGGTTGGCGAACATCACCTTCATGACTGCGGCCGCACTGGAGCATTCATAGCTCTCTCGTGGCGCAGTCGCGCTGGGGCGGACCGCAAGAGGTGCCGAGCCGCTCGAAATGGTCGATTTGCAGCGATGTTCAACAGACACAACAACGCTGAGAGGTAATGCTTGCTGAAGTAGCGTTCTCGGAACACGAACCAGTCGCGAGCGTACTCGTAAAGCCCGCGCTGCTTGAGGTAATCTCGGTACTTTTCGACGACCAGGAGCTCCGAAGCCAAGTTTTCGACCGGTGTCTTGTCGGCACCCAAAGTCGCGCGCTGGAGGTAGAGTTCTTCAGCGCACCCTATGAAATGGGCACCTGCAAGGCCCAGACGGATCGCCAGGTCGACATCTTCGACCCGCCGCAGTGAGGGATCGAATCCTCCAACCTCGCGCAATGTGGCGGTCCGTGCCATCAGGGCGCATGTTGGAATACCGGCACCATAGGACACGCCCGACTTCCGTTCATTGAAAAGGAGATAGTCCACTACCTCAGTGCCGACAGGCCCGCGCTCCCGCGAACCGATCGCCTGAGCCTGAACCCGGTACCCGTTCGGGTATTCTCGAGCCCCTGAACCATAGCAGGCGATTACTGACGCGCCTGTTTTGCACTCGTGCTGTCGGATTGCTTCGTATTGAATTGAGACACGGGTTGGAACGCTTTCGTCATCGTCGTCGAAGAATGCGATGAACTCGCCAGAGGCCATTTCGAGCAGGGTATTGCGGGCGACCGCGACGCCGCTGTTCTTGCGGTGGCGAAGCACCCGGGCGCCCGCGACACCCGCGAGCGCCCGGTGGATCACAGAACCTGATTCGTCGGTGGAGCAGTCATCGACCACCAATATCTCCAGGCTCGGCCATTCCTGAGACACGGCGCTTGCGATGGCCCTACTGATGGTCTCTGCAGCGTTGAAGCAAGTGATGCCGATTGTAACGAGCGGAAAGTCAGGAGCCGTGAGCGGCCCGGCTCCTTCCCGGCCCGGGGGAGCGTTGTGAGACATGAGCGACCCGGTACACGCAACGGTCGCACTCATCTTCGATGGCCGTTTCAAGCAGAGCGTCCCGCGGCCGTGGCTTTCTGAACCTGGTCGTGCAGGCGTCGAACCGAGGCCCGCGAAGCCGCCATGGGCAGTGCGTAGGCCATTCGTCTGACTGTTGAGAGCGGAAATGCACCGGCGAGGCGCAGAAGCATCTTCCAGAAGAGACGTCGATCTCCTGCCAGCCACAAGAACTTGAGCGTCAACCACTCCTGCGCAAAGGCATAGTCCTGCTTAGAGGTGAATGCGCCCTGGTGCTTGCGGAGAAGCGCCGCCGCGGATTGTCGCTCGGCGCCCAGCGACTTTTCGTCTGTTACGTGCATGGTTTGGGTGACGAGGGGCTCCGCGATCCCGAGGAAGTGAGCACCATTCAACGCGAGACGAACCGCCAAGTCCGTGTCTTCACTTCTGCGCAAAGTGGGATCGAAGCCGCCAACGGCACGGTAGGTCGACAACCGAGCCATTTGACTGCACGTGGCTAGCGAACCATAGCCGTTCCGCAAAGGCTTCCCCTGGAGTATCCGTGCAGCCACAGCCGGGCCGGATGGTGCCCGCACGTGCAGGCCGGTGCCCATCGTGGTCTCAATACGTGAGCTGCCATCCGGGAATAATTGGCGGCGGGCGGTGTGGCAGATGACCGGCGCTCCCTCAGGGAAAAGCCGCTCGTACGTGATGATTCTCTCGACTTGTGCGGCTAGGCGTTGAGGCGCGCTCTCATCATCATCATCAAAGAACGCTACGAAATCACCTTGCGCATGGCGGAGAATAGAGTTCCGGCTCTCCGCCACGCCCTTATTCACAGTATGGCTGATGAGTTGGATCCGCGGATCTTCCGCCTGAAGTGACGTGACCTTCTGTGGCGTAGCGTCCGTGGAGGCGTCGTCGACGACAAGCACCTCGAGGCACCGCCAATCCTGTGCGAGCGCGGAGCGTATCGCAGCCTCAATCGTGTCCTGAGCGTTGAATGCTGTCACGCCGACAGTCACGAGGGGCTCAGCCATAGGCACGCTCTCCCAACAGCGGCAGACGATATCCGCGCCGGTACACGCGACGGGCTGCCGTCCAGACTGCCCAAGTTATTACTGGCCCTAGAATGCCGACGAACAGTCGGACAACGGGAGCCTGAGCTTCGTCTTCCAACCCGATCAAACGCCCGAGACGCCACGTTCCCCAGAAGAAATAATAGTGAAGGAGGAAGATGAAAAGTGACGCTTGGCTGATCACGATGGCGGCGCGTGCCAGCAAACGAGGCGCAGAAATGCGGTCGAACCAAATAACCGGAAGAATAATCAGCGGCATGAATATAGCGCGGGTCTGACCATCGGCTGCGTTAACGCCAATGAAAAGCGCCAGAACGGATCCGGCTAATACGCCAGTTAGTAGCAAGCGGCCCGCCAGTTTGCCGACATTCGACGTCCGGACGGCCCAGCAAAGCCACCCTAGGACGAAGTTCCAGGCAATGAGATGTGGCAGCTTGTCTGCCAGATGCCGCGTGTCCCACAGTGAATAGGACATCAGGGCGATAGCGCACGAGCCAACGAATAGGGCTGAAGTCCAGAACAGTCTGTGTCGTTGAATGCGCGACCCCATGTCGGTCAGCGCGAACACGAGGGTCAGCGCTAGCAACATTTGTGCGATCGCCTGCGGATACCATATCGGGAAGAGAGCGACTCGTGACTTGTACATCCAGTTGCTCACGAACATGAGTTCGTGAGCGCTGACTTTGCCTACTGCCATACCCCAGAATAGTGCGATGATGAAGCTCGGCACCGCCAGCCGTAGGCCGAACCGGTAGAAGGCGCGTAGGGCCCCGGCGGTGCCGTCATTGAAGCCAAACTGCGCCATGGCCAGCCCCGAAACGAAGAGCAGCGCGTTCAGCCCGCCATGCAAGCTCACGCCGAACACGCAGTGGTTCGCCACGACCAGGGTGATGGCTGCGGCTCGCGCGAAAACGATGGTCTCCAGTGTGTTAGCTCGCACGGTCACTCCCGAGCGCCCCGCAGAGCTTCGAGCTCGTTGATGGTCATGAGATGCCAATTAGCGGGTAGGGGGCCGACGAGTTCTTCAAGCGCAATAGTGAGTCCAACGTAGGTAAGCGAGTCGCCACCAAGAGAGACAAAGGTATCTGCTAAGTCGACCGAGGTGAGCCGCATGACCTCACGAAAGACAGATGTGATGCTTCGGCTGCGGTCTACACTTCCCACCATTATGGCAACCGCTTCGCGTGCGACCTCGGCGACAAAGCGCAAGGGGTGGGCGCACAGGGACACACGTGCTGGGCTCAGAGCAAGACTCTGAAGAGCTGCGTAGTCTACTTTGCCGCTGGGAAGCCGCGGCAGCTCGTGGGAAATATGGATGTGGATTAGCGGCTTGGGAAGGTTGAGCAGTTCGCTCGCTCGGGCATGGGTAAGCGGTGGAGCGCCCTCGTGGAAAATCGCTACCGCTTCTCCCGCGGAAACTGCCGCGACTGCGAATCCTTCGCCGATAAGAACCTGCTCCACCTCGTCCAGGCTAACCCGAATGCCCAATGGCTTCACGAACCGTGACTTGCGTCCGGCGAGTACGAAAAGACCATTGGGCCTTCTGAACGCGAGGTCTCCCGTGGCCAGACGCTCGACGTGAGCGGCGTCTGCAAGGTCTTCCCTGGACGATGCGTATCCGGCCATCACGTTGGGGCCATAGTAAACGAGCTCCCCACGTCTAAACGGTTCCTCTATCGACCTGCCCTCCTCATCCACAATCTCGAGCCGCCCCCCAGGAACTGGCACGCCAATGGCGTCTGGATCAGAGAGGGCCATTTCAGGAGGGAGATAGGCCATGCGCGGCGAAGCCTCAGTTTGGCCGTACATGACATAGAACCGCCAACCGGAGCGTTCCCCGGCCGCCGCGAATTTCCGAACTAATTCTGGATGCAGTTTCCCCCCGGCCTGGGTGACAAAGCGCAACGACGGAAGAGTTTGCAGTGACGTGCCGCCCCTGGCGAGGGTCTCGAACGTATGGGGGACGCCGGCGAAGTTGGTGATTTGCCATTCCGATGCCAACGACCAGAACCATGGATCTTGAACTGAGCGGTCGGTTAGTAGAAGTGAGGCGCCAGAAAGCAGATGTGAATTAAGTACAGAGAGGCCATAAGAGTAGTGTGGCTTCAATACCGTAATTGCTCGATCTATGTTTTCAATCCCAAGATATCGTACGATTGATTGCGTGTTACTCAAAATGTTTCGTTGGGTAATCTTAACGAGCTTGCTGGCGCCGGTGGTTCCGGATGTAGAGAAAAGGATCGCGATCGCGTCGTGCACCTTTGGGGGTTCGTGTAAACTTGTTTGAACATGCCAACCTTCAGATGAACATCGGATGTGTGCATCCAATCCAAAGCGTTCCCGGATCGAGGCAAGCGCCCCTGGCTTATCGGGTTCAAGGAGGTGGACCGCATGACCTTTCAGGAGTGCGCCTACGTAGGCCGCGACAGTGGCTGGGTTGTTGCCGCCCTCAATGACGACGAGCGCCTTCCGATCCGGCAGGTGTGCCCCGATCGCACCAGCTTCCTTCGCGAGCTCCCCGTAGCTGACACTTCTACCGCTCTCCAGCACGAGCGCTGGTAGATCGGCGAACTGCGCCAAGGCGTTCGCCAGGGCGGTCTGCATTTCACCGTTGGGGCGCAGATCAGCCGGGTTCCGCACAGTCATGATGTATGTTCCTCAGACCCCGCTGGGTGAGATGCGGCGCGGGGCTGCTCGGATGAGGTCCCAGGTTGTGGGGGTTGATCGGATAAGGACCGTCTCGAGAGTACAAAGGATGTGGTGGCGCTAACACCGAGGCGGTGCGCGAAAATTCCGGCGACGGCACCCCAGAGTCCGAACGCGGGCACCAGTGCGAGGCACGCCAGGATGCGAACACCGGAGGTCCAGAGAACGACGTCACGGAAGGCGACGTCATTTGCTTGCGAGCGGATGAACCGGAATTGGAACTGCCCGACGTTGCCGATTGCAACCGAGCAAAGCAGCGCCTGCGCGTATGGTATCGATGGAGAATACTGCGGACCAAAGACCCCAATCAGAATTGCAGGTGCAAAAGTAAAAGCAAAAACGACGATTAATACACCTGCCGTTAGGCAGATGAGCTGAATGACGCGAGCGAGTTTGACGGAGTAGGAACTCATTCGCGCGAAACGTGGGGCTAGGACTGCTGCGGCGTCTTGAGCGACGCTACGCACCAGCTCTGAGAGGCGATCGCCAGCGAGGAAAACTGCCAGCGCTGCAGGGCCCACCACGAGGAAGATGAGGATCCGCTCCACCTGTTCGGACAGGGAGCCAACCACATTGATCGCTGACGTGCGCACGCCGTACCGGAATAGGTCGTCTCCTTCGTCACTCTTTCCTTCACCGCAACGTCGCCATGTAATGTACGTCATCGCCACGTTGATCAGAGATGTCGGTAGTAGGTAGAGGGTGATGAAGACGCCCACATCTTGAACATCGAGCAGCACCGCTGCGACGATCAGGCCGTGGGTCGCAAGCGCATTCGAAGACTCCACGAGGGACCAGACGCTGAAGCGCCCCTCCCCAAGGAGGACGCTCTTCCACTGGATCAAACCGGCATAGAGCGGGAAGCAAGCCGCTCCCACAGCGAGCGGAACGACAGCATCAGGTCGCAGCTCGCGACATAGCAGCGCTGCTGAACCAAGTAGGAGCCCGCCTACAGTGCTAGCCGCGAACCCTACTTTCAGCCCTCTACGGTACAGTCCGCGGCTTCCACGCGACACTGCCTGCATGATCGCGTTGTCAAGGCCGGTCAGCGCCGTGAACGCGATGGCAGCGATCGCAACGCCAGCGAACTGATATTGGCCAAGGAGCGTGGGGGCCAAATGCCTGGCGAGGAAATAGATGCTGACCAAACCCGCCGCGCGCTGGACAACGCGTTGCCCCAGCAGAGTTAGGATGTCGGCTGCGATCTTTTTATAGCGGGGAACGTGCTGCCTGAGCGCGCTCAGCGTGCCGGCGCGAAGAAGGCCGATAGGCATTACCAGAGCCCCGGCCCACAGGCGGGAACGTAGCTCACCATCGCGCGTGCCCCATCGAAGGCCGCTCTTGGACAAGCATTCTGAAGCGGCGGGTGCCTGTCACCCGACTCAGCGGACAGCCGTCACCCATGCGTAGGTGAAGCAGCTTAAGCATCATGGGGTCCTCGCCCCGCGACCTCATTTGCAGTCTCGGGCACCGGTTTAGCTGGCGTGAGGAGGGGGTAGGCAATTGAGAGGTCGCAGTTGCGAGTCTCGGCGCCGGTGACGTGCAGCAGCGTGCTGCTGGTGACGCTCCAGAGCTCGAAACGCTCGTGGCAGAGACGTCGGCCGGCTTGACCCATCGTACGTATCAGCTCGGGCGACCGAGCGAGAGCAATCATGGCGTCAGCGAGCGCTCCAGCATCGCGCGGCGGGATCAGGATCCCATTGTGTCCGTCGATCACCGTTTCGCGGCAGCCAGGCGAGTCTGTCGTGATGATAGGCCGGCCAGTTGCCATGGCCTCTAGGTTGGTCCGGGGAGTGCCCTCCCGATAGTACGAAGGAAGTACGAAGACGTGACAGGCGGCATAGGCAGGCCGGGGATCGGGGAGATGACCAGGCGCCTCGACTATTCCCTCGGAAACCCAGCTTTGAATCTCGCTGGCCAAAATTGCCGCCGGGTTCTCGTCTGGCGCGCCAACGAGGACGAAACGGGCGGCCGGCACCACCTGCCGCACGCGACGCGCTGCCTCGATGAACTCATACACACCCTTGTCGCGGATCAGGCGCGCCACCATCAGGAACGTCGGAGGACCTTCAGGGAGGTCGGTGAGTGGGAAGGCCTCCATGTCGACGCCGGAGCCATTCACGATCGCGCCTCTACTCTCACAGTCCAGCACGCCCAGAGAGAGCATCTCTGCTTGATCGTCAGGGTTCTGAAACAGAACTACGTGTGCACAGCGAAATGCGGCTGTGTAGGCGAGTCGTCCTAGTAAGGCCGTAACGCGGCGCTTGACGCTTCTTCCTTCCGTGAAGGCGTACCCCAGACCCGGGATCAGAGCTGCTCGCCGAGGTACGCGAGCAAACCAAGCCAAAACCATGGCATAGATCACAGGCTTGATCGTATGGGCGAACACAAGCTTGCACTGCCGATCCCGCAGCAAACCCCAAAGTGTTCGCAAGGCAGACACGTCTGCTAGCGGGTTCAGGCCCGCCTTGCGCAAGTTCCAGGGCAAGAACCGCGCGCCCTGAGGTAATTCACCCTCAGGCTGGAACCCCGGCACGGGCGTGGCGAGGATCAGCACATCATAGCCAGCGGCCTGAGTTGCACGAATGAGTGCGCCTCGGAAGGCTGCCATGTATTTTACGTCGGCGCCGACGAACAACGCCGTGCCTCGCGCGTCACACTTCGCACTATCTGCCTGACGCGGAGTGCGCTGCTGGGGGGGAGGTGCCGTCATGTAGCGGTCCGAGCTGTCCACACCCTTTGGCGATGGACGACTGCGGGATTAGCTCACGTAGTACTTCTTGTATTCGGCGTAGTAGTAGCCCGGGTCCCCGTAGCCGTACCGGGCCTGCTCCTTCATATCCATCTGGGTCAGGGCGACGCCCCCCAGGTGAGCGCCGGTCCCGGTCAGCAGCCGGAACGCCGACTCGATCGCCTGCTGCGGCGTCTTGCGCCAGCGTGCCAGGAAGACCACGGCGTCGGCCTTCGGCGCGAGCACGCGGGTGTCGGCGACCGGCAGGACCGGCGCGGTGTCCAGCACGACGAGGTCATACCGGTTGCGGAGCTCAGCCAGCAGCCGGTCCATGGCCTGGGAGCCGAAGACGTCCTTGGGCGTGAAGGCGCTCTTGGCGAGCGGCAGGAAATGGGCGCCCGTGGCCTTGTCGGTTTCGATGGCGTCCTGCAGCGTCGCCTCGCCGGCGAGCACTTCGAGCAGGCCCACCTTGGGGTCGGCGCCGAGCACGCGGTTCACAGTGCGGCGGCGCAGGTCGCAGTCCACCACGATGGTCCGGGCCCCCTGCAGGGCGGAGGTGCGGCCAAGGCAGATCGAGGTGGTCGTCTTGCCCTCGCCGGGGAGGGAGGACGTCACCGCCACGACCTTCACAGCGTCCCCCAGGCGCGCGTAGAGGATGGACGTCCGCAGATTGCGGAACGCCTCGGAGAAGCTGGAAAGCGGCTTCTCGACGACATAGTCGATCGGCGCGGACTTGCTGTCTTCCGCCACGGAGGCCAGCAGCGGCACGGCGCCCAGGTAGGCCGTTTCCAGCCTGCGTTCCACGTCCTCGGCCGTGGCGAGACCGGAGTCCAGCATCTCGGCCAGGACGACCGCGCCGACACCCGCGCCGAGCGCCAGCAGGAGGCCCAGCGCGAGATTCAAGGCCACCTTGGGCGAGCTCTGGCCCGTCGGGATCTTCGCCTTTGAAACGACGCGGGCGTCGGATTGCTCGATGCCCTGTTGGGTGCTCGTCTCCTTGAACCGGTTCAGATAGCTCTCGTAGAGCGTGCGCGAGGCTTCCGCGGTGCGCTGCAGCTCGTTGAGCCGGACCATGGCCCGGTTGTTGGCCTCCAGCGTGCCGCGGGCGCCGCCGAGGCTGCCGCCGATGGCGCCGGCCCGTTCGCGCGAGACCTGGGCCTTCGCCTCCAGGTTGGAGATGATGCGCTGGATCTCGGCTTGGATCTGGCCGTCAATGTCCTGCAGCTCACGCTTTGCCTTAAGCATCTCAGGGTGACGCTCGCCATAGCGGCCCTGCAGGTCCGCGACCCGGGCGCTCACCTCGGTCCGCTTGTTGCGCAGGTTCTGGATCACCGGCGAGCTCAGCGCTTCGCCGACGTCCTCACCGGTGGAGCCGCGGGCCAGCTGCTGCCGGGCGGTGTTCAGCCGAGCCTGGTCCTCAGCAACCTGCGCCCGGGCCTGGGCGAGCGTCTGGTTGTAGTTCGAGATCTCCTGCTCGGTCAGGTTGGTGCCCGAGGCGCTGAGCAGGTTGTTGGCGATCTTGAACTGCTGGACAGCGGCCTCGTCGGCCAGGACCTGGCCGCGGAGTTCGTCGAGCCGTGTGTTCAGCCAGCGCGTGGCCTGCCGGGTCGCCTCGAACTTCGCCTCCATCTGCTCGAGCAGGTAGAGCTCGGCGAATTTGTTGGCGATGCGGGCGGCCTTGGCGGGCTGTTCGGACTCGAAGCTGACGTTGATCACATAGGTGAGCCCGGCGCGCTTCACGGACAGGTGGCCCAGAACCACGTCGACGATCCGTTCGTGCTGCTTCTGCGCCTCGATCGGAGACAGCCGCGCCGGTCCCTCGTCTAGGCCCGTCGCGCCCTTCAGCGTCGCGATGACGGCCCCAAGCCCGGAGGGCTTGCGGATCGCGCTGTTGAACTCCGGATCCGTGTCGAGTTCGAGGCTCCGGACCACCCGCTCAGCGAGCTGCCGCGACCTGAGCACCTCAACCTCGGTGTCCACGACGCTGGAGTCGGCGGGCAGTCCCGACAGCACCTCCTCGACGTTGGTCACGCGCTCCTGCCGGGTGTCGAGCATCACATTTGCCGTCGCCGTGTACATGGGCGTCGCCGTCTGGGTCAGGAGGACGCACGCAAGCAGGACCGCCAGCAGCACGGCCCCGAACAGGCGCAGACGCCGCCGGAAGGCGGCGTACAGGCGACGGAGATCAAGCTGCCCGAACGGGAGCGACCGGGGCGACGTGAAACTCGCCTCGGGCTCCGGGCTCGGAGCAGGATTGTAGATGTTCATGATCGGCGCCCTGACAGTCCAGCAGCTGTGATCACTGCAGGAGTTGAGCCAACTAACCAAGGAGCCGCAGGCCCGCGAGCCTGCGACCTTTCCGCGCCCCTAGGTTGTCAGAACTGGGCGGTGAGGGTCGCCGCCACCTTGTTCTGGATGAAGTCAGTCCCGGTCCCGCGCACCGTGTCGCGCCGGTCGTAGCTGTAGCTGGCGGTGAGGCCGATGCTGCGGTTCAGCAGATAGGTCGCGCTGACGCCCGCGCTCTGCCGCTCGTCCTTGCGGTTGAAGAAGTCGTACTTGTCTTCCCCGTAGCTGGCTCGCCCGGAGATGATCACGTTGCGGAGCAGCTCGTGGTCAACCTGGAGGCCCAGATTGGACGAGAGATAGGCGCCGGATCCCGGCACCGAGCTGTCCTCGATGGTGCGGCTGCCGCTCGCAGTGACGGTGGTGAGCGGCGTGGGGAACCACTCCACCTGGGCCCGAGCGCCGAAGCCGTCCACGGTCCGCAGGCGCGGGTCTTCGAACTTCTGCTTGAGGTAGCCGACCGCCACCTCGCCGCGGCTGAGGCTGCCGAGCTCGAAGTTCGCGCCGCCGAGCACCTGCACCCCATCGGAGTCGCGGTTCACCGCCGTCGCGTTTCCTGGGAGGCGGTAGTCGCGCGTGTTGCCGATCACCTCGATGAAGAGGGCGCTCGCAGGGCTGACCGCGAAGTCGACGCGCCCGCTGAACATGTTCACGTCACGGTCGCGATACTGCTGGTCGATCACGCCGCCGCCCTGTCGGGGCGGGTTGTCGTAGTCGAATTGCTGGAAAGCGTACCGCCCGGTGAATCGCAGGCGGTTGACCGTATGCTCTGCATCCACGCGGAGGGACGTGAGCTCGTACTGTGTCGGCTCCAGCGCGCCGCCCAGCTGGCCCGGCGGGAGGGTCGGGTTGTTGGGCGAGGTCCGGGGCTCGGTGAGCTGCGCCCAGTCGAGCGACGTGCGCACGTTGGTGAAGCGGAGCAGGTCCAGCCGTCCGTTCACTCCGAGGAGGAAGTCGTCGGAGTTCTCGTCCTCGTTGTCCTGGAAGCGGTTGAACACCGCGCGCGCGTAGGCCGAGAGGCTGTGCCGCGACCAGTTGGAGGCGGCGCTGATCTCGGGGGCCACCCGCCAGACGAGGTCGTCGATCTCACTGTCCTCGGTGGCGTAGATGTTGTCGTTATATTCGGCCGTCGCCGAGAGCTTCGGATAGACGAGAAAGGCCCCAGCCCGGAGGCCGAGGGCCTCATAGCCGTCCTTGGGACGCTGCAGGACACTCACGTTGCGGTCCCGGGCGAACAGGTTGGCCGCTTCCGTCGGGAGCGCGAGACCCGCGCGTTCGGCCGAGGGGCCGGTGCTCGGCTGGCCCGCAGGGGCGCCGGGCATCGCGGCGCCCGCCGAAGGGCCGGCCACCTGCGCCATCGCCACGCCGGACGCCGCGCCGAAAAGCAGCGCGGCCGAACCGGCCGCGATCTTGATGGAATGAGACACGTCTGTTCCCCAAAACAGAGAGCATGCGCAGTCGCCCTGCGCATCGAGGGGCGGACCGCCGCCCCTGCGCCGTTACTGTGGCCGGTAATCCGGAATGGTCGTTGTGACCGTGGGCACAACAATCGCGGGCGCCGTCGTAGCGGTGGAAGCCGTGGTGGTCGAGCCGGTGGGCAGGGCGCCGGTCGCGCTGGCGGTCACCACGTTTGCGACCGTCGGAGGCATCGAGGTGGACGCCGTGGCGACGGCCCTGCTGACCACCGCGGCCGGAGCGCCGGAGGCCTGCACCACGGCGGCCACGGCGCTGGCCACGGCGCCGTCGCCCTGGCCCGCGCTCTGCTGCGCCACGGCGACGATCGCCCGCGTCACCACCGTCTCCTGGGCGGCCGCGAGGCCGTTGCGAAGCGCCGTCATGTTCTGGGTGTAGCCCCGTTGCGTCAGGATCGCCGTCACCTGGCCGAGGATCTGGTTGGCCTGCACGGGGTCCTCAGGCAGGTTCGCCATGATCGCCTGAACCACGGCGTCCGCCCGGGCTGCCGCGCTTCCCGACCCGGTCGCGGCCGCGATCGCCGCTTCGGCGACCTCGTCGGCCTTCGACCTCGCCGGCGCCGTTTGCTGGGCGATGGCGTTCATGGCCGCGCCCATGGCGACAGTCCCGGTCGTGATCGCCGCGAGGACCGCCATGCTGCGCAGCGCGACGCGCGCAGCCGGAATCTTCGAATTCATATGAGCCCCGTGAAGCGACCTATCCCCAGTCGCGCGGACAATAAGCTCAGCCGTGACTGGAACACAACCCCTGATTAAGATAATCTTGAGGTTACTGGACCTCAGGCCACACCGATCGCGACGAATAGAGGATCGGAAACAGTAGACTCCATTGCGCCGCAGCCACCTGACCGCTCGGATTCGTCACCCCTTGGGTGATTTCTTTGAGGGTGCGGCGTCCGCGCAGCCGGTAAAGGGCCAGCGCCTCACGCCGCACGGCGTCCCGGACGTCGGGCGTGAGCGCGTCCCAGGTCTCCAGGCCAAAACGGACCCGCCAAGCGGCGGAATCGGGATCCACGGCCACCAGGTCGTAGCTTGTCTTGATGTGCTGGAACCCCTTGGATGTGAGCCGGCCGTTCTGCTGGAAATCGATGTAGGCCAGCATCAGTCTCGGACTGTTCTCCATCGGAGACAGCCGAAGCGCCCGTGTGGCCTGGGCGCCGGCGGCGGCGACCGCCGCCGGGTCGTTCCCGGCTTCCATGAGGAGGCGGCGCGCGCCGAGGGCGTGGCCGGGGGAAAGCGGCAGGCCATGCCCCCCCTCCGTGTTGAGCGACAGGAGGCCAGCAGCGCTGAGGAAGAGGGTTATGGCGGCGAGCGTCGCAAGGCCGAGCCGGACCATCCCGCGGTTCACCGGGATGACCCCTGCGCGGCGGCGAACTGGAGGCCGAGCAGCCATGACCAGAAGGCCGCGACCGAGTAGGTTTCCAAGGCGAAGTCGCTCAGGCCGTGCACGAGAACCACCACATCGGCGGCCACCAGCGCGAAGAGCAGGGTAGTCATGCGGCTGCGGCGAAGCCCGGCGCGGAGCGTCAGCGCCATAACCGCAACGAGACTCCCGAACATGGCGGTTGCGCCCGCGAGGCCGGCCTGCTCGAGCCACCCGAGATAGACATTGTGGACGGCGCGGCTGGCCCAGAGCGCCTGCACATTCCCGTCATGCAACTGGATGCGGTTGACGAGGTCGAAGGTCCCGAGGCCGTAGCCCATGGCGGGGGCCGCGAGGAACGCCTCCCAATGGGTGGCGAAAAGCGCCTGGCGGTCTTGGACTTCGTGCGGGGCGGCCAGCGCGCGGTCAATGAGCTGATCGCCGAGCGCGGCGACCAGCAGAAGGACGAGCGCGACGCTCGCGAACGTTGCGACGAGGGCCCGCGGCGCCGTGACCCGTCCGCGCGCCATGAGCAGGCCGCCGAAGGTGATCAGCCCCGCCGCCGCCGCCGTGAAGCCTCCACGCGAAGCGGTGGCGATCAGGCAGCCGAAGCTGAGCAGGGCCGCGCACCCCTCGGGCGCCGCGGCCGTCCAGTGCCCGGGGCGCTCCCGCCGGATCTTCGAGAAGAAGGCGCCCGCGGCGAGCACCAGCAGGATGGCGAAGAGGGTGGCTGCCGTGTTGGGCGCGGCGAAGCTGGCGCCGAGCCGGTCGAACCCGGGCCCGAAGGCGCCGCTGACAAAGGTCAGCAGTGACCACAGGGCGTAGGCCGAGCCCAGCGCCAGCACCACGTTCAGCGCGATCCGCGCCCGTCCGTCCGAACTACCGGTGTAGAGGCCCCCCCCGAATGCGCAGCCAAGGCCCAGGAGTTTCACCAGTTCGAGCAGAGTCTGGGACCGGTCGATGGTGCCGGCCGGCGGCGAGACGCCCGCGAAGTCCCAGACGGGATGAGGGCCGCCGAGTGGGAACGGCGTCAGCGACCACAGCACCACGGCCAGGGTCGCGGCGAAAAACGTCGCCGGAAGCCTCAGCTGGCGCGCCGGCAGGCCCGCCTGGAGGCGGGGCGTGGCCGCGCACGCGAGCAGAAGCGCCGCCAGGGCCGCGGCCAGGCTCAAGGAGGTCTTCGGCGGCATGGCGCCGTAGGCGCCATGCGCGGCGAAGAGCAGGGCGGGGCCGCAGAATCCCAGCCAGCGGGCGTCCTGGGCCCACCACTGCAGCCTCCACCAGTGCGCCTCGTCCGCGCGCGCGTCGCGAATCCTCGCCATGTCCGCCCCTTTGGGGCGAGATACAGACCCTACCGGGCGGCGGCGAGCAAGAAGCTTGCTGCGGCGGGCGTGGGCTCGGCCCAGGCCCAGTGCTGCGAAGATCCAGCCACCTGGCGCTCGCGCCACACGTAAGCCGTGCTCGCCCAGGGCATGACCCATGGGCTGAGATTGTCGAGAACGTAGGCGCCGCTTTGCGTCTCGACTAGGAGCACCGCGTGGCTTTCCCCGCGAGCGGTCGTGACCACCGCGATCGACAGCGCTTCCCGCGGCACTCCGGCCGCCAGCAGAGCCCGGCGCTTCTCGAGCACGTAGTCCTCGCAGTCGCCGTACTTGAGGCCGAGCTCTATAGGGGTGTTCCAGATCTCGTCGACGCCGTAGGCCTCGAGGTCTGTCCGCCGGACGATGGCGCGGTTCACGGACGCATTCACTCGGTTCAGCGACGCCCACAGCTCGTTTGACAAGACCGGCAGGCTTTCTCTGGGGCTCTGGGGCGCAGCTGCGGCGGAACCCGACGTCTGCAGTACGCCGGCGGCCTCGCCCGCGGGCGGCAGGGCGCTCACCACCGCGGGGGCGATGGAACTCGTCTCGGTAAGAGAGGGCGCGCTGATCTGTAGGCTCACGCTCGCCAAAACGCTGCGATTTTGAGGGCCGCCGCCGGCGATCGAGTCGCCGCAGTCGCTTGGCTGCCGGCCGCAGTAATCCAGGAAACCCCGGGGAGCCGCCGCTAACGGCCCGAGCCTCATGGGTGTTGAGGTCTCGGGCGCGGTCGCGCAGGCCGTCGCGATTAGGGCGGCCGCCGCAGCTGCGGCTGGCCGAAGCAGAGCCAGGACTGTAGACACCACGCCACCGCGCAATTGTTATCGTTGTGGTTGGTGTATCCGTTGGCGCTTAAGCTTAGCTCTACTTGCTTGGTTAGCCGGTGTCTAAGTGACATGGTCACCAACATATTGAGATGGAAGTGGGTGAATTCACGGCGTGTTTACGGTAAACGCCGTCTCAAGCTGTAGTTTGATCTTGCGTGCTTCCGCGCTTCCAGCCTGACGGGGTGCGGCGGATCGCCGAGCGTATTCCGCCGGCCCGTCCCATGCGCTAGAAGCCGCCAGGGACGCGTGGAGCGTGGGTGATGAGCTTTCTGACGAGACGAGGGGTGGCCGTGGCCCTTCTTGCAGCCACCTTTTGCATGCAGGGGGGGGCAGCCGCCGGCCAGGCGGCGGAGGCCGTCCGCGAGGTCCCCGAGTATCGACTCGGCGCCGGCGACAAGATCCGCGTCATCACCTTCGGGGAAGAGGACCTCACCGGCGAGTTCCAGGTGGGCGGGGCCGGAAAGGTTTCGCTCCCATTGCTCGGCGAACTGGAGGCGAGCGGGCTAACCGCGCGGGAGTTCCAGGGCCGCGTTGAGGCGGCGCTGAAGCAGGGCTACCTGAAGGATCCGCGTGTCAGCGTCGAGGTGTTGAACTACCGCCCGTTCTACATTCTGGGGGAGGTGACCAAGCCCGGAGAGTACCCCTACACGAATGGACTGACGGTGCTGAACGCAGTAGCCACGGCCAACGGCTTCACCTATCGCGCCAACAAGTCCCGCGTCTTTATCAAGCGGGCGGACGGCGAGAAGGAGGAGGCCTTCCCGCTGACCAGCACCACCAAGGTCGCTCCAGGCGACACCATCCGCATCGGTGAGCGGTTCTTCTAAGCGAGGGATCCCCGCTTTGGCAGAAGGGCTCCCGGCTCGTTTCTGGATCCAACAGGAGCATTCCAGGTCGCCAAAGCTCCCTCGACCCTACCGTCTTCTAGCGGCCGCCGGCGTGGTGGCCGTGGCCCTTGCCGCCTGTGGGCAGCGCGAGCGGCGACTGACCGAGAGCCCGCGGCCTGCAGGCGCGCCCCTGACAGACCGGGTCATGGTGCTCAATGCGGACGTGCTGGTGGTGGACGGCCGGCACGTGCGCCTGGCCGGGGTTTGGGCCCCTCAGCCGATCCCGGAAGCGCGATGCTGGGCCGAGGCCCTGGCGGCCAAGCAGGCCACGGCGGAAGTGAAGGCTATGGTCCGGCAGGCGAACGAGATCTTCGTCGCACCGAGCACGAAGCGTGACGCTTACAACCGGAGCGTTACGCGGGTCGCGCTCGACCGGCTGGATCTCGGCCAGAGCCTTGCCGACCGGGGGCTGGTCGCGACAACGTGGGACGAAGCCTTCCCATGGTGCCAGCCGATCAGCCGCAACGCGCCAGGCGCCCCGCCGCTGCGCGCCCTGATGGACTTCAGCCGCTGAGGGCGCCAGCTGTCGGCAGCGGGCTGGGGCCGGCCCATCAAGCGTCAGGCGTTCGCCAGGTTGGACTTGCACAGGCGCCGCCAGGTGCAACGAGTGATCTGCAGTTGCGTAACGGCTTGGCGCGCCATCCGCCGCCAGGGCTCCGCCCGGGCGCATCGACTGGGCGGCTGTCGCACCGCGCAGACATGAGCGATCCTTAGGGTGGCGCTCCACTTTGAGCTTCCTTCGGCTGCTCGGGACGCATTCCGGGCGGCTGCGACCTTGAGGCAAGCTGCGCGGCATGGCGTCCGGCGTGGCGTAGAGGAAGCGCGTCGGTTACATCCACCTCCTCGTGTCGCAGCCTGCTCCTGATCTCCGCCCCCAAACAGTGCCCGCCGCTGCAGCCGTCTTCGAAAGGTGGCTACGCGGGGACGCCCTGCCGCTCTGGTCCACCGCTGGCGTGGAGGGCCGTTCGGGCGGGTTTCACGAGGCCCTGACGCTGGCAGGGCTCCCCATCGGCGGCGTCCGCCGGGCGCGCGTGCAGGCCCGCCAGATCTGGGTGTTCGCGACCGCCGCGGCGGCGGGGTTCGGTCACAGGTATGCCGCGGTGGCCGAACGGGGGCTTGCGCACCTGCTGGCGACCTACAAGCGCCGCGATGGTCTTTTCGTCTTCGCGATGGACTCAGACCACGAGGCGGGCGACGAGACGGCGGCGCTCTATGAACAGGCTTTTGTCCTGCTCGCCCTCGCCGCAAGAGGGCGTCTGGACGAGGCGCGGCGGCTGCGTGACGCGCTTCAGGCGCTGCGCCATCCCGCCGGCGGCTGGCGCGAGGCCGGCGACCGACCGTTCCAGGCAAATGCGCACATGCACCTGCTCGAGGCGGCGCTCGCGTGGGAGATGACCGGAGACGCCAGCTGGGCGAACATGGCGGACGAGATCGCGTCCCTGGCCATGCGCCGCTTCATCGACCCGGAGAGTGGCCTGCTGCAGGAGTTCTTTGACGCCGAGTGGCGCGCGCTGCCCGACGCCTCAGGCGGACTTGTGGAGCCCGGACATCAATTCGAGTGGGCTTTCCTCCTCGACGAATGGGGAAAGAGCCGGGGCGAGGCGCGGGCCCGTGCGGCGGCGCGGCGGCTCTATGCAAATGGGCTGGCGGGTGTTGATCACCACCGCGGGGTCGTCGTGGGCTCGTTGTGGAGCGATCTTTCCGTCCGTGATGCCGTGGCGCGGCTCTGGGCGCAGACGGAGCGGCTGCGCGCGGCCGTGAGCTTCGGGGAACCGGGCGAAGTCATCGCGGCGGCGCAGGCGCTTGGTCGCTTCCTGCGGACGCCGGTCGCCGGCGTCTGGCGCGAACGCATGGGCGTCCAGGGCGAGTTCCTAGATCAGCCGGCGCCCGCCACGTCGCTGTATCATCTGATGTCGGGTCTGCTCCCACTCCTGCAGCGCCAGGCTTAGCGCCGCCGCAGGGCGGCGACCGCAAACCTCCGCACGTTCGCCGCCTGCGCCCTCGGTCGCGGGGACCTTGCGGGCTTGCCGAAGGGCTCATCGGAGCGAGCGCTGATCCCCGCGCACGCTTGGCGCTCAAGGTGCAGCATCGGGCTTCGACGAGGTGGGGATGCCGGGATCCGTGGCATATCGCACCGCGAAACGGCTGCAGGCGGCCGGTCGGCCGTCGAGGATCGTATCGCGGATCGCTGTCCGATAGCCGAGCTCCACACGCAGTTCGCAGTATTGGAGCTCTCCGCGCAACTCCACCGCCCGACGCCAGACATAGTAGGATCGGCCGTCGATGTTCACGCGCTCGTCATGGCGGCCGTACAGATTGGTCGCGGTGGTGAGGTCCTTGCCTCGCAAAGCCTGGCGAGCGTCGAGCGTGCGTACCGTGCTGCATCCGGCAAGCAGGAGGAGGAGGGAGGCGGCAGTCCCGAACGATGTTGGACGCGGCAAGGGGCTCCTCCAACCGCCACCTTAGGCGCTCGTCGGGCATGCGTACAGCCACCGGCCCTTCGTCGGCGCGGGCGCTCAGCGGCCGCTAGGGCGAGTTGAGCAAGCGGCGCGAACTGGGCCGACGTCGGGCCTCGTCGGCGTGTGTCCCCAGGCCCCCACGAGGGGGAATAAACCATCCACGGGGCTGTGTGACGGCCGCCGGTTCCGCCTAAAGACGAGGTTGGAGGAGCGGACGCGCTGGTCCGCTCCTCCGGCCAAGTCGCCGCGCATTCGCCGCGCGGACCGCCTCCGCGCGAACCGGGCGCGGAGGCTTCATAGCGGTGCCGGCCCGGCCTGACCCTGCGACAAGCACCGACCCGCTTGGGGTGAGCTGCGCGCCTCCCCTGTCTACCGGGAGTGGTGGCGCCGGCCTGGATCCCACCGCCTGTCCGTGCGCAGAGGGGTGGGCTTGGGCCCGGGGCGGCGCATCGGCTTCTGAGGCCAGCCAGGAATGACAGCTGAACTGGGAGGCGGGCCCTCGCCCGGTGGCTGGGCTGCAACCTTCGCGTGGCGGCGAAGCGCCGCAAGCCGCGCAATGTGGATCGTGCGGTCCGAAGCCCAGCTTCGGCCGCCATGAACGCGACTGACGAGCGGCTGGTGAGGCGGTGGGGCGCCACGCGTGGCGCGCCTGCGCGAGTTCGTTGAGTTGCTGGACCGCGGCGAGGAATGTGGACTCGCGGGGCAAGCGAAGATCAACGCCGCCGCGCAGGTGGTCACAAGGACCGGTGCGAGCAAGAAAGCGAGGGCCAAGCTGGCCTCCCATTTCGGATCTTCGCCCGAGAATGGCGCGGAGAACGCCGCCAGCCTGGGCAGGTTCACAGCCGCCCGACCGCGGCGTTCAGAAGCCTCAGGTCCTGGCGCGGCGCGGCGTCCTGCCGGAGGCCCGCGAGCCGCCCCGGAGCGGCCCCCGCGCTGAGCTGAGGAGGTGCGGACGATCAGCCGCTGGCGCTTTCCCACCACGTCTAGCGGCGGCGGCGATCGAGCCCTTGATAGGCCGGGTCCTCGCGTCGGCGGCGGTCGGGGCCAAAATAGCGCTCAGCGTGGATGAAGGAGCGTGGGCGGTGAATGAGTGCGTTCAGCCTGTCGACAAGAGAGCTGACGGTGAACGGTTTCACGAGATATTCGCTGACTCCCGCGTCGCGGGCCGCCGAGACGACGCTTCGCTCCGCAGAGCCTGTGAGCATCAGGATAGGCAGAAAGGCGGCCGGGCTGCCGCCGGGGCGGCGGATCCTGCGCACCAGCTCGAGCCCATCGGCCCCCTGGAAGTTGCGGTCGACGATGAGCAGGTCAAACACGCAGGTCTCGAGAAGCTCCCACCCCTCGTCCACGGTGGCGGCCACCTCGAGGCTGCGGCACCCGAGGCTGGCGAGCACGCTCCGGATGAGTTCGGTCATCTGACGATGATCCTCGACCACGAGGATGCGAACGGCGCTGAGGTCCATGCCTGGGGGCTTATGGCGCTCCGGCTGCCGGGTCGCGACCCGCGCATTACCCAAAATGAGGGACTGAGAGGACGCCGCATCTGCGACCGGCCCGCCGCATAGTCGTTTCCCCCCTGGTGAACCACGCGACGCGCGCCAGGAAACGCTTCAGTAAGCGAGATCCAACAGCACGCCTGCGCGCTGGAGCTCCTGCTGAGCCTCCGGCTCGCCATGGATCGGGAAGGTCCGGGCTCGCCTCACGGCCGCGTGGCCTCGCGCGCGCTCGAGTCCCCGCCGGAGATGCGCGGGGTGCGAGCTGGCGCTCGGACTGCTGAGATCGGGCGAGCCGCTCGGCCTGATTGACGCCGTCGCGCGCCGTCGAGACGCTCGCGGGGGGACCCCGCCCTGCGAGCCCGGCAAACCCGCGCGCGGCGCGCCCGGGTCGCGGCAGCGGCGTTGTAGGACCTCGCCACTCTGGTCGCGACCCTCGGACCCGGTGGAAGAGCGGCGGGCCGGGTGGCCCCCATCCCTCAGCGCGGGGAGGATCTCAACCGGGCCAGGCCGTCTTCGCCGATGTCGACGCCAAGCCGCTCGAGACCTGCGATCATCCGAGCCTCGGTCTGTGGGAGCACCCGGCCTCCGTGCTCCACCTTCGCAAGGGTCGTAGGCGAAATTCGGAGGCGAAACGCGGTCTCGTGAGTCGTGAGCCCGAGCAGGTCCCGGGCGGAGCGCATTGCCGCTCCCGTCAGGCGTGAGGTCATCGCTCGGATCTCCTGCGGCGCCGGCCGCGAAGTGAAGCGGCCTGGCCGACGCTCCAGCGCTCGAGAATGCCCTGCCGTTGTCGTGCCTCGCGGTCAAGGCGCGGCCTCCCGGCCACTCTCCTCAGCGTGACGGGGGGCCGTTCGCACCAGCGTCGTGCGAAAGGCGGGCGAAAGACCTAGGTCCGGCGGCGCAGAACGCCGTACTCTCGACGGGTCGGCGAGGCGCTGGCGCCGGACGATTTGGAGGGGAGGAGGGATGCTCCGCCGCAGCGCTTCGCGCCGGACGGGCCCCGCTCCTTCGGCCGGTGCTAGCCGCATCCGACGGGTGGGCCTGGCCTCGCCGAGCGCTCTGCCGACAGGCGCCTTGCCGAGCTTGACCCCGCGGCTGCTAAGCTTGGTCGGCAACTGGAGTGACTCGCAGTGTCTGTCGGAGGCCCGGCCCAAGCGATGCAGGAAACCGCGGCGGCGCTTTCCTGGTACAACCGATTGAACGTCGCTGCGCCGAGCGCGGCGACGATCCGCGAGTTCAAGGCGTGGGCCGCCGATCCTGCGAACGCACCCGCGCTGGGGCATCTGCAGTGGGTTTGGCGGCTCACCTGCCGGGGCGCCACAAGACCCGACTTGCAGTCGCTGCTGCTCGCACGCGGGTCGGCGTCGGCTTGCCCGATCAGCCCCGAAGCGGGCTAGGCCTGCTGTCGTCCGGGATGGCCAGGGCGGCCGCAGCGTTGCGAGCCTGGGGCGGGCGGCTCCCGCTCCGCCAACGGTGCGAGCACGCGACGGCGGTCAGGCGGCCATAGCAGAACGCGGGCGTCTCCCGCGATCCGTGGCCGACCGGGTCTCGACGAGGCGGGTGTTTTCATCCCCGCGGCAGCGCGTTCTGTGAGACAAAGAACCAGCAAGGCGGCTCCTGCGCCGCGCCTCACCACCCGGTAGGTCCACATGCCAGCCCCTGCTCATGCCATCGACGCCGTTCAGACGCCGCTGCCTCTTGGCCTCGACCCGTGGAACGGGAGCTTGGGGACCTTGGTCATCACCTACGCCTTCGAGGACCAGCAGTCGGGCCAGTTCCTGCGCAGCTACACGGGCTGGACACCCTGGACGGCCGACCAGAAGGAGGCGGTGCGCCGCGGCTTGCGGGAGTACGAGTCCGTCGTCGACGTGCGCTTTGTGGAGGTGAGCTCGACCACCGCCGACCCGGTGATCGCGTTTGGTCGGGTGGACGTGGACACCGTCGCCGAAACGTGGTGGCGCATCGCCGCCACCGGCGCCGACCCCAATGGCCAGCCCGCCATAAAGCGTTGGGATGCGGGGGTGGTGTTCGACGACAACGTGGACCTGGCGAGCTCCGGCGCCCAATGGCTGATCCTGCACGAGATCGGCCACGCTATGATGCTGAAGCACACTGGCGACTACGACACCACCGGCAAGACAACCCCCGGGCCCTACCTGCCGGAGGCCGAGGACCACCGGGACTATACCGTCATGTCCTACGTCCGCAGGGACGGTTCGGCCGCGGCCTTGCAGCTGCAGCTCTATGACATCGCCGCCCTGCAGGCCCGTTGGGGCGCCAACACCCGCGAAGCCTCCGGAGATGACGTCTATACGTTCGCCGACAGCCCCGGGATCTTCGCGATCTGGGACACGGGAGGCGTGGACCGGATCGACGCCGGCGCGGCCGCGGGAGCGGTGGTCATCGATTTGGCGCAGGGCGGGTTCTCGCAGCTGGAGGGCCAGAACCGCATTTCGATCGCCTGGGGCGCGGAGATCGAGCACGCCGTCGGAAGCGCCTACAGCGATCGGCTCCAGGGCGATGGCCGCGGCAACCAGCTCACGGGGGGCGGCGGCGGCGACACGCTGTTTGGAGGGGGCGGCGACGACGTGCTCCTCGGGGGGCCGGGGATCGACACGGCTGTCTTCCAGCACGCCGCCTGGAGTCCGTCCGGATCGTACCGGATCGAGAAGGGCTCCCTCCTGCGCGTGCAAGACCATCATGCCGGCGGCGCGGAAGGTGAAGACGTCATCCAGGAGGTGGAACTCCTCAGGTTTTCCGACCAGACGCTGGTGGTCGGCGAGGTCGATCTGGCCACAGCCTTGCGCGTGGCTTGGGGCAACGTCCTGAGGACCGATCCCGACCATGCCTCGAACGCGGGCAAGTTCTCGAGCCTTCTCGCCAAGGCGCAGGCGGCGGTCAGCCTCCAGGGTGCGATGGCCGACCTCCTCGAGGCGGCCGGAACAACCACGTCGGTGGCCACGCTCACCTACCAGTTCTTCACGGGTCGAACGCCGCACGGCGGCGGCCTTGACTATCTGATCGCGCCGGGCGGACCGAACCCGAACAATCTCAATTCGCCCTACTACCAGAGCTTCGGGCTGGAAAACCGTTACATCAATTTCGCGTCCAATCTGGGCAAGGTGGGGCAGGGGAGCGCCTGGTTTCAGACGAACTACGGCGCGCTGACATTGGATCAGGCGCTGGCCAAGGCTTACACGGAGATCTTCGGCGCCGCTTTGAGCGAAGCTCAGCGCAAGGCGTTGCTGGGCGACCTGGTGCCGGATGGACTGGGCGGCTCATACTCCCGCGCCAGGTACTTCGAATATTACGGGCAAGATGGCGCAGGGGGGGTGGGTACGAAGGCCGCCATGGTAGGCTGGCTGCTTGCGGAGGCCGAGAAAGCGGAACTCGGCGCCTATGCGATGGCCAACGCCGCCTTTCTGATGGATCTCGCGGATGGGACGCGGCTGGGCGTGAACCTGCTCGCCGGGCCCGAGAGCCCCTTGTTCTGAAAGGCGGCCCGCCGAAAACGAGTCGCTCGCGGATCGCAGGCCAGCGTCGGCTTGGGGCGGATGGGCCTGCGCGTCGCCCAGTCCCGGGCTCCGCCGGCTGCAGCACGGGCGGCTAGGGAGCCCATGATCCGTGGCCGGCATTCTCGACTATGGTGCGGGCGCCGCTCTTCGGAGCCTTCTCCGCGGAGCAAGAAGGCCTCTGCGCGCTTGTGGCTGCTGCCGCAGCCGACGAACCGCGCGGGGGGCGGCGCGACGATTGATGAACCTCTCCGAGGGGCGCATGCCTGATCGGTGGAGATCGGCTTGGCCCCTAAGTCGATCTGGACGAGCGCAAAGCTGATACGGAGTCGCGAAAGGCCTAGGGGTGCAGTGAGCCACTGGGCAATCCTGCCGACGTAGGTTCCGGGGCCGTAGACCCCGACGAGATCCACTTCTGCTGCTGGAGGCTTCACGTGTGCCAGGGAAAGCCTCATAGCTGGAGGCCAAGCCGACCGCGAACGTGTCGTCTGCGCCTCCGTTCGTCACAGCACGCTCAAGCCAGTGGGCTCCTGAAAGACGCCTTGCAGGCTCACATGGACATAGTCGACCCGGCCCGAGATGGGGCCGCCGCTGTCTGGAACGCGACCATCGCATCGCTTGACGAGACAGGCGCAGGATCTCCCGAACTCTGGGGACGAGAGAGGTGGATGCTGAGACCAGGGTGGTGCCGCCTCGACGACGGCGTGCGAGCCGATCTGGGTCAGCAGGGGGGGCGAAGCGCTCGCGCCGCAGCACGGGCTGACCTGAGCGGCCACCCAAGCCGCCGGATCTGCGACAGACACACCCAGACCGCGCCGCGAGGCTCCCTCAAGGTTTGCGTTTCGCGGCCGTGGACTTCGCGTTCTGTTTGCCTATTCGCCTCCTTTGGCCAAGGCCCAGCGACTTGGCTAACTCCGAGCGCGCCGCGGAATAGGCGGGCGCAACCATCGGGTAGTCCGCTGGTAGGCCAAACCGTTCGCGATACTCGTCAGGCGTGAGCCCGTTCGCGGTGAGGTGACGCTTCAGGGCCTTGTAAGGCCGGCCATCGAGGAAGCTCACCAGGGCGTCACGACGGATCGATCGCCGGACCTCCTGTGGGCTGAGCTTGGGCGCGATCTCTGCGTAGCCTGCGGGCGTCCCAGCAGCCTCCAGGGCCTGGTGCACGCTGATCAGAAACTGCGGGAGTTCCGAGGCGGCGAGTTTGTTGTTCTCGAGGTAACTCGCAACAATGTCAGCGGCATACTTCAGAGTGCTCATGTTCCCTCCCCAACAGCAGTAGAACCACAAGGTAACCATGCTGCGCCACCTGCGCCACCTGCGCCACCTGCGCCACATGCTTGCGCACGCCGGTGCACGCATTCTGGCAGAGCTCAGGGTCGGAGCGCGGTCACTAGGCGAACATCGCAGATCGCCAGGTGGAATGGCTGTCCGTCCGGTGACAATCCCAGCCGCTGGAAAGGCCGAGCGGCTTGTGCGCGCAGTCGGCAGGGCCTAGGCGTGCGTGGGCCCCCCGCGCAAGAAGGCGCTTGCTGGATGCAGGCCGACGTGTCGATGGGCCAGGCGTCGCTTGAGCTGCGGCGCTCTCGCGGCTGATCAGGGGGGCACGCCTGTCCGTGCCTCCGCCGCGCCGCCTGCGGCAAGCCCGCCGCCGGCTGCCCGATGGCGCACGGCTGTTCGCGCGAACTCTGCGGGTCCACCCGCGTTCCTGCCCCCATGAGCGCGGTTCCACGCCAGCGTGCGCACCAGGCCTGGCGGTCGGCCCAGCGGATCCGGAAGCTCTCCGACGGGATGTTCAGGGGCGGGCGTGGGGCGTGGGCCTGAACGGGGTGCTCGCCTGGGTGCCGGGGTCGGCACCGCCTATTGGCCGGGCGCCCGGGGCCTGCTGCTCTATGACGCCGCGCGGTGCGGCGCGTCGAAGGCCACGCTCGGCAAGATGGCCGTCTGGTTGGCCCCCGACACCGCCTTCGCCGGCGTGCCGCTGGTCGGCTGGACGATCCGCACCTTCTTCCGCGGCCACCGGATGGCGGCCCGACGACAACGGTACGACCAACCGGCGAGATTGCGCTCATTCGGACTGGTACTGACGGGACTAGTTCACCTGAGCGACGGGCCGCCGGGGGCGCTAGCCCGCCATGCGATGCAAAGCATGGCCAAAGCGGCGGGGTGCCGGGGCACCGTCGTGGCTCGCTTCCGGCGACGGACTCTGCCCTTGTTGGGCCAGATCAGCCCTGGCGCGGCGCTCGCCGCTGAGATCGAGAGCGGCGAAGGCACCTTAGCGCTGACGGCCGCTGTGCGACTTGAAGCTCCGGCTCGCCTGCGAACGCTCGGTCAGGCGTATCCGCCGCGCCCTCGTGCGGTTGGCCGTTGACGCCAGAGAAGGCCTTGCCGCCTCCTTCGGATCTGCAGGCCGGAGAGGCCACACCCTTCCTCAGCCCGGTAGCGGGCATCTCTGGCCCAATGCGGGCTGGAGAACAGCGTGGACGGGGCAGCGGCGAGCGCATTCTTCGCGGTCCAGCGGCAGCCGGCCTTTCTTCCTGCCGCGCGACCGGGCGGAAACGGCGCCTGGCCGCCCAATCATCGACGAGGTCGACCACATGCGACGCTCAGCGCGCTGCCGACGAACGTGTGGGGCTCCGCCCTGGCGTTCTGCACGTCGACGGCACCCGTCTCTTTTCGCGCCAGGCCCTGCTCCAGCCGCCTGCGCCACCAATGCCGAGGACGCCGCCTGGCGCGACCATCTAGAAGGCGTCGTCGCCGGCCTCGGCCTGCCGCCGTCGTCCCCGGCGGCCCGGGCTGGTCTGCCGGCGCCCCGCCGCTTCGCCCTGGTGAAGCTCTCCCGCGACAACGACGACAACGTCAACTTCGCCCCGGAGCTGCGCGAGTTCGGCCTGCTCTGAGTGCCGGTAGCCGCGCGCTTCCTCCAGGATCTTCAGCCGCGCCGCCTTGAGGGCAGGGTCGTAGTAGCGTTCAGGTTGTCGACGCTTACGACCTCGTTCCCGCGCGCAAGGAGCCGCCTGGCAAGGTGGAAGCCAATTAAGCCGGCCGAACCGGTCACCAGGATCGCCATGCAATCTCCCTTGCAGGACGGCAGGTATGGCAGAGCGGCCCGTCTAGGCGAAGCCTGTTACGGCGTTGGCGCCCGGAACGCAGAGTCGAGCCGGTGCAGGCAGGTGCAAGATGGTCGCCCCGGTGACGGCCGAGGCCGCCTCAGCCGCATCGCGCGTGATCGTGCGCCCGTGGGCCACTTCCTGCTCGATCTTGCGGTGTGGGCGGCGATCACGAAGAGGCCGGAGTGGGCGGCGAGGCCCGCAGAACGGTGGCATGCGGCGGCGAGGTCCACGCTGTCGCCGGTCGCGAGCGCGGCCACCAGTTCCAGCCGCAGTCGCTCCAGCTGGGCCGGCACCCCGGTGAAGCTGTCGGCGGCGTCTGGGGCGAGCGCGGCGGCAAGCTCCTGCACCCCGGCGGTGAGCACACGCGGCTGCGGGGCGCTCTCCACCGCCGCCAGCCAGCTCCGCAGCAGCGGGCGGTCCACCGGCTTGCTCAGCACCGTGACGTCAGCAAGGTCCGCCACCTCGCCCCGCAGCTCGGGATCATCCCCCCCGGTGGCGAGGCGATGCGGCCGTCGAAGCCCTCCGCGCGCAGGCGCCGCGCCAGCGCCGAGCCGGTGAGGCCGGGCATCCGTTTGTCGGTGAGTACGGCCGCGAGGAGGCCGTGCTCCAGGGCGCAGCCGCTCAGGCGCGCCGCGTGCAGGGCGCGCTGATAGTGCAGCAGGACCTAGTCAAGCCGGCCTTTCACGCGCAGCGCCTCAGCGTCCAGCAGTAGGACTCTGTCCACGTGGTCGGTCGAATTGTGGCCTGCAAGGCGGCGCAGGACGACCATCCGCGAGCCCGCCGGCTTGCGGCCGGTGCGGACGAGAGCGGGCGCCGGTGGCGAAGGACCAGGCTGTGGCAGCAGCTGCATGGACAGAGGCCGGACGCAGGCTCGTGACCTGTCATGCAGCGCCGCGCCGGCCTCCCACGCGCCGTGCAGCGCGCGCGAGCAGGGCCTCCAGCACATGCACGTGCAGGGAGATGTGTGCGACACGCGTTGACCCGCGGCGGGCAAGCCGGACGCGCGCCCGCCATACCTTGTGGAAATCGCCACCCCAGCGGCAGCGCGCCTCGCTCGGCCGTATGACAGCGCCGCCGGCTTCCTTCACCCTGCACCGCGGAGGAGATGCGCACATGGCCCGTAGCCGGTCAGCACGCCGCCAGCCACCGACCCGCCGGCCTGGCTTTCCGAGCAAGAGCTCGACCTGGCCGAACTGTACCGGGAATACGCCAGGCACGCTAAGATTGAGGCCAAGGCCACAGAGGGCGATCTGGCGGAGATCTACCGTTCGAGGTCGCGCGCGTAGCGCGCGACGGCGCTGCGCCACGAAAGCCGGATACCTTGAAGTCTCTGGTCGCGCGGCGGCGGCTGAGGGGCCTGTCGGCGTAGGGCAGGCGGCGCCCCGCCGTGGATGTCGCGCGACCCGAGCGGAGAGGGGGCCAGCCATCCGTGCAGCTCGCTCGTCCGGAGGTCGCCGCCTGCAACCCTGACGAGGCGGCGAAGCGCCGCAAGCTGGCCTGCTTGCGACGGCTGGCGCGCAAAGCGCACCTTCCGCCGCTATGGACGCGGGCGACGAAGGGCTGATCGAGGCGGTGGGGCGTCACACCGTGGTGTTCGTGCACGACGTGGCGAACATCAGCCGCGGCGGCGGCCACGCCCTGGACACCCTCGTCCTGGTGGCGACCGTGCAGGCGAACCAGGCGGCGGTGCGCCGCGATCCGAAGCTGCAGCGGCGGTTTGGCGCCCCGGGTACGGTCCTTCCGGACTCCCTGCGTCGACCCATCAGCATTCACGCCCTGGCTCAATCCCTGGGCCTGCCCTTCGAAACCGTGCGCCGGCGCGCCCGGACCCTTGTGGCGGCGGACCTCTGCCGGATCGCGGCCGGCGGGCTGATCGTGCCGGAGGCGGTGGTTACCTCCAGCTGGTACGCCGCGCGCCAGGCGGAGCGGGTGGACCGGCTGCGCGGCTTCCTGGAGCTGCTGGACAGGGTCGGCGCGGTGGCTGCGACGCCTGACTTGGGCGGCTTCCTGGCCGAGAACGCCAGGGCGGCCGACCGCCTGCTGGGCGACTACATGCTTCGCGCCTGTGACAGGCTGCTTCGGCTCGCCGGGAATGCGCAGGACGGGCTCGTCCTTCTGGCGCTGTGGGCGGAAGGGGTGCGGCGGCTCGACCCCTGCGGCGCTGCCGGTCCGGTGAGCGGCGGCGGGCTTGGCCGTAGCCTGGGCATGCCGGCCGAGACAGCCCGCCGGCGCCTGCGCGCGCTGGCGGCGCTGGGTTTCGCCTGTTTCGACGACGCCGGCTGGCGGGCGGCCTGGCCGGCCGATCGCGCGGCGGACGTCCGGGCTGTGCGCACCGAAAGCCTCCCGGACCTGAGGCGGCTGCTGGCGGGGCTGGAGGCGGTGCGGAGGGCGGTTCCGTCGAGGCCGGCGCCGGGTCTGGTTCGCGCTTAACGTCGTGTTAGCCATGCTGCCAGAAGCTTAGCTAGCTAGAGGGGAGGGCGGCATGTATCGGGTGGAGGTTCGCTTCGCCGGCGAAGGCCTGTGGCGGCCGGCCGCCCTGCCGACCACCCTGCAGCTGGCCTTCGCCCGAGCGGGGGTGCTCTCCGGCAGCCGCATGGCCGACCAGGCGCGCGTGGTCCCCTCCGGACCCGCCCCCCTGCTGGATCGCCGGGTCTAGGCCTCCGCGGCGTGCGCGGCCGCTTGGCGTTCGGCGTGGTTCATCACCTCCGTGAGCGCCGCAGCCAGCTTGGGCAGCTCCACCGGCTTAGCGACCACGGCGTTCATCTGGCGCCGGTAGGCCTCCACCTGGTGGGGCAGGGCATTGCCGGTAAGCGCGATGATCGGGGTAGGGGGCAGCGCCAGCGCCGCCTCCTCGCGCCGGATCGCCAGCGCCGCCGACACCCCGTCCATCACCGGCATCTGGACGTCGAGGATGACGAGGTCGAAGCCGCCCTCCCGCCAGCGGGCGAGAGCCTGAGCGCCGTCGTCGACGATGGTCGCCTGAACGCCGAGTTGCTGGAGCAGCAGTTGCAGCACCAGCTGGTTCACCCGGTGGTCCTCGGCGACCAGGGCTCGCAGGCCCCGGGCCTCGGGTGTGTCGTCGGCCAGCGGGGGGGAGGGCGCCGCCTCCGCCGCGCGGGTCAGCGGGAGCGCGACGGAGAAGGTGGTTCCCTCGCCAGGGCGGCTCTCCACAGTGATCCGGCCGCCCATCAGCTCCACCAGGTCGCGGCAGATCGTCAGGCCAAGCCCGGTGCCGCCGTAGGCGCGGGTGATGCTGGCGTCCGCCTGCACGAAGGTGTCGAAGACATGCGGCAGGCGGTCCGGGGCGATGCCAACGCCGGAATCGGAAACGATGAGGCGGAGCTCGCCGTCGGCAGCGTCCGCCGCCAGCCGGACCGCGCCATGCTCGGTGAACTTCACGGCATTGGAGAGCAGATTCGAGAGCACCTGGCGCAGGCGCAGGACGTCGCCCGTCCAGGCGCCCCGGGCCGCCGGCGCCACATGGGCCTCGAGAATGACGTCCTTGTCCGCGCAGAGTGCGCCGAACACCTCCCGCAGGTCGCTCACCAAGGCCTCGAGGTCGAAGGGGGCCGGAATGAGCTCCAGCTTGCCCGCGGTGATCTTCGACTGGTCGAGAATGTCGTTGAGAATGGACAGCAGGGCCTGCCCCGAGCGCTCGATGACGGCGAGCCGCTCGCGCTGGCCGGGCTCCAGGGGCTCCGTCTGCATCACCTTGACCATGCCGAGCACGCCGTTGAGCGGCGTGCGGATCTCGTGGCTCATGTTGGCCAGGAACTGGCCCTTGGCCTCGCTCGCGCGGCGCGCCTCCAGATAGGCCTCCAGGGACAGGCGGCGCAGCACCACCGCGGCGATGAAGAGCAGGACCGCGCCGGCGGTGACAGCCAGGACGCCTTCCGCCGGCGCGCGGTCCCGGACCGCCTCCGCCACCACGGCCGCGCAGGTCAGGACAGTCGGGGCCACGCCGGCCAGGAACACAGCGTTGGAGGCGCGGCTCATGGCGACGGCGTTCAGTAGGGCGCCCGTCAGCAGCCAGACCCCCGCCATCATGATCCAGGGCTCCCCGGTGAGCACGGCGCGGGCGGCCATGACGTTGAACACCAGGTTGGTGGCGACCACGAGCGCCAGCGGCGGGAGGAGCGAGACCGCGGTTCCAGCCGCGTTGCGGGCGAGCGCACGCCGAAGCCAGGCTGCCTCGAGGCCCTGGATCAGGTACCAGGCAGCGAGCCAGGCGCCGACGAATGGCCAGCCTAGAGAAAGTCCGAAACACGCCGCGACAGCGAGACCGATGGCCAGGCGCAGCCTGAGCTGTCCCCGCCGTGTGCGCAGGCCGTCGAGAAGGTCCTGGGAAGCCACAAGCGTCATGCGGCGACTTTGGGGACAGTGTCTTAAGGAACGCTGCATTGCGAACCATGTCGTGAGTTAACGGTATGGTGACGCCGGCCGCCGAAGAGTGGCGGCATGGAGCCCAGCCCGACTTCTCCGCCTCTGCGGGTGCTCGCCGCGGACGACCACCCGACCAATCGTCTGGTGGTGGAAACCATCTTGGGTCTGGTGTCGGCGGAGGTCACCTCGGTGGAGGACGGCGCCCAGGCGCTACAGGCGGTGGAGGCGGCCGGCCCCTCGAGCTACGACGTCATCCTCATGGACCTGCAGATGCCGGTGATGGACGGCCTCGAGGCCACGCGGCGGATCCGGGCCTTGGAGGCCGCTGCGGGCGCGCCCCGCACGCCGCTGCTGGTGGTGACCGCCAATACCATGACCGAGCACCTTGAGGCGGCCATGGCCGCCGGCGCCGACGCGCACATGGCCAAGCCCGTCACGCCTGACGGCCTGCTGGGCGCCATCGGGCGCACCATGGCGCTGGTGGCCGCCACGGCCCGAGGCGCGGCGCCTTCGCCCGCGGGCCAGATCCAGGTTTGATCAGGCGCTACGAGGAATGGCGGGCCCTTCCGGCTGGAAGTGCCCGCCGCTCCATCGTCGGTCGGAGCGCCCCACAGACCAAGGGCGCCTCGTTCTGCCTCAGGACTTGTCGTCTGAGCAAGGCGCTTCCTGTTGGTATGTCTCGGCTCGCCGCGGCTGACGCCCCGGCTTGCCGGTGAAGACCAGGATGGCCGCGCAGGTCGTCACCAGCACGGGGGCGAGCAGCAGGGCGAGAGCCAAGCGAGTCTCCTTTTGAGCAAGCGGTCGGGACCATGGCCGCATCGGGATTGCCAAACCGTGACGGCCCGGCGGCGCAGCCGCGCCGCCGGGCGGGCCGGGGCTCAGCGGAACAGGCCCAGCAGGTTCGATGAGGCCTGGTTGGCGATGGCGAGCGCCTGCACCCCCAGCTGCTGCTTGGTCTGCAGCGATTGCAGCTTGGCGCTCTCCTTAGCCAGGTCCGCGTCCACCAGGTTGCCGATCCCGGCGTCCAGGGTGTCCTGCAGCTTGATGACAAAGGCGAGGTGGGACTCCAGAGATTTCGAGCCGGTGCCCAGCTTGGAGAGCGCGGCCGACACCCCGGTGATGGCGGTGTTCAGGGTGGCGATCATCGCCGAGGCCGTGGACTGCGTGCCGATGGAGGCTGTGGCGTCCAGGGAGCCGAGCACCGCGCCGCCGAGGGATAGGTCCTGCGCCACCACGGTGATGTGTGAGGTGGCGTCCGCATTCGCGAGCGCCTGCACCGTGGCCCCGCCGGCGTCGATCATGTTCGCGCCATTGAAGACGGCGTTCTCCACCGCCTTGGCGATCTGATCCCGGAGCGAGGTGAAGTCGTCGTTGAGCGCCTGCAGGCTGTTGGCGTCCAGCGTGGTGTCCGTGGCCGCCAGCGCCTTCTCCTTCATCAGGATGAGTAGGTCGGAGATGGACTCGCCGGCCGAGATGGCCACGTCCACTGTTGACTGACCCCGCTGCAGGGACTCCTTTACCGCGTTGAGCGAGTTGGACGTCGCGCGCTGGTTCTGGGCGATGGCCCAGACGGCGCCGTTGTCCTTGACGCTGGCCACGCGCTTGCCGGTGTTGATCCGCGCCTGGGTGCCCGCGAGATCGCTGTTGGTGGCGTTGAGGTTCTGGAGGGCGACCATCGCGCCCAGGTTGGTGTTGACGCTGTTCATCGGCATCGCCGGAATCCCTGTTCAAGGGGTGGCGGACGTCCCTTTTGACGACCGGGGCCTTCTGCCCGGCATAGCCATGGCAAGCCGCGCGCCAACCGGCGCATCGCCCTGATGTGCAATGGTAATCCTGCGAACCAGAGGCGCCGCGCCCGCTCGATCGGCGCGTTTTGCCGGGCAGGAACTGCCGGAGGGCGGCAAGTTTATCCGGTTCATCAACATCTTATCACAACCCCTGGTGAGCATCCAAGGGATCGTGCAGCAATCTCCAGTCGCCCCTCACCCGCGCCGGCGCTCGCGGCCTCGATAGTCGGGCTCCTGCCGACGGCGGCGGTCAGGCCCGAAATAGCGCTCCGCCTGGACAAACGGGCGGGGGCGGTGGATGAGCACGTTTAGCCGGTCCACCAGTCGCGCCACCGTGAACGGCTTCACCAGGTATTCGCTGACCCCCGCGTCCCGGGCCGCGTAGACGACGCTGCGTTCGCCGGACCCGGTGAGCATGAGGATCGGCAGGAAGGCCGCCGGGCTGTCGCCGGGACGTCGGATCCTTCGGACCAGCTCCAGCCCGTCGCCGCCCTCGAGGTTCCGGTCCACAATGAGCAGGTCGAAGGCGCGGGTCTCCAGCAGGTTCCAGCCCTCCTCGACCGTGGCGGCAGTCTCCAGGTCACGACAGCCGAGGCTGACCAGCACGCTGCGGAGGAGTTCGGTCATCTGGCGATGATCCTCGACTACGAGGATCCGGGCGGCGCTTAGGTCCATGGGCGGGGGCTTATGGCGTCAGGGCGGTGGACCGCGCGACGGCTTCGTTACTCAAAATGAGGCGGCGGCGTTTGCGGCCGCATGCCGGCCGTGGTCCTTCCGCGTGCGGACGTTCGCCACATCCGTGCCTGCGCCGTGGAGTCGCCATCGTGACCGAAACCGAACAGCACGCCTTCGCCCTGGAGCTCCTCGTGACGCTTCGGCTCTCCCTCGATCCGCCAGAGGTCCGGGCCCGTCTCATGGCCGCGGTCTCGTCGCTGGCCCTCGAGGCGTCGCCCGAGACGCGTCAGGTGCACGAACTCGCGCTGACGATCCTGAGGTCGGGCGAGCCGCTCGCGGTCGTATCGGCCTGAGGGACGGCCGGAGGGGTTTTCTCGGCCGGAGCGGCGCGGCGCCCGTCCTGCCTGGCGACGGCCAGCTGGCGTGAGTGGTCCGCTTCGGCTGCCCAGGCGGGCGCCTGATGCTGCCGACACCTGACGCTGGCCGACGCCGGCCGTTGCGGCGCCTGCCGAATTGCTGACGCTAATGAAGATCGCGATGACGGGTCTCGGGGTGCGGGCGGAGGCGGAAAACCAACACCTCGGTATGGCAAGATGAAAAGGCGCGGGACCTGAGGGTCCCGCTGGAGCTCATGGCGCGCGAGTTCGCCTCGCCGGCGACCTCGGCGCAGGCGGCGCCGGCTCGTTCGGGGGCGCGCGACCATAACGCCTGTGGCGCGGGTCTATCCCGTCGTGGTTCCGCGCGCCGAACTGCCGGCGACGGTCAGCCTGCTCGCCGGAAAGGGGTTGGGACCGGCTCGGCCGGCCGGGACCGGCGCGCTCGCAGGCGTCAGAGGGCCTTCTGCGGCGCCACCAGGTACTTCTCGCCCGTGTGCTTAGCGTTATAGGCGGCGACCCGGTCAGGCTGGAGCGCCTCGGCTAGCGAGATCTCGGCTGTGTAGCGGCTGGCGAACGTCGTCTTCAGCTCCGCCGCCACGCGGTCCCTGAGGGCCCGGGCGCGCTCCGGCCCGATCTTCGCCAGGAAAGGCGTCAGCAGGAAGCCGCCGATGCTCCACGCGAAGCCGAAGCTGCGATTGAACTCGGTCGGGCCGGTGTCCAGGCCGCCGTAGATGTAGACCTGCTTGAAGCTGTCCGAGCCGTAGCGGCTGTAGACGGGCATGCGCCGCACCGCCGCCGCCTCCATAGCCGCCAGGATCTGGCCCACGAGCCGTCCGCCGCCGATGGCGTCGAAGGCGATGGTGGCGCCCGTGGCTTCGAGGGCGGCGGTAAGCTCCGCCTGGAAGCTCGGGGATCCGGTGTCCACCACATGGCGCGCGCCCAGGCTGCGGAGCAGTTCAGCCTGCTCGGGCCGGCGGACGATGTTCACCAGCTCCACGCCGTCCTGCAGGCAGATGCGGTTCAGCATCTGGCCCAGGTTCGACGCCGCGGCCGTGTGCACGAGCGCGCTGTGGCCCTCGCTTCGCATGGTCTCCACCATGGCGAGCGCGGTCAGCGGGTTGACGAAGCAGGAGGCGCCGTCCGCCGCGGTGGCGTCGTCTGGAAGCGGCAGGACGTCGGCCGCGGAGAGCGTGATGTACTGGGCGTACATCGCCCGTCCGAGCGCTGCGACCCGTCGGCCCAGGAGCGCCCCTGCGTTCTCACCGGCGGCGATCACCAGGCCCGCGCCTTCATTGCCGGTGGGGAGTGACTGGTCGAGGCGGCCGCGGACGGCAGGCAGGGCCCGCTCCGGCACCCTGGCGGTCAGCACCGGGCTCTGCGGCGAACCACTGATCGCCAGGCTCGAGAGATCCGCAGGACCGAACAGCAGGCCGAGGTCGGACGGGTTGATGGGCGCCGCCTCGATCCGCACGAGCACCTCGTCCGGACCCGGCGGCCGGACCGGCTCTTCGGCTAGGAACAGCTGCAGTTCGCCGGCAGCCGTGATGAGGCTCCGCAGCGACAGGCCGCTCTGCGGGATGGGGTCGGGCATGGCTGTGTCCTCGCGATCGCCGTGTTGTGCCGACCATGTCTAGGGGCGGATGCGCGCTACGGCCACTCCCGACGCCCAGCCAGTTCGCGCGGCCTCCTCCGATCTCGCGCTCCGCGTTGTCGGCCGAGCCGCTTCCAGTCGGGCGTCAGGCCGGGCCCTGGTCCGTCAGCATCGCGCGTGATCACGGCCTCTCCGCCCACGCGCGCGGCCAGACGGGCGAGAGCTGCGGACCCGTATAGCCGGCGCAGTGGCGCTCATCGCGAAGCCCATGCCGCGCTTGAGCTGCTTGACAATGGAAGCGGTGAGGCTGCCGTCGCTGGGGATGGCTTCGCTGGTCTACGACAACTCGACGCCTGAAGCGCGGCAGAGGAACTCGTCGTGTGCACTCTCGTCCAGGTCCTGGAAGCATCCCCAGCGGCTCACGTTGTGGACCAGCACCGCGACGGGCCCGGGCGCGCCGCCGATCACGCCGGTCGGCAGCTGCTGCAGGCCTCCGCGACACCCGAGGCCAGGCCGCTGACGCCCGGGTTGGCGTAGGTCCTGAGGATGCTCAGCTCCCAGGCGGCGGCGTAGTCGGCGTTATGGGCCGTCTGGCGCCCCTGGAAGAAGTCCTGGTGCTCGCGCGACATGCGCGTCCTGCGATGCTGCCCTCCACCATGGTGGTCTCCTGGTGACGCCTGCAGTGGCCCTTTCGCCCCTCAGGGCCAGGAGGCGCCTCCTGCTGGATCAGAAGAAGCGGTACTGCAGTTCGATGCCGTAGGTCCGCGGCGGGGTCAGTGGATAGGTGCTCGCCACGCCCTGCACCACATTGCGGATCGGGGCGCCGGCCGGCGGCGTGTAGATGCTGCCCGCCCGCCGGCTCGCGCCGGCGCCGCCCTCGTAGCCCAGCTCGTCGAAGAGGTTCCGCACGAAGCCGATCACGGTGATCTTGTCCCCGGGCGCCTGCCAGGTGATCCGCGCGTCAACCTGGTCCCAAGACGGAGAGCGATAGTAGTCGCGGTTGAAGATCGAGCCGTACTGCGCGTCGCGCCAGATGTAGCTTACCGAGCCGATCAGGGCGCCGCCGCGTGGCAGGTCCCAGGTGTAGTTCGCGTTTACCGCTACCTTGTGCCGGGGGGCGTTGGGCAGGGAATTCCCGTCGAGGTCCTGGGCGCGCTGGAAGCCCCCGTTCGGGTCAGGATTGCCTGACGTCTGTGTGGTCTGGCCGGCCGCGTTCACCACGGGGCGGGGGCTGGTGTAGACGTCGGCCGCGCAGGTGGTGGCGGCGTCCCCGTAAACGGCCGCCCGGCACGCAGCGCGGTCGGTGATCGGACGGCTCCGGGCGTTCAGGGCGGCCGGATCTGCCGGATCTACCGCGGCGCCTTCGGTGATCTCGGCGTCCAGGTAGGCGTAGTTGAACAGGATCTGCAGGCCCTGGAAGGGCTGCCAGACCGTCTCCAGCTCCACGCCTTTCGACGTGGCCTTGGGCACGTTGTAGAGGATTGCCTCCGAGACGGCGACGGCGCCTGACGTGTTGATCACGCCGAGCGGGATCTGCGCGTTCTTGTAGTCATAGTAGAAGGCGGCGAGGTTGGCCTGCAGCCGGCCGCCGAAGGTGCGCTTCATGCCCACCTCGAAGGCGTCGACCGTCTCCTTTTCTGTCCGGGGGTTGGGCGAGAAGCCCACGTCGATCCCCACCCGGAAGCCGCCCGGCTTGTAGCCGTGGCTGTAGCGGGCGTAGGCGTTGGTGTTCTCGTCGGGTTCCCACTTGAGGCCGACATTGCCCGTCGCCTCCTTCCAGGTGTCGGCGAGCCGGCGTATGGCGAAGCCCGTCGCCCGGTCGAAGGTGGTGGGACCGGACACGCCTGGCGGCAGCACCGGCCGCGGCCCCCATTGGTTCTCTGTGATGTCTACGGGCGGAATGCCGCCCGGCACCGCGCCGTTCAGCTCCGGGGCGGCGAAGCAGCCTGCCACGAGGTAGCAGAGGAGGCGGCCCCGCTCGACGCCCTCCTTGCGGTCGATGGAGTAGCGGGCGCCCACCGTCAGGGTGAGATCGGGGGCGAACTCCCAGTCCAGCTGGCCGTAGGCGGCCTTGGAGCTGATGTCGAACTCCGGGTTGGTGTCGAAGATCCGCTGCGCCGGGTTCTGCGGGCACACCCCGGCGCGCTGGGCGCAGAGCAGGGCCGGCACGCCGAACGGGCCCTGCACGCGCGGCTCCTCCACGAGGTAGGTGTAGACGGGCTGGGTGAAGTGTTCGTCCCAGTAGTAGAGGCCGGCCAGCCACTGGAGGGGCCCTTCGTGGGTGGAGACCAGGGTGAGTTCATGGCTCATCCACTCCTCGCGCTCCTGGTAGTTGAAGGCATAGCGAGGGCGCACGGTGAGGTTTCCTCCCGGGATCAGCGAGGGCAGGCGGTAGGCGAGGATGGGCGCGGTCTGGTCGACGGGCGTCGGCCCGTTCAGCGCATAGTTGTAGTTCACGGCCCCTGCCAGGTAACGCAGGTCGAACGACGGAAAGTGGTAGGTCCACTCGCTGGCGAAGATGAAGGTGCCGTTCAGGTCGACGTCGTAGGGAACGGTAGAGGCGATCTGGCGCGGGTTGCTGAGAGCCGGATTGGTGCAGCCCAGCGGCGAGGGGTTCACCACATTGGTGACATTGCCTGAGCAGCCGTAGCCGGGGTTCAAGGTGATGGCCGCGTTGGCGGCCTCGTAGGTGGGGTAAGGGGCCGGCGTCCAGGTGCCGCGCGCGCCCGGCCCGCCGGCGCCGTTGCGCCACTCGATCCAGGTAAGCTTGGCCCAGCCTTCGAAGTTGTCGTTGAAGTCGAAGCGGAGCTGGCCCTCGACGATGTTGGTGTCGATGATGTTCCCCTCGTCGGGGAAGCCGGGCACGATGTTGTCGATCCAGCCCTTGGTCTGCTTCTCCCAGTTGGCGGCGACCCGGAAGTAGACGCCTGGGATCTTGGTGGGACCGGAGGCTGCGAACTCCAGCAGGTGGTGGTCGTAGTTCTGGTATTGAGCGCGCGCCTCCGCATACCATTCCTCCGTGGGTCGCCGGGAGACCAGGTTGATCGCCCCGGCCACGGCGTTGCGGCCGTAAAGCGTCGCCTGTGGGCCCCGCAGCACCTCGGTTCGCTCCAGGAACAGCGGGGTCTTGCCCGCTTCCACCGTCGAGGTGGTGTAGATGCCGTCGGAGTAGACCGACACCGAGGCGTCGGCGGCGTGCACATTGCTCGTGCGTCCGACGCCTCGCAGGCTCACACGGTCGGTCTGGGTGGAGTACTGCAGGCCGGGCGTGAAGTTGGTGATGTCCTGGACGCTCGTGATGCCGAGGATGTCGCGGCTCTCGGAGGTGAAGGCGGAGACCGCCACCGGCACGTCCTGCAGGCTCTGCTCCCGCTTCTCCGCCGTGACCACCAGTTCCTCGATGGTATTGGGAGCCTGCGCCTGGGCGGCAGAGGCCATCGTCGCGGCCAGCAGGGCGCTGGACGCCATCAGGGTCAGTCTTTGCATGTCAGCCGCCTCCCCGCAGCTTCTGGAACAGCGCTATTCCCTGCGCTTGTCTGCGAGGCTGTGCCAATGCCGCGGCGCCGTCAACAATCGCCGCCCAGGTTATCGCCGTTCATGAAGTGGAAGTAGAGTGCTGTTACCTTGCGCGACATCTTACAACTTAGGATCGGTTGAATGACGGCGGCCTTGGACCGATGTTGTAACTAGATCTGGTTTTCATACCCCCAGAAGTTAACTCGGGGCGCGCTAAACCGCGCCCCGGTATTCTTTGTGAGCAAGTCCTGAGCCGGCTGCAATTCTCACCTTCGAGTCGGCGCGAACTCGTCACCGCGCTGTGCGTTGCTGAGCCATGACCGACCCCTCCCGCGAACGCGCCCACCAGGCCTGGCGATCGGCCCAGAAGATCCGCAAGCTGTCCGACGGCATGTTCAAGGTGGGCCCTTGGGGCGTCGGACTGGACGGGATGCTGGCCTGGGTGCCGGGGGTCGGCACGGCCTACTCCCTGGGAGCCGGCGGGCTGCTGCTTTACGAAGCCTCGCAGTGCGGCGCTTCGAAGGCCACCCTCGGCAAGATGGCCGGCTGGCTTGCCGCCGACACCGCCTTCTCCGGAGTACCGCTCGTGGGGTGGGCCATCGACACCTTCTTTCGCGGCCATCGCATGGCCGCGCGCGAACTGCAGCGCGACATCGAACGCCGCCATGGTCGGCCGGTGCTGCATGAGGGGCTTGGCGGCCGGAGCGCCTCCGCGATGCGCGACGTCACCCCGCGCCGGAGCTGAGGCCGCCGGGCCACGACAGGCAGCGCGGCGTCTGCTATGCGGCGCCATGGGGGACCCGTCGTGCCGCTGAGCGACAGACCAGCTTACTGCACCGTGGATCGCGAACTGCGGTTCCTGTCGGTCAACGACACCATGCTGCGCGTGCTCGGCAAGGCGCGGGAGGAGATGGTCGGGCGGACCTACCTCGAGGTCTATCCGCAAGCCGAGGGCGGCGAGGTGCACCTGGCCCTGCAGCGGGCGCTCAAGTCACTCACGCCCCAGAAGGAGCGGCTGTGGTCGCGGCCGCTGAACCGGTCGTTGGACATGGAGATCTATCCGGTGGCCGACGGGTTGCAGGTGGCCTTCTCGCCGGCGGATTAAGTCCTACTCAGCGAGCGCCCCCGCCGGCCCGGGCTCGGCGCGCAGGAGCGCCTGGCGCCGCCACTGCACGAGCGAACGCCAGGCCCACTCGAAGGGGCCATAGCGGAACCGAGCCAGCCAGGGCCGGCTCCAAAGCAGGATGAAAGCCCAGACGCCGGCGACCACGAACAGCAGCTGGGCGCGCGACAGCTCGCCGAACAGGCCGAACCCCCAGCCGCCGAACAGGGCCGCGGTGATGATCGAGGTCATGAGGTAGTTGCTGAAGGCCATGCGCCCGGCGGCGGCGAGGCGGTCCACCAGGGGCCCCGTCGCGCCTGAACGGACCAGCAGAAGCAGGGCGGCGGCGTGGGCGAGGGCGATGAACGGACGCGTGGTCTGCTGCCAGACCTCGAGCTCATGCAAGACCAGGGGTTCGAAGCCGCTCCGCCAGATCAGCCAGGCGAGCCAGGCGGTGACGGGCGCGCAGACGAGGTAGCCGAAGGCGGCGAGCGCGGCGTAGGCGCGGCTTGTCCAGCGCAGGGTGAAGAAGCCCAGGCGAAAGAGCGCCATGCCGATGAACATCTGCCCGATCGCCTCGGGAATGGCGTCCTGCGGCAGGAAGTAGGTGTAGAACATCTTCAGGAGTTCGAGCCGCGCGTGGACGGCGTCGACGAAGCCGCCGCCGAAGCCCGCCAGCTCGGCCGCAGCAACCTGCGGCGGCGGGGCGATGGCTCCGCGCGCCTCCTGCCAGGCGGCCACGAGGGCGGCGGGGGCGCCAGGGGCGCTCGCCGCGGCGCGCAGCGTCGCCAGCTGCTCGGCCTGCCAGAGGTTCTTGGCCAGCAGGGCCAGAAGGATGGCTGCCCCGAGCGTGACCTGGGCGCGGGGCGACAGCTTGCGGAAGGGGAAGATCACCAGGCCGGCGACGGCGTAGGTGACCAGGATGTCGCCGAACCAGAAGAACACGGCGTGCAGCAAGCCGAACACCGCCAGCCAGAACATGCGGCGATAGTGGGTCTGAGCCGGCGAGAGGCCGCGGGCGCTCGCCGCTCGATCGGCGATCAGCACCGCGCTTGCGCCGAACAGGAAGGTGAACAGCGCGCGCATCTTGCCGTCGACGAGCACGTTGTTGACCGCCCAGGTCCACAGGTCCGCGCCCTCAGAGCCGCCGGCGAAGGTCGGCTGGAGGTAGGCGAAGGACGGCAGGCCCATGGCGACGATGTTCATCAGCAGGATGCCGAGCACCGCAAAGCCGCGGACCGCGTCAATGGACAGGTGGCGTTCGCCCGCGGGCGCGTTCCCGATGCCGCTCATGCTGTCTCCCCCAAGCCGCGGAGGATGACCACCAGGCGGGGCGTGTCAATCTTGCGTAACGCCGGTCCATGGGCGGAGCAGGGCGTCGTGCGCGAGCCCGCGTCGCGTTGACCTCAGGCCGGCTTTCGCCGCACCACCTCTTCGATGCCGGCGGCGCAATAGGCGTAGAGCCGGGCGCGCACGGCCTGCATGTCCGTGGAGCGGCACAGGCCGTCCGACAGCTGGTCGATGCGGCCGGTCTCCGAGAGCGCCAGCATCATCGAGCCGGTGAGGAACTGGTAACACCAGTAGAGGTCCCGGATCTCGGCTTCGGGAAGGGCCGCCTTCAGGGTCTCGACGAGCTGGTGGACCACGGGATCGAAGAAGCGGTGCATGGTCTCACCGCCCCACGCCGGGGTGTTGTTCACGAGCGCGACGAGCCGGAAGTAGTTGGTCCAGCCTTCATCGTTGGTGCTCGAAAGATCGATCAGCGGTCCGATGAACGCCTCGATCACGCCCTCGGTGGTCAGTCCCCCGGCGGCCTTGGCCACATAGGCTTTCATGGCGTCGAGCCGCGCCGCGTTGAGGATCTCGGCGCGGCGGGCGAACACGCTGTCGAACAGCTCGCGCTTGGCGCCGAAGTAGTAGTGGATCAGCGCCGTGTCGACGCCCGCCTCGGCCGCCACCTGGCGCACCGTGACCCCGTAGAAGCCATGACGGGAGAAGAGCGCTTCGGCGGCGTCGAGGATCGCCTCGCGCAGGTCGGGCCCCTGGCCCTTCGGTCGCCGGCCACGCGGCGTCGACGTTGGACTCGCGTTCAAATGGTCCCTCGCATGAACCGTCTGCCGCCCGGAGCTGGGCAGTTCGCTTCCTGTGGTGGTCGGCCGCCGGACGACCGAAGACAAGCTGATTCTTCGTCCAGGCGACCGCGACCGCCTGCCGGCGCCGAGGGTTGACGTCGAGCTGGGGCCGGGCGGCAGGGCAGGATCGAACGCGGGGGCTGCATCCTCAGCGCCGCCGATCCCGGGCGGGCGAGGCGAGCCGGTCCAGGAGCAGCGGCTCGCGCGCTGGCGGCTGCAAGGCAGGCTCGAGCCGCGCGGCCCAGAGACCGTCCAGCACCCGGTCCACCGCCGCCACGCGCTCGTCAGGCGCGAAGCGGCCGTAGTGCTCCAGCACGGTGCGGGGCGTGTCCTGGATGGCCCAGGCGGCATGCTGCGCCGACCCGGTCGCCTTCAGCACCTCGGTCGCGAGCACGGCGCGCAGGGCGTGGGGACCGTGTGGCAGCAGGCCCGGGATGGCGCCGCATCCGGTGAACGGGTTGCGCACTCCGTGGCGGCCTGTGATGCGGCGCCAGGCGGTGTAGAAGGCGCCGCGATCGTGCTCGGACCCGCAGCCCCGCGCGCGCCGCACGAAGAAGGCGCCGGAGTCCTCGGCGCTCCCCAGCACAAGGGCGCGGTCCTCGCCGAGCCAGGCGCAGATGTGGGCGTAGAGCCCGTCCCGGTCGGGAAGGACGCGCCGGAAGGGGCCGTTCCGGAAGAAGGAGGAGTGGGCGTTCTTGAAGGCTGCGGCCGGGGCGAAGACCTCCCAGGCCGCCTCGCCCGAGTTCCAGCGCAGCTCCGCGCGGCGCGCGATGGTGAGCTCCACCGCGCTGCGCGCTGCGCCGTGGGGGCGGCAGAACAGCAGTTCCCGCAGGTTGCGTGAGCGAAAGCCCAGCGTCAGGCCGATGCGCAGCATCAGGTAGTCCTGCCGGGCCTGCGCCGCCCCGAGCGGGTCGCGGGCCGGGTCGGGCGCCCGGGCCAGGACGTCGGCGGCGATCTTGAGGTACTCCGCCAGCGGCGAGCGCGCCTGCAGCACCGGCAGGATCGCCTCGTAAGGGTTCGGCTGACCCGGGCGAGGCGCTCGACCTCCTTGGCGCGCATACGCGAGAATCCTTCGAATGCGCGGCAGGCGCCCGCCCAGTCCGCCTGCAGGCGCGCGACCTCGCCCGCCTCGAGCAGGCCCGGGATCGGCTTCAGGGTCTGGGCCAGGTCCGGGCGCTGGGCGAGCCAGCCCGTGCCCGCACGGGCCAGGGCGCCGGCGCCGCCCACCATGCGGTGTTCCCAGGGGCTGAGGAAGCCGCGGCGCGCCTCGCGCCAGGCGATATACCAGTCCCAGACGGCGGGGACACAGAGCAGGGCGAAGGTGAGGCTGTCGCGCGGCGCCCCGAGGCCGCGGGCGGGACCGGTAGCGGGCGCGGCCAGGGCGCCGAACAGCAGGCCCAGGTGGTGGAGCTGCTGGCCGGCGGTGGCGGGGCTCCAGATCCCGTGGCGCAGCTGTCCGGCCGGGGCGAAGCGGGCGGTCTTGAAGGCGACCAGCTGGGCGGCCTGGGCGGCCAGGGCGTCGGGCGCGGCCCGCAGGCCGGCCACGGCCCGGCTGCGGTCGTCGAAGACCAGGGCGAAGGCGTGCTCGGAGGCGCTCTTCTGGTAGACCCGGGCGCGCGAGGCGCCGTGGTAGACGCTGCGCACCCAGGCGAGGATCTCGGCCTGTTGCTCCCGGGCCAGGTCGGCGAAGCCGGCGGGCAGGCGCCGTCCAGCGTCGTCATACAGGGTGGGCGGGGGGACCTCGGCGGCCGCGGCTGGTCCGAGCAGCTCGCTCAGCGCGCCGGCGGGCAGGTCGTAGCGCCGCTCGATGGCGGCCACCCGGGCGAGGCCCGCGGCGGTGCGCGGCCTGGCGGCTCCCCGCCGCCACATGGCGATGCGGCCGGCGGCGACGGGCTCCGCATGGCCAAGGGCGGCGGCGAGGGCGCCGTCCGTTTCTCCGGCCTGCCGCATGGCCGCGTCCAGGGCCGCGGCGAAGCCGCCGGGCGGCGGGCGCCTGGACCGCTGGCGCTGCTGCGCCGGCGCGGCGCGACGGCGCGACGGGGGGGTGGAGGCCCGCACGGGCGGGGCCGCGCCCAACTCGCGCAGCAGGGCTGCGAACCCGGGCCGCAGGCCCCGGGCGGCGATCCGCAGCGTCTGCAGGTCGACGCCGGCCTCGACGGCGATGACCGGCCACTGGAGGCGGCGGGGCGAGCCGGGCAGGGGCCGTTCCCGGGCCAGCTGCGCCTCGGCCCAGGCGCAGAGCGCGCAGGCGTCCGCGGGCGGCAGCCATGCCGGGCCGTGGCGGCCGAAGAAGGCGAGGATGGCGGCGCGGCGCATGCCCGAGCGGCGCGGCGGCGTGGGCTCGTGCGCGGGTTGGCAGGGTTCGGCGCTCGCCATGTCCTTCACCTCGTGTCGCATCGGGTGGAGACGCAGGCGGGGGCGCTTCACCCTCGCGGCCGGCCGCCGCGGGGATGGCGGCGCGCCTGGCGAGGCGCGCGCGGTCGTCCTGGACGATGGGTGAATTTCGTTGCCGGCGCCGTGACGCACCTCCGGGAGTGGAAAAATGGCGGTTAGGGGTCGGTAAGTTCCTGTTCCGCCGAGGGAAATTCCAGTTTGTGGCTCTGGAGGTCTCCCGTTCGATCCGGGGGCGCTGGTGAACAACACGCCGGCCTGGGGCGGGGAGACCATGCACCGGTTCTTCGACCCGGTGGTCCACCAGCTGGTGGAAACGCTCAAGGCCGCCCTGCCGGACGCCGAGATCCGCGACCTTTACTGGTGCTATCAGTTCCTCACCGGCTCGATGATGCTGGCGCTGTCGGAGACGGGTCGCATCGACCAGCTGTCCGACGGCCTCTGCCGCTCCACAGACATGGAGTCCGTGCGCGCCCGGCTCTACGCCTATTGCGCCGCGGGCATCCAGGAAGTCGTCCGCCGCAAACCCTCGCCGTGAGAAGGGGGCTGGCGTACTCGCCTTTCGACCGCGAAACTGTCTCCAACCAGAAGAACCCAGGGGAGGAGACCATGACCATCCACACCTCGCGCCGCACGCTCTTGGCCGGCGCCGCCGCCTTCGCGCTCGCCGGGCCCGCCCGAGGCGCGGTGAAGGTCGCGCCGCCGCAGTCAGCCGGCTTCAACCCGGCCGGCGTCGCCGCGCTGAATCGCGAGATGCACGCCCTGGTGGACCAGCAGAAGCTGGCCGGGGTGGTCACGCTGCTGGCCCGCAAGGGCAAGGTGGTGAACTTCGACGCCTACGGCGCGCTCGATGTCGCCACCAAGGCGCCGGCGCGCAACGACAGCATCTTCCGCATCGCCTCCATGACCAAGCCGATCACCGGCGTGGCCATGATGCAGCTCTACGAGCAGGGCCGCTGGCGCCTGGACGATCCAGTCGCCCGGCACATCCCGGAGTTCGCCGGGCTGAAGGTGAAGGCGGCCGACGGGACGCTCGTGGCGCAGGCCCAGCCGATGACCATGGCCCAGCTGATGAGCCACACCGCCGGGTTCGGCGTCAGTGCGGTCTACGAGAAGGAGAACCTCGCCGAAACCGACCTGCAGGGGATGATCGACAAGCTGGCCAAGCTGCCGCTGGTCAGTCAGCCCGGGACAGATTGGGCCTACGGCCCGGTGGTGAACATCCAGGGCTACTTGGTCGAGAAGCTGTCGGGCAAGTCGCTGGACCGCTACTTCCAGGATCACATCTTCACGCCGCTGAGGATGGTCGACACCCAGTTCTGGGTGGAGCCGGCGAAGGCCGCCCGGGTGTCGAAGGTCCACACCTATGACGCGGCCGGACGGATTGTCCCGACCCAGGCGGCGGTGCAGACGACCAAGCCCCGCTTCCTGTCCGGCAGCGGCGGGCTCTACTCGACCGCCGAGGACTACTACCGCTTCTGCCAGGCCCTGCTGAACGGCGGAACGCTGGAAGGCGCCAGGATCCTCAAGCCTGAGACCGTGCGCCTGATGCGCCAGGACGTGCTGCGGCCGGGCGTGAAGGTGGACCTCTATGGCCCCAACCAGGAGGGGCTCGGCTTCGGCATGGACTTCGCCGTGCACAAACGCCCGGCGGAGAGCGGCCTTCCGCACGGCCTCGACAGCTACTGGTGGGGCGGAGCGTTCGGAACCTGGTTCTGGATCGATCCGACCCACGACATCGTCTTCGTGGGCATGATCCAGAACGTCCGCGGCTCGGTCCCGGGCGGCGGCACGCCGGACGTGCGAGGGATTTCGCCGAAAGCCGTCTACGCAGCGCTCTCCGACCGAAGGGCGTGACGAAGCGCCACTGTGGCGCAATTTCATCACCTGATTAAAATCAGCGCCAGCCGCACCTCCCGCGGCTGGCGCTGGTCGCCCGAATTACGGCAGATTGCGCCGTAATTCGCTTTGCGATGAATTCTGCGCCGACCTTTCGCCAAACGGGGACGGACGGCGGCGCCGGGAGGATCTTATGAAAGCTCTCATGAAGGCGGCGCTCCTCGCGGGCGCGGCTTGGTCCGTCGTTCCCACCCTGGCCTTCGCCCAACAGGCGGCCGACGCCGACCAGGCGGTGGTCGAGGAACTGGTGGTCACCGCGCGGCGGCGTGAAGAGTCCCTGAAGGACGTGCCGGTCGCCGTCACCGCTGTCACCGCCGAGCGCCTGGAGCAGACGGGCGCGGTCGACATCACGACGCTGCAGCAGACCACGCCGAACCTCACCGTGCAGGTGGCGCGCGGCTCGAACTCGACCCTGATCTCCTTCATCCGCGGCGTCGGCCAGCAGGACCCGCTGTGGGGCTTCGAGCCGGGCGTCGGCCTCTACATCGACGACGTCTACGTCGCCCGCCCGCAAGGCGCGGTGCTCGACATCTTCGACATCGAGCGGATGGAAGTTCTGCGCGGGCCGCAGGGCACGCTCTATGGCCGCAACACCATCGGCGGGGCCATCAAGTACGTCACCGCCAAGATCGAAGGGGATCCGGAGCTGCGCCTGCGCGGGCAGTTCGGCTCGTACGATCAGCGCGACGTGATCGCCTCGGCCAAGGCCAAGGTGACCGACCAGCTCGGCATCGGCCTCACCTGGGCCAAGTTCAACCGGGACGGCTTCGGCACGAACCTGAGCACCGGCGCCGAGCACTACAACAAGGACGTCTCGGCCGCCCGCGCGACCGTCGAGTTCACGCCCAGCGAGGACCTGTTCTTCCGCCTGTCCGGCGACATCGTCACCGACCGGTCGAACCCGCGCCACGGCCACCGCGAGACGCCGCTGATCACCCTGGCGGGCGCGCAGCCGGCGTTCCCGGTGCTGGACGACGTCTATGACACGCGCGCGGGCTCGGGCGACCACAACCTCGTCGAGGCGCGCGGCGTCTCCTTCATGGGGCAGTGGGACGTCTCGGACGTGCTGACGGTGAAGTCGATCAGCGCCTACCGCGCCGGCGAGACCGAAGGCACGATCGACTTTGACAACGAGCGCGCGACCCTGCTCGACATTCCCGCCCGCTACAACGATCACCAGTTCACCCAGGAACTGCAGTTCCTCTACACCGGCGACCGTGTCCAGGGCGTCTTCGGCCTCTACTACCTCAACGCCACGGCGGCGGGCGCCTTCGACACCGTGCTCGGCCAGGCGAACACCACCACCGCCACCGCGGGCCATGTGGACACCGAGAGCTACTCGGCCTTCGCCGACGTCAGCTTCGATGTGACCGACGCCCTGTCGATCTCGGTGGGCGGCCGCTACACCCGCGACGAGAAGACCGGCCGCGTGTACCGCCAGAACTTCACGGGCATCCGCAGCCCGCTGTTCGGCAACACCCTCGCCGTGCCGGGCCTGCTGCGTTCGAACTTCACCAGCTCGGACAAGTACGAGCGCTTCACGCCGCGGGTGAGCGTCAGCTACGACATCAACCCGGACATGACCGGCTATGTCTCCTACAGCCAGGGCTTCAAGTCGGGCGGCTTCGACATGCGCGCCGACGCCATCCTCACGCCCAACTCGGTGAACGGGTATGATCCGGAGAAGGTGGAGTCCTACGAAGGCGGGCTGAAGGGCTACTTCTTCGACCGGCGCCTCTCCCTGAACTCCGCGGTCTTCTACGCCCGCTACAAGGACCAGCAGGTCACCCTCCAGACGCCGGTGGGCACGTCCATCGCCAGCCAGGTGCTGAACGTTGGCCGCTCGCACATGTACGGCGTCGAACTGGAAGGCGTGGCGACGATCACCGACTACCTGAGCGCCAACTTCGCGCTCGGCTACATCAAGGCCGAGTTCGACGAGTACCGGGCGCTCGATCTGACGGTGAGCCCGCCGGTGACCCGCGACTTCGCCGACAGCCGTGTGTTCCAGAACACGCCGGAATGGACCGGCTCGGTGGGGCTGACCTACACTCGTGATCTCGGCGACGCCGGCTCGATCAGCTTCATCCCGACCGCCTCCTACCGCTCGTCTTTCTCGATGTTCGAGATCCCCTCGATCCTCGACCAGGACAGCTACTGGCTGGTGGACGCCAGCCTCGTGTGGACCTCGGCCAACGACAAGTACCGCGTCGGCCTGCACGGCAAGAACCTGACTGAAGAAGAATACCGCGTCGGCGGCTACAACTTCCCGGGCGCCCTGTTCGGCAACTCGGTGACGGCGTACTACGGTCCGCCGCGTACGGTGATGCTGTCGCTCGAAGCGAAGTTCTAAGACAAGAGACGCCCGGCTCTCCTCCAGAGCCGGGCGTTTTTCATTGCTGTCCGGAGCCCCATGACCACGACGAACCCGTCCGCCGCGCCTGCGTCGGGCCGCTACCGCATCCTGGTGTTGGCCGTCCTGATCCTGGCCTACACCTTCAACTTCCTGGACCGGCAGATCCTCGGAATCCTCGCTGGGTCGATCAAGAAGGACCTGGGTCTCACCGACAGCCAGCTCGGGCTCATGGGCGGCCTGGCCTTCGCCCTGTTCTACACGGGCCTGGGCATCCCGATCGCCTGGTGGGCGGATCGCGGCAACCGCACCTGGATCATGACCGGCGCCCTGGCGCTCTGGAGCGGGTTCACCGCGCTTTGCGGCCTGGCCGGCGGCTTCACCCAGCTGTTCCTTTGCCGCATGGGCGTGGGCGTGGGCGAAGCGGGCGGCGTCGCGCCGGCCTATTCGCTGATCGCCGACTACTTCCCCAAGCACCAGAGGGCGCGGGCCTTCGCGGCCTATTCCTTCGGCATCCCGATCGGCTCGGCGCTGGGGATCCTGTTCGGCGGACTGATCGCCGCCTCCATCGACTGGCGCGCCGCCTTCGTGATCGTCGGGCTGGCTGGCCTGCTGCTGGCGCCCTTCTTCAAGCTGGTGGTGAAGGAGCCGGTCCGCGGCGCCATGGACGAAGCGCCGGCCGCGCCGGCGCCGCCGGCGGCGGGCGGCCTTGCGGCCCTGCTGGCGAAGCCCAGCTTCTGGCTGATTTCGCTGGGCGCGGCGGCCTCGTCGGTGTGCGGCTATGGGGTGGCCTTCTGGCTGCCGTCCTTCTTCGAGCGCAGCCTGGGCATGGGCCTCGTGGATCGCTCGCTGTTCCTGGGGGTGATGACGCTGTTCGGCGGCGTGGCCGGCGTCTGGCTTGGCGGCTGGCTAGGCGATAAGCTGGGCCGGGCGCGGCCGCAGGCCTATCTGCTGGTCCCGGCGGTGTGCTTCCTGGTGGCGCTGCCCTGCTTCTTCCTGGCCGTGCAGGCGCAGAACCTGGTCGTCGTCTTCCTGCTGCTGCTGATCCCGACCGGGCTGAACCTGGCTTGGCTGGGGCCGGTGGTGACCGCGGTGCAGCATCTGGTGGCGCCGGCCCAGCGCACGACCGCCTCCGCCTGCTTCCTGTTCGTGAACAACCTGATCGGGCTTGGGCTCGGAACCTGGTTCTTCGGCGCCGTGTCGGACGCGCTGACGCCCCGCTTCGGGGTGGAGGCGCTGCGCTACGCCATCTACTCCGGCCTGGGCTTCTATGTGGTCAGCGCCGCGTTGCTCGGTCTGGGCGCCCTGCGCCTGCGCCGCGACTGGGTGGAATGACGACCATTCGTCGCAGTAATTCCACCACAGGTGAATTACCGCTTGCGTTTGTGCGCTGCAGCGTGAATCTGGTGGCGCCCTTCGGGGCGTTTCCTCCCTATGAACTGGCCGCGCCGCTGGCGCGGCCTTTTTTTGCGCGCCAGCTCTCGTGGCGGCGCAGCTTGGCTGCGTGATAGACCAGCCGGCCCTCACCTGGAGCAGACCGTGAAGTCCGGCCTCGTCGTCCTCTGCCTGTCCGCCGCGCTGCTCGTGTCCTGCGACCGCAAGCCTGCGCCGGCGCCCCAGCCAGTGGTCGCGCCCGTCCAGACCGCAGAGCGCGCGGGACCCGTTCGCTGGAACGCGGCCGCCGGCGTGTTCGAGATCGGCGGCGCGCCGCTGCGCACCGCGCGCCTGTGGACATTCGACGGCTCCACGGACGGGTTCGTCGGGCAGGGTAGCGAGGTCATCCCGGCTGACCCCCAGGGCCTGGCGGTGACGATGGCGAACTCGCCGTTGCGTTCGCCCCGCGGGCTGCAGGCGCCCGGCGCGCAGTTCCCCCTGGTGCTGGTACGGCTGACGCGCCTGGCGGCAGGGCAGGGGTGGAACGGGGCGCTGTACTACTCGACGACCCTGCACGGCGAGGGTGGCGACTGGCTCGGCCTGCCGCTGGACAACACCCCGCCCAAGGTCGGCGAAACGGTCACCCTCGTCTACGACATGAGCCGTCAGGCCCGGGGCGCCCCCGACTGGACGGAGTCCGTGATCGAACAGATCCGGCTCGACCTGGAAGGCCGCGGCGGCGGACGCTTCGTCATCCACCAGGTGGCCCTCGCCGCGCCGTCGGACGGCGTGGCCCTGCCCGCGGCGGGCGGCTCCGCGGCCGGGGTGATGGAGCCGGTCCCCGCTGAGCTGCGGGACCGGCTCGCGCCCGCTCCCGTGGCCAAGGGCTGCAACGTCGAGGAGGCGGCGCTGACCCGCGCAGGGGAGGGGGAGATCCTCAGCCTCGCCGGATGGATTTCCGAGCTCGGCCCCGCGAACACGTCGCCCGAGGGGCTGGCGCGATTGCAGGGACCCGGCGGTGATTTCGTCGCGGCGCTGACGGTGAACGGCCCGCGCAAGGACGTGGCCCGCCACTTCGACCTGCCGTCCGCGCACGACAGCGGCTTCAGCGCCACCCTGCGCCTCCCGCAACTGACGCCCGGGAGCTATTCGGCTTGGGTGTATCGTCGCACCCCCACGGGGTGGGTCGTCTGCAAGGCCGCCCAGCCGCTAAACCTGCCCTGACCGCGACCTTCGGTCCGCTTCGCTGGCCTTGGTTACGTGATATTCGCCCGGTCCGCCCGCATCCGCTTGCCTCGGAGACGCGCCATGTCCCAGACCCAGGTCCTCATCGCCGACGACGATCCGCTGCTCCGGGCGATCCTGGAGCACAAGCTGGCCGCCGCCGGATATCAGGTGAGCAGCGTCGAGGACGGCCGCGCGGCCGTTGAGGCCGCCGAGGCGAGCCGGCCGCAGTTTGTCGTGCTGGACGCCATGATGCCCGTCATGGACGGTTTCGAGGCGCTCCGCCGGCTGAAGGAGAACCCCGCCCTGGACGGCGTCACCGTGGTGATGCTCACCGCCTTGAAGCGGGATCAGGACGTGCTCGGCGCCCTCAAGCTCGGCGCCGCCGATTACCTCGCCAAGCCCTTCAATCCCGACGAGCTCGTCGCTAGGCTGGACCGGTTGGCCGCCCAGCGGAGCCCTACGTGAAGACAGTTCTTGCGGCGGCCCTGTTCGCCGCCGTACCCGCCGTCCTCTGCGCTCAGCCTGCAGACGACGGCGCACGCGGCCGCGAGTTGCGGCTGGCCGGCCGCCCGGCGGAGGCCATCCCGCTGCTGGAGGCAGCCGCCCAGGCGTCCCCTGCCGACGCCGACGTCTGGCTCGACCTTGGCCTGGCCTACGCCGCCGTCCAGCGCTACGCCGATGCCGAGCGGGCGCTCGCCCAGGCCCGCCGCCTCGCGCCCGAGTACATGGACGTCCAGCTGGCGCAGGCGCGCCTGGCCTACTGGCGCGGCGACGTGGCCGAGGCCGAGCGGCGGCTGCAGCCGATCCTTGCCGCAGGTGAACACGACGAGGCCCGCGAGCTGGCGGCGCAGTTGGCTGCAGCCCGGCAGGCCCAGCCTTACGCCTGGCGTGTCGACCTCTCCGGGGCGCGATCCAACCTGAGCGCCGGACTGTCGGACTGGAGCCGCGCCGCCGTGGCCGTGACCCGGCGGCTGTCCGACACGCGCAGCGTCGGCGCCTATGTGGAGCACGCGCAGCAGTTCGGCTTCGAGGACACCTATGGCGAGGCCACCTTCGGCTTCCGGCGTGGCTACGTTTCGCTGGGCGGCTCGGCCGACGCGGATTTCCGTCCCGAATGGCAGGTGCGCGGTGGCGTCTACGGCACCCCACATGCGATTGGCGCCGGCTGGACAGCGACGCTGTCGCTGGACGCGTCCTGGGCCCGCTACTGGAGCGGCGACGTGCGCTACGTGCAGCCCGCGGTGACCCTGGTGCATGGGCAGAGCTGGATCTATGCGCGCTGGATCAACTCCTTCGACGAGCGCGAGGACTACCGGTCGGGCTACAGCGTCTACGGCTCGTGGGCCGCCACCCCCAAGCTGCGGCTGTCCGCCGGCTGGGCCGCCGCACCGGAGTCCAACCAGGGCGTCACTGTGGACGTGAGGGCGCTCAGCGGCGGGGTCGCTGTGGACCTGGACTCGGCCACCACCGTGCGCCTCGACACCGTGCACGAGATGCGCGACGCCTATGACCGCACAGAGCTCTCCGTCGGCCTGACACGTCGATTCTGAGTCATGCCGCTGCTCGACGTCATCTGGTGGATCGCCGCCTTGCTGGTGGTCAGCGCCTTGGCCTGGATGAGCGGACTGATCCTGCTGCGGGTCGTCCACGCCCGCCGCACCACGCGGCGGGCGGCCGACCGCCGCCAGGTGGAGGCGGCGCTGATCGGCGCCATGCAGGGCCGCAGCGATGTCGAGGCGGCGTTCGCCCCGTTCCGCGGCCGCGCGCGATTGCTCGCCGAGACCCTGCTGGACTTCCTCGGCATCGTTCGTGGTGAGGACCGCCGCCTGGTCGTCGGCGCGCTCGAACACCTGGGCGCGGACCGCACGCTGCGCGAGCGTGTCTTCTCAGGATCGCTGCCAGGCCGGCTGGCGAGCGTGGAAGCGCTCGGAGCCTTCCCCGGCCCGGAGACCCAGTTCGCCCTGATCCGCGCCTCCACCCGCGGCCCAGCAGAGGTGCGCCTGGCCGCCCTTCGCTCCCTTTGGCAGGCCGGCGGGGAGGTGGATGTGGCGCGGCTGGTGGGCGGGCTGGAAGGCGGCGAGTTTCCGCCCTCCGGCGCTTTCAGCGAACTGCTGCGTCTGGTGGTGGAGGCTGACCCCGCCGCCGCTGTGGCGGCCCTGGAGCAGCTGGGGCGCAGCGCGCCGGCTCGCGGCCTGCTCGCCCAGGCCCTCGGCGCGGCGGGCGCCTACGGGGCGATCCCCGCCCTGACGGCGCAGGCGCAGGCCCCCGAAGCTCCGGTTCGCACCGCGGCGATCGAGGCCCTCGGGCGCCTGCAGCACCCCGCCGCTCAGCCCGTGCTCGCCCGCGCCCTCGGCGACAGCGACTGGCAGGTCCGGTCGGCCGCCGCCGACGCGGTCGGGGACGCGCGTCTGGCGGGCCTTGTCGAAGGCGTGGCGAACTTGCTGGACGACCCTGTCTGGCGCGTCCGCCACCAGGCCGCGGCGGCGCTTGGCAAGTTGGGCCCGGCGGGCACGGCGCGGCTGGAGGCCGTCGCCCGGTCTGACCACGAGGTGGCGCGCCACGCCGCGGCCCTGGTCCTGGCAGGGGTGGCATGATCGAGGTCGACCTGCAGGCGATCGCGCACGCGCTGACGCGCTTCGCCGAGTCCATCGCCTGGTTCGTGATCGCCGCCGGCCTGTTCCAGAACGCCTTCCACATCTGGCAGCTGGTGCTGGCCGCCCGGGCGCTTCGCCGGGACCGTGGCGGTCCGCAGGGACGCCTGCTGTGGCGGCGCTACGCCGAGACGGCCCCGCCCATCGCCCTGCTTGTGCCCGCCTATGGCGAGGAGCTGACCATCGTCGAGAGCGTGCGTTCCCTGCTGTCCCTGCAGTACCCCGCCTTCGAGGTGGTGGTGGTCAACGACGGATCGAAGGACCGCACGCTGGACGCCCTCCTCGAGGCCTTCGAGCTGCAGCCGGTGGACCGGGACTACGAACTGATCGCGCCCTGCGCGCGGATCCGCGGCCTCTACGCCACGGCGCGTCAGCCGAAACTGCTGGTGGTCGACAAGGAGAACGGCGGCAAGGCGGACGCCCTCAACGCGGCGCTCAACCTGTCGCGCGCGCCCATCGTCTGCTCCATGGACGCCGACAGCCTGCTCGAGCCCGACGCCCTGCTTCGCGCGGTGCGGCCGTTCGTCGAAGACCCGGAGCGGATGGTCGCCGTGGGCGGCTCGGTCCGGATCGCCAACGGCTGCGAAATCCGCTTCGGGCGGGTCACGCGGATCGGCGTGCCGCGGAACTTCCTGGCGGTGCTGCAGACCATCGAATACCTGCGCGCCTTTTTGATGGCCCGGCTGGCCTGGAGCGAGCTGCAGTCGCTGCTGATCATCTCGGGAGCGTTCGGCCTGTTCCGGCGCGAGCCGGTGCTGGCCGTCGGCGGCTACAGCCTGGGCACAGTGGGCGAGGACATGGAGCTGGTGGTCAAGCTCCACAAGCACTTCCGCCGCGAGAAGAAGCCGTACAGGGTGGTGTTCCTGCCCGAACCGGTCTGCTGGACCGAGTGCCCCGAGGACCTGGGCGTGCTTGGCCGCCAGCGGGCCCGCTGGCACCGGGGCGCGCTGGAGACGTTCGAGCGGCACCGGGACGTGCTCTTCAATCCGCGCTATGGGCGCGTGGGCGTCCTGGGCTTCGGCTATATCCTGATCGTCGACGTCCTTGGGCCGTTCATCGAGCTGGCCGGCTATGTGCTCGTCCCGGCCTTCTATCTGCTGGGCGTGCTCAACGCGGCCTACCTGTGGGCCTTCCTCGCGGTGAGCTTCGCGTTCGGCGTCGTACTCAGCGTCGGCGCCCTGGCGCTGGAGGAAAGCGAGCTCCGGCGCTTCCCGGACGTGAAGAGCCTGGTCGTGCTGATGCTGGCCGGGATCGTCGAAAACTTCGGCTACCGGCAGATCAACAACTTCTGGCGGGTCCGGGGCACCTGGCAGTATCTGACCAAGCAGCACAGCTGGGGGACCATGACCCGGCGGGGGTTCACGAAGGCCGCGTAGCCTCGGCCATGGACGCGAGCAGGGCGGCCCAGTCGGCGGGGTTCGCCTCGCCGTCGACGAGCTGTTCGTCGACCACGGCCGCCAGCCGGCCGAGGTCCGCGAAGCCCAGCATCCCGGCTGTGCCGGCCAGCCGATGGACCAGGGGGCGGGGCTCGGCGCCGGCCCGGAGCTGCGCCAGGTCCTCCCGGGTCCGGTCCAGGAAGCGTGTCCGGAGGCTCGCCAGGGGATCGTTCATGCGCCTTGCCTAGCACGACGGGGTGAGTTTCGCCTGGGTCCCACTGTGTTAGAAAAATCTTCCACCGGTGCAGCTTTTCGCCCATCGACAGGGGCTGATCTTGCCGGGTAAATGCCCGCGATTGCACGTCACGGCCCCCTCAACGGTGGAGGTCCGGCCGCGTTTCGGCGTGCCCGATGGGGTTGAAGATGGCTCTGCCCGAGCGGCAAGGATTGTATGATCCGGCGAACGAGCACGATGCGTGCGGCGTGGGTTTCGTGGCCAATATCAAGGGCCGCAAATCGCACGAGGTGATCGAGGCCGGGCTGCAGATCCTGGTCAACCTGGATCACCGCGGCGCGGTGGGCGCCGACCCGCTGGTCGGCGACGGCGCGGGCATCCTGATTCAGATCCCCGACGCCCTTTATCGCACCTGGGCGCAAGGGGAGGGCATCGAGCTTCCCCCGGCCGGCGAGTACGCGGTCGGCATGTGCTTCCTGCCGCAGGACGCGGCGGCCCGGAACGCCGCCATCGAGCAGTTCGAGCACTTCCTGCGCGTCGAGAAGCAGCCGCTGCTGGGCTGGCGCGACGTGCCGGTGGACACCACGGGCCTGGGCGAGGCGGTGCTCGCCTCCATGCCGGTGGTTCGCCAAGCCTTCATCGGCCGGGGTCCCAATGTGCGTGACCAGGACGCCCACGAGCGCAAGCTGCTCGCGGTGCGCAAGCAGACGCAGAACCCGCTGAAGGATCTTGCGGCGAAGCGCGGGCTTCCCGACGTCGCCGAGTTCTACATGCCGTCCCTCTCGACCCGCACGGTCGTCTACAAGGGCCTGCTGCTCGCCCACCAGGTGGGCTCTTTCTACAAGGACCTGCAGGACGAGCACGCGGAGTCCGCCCTCGCCCTGGTCCACCAGCGCTTCTCGACCAACACCTTCCCGTCCTGGCGCCTGGCGCACCCGTACCGGTTCATCGCTCACAACGGCGAGATCAACACGGTGCGCGGCAACGTGAACTGGATGAACGCCCGTCGCCGAACGCTGGAAAGCGAGCTGCTGGGGCCCGACCTGAACAAGATGTGGCCGCTGATCCCGCACGGCCAGTCGGACACGGCCTGCCTGGACAACGCGTTGGAGCTTCTGGTGGCGGGCGGCTACCCGATCGCGCACGCGATGATGATGCTGATGCCGGAGGCTTGGGCCGGCAATCCGCTGATGAGCAAGGAGCGCCGCGCCTTCTACGAGTACCACGCCGCTCTGATGGAGCCGTGGGACGGCCCGGCGGCGGTGGCGTTCACCGACGGGCGGCAGATCGGCGGCACGCTCGACCGCAACGGCCTGCGTCCGGCGCGGATCATCATCACCGACCAGGATCATGTGATCATGGCCTCGGAATCGGGCGTGCTCGACGTCCCGGAGGAGCGGATCGTCCGCAAGTGGCGCCTGCAGCCCGGCAAGATGCTGCTGATCGACATGGAGCAGGGCCGGATCATCGAGGACGAGGAGCTGAAGCGCACGCTCGCCGAGGCCGCGCCCTACGAGGAGTGGCTGGCCGAGACCCAGTTCAAGCTGGAGGAGCTGTCGCTGGCGCCCGAGGCCGAGCAGCCGCGCAGCAACGACCCTGAGACCCTGCTCGATCGCCAGCAGGCCTTCGGCTACACGCAGGAGGACCTCAAGTTCTTCCTGGAGCCCATGGCCAAGATGGGCGACGACCCCGTCGGCTCCATGGGGGCGGACACGCCGATCGCCGTGCTCTCGCGCCGGCCCAAGCTGCTCTACGAGTACTTCAAGCAGAACTTCGCCCAGGTCACCAACCCGCCGATCGACCCGATCCGGGAAGAGCTGGTGATGAGCCTGGTCTCGATGATCGGGCCGCGCCCAAACCTGCTGGGCCGCCAGGCCGGGCACCACAAGCGCCTCGAGGTCGCCCAGCCGATCCTCACCGACGAGGACCTGGCCAAGATCCGCGCCATCCACGACCTGCTGGACGGCGCCTTCTGCACGGCGACCATCGACACCACCTGGCCCGCCGAAGACGGGGCGGAGGGGCTTGAGCGGGCGATCGAGCGCATCTGCCAGGAAGCGACCAACCAGGTCCTGGCCGACGTCAACATCCTGATCCTGTCGGACCGCGCCACGTCCGCGGACCGCATCCCGATCCCGGCGGCGCTCGCCACCGCGGCCGTGCACCATCACCTGATCCGCCAGGGCCTGCGCATGCAGACCGGCCTGGTCATCGAGACCGGCGAGGCGCGCGAAGTGCACCACTTCTGCGTGTTAGCCGGCTACGGCGCGGAAGCCGTGAACCCGTACCTCGCCTTCCAGACCATCGAGGAACTGCGCGCCCAGAACGACCTGCCGGTCTCGGCCTACGAGGCCCGCAAGAACTACATCAAGGCGGTCGGCAAGGGCGTGCTGAAGGTGATGTCCAAGATGGGCATCTCCACCTACCAGTCCTACTGCGGGGCGCAGATCTTCGACGCGGTCGGCCTCTCGTCCGAGCTGATCGGCAAGTATTTCACCGGCACGGCGACCACCATCGAAGGCATCGGCCTGCAGGAGATCGCCGAGGAGTGCGTGCGCCGCCACCGCGACGCCTACGGCGACAACCCGATCTACAAGACCATGCTGGACGTGGGCGGGCAGTACGCCTGGCGCCTGCGCGGCGAGGCCCACGCCTGGAGCCCGGAATCCGTCTCGCGGCTGCAGCACGCGGTGCGCGCCAACCTGCCTGACGAGTACCGGACCTTCGCCGCCTCGATCAACGAACAGTCCGAGCGGCTGCTGACGCTTCGCGGCCTAATGCGCTTCAAGCCGGCGGATCGGCCGATCCCGCTGGACGAGGTCGAGCCGGCCGCCGAGATCGTCAAGCGGTTCTCCACCGGCGCCATGTCGTTCGGCTCGATCAGCCGCGAGGCCCACACGACGCTCGCCATCGCCATGAACCGCATCGGCGGGCGCTCGAACACCGGCGAGGGCGGCGAGGAGAGCGACCGCTTCAAGCCGCTGCCCAACGGCGACTCCATGCGCTCGGCCATCAAGCAGGTGGCGTCGGGACGCTTCGGCGTCACGACCGAGTACCTGGTGAACGCCGACGACATCCAGATCAAGATGGCCCAGGGCGCCAAGCCCGGAGAGGGCGGCCAGCTGCCCGGGCACAAGGTCGACAAGAACATCGCCCGGGTCCGGCACTCGACCCCAGGCGTGGGCCTGATCAGCCCGCCGCCGCACCACGACATCTATTCGATCGAGGACCTGGCGCAGCTCATCCACGACCTGAAGAACGTCAACACCAGGGCCCGCATCTCGGTGAAGCTGGTGTCCGAGGTTGGCGTGGGCACCGTGGCGGCCGGGGTCGCCAAGGCGCGGGCCGACCACGTGACGATCTCGGGGTTTGAGGGCGGCACCGGCGCCTCGCCGCTGACGTCGCTGACGCATGCGGGCTCACCGTGGGAGATCGGCCTGGCGGAGACCCAGCAGACCCTGCTGCTGAACGGCCTGCGCACCCGGATCGCCGTACAGGTGGACGGCGGGCTGCGGACCGGTCGCGACGTGGCCATCGGAGCCCTGCTCGGTGCCGACGAGTTCGGCTTCGCCACCGCGCCGCTGATCGCCGCGGGCTGCATCATGATGCGCAAGTGCCACCTGAACACCTGTCCGGTGGGCGTGGCGACCCAGGACCCGGTGCTGCGCGCGCGGTTCACCGGCCAGCCAGAGCACGTGATCAACTACTTCTTCTTCGTGGCCGAAGAGCTGCGGGAGATCATGGCCGAGATGGGCTTCCGGACGCTCAACGAGATGATCGGACGGGTCGACCGTCTCGACATGAGCCCCGCGCTGGACCACTGGAAGGCCAACGGGGTCGACCTGTCCCGCATCCTCTATGCGGCGCCGGCCGAGGGGCAGAAGGGACTCTGGAACACGGACCGGCAGGACCATGGTCTCGGCGGTGTCCTTGACCATACCCTGATCGCGGACGCCAAGGCGGCGTTGGAGACAGGGCAGGCGGTCCGGGGCGAATACCAGATCCGCAACATCAACCGCACGACGGGCGCCATGCTCTCGGGCGAGGTGGCGCGGCGCTACGGTCACGCCGGACTTCCCGACGACACCATTTCGCTGAAGTTCCGCGGCGTCGCGGGGCAGAGCTTCGGCGCCTTCCTGGCGCGGGGCGTCACCGCCGAGTTGATCGGCGACGCCAACGACTACGTGGGCAAGGGGCTGTCCGGCGGGCGGGTGATCGTGCGCCAGCCGCCGGAGGCTCGTCGCGAGCCCACCCGCAACATCATCGTCGGCAATACGGTGCTCTACGGCGCCGTCGCGGGGGAGGCCTATTTCGAGGGCGTCGCCGGCGAGCGGTTCGCCGTGCGCAACTCCGGCGCGGTGGCCGTGGTCGAGGGCGTGGGCGACCACGGCTGCGAGTACATGACCGGCGGGGTGGTGGTGGTGCTCGGCGACACGGGCCGCAACTTCGCGGCCGGCATGAGCGGCGGCATCGCCTACGTCTACGACCCGCGCGGGCGGTTCGAGGAGCTGTGCAACAAGGCCATGGTCCAGCTGGAGCGCATCCAGCCGGCGCAGGCGGGGCCGTTCAGCACCGCCGACGAGCCCTTCCGGCCAAGCCAGCGGGCGCTCAGCGTGGACAATGCGGGCATGGGCGACGTGCTGCGGTTCGACGCCGAACGCCTGCGCATCCTGATCGAGCGCCACCGGCTGCACACCGGCAGCCGCCGCGCCGCCGAGATCCTGGAGAACTGGGACGAGGCGCTGGGCTCCTTCGTGAAGGTGATGCCCACCGATTATCGCCGCGCGTTGCTCGACCTGGCGGCCGAGCGCGAGACGCTGCCCGTCGTGGCCGCCGAGTAGACCTTTAGAGTTCGGAGACCCCAGCGATGGGCAAGCCCACCGGCTTCCTCGAGATCGAGCGCCACGACCGCAGCTACGAGGCGCCTGCCAGCCGCCTGAAGCACTGGAAGGAGTTCGTCCAGCCGCTGCCGGAGATGCAGCTGCGCCAGCAGGCGGCGCGCTGCATGGATTGCGGCATCCCGTTCTGTCACCAGGGCTGCCCGGTGAACAATCAGATCCCGGACTTCAACGAGCTGATCCACCGGGACCACTGGAAGGCGGCGCTGGAGAACCTCCAGTCGACCAACAACTTCCCCGAGTTCACCGGTCGCGTCTGCCCCGCGCCGTGCGAGGCGTCCTGCACCCTGAACATCCCGGACACCCCCGTGACCATCAAGACGATCGAATGCCAGATCGTCGATCGCGGCTGGGACGAAGGTTGGATCAAGCCTGAGCCGTCGCCCAGGGGCACGGGCAAGCGCGTCGCGGTGGTGGGCTCGGGCCCGGCCGGCCTGGCGTGCGCCCAGCAGCTGGCGCGCGCCGGCCATGCGGCCACGGTGTTCGAGAAGAGCGACCGGATCGGCGGCCTGCTGCGCTACGGCATCCCCGACTTCAAGATGGAAAAGCACCTCATCGACCGGCGCATCCGCCAGATGGAGGCCGAGGGGGTGATCTTCCGCACCAATTTCGAGGTCGGCGTGGCGGTCTCGGTCCAGCGGCTGCTGGACGACTATGACGTGATGGTCTTCGCCGGCGGCGCGGAAGCCCCGCGCGACCTGCCGGTGCCGGGCCGCGAGCTCGATGGCGTGCACTTCGCCATGGAGTTCCTGACCCAGCAGAACAAGCGCAACGCCGGGGACCCCGAGTCCATCGCGGCGCCGGCGGGCACGCTGAACGCGGCGGGCAAGCACGTGGTGGTGATCGGCGGCGGGGACACCGGCTCGGACTGCATCGGCACGTCCAACCGCCATGGCGCCGCGTCCGTCGTCCAGCTGGAGATCATGCCGCGTCCGCCGGAGCGGGAGAACAAGGCGGTCACCTGGCCGGACTGGCCGCTGAGGCTGCGCACCTCCTCGAGCCACGAGGAGGGCTGCGAGCGCGAGTTCGCGGTCACCACGAAGCGGATCGTCGGCAAGGACGGTCGCGTCACCGCCATCGAGTGCGCCCGCCTGGAGTGGGCGCCCGGGCCGGACGGCCGCCTGCAGATGCAGGAAGTGGAAGGCTCCACCTTCGAGCTGAAGGCGGACCTGGTGCTGCTGGCCATGGGCTTCGTCGGGCCGCGTCGGGAAGGCCTGGTGGAGCAGGGCGGCGTCGAACTCGACCCACGCGGCAACGTCAGGGCCAATGTGGTCGACTACCGAACCTCGGTGCAGAACATCTTCTCGTGCGGCGACATGCGTCGCGGCCAATCCCTGGTGGTCTGGGCCATCCGCGAGGGGCGGCAGTGCGCGCGGGCGGTGGACGAATACCTGATGGGGGCGACGCGGCTGCCGCGCTGATCGGCGGCGCTCGGTATCGCGCCTTCTCCGTCGCGTGGGAACCCCGACCCACCCTCCTCCAAGCATGGAGGAGGGCTTAAGTGGTCAGGCCCGGGACGGTCAGCCCGGCTGCATGCCTTGGACGTGGCTCAGGTGCTGTTGAACGATAGGGGCGATCTTGCCGGCCGCGCCGCGGAGCGCCGCGTTGTCGCCGTTCTGAGCGTAGCCGCTGTGCAGGGCCAGCGCCTCCTGGTGGGCCATCAGCTGCTGGCTCACGTACATGCGATCGAAAGCCGGCCCCGAGGCGCCGCGCAGCTGGTCCAGCATGCCGCGGCGACGCGCGTCCAGGGGCGGCGGGGGCGGCGGGGTCATGCCGCCGGCGCGGGCCGCCTCCATAACCATCTGGGTGGAGTTGGTGTGGTCGCGGATCATCTGGGCTGCGAAGTCCTTCACCGCCTGGGACGACCCCCGGGTCTGGGCGAGTTGGCTGGACTGGATCTCATACATGTCGCTGCGCGCCGCTTCGGCGAGGAAGGCGGTGGCGGTGGTGGGAGCCGCGGCGGCGGCCGCCGAGCCGCTGTTCATCGCGGAGCTGGCGCCGCCATCCATCCCGCTGGCGCATGCGGTGAGGCCAAAGGCGCAGGCGGCCGCGGCCGCCATCCAGATCATCTTCATCAGGCATCCCTCGTTCGTCGGCCGTGTGGGACGGCCGCTACCGCGGGAACAACGGGCGCTAGAAGAACGCTGTTCCAACAACCCTCATTTGCCATCCTGGTTCTCTATCGCGGCTGCAACACTGTTGCGGCGGCTCACGAGCGGGATGATCAGCCCCGTGTGTGGCGGGATGGCGGGGCGTGGCGGACCGTCAGGCGTCGCCGACCAGCGCGATGATCTTCCCCGACCCGCCGCAGTCCGGGCACTCCGCGCCGCCATGCTGCCGGCCCGTCCCCTGACAGAGCGGACAGATCTGCTCGCCGCTCTGCTCCGTGCCGGGCTTCACCTCGTCGCCAGGGTTCATGTCGGGCTGGTCGGGCATGCGCAGTCTCCTCGGGACAGGAGAACCGCCGAGGGGGCGGGCAGGTTCAGGCCGGCGCTCGGGCCGCCAGTCTTTCCAGGAGGCGCGCCTGGTAGCGGGCGACCTGATCCGGCGCACCGTTGAAGCTCCAGAGCCCCGCCTGAAAGGCGGGGTAGGCCAGTTCGAACAGCCGGAGCATCACCCGGTCGGCGCCCGCTGCCCGGGCCAGCGATGAAGTCTCCGCCTCCGAAAGCGCGAACTCGACGGCCGCGCCAGCCACGTCCCAGGCGATGTCCTGTGGACCGACGAGGTCGTGCGCCTCGGAATGGTCGAGGGCGTCGAGCTTAATCCCACCCAGCCATTCCCAGCGATGAAGGCGGCCGTCCACGTGGACGGGGCGGGGTCGGGCCTGGGTGAGGGGCAGGGCGGAGAGCCGTCCTGCGACAGAGCGTGCGGCCTCTTCCCCGAGCAGTTCCGCCACATTGACCCGCACCATCTCGGCAAGGGTCCTGGCGTCTGCGCCGGCCGACCTGGCGAAGGCCTCGCGGCGGAAGCGAAGATAGCGGCCAAGGTGGTCCAGGTCCGGCGTCCAGGGTCGGTCCTCCACCCATCGCTGCAGGAGCATGCCGTGGCGCAGCGCCAGCGGCTCGGGTGCGAACCCGGCGGCGTGCAGGGCCTGCGCCCTGGCCAGCTTGCGCGCACCCGCCGAGCCAAGGCCCGCGAAGCGGGCGATGAAACCGTCGCCCAGCCGCACCTTCCAGACTGTGCCGGGAACATCATTCGCCTGGCCCACCGGGCCCGTGAGATCGGCGAACCAGTCGCTGACGGGGCATGGGGCCTGGGCGGTCAGGCGGACCGCGCTGCGCCAGCGGGCGCGGTGCTCGGGCGAGGCTTGTGGACCGAGGTCGCCTCCATGGCTGGGCAGGAAGACGATGCGGTCCGGCGCGACGCCCAGCGCCTCGAGGGCGTCGGCGGCGGCGCCGAAGGAGCTGCCGGAGAGGCCCGGGCCCTCGTCGACGATGGCGAAGGAGCCGGGATGGGCCTGCAGCCGCGCCCGAAGGGAACTGGAGAGGCGTAGTTCGCGCCGCCAGGGATGGCCCGTCGGGCGGACCGTGATGACCTCCCCGGCGCCCGTCGCCGCGGCCACCACGCCGGCCAAGCTCGTGCCGATGCTCCGAAGCCCGATGACGAACGGTGGGGCTAGCCAGGGGTGCGAGCGGGCCGCCAGCGCATAGCTCTCGGGATAGAGGCCGTAGAAGGCGTAGCCCTCCGGCGTCTTCACCTCGACGACGTCCGGCAGCGGCAGGGCTCGCAGGCGCGCGATCGCGTCGGCTTCGGCCGCGCCTGCGGCGACCGCGTTGCAGAGGTCGAGGGCGGCGCGCTGCAGCGGGGTGTCGTCGTCCTCGCCGCGCGCGGAGAACTCATCGTCCGCCAGGCCCTGGGCCAGCTCGCCGGCCTCGATCAGGGCGCCGGTCCGGTCGCCACGGGCCAGGGCGTCGGCCACCGACGCGAGCTTCTCACGGGGAGACTCCCGCCTCGGCTGGTCGCCGTAGACCAGCATCAGGCGCGCTGTGGCAGATGGCGGTAGGCGATGGCCTTGAAGGCGTCGAATGTCGGCGGACGGACCTCCGGCGCGCAGCGCTGCATCCACTCGACCCACGCCTGGTACTGCGCGGGGGAGGGCGAGACGAGGGCGCGGGCGTCCTTGGCCCGAGCGAGCGCTTCCAGCGGGCCCAGGCCGCGGCTGACCAGCACGCACAGCGCGACGAGCGCGGAGCGGCCGATCCCGTGCTCGCAGTGAACGAGAAGCTTGCGCCCGGCGGCCCGGGCCTCGGCGGCGAATGCGACGCCGTCGTCCAGCATGGGCTGGGCGACGGCGTGATGGTCGAGGGTCGGCAGGTGCAGGAAACGCAGGCCGCACGCCTCCAGCTCGGCGGCGTCGTCACAGCTCTCCGCACGCACGTCGATGACGGCGCCGACCCCGTGGCGGGCGGCGAGATCGACGGCCCGGCCGGCAGGAAAGGCGCCGCCCACCGCAAGGTCGTGGACGACCCAGCTGAGGTTGGGCGTCCAGCCCGCCGTCATGGGCCTACTCCGCGGCAACAGCGGCCGGGGCGGCGGCGGACGAGGGGGCGTAGCGCCGGATCATGCGCGCGCAGAACTCGGCGAACTCTTCGGCGACCTGGGGCGGGCTGGTGTGATGCGGCTCGATCCCGCGATGCTCCGGCGTGAAGCAGAACGTGACGGTGACGTCGAAGTCGGCGAGCGCCTCCATCTGCCGATCGAACCAGCGGTCGCAATCGGGCCGGAAGCTGTCGGCCCAGGAGAGGCCCGTCCGCAGATGCTTCACGCCCAGGCGCTTCATCCAGGCGACCGCATCGTCCAGGCGGTGATCCTCGAAGTGGAACCACTGGCAAAGGCCCATTTCGGCGGCGTAGGGGGCGTAGGCCTCCACCGCCGGCTTGGGCGAGCCGTCCTCGCGCAGCAGACCCATGTGGAAATGCCGGTAGTAGGACGAGCCCTCGGCCTCCTTGTGCCGGGTCGTGGCCTCCCAGGTCTTCGGCAGGTCGTAGAGCGAGTACCAGTGCAGGCGCGGGACCTTGCCGATCAGCAGGTCGGCGGTCTTCTTCACGCCCCAGGCCTGAACCTCCTCGGAGCCGAAGGAGGAGACACCCACCTCGGTGACCCAGATCGGCTTGTCGGTGACGGCGCGGATCTCGTCGACCTTCGAGGGCCACTCGTCGATCTGCCAGAGGTTCCAGTCCAGGGGAAAGCCGTGGATGGCGACCACGTCAATGTGGTCCATCACGCCCCGTTCTTCCAACCTGCGCACGAAGGCGGGATCGATGGGGCTCATGCCGCCCAGCACGCGGGGCAGGGCGGCGTTTTCGGCGCGGATCGCCTGACCGGCCAGCTTGGTCATGTTGGCGAACAGGTCCCACTCGGGATCCAGGTTCGGGTCCCAGTGGCTCTTGTTGTTCGGCTCGTTCCAGATCTTGGCGGCTTCGATCATGCGTGGTCCCTCCCGTTGGACTTGCCGTTGGTGCGCGGCCGGGCGGGATAGACCGCGCCCATTGGCTTGGGCCGCTCGACGCGGCGGCAGACGAACACCTCCTCTTCGGGGTGTTCCAGGATCTCGAACCCGGCGCTGCGGAGCATGGCGGCCGAACAGGCGGCGTTCGGCGCCCACCAGTTGGTCCAGTCGTTGGCGTACTCGTGCTCAATGAAGTGCATCTTCGGGTAGCCGGGCTCGTTGAAATGGTCCTGCTCGAAGAAGTCGTAATTGGCCCGGATCGGCGGCTCCTCGGCGCTGCCGCGCTGCATGGACTGGAAGATCAGCAGGTCCTTGCAGACGTTGTCGTGGATCAGGTCGAGCGCCAGCAGCGGGTGCCGCAGGTGGTAGAGGACGCCCATGAACAGGACGATGTCGAACGTCTCGCCCAGCTCGGCCACGTCGTAGACGCTGAGCTGGCGGAACTCGATGTCCATGCCCTTCACCTCCGCGGCGAAGCGGGCCTGCTCGAGGTAGCGCTCGTCGAAGTCGACCCCCAGCACGCGGTCTGCGCCGCGCCGCTTCATCTCCAGCGAGTAGAAGCCGCCGTTGCAGCCGATATCGAGCACGGTCTTGCCGGTGAGGTCCTCCGGCACGACGTGCTGGAAGGTCCGCCACTTCACGTTCGGATAGTCGTTCAGGAAGTGGTTCGGGGCGGTCTGCACGCCGCCCAGATCGATGTTGTGGAACCAGTCGCCCAGGGCGGCGGCGCGTTCGCGGATCTGATCCGCCGTCATGTGGTTCATCGGCACGCCTCGTTCACGCTCAGCACCTTCATTCCCCAGTCCCCCGCACAAAGGACGCTGACCGACCCCGGGCTGATCTCCAGCGCCCAGTGCCGATCGAGCGAGAAGCCCAGGACGCTGGCCAGCAGCGCCTTGATCGCGTCGGCATGGCTCACCGCGCAGACCCGCTCGCCGGGATGGCGCCTGGCCACCTCCGCCACGAAGTCGCCGAGCCTCGCCTGCACTTCGTCCATGGCCTCACCGCCGGGCGCCCTGGCCGTGCTGCGCGCCTCGTTCCAGCGCCGCCACTCGGGATCGGCATCGAGGTCGGCGAAGGCGGCGCCGGTCCAGGAGCCGAAGTCGATCTCGATCAGCCGCTCGTCGACGACGGGGTCCAGCTCGAGGGCCTGCCCCAGCGCGGCTGCGGTCTCGCGGGTGCGCTGCACGGGGCTGGTGTAGAGGGCCGTCACGCCTTCGCCGCGCAGGCGCTCAGCCGCGCGCCCCGCTTCCTCGCGGCCGAGCGCGTTGAGCGCGACGCCCTCCATGCGCCCGGAAATCCGGCGGCCGAGGTGGTCGGTTGAGCCGTGTCGCACGAGAAAGACCGTCGTGGTCACGAGGCGAGCTGGACCGCCGGGCGTTTCCTGGGGGCCGCCGTCGTGGGCTCGTCGCCGGCGATGAACCGCTCGGTGCGCTCGCGCGCCTCGTGGTCGGTGTACTGCTCGGGCGGGCTCTTCATGAAGTAGCTGGACGGGCCGAGCAGCGGACCCGACAGCCCGCGGTCGAGGCCCAGCTTCGCGCAGCGCACCGCGTCGATGACGATGCCGGCCGAGTTCGGGCTGTCCCAGACTTCGAGCTTCAGCTCCACGTTCAGCGGCACGCCGCCGAAGGTGGTGCCTTCCACCCGGATATGGGCCCACTTGCGATCGGTGAGCCACGGCACGTAGTCCGAGGGGCCAACATGAACGTCGTCCTCCGCCAGCGGCACGTCCAGCTGGCTGGTCACCGCCTGGGTCTTGCTGATCTTCTTCGAGTGCAGGCGCTCGCGCTCGAGCATGTTCTTGAAGTCGGCGTTGCCGCCGAAGTTCAGCTGGTAGGTGCGGTCGACGCGAACGCCCCGGTCGCGGAACAGGTTGACGATCTCCCGGTGCAGGATGGTGGCCCCGACCTGGCTCTTGATGTCATCGCCGATGATGGGCAGGCCGCGCTGCTCGAAGCGCTTGGACCAGACCGGGTCGGAGGCGATGAACACCGGAATGCAGTTCACGAAGGCGCAGCCCGCCTCCAGGGCCTGCTGGGCGTAGTACTCGGTGGCGCGCTGCGAGCCGACGGGCAGATAGGACACCAGCACGTCAGTGTTCGACGCCCGGAGCGCCTCCGCCACGTCCACGGGAGCGGCATGCGCCTCCTCGATGTCGCCGGCCATGTAGCGGCCGATCCCGTCGAGCGTGGGGCCCCGCTGTACGGTCACGCCCGTCTTGCCCGGACGCTCGAAGACGAAGGTGTTGTTGGGCGCGGCGAAGACGGCCTCGCCCAGATCACGGCCGACCTTGCCGACGTGGATGTCGAAGGCGGAAGCGAGCTCGATGTCCCCGACGTGGTAGCCGCCGAGATCCACATGCATCAGGCCGGGCGGCGGCTCATTGGAATTCGCTTCGGCATAGTGGCTGACGCCCTGGACGAAGGACGAGGCGCAGTTGCCCACGCCCACGATCCCGACCCTGACTTTCTTGCGGCTCATGCGCCCCCCTTCGGCCGCGTCGACGCTGCGGCGAGGTAAGTACCTGCGGGAGAAACAGCTTGGCCGGAGCTTTGTTCCTTCGCCTGGCCGAGTAAGTGGCGCGAACGGTGGATAACTCGCTCCACAGGCGCCGGGTTTCAAGCAACCCCAACCTCATTTGATCACTGGGTTCCGATCACAAGAAGTTGGTCGCTGCAAAAACAATCCCAATGGAACCAACACTTAGCTCCGGCAGGGAACTTACATGAAGATGAAGGGTTAGCTTGGCGGGTGTGACGGCGAGGGACGGCCATGAGCCGAGTGAAGAATTTGGGGGCCGCCGACAAAACTACGGACCCCGATCCCACCACGTCCGGCAAGGCGAGCCGGGTAATGGTTAACGAATTCCCGGAAAGCGTCCAGGCGCTCCTTCTGAAGATTGTGAGCCGCGCGGGGGACCGCGCCAACTATTCCTCTGTCCAGCGCTTCGAGTTCCTCGAAGTTCCCGCGTTCGCCCCGCAGGCGAAGTCCGCGCGGCTGGCGAACGGCTGAGGCGAAGCATGTCCGAACAGATCCTCATCACCGGCGGCGCCGGCTTCATCGGCCGACACCTGGCCCAGGCATTGATTGAGCGGGGCGACAAGGTCCGCGTCCTCGACAGCCTGATCGAGCAGGTTCACCCGACACGGCAACGGCCCGCCGAGCTGAACGACGACGTGGAGCTGATCGTCGGCGACGTCCGCGACGAGGCGGTGGTGCTACGATCGCTGAAGGGTGTCGACAAGGTGGTGCACCTGGCGGCCGAGGTCGGCGTTGGCCAGAGCATGTACGCGGTGGACCGCTACACCTCGGTCAACGACTACGGCACCGCGGTGCTCTTCCAGCAGCTGATCGACAACCCGGTCGAACGGGTGGTGGTCGCCTCCTCAATGTCGATCTACGGGGAGGGGCTCTACCGAACGCAGGACGGCCGGCTGATGGAGGACGTGGTCCGCGGCGGGCGCAATCCTGACGGGTCCTGGGACCCGCTGGACGACGAAGGCCGGCCGCTGATCCCGGTGCCGACGCCCGAGACGAAGAACAACGGCATCAAGTCGGTCTACGCCATCGGCAAGTACGTGCAGGAGCGCCTGACGCTCACGCTGACCAAGCAGTACGGCATGGGCGGGTCGGCGCTGCGTCTCTGGAACGCCTACGGCCCTGGCCAGGCGCTCTCCAATCCCTACACGGGCGTGCTTGCGATCTTCGCCAGCCGCATCGCCAACGGCCAGTCGCCGATGGTGTTCGAGGACGGCCAGCAGCGCCGGGATTTCGTCCACGTCCGAGACGTGGCTCGCGCCTTCCTGCTGGCGCTCGACAAGGCCGAGGCCGACGGCGAGGTGTTCAACGTGGGCTCCGGCGTCGACCGAACGGTGGAAGACGTGGCCCTGCTGCAGGCCACCGCCATGGGGCGGCCTGACCTGAAGCCGGAACTGGCCGGCAAGGCCCGGGCGGGCGACATCCGCCACTGCATCCCCGACCTGACCAAGGCCCGCAACGTGCTGGGCTACGAGGCCCAGGAAGACTTCCAGGAAGGCCTCGCGGAACTGGCTGAGTGGGTCGCGCGGCAGGAAGCCGAGGACCGCGTCGTCGAAGCCCGCAAGGAGCTCGAGATGCGCGGGCTGGTGGCATGAGCGGGTCCGGCGCTCCGGTCCTGGTGACCGGCGGGGCAGGGTTCATCGGCTCCAACCTCGCCGACCGGCTGGCCAGCGACGGCCATACCGTTCTGGTGCTCGACGCGCTGTCCCGCGACGGCGTGGAGCGCAACCTTGCCTGGCTTAAGAGCCGGCACGGTTCGAAGATCGTCCACCTGGCCGCCGACATCCGGGACCGCCGCGCGGTCGACGAGGCGGTCGGCGAGGCGCAGGCCGTGTTCCACCTCGCCGCCCAGGTGGCGGTGACCACCAGCTTGGTGGACCCGGTGGAGGACTTCGAGATCAACATCCAGGGCGCTCTGAACGTCCTGGAAGCGGTGCGTCGTCGCGGGGCCACGACGCCGGTCGTCTTCGCGAGCACCAACAAGGTCTACGGGGACCTGGCGGACGTGCCGTTGGAACTGGTGGGCGACGCCTACCGGCCCACAGACCCGGGTCTGCGGGTGCGCGGCGTCAGCGAAAGCCGGCCGCTGGACTTCCATACCCCCTACGGCTGCTCCAAGGGCGCGGCCGACCAGTACGTGCTGGACTATTCCCGCAGCTTCGGTGTGCCCACCTGCGTGCTGCGGATGAGCTGCATCTACGGCCCGCGTCAGATGGGCACCGAAGACCAGGGGTGGGTCGCCCACTTCCTGATCCGCGCCATCGAGGGCCAGCCGATCAGCATCTACGGCGACGGCCGCCAGGTGCGCGACATCATGAACGTCGCCGACACCGTGGACGCCTACCTCGCGGCCTGGCGGCGTATCGAGCGGGTCTCGGGTCGAGCTTTCAACCTTGGCGGGGGGCCGAACAACGCCGTCAGCCTCGTCCAGCTGATCGCCTACATCGAGGAGCTGATCGGCCGGAAGGTGGACCTTTCCTTCTCCGACTGGCGGGCGGGCGACCAGCGCTACTATGTGTCGGATCCCTCGGCCGCCCGCCGTGAGCTGGGCCTGGCGGAAGCGATCGACTGGCGGACCGGGGTGGCTGGCCTTGCCGAGTGGCTGCAGGGCGAACGCAACGGTAAGCCGGCCCAGCGCGAGAAGGTCGAGGCCGTCGGATGAAGGTCGGGCTAGCCCGACCGACCCGGCCGCGCGTGCTGATGACCACCGACGCCGTCGGGGGCGTGTGGACCTATTCGATCGACCTGGCGGGCGGGCTGGCCCGCGCGGGCGTCGAGACCACGCTCGTGGTGATCGGGCCGTCACCGACGCCGGACCAGGTGGCTCAGGCGCATCTCGTGCCGCACCTGACCCTAATCGACACCTGTCTGCCGCTGGACTGGATGGCGAGCGAGCCCGCCGAGATCCTCGAGGTGGGGGCGGCGATCCGCGGCCTGGTGCGCGGCGCAGGGGCGGACCTCGTCCACCTGAACAGCCCCGCCCTGGCGGCGGAGGGCGGCTTCACCGCCCCGGTGATCGGCGCCTGCCATTCCTGCCTCGCCACCTGGTGGGGGGCGGTGAAGGACGGGCAGATGCCGTCAGACTTTCGCTGGCGCTCCCAGGCGCTTTGGCAGGGCATGCTGGCCTGCGACGCCCTCATGGCGCCGACCGCCGCTTTCGCGGAGGACACGGCCCGGGCTTACGAGCTGCCGCGTCCGTTCGTCGTTCACAACGGCCGCAGTGCGCCGCCGCCAGCGCTGGCTGCCCGCGAGGCGATGGTCTTCACGTCCGGCCGCCTCTGGGACGAAGGCAAGAACATCGGCGTCCTGGACCGGGCCGCCGCACTCATCCAACCGCCGCTGCACGCGGCCGGGCCGCTGCAGGGCCCATCAGGCGGTCCGGTGACCCTGAAGCACGCCCAGGCTCTCGGTCGCCTCTCGGCCGACGGCGTGAGCCGTTGGCTGGCGCGCGCGCCGATCTTCGCCTCGGCCGCACTTTATGAACCCTTTGGGCTGGGCGTGCTCGAGGCGGCCCAGGCCGGCTGCGCCCTGGTGCTCTCGGACATCCCCACATTCCGCGAGCTCTGGGACGGGGCGGCCGTGTTCTGCGACCCCGACGCGCCCGAGGCCTTCGCGGCCGCCTTCCAGGACCTGCTCGCCGACCCGGTTCAAGCCGAGCGCCTGGGACAGCAGGCCAAGGCGCGGGCCGGCCGCTACACGGTCGACGCGATGGTGGCCGGCGTGCTCGACCTCTACCGCCACTACCGACCGGACCTGTTCCCCGTGAGCCAGGAGGCCGCCGCGTGAAGGTCGTCTACTTTACCCACTCGCTCGCCTCCTGCTGGAACCACGGCAACGCCCACTTCCTGCGGGGCGTGCTGCGCGACCTGATCCGCCGCGGGCACGAGGTGGGGGTGTTCGAGCCGGCCGACGCCTGGAGCCTGCAGAACCTGCTGGCCGATCACGGGCAGGCGGGGCTGGCGGCCTACCGCCACGCGTATCCGGAACTCAGCTCCACGCCGTTTGAGGCCGAGTTCGCGCTCGAGCGGGCGCTCGACGGGGCTGACCTCGTCATCGTGCACGAGTGGAACGACCCTGCGCTGGTGGCCCGCATCGGCAGGGCGCGGGCGGCGGGCGCCCGGTTCACCCTGCTGTTCCACGACACCCACCACCGGGCGGTCAGCGAGCCGGACGCGATCCGCGCCTTTGACCTCTCCGGCTACGACGGCGTGCTGGCCTTCGGCGAGACCTTGGCGGAGGTCTACCGCCGCTGGGGCTGGGAAGCCCGCGTGTTCGTCTGGCACGAGGCGGCCGACGTCGCCCTGTTCCACCCGCCGGCCGAGGAGGGGGCTCGCGACGGCCTGGTCTGGATCGGAAACTGGGGCGACGGCGAGCGCACGGCGGAGCTGGAGCAGTTCCTGATGGCGCCCGCGAGGGCCGCGGGCCAGCCGCTCACCATCTATGGCGTGCGCTATACCGACGAGGCCAAGGCGATGCTTGGCCGCTATGGCGTCGACTATCGTGGGTGGCTGCCGAACGCCCGCGCCCCTGAGGTCTTCGCCCGCCACCTGGCGACCGTGCACGTGCCGCGGCGCTTCTACGTCGAGGTGCTGCCCGGCATCCCAACCATCCGCGTGTTCGAGGCGCTCGCCTGCGGGATCCCGCTCGTCTCGGCGCCCTGGCAGGACAGCGAGAACCTGTTCCGGCCGGGAGAGGACTTCCTGTTCGCCCGCGACGGGCAGGAGATGGAGCGTCACCTGCGCGCCATCGCCCACGATCCCGACCTGCGCGCCAGCCTCGTCCGTTCGGGCCTCGAGACCATCCGCGCCCGCCACACCTGCGCGCACCGCGTGGATGAGCTGCTGGCCGTGGTCGGCGAGCTGTCGCCCCGCAAAGCCTTGGAGACCGTCTGATGAAGATCGCCTTCTACGGCTCGAGCCTGCTCTCGGCCTACTGGAACGGTGCGGCCACCTACTATCGCGGCATGCTCTCCGAGCTGGCCAAGCGTGGCTACCAGATCACCTTCTACGAGCCGGACGCCTTCGACCGGCAGCAGCACAAGGACATCGAGCCGCCGGACTATGCCCGGGTGGTGGTCTATCCGGCCACCGAAACCGCGCTGCAGACGGTGATGGCGGAGGCCGCCGACGCGGACGTGGTGGTGAAGGCCTCCGGCGTGGGCGTCTTCGACGACGAGCTGCTGGAGGGCGTGATGGCGCTCGCCCGGCCGCATGCGGTGAAGATCTTCTGGGACGTGGATGCGCCGGCCACCCTGGCGCACCTGCGGGCCAACCCGGGCGACGTGATGCATCGCGTCCTGCCGCAGCTCGACCTGGTGCTGACCTACGGCGGCGGCCCGCCGGTGGTGAACGCCTACCAGGGTTTCGGCGCGCGGCTCTGCCGGCCGGTCTACAACGCCCTTGATCCCACGACCCACCATCCGGTGGCGGCGCAGCAGAGGTTCGAGGGCGACCTCAACTTCCTGGCCAACCGGCTGCCGGACCGCGAAGCGCGGGTCGAGGAGTTCTTCCTCAAGCCGGCCGCGCGCCTGGCCGAGCGACGGTTCCTGATCGGCGGCAACGGGTGGGACGACAAGGCCATGCCGGACAACGTGCGCCGCATCGGTCACGTGGGCACGGCCGACCATAACGCGTTCAACTGCTCGCCGCTGGCGGTGCTGAACGTCGCGCGCGACTCCATGGCCGACGTGGGCTTCTCGCCCGCCACCCGGGTGTTCGAGGCGGCCGGCGCCGGCGCCTGCCTGATCACCGACGCGTGGGAGGGCATCGAGCTATTCCTCACGCCGGACGAGGAGGTGCTGGTGGCGCGGGACGGCCAGGACGTGGCCGAGCACGTGGCCGCCCTGACGCCCGCCCGGGCTCGGGCGATCGGCGAGGCCGCCCGCCAACGGATCCTTGCCGAGCACACCTACGCCCGCCGGGCCGCCGAGGCCGACGCGCTGATCCGCCATGAAGCTGTCGCCAAGCGCGAAAGGAGCCTCGCGTGAAGCTGGTGATCCTGGGGCTGTCGCTGTCGTCGTCGTGGGGCAACGGCCACGCCACGACGTACCGAGCCCTGCTGCGCGCCTTCGCCGCCCGGGGCCATGAGGTGCTGTTCCTGGAACGCGACGTACCCTGGTACGCCAACAACCGTGACCTGGCGAAGCCCGACTTCTGCGAGCTGCGCCTCTACGCGAGTCTCGAAGAACTGAAGACGCGCTGGGCGGGCGAGGTCGAGCGGGCGGACGCCGTGATCGTCGGCTCGTACGTGCCGGACGGGGTAGAGGTCGGGCGTTGGGCGCAGAAGACGGCGCGCGGACCGGTGGCCTTCTACGACATCGACACGCCGGTCACCCTGGCCAAGCTGGCGGCGGGCGACCACGAGTACCTGCACCCGGAGCTGATCCCCGGCTACCAGGCCTACCTGTCGTTCACCGGCGGCCCCACCCTGGAGCGGCTGGAGCGGCGGTACGGCTCGCCAGCGGCGCGGGCGCTCTATTGCTCGGTGGACGCCGAGGCCTACCGGCCGCTCCCGGCGGCCAAGCGCTGGGACCTGTCCTACCTTGGCACCTACAGCCCCGACCGGCAGCCCACCCTCGACCGCCTGCTGCTGGAGCCCGCCCGCCGCGCGCCGGAGCTCAAGTTCTGCGTGGCCGGTCCGCAGTATCCGGCCGACATCGACTGGCCGGCCAATGTGGAGCGGCTGGAGCATGTGGGCCCCGCCGACCACCCGGCCTTCTACGCCGCCAGCCGCTACACCCTGAACGTCACCCGGGCCGACATGATTGAGGCCGGCTATTCGCCGAGCGTGCGCCTGTTCGAGGCCGCCGCCTGCGCCACCCCGATCATCTCCGACATCTGGGACGGATTGGAGAGCCTGTTCGAGCCGGGCAGGGAGATCGTGCTCGCGCTGGGCCCAGACGAGGTGCTGCGCACCCTTTGCGGGACCGAGGAGCCGGCGCGTGTCGGCATGGCCGAGGCCGCGCGGACGCGGATCTTGGCCGCGCACACTTCGGCCCACCGAGCTGCGGAGCTCGAAGCCCATCTCGACGAAGCGATCGGGGCCGCCGAGCGGCGGCTCGAGACAGTTTGAAAAGTGAGTAACGGCCGCCAGGCCCACGGGAGACGCAGAGCTTGGAAGGGACGGAAATGAAGAAGAACGGACGGCAACTGCAGGTCCTCGTCGCCGGCGGCGCCGGGTTTCTGGGATCCCACCTCTGCGAGCGGCTCCTGGCGGAAGGCGCCCACGTGGTCTGCCTCGACAACCTCCAGACCGGGAAGCGGGAGAACCTGCGCAAGCTTCAGGGCCGCCAGGACTTCGAGTTCGTGAAGGCCGATATCGTCGACGCCCTGCCGCCGCGGGTCACCAAGCGGAAGTTCGACCGGATCTACAACCTGGCCTGCGCCGCCTCGCCGCCGCTCTACCAGGCCGACCCGGAGCATACCATGCTGACCAGCGTGCTGGGCACCCACCGGCTGCTGCGGCTAGCGGAAGCGACGGGCGCGCGGTTCCTGATCTCGTCGACCAGCGAGGTCTATGGCGACCCCGCCATGCACCCGCAGGCCGAAACCTACTGGGGCAACGTCAACTGCACCGGACCCCGCGCCTGCTACGACGAGGGCAAACGCGCGGCCGAAGCGCTCACCTTCGACTACGATCGCCTAGGCCGCGCCGAGGTGCGGGTCGCACGGATCTTCAACACCTACGGCCCGCGGCTCGCCGCCGACGACGGGCGGGTAGTTTCCAATGTGGTGCACCAGGCGCTGACCGGGGAGCCCATCACCATCTTCGGCGATGGCTCGCAGACCCGCTCGTTCTGCTACGTGGACGACCAGGTGGACGGGCTCTATCGTCTGATGGAGCATGAGGGACCGCAGCCTGGCCCGATCAACATCGGCAACCCCAACGAGCGGACGATCCGCGAACTGGTCGACCTGGTCCTGCAGCTGACCGGCTCCGCCTCGGAGGTGGTCTTCCAGGCCCTGCCGGTGGACGATCCGAAGCGCCGGCGGCCGGACATCAGCAAGGCCGAGCGGGTGCTCGGTTGGCGGCCTGAAACGAGCCTGGAACAAGGGCTTCGCTCGACCATTGCGTGGTTCGAGGCGAACCTCGGCCGTACGGCCCGGGTCCGGGAGAACGAGGACGAGGTTCGCCTGTCGGCCTGACCGGGAGCATCCAGATGAGCCTCGAGGCGCTGGACGACACGGGCGCAGGCGCGGCCTGGCCCGCTGCCGGCGCCGCCGCGCCCGGGCCGCTGGGCCGGATCCGCCCGGAGGCGGTGCGGGCGTATGACATTCGCGGCGTCGCAGGTCGGGATATCGACAGGGCCGGCGCCTACGCGCTCGGCCTGTCCTACGCGACGGCCGCCCGCGAGGCCGGTTTGGCAAGGGTGGGGGTCGGGCGCGACGGGCGGATGAGCTCGCCGGCCTTCGAGCAGGCGCTGGTCTGGGGCCTGATGGACGGCGGCCTGAGCGTCGAACGCATAGGGCTTGGGCCCACGCCAATGCTGGGATGGGCGGTCCGCAAGCTGGGCCTGGACGGCGCGATCATGGTCACCGCGTCGCACAATCCGCCGGGGGAGAACGGCTTCAAGATCCTGCTCGGCGAGCAGCGCGTGCATGGCGCGCGCCTCAAGGCCCTGGTCGAGGGCGCGACGGTGGAGCGCGGCGGCGGCGCGGCCCACCGGGTGTCGGTCCTCGAGACGTATGTGGAGGACCTCGCCCGCGCTGCGGCGGACATGGCCCCGCTCAAGGTCGCCTGGGACTGCGGCAACGGGGCCACCGGACCCGTGGTGGAGCGGCTGGTCCGCCGCCTTCCCGGCGAGCACCGGCTGCTGAACGCCCATGTGGACGGCCGTTTCCCCGCGCACCATCCCGACCCGGCCGTCGCCGAGAACCTGGTTCAGCTCGCCGAGGTGGTGCTGGCCGAGGGCTGCGATCTCGGGGTGGCGTTCGACGGCGACGGTGACCGCATCGGCGTGGTGGACGCCCAGGGTCGGATCCTGTGGGCGGACCAGCTGATCCTGCTGCTGGCGCGCGACCTGCTGGCGCGCCGTCCGGGCGCGACGGTGGTCGCCGACGTCAAGTGCTCCAAGGTGCTGTTCGACGGGGTAAGGCAAGCCGGCGGCCGGGCGCTGATCTCGCCCTCGGGCTATGTGCACGTGCGCGAGGCCATCCAGGCGGAGGGGGCGCTGCTGGGCGGCGAACTCTCCGGCCACATCTTCTTCGCCGACGGCTGGGGCGGGGTGGACGACGCGCTCTATGCGGCGGTGCAGACCTTCCTGGCGGTGTCGCGGCTCCCCGGCGGGCTCGCCAGCTTCCGGGACAGTCTGCCGCCCACCTTCACCACGCCGGAGCTGCGCATCCCTTGTCCCGAGGCGCGCAAGGCCGAGGTGGTGGCCGAGGTCGCCCGCGCCCTGGCGGAGGAAGGCGCCGTCTTCGACCCGGCGCTCGGCCTGCGGGTGGAGGGGCCAGACGGCTGGTGGCTGCTGCGCGCCTCAGGCACCGAGCCGAAGCTGACCTGCCGCTGCGAGTCCTTGCACCCGGACGGGCTGGAACGCCTGCGGGTCGAACTGAAACGCCGGCTCGCCGGCTGCGGACTGGACGCGGACGTCTAGCCATCGGGGACCGAGGGCGTTACTCGCTCTCATGCCTCCGCGAAGACCCGCAGCGCCCCCCGACGCACGGCTGGCCGTGCCGGTCCTGCTGCTGATCGTCTTCGTCAGCCTGATCGGCTTCGGGGTCGTGATCCCGCTGCTGCCCTTCTACGCCCATGTGTTCGACGCGACGCCCTGGCAGGTGACGCTGATGTTCTCAACGTTCTCGGCGGGGCAGTTCGTCGGCGAGCTGACCTGGGGCCGCCTGTCGGACCGGATCGGCCGACGGCCGGTGCTGCTGATCACCATCGCCGCCTCGGCCCTCGGCTATGTGGCCTTGGCCTTTTCGCCGAACATCTGGGTGGCCATCCTGGTGCGGGCGCTCGCCGGCTTCTTCAGCGGCAACATTTCCACCATCCAGGGCTACATCGTCGACGTGACGCCGCCGGAGCGGCTGGCCGGGCGGCTGGGCCTGATCGGCGGGGCTTTCGGGATCGGCTTCGTGGTTGGCCCCTGGCTCGGGGGCGTGCTGGCGAGGCCGGAAATGGGCGCCGCGGGCTTCCACCCGCCGCTGCTCGTTTCCGCGGGGCTCTGCGTCGTCGCCACGGTCGGTGTGATGGCCTTCGTGCGCGAGAGCGTATCGGAGAAGGGTGCGCACCTCGCGCGGACAGGCCCACTGGCGGCGCTGGCCCAGGCGTGGACCGACCCGGTGCTGCGCCGGCTGGTGGCCATGACCTTCATGGGCTTCGCCTCCTTTTCGGCCATGTGGTCGGTGCTGGGCCTGTGGGGCGCGGCGCGGTTCGGCTGGGGGCCGATGGAGATCGGGTACGTGATGGGCGCCACCGGGGTGGCCGCGGCGCTCAGCCAGAGCTTCTTCTCAGGCATGCTGGTCCGGCGCGTGGGCGGCGTGGCGACCATCGTGGCGGGTCTGTCGGTGACCAGCGTGGCCCTGCTCATCCAGGCGGCGTCCCCCTGGGTTTGGCTGTGCATCGCGGCGGTGACGGTGGCGGTCACCGGTCACACCCTGACACAGCCGGCCACCAGCGCCCTGATCTCCGAGGCGGCCCCGCAAGGGCGGCAAGGCGCTATCCTGGGCGCGAACAATGCGGCGGGATCGGCGGCGCGGGTGATCGGGCCGGTGGTCGCCGGGATGCTGTTCTCGAGCGTCGGCGGCTGGGCGCCGATCGTCTTCGCTGGCGTGGGCATAGTGCCGGCGGCCTGGCTGGCCTGGCGGGCGGGCCGGCAGCTTCGGCTCAGGGGCGCGGGCTGACGGGCTCGAGGGCGCCCAGCAGTCGGAGCGCCTGGCGGTAACCGTCGACGGTGCCCACGTCGACATAGCCGCTTCCCAGCGGCGCGTTCCAGGCTTCGCCGCCCGCCGCGATCCAGGCGTTCACGAGGGTGCCCAGGTACTCATCCTCCCGACCGCGTTCGAGCCACAAGGCATGCAATTCGTGGAAGATGCGGCCGGGCATCTTGAAGGCGCCCCAGATCCACTTTGAGGCGGCGTTCGGGACCTTCACCTGGATCTCGCGGATGCGGCCGTCCGGGTCGGCGACCACGGCGTCGAAATGGCGAGGCTCCTCCACCGGGAAGGTCAGAAAGGAGAACCGGTCGTCCGGCAGGTGGGCGAGGGCGTCCTCCGGGAACCAGATGGTGTCCGGCAGGCCCACGGCCACCGGCTCGTCGGCGGGGATCACCGGCGCGGCCCGGAAAATGGCGTCGCAGAGCCCGGCTGGGCGCGGCTGCACCACGAAGGCGAAGTCGACGCCGTCCACCCGGTCGCTGAAGTAACGCAGGATGTCGTCCTTGTGCGGGCTGATGACGAAACACACCTTGTCGGCCCCGCCGCGCGCCAGGCGCTCCACCAGGTACTCGCTCACCGCCCGGGGCCGCTCGGCGCCGTTCTCCACCCGCATGCCCACCGGCAGCAGCTCCTTGGAGAAGGCCAGCGGCTGTATGCGCGTGCCCTGGCCGGCGGCGGGGATGATCCCCCACATGCTCAAGCCTCCTCCAGATCGCGCGGCGCTGCGGGCGAGGTGGACAGCAGGCGCAGGAGCTCCGCGGCCCGGTGGTCGCTGGTGTGCTCGTCGAGGGTGCGTTCGCGGGCCCGCCTTGCGAGGGCCAACAGGTCGGCGGGAGCGAGGTCCAGCGCCGCCAGGGCTTCTGCAGTGGTCCCGGCCGTGAGGATCTCGCGGCCGGGTTCGAAGAACAGGTCGAGACCGTCCCAGGTGTCGGTGAGGATCGGGCAGCCGCAGGCGGCGGCCTCAAACAGCCGGCCGGAGGGGCAGTAGCCCATCTGCGCCATGTCCCGGCGGGTGACGTTCAGCGTCAGTCGCGAGGAGGCGAAGAAGGCCGGGTGTTCCGGCGGCGCGACGTGGTCCAGGAAGAAGATGTTGTCGGTCCAGGGGAAGGCTGTGTCGTAGCCTGAGCCGCCCAGCAGGAAACGCTGGCCGGGACGCAGCCGCGCCGGCTCCGCAAACAGGGCGTTCACCGCCGGCTGGCGGTCGGCGGCGTAGGTGCCCAGGTAGGAGAGGTCGCAGGCATAGCGGGGGTCCACGCCGGTGGGGCGGTGGTGGTCGGGGTCTACATGCCCGTAGAGCGGCGCCGCGCGTCGCGCCCCGAGATCGCGTTCCAGCCGGACCAGGGCTTCGCCGCCCGTGTAGCTGAGCACCAGGTCGAAGCCGCCGAGCCCTTCGGGGGGCAGGTAATCCACGCGCTCGCCGGCGGCGAGCCGGGCGAGCGTCACCGGCGTGTCCATGTCGTAGAACAGCGCCAGGCGACCGTGCTCCACGGCCACCCGCGAGGCCGCAGGGCCGTCCGGGCAGTAAGAGGTGACCATCACCGCGTCGGCGGAGGCGGCCTCGGCGCGGGCCCGCTCGGCCACGTCGGCCCAGTCGCCGTAGAGCACCAGCTCGCCCCAGGGCAGGACGGCCAGGTCACGGTGGCGCGCGTAGTAGGGCGCGTCCTTCTCGAAGAAGACCACCTGCACGCCGCGCCCGGCGAGCGCCCGCGTCAGGCCCCGCCAGAGCGTGGCGTGACCGTTGCCCCACGAGGAGCTGACCGTCAGGCCAAAGATCACGAGCTTCATGCGTGCGGCGCTCCCTTCCCATGGGCTCAACAGGCGCCCATGGCGAAGGTTCCCCCTGCTAGACCTCGTAGAGGGCGTATTCGATCCCGAGGTCGCGGTTCAGCACCGGTCGCGCCACGTTATAGACCGGCACTCCACGCGCCGTGCGGCCCTCGTAGGCCCCGCGGTGAGCGTGGCCGTGGAGGGCGAGCTTCACGCCGTCGAACCGGTCGATGGTTTCGCCCATGCGGGCCGATCCGAGGAACGGGAAGATCTCCGGCGGCTCGCCCTCTACGGTGTCCTGCACAGGGGCATAGTGGGTCACCACCACGATGCGCTCGCTCCGCAGCATCCTGAGCGACGTTTCCAGCTTCAGGTTCTCGTCCACCGAAGCTTGCACGAAAGACTTGATCTCAGCCTCGCCGAAGGCGCTCAGCATGTAACGGCCGAAACCGCCGATGAAGCCCTTGCAGCCGGCGAACCCGACCCCGCCGATTTCCCGCGCCTCGCCGTCGAGAACGATCATCCCGGCCTCGTGCAGGATGCGCGACACCTCCTGCGGCTGACCGCATTCGTAGTCGTGGTTGCCGAGCACGCCCACCACGGGGATGGTGCAGGCGCGCAGGTCCTCGGCCAGGATCTCCACCTCCGGCGTCTTGCCGTAGTTGGTGAGATCGCCGCAGAGCACCAGGACGTCCGCCTCCTGGCTGATCCGGCTGAAAAGGTCGCGGTAGGGCGCCTCGTGGTTCTCCCCCACGTGCAGGTCGCCGATGGCGGCGACCCTCAGGGGTCCGTTCTGCACCGGCGTCTCAGGCGATAGGCTCATGCCGTTCCTCCAGTCCCTTGCCCACCACGTCGGCGAAGCCCCACTCGGTGATATCGGTGACGTAGTCGCGCGGGCTGAACAGGCGGCCTCGGCAGACCTTCACGCGCGCCGCGGGCAGCCCGACCTGCGCCTTCAGCCGGCTGGTCAGCTCTTCCATCACCCAGGTGGGGATGGTGTCCCGCTCGGTGGGGTAGATGAACCGGAAGTTCAGCAGGTGGGTCAGCAGCACCTCCCAGTAGGGCTCCATGTAGCGGAGCAGGTGCTGCCAATCGATCCGGTCGGAGGCGCGCAGGATGACGTGCGCCACGTCGGCCCCGTCGTATCGGTAGCGGTCCTGGATGAACATCTTGGACAGGATCAGCTCGGTCGGCGGCGTGATCTTGGCCTCGGTGCCGTATACATTGATCGTGTCGTTATTGACGAACCACTCGTCGGTGATCGGCGCCGTCCCATTGGACATGGCGAAGATCACGTCGAAGAAGTGCTTCCCCTGCCAGACCTTGGCGATCCAGCGCTCGTCCTCCACGTCCGTGCGGTAGCCGCGTTCCTGGAAGTAGGCGAGGATCTTCGGGTAGTCGCCGGCCTTGCAGAAGACGTCGAGGTCCTTCGTGGGGCGAACGATGCCGGTATAGGCGGTCACCGCATAGGTGCCGGACAGCAGGAATGGGATCCCGGATTCGGTGAGAAGCTTCAGGCTCTCGGCGTAAAAGGCTTCCGCTTCGGGCGGCGGCTCGAAGGCGGCGGCGTCGTAGGATTGCGACATGCGTCCGTGGGCTCGGTGGGAGGGGAGGGGGCCAGCCCCTTGCCCCAAACGGCAGCCCTGGCGGCGGGTTCCGGCCGCGGGCGATGGCCCCGCTCGGGCCTGCTTTCGCCACGATTGCGCGTCACCCCTGGCGGATCGGAGTTCGCGCGGGGCGTCGCGTCTCGATCCAGCTTAGCAGTTGAAGTCGCTTGGGTTTCGCGGCATGTTGAACGCAGTTCGATCGCTGGCCCGCGAGGGCGGCACGTCGCGGTCGCCGATCCCCAAAAATATTTGCGGCAGAGCTGGAACCTTGATGCCGCGTCGCTCGTTCGGCCTCCAGGGCGGGGGTGTGTGTTGCTACTGGTTGGAGCGTTTGGCGCTTCGGCTCGAGGCAAGGCATCCCTCGCCAACGCATTGTCTGCGCCTTCGGGGGATCCATGGCCGCTTCCGCTTCCACCGCCGCCAAGCCGGCGAAGTCGTCCGCTAAACCCGCCAAGACCACGGCGCGCAAACGGGAGCCGGCGCAGGTCGACACCGCCGAGCTGCTGGTCGCGCTGCGCGCCTTCCGGCGCGGCGATTTCTCGGTCCGGCTGCCGCGCGGGCTGACGGGCGTGGCCGGCGAGATCGCCGAAGCCTTCAACGACGTGGTCGAGCTGAACGACCGCATGACCAAGGAATTCGAGCGGCTCGGCGAGACGGTGGGTCGCCAGGGCAAGATCAACCATCGCGCCAAGCTGCCGGCCGCGCAGGGCTCGTGGGCGGCCTCTGTGGACGCGGTGAACACCCTGATCGCCGACATGGTGCACCCCACCGCCGAAATGGCCCGCGTGATCGGCGCCGTGGCCAAGGGCGACCTGTCGCAGACCATGGACCTCGAGAACGAGGAGCGCCCGCTTCGGGGCGAATTCCTCCGCATCGGCAAGGTCGTGAACACCATGGTGGGCCAGCTGGGGTCGTTCGCCTCGGAAGTGACCCGCGTGGCGCGGGAAGTGGGCACCGAGGGCAAGCTGGGCGGTCAGGCGCAGGTGCGCGGCGTCGCCGGCACCTGGAAGGACCTCACCGACAACGTGAACTTCATGGCCGCGAACCTCACCGGCCAGGTCCGTAACATCGCCGAGGTGACCACCGCCGTGGCCAACGGCGACCTGTCGCGGAAGATCACCGTGGACGTGAAGGGCGAGGTGCTCGAGCTGAAGAACACCATCAACACCATGGTGGACCAGCTGAACGCCTTCGCCTCGGAAGTGACCCGGGTGGCGCGGGAAGTGGGTACGGAAGGCAAGCTCGGCGGTCAGGCCCAGGTGAAGGGCGTCGCCGGCACCTGGAAGGACCTCACCGACAACGTGAACCTGATGGCCGCCAACCTGACCG
>NZ_DATCML010000018.1:0-20390 GCF_036563385.1 Phenylobacterium sp.
GCTGTTGAACTCGTCGTGGAAGGTGAGGTCGCCGAGCTTGGACGTATCCAGCGGGAGCAGGAACTGGCGGTCCTGGAAGCTCGACAGCGTCTCGTCGCGGAAGGTCAGGGTCTCGCTGGCGTTCAGGCGCAGCACCACGTCCGCGCCCTGCTGGCTCATGGCGGACTTGATCTCGGCCGCCGTCTTGAAGCCGTAGCCGTGCAGCTGCAGCTGGCTGTTGCCGTTCCAGTTGTAGATGACGTCCGAGCCTTCGCCGGCCCGGACCATGAAGGTGGTCTTCTGGGTCGCGCCGCCCACCAGCACGTCGTCGCCGCCCGCGCCCCACATGAAGTGGGTGTTGTCGTCGACGATGATCAGGTTCCCGAGGTTGTTGCCGATCGCATAGTTCAGCTGGCCGTTGACCTGCAGGTTCTCGACGTTGTCGGCCAGCTTCAGCGAGGTCCAGCCGATCATGGTGTCGACGCCGCCGCCCGGCTGCTCGACGACGCGGTCCTTCGGGTCGGTGATCCAGTGGCGGTTGTCGAGGTTGTTGCCGATCAGCAGGTCGCCGCCGCCCTCGCCCGAGAGCGACGAGTGCCCGGCGGGCGCATTGATCGTCTCGTTGCCCACGGCGGTGCCCGCCACGCGCGCCTGTTCAGGCGCGCTGACCGGCATCGCGACGCCGCGCGAGTTATAATAGGTCATCCACTAGCTCCACTGATCCGCGCGTGAGAACACTCAAAAGGCGCATCTGGTTCAGCGTGACTGTAGAAACTTTTGAACATTGCGTATGTTGCGCAGCTTTGCTGTGCGTTACAGCGCCGTTGTCCGCGATTGCTCTGGGCGCGGAATCGGAACATCCTCAGGGAATATTTCTACTCACCTGGAACTTGCGGTGTGGCTTGCTGGTTGATGCGCCCCTCGAGTACGACGCCGAGGCGCTCCGACCCGCGAGAATCCTTTTCCGCCCTGCCGCGTTTCCCCTGCGAGGAGGCCTCGTATGACCATCCACACCAGCCCGCGCCGCTTCACCGTCCATGGCGTCGACGAGGCGCCGTCGCGCGGCCATCTCGTGAAGGGCGTCAGCTTCGAGGACGCCGCCCTGCACTACGTCGAGGACTGCCACCCGGCCCCCGATCACGACGACGAGGTCGCCCTCTTCGTGGAGGATTGCGAGACCGGCGAGCGCCAGTGCTTCCGCATCGACCTCGCCACCGGCGAGACCGCGCCCTGCGGCTAGCCCCGCCGGGCGTTCATCTCGGCGCCGGCGTCCGGCCGCAGCCGCACGAACCACAGCATCGAGACCAGGGTCACCGCCCCCACCACCGGGAAGGCCGGCGACACCGTCCGCCAGGTGAGCTCGCTCTCGCCGTGCGCCCGCATCAGGAAGTGCAGCAGGGCGGCGGCCAGGCCGATGCCGATGGACTGCACCAGTTGCTGCACCATGGATGAGGTGGTCGAGGCCCGGCTCATCCGCGCCTGGTCGATTTCGGCGTAGGCCATGCCGTTCAGGCTGGTGAACTGCAGCGAGCGGAAGAAGCCGCCCACCGCCAGCACGCTCATGATCATCCAGTGGGGCGTCTGCGGCCGGAACAGGCCGTAGGCCGCAAAGCTCGCCGCGACGATCACCGCATTGACCAGCAGCACCGTGCGGAACCCGAACCGCCGCAGGATCGGCGGCGCAGTGGTCTTCATCGCCAGCGCGCCCACGGCCGAGATGAACGTCATGGCCCCGGCTGCGAAGGCCGAGAGCCCGAAGCCCACCTGCAGCAGCATGGCCAGGAGGAAGGGGTTGGCGCCCATGGCGATCCGCATGAACGCGCCGCCGACGGTGGCGGCCTGGAAGGTGGGCAGGCGGAAGATCGTCAGGTCGATGATGGCGTGCGGGTTGCCCCGGGCGTGCCGCCCATAGAGCCACAGGCTGAGTAGCCCGAACGCGAACAGTCCCGGCACGGCCCCCGGCGGCAGGAAGCTGCGGCCCAGGTTCTCGAAGCCGAAGATCAGGCAGGCCAGGCCCACCCCGGTCAGCAGGATGCCGGTGACGTCCACCGGCGAGACCGCCTGCTCCTTCACGTTCGGCACGAAGGCCCGCACCAGGGCGACGCCGGCGACGGCCACCGGCAGATTCATGAAGAAGATCCAGCGCCAGTCGGCGAAGGTGACGATCGCCCCGCCGATCAGCGGCCCGACGACGGGGCCGAGCAGGGCCGGCATGGTCAGCACCGACATGGCGCCCACGAGCTCGCTCTTGGGCGTGGTGCGCAGCAGGACGAGCCGCCCCACCGGACCCACCATCGCGCCGGCCGCGCCCTGCAGGAAACGGGCGGCGATCAGCTGCGGCAGGCTCTGGGCGAAGCCGCAGGCCGCCGAGGACAGGGCGTAGAGCACCATGGCGGCCATGAAGACCCGCTTGGCCCCGTACTTGTCCGCGATCCAGCCGGAGATCGGCAGGAACACCGCAGACGCCAGCAGGTAGACGGTGATCGCCAGGTTGAGCCGCAGCGGCTCCTCGCCAAAGGCCTCCGCCATGGCCGGCAGGGCGTTGGTGATCACCGTGGCGTTCAGGGTCTGCATCAGCAGGCCCGAGCCGATGATCGCCGGGACGATCCAACCGCGCCGCGCCTCGCCGCCCTCGGCGGCCTTCGCCGGCGGCTCGGGGATGTCGTCGGCCTCGCTCACCCCTCAGGCTTAGGCGCCGGGCGGGGCGGGGGCAAGCTTGCGCTCAGTGTCCCGTGGGATTGCCGCTGCGGCCCTCGTCGTCCTCCGGCGGGCGGGCGTCCCACACGGATGGGCTCTGGGCCGGCACAGCCACGTCCTCGATCGGCGGGCCGGCTTCCGCCGGACCGTCGTAGGTGCGCGGCTCGGCGAGCTGCGGGGGCAGGGGCTCGCCCGGTTTTTCATTGTGGCGCACGCTCACCAGGTGGTCGGGCGAGGGCTCGTAGTGGGTCTCCTCGCGCCGGCTGCCGTGCGCTACCTGGCCGCTCTCGGTGGCGTCGCCGCCCACCGTCACGCCGGCCTGCCGGTTCAGGTCTTGGCTCTTGTCGCTGCTCATGCTCTCGCCTCCGCCCCGGACAAGGCGCCGGGGCGGGGCGAGGTTCCTTGGCGCCTAGAGGACGCCCAGCATCTCGGCCACCAGCGGGTGGCGGACGATGTCGCGCTCGGCCAGCCGCACCACGGCGATGTTGCCGACCTCCTCCAGCTTCTGCGCCACGCTGGCCAGGCCCGAGATCTCCGGCAGCAGGTCCGACTGGTTCGGATCGCCGGTGACCACCATGGTCGAGTGCCAGCCCAGCCGGGTCAGCAGCATCTTCAGCTGCACGTAGGTGCAGTTCTGCGCCTCGTCGATCACCACGAAGGCGTTGTTCAGGGTGCGGCCGCGCATGAAGCCCACCGGGGCGATCTCGATGGCGCCCTCGGCCATCAGGGCGCGCACCCGCTTCATCGACAGCCGGTCGGACAGGGCGTCGTAGAGCGGCCGCAGGTAGGGGGCGAGCTTGTCCTCGGCGTCGCCGGGCAGGAAGCCGATGGACTCCCCGGCCTCCACCGCCGGGCGGGAGAGAACGATGCGCCCGACGCGGCCGCTCTCCAGGGCCTCCACCGCCTTGGCGATGGCCAGGTAGGTCTTGCCGGTGCCGGCCGGGCCCAGCGCCATCACCAGGTTCTTGTCGTCGATGGCCTTGATCAGCTCTTCCTGGCCCGGCGACTTGGCCTTGATGGTCTTCAGGTAGCCCTGCTCGCGGTCCTCGTTGGCGTGCCCGTGGTGGCCGCCGAGCGGCGACCAGCCGCGGTCGAGCGGCAGCCGGCGAACCTTATCGTCGCCCTCGAACTGACCGGCGTCGAACGCGCCTTCGCGCAGCTGTCGCTTCAGGGCTCGCTTGCTCATGAGGCCTCCCGATTGGGGCAAGAAAAAAGGGCGTCCCGCGTGGGAGCGCCCTTGGACATGGTGGAATGAGGATGGAAGCGGCGGCGTCGTGCGGGACCCGGCGGCCCGCCTTCCGGCTCGGATCCGGGCGGGACCGCCCGGGAATGAGACCAACTCAGCGCCATCAACTCCGTCCAGCGCGAGACACGGGACCGGTGCTCGGCCCGCGGCGGGTTCGGAATGGCTTTCGCCCTCTCGAATCGCCTGACTAGAATGATGCTAGCTTGGTTTCCCAAGGGTTAAACCGGCGCGTTTGAGAAAGAAGAAGGGCGAGGGGATGGCTGTCTACAACTTGGGAAATGTGACGCCGCAATTACCGAGTGATGACGAATACTGGATTGCGCCCAACGCGGCCGTGATCGGCAATGTGATTCTCAAGAAGAACGCCTCGGTCTGGTGGGGTGCGACACTTCGCGGGGACAACGACCCGATCGTCATCGGCGAGGGCTCCAACGTCCAGGACGGCTCGGTTTTGCACACCGACGCCGGCTCGCCCCTGACGCTCGGGGCCAACGTCACCGTGGGCCACCTGGTGATGCTCCACGGCTGCACCATCGGCGACAACTCGCTGGTCGGCATCGGCTCGATCGTGCTCAACGGCGCCCGCATCGGGAAGAACTGCCTGATCGGCGCCAACTGCCTGATCACCGAGGGCAAGGAGATCCCCGACAACTCCCTGGTCATGGGCGCCCCCGGCAAGGTGGTCCGCGAGCTCACCGACCAGCAGGCCATGATGATCGCCATGGGCTCGGCCCACTATGTCGACAACTGGAAACGCTACCGCCGCGAGCTGACCCCCCTCTAGGCGGCGTCAGCCGCCCATACAGAACCACGGAACACACGGAAGACACGGACGCGCCGCCGCGTGCCGCCGGTCCGTGTGGTCCGTGTATTCCGTGGTTCTCGATCCTGCGAGCCGCGCGGCCCTAAGCCTCCTCGTCCCCGCGCTCGTCGCCGACCGCCTCGGTGACCAGCCGTCGCCAGACCGGGTCGCTGTCGTCCACCAGGTCCACGTCGTCCAGCAGCGCCACCACGCCCGCGCCGTCCGGCAGGATCAGGCCCAGCACCTCCATGGTCTCGCCGTCCTCGGTCCCGTGCGCCTCGGCCTGTACCGCCACGGCCGCCTGTTCGCCCTCGTCCTCGTCCCACCAGATCACCGGCTGCGGGAGGTCCATGTCGATGGGCCGCGGATCCTCGGTGTCGCCGAGCGCGAAGACCGCCCTGCCGGCCTGCACGTCCTCCAGCGTCGCCACCCGCCCGCCGAAGCCCGCCAGCCGCGACCAGTCCTCGACGTCGTAGCCGCCGCCGTCCAGGTCGTCGGGCTCCTCGCTCATGGGAACGCTCCTTCACCATTGACGGACGCTGCGGCGCCCGTGGAGCCTCTCCTTATAGAGAAAGGGAGCGCGCCATGGCCTATCAGTTCATCCGGGTGGAGCGGGACGGCCCGGTCACCACCTTCGTCTTGAACCGGCCCGAGGTGATGAACGCGCTGCACTCGCCGGCGCACTTCGAGCTGCACGAGGCGTTCGACGCCTTCGCCGCCGATCCCGAGCAGTGGGTCGGCATCGTCACCGGCGCCGGCGACCGCGCCTTCTCCGCCGGCAACGACCTGAAGCACCAGGCCTCCGGCGGCGAGATGAAGAGCCCGCCCTCCGGCTTCGCGGGCCTGACCTCCCGCTTCGACCTGACCAAGCCGCTGATCGCGGCGGTGAACGGCGTGGCCATGGGCGGCGGCTTCGAGATCGCGCTCGCCTGCGACATCGTGATCGCCTCGGAGGCCGCGACCTTCGCCCTGCCGGAGCCGCGCGTGGGCCTGGCGGCGCTCGCCGGCGGCCTGCACCGGCTGCCCCGCGCCATCGGGACCAAGCGGGCCATGGGCATGATCCTCACCGGCCGCCGGGTCTCCGCGGCCGAGGGCAAGGAGCTGGGCTTCGTCAACGAGGTGACCGCGCCTCAGGACCTGATGCGCGTCGCCCGCGAGTGGGCGGCGATGATCGCGGAACTGTCCCCGATGTCCGTCCGAGCCTCCAAGGAAGCGGTCTACCGCGGCCTCGACGAGCCCACCCTGGAAGCCGCCATCAAGGGCCAGAACCGCTACCCCGCCGTCAGCGCCCTGTTCAAATCCGAGGACTTCGTCGAAGGCCCGCTCGCCTTCGCGCAGAAGCGCAAGCCCGCCTGGAAAGGCCGCTGACGACCAGCCCTTCTCCAACGCTCTCTCGCGAGACTGCACCAACGCCTGCGTCGCGCCCGGGCCGGATGGGTCGTTTCCGACCCAAACTGAACCTTCACGGCCCTGGCGCCGACGCGCTCGGGGGCATGTCGTCGAACAGGGCGCAGCCAGCGGGGTAGCCGGTCCACGGCATCCCCTGCGCGCATCGCACCGCGATGGTCGGAGATGGCAGCGTGGGATCGGCGAAGCAGCCTCCGGCGAACCCGGTCTGGCCGGGTCTCCACGCACCGAAGGACTTCCAGTAGAGGGTCGAGCCGCAGGTTGCGCAGAACCAGCGCTTGCCCATGCCTTCGAGGACGGTAAGCGGACCATCGACCCGCCTGACCTGTTCGTCGCGGAAATAGACCGACCACCCGAACGGGGCTCCGGTGCGCCGTTTGCAGTTGTCGCAGCTGCAAAGCCCGCTGCTGATCGGCTCGCCCTCGACCTCGACTTGGCACGCGCCACAGGCGCATCGTGCAGTCCGGACGGTCATCGCAGCCCCGGAGATCCTTCGTGAATATCCAGGAGCTTGAGCGTGGCAGCAGAAGCTGTCCACCTTGAGCCGGAGTTCACCTCGGCTGACCACCCGCTGACGTTCGGAAGGTCGTCTATCGTCGCGCCTCGTCGGTGCGGGCTAGATCCTCCAGCACCCAGACGATCCGCCACCCGAAGAGGATCAGGGCGAGCGCCTGGATAAACACCAAAACCCCCCAGTTCCGCGTCGACGCAAGTATGCCTGCAGCTATGCAGGACACGAGCAGCTTGTAGAGGATCGCTCTCCTGAACCGCGCGTCCCGGGCGAGCCGCGGGCCCAGTCGGAGGCGCTGCCCATCGACGCGCGAAGCCACGCGGATGGGAAAGGCTGCGGCCACGAGGAGGTCCAGCAGCATCAGAAGGGCGGCGAGTCCCAGGGCGGACATCTCGGCATCTAAGATCACGAGGATCGGATCCGCTAGCCGTCCGCCTGGAAGGACGGGCAGGTGCGAACGATAGTCTCCAATCGGCGCTGCGAAAAGTTCGCGCAGCAGCCGAACGCTGTTCCGCAGGGTCGGCGGACTGACTACTGTGCGTTGAACTGGGGGTGGCTGACGAAGCGGCGGCGTGCATCGACGGCGCCGGTCTGTCGCGTGCGCCCACCACTTCAAGGGGGGCGTCGCATGGATTACGTCATTTCGGGCACGGCGGTGGACCTGGAGCTGGTGGAGGGCGACACCCTCCTCGTTACCCGCTCAGGCCACCTTTACGGGTTAGGCCTTCGAGGCAATGGCGCCGAGGTTCAGAACAGCGGCGCCATCGACGGCGTCTTCGGCGCCGGCTACGTGGCCTCCATCATCAACCACGGAACGATCCTTTCCGGCTCCAGCTTCGGTGAGGTCATTTCCCTTGGCGGCGGTGCGATCACAAACGGGCGCGGAGCCACGATAACCGGGGCCTCCCACGGTGCGATCGTAATCGAGGGGGCGTTCGGCACGGACGCCATCGCAGCAGCTTACATCATCAATGAGGGGGACATCGGGGGCCGGTTCATCGGGCCCAACGGCCTCGAAGATCGCCGGGGCGACATCAACATCGCCGGCTCCCACGCCGATGTCATCGAGAATCGCGGAGGCCAGATATTCGGCGACATCTCCACGCAGGGCGGCGCGGATGTGGTCACCAACAACGGATACATCAAGGGGGAAATCCGGCTCGGAGACGGCGACGACCGCTTCAGCAGTTCACTCCACTTCAATGGCCGCCTCGACGGGGGGAGCGGCGCCGACACCTTGGTCATCACCGGCAGCCACACCGGCGAGGTGCATGGCGGCGGCGGAGACGACCACATCACTCTCGGGCTCGGCCGTAACGCCAGCTACATCAACTCGTCTGTCGATGCCGGCGAGGGGGATGACACGGTCGTCCTTGAGGCCGGCGTCACGCTCGAAAGCGGACATCGCATCACAGGCGGCGCCGGCTATGACAGCCTGGTGCTGAAGGGCAGGTTCGACGGGTCCAGCGCCGATCCTCTGATGTTCGGCGAGCGTCCTGCAGCCTTCGAGAGGCTGGTGGTGAGCGAGGGCTCGTACGTCGACGCCGGCGCGACCCGTCTCAACCTGCAGGTCTACGACACGGTGGAGGTGTTCGGGCGCATGCTAGCTCCGGCCGGCCTGCAGGCGCGCCTCTTCCACGTCGGCGCCGGCGGCCACCTCACCTTCGCCGCGACGCCGGGCGCACCTGCGCCGGAGTTCAGCGGCGCCGGGCGCGTTAGCCTCGATGGACCGTTGGTCCTGAACCAGCCGAGCGGGGGCTTCAGCGGCGAGCTTGTCATGAATGGGGGGGCCGTCCTGCAGCTCGGCGATGCGCTTGCGGCAGGAAGTGGCGCCATCGTGTTCGGCAGTACGTCGGGCGAGACGCTGGTGATCGACCCCGCCGCTCTGGCCTCTGGCGGCCTAGCGGCCAGCCTGCGCGGCTTCTCGGCGGGAGACTCTATCCAGCTGGCCGGGGTGTCAGGGACGACAGCCACCCTCGGGACAAACAACGTCCTGACGATCCACGGTACGTTCGGGGACTTCACGATCAGGTTCGATCCGGCGGAGAACCTCGCCGGCGGCCGGTGGAGCTTCTCGCCGGACGGCAGGACGCTGTCCTACACGCCGCCGCCCCCCAACGTGGCCCCTGTGGTCTCCGGGCCGGTCACAGGCGCTGCGCAGGAAGACGAAGCGCCCCTCACCCTCGACGCCCTTGCCAACGCCACAGATGCGAACGACGGCCAGATCCTGACCGTCGTCGGTGTGCCCACGCTGCCGGCCGGCGTCACCTATGACGCGCGCACCCACAGCTTCACCCTCGACCCCAACGATCCCACCTTCGACCGGCTGCCGCCCGGCGTCCCGCAGGTGGTGACGGTGAGCTACGGCGTGTCCGACGGCGTCGCCACACCTGTCGAGGCCCGCGTGGAGTTGACCGTCATTGGGGTGAACGACATACCCACGGTAACGGGCCCCGTCGCGGGCTTTGCGACCGAGGGGGCCGGAGCTGTGACGCTGTCCGCCCTGAGCGGGGCGACGGATGCCGACGACGGCGCCGTGCTGGCCGTGGTGGATCTACCTGTGAGCCTTCCGGCCGGCGTGACCTACGACGCCGCCGGCAAGAGCTTCACGCTCGATCCGTCGCACGCGGCCTACAACGGCTTGGCCGCCGGTGGGACGAGGATCATCAGCATCAGCTACGGCGTCTCCGATGGAACGGCCACCACGCGGCAGACGGCGAGTTGGACCCTCACGGGCACGAATGACGCGCCGAATGTGGCCGCGCCGCTCACGGCTTCTGGGAGCGAGGGTGCAGCGGCGGTGACGTTGTCGGCGCTTGCCGGCGCGGCAGACGTGGATGACGGGGCTGTGCTGAGCGTCGTGGACCTGCCCGCCAGCCTGCCGGCGGGCGTCACCTACGACGCTGCGTCGAAGTCGTTCACGCTCGATCCGTCAAACACGGCCTATGACAGCCTGGCCGTTGGCCAGAGCCAGACGGTCACCGTCGCCTACGGCGTTTCCGACGGGACAGCGACGGTCGCGCAGACGGTGAGCTGGACGGTGACAGGCGCCAATGACGCCCCGCTCGTCGCCGGAACGGTGACCGGATCGGCCGCCGAGGGCGGCGCGCCGGTCACGCTGTCTGCGCTTCATGGGGCCTCTGATCCGGACACGGGGGCCGTGCTGTCGGTCGGCGGCCTGCCCGCGTCTCTGCCGGACGGCGTGAGCTACGACCCGGCGGCGCAGACATTCAGGCTCGATCCGTCACACGCTTCTTACAACAGCTTGGCCGCGGGCCAGACGCGGACGGTCAGCGTCACGTATGGCGTGACCGATGGGTCCGCCGCGACCCCGCAGACCGTTACCTGGACGCTCACCGGAACCAACGACGCCCCCACCGCCGTGGGCGACACGGCGGCCGTGGCCGCCCACCAGTCGGTGACGATCGATGTCCTGACGAACGACTCGGACCCGGACGGCGGGGACACCAAGACGCTGGTCTCGGTCTCGAGCAGCTCGGCCGGAGGGCACGCGCACATCGTCGGCGGGCAGGTCACATACGTCGCCGACGCCGCCGTGTTCGCCAACCTGCCGGCAGGACAGACCGCCACCGACAGCTTCAGGTATGTGGTCCGTGATGCGGCCGGCGCGCAAAGCACGGCCACGGTGACAGTGACGGTGACGGGCGCCTACCTTCCGCCGGTGATAGCCAACGGCGGCAACGGGGGCGGCGTGCTGAACGGCCAGGGTGGACACGACCGGCTGTCGGGCGGCAACGGCGCCGACACCGTGAACGGCCTGGCAGGCGACGACAGCCTCTCGGGGGGCAACGGAAGCGACCTGCTCTCCGGCGGCGTCGGCCGCGACAGCCTCTCGGGCGGGAACGGAGGCGATACCCTGAACGGAGGCGCTGGTGACGACCGGCTGACCGGCGGCAACGGCGCGGACCGGTTCGTGTTCCAGGCCGGCTTTGGCCGCGACGTGGTGACCGACTTCGGCAACGGCGACCAACTGGCCGTAGGCGGGCTGTTCACCAGCTTCGCCCAGGTCATGGCCCATGCCCGGCAGGTGGGGGACGACGTGGTCATCACCTATGACGCCGCCAATGTGCTGACGCTGGAGGACGTCACCCTGGCGAGCTTTAGGTCGGGCGACTTCCTGTTCAGCTAACCGCGTCGTGCTGTTTCTGGCGTTGGTTCCTCGGACGAACGCTAAGGCGTTGCAAGAGCGAGGCCGCTCGCGCCCGGCGGCAGAGCCCTTGCCACGCCTCAGAGGGGCTGGAACATCACGAGCGCATCCACGTAGCCGTGGGCCGGGTGTTTGAACGCGAGCGGCAGGCGCCCCACGACCTCGAAGCCGAGCGACCGCCAGAGCCGAACGGCCCTTTCGTTGGTGCTCACCACGAAGTTGAACTGCATCGCGCGGTAGCCGCGCGAGCGGGCGTGCTCGATCGAATGCTCGCACATCCTCCGGGCCACGCCCTTTCCGGTCGCCGTCGCGGCGGTCATGTAGCCGCAGTTGCAGACGTGGGCGCCGCCGCCCGCCTGGTTCGCCTTCATGTAGTAGGTCCCGAGAACCTCCCCGTCCGCCTCGGCCACGAAGGTCTCCTTGTCCGCCGCCCGCCAGTAGGCCAGCGCCTCAGCATCGGACATGCCGGGATCGAGCGTATAGGTCTCGCCGGCGCGGATGGTTGGGCCGATGATCGACAGGATCGCGGCGTCGTCGTCGTCTCGGGCGGGGCGGATCAACATGGCGGGTGAGGTGGGGCCCGCCGCCCACATCGCAAGGGGAAGACCCGCCCGCTTGTCCCCAAGGCCCAATCTGGTCACATAGCGCGGGTGTGACCCGGGGGGCGTGACATGGTGGATGTGGAGGCGGTGGGCGCGGCGGCGACGGCCGGGCTCGCCAGCAAAGTCATCGAGCGGCCGACCGGCCACGCCGGCCAGCCGCACCACCTGTGCGCCGACTGCCGCGCGGAGGTCACCGGCCGGTTCTGCGCCAACTGCGGCCAGCCCGCCCATGTGCACCGCAGCCTGCTGCACCTGGGCGAGGAGCTGCTCCACGGGGTGATGCACTTCGACGGGCGGATCTGGCGGACCCTGCCGCTGCTGGTGTTCCGCCCCGGCCAGCTGACGCGGGAGTGGGTGCAGGGCCGCCGCGCCCGCTATGTCTCGCCGCTGGCCATGTTCCTGTTCACCGTCTTCGTCATGTTCGTCGGCCTGAGCTACCTGCCGGGCGCGCCGGAGCACTCCGAGACCGGACAGCAGCTCAGCGCCGGGGCCGAGCTCGCCCGGCGCTCCACCGAGGTGGCGCTCGCCGAACAGGCGCTGGAGAGGGCGACGCCCGCCGAGCGGCCCGCCGCCGAAGCCCGCCTCAAGGCCGCCGAGGCGGAGATGGAGAAGGTCAGCAAGGTGGTCGGCAACGTCCGCATCGCCACGCCCGACACGGTCCAGGCCAGCGTCGGCAAGGACGAGCGATACGACTGGCAGGAGGCCCTGGGCGAGCGCGCCCGGACGGGCCAGGTGGACCTCAACCTCGGCAACGACAAGCTCGAGAAGAAGATCGCCAAGAAGCTGCAGAACCCGGCGCTGTTCTTCTACAAGCTGCAGCAGTCGTTCTACAAATTCTCCTTCCTGCTGGTGCCGATCTCGATCCCCTTCGTGGCCCTGCTGTTCCTCTGGAAGCGCGGCTTCACGCTCTACGACCACGGGGTGTTCGTCCTCTATTCGCTCACTTTCATGTCCATGCTGGTGATGGCGGTGGTGATCGCCATGCGGATCGGCGACTGGGCGTCGATCACGGCCTGGACCGTGGCCACGTTCGCGGTCCCCGTTCACATGTATTTCCAGCTGAAGGGGGCCTACAGCCTGAACTGGTTCTCGGCCGCCTGGCGGACCTGGGTCCTGCTGTGGTTCTGCACCTTCGCCCTGACGCTGTTCGGCCTGGCGGTCATCTACCTGGGCCTGCTCTAGCGCTGGCGCTTGCCAGAAGGTGACGCGCGCGTCACCTTTGCGGCCAAGCATAACGGGGAAGCGCCGTGGAACGGTACGACTACATCATCATCGGCGCCGGCTCGGCGGGCTGCGTGCTGGCCAACCGGCTGACGGAGGACCCCTCCAACCGCGTGCTGCTCATCGAGGCCGGCGGCAAGGACGCCTCGCTCCTGGTGAAGATGCCGGCCGGCGTCGGCAGCCTGATCGGCAAGCAGGGCCCGTTCAACTGGGGGTTCTGGACCGAGCCGGAGCCGCACCTCGACAACCGCCGCCTGTGGTGGCCGCGCGGCAAGGGCTGGGGCGGCTCCTCCTCGATCAACGGCATGATCTACGTCCGCGGCCACGCCCGCGACTATGACCAGTGGCGCCAGATGGGGCTGCCGGGCTGGGCCTATGCCGACGTGCTGCCCTACTTCAAGCGGGCCGAGTCCTACGAGGGCGGGGCCGATCCCTGGCATGGCGGGGAGGGGCCGCTGCGGGTCTCCAAGGCGGCGTCGCCCAATCCCATCTACAAGGCCAGCATCGAAGCGGGCCGGCAGGCCGGCTATCCGCTCACCGAGGACTTCAACGGCTTCCAGCAGGAAGGCTTCGGGCCCTACCAGCTGACCATCCACGACGGCCAGCGCTGGAGCGCCGCCCGCGGCTACCTGCATCCGGCCCTGACCCGGCCGAACCTCACCTGCCTCACCAACACCCGCACCACCCGCATCGTGGTCGAGAACGGCCGGGCCGTGGGCGTCGAAGTGATCGAGGGCAAGAAGCCGGCCCGCATCATCCACGCGGACGCCGAGGTCCTGCTGGCCGCCGGCGCCGTGCAGTCGCCGCACATCCTGCAGCTCTCCGGGATCGGCGACGGCGAGGAGCTGTCGCGCCACGGGGTGAAGGTGGTCCACGAGCTGAAAGGCGTGGGCGCCAACCTGCAGGACCACCTGGACGTCTGCCTCAGCTGGGAATGCCCGCAGCCGATCACCGTCTATTCCATGCGCAAGGGGCTGGTGAAGACGCTGGGGGTCGGCCTCTCCTACCTGCTGTTCGGCAAAGGCATCGGCCGCCAGAACTTCCTGGAAAGCGGCGCCTTCCTGCGCTCGCGGCCGGACCTCGACCGGCCCGACCTGCAGATCCACACCGTGCTCGCCATCATGCAGGACCACGGCAAGGTGTCCGTGCCGAAGGACGGCTTCACCTTCCACGTCTGCCAGCTTCGGCCCGAGAGCCGCGGCCGCGTCGGCCTGAAGAGCGCCGATCCGCTGGCCGACCCGGCGATCTTCGCCAACTACCTCTCGGCCGAGGAGGATCGCCGGGCGATCCGCGAAGGCGTGAAGATGATGCGCCAGGTGGCCGCCCAGTCGGCGCTCGACCCCTACCGGGGCGCGGAATACTCGCCCGGCGCCGACGTGCAGAGCGACTCCGAGATCGACGCCTGGGTACGCCGTGCGGCCGAGACCATCTACCACCCGGTGGGCACCTGCCGGATGGGGGCGACGGGCGATCCCATGGCGGTGGTCGACGCCGAATGCCGCGTCCAGGGCCTACAGGGCCTGCGGGTGATCGACGCGTCGGTCATGCCGACCCTGGTGGGCGGCAACACCAACGCGCCGACCATCATGATCGCCGAGAAGATCTCGGACGCGATCCGCGGGCGGGCCTACCTGCCGGCGGAGGATGCGCCCGTCTATGGCGACGAGGCCGTCGCCGCCTGAGAAGAAAGGGACGCCGTGGTTGGGGGCCACCCATGGCCGCCTGGGCGGGGCTCGCCTTTGGAGAGATCTCCGGCGGCCATGGACCCCGGCCGAAGGCGGCCGGGATGACGTCAGTCGGCGTCGGCCGCGCTCAGGCCACCCGCCGGCCGCCGATCGCGGCCAGCCGGACCCGGGGGGCTTCCTCGTTCGCCGCGCCGGCGCGGCGCAGGCGGCGGACGGAAAGCTCGAGCGCGGGGCGGCCCATCAGGCGGGCCACCATCGAAAGGGGCTGATAGAGGCCGAGGTAGCGGTCGGGTCCGCCGTCGTGCGCGACGAGCGGGGCGAACAGCACCTCCATGGGCAGGCTCGCGCCGTCGGTCTGCACCTCGGCGTGGGCGACCAGCGGCTCGGGCCGCAGGCGGACCTCTTCCAGAGCCGTCTGCAGGCGCAGGCGGTCCAGCTCCGACCAAAGGGCCAGCGCGCCGACGCCGCGCAGGTCGCGGCGGTGCAGGTCCCCCACGAAGCCGCCCGCCAGTCGGAACGGGTATTGGCCGCGGCCCTCGCGACCCAGCACGAAGACCTGCGGCATCAGGTGCCGGAAGTCGGCCGGCTGGACGCTGGCGCGGGACGGCGCGCGGCCGGGCGTCGCCCGGGCGGTCCAGTAGGCGATCATCTGTTCCGTGTTGGAATGGAACATCGCAGGGCGCTCGGCGCGGCCAGGACGCGGCCGCATCGCCCTTGCAGCACGTTCGGCGCCAGATGCGGCTGTCCCGGCCCGGGACAGCCGCTGCCCGCTACTTCCCGGCCGGGGTGGGCGCCGCCACCGCCTGGGTCGCCGCCGGACGCACCACCAGGCGGTAGGCCCGATCGTCGCGCAGGAAGGTCTGGGCCGCGCGCTGCACGTCCGCCGGCGTGACCTTCTGGGCGCCCGGGATCAGCTCGCGGATGAGCTCCAGCCGCCGCGGATCCGCCTGGGCGCCTGACAGCTGGGTCAGCCAGTAGGGGTTGGTCAGCCGCGCCCGCTGCAGGCCTTCGATGCGCGGGGTCTTGGCGCGGGCGAACTCGTCGGCCGCCACGGGCTTCGCCCGCAGGTCGGCGGCGATCTTCTGCACGTCGGCGAAGAACTCCGGCAGCTTCTCGGGGGGCACCTCGACGCTGGCGGCGATGTAGCCCCAGCCGGTCCAGACCAGGCTGGTGTTGTAGCCCACCGACGGCGAATAGGTGGCGCCCTGGGTCTCGCGCAGCTCCTCCGTCAGCCGCAGCCGCATCACCTCGCCCAGCGTGGCGATCTCGCGGGCCTGCTGCGGATTGGCCCAGATGTCGGTGGTCGGCCAGCCGATGTAGCCGATGGCCTGGTCGGCCCGCCCCTTGTGCGTCAGCACCACCGGCTGGGCCACGGGCCCGGGGAAGGCGACCTCGCGCGGTCCCGAAACCGGCGGCTTCGGATCGGGGCGGCGGGGCAGGGCGCCCAGGGTGGCCGCCGTCGCGGCGATCGCCTGGTCCACGGTGACGTCGCCCACGATCACCACCTCGATGGGGGCTTCCGCCAGGTGCGGGGCCACCTGGGCCTGCAGGTCGGCCAGCCGCGCGTTGGCGATCTCCTCGCGGGAGGGGAAGGTCCAGCGCCGGTCCCCCGCGTGGAGCAGGCCGGCCAGGTCGCGCTGCAGCACGCCGGAATCCGTCGCCTCGTACTGGTCGTGGATGGTCTTTCCCGCCGCCTTCAGCCGCTGGAAGGCCTCGGCGCGCCAGCCGGGTTCGGCCACATAGGCGGTCAGCACCTGCAGCTGGGTGGCCAGGTCGCCGGTCCGCGTGCCGCCGGAGAGCACGAAGGCGTCGTCCGAGATCGAGAAGCTGTTGCCGAACAGCTTCGAGGCCAGCACCCGCTCCATGTCCTCGTTGCTGATCTTCTTCAGTCCGCCTTCGCGGAACGCGCCCGCCGCCCAGCTCAGGCTCTGGCGGTCCTTCGGCAGCTGCAGCATGCCGTAGCCGACGTTGACCCGGACCAGCACCTCGTCATCCTTGAAGGTGGTGGGCTTCACCGTCAGGCGGACATTGTTCTCGAACCGGACGAAGGTGGTCCCAAGATCGGCCGCCTCGCGCCGCTCCGCCACCTTGCCGGCCGGGCCGAAGCTCTCGTAGGGCCAGGCGATCTGCGCCGCGGCGGCGGGCGGGGTGACCGCCACCTTGCGCGAGGCCTCCAGCGCCGCCAGCACCGTCTTCTCGGCCCCTTCGATCGGCTGGGGCGTGGCCACGAACACCAGCGGCCCGTCGCCCTTGAACGCCGCCTTCAGCGCCCGCGAGACCTCCTCCGCCGTCAGTCCCTTCACCGCCGCCTCGAAGAACTCCAGGTCCTGCTGCGGGCTGGTGACCACCAGGTCGTCGGACAGCGAGCCGACGATCTCGCCGGCCAGGTCCGCCTGCCGCCGCGTGGCCGCGCCGGCCACCGCCGCCCGCAGCAGCGCCCGCGCCTCCTCGATCTCACGGTCCAGCTCGTCCTGGCGCACGCCGAACTGGACGGAGCGACGTTGCTCCCGCTCCACCGCCTCAAGGGCGCGGCGCCAGCCGCCCGGCTCCGCCTGCACGTCGATGCTCGTGGTCTCCTGGCTATCCAGCACGTCGCCGGAGTAGGCGCTCGCCCGAATGAACGGCGGGTCTGCCGATCTCGCGAGAGCCGAGAACCTCCGATTGAGCACCTGGAATCCCAGCCGCTCGACTGTCTCCTCCCGCCGCAGGGCCGCGGTGTCCGGCCGCCGGTCCGGCGGTCCGACCCAGGCCAGCTGCATCGACAGCCCGGCGCCGGGCTCGACCACCACCTTCGCCTCCGTCGCCCGCCGCCGCACCTGGCCCACGTCCGGCTCGACGCCGGCCGGCCCCTGCGCCTTCCAGTCCGAGAACCTGGCGCGGATCTTGGCTTCCATCGCAGCGACGTCGAAGTCGCCCACGACCACCAGCACCGCCCGCTCCGGCCGATACCAACGCTGGTAGTAGTCGCGCATCCGATTGGCCGGCGCCGTCTTCAGGATGTCCACTTGCCCGATCGGGTAGCGCGTCGGCACGCGCTGGCCGGGCATCAGAAAGGCGAAGCGTTCCTTCAGCAGGCGGTAACCCGGCGTGTCGCGGGCGCGCTCCTCCGAGAGCACGATGCCGCGCTCACGGTCGACGGCCGCCTGGTCGATCGTCAGGTTGCCGGCGGCTTCGCGCATCAGCATCAGCGAGGTGTCGACCGTCTCGTCGTCGGTGCGCGGCAGATCGAGGGTGTAGATCGTCTCGTCGAACCCGGTGGAGGCGTTGGTGTCGGCGCCGAACGACAACCCCAGCCGCTCCAGGATCTTGATCATCTCGCCTTCCTTCACCCCCTGCGAGCCGTTGAAGGCCATGTGCTCCAGAAAGTGGGCCAGCCCCTGCTGGGCGTCGGTCTCGTTGAGCGAGCCGGTATCAAGCCACAGGCGGATGGCGGCCTGCTTGGGCGGGATGGACTGCTTGCGAATGGCGTAGCGCATGCCGTTCCGAAGAGAGCCGAACCTGATCTCGGGATCGGCCTTAAGATCCGACCTGGACTGCGGCCACTGGCCGGGCGAGAGCCGAGCCGCTGTCGCGGGCGATTGGCCCTGCGCGGCGAGGGGCAGGGAAAGCGCCAAGGCGGCGGCGAGCGCGAGGCCCGCGCGCAGGGGACGGATCATCTAGGGGTCCTGGACGTCGGAAGGATCGGGCCAACTTCGGGGATGGGAGCGGCATGGGCAAGGCCGGAACATGGCGCCATCGCGCCGGCCGGGCGGAACGCCTACATGGTCACCTGATGACCGCTACGCGCTTCCAGCAATCCGCCGACGACCCCCGCTTGCCGCCCCGCCGGGACTCAGGGCGACGGACCCGCGAGCCGGTGTTCAACAAGGCGGCCTGGCCGGTGCTGGCGTTGGTCGGGTCCATCATCGGCGGCTACGCCGTCCAGAGCCGGGTCGACGTGGACGCCGTTGCGGCGGCCTTCGCCTTCACGCCCACTGACCTCGGGACGGGGCGCTGGTGGACCCTGCTGTCATCGCAGTTCCTGCACGGCGGCTGGGCGCATGCGCTGATGAACGCCGCCTTCATCCTGGCCTTCGGAACCCCGGTGGCGCGCTTCTTAGGTCTTCGGCTTGGCGGCGCGTTGTTGTTCTACGGCTTCTATCTGGCGAGCGGCGCCCTGGCGGCGCTCGGGTTCGCGGCGGTGCACGCGGGCGAGGCGGTGGCGCTGATCGGCGCGTCGGGGGCGGCGTCGGGGCTGATGGGCGCCTCGGCCCGGCTGATCGGCGGCTACGGCGCCGTGGGGCCCATCCTGTCCCGCCCCGTGCTCAGCATGGGCGCCGCCTGGCTGTTGATGAACCTGATCATAGCGGTGTTCGGCGCCGCGTTGGCGCCCGGCGCTGGCGACGCGGCGGTGGGCTGGGAGGCGCACCTCGCCGGCTTCGCCGCCGGCGTGCTCCTGATGGGCCCGTTCGGCTGGATCGCGCGACGCGGGTAGGCCGCTTCACGCGCGCGTGCATTGATCTCGCGCGGTTTCGGGGTGACGGTGTTCTCCGACGCAACGGGAGGATAGGCCGAATGCTGGTGTCCCAGATCCTCAGGACCAAGGGCGACCTGGTGTTCACCGCCAAGCCTGATGAAACCGTCGGCGAGGTGGCGCGCCTGCTGAACAGCCGCAAAGTGGGCGCGCTCGTCGTCCTCGAGGGCGACCGGGTGGCGGGCATCGTCTCCGAGCGCGACGTCGTCAGGGTGGTCGCCGAAGGCGGCGTGGCCGCCCTCGACCAGCCGGTGTCGACCTGCATGACCCGCGACGTGGTCTACGCCGAGCCCGGTGAGACGGTGGACCACCTGCTCACGCGAATGACCGACCGCCGCTTCCGACACTTACCCGTGTGCCGCGACGAGCGGCTGGTCGGGATCGTGTCCATCGGCGACCTCGTGAAGGCGAAGATCTCCGAGGTGGAGGCCGAGGCTGATGGGCTGAAGGCCTACATCGCGGCGAGCTGACGGAGATCCCCTCCGTGCGAGGGCTGGACGCCGACGGTGCGTTGGCGAGGGCGGAGGACCAGGCGTTCTCTGCCCGCTTCGCGTCCCGGGGTCAGCTCGCCTGGCCGAGCAGATCCGCAGCCGCGCCGGACCGAGCGGCGTCGGCCAGGGTGTAACCCTCCAGCACGCTGGCCGTGGCGTCCCGGGCGCGGAGCAGGGCCTCACGGAGCGAACAGGCGTCACGGTCGGGGCAGTCGTCGCATTTGCGGTAGTTGAGCCTGGGGCTCACGCAAGGCGCCAGCGCGAGCGGCCCGTCGATGACGCGGATCACCTCGGCGAAGCTGACGTCCTGCGCCGGCCGCGAGAGGGTGTAGCCGCCGAACTTGCCCCGGCGGCTGACCACCAGGTGATTGCGCGCCAGCTCCAGGAGGATCGCTTCCAGGAACTTGCGCGGGGCGTCGGCCCGCAGCGCCAGTTCACCCGAGGTGACCTGGGGCGTGTCGGCGCGCGCGAGTTCGACGAGAGCGCGGAGCGCGTAGCGGGCCTTCTGAGACAGCATGACGAAGTGAGGACGCCTCCCGGCGCCCCTTTTAGGGCGTGGCGGGAGGGAAGGCGAGGGCGCGGCGCCAGACTGTCGCAGTCGCTTGCACGGCGGGCGCCCGCTCCTATCTGGGCTTCTGTCCGGACGAGGCAGGCCCGGCGGGATCTTCGGAATCCGCCGGTCTCAACAAACTCCGGACCGGCCGGTTGACGCCAGCCAGGGGCGCGAATAGATAGCGCCTCCCGCTCGGGGGCGGGGCGATCCGAAGACGGAAAGATTGACCAAGGTCTTGATTTCCCGATCGAAAGCCTTAGATACCCGAGCGTCAACCGACATCGCCCACGGCCGCCGCCGGATCAATTCCGGAGACGATCTTGGTCGGTCTTCTGGTCCCCTCCGGCCTCCGGAGATGATCGGAAGAAAGCCCAAAAAGGCTGGTTGACAGTTCTGAGGTGGTTCCCTAGATAGCCGCCTCCGCCGGCCGCCGGCGCAAAACAGCGGGGTCCTCTGGAGAGGATCGGGTCTTTGACATCGTTGAATTGGAAAGAGAAACGCAGGCGGCGGCGTCC
>NZ_DATCML010000009.1:0-2487 GCF_036563385.1 Phenylobacterium sp.
GAGATGATCATGCCCGGCGACAACGCCGAGCTGGACGTCGAGCTGATCACGCCGATCGCCATGGACCAGGGCCTGCGCTTCGCCATCCGCGAAGGCGGCCGGACCGTCGGCGCCGGCGTGGTGGCCAAGATCATCGAGTAGTCCTCAGCTACACGAGCGACACGAGAGAGGCCGTCGGGGCGACCCGACGGCCTTTTTCTTTGCCGTCCAGCCGCTCCATGACGGCGATGTCATGACCTCGATTTAAGCTGTTTCGGTTGCATCTCCCGGCTAGCTTCATCCTGGGTTTTGGACAGGAGAGAAGGCGATGCGTCTTCCGATCGCTCTACTGGCCGCGGGGGCGGCGATGATGACCGCCGGCGCCGCGCAGGCCGCCATGGTGGAGATCCGCGACGCGGTGGCGCGGGTGACCGTGATCCCGGAGAACCGGAGCGACATCAAGGTCGAGCTGGTGCGGACCAACCCGCGCCTGCCGCTGCAGATCCGCACCGTGGCGGACCGCACCATCATCGACGGCGACCTGGAGCGGAAGATCCGCAGCTGCCGGGGCGCGGCGCCGAACGCCTCGGTGGAGGTCCGCGGCGTGGGCGAGATCGGCTGGGCGGACATGCCGCAGGTCGTGGTGCGCACGCCCCGGGACGCGGTCGTCGACGCCGAAGGCGCCGTGTTCGGCTCGGTGGGCCGCTCGGCCAGCCTGGAGCTCGAGAACGCCGGCTGCGGCGACTGGACCGTCGCCAATGTCGAAGGCCGCCTGAGGGTGAGCCAGGCGGGCTCGGGCGACACCCGCACGGGCACGGCCGGCTCGGCCCGCATCCGCATCGCCGGGTCCGGCGACGTGGCCACCGCGGCGGTCCGCGGCGGCCTGGACGTGAACATCGCCGGCTCCGGCAACGTGGCGGCCGCCTCGGTGTCAGGCCCCCTGGATGTCTCCATCGCCGGATCGGGCGACGTGAAGGTGGACGGCGGCCGCGCCTCGGTGATGACGGTGTCCGTCGCCGGCTCCGGGGACGTGGACTTCGACGGCGTGGCCGACAGCCTGAAGGCCCGCATCGCCGGCTCCGGCGACATTAACGTCAAGCAGGTGAGGGGGGAGATTTCCCGCTCGGTGATGGGCTCCGGCGCCATTCACGTGGGGAACTGACCGGACAAGCTTGACCTTAATGACGTCCTTCCCCGACGATTTGGCGGGGAGGACGTTCTCATGTCGGAGCTCTGGGCCACTCTGATGGCTGAGCCGTGGATCGTGGTCGCGGTCGCGACTTCGGTGGCGATCTGGATCGGCGCCCTCTGGGTGATCGTGCGATCCGACAAATTCCTGCGGAAGTGGCTCTGGGTGCTGCTGGCGTTCGCCAGTTTCACTCTGCGATGGCCCGTCACCGAGGCGATGTCGCTGAGTGTGTCCCTGCCCCTTGGCGCGCTGTACGTGCTTTGGTTCTGGCGTTGGGGATCGTCGCCCACTGAAGCTGAGCGTCAACGTCACGGGCGGAAAACAGCCGCGGGACGTAGCCCCCCGCAGGCCGCTCGCGGCCTGCGGATCATCTACATGGTCATGGTGGCAGACGTCGGGGTCTTGAGCGCCTGGATGGCCATTGGTCCCGCGGCGCGACTGGCGGAACAGTTCACCGGCCCCGAGTCGCCGGGCGTCCTGGGTCCTGCGGCGGCCTTCGTGGGTTTCGGGATCGCGGCGGGCCTTTTCGGCTACCTGGCGTGGCGTCCCGCCTGGTGGGGCAAGCTGGCTTGTTGGTTCTGCGCGCTCGCCTGGCTGCTTCATGGGCTTGTGTCGCTGCTGCTTCTCGAGATTGCGCCGGAGTTCGGTGTGGCTTCGGCGACCTACGCGCCCGTCCCACTCTGTTGCGGTCTGGTGGCCTTGGCTTGTGGTCTGATCCATCATCGGCTGGACCGTCGCTCCAGCGGGCCACTCACCGCCAGCAGCTAGGCCCCCGAGGAAGCGAGCGCCCGCGGGCGCTTGACGAAGACGAGTCGCATAGGTATCTACGCGCCTCCTGTTGGACCGGCTGTGCGCTTCGGCGCAGACGCGGCTCGCAGAACGGACCTGAGACAGTGCTAAAACTTAGCGTTTCGGGAAGGGCCCTCGCGGGTTGCGCGCGGGCCTAAGTCGTTTGTAGCGGACTTACGCGTACGGGCTCTCTCGCGAGCGTCCGGGTTGGTCTTTGAAATGGTCGAGATCACGCGGACGGGCCGCCGTCTGTAGGGAACGAAAAGAGCGATATGGATCGTCAGAACATCCGCATCCGCCTGAAGGCGTTCGACCACCGCGTGCTGGACCATTCCACGCGCGAGATCGTCAACACCGCCAAGCGGACCGGCGCCACCGTGCGCGGGCCCATCCCGCTGCCGACGCGCATCGAGAAATTCACCGTCAACCGCTCGCCGCACATCGACAAGAAGTCGCGCGAGCAGTTCGAAATCCGCACGCACAAGCGCGTGCTCGACATCGTCGACCCCACCCCGCAGACCGTGGACGCG
>NZ_DATCML010000010.1:0-10634 GCF_036563385.1 Phenylobacterium sp.
GCCCGGCGAGCGGTGCATCTGGGAGACGATGACGCGCTGGGTCCCGTTGACGATGAAGGTGCCCTTCTCCGTCATGAGCGGGATGTCGCCCATGTAGACGTCCTGCTCCTTGATGTCCTTCACGGAGCGGGCGCCGGTCTCTTCGTCCGTCTCGAACACGATCAGCCGCAGCTTGACCTTCAGCGGCGCGGCATAGGTCATGTCGCGCTGGACGCATTCCTCGACGTCGTACTTCGGCTCCTCGAACTCGTAGGAGACGTACTCGAGCACCGCGCGCTCGTTGAAGTCCTTGATCGGGAAGACGGACTTGAAGACCGCCTCCACGCCCTCGTCGCGGCGCTCGGCCGGACGCACTTCGCGCTGCAGGAACTGCTCGTACGACGAGCGCTGAACCTCGATGAGGTTCGGCATCTGCACGGCTTCAGGGATGCGGCCGAAAGATTTCCGGATCCGCTTCTTACCGGTGAAGGACTGCGCCATTTTGATCCCTTGAGGACGGGCGGGAACGGACTCGCACCGTCGAGCTTTAGTATCCTGCGTCCACCCTCGTGCTCCCTGTGGGGAGCCGGACGCTGGAAGCCCCTGTGTCGTCAGGGGCGCTCCCTCGCATGGCCGGAGGGCGGCTGGCCATGCCTCGGAGCGTAGACGCGCGAAAAGCCGCGTATCGGAGTCGGAAATTTCGCGAAGAGGCGAAGATAGGCTTTTTCGCGCCGGAAGGGAAGCCCCCTTCTCCGCACTTTTCTCACCCTCTTCGCCCGGAGATCGGAAGCCCCTGAGCCCAGACGAGTTGGCGGCGCCGGGTGGAGATCCCGACGCCGCCTTCTGGTCAGTCCCGGAGATAGTCCCGGGTAGTGCTAGCTTCCGATAGTCTACGCTGGTCGCGCAGGCCCCAAACCAGACAGCCGCTTTGGAAGTTCCCACCCGTTGCGGTAGCGCTAGGTTTTTTTCCTACCGCTTGTAGTGACGCTTATTCGGCCGCGATCGGGGCCGGCGCATTCCCGAACGGACGCCAGGCCACCCGGGCGAAGCGGGCCCGGTACTCGGGGTGTTCGGTGCCCATCCAGCGGTCCCACCAGGTGAACCAGGCGGCGTAGTTCCAGCCGGCCTGGGCGTGGTGCAGGTCGTGGTGCGTGGTGGTGACGATGAAGTCCAGCATCGGCCGGCCGTCTCGGCGCGCCGGCATCAGTTCATAGCCCGAGTGCAGCAGGGTGTTGGTGACGATCTGGTAGAGCATCACCCACTGCATGGCTCTGGACGGCATGGGGAAGACCATCGGCCAGACCACCACGAACCCGATCAGGACCAGCGCCTCGCCGACGTCGAAGCTGTAGGCGGTGAACGGCGAGGGATTGTGGCTGCGATGGTGGCGGCGATGGAAGCGCCGGAACCATCGCGGATGGTGCATGACGCGGTGCGACCAGTAGAACCAGGCGTCGAGGCCGACGATCCCCGCCACCAGCGACATGGCGAACCACGCCGGACCCCAACCGTCGGCCACGTGGGTCAGGGGATAGGCGCCCGCGCGATACATGAAGGCCATCAGCACGCCCACCGTGGCGAAGATCGCCATGGAACGCAGGGAGAAGAAAAGCTCGGTGGCCATCTGCCGGGCCGGCGGGCTCTCGGCGCGGATCTTCCGCGCCTTCAACCACGGGCTCAGCAGCACCCACAGAAGGAGCCAGACGCCCACCGTGAAGACGGCATAGCGCGTTAGGGTCGGCTCGAGCTCGCGCCACCAGATGCGTCCGACCTCTGACAGTATGGCGTCCATGACGGTCTCCTCGTGTTGGCGCCACGAAGGAGAGCGGTGGGAACCGGCCGGCGTCTCGCCGGGGTCGGACGAACCTCGCCGATTTCGGAATCAGACGGCTTCTTTCAGTTCGGGCGAGGCCGCGCCGAGAGAATTGCGTCGCCACGCCGTGGGGGTCGCGCCGGTCGCGGCGCGGAAGGCGCGATTGAAGGGCCCGAGCGATCCGTAGCCGAGGTCGAAGGCGATGGCCGCCACGGTGGTGCGGGCCTCCGCGGGATCGGCCAGCCGCCGCTTGGCCGCTTCGATGCGATGCGCGTTGAGGAAGTCCGCGAAGTTGCGGTGCCCGAGCCGCCCATTGATCAGCCGGCGCAACCGGTGCTCGGGCAGTCCGAGGTCGCGGGCCAGGTCGCCGATCGTCAGCCCTTCGCGCCGCCAGGCCTCCTGCCGCATCAAGGCGTCGAGCCGTTCCAGCGCCAGCCGGTCGGCCGCCTCAGCCCTGGGGTCCGCCCCCGGCTCGAGGCGGCGGGGCGCGCCGAACACCGCAGGATCCGGCCGCAGCATCAGGGCGGCCAGGGACATGGCCAGCAGCGCCACCGGCAGACCGCCGCCGGTGTGGCCGACCGCCAGCTCCAGCCAGGCGTGGTCGCGGGTGAGGCGGTAGCCGAACGAGACGCCCACCTCCAGCACGACGAACAGACAGGCCAGGCCCAGCAACAGGCCGCGGAAGCGCCGCCGCCCCTCCACCAGGTCGCCCGACCAGCCGCGCCAGATGACGCTGGCGGCATGCAGGGCCAGCAGGCCGGCGAACAGGTTGCGGGCGATCCAGATCGGATCGAGCCAGGCAGGCGCCGCCTTCATCACCACGCCCGAGACCAGCATCAGCGCCGCCGGCGCCAGCGTTAGCGGGGTGACCTTGAGGTCGGCGAACACCACCAGCACGAACAGCCAGAAGAGCCCCGCCACCCCGCAGGCGAGCACATAGACCGGCCAGGGCGTGCCCAGCGCCTGCCACAGGTCCAACGACTCATTGATCAGCCAGGAGGCGACGCTGAGGCTGAACAGCGTGGCCGCGATCTTGACGTGCCGGCCGAGGCCGCTGCGCAGGACGCCCACCATGACGACGAGGGTGAGCCCCACCGCGATCCCGTGCACGAAGGCGCTGACCAGGGCGGCGGGTTCGATCATGGGCCGGAGCGTAGCATGGCCATGCGGGCATAGAAAAAGGGCCGGGGGTCGCCCCCCGGCCCTCGATCTTTGGAAGCGTCTGCTGACGCCGCCAGGCTTACTTCACCTGGACGGAGGCGCCGGCTTCTTCGAGCTTCTTCTTGATCTCTTCCGCTTCCTGCTTGGAAACGTTTTCCTTCACGTTCTGCGGAGCGCCTTCGACGAGGTCCTTGGCTTCCTTCAGACCGAGGTCCGGACGGACAGCGCGGACTTCCTTGATCACGTTGATCTTCTTGTCGCCGCCGCCGGTCAGAACAACGGTGAACTCGGTTTGCTCTTCAGCGGCTTCGGCCGGAGCCGCGCCACCCGCGCCCGGAGCGGCGGCCACGGCCACCGGAGCGGCGGCGGACACGCCCCACTTTTCTTCGAGCAGCTTGGAGAGCTCAGCGGCTTCCATGACGGTCAGGGCGGACAGGTCGTCCACGAGCTTTTGCAGGTCGGCCATTTCAGTTGGTCCTTAGATTGATAGGGGTTGTCGGGAAGATGACGATCAGGCGGCGTCTTTGGTCGCGTACGCGTTGAAGACGCGCGCCAGCTGACCCGCCGGCGCCTGCAGGACGCCCGCGACCTTGGTCGCCGGAGCCTGGATGAGGCCGATGAGCTTGGCGCGGAGCTGGTCGAGGGACGGCAGGGTCGCGAGCGCGGTCACCGCAGCCTTGTCCAGCACCTGTTCACCCATGAAGCCGCCAACGACGGAGAACTTGTCGTTGTCCTTGGCGTACTGGGTCGCGACCTTGGCGGCCGACACCGGATCCGGCGCGAAGGCGATGGCGACGGGACCCTTGAAGAGGCTGTCGCCCGCTTCGCCGATCGCACCGTCCAGAGCCTTCTGGGCCAGGGTGTTCTTGACCACCTTCAGCTGGGCGCCCTGCTCGCGCAGACGGCCCCGCAGATCGGTCATTTCCGCAACGGTCAGACCCATGTAGTGGGTCACGACCACGGCGCCGGCAGCCGCGAAATCGCTCTTCAGCGACTCGATGGCTTCCTGCTTTTGAGCGCGGTCCATTGCGGTCTCCATACTCAGGTTCGACCCGCGCGGGATGCGCGAGCCGGTAAGCTACCTGTCGAGTGAGAGAAGCCGCAGCCGCACGCCGCAGCCCGGAGGGCTCGGTCGCGGACTATCATCTTCCCGTCTCCCGGCGGCCGAAGGAGGGCTCTCCTCCGCGTTATGGCGCCAGGCGACCCCTGGCTCCCCGCAGTTCTCTGACAGGCCCAGGGGTCTCAGGAAGGCCCCTGCCCTCGCCGTTCCCCGGAGGGACCGACGTGAAGGCGCGGCTCATACAGGAAAGCCCTCGCGAACTCAACCGCCCGGTTCGCGCCGCACGTCAGCCGCGCCAGGCAGGCGGCCGCTTCTCGGTCCAGGCCTTCACGCCTTCCTTGTAGTCGGGCTCGCGGACCATCGCCTCGAGCAGGGCCTCCGCCGCGCGCACCGAGCTCGCCGCGTCGCGGTGCAGGTCGCGGTAGATCTGCCGCTTGGTTTCCCGGGCCGAGCCGGGCGCGACCGATCGGGCGAGGGTTCGGGCGTAGGCCACCGCCTCGTCCATCAGCCGCTCGGGCGCGACGATGCGGTTCAGGAACCCCATCGCCATGGCCTCCTCGGCCGTGAACACCCGCGAGGACAGCAGAATGTCGTTGGCATGCGTCAGGCCGACGATCCTCGGCAGCAACCAGGACAGCCCGAACTCCGCCGGAAAATTGAAGCGTCCGTGGGCCGCCGTGAACTTCGCGCCGGGCGCGCAGAACCGCAGGTCCGCGAAGGCGGCCAGCACCAGGCCGACGCCGGCCGCCGCGCCGTTGATCGCCGCCAGGATCGGCTTGCCGACCCCGAAGTGGTAGGCGAAGGCCGCGTCGAAGGCCGGATCGACGCCGTAGCCCGGCGTGGCGATGTCCTGCGGCGTGCCCGGATCGTAGCCGCCCTTCTCGGAATGGCCCTCGAGCGCCTGCAGGTCGGCGCCGGCGCAGAACGCCTGGCCCTCAGGATCGCCGGTGACGACGATCGCGCGCACCACGGGGTCGGCGTCGGCCTGCGCCAGGATCCAGCGGTACTCGGTGTGCATCCGCCCGGTCCAGGCGTTGCGCCGCTTCGGGCGCGAGAGGGTGACGAGGGCGACCCCGTCCTCCAGGACCTCGTATCGGGTGGTCTTCAGTTCCATGGCCTCACCCTGCCACGGTCAGGCGCAGGACGGGACCGTTCCAGCGCGCATCGTCGCGATCCAGCGCCTCGATCGGGCCGGAGGCGGCGGCGGCGGCCACCTGCAGCCAGAAGGCCTGGGCGGGCAGGTTGCGCCTCGCGACGGCGATCTCCCAGAGACCCGGCCGCGCCCGCATCGCCGCCAGCGCCGCCGCCCGGCCCACGCCGCCGCGGCGGTAGGGCCGCCCGACGAAGAACTCGCCCATGTTGAAATCGCACGGCAGGCCCGAGTGGCCCTCGCGGTTGATCAGCACAAAGCCTGCTGGCCGGCCATCGGCGCGGATCAGCAAGGCCTCCCCGCCGGGCTCGTCCCAGAAGGCGTCCAGCGGCGGATAGCGGCCGAAGCGGCCGTCCTCCTGGAAGTCGGCCTGCCGGCTGATCCAGAAGTCCGCGAAGTCATGGACGTAGAACTGGAAGAGGTTGGCCACGACTTCCCGCCGCTCGGGCCCGCACGGCTCCAGCTCCACGCCCATCTCAGTAGAGCGGCTCGAAGCCGAACACCCAGGGGGTGTCCGTGTCGACCTTCACCCGCACCGCCTTCAGCTCGGGCGCCCCGTAGACCTGCAGGCGGGTGATGTTGGCGTAGAGCGGCGGCTTGGCCTCGCCTTGGCTGACCATGAACGGGCGGTCGATCACCAGGTCGTGGTAGTCGCCGTTGATCAGCAGCACGGGCTTGCCGAACTTCGCCGCCTCGTCGCGGATGGCGAACACCGTCCAGTAGAACGGGCCGTCGCTCCCGCCGCGCACGGCCTTGCCGGTGAAGTCGCCGCCCTCGCCCTCCACGAAGAGCCCGGCCTGCAGGGCCAGGACCACCGCCTTGGCGTTCTTCGCCCTGGCCTCGGCGAAAGCGGCCTTGATCCACGCCACGTTGGCGCGGTTGCGGGCCACCGCCTCGCGCAGGCGGACCTCGTCGTTCAGCGTCACCCCGTTGCCGGAGCCCGGCACGCTGATCGTGGCGAAGACCACGCCGCCCCTCTCCCAGCGGGTGTTCTCCGCCGTCTGGGTGTCCGGCATGACGTCGGTCTGGCGCACCAGGGGCATGGCGCGGCCGCCCAGGCTCTGCGGCTTGCCGAAGTAGGTCTGGCGGATCGTCCTCAGGCTGCCCAGCGGGTCGGCGAAACCGGCCGCCGACCACGCGCCGTCGAACGCCCGCAGCGGCAGCAGCAGGGCGAGATCCTGCGGCGTCGCCTTGCCTGCGGTGTAGCGATGGTAGGCCTCCAGCACGTCGGGCCGCCGGCAGTCCACCCACTCGTTGTCCCCCGGGGTGTAGACCACCGGATGGTCGAACTTGGCGAACTGGGCCAGCACATAGCTGTGGTTGGCCTCGGTGCACGGCTCCGCGCCCCATGTGTCTCCCACATGGATCGAGAAGGCCGGCCTCGCCCGGTTGATGGTCTGGATCAGGGCGTCATAGACCGGCAGGTCGCGCGGCAGGTTGTAGGCGGTGTCGCCCAGGGCCACGAACTCGAACCGCTCGGCCTTGGCCGCCGGAACTCCCAGGGCCAGCGCGGCCACGACCGCCAGGAACGCACGCCACATCGCACCACCCTCCCCTGCTGCTTCGCAGAACAGCGTAGCGCGAACGGCCGCGCTTGGGCGAGCCGCCACAAACGAAAAGGGCGCGGACCTCGCGGCCCGCGCCCTTCCCTTGGTCTCTCTCAGGTCGCCGGCGCCTAGGCGCCCAGCGAGCCCGCGTCCACCTTGAAGCCCGGCCCCATCGTCGAGGAGAGGCTGATCTTCTTGATGTAGGTGCCCTTGGCGCCCGACGGCTTGGCGCGGTTCAGCGCGTCCACCAGGGCCCGCACGTTGGCCAGCAGCTGGTCTTCCGTGAACGAGGCCTTGCCGATGCCGGCGTGGATGATGCCGGTCTTCTCGGTGCGGAACTCGATCGCGCCGCCCTTGGCGTCCTTGACGGCCTGGGCGACGTTCGGGGTCACGGTGCCGACACGCGGGTTCGGCATCAGGCCGCGCGGGCCCAGCACCTTACCGAGGCGGCCCACCAGGGCCATCATGTCGGGGGTCGCGATCACGCGGTCGAAGTCCATGAAGCCGCCTTGGATGCGCTCCACCAGGTCTTCGGCGCCGACCACGTCGGCCCCGGCGGCCTGGGCCTCGGCGGCCTTGGCTTCCTTGGCGATCACGGCCACGCGGACGTCACGGCCGGTGCCGGACGGCAAGCTGACCACGCCGCGGACCTGCTGGTCGGCGTGACGCGGGTCGACGCCCAGGTTCACGGCGATCTCGATGGTCTCGTCGAACTTGGCGTTGGCGTTGGCCTTCACCAGCTTGACGGCGTCTTCGACCCCGTGGGCGGCCGTGCGGTCGCCGGTCCACTTCTGGGTGCGCTTCGGTTGCTTCGCCATCTCTTAGGCCTCCACGATCTGCAGGCCCATCGAGCGGGCGGAGCCCTCGATGATGCGGGCGGCGGCCTCGACGTCGTTGGCGTTGAGGTCCTTCATCTTCTTCTCGGCGATCTCGCGCAGCTGGGTGCGGGTGATCTTGCCGACCGTCTCGCGGCCGGTGGTCTTCGCGCCGGACTTAATGCCCGCGGCCTGCTTGATGTAGTAGGTCGCCGGCGGGGTCTTCGTGACGAAGGTGAAGGACTTGTCCTGATAGACCGTGATCACGGTCGGCAGGGGCGTGCCCTTCTGTTCCTTCTCGGTGCGGGCGTTGAACTCCTTGCAGAAGCCCATGATGTTGACGCCGCGCTGGCCGAGCGCCGGCCCGATGGGCGGCGACGGGGTGGCGGAGCCCGCGGGCACCTGCAGCTTGATGTAGCCCAGAATCTTCTTGGCCATCTTTGCTCCTCATGGCCGGGAAGCCCGGCCGGATTGAGCCGTGGTCGTTGCGGGGTCGCGTTGGCCACCCCCTCCCACGGATTTGAACTCGCCAGCATCCCGGCGAAGCGCGCGCATGTACCAGCAACCCCACCCGGAAACAACCGCGGCGCTGGAAGAACCACGGAAATACACGGACATGCAGGAACGGCGGCCGGCCTCCGGCGCGGCGGAGCCGCAATATTGTCCACGAACCACACGAACGCGACCGATCCGCGCCGCCTGGGACCCCGTTCGTGTGGTTCGTGTCGTTCGTGGACCAGAACGACCGGGCTCACCGTCGCATAGCCCAAAAAGAAAGGGCGGCCCCGCAGGACCGCCCTTCCGTGTCTTCCGTGTGTTCCGTGGTTCTTCGAGAACCTAGGCGATCTTTTCGACCTGGCCGTATTCGAGCTCCACCGGGGTGGCGCGGCCGAAGATGGACACCGTGACCCGCAGGCGGGCGCGCTCCTCATCGACCTGTTCCACCGAGCCGTTGAAGCTGGCGAACGGACCGTCGGTGACGCGCACCTGCTCGCCGATCTCGAAGGTGACGGTCGGCTTCGGCCGCTCCACGCCCTCTTCGATGGCGCCGATGATGCGGGCCACTTCCTTCTCCGACACCGGGATCGGCTTGGACCCGGAGCCCAGGAAACCGGTCACCTTCGGGGTGTTCTTGATCAGGTGATAGGCCTCGTCGGTCATCTCCATCTTCACCAGCACGTAGCCGGGGAAGAACTTGCGCTCAGAGTTGACCTTACGGCCGCGGCGGATCTCCACCACGTCCTCGGTGGGCACCAGGATTTCGGAGAAGTTCTCGTCGAGGCCCTGGGCGTGAGCCTGTTCCTTGATCGACTCCGCCACCTTCTTCTCGAAGTTCGAGTAGGCGTGGACGATGTACCACTTGTGGCGCGGGTTAGCTTGCGTTGCGGCTTCGGACATTTCTTTACCCGGCGTTCGCCAGACGGAGGACGAGGGACAGCAGGAAGCGGATGGCATTGTCCGCGACCCAGAAGAACACGGCGGCCAGGGCGACCATGATCGCCACCATGACCGAGGTGATCCAGGTTTCCTTGCGGCTCGTCCAGGTGATCTTGCGGGCCTCGGCGCGCACTTCCCTCAGGAACTGGCCGGGGCTGGTCTTCTTCTTGGGCGGCTGGGCGACGGCCGCCGGCGCGCTCATGACCGCAGCCGTCTTGGCGGCGCGGTTCTTCATCGCTTGCGGGGTCGAGCCCGGTTTCCTGGCCATGGCGGCGTCTTCAAACTCGTCGGTTGGGGGCGGCGTCGGCCGGCCCCGGTTCATTGCGCTTGGACATATATAGGGTGGCAGGAGTGGAGGGACTCGAACCCCCGGCCCTCGGTTTTGGAGACCGATGCTCTACCAGCTGAGCTACACTCCTACGACCAGCCCAATTTCGGCCCGGCGCTCCGTCAATGAAGAGCGCGCCGGAAAGCGGCAGGCCGTCCGGCGCGTTCGGCTCATCGCCGGAGCCGGCTCATCTAGCAGGCGGGTCTGCGCCGGGCAAGGCGGGATCGAAGGGCCGTCCCGGCCGTTCCGGATGCCACACGACGCACCCCAGTCCCGAGGCGAGCATGGCCGGCCAGGATCTTGAGAAGCAGTACAATCGCGACGACGAGATGAAGCCCGGCAGCCCGCCGCGGCCGTCCCAGGAGCCGGACGGCTCCGAAGGCTCGACGCAGAACGCCAAGACCATGACCGATCCAGCCACGGGCGCGCCCCTGCCGGGCGCGCCCGCGCCGAACCAGTCAGACGCCGATCAGACCGACAACCTCGACCGCTAGCGCCCGGTGGCGGGCGGCGCCGGCGCCGCGCACTGCAGGCCCTGGTACTCGACCTTGACGTCGGTGAGCTTGGGCCCGCAGGCTGTCACCTCGCCCGCCGCCATGCCGGTCACCGCCACCGCGACCCCGCGCGAGAGGTCGATCCCCGCCCCGGTGACGTCATAGGCCTTGCCGCCCGAGGTCACCGTCACGCAATCCGGCTGCGGCGCCTTGGGGCACCCGATGGCGACCACCTTCTGGCCCTGCGCCTCGCCGCCGGAGGCCTGGGCGCTGCTCGTCGCGCCTTCGCCGCACCCCACAAGGGCCATCGCCGAAGCCATGGCCGCCAAACTCCCTGATACGCGCATGCGTCGTTCCCCTGGCACACGTCCTGTCCCCGTTCGGACCGGTCAACTGTGCGCCCGGACTCGGAGCCCGGCAACGGGAATTTCGCCGTTATGTCGAATGGGTAAGTGTCTGTTTTCCTTTGGGGCCGCTGCACCTTGGACGCGAGGCGCGGCCTCACGACGCAACCGGCGCGCGCGACCTCCACGTAGCGGGTCACGAGCCTTCGGAGCCACACGACGGGCCGGCGGAGCCGCACGGCCACGCTTCCTGCCGTTGTCCGTGTGGTGCGTCGACCGGGCTTCGCCGCGGGGGCGTTTGGCCAAAGAATAAGGCCGTCGGGTCGCCCCGACGGCCTCTCTCGTGTCGCTCGTGTAGCTAAGGGCTACTCGATGATCTTGGCCACCACGCCGGCGCCGACGGTCCGGCCGCCTTCGCGGATGGCGAAGCGCAGGCCCTGGTCCATGGCGATCGGCGTGATCAGCTCGACGTCCAGCTCGGCGTTGTCGCCGGGCATGATCATCTC